>JBIQJE010000042.1:0-4606 GCA_044507625.1 Hyphomicrobiaceae bacterium | reverse complement strand
TTCCGGCCGATACGCTCGAGCCATATCCGGATGAGCAGAGCTACACCCGGCTCAGCGAGCGCGTGTACCGGTTCGAGAACGGCAAAGGTGACGACTACTTCACGGCAGACATCACGGTGGACGATTTGGGGTTCGTGACCGAGTATCCCGGCCTTTTCGAGCGGGCGGTCTAGTCTGCACTTTTCGTCACCGCGCCGGTGGAGCGCGCCGGATGGCCTCGAAATTGCGAGGGCGGAGGTGGAGATGGTCGGTCATTCGGCCCCGCCGAACTTCCATCATTCCTTCCCTTTCATTTCGGGTTCTGGGCCGGTATCACACGGCCATACTCGCCAGGATAACGCAGATGAGCAGCTTCAAGACGATCGACGGCATGGATTTTTCCGGCAAGCGCGTGCTGCTGCGCGCCGATCTCAACGTCCCGGTGCAGGACGGCAAAGTCACCGATGCGACGCGCATCGAGCGGGTGGTGCCGACCATCCGGGAAATCACGAAGGCGGGCGGCAAGGCAATCCTGATCAGCCATTTCGGCCGGCCCAAGGGCAAGGTCGACAAGGCGTATTCACTGGAGCAGGTGGTGCCGGCGATCGCCAATGCGACGGGCCATCCGGTGGGGTTCATCGACACCGACTGGGTGAATGTGCAGGCCGCGGGCGAAGCGATCGACGATGCGCCGGACGGCTCGGTGCTCGTCCTCGAGAACACGCGCTTCCATCCCGGTGAGGAAGAGAACGATCCGGAGCTGGTTGAGCGCATGGCGTCGCTCGGCGACATCTACGTCAATGACGCGTTCTCGGCGGCTCATCGTGCGCATGCCTCGACGGAAGGGCTTGCCCATGCTTTGCCATCGGCGGCGGGCCTCGCGATGCAGGCCGAGCTCGAGGCGCTCGAAGCAGGCCTGGGCTCGCCCAAAAAGCCGGTCATTGCGTTGGTCGGGGGCGCCAAGGTTTCGACCAAGATCGACCTGCTGCAGAACCTCGTCGCCAGGGTCGATGCGCTGGTGATCGGTGGGGCGATGGCGAACACATTCCTGCTCGCGCAGGGCATCGGGGTCGGCAAATCGCTGGCGGAGAAAGACATGGGCGAGACGGTCGACGCGATCCTGGGTAAGGCCGAGAAGGCCAATTGTGCGATCATCGTGCCCGTGGATGCAGTGGTCGCCTGGCACTTCGCCGAAAATGCGCCGCATCAGAATTACGGGCTCGACGCGATGGACCCCGACGGCATGATCCTCGATGTCGGCCGGCAGTCCCGCGAGCGCATCAAGGGCGCGATCGACGAGGCGGCTACGCTGGTCTGGAACGGACCGCTGGGGGCGTTCGAAACGCGACCGTTCGACGAAGGCACGAACGAGATCGCCCGTTACGCCGCGGCGCGTACCAAGGCCGGCAAGCTTGTCTCGGTTGCGGGGGGAGGCGATACGGTGGCGGCGCTGGCACATGCCGGCGTGAAGGACGATTTCACTTATGTCTCGACGGCCGGCGGCGCGTTCCTCGAATGGATGGAAGGCAAGGAGCTGCCGGGCGTCAAGGCGCTGATGAAGTAACTTAGGATGGGGGGACGATGTTGTTCGCAACATCTCACGGATCGTCGCGATAGTCGCTTTGTTTCTCGGTGCGTTCCAGGTCGCGATTGGCATTTCAATCTTCATGGGGTGGATCACGCCAGCGGACCAGGCCCTTGCGAGATATGCCGTTGGCGGGACAGTTGCCGAAACCGTCGATAAGGGTGCCTACGCGATCGTCTTCGCACTGGCCTTGGGAACCCTGGCAGAGATCGGAATATCGCTACGCAAGCGGGCTCAAGCTCAGGGCTGAAGGCGCTGATGAAATAGCGCAATCGGTTCCTGCAACTATCGTCTGACTCACCAAGTTCTGAGCAATCGGGTAGCTGATTATTGCCCCGTTCCGTTCCTCATTGAACATTGGAGACGCCGTTGCCGAAGCCCTCGCTGCAAGAGACCGCCCGCCAGCTCGTTGCCCCCGGCACGGGCATTCTCGCCGCCGATGAATCGGAAGGTACGATCGCCAAGCGCTTCGCGGTGATCGGTTTGCCGGTCACGTTCGAGACACGGCGCGACTATCGCGAGATGCTGTTCCGCTCGCACGAAGCGATGAGCACATACATCTCGGGCGTGATCCTCACGGAAGAGACGCTCAAGCAGGATGCCGCGGACGGCACGCCCTTCGTCGCGCTGCTCGCAGACGCCAATGTTATTCCGGGTATCAAGGTCGACCGCGGCGCGTTCGAAATGCCGGGCACGAAGGGCGAGAAGATCACCGAAGGGCTCGACGGGTTGCGGCAGCGGCTGGCGCATTATGCCGAGATCGGTGCGCGGTTCGCCAAATGGCGCGGCGTCATTGCAGTGAGCAACTATGCGCCCTCGCGCAACGGCATCCGGGCCAATGCCCATGTGCTCGCGCGCTATGCGGCGCTTTGCCAGGAGGCGGGCATCGTGCCGGTGGTGGAGCCGGAGGTTCTGGCTGACGGCGAGCCCGGGGACCACAGCATGGAACGGTGCGCCGAGGTGACGAGCGAAACGCTGGCGACGGTGTTCGAGGAATTGCGGCTGGCGGGCGTGGACCTGACCGGCATGCTGCTCAAGCCGAATATGGTCACGCCGGGCGTCCGTTCGGCCGAACGGCCAACGCCGGAGGTCATCGGCGCCCGGACGCTCGATGTGCTCAAGGCGCATGTGCCGGCGTCGGTCCCGGGGATCGCGTTCCTGTCGGGCGGCCAGACCGATGAAGCGGCGACCGCCAACCTCTGCGCCATGAACCGGATGGGCGGCCACCCATGGGCGCTGACGTTTTCGTACGGGCGCGCGCTCCAGACGGCAGCTCTGGTGGCGTGGGGCGGAGATGCACGCAATATTCCCGCGGCACAGGCCGCGTTTGCGCACCGGGCCCGGATGAACGCGCTGGCGGCCCGGGGCGAGTGGACGCCGGAGGTGGATGGAGGCGCAGCGGCGGCCTGACGGTCGTCCACCTTACTGCCAGAATCTGCAGGCAAAGAGCAGGCGTGACGCTATAAGGCCGCCATGACTGCGCAGATCTTCCTCGTTCTCCCCGCCGAAGGCGATATCACGGCTTGCATGAGCAAGCTCGACGAGGCGCTGGCCGCGACCACTATCGCGGCGCTGCTTGTGCCGCGCGGACAGCGCTCGGAGGGCAACTACAAGGCGCTGGTCAAGGCTATAGCGGGGCGCGCGCAAGGAGCGGGCGTCGCCGTACTCATCCAGGGCGATCCCGGACTGGTGCGGACGCTCGGCGCCGACGGCCTCCATGTCGAGGGCGGAGTCAACGAAGTGAAGGCGGCGACAAGCGCGCTCAAGCCGGACTTCATCGTGGGGGCGGGACGGATCGCGTCCCGTCACGATGCGATGAGCAAGGGCGAGCTCGACCCCGACTACATTTTTTTCGGGCCGATCACCGGACCGCGCGACCCGGAGCAGCGGGAGATGGCGCGCTGGTGGGCTGAACTCATGGAGGTGCCGAGCGTGTTGTCGGACCCCGCCGCGACGCCTGAAAGTGCGACGGCCGAGGGCAGCGAGTTCATCGGGCTGGGGGATAGCCTGTGGACGGCCCCGGAAGGCGTCAGCGCGCGGCTCAATGCCATCGTCAAGGCGCTGGAGACGTCGCCGTGACGCGGTTCGGCACAGTTGTTCTTGTGGCAGCACTGCTCTCGCCGACGCTGTCGGTCGGCCAGAGCAGCGAAGAGACGCTCATCGACAATTCGATGGCGCTCGAGGAACTCCCCACGCCGATCGATGCCGGCGTCGATGCGCTCGATATCAGTAACGAGATTTTCGGCCGGCGCGACGATGCCTATGGCGCCTATCAGCGGGGCTTTTACCTGACCGCGCTGGCATTGGCGCTGCCGCGTGCCGAGAATGCCGATCCCGCCGCGCAAACGCTGATCGCCGAGATTTACGCCAACGGTCTTGGCGTCGCTGCCAACGTGGCGACCGCATCGAGTTGGTACGGAATCGCGGCCAAGAATGGCGACCGCATGGCCGCATTCGAACTTGGGCTGCTCTACCTGCGCGGCCTCGGTGTGCCGCAGAACAAGAAGCGCGCAGCCGAATTGTTCACGCAAGCTGCGGAGAAGGGTTATCCGCCCGCGCAATACAATCTTGCTCTGCTGCACATCGAGGGAACGGATGCACCGCCGAGCCTGACAGAAGCCGCGCGGCTGATGAAAGAAGCTGCCGAGGCCGGGCTCGCAGAGGCCCAATATGACTACGGCACCATGCTGCTGCAGGGCGCGGGCGTGCCGCCGGACTCGGCGGAGGGCGCGCGCCAGATCGGGCTTGCGGCCGAGCAGGGGCTGCTGGAAGCGCAGGTCGACTATGCGACGCTGCTCTATCTGGGGCAGGGTGTGGCGCGCGACCTCAATGCGGCTGTGGGCTGGTACAGTCGTGCAGCCAACGCCGGCAGTCCCGTGGCGCAGAACCGCTATGCCAAGCTGCTTGCGGTGGGCGAGGGGGTCGATCTCGATCTCACGGAAGCCGCGATGTGGCGGGCGTTGGCGCGCCGACAGGGACTGAGCGATCCGCAGCTCGACAATCTGCTCGTCAGCCTGCCGCCCAAGGATCTCGCGATCGCGG
>JBIQJE010000029.1:0-32902 GCA_044507625.1 Hyphomicrobiaceae bacterium | reverse complement strand
CGCGGTCGTGCGAGGTCATCAGCAGCATGCCCTCGTAGCCCTGGAGAAACTCCTCCAGCCAGATGAGGCTTTCCAGGTCGAGGTGGTTGGACGGCTCGTCGAGCAGCATCGCATCGGGGCGCATGAGCAGGATGCGGGCGAGCGCCACGCGCATCTTCCAGCCGCCGGACAGCGCGCCGACGTCGCCGTCCATCATCTCCTGCGTGAACGACAGCCCCGCGAGGACCTCGCGCGCACGGCCCTCCAGCGCGTAGCCGCCGAGCTCCTCGAAGCGGCCCTGCACCTCGCCATAGCGCTCGATGATCTCCTCCATCTCGCCGGCGCGACCGGGGTCGGCCATGGCGGCCTCGAGCTCCTTCAGCTCGGCTGCGATCTCGCTCACCGGCCCTGCGCCGTCCATCACCTCGGCGACGGCGCTGCGGCCCGCCATCTCGCCGACATCCTGGCTGAAGTAGCCGATGGTGATCCCGCGATCGATGGAGACCTGGCCTTCGTCCGGCGGCTCCTGGCCGGCGATCATGCGGAAGAGCGTCGTCTTGCCCGCGCCATTGGGACCGACAAGGCCGATTTTCTCGCCGCGGTTGAGCGCAGCGGATGCCTCGATGAAGACGATCTGGTGGCCGTTCTGCTTACTAATATTATCGAGACGGATCATGCGCGCGCGGGCCCCCAGTGCAACGGACTGCGCCCCCTTAATGCATGCGGCGGCGGCGTGAAAGGGCCCTGCGGCAATGGCGTTTGCCGGCAGAGCCCGCAGGTTCGCCCTTTGCCCCGCGCGCTCTTGCGGTCGCCCCTTAACGAAGGCATCACCTCTGGCTAGTTTAGCGGCAGGGCTGCAGCCTTCCGCTCCGGTCCGGCCATGGGGGAAACGAGCCCACGATGCGTCTGAAAATCCATCAGCTCGGCGAGCTGTTCGGCATTCTGTTGCTGCTGGCCTCCACGGCCATGCAGCTTTTCTATCTGGAGCCGATGAAGCGCCAGATAGAATGGCGGCTCGCGGCGTTCACCGCGCAGCAGAACGCGCAGATCCAGTTGCGCGAAGCGTTCGAAAATCAGCTCACGCTATTGCGGCAGATGCAGGCGCCGCAGGACGTGATCGCCGGAACGGAAGCCCGGCGCGACGACGTTTTCGCCAAGTACAAGAACTCCGACGCCGACATATCGGACTACATGCTGGATAAGGAGCAGGTCGAGAGCTATCTGGAGATCATCGTCATCTTGCTGTTCGGGATAGGATCGCTCTTCGCCGGCCTCGGGCGCACATTCGATATGCTGGCCGCGCGGCGCGTCGCCGACGAGTAACGGACGGCCATCGGCGGCAAACCGATGCTTTCCTGCAACCGCGGCGCTATTTTGGCCATGAAGCCGTCGCAAAAAGCGATGAGAGACCAACTTAGGATAACGGACCCCAAATGCTGCGCAATCTCATGTGGGCGGTCGTTGCCGTCCTCGTCATGGCCGCCCCCCTACCCCGCGCCCAGGCTGCATCCGCCTATGACATCGATGTCGGCGTCGATGCCACGCTCGACCGCTTCTTCCACAGCGTGCGCGGTGCACGGGAGCTCGCGCACAAGTCCGTAGGCATCCTGGTGTTCCCATCGGTGGTGAAGGCGGGCTTCGGCGTCGGCGGGGAATACGGCGAAGGCGCGCTGCGGATTCACGGCCGCACCGTCGACTATTTCAACACCGTCTCCGCTTCCGTCGGGTTCCAGCTCGGCGTGCAGGAGCGGTCCGTCATCATCATGTTCATGACGCCGGAGGCGCTCGACCAATTCCGCCGCACGAAGGGCTGGAAGGTCGGCGCCGATGCTTCGGTCGCGGTGATCACAGTCGGCGTCGGCGGCTCGATCGATACGAACAAGATCACGAGCCCCGTCATCGGATTCGTGCTCGATCCGAAGGGCCTCATGTATAACCTGACGCTCGAGGGCTCGAAGATCAGCCGCATCCACCCGCGCTGACGCGTCGACGCCGTTGCGATTTCGAGTCACGTCGCTGGAAAGCAGCGCGCGCGTGCGCAGGCGCCAGCGGGCATTGAACCTCGGCTCCGTTGCAGCCCCGCGCGCATGTGCAGGGCGCGCGCGTCGCGCAACGCTTCGCAGCGAGTTGTCGATCCTATTCGCATGCGGCCGAGGTCTGCAGCGGCGGGGGCCCGTCCATGTCCAAAACGTAACTTTGCAGATCTCGAAATTCGTGGCAGCCTCTCATCACCGTTCAACAGCTGAAAGGAGGTGATCCGATGTCGAGTGGGATCTTGAGGACGGCGATGTCGCGGTCGCTCGGGTTCATGCCGGATTTTCCTCCGGTGTTCGCCTGACGCATTAGCGGCGCGGCGCAACAACCGCCGCAAACCCGCCGCCAAAGTCTCACGGAGGCCGCCCCCAGGGCGGCCTCTTTGTTTTTGAGGTCCTCACAACACATCTCTCAAGTCTTGCAGATATGCCTCAGGCACTGCGGAGATCGCATTGTCGTGCCTTGTCGAAGCGTCGCCCGGTCCCTAGATGCTTCGACGGTTATCTAAAGGAGGACACCATGTCTCAATCGCGCGCTGCCGTCGCAGCCGAGCAATCGGACCTTTTCGACCCGGTTCAGCTTGGCCCCTACCGGCTCGCAAACCGAATCGTCATGGCGCCGTTGACCCGCTCCCGGGCGGACGACGCCGGCGTTCCCGGCGAATTGCAGGCCACCTATTATGCGCAGCGCGCATCCGCCGGCCTCATCATCTCCGAGGCGACCAACATTTCCGCCCAGGGCAAAGGCTATATCCGCACGCCCGGCATCTGGTCGGCGGAGCAGGTCGCAGGCTGGAAGCTGACGACCAAGGCGGTGCACGACAAGGGCGGACGCATCTACCTGCAGCTCTGGCATGTGGGCCGCGTCTCGCATCCCGACCTGCAGCCGGACGGCGCGCTTCCCGTGGCGCCCAGCGCGGTGCGCGCGGAGAACCAGCAAGCCTACACCTATGAAGGCTTCAAGCCGCTGGAAACGCCGCGCGCGCTGGAGACGGACGAGATTGCCGGCATCGTCGCCGACTACGCACACGCTGCCAAATGCGCGATGGAAGCGGGCTTCGACGGCGTCGAAATCCATGCGGCCAACGGCTACCTTCTGCAGCAATTTCTTTCAGACAAGACGAACAAGCGCACCGACCGCTACGGCGGCTCGATCGAGAACCGCACGCGCATCGTCGTCGAGGTGGTGGACGCGGTGACGAAGGTGTGGGGCGGCGACCGCGTCGGCATCCGGCTTTCGCCGCTGACGAAGTTCGCGGACATCGGCGATTCAAACCCCGAGCCGGTCTATCTGTCGCTGATCGAGCAGATCAACCCGTACAATCTCTCCTATATCCACGTCATCGAGGGCGATACGGGCGGAGACCGCAATCCGGCCGGCGGCTTCGACCTGCAGAAGCTGCGGCGTGCGTTCAACGGCCTCTACATGGCCAATAACAACTACACGCTGGAGCTTGCCATCGAGGCGCGCGAGAAGAACCTCGCGGACCTCATCTGCTTCGGGCGTCCGTTCATCTCCAATCCGGATCTCGTGGAGCGCCTGCGCTCCGGCGCGGCGCTCACCCAGCCCGACCCCAGCACGTTCTATGCGGGCGAGGCGCACGGGTACACCGACTACCCGGCGCTCTAATCGTCCGTTTGCTCAGGGTGCGCATCGCCATCGCGGCATTGCGCACCCAGGGCGAACAGAGTGGCGGTGAGTCCGAGCGAGGTGACGAGCCATATCTGCCACATGCCATAGCTCGTCGAGACCATCGCCGCGCAGGAAGCGAACGTGGCGAACCCATAGGCCCGCTGGCGCGGGCCAAGATTGCGGATCGCGCGGAGAAGGAAAAATCCGGCGGCCGCCAGCAGAACGACACCAACGAGACCCAGCTCGAACCACGTCTGCAAATACACATTGTGCGCATGGATCGAGAGCGTGCGCGCAAGCGGGTTGGTTTTGAAATCCGGTATCTGGGCCTCCAGGCTCGGCCCGAGGAGATAGGTCTGGTTCGCGCCGATCCCGTGCCAGGGAGATTCGAGCGTCTTCTCGGCGGTGTAGTTCCAGATGATGACGCGATGCCGGGCGGACGGATAAAGCCATTCGGCCTCGTGCAGCTCCGCTTTATAGGCGAGGAAGACGAGCGGCAGCACGGCGAGGCAGATGCCGAACCACGCTACGATCATCGTGCGCCATGCCCAGCGCAGCGACAGGCTGGACAGGGCAAAGGCCGCAAACCCGACGAGCAGCGCGAGCTGGGAGGAGGCGTGCTTCGAGCACATGATCGTCGCCACCGCGGTCGCCAGCAGCACGAGGGCGACTGCCCGACCGGAGCGCCGCCACACGCCCAGCGCGGCCATCACGGCGGGCCAGAGGAACAGCGCCGCATCTGTCATGTTGCGGGTCAAGTCCTCGGGCGAGATGCTCTGAAGGTAGTTGCCCTGCCATGTGAAAAATGGCGCGGGCTTGAGGTCGGCAGGCTGCAACTCGAGTGCACGGTAGAGCGCGAGCTTAATCGGCTGATCGCCGAACACCTCGACGGCGAGAAAGGCAATGCCCAGCAACATGCCGAGGACGACGCCTTCGCCCATGTGCACGAGATTCGGACGCGTCTCCTGCCGCAGCAGTCCGACCATGAGCATCGCCGCGGCGGCGGCGAGCATGCCCAGGCATGCCTTCTCGGCCGTGATGGAGGGGTGAGCGGCCCATGTGGCGCTCAGCAGCGCATAGCCGAAGAACGCTGCCAGCGAGAACGTCACCGGTCCGGGACGGAGCTCTTTCCAGTCGATGTCGCGGCGCCCCAGCGTGCTGGCGGCGAAGCCGATGGCCGTGGCCCAGAACGTGAAGGCCGCCGTGCGCGGGCTGACGAGGGCCGCCGCGGCCGCGATCATCAGCATCGTTCCGAGCACGAAGCCGCGCAGGCGGCCGGAAAACGGATGCCGCGCCCTATCGAGTTGGCTTGAAAACATTCCCCCCAGCCTTCGACTTTTAAAGAGGAGCGCACGCTAATCGCTCGCCGCGGGCGGTGCAATTACTCCTGCCAGGTAGAACACAGGGCCGCGTGCGCGGGGGCGCCGATGCGGCCCGCGCGTTCAGCTTTAGGCGCAATCGAGCAATTATTAATTCCGATCACCTAGTGTCCGCCAGAGAACAGCCGGCTTCAGGGGGCGCAGGTTCCTGGCAATGCGCGAATTTTCCAGAGTTTTTCTACCGTGCCTCGGGGCGATGGCCGTTGCGCTTCAGATAGGCGGCTGCAGCGATCACAATACCTATCAGCCTCCGCCCCCTGCCGAAGTCACGGTGGCCAACCCCGTGCAACGCGACGTCACACTCTACATGGAGGTGACGGGCAACACGGTCGCCTATAACCGCGTCGACCTCGTCGCGCGCGTGCAGGGCTTCCTGGAGAAGGTCGGCTACAAGGACGGCGACCAGGTCAAGAAGGGTGCGCTGCTCTTCCAGATCGACAAGCAAGACTACGAGATCGCCCTGCAGATCGCCGAGGCGACAGTTGGCCAGCAGCAGGCGCTGCTTCTGCAGGCCGACGCGGACCTCAAGCGCAAACGGGATCTGGTAAAAACCTCGGCGGTCTCGGTGGCGCAGGTGGACGAGTCGCTCGCGAAGCGCGATTCGACCGCCGCTGCGCTGATGCAGGCGAAGGGGCAGGTCAACCAGGCCAGGCGCAACCTCGAATATACGACCATCGTCGCGCCCTTCGATGGCGCCGTCTCGGCCCGCTACGTCGATCCCGGCGCCATGGTGGGCGCCGGCGAGCCAACGAGGCTCGCCACGATCGTCCAGCAAAAGCCCATCTACGTGAACTTCAACGTCGATGAGCAGCAGGTCCTCCAGGTGCGCGAGCAATTGCGCGCGGCGGGCGTGAAGCTCGAGGACCTCGGTCCGATTCCCGTCGGGATCGGCCTGCAGACGGAAGTGGGCTATCCGCATACCGGCACGCTCAATTACGTGGCGCCGGAAGTCGACGCCTCGACCGGCACCCTTGCCGCGCGTGCCATTTTCGAAAACAAGGACCTCGTGCTCACGCCCGGCATGTTCGTGCGCGTGCGCATCCCCAAGCAGAAGGACGTCGCATCCCTGCTGGTGCCGGACGTGTCGCTCGGCACCAGCCAGGAGGGCCGCTACGTTCTCGTCGTCAACGACAAGAACGTGGTGGAGCAGCGCGTCGTCGAAATCGGCGAGACGGTGGACGGCGGGCTGCGGATCATCAAAGGCGGCCTGAAGCCGGAGGACCGCGTCATCGTCGGCGGCCTCATGCGCGCCCTCCCCGGCAATACCGTGGTGCCCGTCGCGACGACCATTGCCGACAAGGCGCCATCTGGAGATGACGGATGGTCGCCGGCGGCGGGCGGGAAAGGCGCGAAGGACGGCAAGGGCGAGCAGGCTCCCGATTCCGCATCGGACGACGCCAAAAGCAATCCGCCCGTCAAGAAGGAGCGCACCTCACCCGATGACGGGGAAGCGCCGAAAGGCAAGAAAAGCTCCAAGGGCAAGGGCGGGCAATGATCGCCAAATTCTTCATCGACCGCCCTGTCCTCGCCAATGTGATCGCCGTCCTGATCGTGATCCTCGGCCTCGTGGCGCTCGCGCGCCTGCCGGTGGCGCAATACCCGGACGTGGTCCCGCCGACGGTGGTCGTGACGGCGCGCTATCCCGGCGCGAGCGCCGCAACCGTCACCCGCGAAGTGGCACTACCCATCGAGCAGCGGGTAAACGGCGTCGAAGGTATGATTTACATGTCGTCGCTATCAACGAGCGACGGACAATACACGCTCACCGTCACCTTCAAGATCGGCACCGACGGCGATAAAGCGCAGATCCTGGTGCAGAACCGCGTATCGAGCGCGCTCGCAGCGCTGCCGGAGGCGGTGCAGAAACAGGGCGTCCAGACAAACAAGAAGTCAACATCGATCCTCGAGATCGTGGCGCTGACATCGCCTGATGGGCGCTACGACAGCCTGTTCCTTTCAAACTACGCCACCATAAATCTCATCGACGAGATCGCGCGCATCGACGGCGTCGGCAGTGTCTCTGTATTCGGCGCCGGGCAATACGCGATCCGCATCTGGCTCGATCCGCAGAAACTGCAAGCGCGCGGGCTGGTGCCGAAGGACGTGATCGACGCGGTGAACCTGCAAAGCCGTTCGACAAGCGCCGGACAGGTGGGCCTGCCGCCCGTGCCGCAGGGACAGGCGTTCCAGTATTCGATCAACGTCCATGGCAAGCTGGAAGATGTCTCCGAGTTCGAGAACATCATCGTCAAGACGGAGAAGGGCGGACGCATCACGCGGCTGAAGGACGTGGCGTCCGTGGAGCTCGGCGCACAAGCCTACAGCCAGACCTTCAAGCTCGACGGCAAGCCTTCCGCGGGCATCGCCATCTATCAGCTGCCGGATGCCAACGCGCTCGACGTCGCAAAGCGCGTCGAAGAGCGCATGCGGGAGCTGGAAAAGGCCTTCCCCGAAGGCATGACGTGGGTCGTGCCGTTCGATACGACGAAATTCGTCGCGTCCGCCGTCAACGACGTCTACCACACGCTCATCGAAGCGGCGCTGCTGGTGCTCGTCGTGATCCTGGTGTTCCTGCAGGATTGGCGCGCCACGCTCGTGCCGGCAACGACGGTGCCTGTGACCATCATCGGCGCCTTTGCCGCGATGGCGCTGCTCGGGTTCTCCGTCAACCTCTCGACCCTGTTCGCCATCATTCTCGCCATCGGTATCGTGGTCGACGACGCGATCATCGTGGTCGAGGGCGCGGCGAAGCACATCGAGCATGGGCTTACGCCGCACGATGCGGCGGTGAAAGCGATGGACGAGTTGCTGGGGCCCATCATCGGCATCACGCTCGTCTTGATGGCGGTGTTCGTTCCGGCGGCGTTCCTGCCCGGCCTCTCGGGTCAGATGTATCGCCAGTTCGCGCTCGTCATCGCCGCGACGGCGCTCATCTCGGCCATCAACGCCATGACGCTGAAGCCGACCCAGTGCGCGCTCTGGCTGCGGCCGGTGACGCCGCCCGAGCAGCGCAACGTGCTCGCGCGCGGCTTCAACTACGTCTACGGCAAACTCGAAAACGCCTATACGGGCCTCATCCGGCGCATGGTGCGCCACAGCACCATCATGACGTTGATCGTCGCCGCGCTCGTCGCGCTCGCCGTGTGGGCCTTGAGCCGCGTTCCGACCGGCTTCCTGCCCATCGAGGACCAGGGCTACTTCATCGCCGTCGTGCAGCTGCCGGAGGGCTCCTCGCTCGAGCGCACGACCCGCGCCATGGATGACGTGAGCGAGCGCCTGCGCAAGCAGCCGGGCGTGGAGCGGGTCGTCTCCATCGGCGGCATCGCGGCACTCAACGACAGCGCGAGCCTTTCGAATGCGGGCGTTGCCTATGTCGTGCTGAAAGATTGGGGCGCGCGCGGCAAGGGCGAGGATCTTCTCAGTCTCTACAAAGCGCTGTCGGCGCGGGTCGCGGACATTCCCGACGGAACGGCGCTCGTCATTCCCCCGCCGGCCATTCAGGGCATCGGCAACGTCTCCGGCGCCACCATGAAGGTGGAGCTGCGCGACGGCTCATTCGACTATGCAAAGCTGCAGCGCCTCGCGCAGGCGATCACTCGGCGCGCCGGCGACCAGTCGATGATCCAATCGGCGACGAACGTGTTCCTGGCGGACGCGCCGCAGATCAACGTCGAAATCGACCGCGTGAAGGCCGAAACCCTCGGCGTGCCGCTGGGCAACGCCCTCGATACGCTCTCGACCTACATCGGCTCGAGCTACATCGGCCAGTTCAACAAGTTCGGTCGCGTGTTCCAGATCTACGTGCAGGCCGACGCCGCCGCGCGCATCAACCCGGAAAGCCTCCAGTACCTCCAGGTGCGGAACAACAACGGCGATATGGTGCCGCTGGGAACGCTGGCGAAGATCACGACCGTGGCGGGCCCTTCGGTCATCAGCCTCTATAACCTCTATCCGGCGGCCACCGTCGTCACCAATACCGCCCAGGGCTTCAGCTCCGGGCAGGGTATGGACCTTTTGGAGCAGATCGCAGCCGACACGCTGCCGAAGGGCGCGGGCTACGAGTGGACCGCGATGTCGTACCAGGAGAAGGAGGTCGGCAATCAGATCTACCTGATCTACGGGCTGAGCCTGCTGCTGGTCTACCTCGTGCTTGCCGGCCAATACGAAAGCTGGATCGCGCCGGTGACGGTGATCGTTTCGGTGCCGCTGGCTCTCCTCGGCACGGCCGGCGCGCTGCTTGCATTGGGCGTCGCCAACAACCTCTACACGCAGATCGGCCTCATTCTGCTCATCGCCCTTTCCAGCAAGAACGCCATCCTCATCGTCGAATTTGCGCGGGAGCTGCGGCACCAGGGGAAGGATATCTTCGAAGCGGCGACGGAGGCGGCACGCTCGCGCTTCCGTCCTATCCTCATGACATCCTTCGCTTTCATCCTTGGCGTGGTGCCACTCGTGCTTGCAAGCGGTGCGGGCGCCAACGCGCAAAAGTCCATCGGCATTGCCGTTCTCACCGGTATGCTCGGCTCGACTCTGCTGACGGTCGTGTTCGTGCCGTCGGTTTTCGTCGTCATGCAGAGGCTAGAGGAATGGCGCGAGCGTCGTAAGCAACAGCGCAGTGCAACACCGGTTGAAAACCCCGCGTCGTGATCGTGATCCGTTGCGAGACGATCACGACAAGTGGCGAAACGATCACCCTTGATTTTCCCGCCGATGGGATCAATCTCACACTGTCGCCATGTTTACGGCGCGAGCTGCTATTGCTCCACATCGGGGAACTTTACCGCTCACCTGCGAGTTGGTTTACATCCCATCGAAGGTGCGCAGAACAAGTCACAGGAGTGAACGCGATGCGTCTTAGAACGACCGCCTTCCTTGCCTCGGCCTTAGCAGGCCTCCTTTATGTAGCGATGCCAACGTCTAGCGCGTCCGCCCTTCCCTCGGTGTCGCGTGCAGACGTCACCCGCTCCGCGACGGGTCTTACCGAAGAAGTCCGTTACCGCCGGCGCGGCTACCGTGGCTGGGGCTATCATCGCCATCGCCACTATGGCTACGGCTATCGCCCGTATTACCGTCCGTACTATTATCGCCGGCCCTACTACGGCGGCTGGGGCTATCCGTACTATCGCCGTCGCGGCTTCGGACTCTATCTCGGGTTCTAAGCTCGCCGTCAGGCAGTTCGACGCGAGGCCTCCGGGCCTCGCTTTTTTGTTGCGGCATCGCCGATTGGGCCCAGATTTCCAGGATTTCCCGAGCGCTAGCGGGACGGCGACCAGCCGAGCGCGATGAGCTTCCGGGGGCTCGCAAGAAACGGCGTGCCGATCTTCTCCCAGACGCCACCCGCACCGATGAGACGCAGTGCGGATTCGAGCCCCGGCAGCGCGAAGATGCTCGGACGCCTGCCCTCCTCCGCGCGCATGCGCGCGATGACGTCGCCGACGGTGCAGGGTTCGCGGTCCGCCATGATGAAGGTCTCACCCAGCGCGCGGGGATTGCCCAGCACCGCAGCAACACCTGTTGCGAAGTTCTCGGCGGACAGGAACGCGCGCTTCGCGGTGATCGACCCCAGCGGCAACGGCAGCGGCAGCCGCGCCAGCTTCTCGAGCATCGCGGCATTTGCCTTGGCGCCCTTCCCTACGACAAGCACCGGCCGCAGGATCGTAAAGGGCATCCCGCTCGCGGCGATCGCCTGCTCCGCCGCGAGCTTCGACCTGCCGTAGGCACTCACGGGCTGCGGCGTGTCGGCCTCGGTGAGCATGTGCGGCGCGGTATGTCCCGACTGCGCATAGATCGAAGACACGTAGACGAGCTGGCGCAGACCGGCGGATTTTGCCGCCGCGCAGAGCGCCGCGGTCTGCCGGTGGTTGACGCGCTCGAAATCGTCCTCGCTCGCCTCTTGGTGCGCGATGTTGGCGAGGTGGATGACGGCGTCCGTACCCTGGAGCAGGCTGTTCCAGTCGACGTCGCCGGCGAGATCGCCGAGGGGCCGCCATTCGACGCCCGGCATCGGCCGGCGCGAGGCGCAGATCACGTCGTGGCCCGGGAGTCCCGCGATGAGATATCGGCCAAGGAAGCCATCGGCACCGGTGACGAGAATGCGCATGGCTCGGCCTCATTGTTTCGTGGCGACCTGGTTTCGTAACGACTTGGCTTCGCGACGACCTGGGTTCGTGGCGACCTGCGCCGGTACGGTGTTGCGAGCGAGCTGCGCCCGCATGGCGGGTGTTGCGGGGGTGCAGCGGACGGCTCGCCTCTTAAATGGATCATGGCGGTGCCGTTGCGTCCGGACGGATCATTACCTACATCAGCGGCGGAATAGAAGGAGAGTGTCATGCGCAATCGGATGAACGGAGCAAAACCCATCCTGTCATTCGATCCTGCGGATATGCATGCCCTCCTTCATCACACTCGATTCCCTCTCGGCGGCCACACCTGAGCGCCAGACGCTCTTCAGCAACCTCACCCTTTCGGTCGGCGCTGAGCGCGTCGGCTTCGTCGGCCGCAACGGCTCCGGCAAATCGACGCTATTGCGCATCATCGCGGGCGATGCCGAGCCAGCCGCCGGAACGGTCGTGCGCTCGGGCAGCGCCGGCGTGCTGTTGCAGGAATGGGACGAGAGCCTCAACCTCGCGCAGGCGCTCGGCGTTGCGGCGCCGCTCGCTGTCATTGCCCGCGTGCTTTCCGGCGCCGGCACGGCGGAGGATTTCGCAACCGCAGACTGGACACTCGAGGGGCGGGTCGAAGCCGCTCTCGCCGAGGTCGGCCTAGTCGGCTTTGCGCTCGACCGAGAGATTGGAACGCTTTCGGGCGGCGAGCGTACGCGCGCCGATATCGCGCGACTGATGATAGAAGCGCCGGATTTCCTTGTGCTCGACGAGCCGACGAACAATCTCGACGCCGCGGGGCGCGCCGCGATCCACACCCTGGTCCGGGACTGGCGCGGGGGCGTTCTTCTCGCCAGCCATGACCGCGCGCTGCTCGAAGCCATGGACCGGATCGTGGAGCTGACACCCATCGGCGTTCGCACCGTCGGCGGCGGCTGGACGGCATTCGCCGCGCTGCGCGAAGCCGAGCGGGCGCAAGCGGCCACCGAACAGGAACACGCGCACGCGGGGCTGCGCGAGGCAAAGCGCGCCCTTCAGCGTCAGCGCGAAGCGAAGGACCGCCGCGACAGGGCGGGACGCGATTTTGCCGCCAAGGGCTCGGAGCCGAAGATCCTCCTCGGCGCCCGTGCCAGCCGCGCCGAGAATAGCGGCGGCAAGCTCCGGCGCGTGGGAGAGCGCCTTCTGGGCGAAGCTGCGGAGCGCGCAGAAGATGCGCGTGCGCAGATCGAGGTGCTTACGCCGCTCACGATTACTCTGCCGCCGAGCGGCCTGCCCTCGGGGGCAGAGGTGCTGTCACTCGACGGCGTCACCGTGATTGCCGGCGGCCGCACGTTGGGGCGCTGGACGCTCGAAGTTCGGGGGCCGGAGCGTATCGCCGTCGCAGGAGCCAACGGCGCCGGCAAAACGACGCTGTTGAAGATTGCGGCTGGGCGGCAGCCTCCCCATGGGGGCGCTGTCCGGCGTGTGGAAGGCAAAATTGCCATGCTGGATCAGCACGTCGCGCTGCTCGACCGCGGCGCGAGCATCCTTGCGAACTTCCGGCGCCTCAACGCACGTCTCACGGAACAGGAGGCCTTTGCAGCATGTGCGCGTTTTGCCTTCCGCAACCGCGATGCGCAGCGGACGGTCGGCACGCTGTCGGGAGGCGAACGGCTGCGCGCGGGGCTCGCCTGCGTGCTGGCCGGCGCGCATCCGCCGTGGCTGCTCATCCTCGATGAGCCTACCAATCACCTCGACATCGAATCCGTCGAGGTGCTGGAAAAGGCGCTGCGCGCATATGACGGGGCGCTGCTCGTCGTCAGCCACGATCCGACGTTTCTCGACGCCGTGGGGATCGAACGGACGTTTTCGGTGGGCTAAGCGGCTGACGCTCCGCCTTCACGCTTTGCGACTTGCAGCGCTTACCGTTTCGCTTCCCGTTCGATCAGCGTCCGCTTGCGTTCCACACCCCAGCGGTAGCCGGAGAGCGAGCCATCGTTGCGCACCACGCGATGGCACGGAATGGCGATGGCGATTTTGTTGGCGGCGCAGGCGGCGGCCACGGCGCGCACGGCCTTCGGCATGCCGATCCGTTGCGCGATCTCGGTATAGGTTGCGGTCGTGCCGGCGGGGATCTGCCGGAGCGCCTCCCAGACGCGGTGCTGGAAAGCCGTGCCGCGGGCATCCAGGGGCAGATCGAAGCCCGCTTCCGGAGCTTCGACGAGGCCGACAACCTTCGCCATCGTATCCTCGAAGTCGCGATCGCCGCCGATGAGCTTTGCCTGCGGAAAGCGATCTTCCAGATTGTGCACGAGGGCTTCGGGATCATCGCCGAGCAAAATCGCCGTGATGCCTTTATCGCTCGCGGCGACGAGGATCGCGCCCAGCGAGCACGACCCCACCGCAAACCTCATCTCGGCGCTGGCGCCGCCTTTGCGGAACTGGGAAGGTTTCATGCCTAGGGCATCCGTCGCGTTGGCATAGAAGCGTCCGCTGGAGTTGTAGCCTGCTCCGTGGAGCGCCTCGGTGACGGTCGTCATCTTGGTAAGATTATCCATCAGTCGCTTCCTGCGGTGTGCGACCGCGTAGGCTTTGGGCGTGACCCCCGCGATTGCCTTGAACACGCGGTGAAAATGGAATGGGCTGAGACCCGTTACGCGCGCGAGGTCATCGAGCTTCGGCGGCTCCTCCGCCGCTTCGATCATGCGGCACGCCTCCGCCACCTTGGCCGCATAGCGGTCCTGCAGCGATGCCTCGTTCGGTCTGCAGCGCTTGCATGGCCGAAACCCTGCCGCCTCGGCGGCTTCACAGGAGGCATGGAACGTGACGTTCTCGCGCTTGGCGCGGCGTGCGGCGCACGAGGGCCGGCAGTAAACGCCCGTCGTTGCCACGGCATAGTAGAACTCGCCGTCAAAGCTACGATCGCGCGTCCTGACCGCGTTCCAATAGGTCGCCGCCACCGAATGCCCGGCGGCCTTGCCCTTCGGTGCTGATCTTTCGACGGTTCGAACCATCTCGCGATCTTTCATCATTGCTGTCTCCCAGCAAGATAGTGGCGGAAGCACCGCGCCGCACTCCGGTCCTTGCGGTCGAATCCAGATTTTCTTTCGCCGCCGTGCGCCCGGTCCGAGCGCGCGAACCCCCATGTCGGGCCTGACGGCACGGCCGCGCTCATCCTATCTCGGCAATCAACGATTTCTGGCCACGAAACGAACGTCACGCGCTGATGCGCAGATCTCGATCTCGTCCATTGTGCGCGGCCAGTCCGGAGGCATGCATGGTTTCATCAATCCCGGCTTCCAGGCTGCATAGCGGCAGCGTGACTCGTGGTGCTGGCTTTATCGGTGGAATGTGGCGAAGGCCATCGGCCTTTCATCGTGCCGTCTCCACACCGGATCGCGGCGGACGGCCGATGCCGAAGGTCGGCCCGACCTGAGCCCGGGCTGGGCAGGCTAGGGAAGCTCGTCCGGGCAGGCTGGGGAAACTCGCCGCGGGAACGCCCAAATTTTTACCCGGGTATATTTACAAATGTTTTTACCCGGGTTAAATAGGCTTCCACGGCTTCGGGAAGCTGGATGACGATGCGGCCGCGCAGACGCGGCGCCACCGTTCGCTCCAGTCAGCGATCTCCGAACAAGCCAGCGCACATCTTGGGACAGCACAAATATGTCGGACAAATCGAACTGGACTGCATTCGCAGGCACGCGCTGCATCGCGGCGGGCCCCTGGGACGTGGTGGCTAGAAGCCTGAAGCAGGCGCAAGGTCACGGCGAGGCCCTCCCGGTCCTCATCATCGACGATGCAACCGGCCGGCAGGTCGATCTCGATCTGCGGGGGAGCGCCGATGAGGTCGTTTCCCGCATCCGCGAGGGAGCTGAGACGCAGACCGAACCGGCGCCGCGCGGCCGGGGACGTCCAAGGCTGGGCGTCACCGCGCGCGAGGTGACTCTGCTGCCGCGCCATTGGGAATGGCTGGAACAGCAGCCCGGTGGCAGCTCCGGCACACTGCGCCGGCTGGTCGACGAGGCGCGCGCGTCGGGACCGAACCGCCGGCGCCAGGCTCAGGTGGTGGCCGATCGCTTCATGGCTGTTCTCGCCGGCGACCTGCCCCATTACGAGGACGCTTCGCGCGCGCTCTATCGGGGCGATGCCATTCGGTTCCGCGCCCTGATCGCCGATTGGCCGCAGGATGTGCGCTTTCATGCCATGCGGCTCGCGGCGGATGCGTTCAGTACAGGCGGCGATGATGACCGGAAGCTTCAATCGCCGGCGCACCCTGACACCGCGGCCGGACGATGACGCCGCCACATGCAAGAGCGTCGCAGACATCAGCCGGAGCACCGTGAAGAAACCTCGTCTTCGCACAGGCCGGGGCTGATCAGCAGGGAATAGGGAAGAATGGAAGCATCAAATCCCCCCGCGATGGACTGAAAATGAAGATCATCGAAACCGGGCGCCTCGTTCTGAGAAATTTTTGCCGCGCCGATGCTGCCGGTCTCTTCGCGTATCTGCGAGAGCCCGAAGCCAGCTGCTTTCTGTCGCTCAAGCTTGCAGACATGAAGAAGGCCGAAGCCGAGAAGAGAAGCGCTGACGACGAACACATCGCCGTCTGCTTGAAAAGCACGGGTCAACTCATCGGTGACCTGTTCGCCGTGCCCGAAACCGACACGTTCTCTGTCGGCTGGAATTTCAATCCCGCTTTTGGGCGGCAGGGATATGCGCTCGAAGCTGCCAGAGCGCTCTTCAATCACCTTTTCGAAGAGAGGGGCGCGCGACGCCTCTACGCCTATGTCGAAGACCACAACACATCCTCACAGCGCCTCTGCGAAAGGCTCGGAATGCGTAAGGAAGGACTGTTCGTGGACTTCGTCTCGTTCAAAAACGACGGCGCCGGCTATCCGATTTATGAAAACGCCCTCCAATATGCCCTGCTACGCCGTGAGTGGATGCCGGATGCCAAGAGCACCTCATAAATCCGTCCACCTCCCAAATCGGTCTGAGGCAGCGACACGGCAAACGCGCTCCCGGCCGGCTTCCGCACGGAAGGAAGGGGCCTCGATTTGCGCGGCAGCGAGTGGCCTCAGCGCAGATGCGGCGCCGTTGCCCGAGGGTTCGCGTTCCGGCGAGACTTGAGCCATGGATCAGCGTGTCGCGCTCGGAATGAGGCTGATGGAGCAGCGGATCGGGGAAGACTTCGACATCGCCGAGATCGCCGCCAACTTCGGTTTGTCACTGCATCACTTCCACCGCCTGTTCCTTGCCGAAACGAACGAAGCCCCGGCCGCCTATCTGCGCCGTATCCGCATGGATGTGGCCGCGCAGCAATTGTGCTGGACCGATCGTCCGGCCAGCGAAATCGGCTACAACGTCGGCTATCACAGCAAGGCCTCGTTCACGCGCGCGTTCGCCGCGCGGTTCCAACAGACGCCCGCGCGCTTTCGAATCTCGTCCCGGCGGAAACTCCGCGTCGGACACCGGCCCGGCAAGCCCCTGGGCGCCTACATCCAGAACGTCGGCAGCTTTCATGTGGTGGCGAAGCGCTATTTCGGAGAGCCCCATCGGGTCCGCGAATACTGGGCGGATCTCCTGTCCATCGTGCCACCGGAGTTCCACCGGGGCGGAACAGCGCTCTATCTCGGGCTGCTCCACGACGATCCAAGGCATACGCCCGCTCCGCAGTGCCGCTATGATTGCTGCGTCACGGTGAGTTCGGATTTTGCGGATGTCGACGGCGCCCTGGCGCGCTGCGGTCTGCACCTCTACCGCACCCGCCCGGGCGAGCACTGCATCGTGCGGCATCGCGGTCCCTTCACCGAAGTCGAAGCAAGCTACCGGCAGATCACCGATCAGCATCCGCGCCGCGCCGACATCGCGACCGAGCATCCGTGCATCGAGCTGCACGCCGTTCCCCGCAACTTGCAGGATCGCGACGCCCTCGCCTTCGACATCCTGATCCCGCTGGAGTGACGGGACGAGGCCGTCGTCCCGTTTCCGCCGATATCAAATACGGACAACGATGCCTCGCGGGTGCGTGCTAGCCCTCCCGTGGAAACACCTAGCCAACGTCGGGGGAGGGTCCGGCACGATCATGTCCGAGGGTGAAAACGCCCGTTCGGCTCGCCGATGATGCTCGAGCCCGCCACGCGCGATGCGGTTCATGGGCTTTGGGACGAACTGGTCAACTTCGACGCCGCGGAGGCGGAGGAGTCGCGCAACCGTCTGTTCGAGGGCGTGAGCGCTCTGATCGACGCGTGCAACGCAACCTGGATCGGCGCCGTCCGCATGAACGGCGACCACGGTGACGACCCGGTGATGGGCTGGCGGCCGCGCGTCGTCCGCCAATGGCGTCCGGACAGCGCCTATGAGCGGCTGTGGCGCGACGAGGTCAAGAAGCTCGAAGCCGGCGTGGTCGACGAGACGACCATCCGCAACGTCGAAAAGCACGGTAATTTCCGCACGAACCTTCTCTCCGATCTAGCACCGCCGGGCTGGTTCGACGGACCCTATTACCACCACTTCTATCTGAGCCGAGGCTACCGCGACGCCATCTGGGCGGGCGTTCCGGTGAACGAGGACGCGGAGGTCTATTTCGGATTCTACCGCGGCGCCGATCAGCATCCGTTCACGATTCGCGATCGCGACACCGTCGCCTATGCGCTGCGGCCGCTGAAATGGCTCCAGCGCACCCATCTGCTGAGTGAAGGAATCGGCGTGGCGTCCGCTCCTCTCAGCCCGATGGAGCGGCAGGTCCTGCGCGCCATGCTGTCCGGGCAGACGGAAAAACAGATCGCGGACGCCAACGGCTACAACCCGCACACCACCCACGTCCATGTGAAGCGCATCCTGCGGAAATACGGCGTCACCAGCCGTTCCCGGCTGATGGCCCTATGGCTCGGGCGGTGACGTACCCTGTTCAGGTGACTTTTACGGCCATCGCTAACGCCATAGTCAATTTGAAGAATCTGCGTCGGTGCAAGAGCGCTCGGAGGGGATGAGAAGCACAACCGACATCGATCGCGCATCGCCGGCCGGCTGCCGCCAAGACTGAAGCTATTTCGACGGGGGGACAATTTTGAAAGTACAGCGCGGCGCCAAGGCGCTTTCGACACGCTTCACCGATTGTCTCGCTATATCTGCGGCCGGTATTCAACGATGGCCGGCGATATCCGAAAGCAGGCTTGCGGCCATCCACCCCAGCATCCGGACGCAGCCGCTTTCCGCCAAAGCGCTGATGGCGCACAGCCTCACCTCGGTCGCGGCCCTGGCGCTCGGGCTGGGCATGGCTGCGGCGCCTGCCCGGGGGCAAACGGTGACGGCGACCGGCGATGTCGATCCGGCCGGGGCAGCCGGACCGGTCTGGAGCATTCCGGGCACTCTGCGTGTCGGCAATACGGGCGACGGCACGCTGGCCATCGAGGCCGGTGGCAAAGTCGAGGATATGCTCGGCTATATCGCCGTCTCTAGCGGCTCGACCGGCGAGGTTACAGTGTCGGGCGCCAACTCGATCTGGGTCAACTTCGGCGCAGTTTTGGTCGGTCAGGGCGGCGACGGCACGCTCACCGTCACGGACGGCGGCAGAGTCGAGAGCACGGGGGGCTATATCGGCCGCGAGAGCGGCTCGACCGGTGTCGTCACGGTGTCGGGCGCCAACTCGGTCTGGGTTAACGCCGGCGAGGTTTACGTCGGCGAGAATAGCAGCGGCACGCTCACCATCACGGACGGCGGCTGGGTCGAGAACCCCTGGGCCTATATCGGCTACTCTAGCGGCTCGACCGGCGCCGTCACGGTCGAGGGCGCCAACTCGACCTGGGTCAACTCCGGCTTGTTGAGTATCGGAACTGAGGGCAATGGCACGCTCACCGTCGCGGACGGCGGCAGGGTCGAGAACACCGTGGGCTATATCGCTCGCGAGAGCGGCTCGACCGGCGCCGCCACGGTGTCTGGCGCCGGCTCTGTCTGGGCCAATTCCGACGATCTGTATGTCGGCCGCGAGGGCAGCGGCACGCTCGCCATCACGGACGGCGGCAGGGTTGAGAACACCGTGGGCTATATCGCTAGCAAGAGCGGCTCGACCGGCGCCGCCACGGTGTCTGGCGCCGGCTCTGTCTGGGCCAATTCCGACGATCTGTATGTCGGCCGCGAGGGCAGCGGCACGCTCGCCATCACGGACGGCGGCAGGGTTGAGAACACCGTGGGCTATATCGCTAGCAAGAGCGGCTCGACCGGCGCCGCCACGGTGTCTGGCGCCGGCTCTGTCTGGGCCATTTCCGGCTTTATGGTTGTCGGCTCCGAGGGCAACGGTACGCTCTCCATAGAGGCCGGTGGCAGGGTCGAGAACAGATGGGGCGATATCGGCAGCGAAATCGGTTCGACCGGCGCGGTTACGGTGTCCGGTGCCGGTTCGGTCTGGACCAATTCCAGCGATCTGTTCGTCGGCGCCGCCGGTAACGGTTCGCTCACCATCACGGACGGCGGCAGGGTCGAGACCACTGTCGCGGGCCATGTGGGCCGCTTTTCTGGCTCGACCGGCGCCGCCACGGTGTCTGGCGCCGGTTCGGTCTGGGCCAATTCCGGCTTTATCTATGTTGGCTCCTCCGGCAGCGGGACGCTCGCCGTCACGGACGGCGGCAGGGTCGAGAACACGGGGGGCTATATCGGCCAGCGCCTGGGTTCGACTGGCACAGCCACTGTGTCGGGCGCCGGCTCGACCTGGGTCAATTCCGGCTCACTTTTGGTCGGCGATGGCGGCGACGGCACGCTCAACGTCGAGGCTGGGGGTACGGTCTCCAGCGTCGACGCCGTCGTCGGCCACTCCGCTGGTTCTACCGGCACCGTCACCGTGTCGGGCGCCGGCTCCACCTGGGCCAACTCCAGCCACATTGTGATCGGCGATGACGGCACCGGCACGCTGAACGTCGAGGCCGGCGGTACGGTCTCCAATACCACCAGCTATGTCGGCTCCTCCACCGGCACCGGCGCCGTCACGGTGTCGGGCGCCGGTTCGGTCTGGACAAATTCCGGCGACGTGTACGTCGGCGACGGCGGTCACGGCACGCTGAATGTCGCGGATGGCGGCAAGGTCAACAGCTGGATCGGCCATGTTGGCTACTTCACGAATTCAACCGGCGCCGTCACGGTGTCGGGCGCCGGCTCGATCTGGGCCAACGCGAGCGACCTGCGTGTCGGCGACAGAGGCCACGGCACGCTCGCCGTCGAGGCCGGCGGCAGGGTCGAAAATACGAACGGCCTTATCGGCGCGATCGTGGGCTCGACCGGCGCCGTCACGGTGTCGGGCCCCGGCTCCACCTGGGCCAACTCCAGCGATCTGGTTGTCGGCGACGCCGGCAGCGGCACGCTCACCGTCGCGGACGGCGGGTTGGCCGGCGCCAGCGCCATGACGTTGGCGAAACTGGACAGTAGTATCGGCACGATCAACATCGGCGGCGCCGTGGGCGATCCACTGCGCGCCGCCGGCACGCTGGATGGGGCGACGCTCGCGTTCGGCGCCGGCACGGCCACGCTCAACTTCAACCATAGCGGCGCCACTACCTTCACAGCGGCGCTCGCCAGCACCGGCGCGGGCACGCATGCCCTCAACCATTATGCCGGCATCACCACGCTGACGGGCGACAGCTCCGCCTTCACCGGCACGACCACGGTATCGGGCGGTGAACTCATCGTCGGCACTCTTGCCGGCGGTACACTCGGCGGCTCGATCACCATCGGCGCGGGCGGGCTGCTCGGCGGCACCGGTACCATCGGCTCGGCCGGATCGACCGTGACGATCGCCGCCGGTGGCGTGCACGCGCCCGGCAACTCGATCGGCGTGCAGCAGGTCGCCGGCAACTACGTCAACCACGGCACGCTGCGCATCGAGGCGACACCGGCCGAGGCCGACAGGATCGTCGTGGTCGGCTCGGTCGACATCACCGGCGCCATCCTCGACCTCGTTCTGTCGCCCGGCAACCCGGCCAGCTGGGCCATCCTCAACGGCCCCTACGTCATCATCGACAAGCAGAGCGCAGGTGCGGTTGCCGGAACCTTCGTCGATCCGATCACGCGTAACCTGCTCTTCCTCGACCCGCTCGTGGCCTACGATGGCGGCGACGGCAACGACGTGACGCTGCAGCTGGTGCGCAACGATGTCGCCTTCGCGGCGGTTGGACAGACTCCCAACCAGATCGCCACCGGCTCGGCCATCGACACGCTCGGCAACACCAACCCGATCTGGCGGTCCATCGCCCTCGCCAACAATCCAGACGTCGCACGTGCGAGCTTCGATGCCTTGTCGGGCGAGATCCATGCCTCGCTGCAAACCGCCATGATCGAAGACAGCCGCTTCGTCCGCAACGGGATGAACGACCGCCTCCGCGCCGCGTTCGGCGGCACAGGCGCCTCGCTCGCTCCCGTGCTGGCCTACGGCCAGGGGATGCGCCTCTGCTCGTCGCGCCCAATTATGGCGGCCTGGCGTTCTGGGCGGACGGGTTCGGATCATGGGGATGGACCGACAGCGACGGCAATGCGGCGAGCCTCGACCGCAATACGGGCGGCCTGCTGATCGGCGGAGATACGCTTGTCGGCGGCTGGCGCTTCGGCCTGCTCGGCGGCTACAGCTATTCCTCTTTCCAGGTCGGCAATCGCGCCTCGTCGGCATCGAGCGACAACTATCATCTCGGCCTTTACGGCGGCACCCAATGGAGCGACTTCGCCTTCCGCACGGGCGCCGCCTATAGCTGGCACGATGTCGACACCAAGCGCTCGGTAATCATCCCCGGCATCGCCGAGAGTCTGTCCTCAGGCTATAGCGCCGGCACGTTCCAGGCGTTCGGGGAACTTGGCTATACGCTTCTGGATATGGGAAGCACCAGCTTCGAGCCCTTCGCCAATCTCGCCCATGTCAGCCTGCGCAGCGGCGGCTTCGGCGAGGTCGGCGGCAATGCGGCGCTCACGGGGGCCGACGCCGACACCGGCGTGACCTTCACCACGCTCGGTGTGCGGATGGAATACGCGCTGACGCTCGGTGCCGCCTATGGAAAAGTGAGGGGCATGGTGGGCTGGCGGCATGCCTTCGGCGATACGACGCCGACCAGCCTCCACGCCTTCTCGGCCGGCGATGTCTTCACCATCGCGGGCGCACCGATCGCGCAGAACGCCGCCGTCATCGAAGCTGGACCCGATTTCCAGCTATCGCCCGACGCGACCTTCGGCCTGTTGTACAGCGGGCAGATTGCGAACGACGCGCAAGATCATGGCTTCAAGGCAAATCTCAACATCAGGTTCTGACGTGCAGCATGCAACTTCCCTGATCGTCGGCTCCGCCCTTCTCCTGGGCGGCGTCCCTGCTGCCGCCGCTCAAGGTCTGCCGGGCGGCGCGACCACCCTCAACGAAACGCACGGCGAGTGGCGCGTAACCTGCGCCGCTCCCGAAGGTGCGGTGCGCTGCGCGATCTCGCAGGCGCAGGTGCGCGGTGAGAACCGGCAGCGTGTTCTCGCCATCGAAATCTTCGCCGCCGAAGGCGGAAACACCGCCAGCGGCACGCTCGTGCTGCCCTTCGGTCTCAAGCTCGATCAAGGGGCCGTGTTTGCGATCGACGAGGGGCAGGCTCTGCCGCCGCTGCGCTTCTCGACTTGCCTTCCGGCTGGATGTCTCGTTCCGCTGAGCTTCAACAAGGATGCGGTGACGGCGATGCGGACCGGCAAGGCGCTCAAGGTCAAGGCGGCCGCGAACGATAGCGGTCAGGAGGTCAATTTCTCGATCTCCCTCGCCGGCTTCGCCTCGGCGCTCGCAAGGGCGGCAGAACTCGGCCGCTCTTGATCGCCGTACGCTGATTTCAAGAATCTATCATCGTGGGACGTGCGCGCCACTTGCTGCGCCTGACCAAGTTTGACCTCGCACCGGGCCTCGGCGCGAGCGCTACATGGCGCGGGCCGACCGCCCAACGGGGCGCGGTCCAAGATCCGTTCACGCCCCGCCCCTGGCGCAGAAGCGCCAGGGCTTTTTCACTTTGGCACTCCCGCTCACTGCAGCGCAGTGTGGAGGCGCATTCGCTATGGGACTTCCGAGGAAAGCTGCTGGAGCACAGCATGCGCTGCCGTGATACGTGCCGCGATTGGGAAGTTCCTATTCGCCAGCATCACGATGCCGATCCTTTTCTCGGGCACGAAAGCAACATAGGCACCAAACCCATTCGTGGAGCCCGTCTTGTTGAAGAGCGTGGGTCCCGAACGCCTTTGCGGAGGTATGAGTTGTGTCGCGGCATGAGGCTCGAAGGCCATGGTCGCTGAGTTGCCGGCCAATAGTCGGTCCAACGCGATCGGATAGGGGTATTGCTCCCAACCGAGCCCTTGCACTGTCTCACCGATCTCGAAATATCCAAGGTGAGTGGCCTCGATGGCGACCCGTATCGGAGTTTTGAAATTCTCCGGGCGGATGTTCGCTTCAACGAAACGAATCATGTCGGCGCTTGTGGATTTAACGCCATAGGCTTCCGCATCAAAAACGCCCGGATTCACCCGGATCGGCTTGTTGGCCTTGTCGTAGCCCCAAGCATAGCTGCCCATCTCCGCTTCGGGGATCCGGATGTAGCTGCGGCTGAGATGGAGACGCGGGAAGAGTTCGGTTTCAACGACATCGGCGAAATCGCCGTCCATCGCTACACCGGTGATGTGTCCGAGAAGGCCGATGCTGGGATTGGAGTATCGCCGCTGCCTGCCCGGGGCGGCCGTTGGCTTCCACCGCCGGAAATAGGTCTGCGCCCTGGCGCTATTCGTGACGGCATCGGGAAACTGCAACGGCAGGCCGCCCGCGGTATAGGTTCCGAGATTAAGCAGGCTCGCCTTGTCGATGGCGCTGCCGCGCAGCTGCGGAATGTATCTGCCTGGGGCATCGTCCAGGGAAATCTTACCGAGCACCTGTGCGTAGGCCGCCAGCGTTGCTGTAAATGTCTTACTGACAGAACCGATCTCGAAAAGCGTGTCCTTTGTAACGGGCGTATGGCTTTCTTTCGAGGCAACCCCGTAGTTGAAGAAATACTGCCGGCCGTCGACCGTCACGGCCACGGCGATTCCCGGCACGTCGTGCGCTCTCAGGAGTGGGCGGAAGGCACGGTCGACGGCGACTGTGATTGTGTCGGACCTATCGGCGCCCCAAGCCGCTACCGGGAGCAGGCATAACGACGAAGAGATGGTCGCCAGGACAAATCGCCTGGGCAGCTTGGTGACAACAGTCACTGACGTCCTCTCTCGTTGGGAATGGCTCTTGTCCTACGGTGAACGACCGAACCCGCCTCGTTTTCCTGTTCGAGATTACCGGCGCTGCCGTCGCGCGAAGCCGCTCCATCGCCAACGACGACAGCGGCCGTTGGTTCGGTCCGGTTTTACGCGAACTGCACAGCGTTGCGGACGACACGATGTCAAAGGAAGTAAAAGCACCCCGTTGACGACTTAGCGGCCGCAAGAGGAGCGAAATCGGCGGGAATCGGCGTTCCCGGTTTTGTTCCGAAGTGGCGGAGGGGGTGGGATTCGAACCCACGAGACGGTTACCCGCCTACACGCGTTCCAGGCGTGCGCCTTCAACCACTCGGCCACCCCTCCAGCGGAAGCGGCGCAATATAGCCACCAGTCGCCGCGAAGCAAGCGGCATCGCCGCGAAAGTGCCCGCGTGGCCAAGTGATCCCGTCTCCGCCTTGGATACACCGAAATCGCGGTCTTTCCATCGTCCGCCCGCCGGACCGTTCCCGGGCGACGACGGCGCGAATGGCGTGGCCGCAAGCGATGATGCCATGCGGCAACCCCCGGGCCCCTTCCGGAATAATTGTGCGCCACCGCCCCGGCGGGGTTGTCGATGCACGCCCTAGACACTTATTTAACGATAACTGTGCTATTTTGGGACACGCCGGCAACCATAGCGCCGGCACGTGTGCGCGTGGCCCGATGCTGAAAACTGCGGTTCAGCGGCACACTCTTGGATGGGCAAAGCTTTTTGGAGGTGTGTCGTGAGCTTGTTGTGGGGCAGTGCCAAGGTTCTGGCCGCTGGTGCGATTGCGCTGTCGATGGCGGGTGTGCCCGCCGTGGCGGGTAGTCCGTTCACCTCGCTGGTCGGCACCTGGAGCGGCAAGGGCACGGCGCGCCTTGAAGGTGGAAAGAGCGAGAAGCTCTCCTGCAAGGGCTATTATTCCGGGTCCGGCAGCTCGGAGCTGAAGCTCAACATCATCTGCGCCAATCCCTCGACCAAGGTGGAGCTGCGCTCGGTGCTGAAATACGCCGGCGGCCGCGTCACCGGCACATGGGAAGAGCGCAACTACAATCAGACCGGCACCATCACCGGCAGTGCCGACGAGCAGAAGCTGCGCCTCAACATCGGGGGCGGGGCGCTGAAGGGCGTGCTTTCGGTGTCGCTGGGCGGCGCGACGCAGTCGGTTTCGCTATCGACGCAGGGCTCCACGCTGCAAGGCGTCAGCATCAACTTCGCGCGCAACGGCTGAGTGGGCACCGCCTCCCGGTGCGCGCAGGCCACAGTCGCCGGCCGAGTGACGGCCGGCGGGTGGCCCATGCCGGGACGGGGCTGCGATCGTGATAACGTGCGTCGCTGGAATCTGCGCTTTGCGAGCGCTTTAGGCCGAGACAGCCGGAGAAGAACATGAACCGCTATTCGCCCGCCGCCGCGCTCATGCTGGCCATTGCGGCGCTCGCCATGGCGGCGGCTCCGGCCGCCGCGGGGCCGCGCGCCGTCAGCAAGGTCCTCGGTTACGTCACCGCCTACAGCCACGACGGCAACGGCGCGATCCGCGCCCCCTATCGTGCGACGGACGTCGGCTATCAGGTGCGTCTGCCGCGCGGCACGTGGGTCTACTGCAAGACGAGCTGCTCGGAGACGCTGCGGGTCAATACGGTCGACGTGTGGGCCAAGGTCGATAACGCCAACCCGGTCGGCGTCGGCACGCTGCAGGCCGAATGCGGCATCGCCGGCTGCCTTCACTGGGAGTGGGGCTTCTAAGGCTCCCTCACCGGCAAACTCGAATTCTGCAAGACGAAGTGGGCGCGACCGGTCTGGCCACCGCGTGTCTCCGTGGTGCTGGCATTCCGTGGTGTTGGCACTCCGTGGTGCGGGCACGGATCGCGCCAGCGCCAGGCGATCGATGCTGTGCGGCTTTTTCGGCCGCGCGGGATTATCGTTCCGCCAACGGGCGCATTCGCTAGGCCGCGTCGCCCACGATGAACGGATTGGTGCGCCGCTCCTGGCCGATGGTGCTCGTCGGTCCATGCCCGCAGATGAACGCGAATTCGTCCGGCAGCGCCATCACCTTGGTGCGGATCGAGCGCATCAGCGCCTCGTGGCTGCCCATCGGCAGATCGGTGCGGCCGATGGAGCCCTGGAAGAGCACATCCCCCATCAGCGCAAACCGCTGCGCGCGATTGACGAGCACGACCGATCCGGGCGAATGCCCCGGACAGTGCAGCACCTCGAAGGTATGGCCCGCCACCACGACGGTATCGCCATCGGCGAGCCAGCGGTCCGGCGTCACCGTGCGCGCTTCGATGCCATAGGTTGCGCCCTGCTTGTCGAGATTATCGAGCAGCGGACGTTCCGCCTCGTGGGGGCCCTCGATGGGAATGCCGCCGAGCCGCTCGCGCAGCTCGTCCGCACCGCCTGCGTGGTCGATATGCCCGTGGGTGAGCAGGATCTTCTCGGGCGTCATGCCGACTTCGGCAATGGCGGCCTCGATGCGGTCGAGATCGCCGCCGGGGTCAACGATGGCGCCGCGCATCGTTTCGGGATTCCAGAGCAGGGTGCAGTTCTGCTGAAACGGGGTCACGGGCAGGATCGCCGCCTTGAGCCCCTGCACCGGAGCGGATTTCTCGCTGCTAGCCATGCAGGTCTATTCCTCGCGCGGTTTACCGGTTGTTCTTGCGCCTTCAGTAGCGGAGTTGGCGTCAGCTAGCCAGGGCCGCATAATCGCGGCCGCGAATCGCGAGGGCCCCATGGTTATCCGCACCGCCAAGGTTCTGCTCGTCCTCCTGATCGGGCTGTTCTCGCTCCTCGTCGGTCTCGACAACATCGTCGATTACGGAACGAATTACGCTTTCGTTCAGCATGTCATGTCGATGGACACCGTTTTCCCGAACTCCACCTTAACGTGGCGCGCCATCACCTCGCCCGCCGTGCATCACATCGCCTACGCCCTCATCATCGCCGCGGAGCTGCTCGCGGGGCTTGTCTGCATCATCGGTGCACGCGGGCTCTGGCTGGCGCGCGCCAGCGCAGCTCCGCGCTTCAACGCGGCCAAGGGCACCGCCGTCGCCGGCTTAACGCTCGGCTTCGCGATATGGTTCTTCGGCTTCCTCGTCATCGGCGGGGAATGGTTCCAGATGTGGCAGTCGGCGACCTGGAACGGGCAGCAGGCCGCCTTCCGCTTCATCGGCTGCATCGGCATCGTATTGCTGTTCCTCGCGCAGAAGGACGACGAGCTTGCCTGAGCTGAGACGCACGTCATCGGAGCGGTCGACCGCACGGGTGGCGGTGGGCCATGCGGGCGCCGTGCTTCTGATCGAGATTGCGACCGGGCGCATTGTGTGGGAGCGCGCGCTGAGCGAGTTTCCGGCCGGGCTGCCGTGCGAGGGCCAGCCTGTCGCCGTCCGGTTCATCGACGACACCGTGATCGCCGCCTCGATGGGGCACGTGTTCGCGCTGTCGGCGGAGGATGGCTCGCTGATCTGGCAGGTCAACCGCCGCGGCCGCGGGGCCGGAGAAACGAGCCTCGCGACCGATCGGGATTAGCGTCAGGGGAGTGCGCGCATGCGATTACTGATCGCCGGCTGGCAGGGGCAAGTGGCCCGCGCGCTCGTGGAAACCGCGCCGGGTCGCCCCGATGTCACCGCATGCGCCGTCGGGCGGGCAGCCCTCGACATCTGCGAAGCGCGGTCGATCGAGCGCGCCCTTTCCAGCATCTCACCCACCGTCGTCATCAATTCGGCGGCATACACCGCGGTGGACGAAGCCGAAAGGGAGGTCGAGCGTGCCTTCGCGCTCAATCGCGACGGCGCCCGTCTGCTCGCGGAAGCCGCCGCGCGCCGCAACATTCCGATCATTCACATCTCGTCGGACTATGTTTTCGACGGCAGCAAGCCGACCCCCTACGTGGAGAACGATCCGACTTCTCCCGTTACCGTCTTCGGACGCTCGAAGCTCGAGGGCGAAGAGGCGGTGCGCGCGGCAAACCCGAAGCACATCATCCTGCGCACCTCGTGGATCTTCAGCCCCGGCGGGCGCAACTTCGTGAAGACGATGCTCGCGCAGGCGGCGGAGCGGTCGCGCGTGCGCGTCGTCAACGATCAGCACGGCAGCCCCACCTACGCACCGCATCTCGTCGATGTCATCCTCGAGCTGGCACGGCGCACCTCGAACGGGGATGGCTCCGCCGAGTGGGGTGTTTTCCATGCCGCGAACGCGGGCTCGACGACATGGCATGGCTTTGCCGAAGAGGTGTTCCGGCGCTCCGCCGAGCTCGGCGGGCCCGTGGCCGAGGTCGAGCCGATCGTCAGCACCGACTATCCGACGCCTGCACAGCGCCCCGCCAATTCGCAGCTCGACTGCGGCAAGCTCGAACGTGCCTATGGCTTGCGGTTGCCGCCGTGGCAGGACGCGGTCGGCGAATGCGTGGAGCGGATTCTCCACGGGCGGTGACGGCGCATCGCGCGGCTTCTCGTATGGGCTGTCACGTTAAAGATCGGCGCTGCCTCGCGCGCCTACTCGCAGGTGACGGACAGCGTCATTCCGACGGACGGGAAGAACTTCTTGCAGCCGACGTTGCCGCCCGCAGTTGCCGGTGTCTCCGGCTTTGCCTCCACGGCGTGGATGCCCGAGGTCGCATCGGCGGCGACCGCCGCGGTGGTGGTTGCGCCGTGAATCGCGTCGGGCGATTTGGCGGCGGCGATGGTGGAGTGTTCCGTCGCCGAGCCCGATTCGGCCGCAGCGGGAACCGCCGCCGTTTCGACGGGCGATGGAGACATGGCGGCGAAGCTCGAGTGCTCGTTCTGTGCCGCCGCTGCGTCCGCTGATGCGGCCCGCTCAGAGCTCTTTTCTTCCGGCGCCGACTTTGCCGTTTCGACCTTGCGCGCAGCCTCCCCCTTCGCCTTGCGATGTCCGGCGTTGCGCGCTCTGCGGTCCTCCGCCGCGCGGAACGAGCGGGATTTCGAATAGGATCGCGCCTCGCCCGGCGCCGTGGCCGCACCGCGTCCGACTTCAGGAACGTAGGCGCAGGAGATGCACGCTTGCGCCGGTGCGATGGAAAGCATCGTTCGTGCGATCGCAGCAGCGGTGAGGGCAAGGGTGGCGGCGAGCGTCCGGGTCATCTCAGCCTCTGGCGGATGGGTGGCGCGGTCAGGGAACGGCATTGAAGTATTCGCCACCATAGCGCGTTCCCGCGGTCAACAAAATGGCCGATCACGGGCATGGCTAGCGCGTTGCCATCCAGTACCCGCCGACGCCACAACCTATAAGCCACGGACGAAAAAGGCGGTTCTCGCCGCTACCCGCCGTGCGCGAAAATGCGCTGACGCGCAAATCTGCATTTCACAAAGCCGTTTGTTGTTAGTTGCCTGCGCGGGGGACGTCAGCCGCTACCGGCAGCCATATTCGTCCGTGCTATGCTTCCGGGCCGACCGGGGCGGAGACGGACGCAAAACACCAATCGCCGTCGGCCAGCTCTGCGTTGCCGCTGCGGCTGCCCATGGCTCTTCGGCGGTGATTGCCCGCGACATACTCGTTGGAACATGCCCTCGGTGTGCGGCAGGGCGATCTCGAACTGATGGTGGATTTCTACGCATGACGATCGACAGCGCCGAGCCGTGGGGACATCGCAGACCGCGGCCGCTCGCCCGAACTTGCATCGAGCTGTTGCGCAGGCGCATCGCGCGCGGGGCCGCCAAGGCGCCGCTCCGCAGCATGCTGCGACACCTCGGTGACGAATACGATATCGAGATCGACGGCGTGCGGCTCCGGTGCCGGATGAGCGACAACTACACCGAGCAGATGGCGATCGAGCGCGATGGCCATGGGAACCGGCAAGCCATCGACCTCATCAATTCCGGCCTCGATGCTGGGGATGTGTTCGTCGATATCGGTGCGAACTGCGGACTGTTCACCGTCTTTGCCGCGCGCAAGGTCGGCCCCACCGGCAAGGTCATTGCGATCGAGCCTATTCCCGAGATGGTGCGGCGGCTGAAGTTCAACATCGCCGCCAACGGCTATACCAATGTGGTCGTCGCGGAGACGGCCGTCGGCGAAGGCGCGGGCGAAATCGACATCTTCGTCGACGCCACGAAATACGGGCACGCCAGCGCCAGCATTCACGACGGCACGCCGCATCGCGCGCCGGTGACGACGCTGCTCGACATTTGCCGGGATGCCGGCGTCGAAGCCATCGCAGGTATGAAGATTGACATCGAGGGCTATGAAGACCGCGCGCTGATGCCGTTCTTCGCAACCACGCCGGCATCGCTATGGCCGCGACGGATATTCATCGAGATCGCGCAGCAATCGAACTGGCAGCAAGACCTTCTCGGAGCGCTCGCAGATCGCGGCTACGGTGAGCTGTGGCGCAGCCAGAGCGATGTATTGCTGGGCCGGTAAAGGGGGCCCAGGCGCGAGGCTACGCAAATCATGAGCGCGTGCTCGCGAGCGCGCTCTATGCGGCTAGCCCCGTCTTACGCAACAGCACGCGCAAAGGCCCGCAGGCCGCTCCCGGATAGACCAGCTCGGCGCGCGGCATACACTCTGCCAGCTCCGGTGCGGGCAATGCGGTCAGCCGTTCGATGAGCGCAAATATGTTCTGGCGTTCGATGAGCTCGGTGCGCGCGGCGCGGATGTCGCCGAGGCGCTCCTGCCACGGATCGGCGGCAAGCAACTCGCGCACGGTGCGCACTGCACCCTCGATATCGTCGATGGCGGGAAGGCGCACCATGGACCGGTCGGGGAAATAGTCGGTGACGTTCGCGCAGCCAGAGAAAACGGGCAGCGCATAGCCGAGGTAAGCGTCAGCGAGCTTCTCGGTCCAGAAGTGCGGACAGTCGCTGTTCTCCAGCGCGATATGATAGCGGTATGGCGCGATCACCTCCGCCTTGTCGCCAATGGGACGGAAGCCGCGGCCGTAGATGTCGATATCGTCGGGAAACGCCGCGGCGAGCTGCTTCAGCAGATGCAGCCGCGCACGGTGGCGCTTGAGGCGCGTCTTGGTGGAGCAGACCACCGATATGCGCTTCGCCTTTCCCTCCGGCACCGGAAGATCGCGCAGCGCTTGGAGGTCCATGCGGCTGACAGCCGTACCGTTCTCGATTGCAACGCCATAGAACCAGTTGATACCGGGCTGGGACGGCATCCAGCGGCCGCGGAACCCGCGGACCGCGTATGGCGAGACAAGGGTGCCGAACTGGTTGGCGAAGTGCGCGGAATAGCTTTTCTGGCCGTGGGGCTCGGTGACGAACAGCATACGGCGGCTGCGCGGCAGATGCGTCACTACGGGAGCGGCGACGTCGTCGAAAACGACAAGCCATTCGGCGGCATCGCTATTGGAAAGGCTGATGCGCAGAGGTCCGTGGCGCCCGGCTCCGTCGTCGGTCTGGCGCAGCCAGGGCCAGGCGTGCCGCGTCAGAAAGGCGATGTGGCGCGCGCCCGAGGCCTTGTCCGCGGACGCTAACGCCATTCTACCCCAATCCTCGTATCCGGCCGCGATGTTGCAGCGGCCTCGCGCTATATCGCAGATCGCGGGCGCGCCCGAAAGGGCATTGCTTGGGCGGGCGCGCGGTGCATCCCACGCCTCGCCACAGGCAGATAGCGCGTCCCTTCAGGTCGCGAGAGGCACGGACCGGGACGGGCACCGGCACGGGCGCGGGTGCCGAACGCGATTGCAGCGTCAGCCGATTGGGCGGTCGTCTTTCGATTGCTCGACGGTGAGCGTGCGCGACGGCAGCGGCCGCGTGACGACGTAGAGTGCGGAAGCCAGCAGTACCGCCGCGACGGCGGCAGCCAGCCAAAACGTCGGATGGGCGCTGACGAGGAACAGGCCGAATCCGACCGACATGCCGACGCACGCAGCAAGCTTTGCAGCGCCCGACACGGCACCGGTTTCGTTCCACGCCCGCAACGGCGGGCCGAAGCGCGGATGCCCCAGCAGCCAAGCCTCGAAGCGCGGCGAAGAGCGCGTGAAGAACCAGCTCGCCATGATGAGAAAAATGGTGGTGGGCATCAGAGGCAGGAACGCGCCGACGATGCCGAGCACGACCATCAGCCATCCGAGACAGATGTAGAGGATGCGCCTCATTCCTCGCCCAGTGCTCGCGCCCGTCGCATGGCCCGCTCGTCTCGCGCTTCGGCCGCCGTGCCGCCATCCGCTCGCGGCGGCGGGCGGCCTCAGCATCTCCACGCGCCGCATGCGTGGATCGGTGCCGTCGCGACCCTCCCCGATGGTGCGGCCATTCCCCGAGAGGGCACTTAATGACCTCGCGGGCTGCGGTAAACGCTCACCTTGTATATGGCGAAGCTGGCTGACGCCAAGGCAGCCAGAGAATGGTTGCGGGGATCACCGACATGTCGATGCTCCACCCGACGGTTCGCGCGCACACCCTGAACGGACCGGGAACCATTGTGCCCGGTCTTGTGCGTCGTTCCGTTCGCCATGTTCGCCTCTCGTGCTCCGAGATGCGGACTGCAACAAAGGCGCGAAGCCTTGTGAAATATAGGGAAAATTTGGTAGCGGGACCCGGACTTGAACCGGGGACCTACGGATTATGATTCCGCCGCTC
>JBIQJE010000028.1:0-33372 GCA_044507625.1 Hyphomicrobiaceae bacterium | reverse complement strand
GGCCGAGCGTCGGATAGAGGAAGATCATGATGCCGCCGGCGATGAATATCGCCCCACCCAGCATCTGCCATGCGGCGCGGCTCCAGTTTCCCGAGCGCACCCCGTGCATCAGTTGCAGAACACCCGCCGCAACCATCGCCGCCGCGATCCAGATTTCGGTCGTCAGCGAGGCAGTGACGACGCCCATCGGCGTCGTGAGGATCAGGAATCCGAACAGAATGAGGACGATGCCAAGCGCCAAGAGCCAGCCCCAGCTCTGATGGAGCGTCGAGCGCAGTCCACGTGTCTCAGCCATTTTTCCTGCCCCGCGGTGTCAGATGAGGTTTCGCGCGGGCAGTAGCACGGCAACTGCCTATTTTTCGCTAACCGGGAGGGCACCGAGTGCCTGCCGCGCCGCCATCGCGCCGCCCAGTATGGCGCCGGTATAGCCCCCGCAGCCGGCATAGGCCGAAGCGAGCAGCAAGCCCTTGATCGGCGTGCGCGGAGAGCGTCCCCAGCCGTGCCGGATCGAGCCGGTGGGCGTCAGGGGCGCAAAACCATAGACGGCACCCTGCGGCGTGCCGAGATAGCTTTCGATCGAGCTTGCCGTGTTGAACACGGTCGTTTCGACCGCGTCGGCAAATCCCGGATAGGTGCGGTCGACCGCGGCGATGAGGGCCTTGCCCCAGGCTGTGCGCTTCGCTTCGTAGGATTGCGCATCGAGCCCCTGCCAGTTGGCGATGCGGTCGACGCCCACGACGGACACCGGATAGGGCGGCCCGCCGAGCCCGCTGTCGACGGCGGAATAATTGACGACGGCGAGCGGCGGCATCGCCTCGCCCGGCGCTCCGGCCAGCACATCGGCGCCACGCTTGTAATGGGAAAGCGTTCGCATCCACTCGGGCAGCAGCATCGTCGCATACGAGCTGAGCCCGAAGTGTGCCGCCGGCCGGCGCATACCGAACGTCACCGAGAAAAGCGAGATCGACAGCGGCGTTTCAGCATAGGGTGCGAAGAACGCGCCGCGCTTCTCGGGCGGCAGCATGCGCGCCGTGTGCGAAGGGGCCGCGCCGCTGATGATGACCGGCGCGCGCGCTTCCACGCGATCTCCGCCCTGCTTGCCTTCATGCACCACGCCCACCGGCTGGCCGCGCGCGTCCAGCAGAATTTCGGTGACCGTACGACGCAGAAGCAACTCGCCGCCGGCATTTCGCATCGCTTTGGCAATGGCATTGCTGAGGCGCTGCGATCCGCCCTGGATGAAGCGTCCGCCCGATCCGATATAGCCGCCCTGCGCCACCGCAAAGAGAATCCACCACAGAGCGTCGGGATCATCGTGCCAGTAGAGAAGGTTGGCGGCGACCGCGCATTTCGCGGCTTCATCGTCACCGAATGCACGCGCGAGCTGGTCCGATACCGAGCGGCGCCAGCCGGTCATGACGGGCAGGAGCTTGGCGATCGAGGTCAGCCCGGCGAGCGGATTATCGAATGCCGCCCAGCCCCGGCTGAGCGCACCGAGCCCCGTCGCGATGTGCTCCATGTCATGGATGAGATCGATGATCCCTGCGCGCAGCTCGGGAAAGCGCTCGATCAGAGCATCCCGCGCCGCACCAAACCCCTCCGGCAGCACGAAGGGCACCTCGAGCGGGCCCCCGCGCGCCTCGTACACCGACCCGGTAGGCACCCACACGACCTTGTCGCGCACGCCGATCTTGCCCAGCACCTCGTACTTGGGATCCGTCGGATCCTCCGGGCTCGCGGTCTCGTGCAGCGAGGCCTCGACGACGAGATCCCCCGCCTTGTAGGTGGAGGCGGCGCCGCCGACGCCGTAGTTGCGTTCGATGAGCAGCACCCGGCACCCATCCTGCGCGAGGCTCGCCGCGGCGGTGAGACCGCCAAGGCCCGCGCCTATGACGATCACGTCGTACTGGGTGCCCATGCTGTGCTGATGTCCTTATTTTTCCGCCCGCCGCATGCTTAGTAGAGACAGGCGACGGGGGAAAGTGCAGCCACGGCCCGTGCGACGCAAGCGCCGTCAGCTCGCGACCGCGTTATGGCGCGTGTGGGCGGCGATGAATGCCGTCATCTGGTCGGCCGGGATAGGGCGCGAGAAGAGGTAGCCCTGGAGTTGATGGCAGCCCGACTGCTGCAACCAGCGCTGCTGCTGAACGGTTTCTACGCCCTCCGCGGTAATCGTCAGCGAAAGATCCTGACCGAGCTTGATGATCGAGGCGAGAACGATCGAATTGTCCTGCGGCTCGCCCGCGCCGTCGATGAAGCTGCGGTCGATCTTCAGTTTGTCGAATCCGAAGCGGCGCAGGTACTGCAGGCCGGAATAGCCGGTGCCGAAATCGTCCAGCGCCACCTTCACCCCGAGCGCCTGCAGTCCGCGCATTTGCTCGTTGGCGCGCCTCTCGTCGGCCAGAAGCACGCTCTCCGTTATCTCGATCTCCAGATGCTGAGCCGGAAACTCGCTTTCCTCCAGAACCTCGCGCACCACCTCCACGACGTCGCCATGGTGAATCTGGGAGGCGGAGACGTTGACGGCGACATTGACGTTCGGCCACGCCTTGCCATCCTCCACCGCGCGGCGCAGCACCAGCGCGCCGAGGTTCTGGATGAGACCCGTCTCTTCGGCCAGCGGAATGAAGATGTCGGGCGAGACCGGACCGAATGTCGGATCTGTCCACCGCGCGAGGGCCTCCACGCCGACGACGATGCTGCCCGAGGCGTCCATCAACGGCTGATAGAAGACGCTGATCGCGCCGTCCGCCACCGCGTTGCGCAGGGCGAGCTCCAGCATATATCGGTAGGTGGCTTCCGCATCCATTTCCGGCGCGAAGGCGACAGCGATTTTACCCGCTTGGTCTTTCGCCCGCTCCACGGCGAGTTCGGCGCGCCGCAAAAGATCGTCTCCCGTGCGCCCGTCGGTCGGGCTGATGGCGTATCCCACCGATGCCGTGGCGAAGACGCGCGTGCCCCCCGGCAGATCGAACGGCTCGGCAAGTGCCGTAATCACGTCTTCGCCAAATTCGCGCGCCGCCTCTGCATCGAGCCCGGGCGCCAGCACTGTGAAATGGTCGCCCTCGGGACGTGCGATGAACGCCCCCGGCGGACGAAGCTGGTCGAGCCGCTGCGCGCACGCAACGAGCACCGCGTCGCCGACCGTCGTCCCGAACGCTTCGTTGATCGCCTTGAAGTCGTCGATGTCGATGGCCAGCACCGCTACCGATTGGTCGTTTCCCTGCGCGTCGGCAAGCATGCGCGGTAGCCGTTCGCGCCTGGCGATACGGTTCGGCAATGCGGTGAGGCTATCGGTGCGCGCCGCAAGCTTTGCGTTTTCTTCGCTGTCGAGAATGCGCTTGATCTGCCGGCGCCCCCACATGATCAGGAGGTATGTCAGCAGCCCTACGAGGACGAGCGACAGGCCGAGCCCAGGCGCCACGTGACGAATGAACTCGAGGCCCGGCTGGTCCTTGCGCCAGACGAGCGTGCCGACCGGTTCACCGTTGCGCGCCCTGATGACATCGTTCGTATCGCCCGCGGGTGTTCCATGCGTCACCCACTGCAAGTCGCGAAAGCCGAAGTTCTCACCGAGCTGGCGCGTAAATTCTTTGTCGATGTAGTCGACGCCGACGAGCAGCATCGGCAGCGCGTCGGGCGGTTTGGGATGGCCGCGGTCAGGCAGGATGGTTGACACCACCACCGTCGACGGATGGTCCCCGACGGACCGCGCGTCGACCACGGCGACGTGGCGCTCGACATGCCCGTTCGCCATCGGAATCTCCGTGACGACGGGATCGTAGTCGGGCATCGACTGTGGATTGCGTGCCGCGCGGATGAGGTCGTCGAGCTCGACCGCGACATCTGCGGCGTTGAGGTTCGGGTTGCCGTTCGAGGAATACGCGAACACAGGCTTGTTGTTGGAATCGAGCACATAGATGCGATCATAGCCAAGCAGATGGCCGAGATATTCGCCGTAGAAGGCGCGCATCCATGCGTTGTCGCCCGCTTGCGTCTTTTCGTAGGCTTCGCCCCAGATCGTCTGGGCGCGCAATTCACGCGCGAGCGAGCGGCCGTGCTGCGAGATCGCGTGCTCTATGGTCTCGCGCTGGCGCGCAAGTGCAATGGTGTCCGTCTCGCTCGCGCCGATGATCAGCGAGGCAAGCACGACACCCAGCGACGCGGCAGCGAGTGCCGCGATCGGCAGGGTTATGAACGCGGTACTCCGCTTCAGCAATCGCTCTGATCCTGCTGCGCTGCTTGGGCCCCTCCCGCTGGCTACAATCCGTATCCGAACAATCGGCGGTTTCAACAGTGGCGTTTGCGGGAGCGGTGAGCGCTTCGTTAACAGAGCGGATGTGCAACCAATCGGACAACGTGTCCGTACGGCAAAGGTTGCCCGCTGCAACCCGTTTGAGCGCGGTGGAAACGTTATGCACCGGATGCGGCGTTTCGCCAGCCAAAAGGCTTAAGGCCGCCACGATTCCTTCGGCGCCTCGGACGCTGCCGCATCCTCTTTCTTCGCGCGGTTAATCTCGCGCGCCAACGCGAACAGCGCCTCGCGTACGCCTTCGCCCGAAACCGCCGAAAGCACGAGCGGCTTCTTCTTCGCCACCCGCTTCAGTGCCTCGAAACGCTCCTCGAGCGTTTCCTTGTCGACGGCATCGCACTTCGAAAGCGCGACGATTTCTTTCTTCTTATCGAGGCCCCCGCCATAGGCTTTCAGCTCGCGGCGCACGGTGCGGTAGGCGGTCGCGACGTCTTCCTCCGTCGCATCGACGAGGTGAAGCATGACTTTCGTGCGTTCAACGTGCCCGAGGAACCGCGTGCCGATGCCGGCGCCTTCGCTCGCGCCTTCGATGAGACCGGGAATATCCGCGAGCACGAAGTCGACATCACCCACCCGCACGACACCGAGGTTGGGGTGCAGCGTCGTGAAGGGATAGGCGGCGATCTTCGGCTTCGCCGCGCTCGATGCCGCGAGGAACGTCGACTTGCCCGCATTCGGCATGCCGATCACGCCCGCATCGGCGATCAGCTTGAGCCGCAGCCAGATCGTAAGCTCTTCACCCGGCAGACCGGGATTGACGCGCCGCGGCGCCTGATTGGTCGAGGATTTGAAATGCGCGTTGCCAAAGCCGCCGTTCCCGCCGCGCGCAAGCAGCGCCCTGTCGCCGGGCTTTTCGAGATCGGCGAGCAGCGTCTCTTGGTCTTCGGCAAAGATCTGCGTTCCCGGCGGCACCTTGATGATGCAATCCTCGCCGTTCGCGCCGGCGCGATTGCGGCCGGCGCCGTGTCCGCCCTTCTTCGCCTTGAAGTGCTGCTGATAGCGGTAGTCGATGAGCGTGTTGAGATTGTCGACGCACACGGCCCACACATCGCCGCCCTTGCCGCCGTCGCCGCCATCGGGCCCGCCGAATTCGATGAACTTCTCGCGCCGGAACGAGAGCGAGCCGTCACCGCCGGCGCCGGAAGCAATATAGATCTTTGCCTGGTCGAGAAATTTCATCGCATGAAGCTCCGCCAGCGGTCGAGCAGCGGGCGACCGCGCGCATACCTTACCGTTTCCACCTCACAATTGCGCGCCTCGCACCACTGTGCACCCGTGCCGATGGGACGGAATCCCAGTTTGCGGATAACGCGCGCCGAGCCGGCATTATCGACAAAGTGTCCGCACGTCAGCTGCTCGAAGCCCGCTTCCTGAAAGCAATGCTCGACGAGCATGCGCGCCGCCTCCGTCGCGTATCCGTTCCCCCACCAGGGTTTGCCGATCCAGTAGCCGATCTCCGCCAGCTTCGGCTCGCGCCGGATATAGCCGACGGCCCCGATGAGCTCCCCGCCGAGCAGGATCGCGCGGACGAATTCGTCCTCGTCGATCGAAGCGATCCAGAGGTCGGCATCGACGATGGTGTAGGGGTGTGGAATGCGGGACGTCATGCGCGCGATGTCCCAGTCGCCGGCGAGCATGGCGATACGCCCTGCATCGCGGGGCTCTATGGGACGGTAGGTCAGTCGTGGCGAGCGCATACGCGGCGCGCTCCGTTCGCGCATCGGCGGGGCCGGGACCCGGTCCGTCGAGAAAAGCCGGTCATGAAAAAGGGGGACGCCGCGGGACATCCCCCTCCAAATCTCAAGCGAGCTTCGCCCCGTTACTCGGCAGCTTCCGCCGCGCGGGTGCGTACCGACACATAGACGCGGCCGTTGCGCTTGGTGTTGAACTCCACAGCGCCTTCGACAACGGCGAAGATCGTATGATCCGTGCCCATGCCGACGCCCGATCCCGGGTGCCACTGGGTGCCGCGCTGGCGGACCAGGATGTTGCCGGGAATGACGTGCTCACCGCCGAAGCGCTTCACGCCGAGGCGCTTGGAATGTGAGTCGCGGCCGTTCTTGGACGAGCCGCCTGCCTTTTTTTGTGCCATCGATCAGATCCTCAATCTCGGGCGGCTGCCTTAGGCGCCGACAATGCTCTTGATGCGGACCTTGACGAGGTCCTGGCGGTGGCCGCGCTTGCGGCGGGAATTCTTGCGGCGGCGCTTCTTGAAGGCGATGACCTTCGGGCCGCGCGTCTCTTCGATGAACTCGGCAACGACCTTCGCGCCGGAGACCAGCGGGGTGCCGATTTTGGGGCTGTCGCCGCCGATCAGCAGCACTTCGCCGAACTCGACCTGCGCGCCGGCTTCACCGGCAATCTTCTCGATGGTGATGACGTCGTCAGCAGCAACACGATACTGCTTGCCGCCCGTCTTGATGACAGCGTACATGGCTATTCCTTCAGCGTTCTCCGCGCCCTATGGCGCCGCAGGCTAGCTGCGGTCTTTATGAGATCGCCTCCGGAAATCGGGGCGAACAGGCCTCGGGCAGCGCATTGCGCGCCCCGGTTGAAGGGGGCGCGAGAAGGCGGGTTTATCCTCGAATGCCCGCGACTTGTCAATTGGAAGCGGCCATCGTCGCGTCGCAATTTGCCCGATCCGCGCACTACCGCTGCGGGTCTTCCAGATCGCGCTGGAGCCGGCTGAGCAGATCCACCGCATGGGTGGCATAGGACCCGATCCAGCGATCGTAAAGGTGCTTGATCGGCAGCGGGTTAAGGTGGTTCCAGCGCTCCCGGCCGCGGCGCTGCACGATCACCAGGTCCGCCGCTTCCAGAATTTTCAAATGCTGCATCACGGTGCAGCGGTCGCGTGCGGGAAAACGGCCGCACAGCTCGCCGGTCGTCTGCGGATGATCGCGCAGCGCATCGAGGATCTCCCGGCGCGTGGATGCGGCCAACGCCTTGAAAACCCGGTCGTCTTCTTCTGCGATTGACATGTTATAAATCTATAACATAATTTCAGGATCGCAAGGGAGACACCCAATGGAGCTCAAGTTCAGCGTATCAGCCCGCATCGCCAAGCCGGTGGAAGAGGTATTCGAGGCGGTCGCCAATCCGGAGCAGCTGTCGCGCTATTTCACCACCGGCGGCGCCAAGGGCCGGCTTGAGACCGGTGCCACCGTCACGTGGGACTTCCACGATTTTCCCGGTGCCTTTCCCGTCGAGGTGGTCGAGGTGGAGCCGAACCGCAGGATCGTCCTGCGCTGGGCGGCCAGCGAGGGCTCGACCGAAGGCGAGCCGCAGAGCGCAGCCCCCGGCTACATGACGACCGTCACGATGACCTTCGAGCCGCTCGAGGAAGGGCGCACGCTGGTTTCGATCACGGAGGAAGGCTGGCGCTCCACACCCGGCGGGCTCACGGCCTCCTACGGCAACTGCCAGGGATGGAGCCAGATGCTGTGCGCCCTGAAGGCCAATCTCGAGTACGGCATCAATTTGCGCGAGGGCATGTACAAGTAGGGTGAGGCGACCCCATGGCGTGCAATCGCGCACCCGCGCGCCCACATTGATGCGTGCCTCCCTCTAACGCACGCTATAGGCCGATGCAGCGCGAAGCCCCGAACGCCGAGTTCCCGCCCATACCGGTTGTTGAAACCGGCGCCGCATTTCCGCTCCAGACCCTGGCGCTTCAGGAGCCGCGCGCCCGCGCTCTGATGGATTGCGCGACGGCCGGCGTCTCACCCCGCCTGCTGCGGGTGCTCGATGCCGTCTCCCGCCGCTGGCTCGTCAAGCAGGGCAGCATCCACCTCGGCGAGATCGACGCCATCGCTGCACAGCTCGCACGCCCGGGCGTCTATTTCCTTTCGGTCAACTACGAGTGGGGCTGCACCTGCCGCGTCGGACCATCGCCGGACGGCCGCGGCGCGCGGCTGGTGCGCGTGCTCGATTGGGTCACGGGCGGGCTTGGCCGCTATGTCATCGCTGCCCGCGTGGCGGGGCCGGCGGGACCGTTCGTCGCGCTGACGTGGCCTGGATATACCGGCGTGCTGCAGGCGATGGCGCCGGGCCGGTTTTCCGCCGCTCTCAATCAGGCGCCGATGCGCGCCCCGTTCGGCATCTTCCATCTCGATTGGGCGGTGGGCCGCGGCCGCGTGTGGCGCACGGTGCACCCGGCGCCGGCCCATCTGCTCCGCGAGGTGTTCGAGACCGCTGGGACATTCACCGCCGCCAAACGCATGCTGATGGAGCGGCCCATCTCGACGCCAGCCATCTTTTCCATCGCGGGCCTGGGGCCGAACGAGACCGCCGTGATCGAGCGCACCGAGGCGGACGCACGTGTGCACGAAGGTGGCAATACGGCGGCCAACCACTGGCAGACGCCCGGATGGAAGGGTCTTTCCCGCGGCAACGACAGTCCGGGCCGGGCCTGCCAGATGCACCGCGTGCCGATGGAGCTCGATGGGCACTTCGCATGGCTGACGCCGCCGATCCTCAATTGGAACACGCGGCTCGCAATGGTCGCCGATGCGCGCGAAGGACGGCTCGCCGCGCGAGGCTATGAGCCGGCCGGCCGCACGGCAGCGCCCGCCACGGCGCCGCTTGTGCTCGATACCCGGTGACGGGCGGACGAACGCCCGGGCTCATCAGGCCCGAGGCGACCATGGTCTAGCGCACGAGCACTTCCTTCGTGACATCGAGGGCATGCGTGATCTCCTGCGGCGTGAACTCGCTGGTGAGAAAAAAGCGTAACCGCGCCGCATTCACCGGCACACCGGGCGACATGATCAGCGATGCGTTGATGCCGCGCTTCAGCACCTGCGAAACCGCCTTGGCGGCGCGTGTCGTTGCGCCCACCATTACCGGCACCATGCCGATACCGACGGCCCGCCCCGTATCGAGCCCGCGCGCCTTCGCTTCTCGCAGAAACATCGTTCCGTTCGCATGCAGGCGCGCAACGCGCTCCGGCTCGCGCTTCACGACGCGCAGGGCGGTGAGTGCCGCCGCCGTCATGCTCGGCGGCAGGCCCACTGAGAACACGAAGCCCGGAGCCGCGTAGCGCAGCGTGTCGATCAGATCGCGGCTTCCGGCGATATAGCCGCCGCACGAGGCATACGCTTTGCTGAGCGTGCCCATCCAGATATCGACCTTGTCGCCGGCAATGCCGCAGTATTCGGCAAGACCGGCGCCGGTTCTCCCGAGCACGCCGCAGCCGTGTGCATCGTCCACCATCAGCCAGGCGCCGTAACGCTCCTTCAGCTCGATGATGCGCGCCAGATCGGGCGTGTCGCCTTCGGTCGAGTAGAGACCTTCGATCACAATCAGCGCGTTCTTATAGTTGGCGCGCTCTTCGCGCAGGATCTTCTCCAGCGTATCGAGACGATTATGCTTGAACGCCTTGGCCGTCGCACCGGAAAGACGCATGCCGACGACGGCGCTATTGTGCACGAATTCGTCGTGCACGATGAGATCCTCGGGACCCATGATGGTGCCGATCGTCGAAACGTTCGCCGCGTGGCCCGAGACGAATGCCAGCGCAGCGTCGACACCGATCGTCGCGGCAATCTCCGCTTCCAGCTCGCGGTGCAGCGGCGTATCGCCCGAGACCATGCGGCTTGCCGAGACGGACGTGCCGTAGCTGTCGATCGCCGCTTTCGCCGCCGCGATGAGATCCGGATGCCGGCTCAGTCCGAGATAGTCGCACCAGGCGAAATTGAGCACCGGCTTGCCGTCGATCAGCGTGTGCCGGCCCTGCAGTCCTTCCGTCGAGCGAAAGAAAGGGTTCTCGATGCCGAGCATATTCGCGAGATTTTGATGGTAGTTGATCGACTTGTATTCGGGGAGGGACGAGAAAGGGGCTGCGACGAGATCGCGATCCAGCTTGGCGCGTAGACGGTTCATCGCGTGCGGCATGATGTTCATTGGGTGGTCCTCCGGTGCTGGCGTGCGATGTCCATCGCGGCCGTTGTTCAGAAAATCGCGTAGACGGCGAGGTGAAAATCAAAGCCGTCCGGCGTATCGGACGGCCGTGAAACCTTGGGGCGCCGCTCGCGCTCGCCCGCGCCGGAAGGTTCGAATTCGTCGGAGGACGTCGCGCCGCGCTCCCCGCGCGGCAGGCCCGAACGACATGCCGAAAGTGGAGCGGGCTTCACGGTGGGCTGTGGTGTGTCGGCGATACTCATGTGACTCTCCCTGTAAGACCGATGCTGCGAACGGCCTATGGAGGAGTCCTAGAGAAACGAGCCGCGCGCCGCTGTTCCTTCCGGAACACGTATGTCTGCGGAGGCGCCCGGCACACTGGTTGCGGCGATATGGGCGCGTCGGTGGCGGCGATACCGACCGGAGATGGAGCCCCTGGCGTGACGGAGCTTAAAGGTAAGACCGCCGTCCCCGCCGGCCGGCAGCGCGCCGTTAGCATTGGCGCTTTCCCGTAGCGCTGCCGCGGAAGCAATACCTCTCCCCAAGGACCGCCGGGCTCGCGCCGCGGCTGCTCCGCGTCAATCTTTCCTGACCGTTGGCCAGGCGCGGCACGGGCAGCACACCGCAATTCGCAATCCACCGTGATGCGCGGCCGTACTCGCGCACCGGCCCCCGCCACGCTATGATGAACGAATGACGCGCCGCGCCGTACGCATGATCTGGGGGATGACGGGCCTATGCCTTGTGGCCGGCGTCATTGCGAGCGCGGCCATCTGGCTGGGCGCTCCCGATCAGCCCTGGCAGCGCGTCGTCCAGGAGCTGTCGACGCTGCTGGACGTCGTGGCGCTCCTATTGTGGATGGGCATCTTCGCCATCTACTGGGCACGGCGCCGGCCCCGGAGCTGAACGCCCCTTTACCGCGCCGCTGGAGCGGCGCTCTCGGCGGATGGCCGCCTCGCCGGTTCGATCGCCAGCGGTACTCGGCGCTGGCCAAAGCGCTGAAATGCGCAGCGCGCCGGAGCACCCCGCAAGGCCCCGGCGCGCTTCTCACGTCGCAATCCCGAGAGACCAAAGGGATTGCGATGTTTCATTCCACGGGAAATGAAACCGCATAGTCGCGCATTTTCGGCTCTTCGCCGGCCTGCGCGCGTACCCTCTGCGAATAATCGACCTCGCAAACCTCGATGGTGGCGCTGTCGGGCTCGTCGGCTTCGCGCAGCGAGCTCCAGATCCACGGCATGGAGACGTTGGCGAGCGGGTCGGGCTTCTCCGTCTCCACCTGCTGCACGACGCATTTCACGTGCAGGTCATAGCGGATGCGCGCCACCTTCGCGGAGGTGCGCTTCGCCTCGTCCATGATGCGCGCCGTTTCCGCACGCATCTGCGCCAGGGCAGCTCGCGCCGGCGCATCGTTGCGGGCCTGCGGCCCCGTCGCGGCTGGGCGCGTGGCACCCTCCGCATCCCCTTCTACGGTCCAGTGAAAACTACCAGGCTGTGCCAGGTTTCCCTCGGTTGCACGCCACGCATTACGAGTTTGCGGCAATTCATCGGCTACTGCCGGGATCGCTCCCAGGACAAATGCAAAAACAAGACAATACGCTTTCAATTTACCACCTCTTACATCCGAGCGGCGATGCCAATTTGGTAACACGTAGGAAGGCGGCCAACCAATGCATGCCGTCGTGTTTTGCACGCTATGCACATGGGCACGCGAAACTGTGCATTTCGCAAATCGCGCCTGCCGCCGGCGCCCCAGCCGCAAAACCTCGCATATGCACCGCAAGAAGCGGATTGCCGGGCACAAACAAAGCACGTATTTGCAATGCGTTAACCATGGATAGCTGAGACTTTGATTTGCATTGGAATTGGAAGGGGGCCGCAATGGCTGAGGCATTGAAGCTAGTCGCATCGGGGTATGCATCGGCATGCTTCGACAAGGTTGGAAGCATGGCGCGTTCGCGCGATCGCCACTGGTGGGCCGGTGTCGGCCTTTATCTTTGGACCGCCTTCCTGTTCGGCAATGTGCTCGGCGAAGTCTGGGGCCTTGTCGGCGCGCCGATGGCCTGATCAGGGCTTAAATTGTTGGAATAAAAAACGCGGCATTTCACCGGGGAAATGCCGCGTAAAGGACGCGCTGGGGGTAATAATTCGATCGGGGGCGCCGTCTAGTGCGCCTCTATGCCAAGCCGCGCATTGATGGCCTCGAGCTCGTCATGCACGGCGTGAAGGCGTGCCCGGTTTTCCAGATACGCCTTGCGGCGCGCGTCCCGCTCTGCGGCCGTGGGCTCGCGGTGCAGGTGTTCGAAAGCAAGCAGGATCGTTTCGCCCTCATTCTCGATGGCAGCGGCCTGATCCTTGAGACGCTCGCAGGCCATCAGCCATTCAAGTGATTGCGTATTCAACATTGGTGCCCTCCACGAATGCGACTGGGGCATTCTGTGGGCGCGGGCCCTGGCGCGAACAGTTGCAGAGGGGGCTTATCCCCGCAATCCCCGGACGCGACGCCTATTAGCGCTTTTGACTGTTTCTTCCGGAACAGCCGCTGCCGCGCTCCAGCGCTACCGTCATCCCATCAGCCCGATGGAGGTTCCGATGGCCGAGTTCATGCAGATTCTCAGCGATTCCGACAGTTATGTCGCCATCGTGCGCGACGGAGAAATCTACATCGAGCCGGGTAGCTGACGCGCCTTCGATGGCTGTCGGCGCCTGTGAGCTATCGAGGAGAGTTGAGCCGGTCGTCGTCGCTGCAGGCGCGGGTGCCGTCGACCGTCATGCCCTGACTGCGGTGCACCGCCCTCCTGACTCCCGGCGAATACTCCCGGCCTCCCGGTGCATGAGACCATTGTGGCTCCATCCACCTTAGAGGCTTGTCAGGTCCGGGCGTTTCTCTTAAGAGCACCGTTCCGAGCTTCGGGCACCCCGCCGACGTCACGTCCGCGGCGCACGATACCGACGTTCGGAGCGGGAGAGGTGGCTGAGTGGCTGAAAGCACCGCACTCGAAATGCGGCATACTCGCAAGGGTATCGTGGGTTCAAATCCCACCCTCTCCGCCACTCTTTAGTTTGCGCACAGCTGCCACGCCCACCCTGCGCGCGGCTCAGCGGTCGGACGTCGTTCTCGACTCTCCCCAGTATTCGCTTTGGACAGCGTGCGACTCTCGTCGAACCCGCCGGTTCGGCCTAGGGACACCAGGCATCGCTCGCCCGCCGTGCTGGGCCGAGATATTGCCAGGTACGGCTCTAGTTCTAGGTCACCGCGTCGATCCAGCTGTCCTCGAAATCCCAGGTGCGCTTGGGCGCAATCTCTTCGACGACCGTGTAGCGGCTGCGGTCCATGGAAAAGCGGCTCAGAGCGGCAAGCGCTTCGCTCTCGGTGGTGAACCGGCCCATGCGCGCGGTATCTCCCACCCGAAACACGACCCACCGCCTTTGCATCGGCTTTCTGCTGCTGCGGTTTCCGGTGATGCGCATTTCACTGCTCCTTCTCTCCTTCCAACGGCGTTTGGCCGGAGAAAGTTCACCTCGCCGAAACGTTCTTCGCGTCGCATTGAGAACGGCGCGGCGCGCGAACCCGCAACTCGCTCCCGCCATCGATGCCAGCGATGGTGTGGCCGCTGGCCAGCCTATCGACGGTGAACATCTGAATGCGAGGGCTGGCGTGCGCAAACCGATTTATCCCATGGAAGCAAAATCCGTCGGCGAACTCCCCACGGGCGGCGGCTGGCTTTACGAGCCCAAGTGGGATGGCTTCCGCTGCCTCGCGCTGAAGGATGGCGCCGGCGTGGAGCTGCAGGGCAAGTCGGGCAAGCCGCTCGCGCGCTTCTTCCCCGAGGTCGTGAAAATGTTGTCCGAAATCAAATTGGCCAACGTCGCGCTCGACGGCGAGCTGCGCATCGAGATCGATGGCGTCGCCTCCTTTGACGCCCTGCAGATGCGGCTGCACCCTGCTGCTTCGCGCATCAAAAGGCTCTCGGAGGAGACACCTGCCACCCTGGTGGTGTTCGATACGCTCCTGAGCGCGAAGGGCTTGCCGATCGATGAGTTGCCGCTATCGAAACGGCAAGCCGAGCTGCAGCGGATCGCGCGAAAATTCAAAGATGGCGTATCGATGAGTGAATCTACCGAAGACGTCAGCCTAGCCCGGCGCTGGCTGAAGAACGGCTACGCCGGAACCGACGGCGTCGTCGCGAAGCAGCTCGACTTGCCCTATCGCTTCGGCGAGCGCGTGATGCTCAAGGTGAAGCGCATCCGCACGGCTGATTGTGTCGTGGGCGGATTCCGCTACGAGCGCGGAAAGAAAGTCGTCGGCTCGCTGCTCCTCGGACTTTATGACAAGGATGGGCTGCTCCACCACGTCGGTTTCACGTCGGGCCTCGCGAGCGTCGACAAGCCGGAGCTGACGGCAAAGCTGGAGAAGCTGATCGCTCCCCCCGGTTTCACGGGCGACGCACCCGGCGGCCCGAGCCGCTGGACGACGGACCGCTCCGCCGAATGGGAGCCGTTGAAGCCGAAACTCGTTGTCGAGGTGAGTTACGACCACGTGACCGGCAACCGCTTTCGGCACGGAACACGACTGATCCGGTGGCGCCCCGACAAGGCACCGCGCCAGTGCACATTCGATCAGATCGCGTGATCGCCGCTGCGTTATGGCTTCAGCACGACCTTGACGCAGCTATCGCGCTTGTCGCGGAACACGCGATACATCTCCGGGCCCTCCGACAGCGACACCGAGTGCGTGATCACGAACGAAGGATCGATCTCTCCGTCTTCGATGCGTTTCAGCAGATCGTCGGTCCAGCGGTTCACATGGGTCTGCCCCATGCGGAAGGTCAGCCCTTTGTTCATGGCAATGCCCATGGGGATCTTGTCGACAAGGCCTCCGTATACGCCGGGGATGGAGATCACGCCCGCCGGCCGGCAGACATAGATCATCTCGCGCAGCACGTGCGGCCGGTCGCTCTCCATCATCATCATCTGCTTCGCCCGGTCATAGAGCGTATCGGGCTGAGCCAGGGAGACGTGCGACTCGAGTCCGACCGCATCGATGCACTTGTCGGGACCGACGCCGCCGGTCAATTCGTTGAGCCGCTCGACGACGCTCTCCGTGTCGAAATCGATGGTGATGGCACCGCCCGCTTCCGCCATGCTGAGCCGCTCCGGCAGTCTGTCGATGGCGATGACCTGCTTGGCGCCGAGCAGCACGGCGCTGCGGATCGCCATCTGCCCGACCGGCCCGCACCCCCAGATGGCGACGGTATCCGTTGGCTGGATGTCGCATTGCGCCGCGGCCTGCCAGCCGGTGGGGAGAATGTCGCCGAGGAACAGCACCTGCTCATCGGAAAGACCATCGGGGACCTTGACGTGCGTCGTATCCGCATAGGGCACCCGCAGATATTCCGCCTGGCCGCCGGGATAGCCACCCGTCAAATGCGTGTATCCGAAGAGCCCGGCCGTCCCGTGCCCGAAGACCTTGTCGGCGAGTTCTTTGGTGCGGTTCGTCCGCTCGCAGACGGAATAATTACCCCGCTTGCATTGCTCGCATTGGCCGCACCAGATCGTGAACGGCACGACGATGCGATCGCCCTTCTTGAGATTGCCGTTCACGCCTTTGCCCACCTCGACGACCTCGCCCATCATCTCGTGGCCCATGATGTCACCGGGCATCATGGCAGGGATGAAGTTGTGAAACAGATGCAGGTCCGAGCCGCAAATGGCGCAACTGGTCACCTTGATGATCGCATCCCGGTCATCCTCGATTTCGGGATCGGATACGGTGTCGTAGCGGATGTCTTCCTTGCCATGCCAAACGAGTGCCTTCATATCGCGATCCTCCATGCTGCGCTTACGCAATTCCTCCGGGGTGCGATCGTTCCGGTTGAGGACGCCTGCCAGTTTGAATTGTGAATTCTTCCCTGCCGCGCGCTGAGACGGAGCTTCTCAGCGCGCACGTCCTCGGCTGATCTCAGCGCGCACGTCCCCGGGGTGATCGCGGCGATGCTGAACGCGCTTTTTTTCTTTTCCCGCGTGCCTCTTGACCGCTTCTGCCCGGGGTACGCGAACGATCTGCGGATCGGCGGAACAGACGCGCGCTCCAGCCGTTGTCAGTCAAACCCTTCGAGGAGCAATCAGATGGCTTCACCACGAGGCATGACCTCACGAGGCTTGGCGGTCGTGACGGGCGCGTCCACGGGCATCGGATATGAGCTTGCCCGATGCTGCGTCGAACACGGTTACGATCTCGTCGTGGCGGCGGACGAGCCGGAGATCGCCACGGCCGCGGAAGAGTTTCGCCGCATCGGCGCTACGGTGGAGGCCGTCGAGGCGGACCTCGCCACACCCGAAGGCGTGGACAAGCTGTATGCCGTGCTCGCAGGCCGGGAGGTTTCGGCTTTGCTGGCCAATGCAGGGCGCGGCCTCGCCGGCGGATTTCTCGATCAGAACTTTGCTGCCGTGAAGCACGTCATCGACACGAACATCACCGGCACTCTCGATCTCATCCAGAGAGTAAGCCGCGACATGCGGGCAAGGGGGAAAGGCCGCATCCTGATCACCGGATCGATCGCCGGGTTCATGCCGGGAGCGTTCCACGCCGTCTACAACGCGAGCAAGGCATTCCTCGATTCGTTCTCCTTCGCCTTGCGCGCGGAGCTGAAGGACACCGGCGTCACCGTTACCTGCCTCATGCCCGGCGCAACGGAAACGGCATTTTTCCGCCGCGCGGGGCTTCTCGACACCAAGCTCGGCCAATCAAAAAAGGATGATCCCGCCGACGTCGCGCGCCAGGGCTTCGACGCGATGATGCACGGCGATGGCGATGTGGTCACGGGATGGCACAACAAGATCCAGACTGCGATCGCGAGCGTCACGCCGGCGGCATGGCTGGCCGAACAGCACCGCAAGCAAGCCGAACCGCACTCTGCGAGGAATTGACGATGGCAAATCTCCTGGCTTCGGTCCGCCCCGAGGGCGATCCAAAAATCATCGAAAGCGGCCCCGGCTCCTTGACGGCTCTCCATTCGACAGCCAAGGCGCTGGGCTGGTTCAGTATCGGCCTCGGACTTGCCGAGTTGTTCGCCGGGCGCCGGCTCGCCAACGCCCTGGGGCTCGAGAACCGCGTTGGGCTGATCCGGGCATTCGGCGCCCGCGAAATGCTCGCCGGTGTGATGACCCTGTCGACGGAAAAGGCGGCGGGCCTTTGGAGCCGCGCCGGTGGTGATGTCCTCGACCTCGTTACCCTCGCAACCGCGTTCGATGCGCCGCGCCAAAGGCAACGCACGAATGCCAAGGCGGCGTTTCTTGCGGTCGCGGCGATTACAGCCGTCGATGTGCTGACGGCGCGGGCTATGAGCGCCCAGCAGCGCCGCAACGGCACTCCGAAAGATTACAGCAACCGCAGCGGATTTCCGCGTGGCGCCATCGCGGCGCGCGACAGCGCAGACAAGTATCGGGAGATGGAGCCGCGCGCTTCAGCCGGTCTGGCTTGACGCTGGCGGCTACCGCCGACGTGCGCGCACTGCCGCGGGACCCCTGGCCTGACAGCACCGCGCCTCTCGTTTTCGAAGGTTACAACTTCATCGGCAACCGCCGAAAGCGGTTCGCCGCCGATGCGTTCGCTTGCCGGCTGTTGTTCCGCTCGGCGGTGTGCATCGGCGGGCCGGGTGCAGCGAAGCTCTTCTACGACACCCACCAGTTTCGCCGCGGTGGTGTCGCGCCCGGCCGTGTTCTGAAGACCTTGCTGGGCGAAGGCGGTATCCACGGCCTCGACGGCGCGCCGCACATAAGACGCAAGGCGATGTTCCTCACCTTCATGGGACCGCACACGCTCGGCCCGATCCGCGAACTCATGCAGCCGCATTGGCGCCAGGGCGTGGGCGAGTGGAGAGGGCAGACGGTTCCCGTTTTCGAGCGCGCCCAGCTCATCCTGTTTCGGGCGATGAAGGAGTTTGCCGGCGTTCCGCTTGCACGCGAGGAAGTCTCGCAGCGAGCCGCGGACCTCGCCGCGATGGTGGACGGCTTTGGCGGAATAGGCCCACGCTATTGGAAGGCGCGCCTTGCGCGCATCCGCAGCGAGCGCTGGGCACGCGATCTCATTCGCGGCATCCGCAACGGTGCCATCGAGGCCCATCCCGAAAAGGCGATCACTATAATCGCCCACTATCGCGAGCGCGACGGCCAGCCGTTGGGCGAAGCCACCGCCGCCGTGGAGCTGCTTAATGTCATCCGCCCCATCATGGCCGCAGCCTACTTCATCGAATACGCCGCCTTGATGCTGGATCGGATGCCGAGCCTGCGCGAAGAGGTTGCCGAGGATGCAGCGGTCCGCGAGCGCTTCATCAACGAGGTGCGCAGGGTGTGTCCCTTCACACCCTTCCTCGGCGCCGAGGCCTGCCGTGACGTGGAGTGGAACGGACACGTCATTCCAGCGGAAACGCTCACGGTCCTCGACGTATATGGCATCCACAACGACGAGAGGATCTGGCCCCGCCCGCAGGTCTTCGATCCCAACCGCTTCATCGGCAGGCGTGACGATCCCTACAGTCTCATCCCGCAAGGCGGCGGTGAGCATCGGATCGGACATCGCTGCGCCGGCGAATGGCTGACAATGGAAGCGCTGCACGCGGCGACACAATCCCTCGCGCTTCTGCGGTACAGCGCAACTGGCGCACCGGAATTCGACCTCACCCGCATCCCCGCGCGGATGAGATCGCCGGTGATGCTGTCAGCGGTGTAGAGCGGACGGCCCCGGTACCGGCACATCAGCGATCTTTCCACGCCGAGGAGCGTCGACAGCCGCATCCACGTCGGCGGCACCGCCCCCAGCGATCCCGACGTGCTTGCCATGGGATTGTCGATCCACCCCGCAGCGCCCCGCAGACCGCAATGTCTCGCACCGGGATTTCGCTGGAAGAGGCACGCGGCGAGGCAGTTCGCTATTTACGCGAACCGTGACGAGGCGCCGGCGGAACGGCCACGAAGGCCAAGGCATTGTCCAGTCGCCAGTCTGCATCGCTCAGGTCGCCCGCGCGACCGGCGTTCGCGCGCGTGGAGTTCCATGGCTTACCGGATGAAAAATGCGCTGGATGGATTGGTGTCGGGAATCATCGCGACCGGCGCCATGAGCCTTTTCATGGTCGCGGCCCATCGCGTGCTTCCGCGCTCGGAGCGCTACCCCTTGCCGCCGCGCCTGATTACGGACCACGTACGTGGCCGCGCGCGCCCGCTCGCAGAGGATACGCCCTTCGGTCAGGTGAGCGCCTATGCCGCGCACGTCCTATTCGGCGCAGCCTGCGGTGCGCTCTACGGGTTATTGCAGCGGTCGGGCAGGCCGCCGACGAGCGGCGTCACGCAAGGCCTTGCAATCTGGCTCGCGAGCTATCTCGGGTGGGTACCCATCATCGGGGCATTGCCCTCTGCTACCGAGCAGCCCGCGAACCGCAACGTGTTGATGCTGGCTGCGCACGTGGTGTGGGGCTGGACACTGGAAGCCAGCTACCGGCGGATGCACCATCAAACCGATCGATGAGCGGCGCCCGTGCCGGCCTTCTTCCCGCGCTTCGTATTATTGCGACCTTCATATTTGGGCTGATGCGCCGGAACCGACTGGTTGCGGCCCTTCCCTTTACGCTTGGCCAATTTTCCACTCCGCTTTTGTTGGAACACTGCTCAACCCGATGTGGCGGTGAGTGTTCCCTTAAACGAGTGTGGCATTACGCCAACGGTCGTTTCCGACAATGGCCAACCGGAGCACATGATGCATCGCGCCCGCGCCGGATTGCGGCAATTGCCTAGATCGACCGCTGATTGACGCGCTTGGAGAGTTCCGCAGCGCTTTCCTTGCGCTCGCTGTAGCGGTCGACGAGGTAGGCCGCGCGATCGCGTGTCAGCAGCGTAAACTTCACGAGCTCCTCCATCACGTCGACCAGACGGTCGTAGTAGGAGGAGGGCTTCATGCGGCCATCGTCGTCGAACTCCTGGAATGCTTTCGCTACGGATGATTGGTTGGGGATGGTGAGCATCCGCATCCAGCGGCCGAGCACGCGCATCTGGTTTACGGCGTTGAACGATTGCGATCCGCCGCTCACCTGCATTACGGCGAGGGTCTTGCCCTGCGTGGCACGAATCGCGCCCGCTGAAAGTGGAATCCAGTCGATCATGGATTTCATGACGCCGCTCATCGCGCCGTGCCGTTCGGGCGAGCACCAGGCCTGCCCCTCGGACCACGCCATCAGCTCGCGCAGCTCCTGCACCTTGGGGTGCGTGTCGGGCGCATCGTCGGGTAAGGGCAGCCCGTGGGGATCGAAGAGCTTCGTCTCGGCCCCGAAGTGTTCGAGCAGTCGCGCGGCCTCCTCGGTGAGGAAACGGCTGTAGGAGCGAGAACGCACGGAACCATAGAGTAACAGGATGCGCGGCTTGTGCGTGGTCGTCGCCGCGAGCTTGTCGGCAGCCGGAATATGGAGATGGTCGGCGATGACGTTGTGCAACTCGCCCGTGCCGTTCTTGCCCATAGCGTTATCCTTTCTGGCACGACCTCGCCGTCCTTTGCGGGAAAGGCCCGGCGTTCGGTGGAAGAACCCGCGACGCGGCTCGCGCACGCGCTAAGGCGAGCATCGTCATTTCGATCCGCTCTTAGACGGCGTGCGCACTTTTTTGATGGTCGGGCCGCAGAGCTCCCGCTGCCCTTGGCAGCAATCCTCCGTGAGGAACGTGAGCAGCCGGCGCATGCCATCGAACTGGACGGCATAGCGGATGTAACGCCCGGCCCGCGTCGCGTGGATCAATCCGGCGCGGTCGAGCTCTTTCAAATGGAAGGACGCCGAAGTCGGCGTTGCGCCCACCGCTTCCGCGATCTCGCCTGCGGGGAGGCCGGGCGGCCCTGCCTTCACGAGCAGTCGAAAGATCGCTAGACGCTGGTCGTGCGCAAGCGCTGACAGGCAGGCTACGGCGTCTTTGCTTCGCATGGCGGCGATAGTACAAGAATTATTGGATGATACAAGTGAGCATTGAGTGGCCGCTTCTTGATACCCATGGCGCAGCGCGGCACCAGCCGCGACGGTAGCCGATTTGCGCAAGCCATCCTCAAGCACGGCCAGCGCGCATCGCTATCGTTTCCCCGCTGCGTCGCTGCCGCTCCGGGCAGAGATGCGGCTTGCAGGGCCACGCGCAACCCCGGGCGCGGCTCAGCGCGGCCCGCCGGCGCGTTCGACGTGCGATGCGGGCACGACATGCGAGGAACGGTCGACGCTCTGCAAATATTGCGAATGCCCCTGCCGGGGACTGCTAGGCGCTGAGGCAGCGTTAGATTACGACGAGGCGAGTTGCCGTGCGAGGCGGAGTGCGTTAGCGAGTACTTCGAGCTACCCCACCTGCAGTCATTCACTCACAATCTGCGAGCGCTGATCCATGAAGCTTGTGCGTTTTGGCCAACCCGGCAGCGAGAAGCCGGGCCTTATCGATAGCCAGGGCAACATCCGCGATCTCTCCGCCCATGTGGCGGATTTTGCCGGAGAAAGCCTGTCGCCGGCGGCGCTCGACAAGCTGCGCGCGATCGACCCGGCGAGCCTGCCGCAGGTTCCCGCCGGAACGCGCATCGGCGCTCCGGTCGCCGGCACGCGCAATTTCATCGCCATCGGTCTCAATTACGTCGATCACGCCAAGGAGACGGGCCAGGAAATCCCGAAGGAGCCGATCCTCTTCAACAAGGCGCCGAGCTGCATCTGCGGGCCCAACGACGACATCATCTATCCGAAAAACTCGAGCCACATGGATTGGGAGGTGGAGATCGCCTTCGTGATCGGCTCCCGCGCCCGCTACGTCGAAGAGCAGGACGCGATGGCGCACATCGCGGGCTTCTGCCTGTGCAATGACGTTTCCGAGCGCAGCTTCCAGGTGCAGCGCGCCGGGCAGTGGGTGAAAGGCAAGTCCGCCGAGACCTTCGGCCCGCTGGGCCCCTGGCTGGCGACGCCGGATGAGATCGCCGATGTGCAGAACCTCGCCATGTCGCTCGATGTCAACGGCGTACGCAAGCAGACCGGTTCCACGTCGACGATGATCTTCTCCATTCCCTACCTTCTCTCTTACATCAGCCAGTTCATGGTGCTGGAGCCGGGCGACATCGTGACGACCGGTACGCCTCCGGGCGTCGGCTCCGCGCGCAAGCCGCGCGAATATCTGAAGGCCGGCGACGAGCTCGTGCTGCGCATTGACGGCCTCGGCGAGCAGCGCGCGAAGGTCGTTCCCTTCCAGCCCTGATCGCACCGCCGCGCGCACGCGCACGTCAGCCGCCGATGTCGAAATAGACGTCCGGCCGGAAGGCGCGCGCGCTCGCATCTTTGCCGTCGAAGCCGCGGCAGTTGGTGCGCAGGGTTGTGTCGCCGATGCGATACGTGCGGCGCACGTGCGTGTGCCCGTGGATCCACGCTGGAACGCCGTGCAGGCTGGCGATGTGCGTATCGAGATCGCTCGCGAACGCGGCGTCGAGCCCGTTGCCCGCGTGATCGCCATTCAGTCCCAGCCGGCTCGGTGCATGGTGGGTGATGACCACCGTCGGGCCTTTGCGCTGCGCGAGATGGCGCTGCAGGACGTTCCATGCGTTGTCGAACGCAGCCAAGGCATCCTCGGGTTGAAACCTTGTCTGCGAGGCGGTGCCGTCGTTGCCGCGCCGCTCTTTTTTCACGAAGAAGAATTCTCCGCAGCGCCTGCGCACGCGATCCATCGCCGCTTGGCTGCGGCCTTCGAAGTCGGTCCAGAGCGTCGCGCCGAAAAAATTGACGCCATCGAGTGCAACGGCTTCATCATCCAGAACGGCGACGCCCGGAAGGTGCTGTTTCAGCAGCGCAGCAGTGGTGTCGAACACGCCATCGTAGTGCTCGTGATTGCCGGGCACGAGCACGACGTGCGCGAAATTCGTTTGCGCCCGATCGATGAATCTCAGCACGCGATCTCGCTGGCGAGTGCTGTAAGAATCCGATCCCCCCGGCGCGAGGCACCGCGCATTGCACAGATCGCCTGCAACGACGAGCACGTCACCCCGCGGCAGCGTCCAGTGAAAATCCTGCCGTTCGAGATGCAAGTCGCTGAGGTAATAGCAACGCATGGCAGCATGCTCCGATCGCTCGATTGCCGTACCATGGAGCGACTCGCGGCCGCTGTCGGTTAAGCGCCGTTAACAGACGTAGCGTCCGCTGCATTCAATCTGGCAGTGGCGCCGCTTTGCCGTGAGCGCCACTGCGTTTATCCACCTTGCAGCACTCGCTGCCCGGTCAGTAGGCCTGCTGCACTTTCGCTTTGTGCTGATCGTAGCGCATCGCCTTGCGTGTGCGCTCCCATTCGCCGGAATCGAGACTGTTGGCGGCGGCGCGGTTCTTGCTCTCCAGCTCGCTGAGGCCTTTGATCGCCCCCGTCGAGGCGGGCGCGCTTCCGCTGGAATAGATGTCGCGCGAGCTTTTGATATACGCGGCGTTGTCCTCAAGCGCCTTGCGTGCGCCGGCAACGTCGCCGTTGTCGCGCAGCTCGACGGCCCGCTCGCTGTTCTCCGTGGCGATCTGCTCCGTCACCTGGCTCATCACCGGCTTGTTGAGGCCGCTTTCGATTTCCCTGGCGTCGTCGGAGAAGCGCACCTCCGCCCGTGTTTCGGCGCGGGCCGATTGGGCGCCGTTATCGAGATCGACGTACGTGATCGAAACGTCAGCCACGTCAGCGGCGCCTATGCGATGGTTGTCGGGCGCCTGCAGCTCCACGACGACATAGCGCTCGTTTTCGGCCTGAAGCTGGTTGAGCTTCAGCGTCACTTTCTGCCCAGCGATGTTGCCGTCGCGGCCAAGTATGCGCTTGGGCGTGAAGCCGGCGCGACACTCGATGGTGATGGTGATGTCGCGCACCGACACCGAGAGCGCATCACCGAATTCCCGGTCGAAGATCTCCCCAAGGTCGCTCGGCCGCTCGACGAACACGTGATTGCCGTCCGAGGCGGCGGCGAGGCGCTGCATCAAGTCCTCGTTGTAATCGAGGCCGAGTCCGATGGTGGAAACGGAGACGCCCTTGGAAGCAAGCTTGCGGCCCAGCTCCGCGAGCTCGGCCGGCGTAGAGGGACCGACGTTGGCGAGGCCGTCCGACAGCAGGATCACGCGGTTGACGTTGTTGGTGGAGACGAACGCCTCGACCTGACGCCCTCCTTCGTTGACGCCCGCATAGAGCGCAGTGGTGCCGCTGGCTTCGATGCCGTCGATCACCTTGAGCAGCTTGTCGCGTGAGCTTCTCAGCGGCGCAGAAGGGCTGAGCACCTCGACGCCGTGGTTGTAAGCGATCAGCGCCACGCGGTCGTCGGACGAAAGGCGTTTCAGAGCCACGCGCGCGCCTTCGCGCGCCGCCGCTATGCGCTCACCCGACATGGAGCCGGAACGGTCGATGACGATCGCCGCATTGATGGGCGCGCGGTCTTTGCGTGCGGCGCCGGCCAGGCTCTTGAGGCTGAGGCGCAGGTAGACGTTCCCGGGCTTGGAAGCGGCGAGAACCCTCTGCCCGAGATCCGCTTCGAGTTTCAGCTCGGCTGCCGATAGCGGCACTGAAAGACTGAGCGAAGCGGCAAACGTAATGGCGAGCGCCGCGCGCCGGATCATCGTCATCGCAATATCTCCTCGGCTGAAAATGTGCGTGCAAGTTAGCCGCCCCGCGCGGCGGAAGCGGGCTCCCGCGATGTCGAAATGGCGTCGCCGCGGTGGCTGAAATGCAGTGCGCCCCGCATCGCACGAAGCGGCGCGGGGCGCTCTTTAATCGGACATGCCCGAATCCGGACAGATGCCGGTATGTATCAGTTCATGAACTGATGGCCGTTGTCGGCGATGTGCGTCTGCGCATGCTGCGCCGTCGCAATGCTGTTGCTGAGGCGGCGCCAGGCCATCTCGTCCGCCCGCGGGTTGGCCTGGAAGGCATCGAGCAGCGCCCGCGCGATCTCGAGCAGAGACTGCTGCTCCACCGAAAGCTGACCGCCGCCTGAATCGGGTTCGAGCTGCTCGACCGCTTCGCGCAGCACCTGCTCGTAGGGCCCGTTCGGCAGCAGCATCAGCACGGACCAATGCTGGTCGAGCTCCTGATAGGCGTCCTCCAGCATCCGCCGCTCCCACGCAGCGCCCTGCGGATGCAGCGTGTTCTGGATCAGCGTATAGGCCTCGTCGAACGAGCGGCGCGCATCGTCGTCGCGCTCGCGAAGCAGCGTATCGAGCGCTGGCTGCGAGCGGCGCGCGCGGGTGAGCGCTTCGTGGGCGGCAATGGCCGCCATGTGCGCGCTTCCCGACACCCGCGCCCACGCGTCCGGCTTCAGGTTGAGTGCGGCGAGCAGCTTCGTGACATATCCGGCGCGCAGCTCGGATGTGGTTTCTTCCTCGACGGCCGGCTGGTGCGCGATGACGCGCGTCCGCTCGGTCAGCGAGCCGCCGAAGCGCTCCGGCGGCTGATGCGCGAGAGCGGGCGCCTGCGCGGCCTGACCGATGCGCGGCGCGCCGGCATCGGTCATCAGCGTGCGCGCGCGGATGCGCGCCAGGGTCTTATAGAGGTCGCGGTGGATCCAGAATTCGTCGGAGCCCTTGCTCCGCCGCTGCACGCGGCCGAGCGTGGCGCCGGCGTTGAGCGTGGAGCGCACCGTGCGCCGATGCTCGTCCAGCACCTCGCCGAGGTTGATCTCGGCGGTGAAGCCGCGGTCCTCGTCGATGGGGTGCATGTATGACAGCACCGTGTCGGCGTTGGCGTTGATGTCCGGCAGGAGCGCCACGCCGACGATCTTCTCCAGCTCCGCAAGATCGACGTTCGCGCGGTTCGCCTCGAACGAGCGTTTCGCGACGATGGAGAGGAACTCGTAGAGTTCCGCGCGCACCAGGTAGCGGTCCGCGGCCGTGTCGTACTCCACCGCGCTGATGGTGGCGCCCGCATTGAGCACGCCCATCACCTGATGGCGCATGTGCGGCTCCAGGTGCTCCGGGCGCACCTCCGCCATGAATCCGGTGGCATTGGTGATCGGCCGCATGGCGTTGAGCGTGGCGCGCGCGTTGTCGAGCGTATCGGGCAGCAGGGCGTTCTCGATGATGGCTTCGAGCTGTTGCGAGTTGCGCCCCTTGCTCGACGGCACGTCAGCGAGTGGCGAGCGCACGGCGTTGGCGCCGAAGAGACCGGTCATGAATATGAGCGAGTCGATGCCGATCGCGATGGCAAGCGCCAGGTAGGCGAGGCGGTTGCCGTCCTGGAACGCGTTCCACGAGACGACGAAGCGGTGCGCCTTGTCATCGCGGTTCATCTCGGCGAACGCGATCGTGCTGCGCAATTCGTCGGTCTTCTGGCTCGGAAGTCCGCTGTCCGAGAGGCACTTCACGGCGAAGCCGAACAGCGCATCCGTCGAGCGCTGAGCCGCCAGCTTGTCGCCGCCGACGCAGTTGGCGTTGAACGCCTTCGTGCCGGCCTGCAGCGTGAACAGCACCGCTGCGGCTTCGCTCGCCTGTTTGGGATCGCAGTCGATGCCGGAGACTTTCGCCTTCGTGACGTCGGCCGCATACATGGCACTGTAAAGCTGTCCGCAGCGCTGTTGCACGGCGGCAAGGCGTTCAGCGGTGGGCGACTGCCGGAACTCCGCCCGCGCCGTCTCGAAGGCCGGGAGCACGCGGCCCGGATCGATGCGCTGGCTGGCATCCTCGCCGGTCGTCTCCTGCGCCATGCGGATGCGCTCCGCGGCGGTCGCTTCCTCGCCCTTATACTTTGCAAGCTCGCCATCGATCGAAGCCAGCTCCCGCTTGATCTGGGCAATCCTCGTCTCTGCGGTGTCGAGCCGCTTCTTGGCATCCTTCACGCGGTCGTCCTGAATCTTGTACGCCGCCTGCATTTTCGAAAGGTCGCCCATCAGCTGGCGATAGACCGGCCCGCGGCCCTCCTTCAGGGTACCCTCGACGCCTTTGCTCTCCGCCATCGCTTCGACGCGCTTGGCGTCGATCGCCTTGGCGCGCGCGTCGAGCTCGCTCTTGGTGGAGGCATAGTCGGCGGCAAGGGTGGCCCGGTCGCCTTCGAGGCGCGCCAGCTCGTCGGTCAGCGAGGTCTTCTTGCCCGCGATGCCCGCCTGCCCGCTCTGCGCGGTGGTGATGCGCTCCTGCTGCTCCTTTATGGCGCGGTTGCGGACCTCGATCTGGTCGTTGAAATACCTCTCGATCTCGCCGGTCGAGCTTTGCGCGGCGGACGCGAGACGGTCGAGCTGGCTTTCATACGCGTGCCAGCCTTCGCTTTGGAACAGCGCCGCCGTTTGCGTCTGCTCCTCGCTGGCGATGGTGGCGCCGATGTCGGCAATGATGGCGGAAACCTGGTTGGTCGCGCGCAGCTCCGAGACGCGCTCGCGTTGCTCCTGCGGGAAAACAACGTTGAAGCGGCTGTCGAAGGAGAAGAACACCGAGGTTGCCATGCAGGCGAGGAACATCACCCACAGCATGGAGTTCTTCGCCATGATCCGCAGTGCCTGCGCGTAGGGCGCCACGACATCCGTGCGCGCGAACACCGTCACGAGGGCGAGCAGCGTGCACAGCGCGCCGGCGGCGATCAGCGACTGGATGACGTGGTCGGCGTTGACGCCGTATTTGTATTGATAGATGCCGACACCCGCCGCCAGCAGAATGGCGCCGACGATGAGCACCATGACGAGCGGTACCGTTGCCCGCGCCACGCCGCTGCGTGCAACCGTGCTCATGCCCGTGGCGAAGCTTTCGCCGATCAGCCAGGCGACGATGAGCATCACGCAGTGGATGCCGAAGGTGAACATCAGCGACAGCACCGGCTCGCCGGTGAAGTTCGTCATGCCGTCCCATGTCGTCCAGCCGCCGGCGAGCGACAGCGCGAGAGCCGCGCTCCCGAGCATGGCGAGCTGCCAGTTGGTGAAGAAGATGTCTTCGATCACGCGCCAGAGCCGCGGGCCGATCTTGAACAGCGCGATCAGCGCGCCGATGACGAGGACGGCGAGAAGAACGCTGCGTGCGTACGCAGCCGGGTTCGCCAATACCGCATCGAGAGACTGTTTGAAGTCCATCTGCATTTCCCGCTCAACCGGCCGCTGCCGGACGATCCGCACACCCTTTGCATCATAGCGGCGCAAAGGCCACGCGTCGGTGCACGATGACCACAGCTGCTGGCCACTTCGCGGCAGGAATGCGGCGATCCCATGCACAGGCGCAGGTTTTTGCTGTTCGGCAGGGTGCGCCGCATGCCCGCGGAGCCGAGTGCAGTGTCTCGCGGTGCCGTTGGGGAGCGAATTGGGACCCGAAGCGTGAGGCCGCCAGAAGCCGCGGGATCAGACCGCTTCGAAAAGGGTTGCGAGGCCCATGCCGCCCGCGACGCCGAGCGTCGCCACGCCGAGGCCGGAGCCCTTGTTTTCTCCGCGCGCGAGCCGGTTGAACAGCCGCGCGACCAGCACCGAGCTTGCGGCGCCGAATGGATGCCCGCGGGCCAGCGCGCCTCCGTCCGGGTTCAGCAGCTCCTCATCGATGTCGAGACTGCGGGCAAGTGCAATCGCTTGGGCCGCCGAGGTTTCGCTCATCTCGATGATGCCGAGATTGGCGGCGCTGTAGCCATCGAAGCGCCGGGCAAGGGCGCGCATGGCCTCTATCGGAGCGGACGCTTCGTTGTCGGGGGAAACGCCGCGGGCCGCGTGTGCGAGAAACCGCAGCCCCCGTGGCTTACCGAGCGAAGCCCATACATCCTGGGAGACGACCATCGCCACGGCGGCGCCGTCGTGAAGGCTCGCCGTGTTGCCCGGAGTGAGCGTGCCATCGGGCGGGAGGTAAGGCGCCTGTTGCGCCAGGTCCTTGAAATCCGGTGCGACCGAGCTCTGGTCGCGCGCTTCTTCGGCATTGGAACGCAGCGGAAAGATCTCGCCGACGAAGCGTTTGGTCTCACGCGCCTGCTCCGCCTTGAGGTGAGAGCGCAGCGCGTACGCATCCTGATCGGCGCGGCCGATGCCGAGCTGGGCCGCCAGCGCTTCGCTGGATTCGATGTGCGCCGGTCCCTCACGCTCGTCGCCCGATCCGGGCTCGGGGCTGAGAAAGCGGGGAAGCTGTTGCAGACTGCGCGGCTTGGCGACGCGCCATGGCGCCGTCGAGATGGCTTCAGCGCCGCCCGCGACGACCGCCTGCGCATCGCCCAGCGTCACCGCGCGCACGGCGGCGAGAATGGCGTCGAGGCCGGAGCCGCATTGCCGGTCGATCGTGGCGGCCGGCACGGTCTCGGGCAATCCGGCGGCGAGCGCGATCAGGCGCGCAGGGTTCGCCCCCTGCGTTGCGTTGCCGACGATCAATTCGTCGATGGCTTCTGGCGCGAGGCCGCTGTCATGGAGCACAGCGCCGACGAGTGGCGCGCACAGCTCCTCAATGCGCCTGTTCCTATGCAGGCCTCCGATACGGCCGACGGCGGTGCGGCGGGCCGCGACGATATACGCGGATTGCGAAGACATCTGTATGGCTTGTGGCTCTCGAAAATTGATACGCGCAGAGAGCTGCGAAGTGGCGCCCCAAGACTGGCGCACGCTTCCGGCTTCCATTGTCCGGTGAACGTCAGGAACCATATGATATTGGCGGAAAAGCGGATGATACCTAGGTAGGTTTATGATCCGTTTCCGCGAGCCTATGCCGTCGCCTCACTGTGGTATACAGTGGCACAAACAGAAAACACCTGGGAAGAAGCGATGACCGAGGCCCCAACCAAGCCAAACGCAGCGTTGTCACTCACCCAGGCCGAGCGCAAGCTGGCAAAAGCCGTCGAAAGAGCCAACCAGGCGTTTACCGAAAAGAACCTCCGCTTCACCAAGTTGCGCCAGGATGTTTTTGAGGAAATTGCTGCCACCCACGCCTCCATCGGCGCCTACGACATCCTCGCCAAGCTGGCCGAAAAAGGCACCCGCCTCGCACCGATTTCCGTCTACCGCGCCATCGATGCGCTCCTTGAAGCGGGTGTCATCCACCGGCTGGAGAGCAAGAACGCGTTTTTCGCCTGCCGGCGCATGGATCATCGCACCGGCCGCCGGCCTATTTTCCTTTCGTGCGAGAAATGCAATGCGGTGCAGGAGGTGGATTCGGAAGGTATCTTCGAAACCATCGACCGGCTCGCGCGCGATGTTTCGTTCCAGCCGCGGGTGAAATTCGTCGAGGTCTCCGGACTGTGCCGCAGCTGCCAGTCCAAGAAGGATTGAACCGCCCATGCCGCAGAGCGAGGGAGTTGCCGCGGCGGCGTCCGTGCCGTGCGGTCACGGCTCCGGGCGCGCCTGCATGCATAGTCACGGCGCCGACGCCAGCGCGCCGTTCAATACCGATGCGCTCATCTCCGCGCGCGGGCTCGGCATCACGCGCGGCGGCCGCGACCAGCTGATCGACGTCAGCCTCGACATTGCCCCCCGCGAGATCGTCACGCTCATCGGCCCCAATGGCGCGGGTAAGTCGACGCTGGTGCGCGTGCTGCTCGGGCTCGAAAAGCCCGATCGCGGACGAATTGAGCGCCGCGCGGACCTGCGCATCGGCTATGTCCCGCAGCGCTTCGACAGCGACGCCGTCATCCCGATGACCGTGGAGCGTTTTCTGTCGCTCGGCATGGAGGGCGACAAGGCGCGCATCACACCCATGCTGGAGCAGGTGGACGCCGCTTCCGTGCGCCATCAGCAGATCGGCGAATTGTCGGGCGGAGAGTTGCAGCGCGTCGTGCTTGCGCGCGCGCTGCTGCGCCGGCCCAATCTGCTCGTGCTCGACGAGCCGGCGCAGGGCGTCGATTACAGCGGCGAAGCGGATCTCTACAACCTGATTGGCCGTCTGCGCGACGAAGCCGGGTTCGGCGTGCTGCTCGTCTCCCACGACCTGCACATCGTGATGGCACGGTCCGACCGCGTGATCTGCCTCAATCACCACGTCTGCTGCTCCGGCATGCCGGAGGCGGTCGCGCAGCACCCCTCCTACGCGCGCCTTTTCGGGCCGCAGGCCGCGCACGCATTCGCGGTTTACCGCCACGACCACGATCACAGCCACGACCTCGCCGGAATGCCTCACCCATCCGGCTCGCCCGGCGGCCGCGGGCAGGACAAGCCATGATCTTCGAGCCGTTCTTCCTGCGTGCGCTGCTCGCCGGATTGGGGCTTGCCGCCGTGGCGGCGCCGCTGGGCTGCTTCGTCGTCTGGCAGCGTCTTGCCTATTTCGGCGAGACGGTTGCGCAGGCGGGTCTGATCGGCGTGGCGCTCGGCCTCGCCCTGCACATGGACGTAACGTGGGGCGTCATGGCCGTGGCGCTGCTCGTAGCGGCGCTGCTGCTCTGGTTCGGCCGTCAGAAGGTGGTCGGCCTCGATTCCATCCTCGGCCTTCTGCACCACGCCGCCCTCGCCGCGGGCGTGATCGCCACCTCGATGCTGAAGGGCCCGCCGGTCGACCTCGCGGGCTTCCTGTTCGGTGACGTTTTCGCCGTCACGTCGACCGACGTGATCGTCATCTTCGCGGGCGGGGCGCTCGTGCTCGCCGCCGTCGCCTGGATGTGGCAGCCGTTGCTGCGCCTGGCCGTGCACGAGGAGCTGGCGGAGGCGGAGGGCGTCGACCGCGACAGGATCCGCACCGTATTCATCGTGCTCCTCGCGGTCGCCATCGCCGTCGCCATGAAGATCGTCGGCATTCTCCTGGTGATGGCGTTCCTCGTTGTCCCGGCCGTCGCGGCGCGGCCGCTCAGCCGCGATCCCGAACGTATGGTGCTTCTGACAGCGCTCATCGCGGCGGGAAGCGTCGTTGCAGGCTTGTGGCTGTCCGCGACGGTCGATAGCCCCGGAGGCCCTTCGATTGTCATTGTCATGTCGATCATCGCCGGAGTGTCGCTGAGCTGGGCTGCCCGCGGGCGTCCGTCCGCGCGGCCGATAAAGGATTAACCGCCGTCGCCCCCTGGCCAATTGGCGGGCGCTGGATTAGGTAGACGCTTGGTGCCTTTGGCGGAAATTGAGCCCATGCAGGCTTCGGCTACCCAACTCATCGCCCCCCGGCGCCGCACGCACCCTGTCCGCGTCGCGGGCGTGGTGGTGGGCGGCGGCGCGCCCGTCGTCGTCCAGTCGATGACGAACACCGACACCGCCGACATCGAGGCGACGGTCGCCCAGGTGGCCGCGCTCGCCCGCGCCGGCTCGGAGCTGGTGCGCCTCACGGTGGACCGCGACGAGGCGGCGAAAGCCGTGCCGCACATCCGCGACCGTCTCGTCCAGCGCGGCGTTACCGTGCCGCTGATCGGCGATTTCCATTACAACGGCCACACGCTGCTCGCCGACAATCCCGCCGCGGCCGAGGCGCTCGCGAAATACCGCATCAATCCCGGCAACGTCGGCTTCAAGGACAAGAAGGACCGGCAGTTCGCGGCCATCATCGAGACAGCCCTGCACTGGAAGAAGCCCGTGCGCATCGGCGTCAACTGGGGCTCGCTCGATCAGGAATTGCTGACGCGCCTCATGGACGAGAACGCGGCTTCGCCCGAGCCGATGGACGCCCGCGCCGTGATGCACGAGGCGATCGTGCAATCGGCCCTCATTTCTGCCGCGCGCGCCGAGGAGCTGGGTATGTCGAAAAACGACATCATCCTCTCGGCGAAGGTGTCCGCGGTGCAGGATCTCGTCAGCGTCTACACCATGCTCGCCGCGCGCAGCGATTATGCGCTGCATGTCGGCCTCACCGAGGCGGGCATGGGCTCGAAGGGCATCGTCGCCTCGACGGCGGGCATCGGTCTACTGCTGCAGGCTGGCATCGGCGATACGATCCGCGTTTCGTTGACACCGGAGCCCGGCGGAGCGCGCACGCTTGAGGTGCGCGTCGCCCAGGAGATCCTGCAGTCGATGGGGCTGCGCGCATTTATGCCGGTCGTCACGGCGTGCCCCGGCTGCGGGCGCACCACGTCCACGGTGTTCCAGGAGCTCGCCCGCAACGTGCAGGACATGATCTCCGAGCGCATGCCCGAATGGCGGCGGCGCTACCCGGGGGTCGAGACGCTCAACTTTGCGGTCATGGGCTGCATCGTGAACGGCCCCGGCGAATCCAAGCACGCCGACATCGGCATCTCGCTGCCGGGCACCGGCGAAGCGCCGGCCGCGCCCGTCTTCATCGATGGAAAAAAGGCGATAACTCTGCGCGGGCCGAACATCGCGG
>JBIQJE010000027.1:0-34221 GCA_044507625.1 Hyphomicrobiaceae bacterium | reverse complement strand
AGTGCGCAAACTATTTCCGGAACGCCGGATACGCTTCTACCTAAGTTGAACGTGCCCTAGTCTTTTGATTAGTCCGATGATTCACGCTCCGCCCCAATGGGCCCGAAGCAACATGGCCCTGTGCAGCCCGATTTTTGTGCACGCGATGCCGTTGGGTTGACTACGGCGTTTTCCAATCGGGGATCGAATCGAAAGATCATCGCATTTCAATCCCTTCGCTTACGTGCCGTGGAATATTCCAATGCTTTGCAGCGGTGTGGCGCGGATTCATCGCTGCCAATAAATGCATCGCGCCGCCCACGGGACTTCAATGTTATGACGTTTTATTGTCGTCTTTCCGTGAAAGCCCTAAAATGCACCATCATCCATTTTGGGGGACAATCCCGTGAGCACCGCCGTCCGAGTGATTATTTTCGCCGCTATCCTGGCCGCAATCGTGGCAGGGGTTTCCTACGTTTATACACCGCTGCCGACGGCTACGACGCCGACGGCGGAGACGCCGGCGCCAGCACCTGCACCCGCTACGGCACCCGCAATGGAAACTCCGTCAGCTAATGTTCCTGCTACCAACATGGCGCCGGCTGGCGAAGCGCCGGCCGCACCCGCCGAGACGCCTGCCACAGAGACGCCGGCGCCGACGACAACGCCGTGATCCATTGACGGGCATTGCTCCGGATCATCGCGGTCCGGAGCAGTTCGTCACGCATCAGGCAGTGGCGTCGGGTTTCAATGCCACTTCTGCATTTCCGTTGTTGAGGGCTCGTGCTTGTCGCGCGGGCCCTCTTCTTTTGGCGGGGCAGGCGGCGCGGGGCTGGGGGCCGCTTCCGTCGACTTCTTCTGCCTGGCGCTGAGGTCGTCGGCGGCATCCTTCGCCTTGTCGAGCACCTCGGAGGTTGCCTGCTTGGCGTTGTCGAGCACCTCGCGTGCGGCTTCGGCCGCCTTGTCGAGCAGCGTGGTGGCCTCGCGCGCGTCGTCGATGGCGTCTTCGCTCGCCTTCTTGCCCTTCTCGATTCCGGCGCCGGCATTCTCCTTCGCGGTATCGATGGCCTTGAGGATCGCCTGCTTCGCCGCGTCGATGGCGGCATTCGTTGCCGCCTTGGCATCTTCGATTACCTCACGCGCGGAACGCTGCGGCGGTGGTTGCGGCGCGGGCTCGCTCACGGTGGGCGGACTGGCCGGAGGTGCGGCGGTTGTCGCGGCCGATTTATCTTCGGCGAGAGCTGCCGCGGGTACCAGAGCGGCCAGCAACAATGGGGCAAAGCGGTTCATCGAAGTCACTCCTTCTGCGGCCCGAAAGGACGGGCAGGGCGCGCGCTGCCGCCCACGGCCTTTCGCCATCACATGGGATGCGCTCCGTTCCGGGGCTAGGGCCGTTTTCGGTTTTTTGCCGATCGGTGAACCTGTCCCATTACCGTCGTCCGATCGTAATCGCCCGGCGGAAACAGGCCTCAAGCGTGCCACTCGCCACTCTAATCCCTGGGCGCAGGCATCCTCACCGGCAGCATGAGCGCGATGCCTACCATGAGAAAGGCGGCGATGGCGGACATGCCGAGACGCTGGCTCTGGCTCACGGCTGTCACGAGCGCCACCAGCAGCGGCGCGAGGAATGCCGTCACCTTTCCGGAGAAGGCGAAGAGGCCGAAATATTGGGTGATCTTATCGCGGGGCGCGAGGCGTGCGAGCAACGAGCGGCTCGATGACTGAACGGGTGCCGAGACGAGGCCGACGACGATTGCAAAGCCCAGGAAGACTTGCTCGCCCACCGATGAGAACGGTCCCGAACCGGCGACCTTGGGTGCAACCTCGATGAAATAGAAAACGTGGTTGGCGTCGACGGAGAGGATGCCGAAGGCGCCGATGAGCAGGATCACCAGGGCGGTGATGATCACGAACTTGGCGCTGATGCGGTCATCCAGGACGCCGCCGATCAGCGCGCCGAAGGCGCCGACGAGCGTCAGGATGATGCCGAAGAGGCCCAGCTCGAGCGGACCCCAGCCGAACACCGAGGCGCCATAGATGCCGCCGAAGGTGAAGATGGCGGTGAGGCCGTCCGTGTAGATCATGCGCGCGGCGAGAAACAGCAGCATGTCGCGGTTATCGGGCAGAGCGCGGATGGTGTCCCAGAGCTCGGCGGTGGCCGGTCGTCCGTCATGGGCGCGCTTCTGACGGATATCGGGCACAAACAGGAAGAAGGGGATCATGAAGACGAGGTACCAGACCGCGGAAAGCGGTCCGACGATGCGGTCACCCTCACGGGCGGCGGTATCGAGACTGAGCAACGGCGCGAGCCCGAACATCGTCTTGCCGCTGTCGCCCATGGGCACGATGAGGCCGGCGACGAGGAACAGGCTGGCGAGGCCGCCGAAATAGCCGCATGCCCAGCCGGCGCCCGAGAGGCGGCCAAGCTCGCTCTGCGGCACGAGGCTCGGCATGATCGCGTTGGTGAAGACGGCGGTGTATTCGGCACATACCGTTGCGCACACGAAGGCGAGAAGCACCAGATAGATCGTCGGCATCGGGGCTGCGGGGGTGGCGATCCAGAGCGAGGCCATGGCCGCGGCGAGGACGACGGAGAAGAGCGCGATCCAGGGTTTGCGCTGGCCGCGTCCGTCGGCAAAGGCACCGAGAAACGGGCTTCCCACCGCGATGAGGACGCCCGCGATCGCCGCGGCGAAGCCCCACATGGATTGGCCCTCCGGGCCATTGCCGACGACGACGTTTGCGAAATAGGGCGCGAACAGGAACGTCAGGATGAGCGTGTAGAAGGGCTGCACGGACCAGTCGAACAGCATCCAGGAGATGCGTGCTGAGAGCGGCGCGCGCGCCGTTGCTGCGGCGTCGTGAGCGGACGTTGCCATATCCACGGTGTGTTCCCCGTCGTCGGTATCCGGCGAGCCCTATAGCACGGAAAAAAGGTCCTGCTTGCGACGGGAGCGGCTCGCTGCCCGGCCGGCGGTATGGCGGCGGGACCGAGGTGGCGGGCCGGGAACGGACGGGCGCCGGGGGTAGCGGGAGTAGGCCTGCGCGCCTCGGCCGGTGGGTCATCGGCGCGGCCTTGTTCGCACGCCCCGCGATATCAGGTCGTCATGCCGGAACCGCTTCCCATAGCAGGCCTCGCTGTCACCCCGTCAGGGCAGGATGATCAAATGGTCGGGTAGCTCGCCTGGGTCGTTTTCGCCGGGCGGAAAATGCTGCGCAAGGATGGCGCCGAGGGCGGCGACGGCCGCAACGAAACCTTCGGTCGCCCGGTCGCGCCCGATGGCGTCGGTGAGGTTATCGACGATCTGCTGCCATGTGCCCTCCGGTATCCGCTCGTTGATGGCGCGGTCGGCAATGATCTCGGCGTGGTGCTCGGCGACGGAGATGAAGAGCAGGACGCCTGTTCGCCCGGCGGTGGTGTCGAGATTCTGGACGAGGAATTGCTCCATCGCGCGCCGCCGCGCATGGAGATGCTTGACGCTGGCGGGCACGAGCGCCGTCCGCAGCTTCAGCGGGAACAGCATGGCCGTGACGATGGCGAAGACGGCGAGCTGGATAAGATAGATCTGCACGAGCCCGAGCTGGGTGAAGAAGATGAGCACCCAAGGCACAAGCAGGGCCACGATGGCCGCCACGAGCGGGGGCACGTAGTGATAGCCGTCGCTCTGGGCGGCCACGACGACAACGATTTCCCCGGACGTGTGCCGCTCCGCCTCGGTGATCGCGGCAGAGATGCGATGCTCGTCGCCGGACGAGAACAGGCTCATGCGAATGTCTCCCGCGCTTCCTTCTGCGCCCGTGTCACGCAGCGCATCACCAGCTTCCCGACGAGCCGCCGCCGCCGAAATCACCGCCGCCGCCGGACCAACCGCCTCCGCCGCCGGAGGGCCATCCGCCGCCCCAGCCACCATAGTTGCCGGGAATGACGATCGGGCCGCTTGAGCGCCGCCGCCTTCCGCCGACAGCTTGCGGCGCGGTGTTGATCGACTGCACGACCGCGAAGAGCACGAACAGGGCAATTCCCAGCCAGAACATGATGAGGATGACCTGCCACATGTCGAGATCTTCGCCGTGGCGCGAGATGCGGGCGCGCTCCTTCACCTCTTCGGCGTCGCCGAGCAATACATCGTTGATGTCGCGCACGCCCGCGCGGATGCCGGCGGCGAAGTCGCCGCGACGAAATTCAGGAAGGATTGCGTTTTGGATGATGAGACTCGACATCGCGTCGGTCATGATCGGCTCGAGGCCGCGCCCGACTTCGATGCGCACTTTGCGCTCGTTCGGCGCAACGATGAGAAGGATGCCGTTGTTCTTGTCTTTCTGGCCGATACCCCAGGCGCGCCCGAGCTGATAGCCGTAATCTTCGATGGCGTAGCCCTGCAGCGACTTGAGCGTGACGACGGACACCTGATCGGTGGATTTCTGCTCGAGCGCGGCAAGCTGGGCCGTGATGTCGGCCCGGTCCTGCGGGCTCAAAAGACCCGCTTCATCGACGATGCGTCCCGTGAGCGGCGGGAACGTCGGTGCAGCGCAGGCCGCGCCGAGAAGCGTTCCGAGCCAAAGCAGCGTGGCGAGCAGGGCCGCGACCTGGCGCGGCGCCCAGCTCAACGGCAAAGTGCGCCGGTCCGCGGGCATCGCTGATCTCCTAGAGTGCTTCCGGAAACGTGGGCCCCGGGTTTCCGATCAGAAGCACGCGCATCAAAGAGATAGAGGCGTGCTGCGATTCAACGAACAGCAGAAAACGCCTCCAGGTTCGCCCTTCTACTTCTTGGTGCCGAAGTCGACCTTGGGCGCCTTCATTTCCTCGGCCGGGATGTCGAAGGTCGCCATTTCCTTGGCGGACGGGTACATCACCGCGCGCCAGATGCGACCGGGGAAGGTGGTGATCTCGGTGTTATAGGCGCGCACTGCGGTGATGTAGTCGCGCCGCGCGATGGCGATGCGGTTTTCAGTACCCTCGATCTGGCTCTGCAACGCGAGGAAGTTCTGGCCGGACTTTATATCGGGATAGCGCTCCACGACGGCAAGCAGGCGTCCGAGCGCGCCGCCGAGCTGGTTCTGCGCCTCCTGGAATTTCTGCATCGCTTCGGAGTTGGTGAGGATGTCCGGCGGAACATTGGCCTGCACCTGCGTCGCCTTGGCCCGCGCTTCGACGACGTCCGTGAGCACGGTGCGCTCCTGGTCGGCAAAGCCCTTAACCGTTTCGACAAGGTTCGGGATGAGATCGGAGCGACGCTTGTATTGGTTGAGCACCTCCGACCATGCCGCTTTGGCATTCTGCTCGTAGGTCGGGATGGTGTTGATGCCGCAGCCTGCGAGGAAGACCGTAGCGGCGGAGAGAAGAACTGCGACCAGGGGTCGGGCGAAGCGAAGCGCCGGCGCGTGAGCCATGACGGAGGGTCTCCGGAGGAAAGCGAAGCAGCGAGCTTCTATTAGCAACCGTTAAAGGCTGGAGAAAGACAGCCGATGCTCTCGCTGCAAGGTTTATCGGGCACTATTTCCATCACCCAATTTGCGTGGGTTCCGCCCTTGGTTGTGGCGTGTTCCCATGGCTGCCATATTCCCGCGCCATGGAGAGGAGCGAGGTCCGTTGATGCGGCCGGCCTCCTGGGGCGACGAGGTGGGGAAGTTCAATCGGTATGCGCAATTCGATTGCAGTGATGAACACCAAGGGCGGCGTCGGTAAGTCGACGCTGGTTCTGGCGCTTGCCGAGACGATTTCGGCTTACCACGGCAAGAACGTGCTGGTGATCGACAGCGACGCGCAGGCGAGCGTGTCCAGCATGCTGATGTCGGTTTCGAGCCTCTACAAGCTGCAGAGCGAAGGCGCCACCATCGTCGATTACCTGCATGCCCGGGTGCTGAAGAACCAGGTGATCGACTGGCCAAAGTTCATCGTGCGCAACGTTTCGGACGTCGACGACGCGCGTTCGCTGTTTCTGCTGCCGAGCGATATGCAACTCACCCTGCTCGAGCGCGAGGTCTCCAAGGAGAACCTGCACGGTCGGCTGCGCGAGGTGATCGCCGAGCTGCTCACGGGCGTGAAGCGCGTGTTCGATATCGTGCTGATCGATTGCCCGCCGGGGCTTTCCGTGCTGACCGAATGCTGGCTGCGGGAAGCCGATTTCCATATCTCGCCGACGAAGGCCGACTACGTGTCGGTATGCGGGCTGGAGGTGTTCCGCCGTTTCAAGGCGCTCAATCCTGAGATGGGTTTTGCGGAAAACCTCGGCGTCATCGTCAATCTGAAGGACGGCAGCTCGGCGTCGGACGAGGAATATCACCGCTGGCTGGAAAGCAATCCCGATAACGCGTGCTTCGCGCAGGCCATTCCGCGGATGTCGGCGCTGCAGGATGCGGCGAATTTCCAGACCTACGAGCGCAGCTATTTCGCCAAGTATCCGGGCCAGGTGGGCTCGGCGGTGCGCGCACTGACCGACGAGGTGATGGCGCGGCTCGCCGCTCGCACCGCGCAGCCGGGGCAGCCGCCGGCGCCCGCCGCGGTTGCGTCCGCCTGAGGGGCGGGCGCGCACGGCTCATTCGTCTGCCAAATCGCCGCGCGGGTGTCGCGATGCGTGCCGGTCGCGTGTTGGCTTTCCGATGGACCAGCGGGAAACCAAGGCTGCAGGGGAGCCTTGCCCGGGCATCGCCTGCGGCTATGGTAGCGCGATGACCAATATGATCGTTCCAGTGATTTTGTCGGGGGGATCCGGCACGCGCCTGTGGCCGCTGTCGCGGACCATGTACCCCAAGCAATTCATCCGGTTTTTCAACGGCAGCGGCAGCCTGCTCAGCGCCACGTTGCGGCGCGTTTCGGGGGACGGATTTTCCGCGCCGATCGTCATCTGCAACAACGATCATCGCTTTCTGGTGCGCGAGGAGCTGTCCGCAGCGGCGCTCGATACGGCGGCGATCGTGCTGGAGCCGGTGGCGCGGAATACGGCGGCCGCGGTTGCGGTGGCTGCGCTGGTAGCGCTGGAGAAGGCGCCGGACGCCGTCATCGCGGTGATGCCGTCCGATCACGTGGTGAAGGATGGGGTGGCGTTTGGCGAGGCGCTGAAGCGCGCGGCGGCCGTGGCGCGGGGCGGCAAGCTGGTGCTGTTCGGCATCGTGCCGACGGGACCGCATACGGGGTACGGCTACATCCAGCGCGGCGAGCCGCTGTCCGATCACGCGGGTGCGTTCGCCGTCTCGTCGTTCTACGAAAAGCCCGACCGCGCGACGGCGGAGCGCTACATTTCAGACACGGGATTCTTCTGGAACAGCGGCATATTCGTTCTCCACGCGCGCACGTTCCTGGACGAGCTCGGCGTACTTGCCCCAGAGATTCTCGAAGCCGCGCATGCCGCCCTCGCGGGCGCTAGCGGCGATCTCGGCTTCCTACGGCTCGATCACGCCGGTTTTTCACGCTCGCCCAATATCTCCATCGACTATGCGGTGATGGAAAAGACGCGCAAGGCAGCGATGGTGCCCATCGATGTCGGCTGGAGCGATGTCGGATCCTGGTCCTCGCTGTGGGAGAACGCGCGGCGCGATGAAAAGCAGAACGCGGTCGAGGGCGACGCCATTCTCGTCGACACCGAGAATTGCCTCGTGCACAGCGAGCGCTCGCTGGTGGCGACGATTGGTCTTTCCGGGCTCGTCATCGTCGATACGCCGGATGCGCTGCTCGTCGCCGATCAGGAGCGTGCGCAAGACGTCTCGGCGCTGGTCTCCCGCCTGAAAGCCGAGAACCGCAAGGAGTATGCCCAGCACGTCAAAAGTTTCCGGCCGTGGGGGTTCTTCGAGACGCTGAGCACGGGGTCGCGCTTCCAGGTTAAACTTCTGCACGTGAAGCCGGGCGGGCAACTCTCCATGCAGATGCACCATCACCGCTCGGAACATTGGGTCGTAGTGCGCGGCACCGCGAAGGTCACCATCGGCAATGTCGAGAAGCTGGTGCAGGAAAACGAGAGCGTCTACATCACCGCGACGCACTGGCACCGGCTGGAGAACCCGGGCAAGGTGCCGCTGGAGATGATCGAGGTGCAGATCGGCAGCTATCTCGGGGAGGACGACATCATCCGCTCCGAGGACGTCTATAACCGGGCCCCCGACGAGACCCGGTGACGGCAGCCTAGGACTTCTGGACCCCCATGCGCCCGCTTTGCCCATTGCGTGCCGGCCCGGCGCGCAAGTATGTCTTGCGGGCAAAAACAAAAAGTCGAGGTCGAGCGTGCAGGGGAAGATCGCACTCATTACGGGCGTGACAGGACAGGACGGCGCGCATCTGGCGCGCCTGCTGCTCGACAAGGGCTATACTGTGCACGGCGTCAAGCGGCGGTCCTCGTCGTTCAACACGGCACGCGTCGACGAGCTTTATGCCGACCCGCACGAGCACGCCACGCGCTTCTTCATGCACTACGGCGATATGACCGATGCGACGAACCTCATTCGTCTGATCCAGGAGCATCAGCCGGGCGAGATATATAACCTTGCCGCGCAGAGCCATGTGCAGGTGAGCTTCGAGACGCCGGAATATACGGCGAATGCGGACGCGCTGGGAACGCTGCGGCTGCTGGAAGCAATCCGCATTCTCGGTATCGGCGACAAGGTGCGGTTCTATCAGGCCTCGACCTCCGAGCTTTACGGCAAGGTGCAGGAGACGCCGCAAAAGGAAACGACACCCTTCTATCCGCGCTCGCCCTACGCAGCGGCAAAGCTCTATGCCTATTGGATCACGGTGAACTACCGCGAGGCCTACGGCATGCACGCCTCGAACGGCATCCTCTTCAATCACGAAGGGCCGATGCGCGGGGAAACGTTCGTGACGCGCAAGATCACGCGCGCGGTTGCCGCGATCGAATACGGCATGCAGGAGCGACTCTACCTCGGCAACCTCTCGGCCAAGCGCGACTGGGGCCATGCACGGGACTACGTGGAGGGCATGTGGCTGATGCTGCAACAGCCGGAGCCCGACGACTACGTGCTCGCGACGGGTGAGACGCATTCGGTGCGCGAGTTCGTGGAGCGCGCCTTCGATTGCGTCGGGCGCAGGATCGCGTGGCAGGGGGAAGGCGCCGAAGAAGTCGGCGTCGATGAAAAGAGCGGCAAGGTTCTCGTCGCGGTCGATAAGAACTATTTCCGGCCGACCGAGGTCGACATGCTGCTTGGCGATCCTTCGAAGGCGAAGGCAAAACTCGGTTGGAAAGCGAAGACGACGTTCGCGGATCTGGTCGTCGAGATGGTCGAGAGCGACCTTGAGGCGGTGAAGCGCGAAGCATGGCGGCTCGACCGCACGGATGGATGAGCGCCGATGCCGGCCACTTCGGATACACAGGGCGCCACCTATGACCTCAAGGACAAACGGGTCTGGGTGGCGGGGCATCGCGGGATGGTGGGCGCGGCGCTGGTGCGCCGTCTCGCAGCCGAGGGTTGTGAAATTCTCACGGCGGAGCGGAGCGAGGCCGACCTGACGCGGCAGACCGAGGTCGAGCGCTGGATGGAAGCGCGCCGGCCCCACGCGGTGTTCGTCGCTGCGGCCAAAGTGGGCGGGATTCTCGCCAACGACACGCATCCGGCGGAGTTCCTCTACGACAACCTGCTCATCGAGGCCAACATCATCCATGCGGCCCACAAGGTACAGGTGGAGAAACTGCTGTTCCTCGGCTCCTCGTGCATCTATCCGAAGCTCGCACCGCAGCCGATCCCTGAAGAGGCACTGCTGACCGGACCGCTCGAGCCCACGAACGAGTGGTATGCCATCGCCAAGATCGCCGGCATCAAGCTGTGCCAGGCATATCGCCGGCAATACGGGCGCGATTTCATCTCCGGTATGCCGACCAATCTCTATGGTCCCGGCGACAACTACGATCTCAATTCCAGTCACGTCATTCCGGCGCTCATCCGCAAGGCGCACGAAGCGAAGGTGTGCGGAGCAGCCGAGATGGTGATCTGGGGCAGCGGAACGCCGCGGCGCGAGTTCCTGCACGTCGATGACTGCGCCGATGCGCTGGTGCTGATCATGCAGCGGTATTCGGATGACGAGCACATCAACGTCGGCTCGGGTGGAGATCTTACCATTGCGGAGCTGGCGAAGGCGGTGTGCGAGGTCGTCGGGTTCAACGGGACCATCACGCGCGATCTTTCCAAGCCCGACGGTACGCCGCGGAAGCTGATGGATGGCGATAAGCTGCGTGCGCTCGGATGGCGGCCGCAAATTTCCCTGAGGGATGGACTTGCGGATGCCTATGCGGCGTTCCTGGCGGCGGACGGCGCGCGCTGATGGCGGAAGCAAAGGCGCGCGCGCTGTTCCTCGACCGCGACGGGATCATCAACGTCGACAGGAATTACGTGTACCGGCGGGAAGACTTCGTCTGGTGCGATGGCATCTTCGAGCTGGGCGAGATGGCGCTTCGCCTGGGCTATAGTCTCTTCGTGGTGACAAACCAGTCCGGCATCGGCCGCGGCCTCTACACGGAGGAGGATTTCATCACGCTGACGGACTGGATGTGCGAAGAGATGGCCCTGCGCAGTGCGCCGGTGCAGCGGGTCTATCACTGTCCCTATCATCCCGAGGCGCGCCTCGCGCGCTATCGCGCGGTGCATCCATGGCGCAAGCCCGCGCCGGGAATGATCCTGCAGGCGCGTGACGACTTCGATCTCGATCTTGGCCGATCGATACTCTTGGGCGACCGCATCAGCGACATGCAGGCTGCGGTGAGCGCGGGCGTCGGCGCACGCATACTTGTGCGCCACGGGGACATGCAGGATCAGCTCGATCCGCCGCCGACGCTTATCGCGAGCGATCTGCGCGAGGTGATCGACTGGCTCGACGAACGCGATGGCCAGCGGACGGCACACGATCCAATCTGATTGAGCCCGCACGATCTGAAGCGATTACGGTCGTAACAGGAGGCCTTGTCCGGTGGGGAGCGCGAGAATCTCTACGCCGCGGCGCTTTGCGAAATCGTCGAAGACGCGCTTTTGCTCTTCGTAGGAAATGAAGCCGTAGTCGTCGAGGAGCAGGGCTGCGCCCGGTGACATCCGATCCCAGAAGTGTTCCGCGGCGGCAAGCTCGGGCATCGCGCAGTTGAGATCGAGCGACAGATAGCACACGCGGTCGATGTCTACGGTCGTAAGCGTGTCCGGGACCATCCCCTTCACGAGATGCACGTTGGCATAGGGCGCGAAGGTCGCTTTCACATGGTCATACTGATTTGCAAAATATGAATTCAGGTGGTCGATCTTGGCGCGGTTCTCGCGCTCTTTGTGGGTCAGTTCGCTCTCGACGAGGCCCTCGAAGGTATCAAAAAGATAGAATGACTTTCCGTCGATCGGCCACGGAATGTAGTTGAGGATGGCGGAGGAAAGAAATCCGCGCCACACACCGCATTCGACGAAATCACCGGCAAGGTGCGCACCGCGATGGGCGCACCAGAGGGCGACGTGCAGCCGCCAGTACATCTTGTGGTCATGCACGAGGGCCGTTTCGCCGGCGCGCAGCGCCTTCAGATAGCGCGGGTCGCGCATGAAGTCGTGGTTGTGGATGACCTTGGGATCGGTCAGCAGGCCGTCGTAAGCAAATAGGGGAGTGTAGGCACCGTCTTTGGGCGGTGAGGGGCTAGGCAAAGGCGTATTGAAAATGTCGCCGAGTGGGTTTGCCCGTGCGGATGGTACGATCTCGTAGCCCACGCGGCGCAAAACGGAATTCATTCTGTTCAACATGCCAGTCCCTTTGCCTGCTGTGAGGTGCGTGGCAGCCGGAAACATGCATTCATTCAGGAATGCCCGCTCGGGCGATTGCGATATCGCTAGTGCGGCTTGCGCTCCGGATTACTGCGATGGCCACGCTGCTCCCGTGGCAGATAAGCTTTGGCTCCCTGCACGAACCGATACCACAGGTCGCGTGAGAACCGGCTTGTCAGCATGAGTCGTGGTGTTTTCCGATATGGATCATCGTCCGCAGAGCAGACAGGCTTTCTCGTCTCCCAAACGAACGTGCCGCCGCTGACTGCGAAGCCATACTTCTCCAGAATGGTCGCGACGGCTGGTGCCGCGATGCGGAGCTTTCCTTCACCCTCCCATTGGAGCACGTCCCGGCTATCGAGCGTGTCGTTCGCAGCCTGAGCGAAAACTTCATCGAGGGCATCCGATAGCTCGACGAGCGGCGCGCGCGGATGCACATGATCCTGTAGTGGATCGAGCTTTTTCGTCAGCGGGCGGCGCACGGAATTCTCGATCTCCAGCGAAGGAGAACGCGAACCGACGAACCGTACGATCTCGGGCAGCTCCTGCTTCACGTTGGAGTAGTCGACGACCTTGCCGTTGCGCTGTTTGACGATCTCGAGAGCCTGGATGTCGTTTGCGAAGAATTGCAGGAAGTCGTCGATGGCCGTTTCCAGTTCGTACGGAGTCTGGCCGCTCTCAAACGGCGCCAAAGCCTTTCCGTTGTGGAACAGCACAAGGTCGATCGTGCGCGGTTTCTCCATCGCTTGCATGGCGCGCACCATGGGGTTGTCAGCGATCTGCTTTTGCGCGACGGCCGCATTGACCTCATGGTATACGCCACGGGCTTTCCAGGACAGCCAGGTTTCGATGTAACGACGCTTCAAAAGGATGGTCGCGACGTCCTCGTCAATGATGTCTGCCAGCGCGGCGAAGACGCTTTCGTCATGGTAGCTGTAAGGATTGAAAACGAGCTTGGACCCTTTGACGGTGCGCAATTCCCGGCTGCATACCGTATCGATGGCATCCCGGATCTTCGTCTCGCGGTCGAGCACAAACTGCGCGTCAGCTCGCATCGGTGTGCCATCGGGCCACTTCAGCTCGTGCCGCGCTGTCACGTCGGGGATCTGGTCGAGGCTCGTGAGCAGCCAGGTCGAGCCCGTGCGTCCGTTGGAGATGATCAGGAAGTGACGGTCATCGCCGCGATGGCGGATGTGGTTCATACGCGGAGCCTCCGAGCGTAAAGATAGATTTTTTCCCTCTCTACGCGAGGGAACTCAGTGGCGTGTTTCAGGCGCCCGCGCCGCTGCGCCTTTCATGGAATCGCCGCACGACCTTGCGCTTTTTGCTGGAATGCTTCTTGCCAAAAGAACCGAACCTCACTTTTCCGGAAGCACTGTCTTGTCTGTCGTGCTTCTTGTCGGAAGACCGATGCTCGGAAGCACTCCTACGCCGCATGCAGAATGTATGCGGCGCAGTTCCAGCCATAGGTGAACCATGGCGTGGACGTGAAATCGTTCTGCTTGGCCAGGAACTCTGCGAAGGCGCGACGCTCGCCGAAGTTCGGTGAGGCCTTGTTGCAGTTCCAGTCGTCGAACAGCAGAACGGTTCCGTCCTGGAAGCAACCGCCTTGATAGAGCCCGTCGAGCACCTCGACGGTGGATTGGTAGAGATCACAGTCGAGGTGCGCGATCGCCACCTTCTCCTTCGGCGGGTCGCGCAGCGTCTCGGAATAAAAGCCTTTGCGTACGATGATGCGCTCGGCACGGATGATCGTCGCGAGGCGATCGCGGATGTGCATCTCGTGGGGCTGGCCGAACTGCGCGAGGAAGTCCGAGGGGAACTTCATCTTGTCGGTCCAGATATCGCGGCCGCCGATCTCGTAGCTCTCGCGGTCGACGGCGGAATCGTACTCGGGCAATCCCTCGAACGAATCGAACAGGTAGAGATTGTTGAGATTGTAGATATCGCGCATGAGCTCGCAGAAGAGGCGCGAAGACCAGCCGCCGAGCACGCCGAACTCCATGACGGCGCCGGGAATGCCGCCGAGCGTCACGAACTCGAGTGCGCGGCGGAAAGCTTCCGTGTAGGTCTGGCGCGCGTGGTCCGGGTCGTAGTGGACAAACCCCATGGTCGTCAGATCGACGGCGTTCCTCTGTCGGTGCACGGCAGCATTGAGCATGGCGCGCGCATTCGCATTGGATGGATTCATCTCCACCGCGCGGACGAGGAGCGCCATGCGCTCATTGCCCAAAGCGTTCGCGGCGCGCTGCAGGCACTGATCCGACATGGCGGCGAGTGCCTGCTTCGCGGGATGGTATCTGGGGATAAGAGACGTCGCGTGCGCGTAATAGAGGAAAGCGCGATCTTCGTCGCCGCGCGTGCGCGCCGCCTCGCCCAACTTAAAGTAGTACTCGGCCGATAGTGACGTGTCCGTATCGGCCAGGGGCTCGTAGACATTCTGCGTGGCGTGATAAATGCCATGCGGTGGGGGAGTGCCTGGCAAGATCTTTCTGCCCTCGCGATGTGCGCGATGAAGAATGCGCGCACCTAAGTCTCTCATCGCCATGAAAGAATACCCCAATGTCACTCGGCGAAAGCCAGCGACCCTCAGCTCCGCTATCGCTTGGTGCCGCTCGCAAATTGCATCGTGCAAATGTCCATATTGATACCATCATTGTGTTCGTTCGCATCGCCATTGGCTAGCGAGCGAACCAAGCACTCCACAGCCCAAAACACGGCGGGCTTGTGCTTGACCGCTGGGCGCCGTTTCCTCTTAGTTGGCGACGCGCGATAGCGCTTTTTGTTCAACGCGACTGCGGACTCAAATGATCGCGATTGCCGGATTTATTGCCAGGCTTCGCGAGTAGCGGCTCGCCAGAGCGCCGGTCTCAGATGCTCGGCTACGCAATTCATTCGTGCTGTTATGGTCCCTTTGTGTGGAAGCACTCATGCCAAATGAAGCTGTGCGCAACAGATCTTCAGCGCTGTCGCCGGTCGCGGTAAGCGTTGTTATTCCGCACTACAATCATAGCCATATTCTCCCCCGCGCCGTCGCGAGTGTTCTTGCCGAGCGTATGACGGGCGTTGAGATCATCATTGTGGACGACGGCTCGACGGAGGCCTGCGAGGGTGTCCTCGCCGCGCTGGAGGCCGCCGATCCTTCGGTGCGCGTGATCCGCTGTCAGAAAAACCAGGGCGCTCCGGCGGCTCTCAACGTCGGCCTCGCGGAGGCCCGCGGCGAGTTCGTGAACTTTCTGGGTGCGGACGATCTGCTCATCCCCGGGTTTCTGCGCGCGATGGCCGATGCGCTGCGTGCGCATCCCGATGCAGCTCTCGCGTGTGGCGATATCGTGATCGTGTCGACCGACAGCCGTGTGCTCGGTGTGCGGCCCTTTACGGCGCCGTCGTGGCACGCGGAATATCTTTCACCGGCGATGGTGCGCCGCCGTATCATGGGCACGGATAACTGGATCTGTAACACCGCTACGCTCCACCGCACGGAGATTATCCGCGCGCATGGCGGCTTCGATTCCGCACTCGGCTCATTCTGCGACGGCATTCTGTGCCGCCTGCTCGTGTTCGGTCATGGCTTTGTCTACGTGCCGGGCATTTCCGGGATCTGGCAGGTGGCGGCTAATACGCTATCGGCATCCTCGGTCCTCAACAGCGAGAAGCTCGAGCATCTGCTGGGCCTTGCGCGGCGGAAGCTCGCCGGGTCCGTCGTGGGGGCGACCGCGCCGGAATACGTTGAACTTTACGAGCGCCGGCTGCGGATGAGCGCCGTGCGCATGCGTCTCCTCTGGAAGGGCAAGGCGGCGAGTGCGGCGGATATCATCCAGGTGGCGAAGGGGGATGCACTCGATGCCCGTGTCGTTGGATGGATCGATCGCACGATCGGGCTCAGTCGTATTGGCAGCATGCTGGTCATGTCGTGGTTCACCATGCGCCGGCGTCCGTTCAATCCGCTGACGCTGGCAGTGCACGCCGCACGCAACCGGATGCTGCTGCGAAAAAGCGCGGCCGCGGTCGGCCGTCAGCTGCTTGAGCTCAACGCGGCGGGCACTGCGCTTTCGCGACGGGTCGCCGCAGTTGACGCTGCGGTGCACTGATGGCGGGGCCAGGTGGCAGCGGCGGCCGGCCGATTCGGGTCGGTGTCATCGGGGCAGGCTTCATCGCGCAGGTCGCGCATCTCCATTCGCTGTCGCGCATCGATGGCGTGCAACTCGCGGGGCTTGCCGAGCCGCACGAGGAACTGCGCGATGCCGTGGCGCGGAGGTTCGGCATCAACAGAGCGGTTGGCGACTACCGCGAGTTGCTGTATGGGGGCGGCATTGACGCGATGGTTGTGTCGCTCCCGCGCGGCGCGCAATCGCTCGTCGTTGCCGACGCGCTCGACCACGTGCCCGCGGTGCTTTCTGAAAAGCCGATGGCGATGACGCTCGCCGAGGCCCAGCGGATGCTCGCTGTCGCGCGACGCTCCGGTGCTCTTTGGGGCATTGGCTATATGAAGCGGCACGACATTGGCGTGCGCCAGTTTGTGAAGCTGATCAACGGGTTGCGCAGCGATGGGAGTCTCGGCCCCATTCTCGATGTGCGTATGCGGGATGCGTGTGCCGAGTATGGGGTTGCAAAACCCGACCACGTTCGCCGCAACGGGCAGCGGCCGGTGAGATTTCCCGAGGCGGCGCGCGCGCCGGAATTCGTGCCACACACGCTCACTTCCGACTACGAGTACACCGTCAATGTAGCGTCCCACGACCTCAATCTCTTGCGCATGTTGTTCGGAGATGCTCTCACAGTGAAGAGCTTTCACGTCCAACGTGGAGGTGCTCAGCACGCCACCTTGGCAACGGGCGAATTCCTGATCGGTCTGACGGTCGTGCCAGCGAGTGTCGGTCACTGGGATCAGCGCGTCGATGTGGTCTTTGCCAAGGGGCAGGCGTCTCTCGTGCTTCCATCACCGCTCGCGCGGCAGGCAAGCGCTTCGATCGTTCTGGCGACCGCCAGGGGATTGGAAGAAATGACGATCCCTCCGGCCGATCATGTCTGGGCATTCGAAGCGCAGGCGAGAGCTTTCATTGCGGCGGTGGCATCGCACGGCGAGCTGGAGGTCAGTGGTGAGGCTTGCGTTGGCGATCTCGAGTTGATCGACGGTCTATGGCGGAAGGTGGAACTGAACTGATGTCGAAGGCTCTTTCCTACACGCGCACGACGTGCCGTCTTTGCAATTCCAGCGACATGCGCAAGGCGATCCCGCTCACGCCTCTTCCGGTGGCTTCGCCCAACGTGGGACGCAGCACGAACGTGCGCGAGACGGCGGATGCCGACGTCTGGCAGTGCGGAAGTTGCGGGCACCTGCAACTTGCGACGGTCGTCGATCCTGAATTCCAGTATCGCAACTTCCAGTATTTCACAGGCATCTCGATGGGTCTGCGCGAGCACTTCGGCAAGCTCATCGGCGATCTCGTGGCGCAGGGTGAGGTGCGGCCTGGTGCTTTCGTCATCGATATCGGGTCGAACGACGGCTCGCTGCTGCGGCTGGCGCAAGAGCGCGGCGCGCGTGTGCTGGGTATCGATCCGGCAGTCAGCATCGCGAACGCCGCCACGGAAGCGGGCATTCCGACATTGGCGGAGTTCTTCGACGCCGGCCTCGCGGCCAAGATCGCCGCCGAGCACGGGCGTGCCGATGTGGTCATCTCCAACAACACGATTGCAAACATCGACGATCTCGGCCCGATGTTCAGTGGCATCTCGGCGGTGATGGGCGAGGACGGGCTCCTCGTCATCGAAACGCAGTATGCGATCGACGTGCTGTTGAAGACCCTGCTCGATGTGATCTATCACGAGCACATTTCGTATTTCGCCGTAAAGCCGATGCAGACATTTCTCGCCGCGCACGGGTTCGAGCTGATCGATGCCGTGCGTATTGCGCCCAAAGGCGGCTCGATCCGTTTCATCGCGCAGCGCAAAGGCGGGTCGCGCGCGGTTGCGTCGGGCGTTGCGGCGCTCATCGCCGAGGAAGACGCCGCCGGCTTCTACGACGAGCGGATGTTCACCGAGTTCAATGCGCGCATCGCCGAGCTTGGCCGCAATATCCGCGAGCGGCTCGAAGCGTCGCGGGCGCAGACGGGACGCGCGCTGGCATACGGTGCATCCGTCGGCTGCGCCGCTCTGGTGCACTATTTCAAGCTCGGCGACATGATCGATGCGATCTTCGACGACACGCCGCTTACCAATATCGTGCGCCTTGAGGATCGTGATATTCCCGTGCTCACGGGACGCCAGCTCGCTAACGAGATGCCGTCCGACGTATTGGTGCTCGCCTGGCGCTATGCAAACCCGATTGCGAAGGGGCAGGAAACGTTCCGCGGCGGCGGTGGCCGCTTTTTCCGTGCGCTTCCTGACCTAGCCTATATCGATGGGTCGGATACAGCGCCTCCTGCCGCGTGATGCGAATTCAAAAGCTTGATTGGGGGACAATGACTATGGCTGGCTTGAGCGACTTGACAGTCGTTGCCGATATCGGCGCTCGCTACGGCATCCATCCGAACTGGAACGGCTTCGATGCGCCGTTGCGCTACATCGCGTTCGAGCCCGACGCCGAAGAGGCGAACCGCCTTCGCAGTCTCTACAAGGACACCAAGAACTTCCAGTACGAGGTGCTCGAGACGGCGCTCGACAAGGAGAAGGGGCAGCGAGACTTCCACCTTCTGAAGCACCGCGGCCTCAGCTCGTGCCTGAAGCCCGATCTTACCTCCGAGTGCTTCCGGCACTTGAAGCCGGGGCAGGCGGAGATCGAGAAGATTCTCAAGATCGAAACCGAGACCGGCGATGACCTCTTCGCAGGCCTCGGCGTGGTGCCTGATTTCCTCAAGGTCGATACGGAAGGCACGGAGCAGGATGTCATCGAGGGCTTCGAGAAGCTGCTCGGCAAGGGTGTGCTCGGCATTCGCTCGAGCTGCAATTTCCAGCCTTGCTTCATCGGCCAGCGCCTGTTTTCGGACAGCCACGACTATCTGATGCGGCACGGGTTCGTGCTGCTCAATCTCGATTACAAGGGCTACGGCTATCCGCGGCTCGGGCTTTTCCGCAAGCCGGACCCCATCGAGAACGAAGATCACCGCTACGGGATTCTCGTTGCCGCCGATGCGGTGTGGATCCGCAAGCCGGAAACCCTCGGCGATACGTTCACGGGGGATGCCGAGACGATCGCGAAGCTGAAGCTTTCCGCGTTCTGCTTCCTCAACAATGCGCCGGATCTGGCGGTTGACCTGCTGCGCGAATGCGCCGTTGCTGGAAAACTCAACGCGGCGATCCAGGCAACCCGCCTGTTCCAGACGTTGCGTCTACGTACTGCGCGGTTCCTCGGCCGTTATCGCACGGTTCCCGACGAGCAATGGGAGCGCGCGCAGGGCATCTTCCAGTCGATCTTCGACGTGGCGCTCGGCGGCGGCAGCGATTTCTATCCGCAGGTCAATGCCTGGTCGCGTGCACTCGCCGGAGCCGATGCATGAGCGCCATCGGCGCCTTCCATCCGGTATCGGCGGCCGTTTATGAAACGGATGCCGATCCTGTGGTTGTCACCTGGGGCGATATAGATGGCCTCGTTGCGGCGGCTCCGCAGGCACCGGCGGGGCGCGCGCGCCTCCTGCTGCATCCCGACCGGGATGATTCGCTGCATGAGATGGTGATCGCGCTGCCGAAGCACAGCTGCGATCATCCGCACATCAACTTCAAGTCCGGCAAGTCGTTCCTGGCCCTGTCGGGGCAGTTCGCCGTGATGGTATGCTCGCAGGACGGTACGCGTATCGCTTCCATCGTGCTTTCCGCAGATGCGAGCCGCTGGCCGGGCGCGCGCATGGCGCGGCTGCGTGCGCCCGCGTGGCATACGATCATTCCGCTGGCGGGTGATACCGTGTTTCTCGAAACGATCGTTGGCCCGTTCACCGAGAACCGTTTCGCGGCCTGGTTCCCCGGCGCTGACCGGCCGGATGAGCGGGAAGAATGGGCGCAGAAGCTGCGCGACATCGCTGCTGCGGCAATTCCCGGCGTGAAATAAGCGCGTGGCGGTGGGGTGATATTCCGCCCCCGCTGTGGTGTGTTTGCCGGCGCGGCCTAACGGGCCGGCGCTCGCTTCGCTTTCGTTTCGGCCTGGACGGGCGCGGCGAGCAACTCGCGGTGGCGGGTGAGGAATGGCGCCACGGGGTACGCGGCCCCGAACATCATCGGATTGCCAGCCATCGCATGCCAGTAAGCGGCCATGGGCTCTTGGACGTCGCCAGGCCGGGCGAGGCGTCCATCGAGCAGGTCGAGCTTGTAGCGCACCGCCTCTTCGATCTCTTGGGGCGTGTTGGAGATGATGATGAGGCCCTTACGTCGCAGCACGCTCGCGTTGATGAGGTAGCCCTGTACCGGCTGGGTGAACGCTTCGCTGAAGGGCAGATAGCGTTTGCCGCGCATGTCCCAAACGCGCTTGACGATGAAGTCGGTATCCGCGGACCACAATTGCCAGTCGTTCGAGATGCAATTCACCAGCACCATTGGCGTACCGAAGGAAAGGCAGGCGGTGGTGAGGCCCGAGGTCGTGCCGATGACGAAACGGCTTGTCGAGCAGAAGAAGATGTCGGCTTGCGGGCTTTTATGGCGGCTGCGGGCATAGTCGACCACGCGCTCCATCGTAGGGAGCGGGCGCATCGATTTATCGCCGAGGCGTATCACATAGCCGCCGCGGTCGGTGACGGCCTTGATAGCGGGGAGGTAATCCTCGATCGCGGCATTGCGGTGCGTGCTGATGCCGCCGGCGGATTCGCCGTAATAGCCGGACTCGCGCACGTGGAGGCCCACGTACCAGGCGTTCTTCGGCACATTGAGCGCCGCAAGGGTTTTCTCGCCTATCGCGCGGTCTGCGTCGCTGACATGGAGGAGCGGTCCACGCTTCTGGCGGGCCCATTCGACGTGCGCGCGCGCGGCGGCGCGCGTCCACGGCTCGGCGGCACCGTCTTTTCCCGGATAAGCCTGGAAGTTGTCGCCAATCATCCGTTGATAAGGGAACAGCTCATCGACGAGCGCTTCGTCGCGCACGACGGTAAAGTAGGTGTCCCAATAGGATAGGAACTCGCGGTTCGATACTTTATCGGGCGGGGCGAGCAGGACGCGATTGGCATCGGGATACATCCCAAGCTCGGCCATCTTGATGTAACTGTCGAGCAGCCCGATGTGGCCGTACTGGGTGACCCATTCGTATGGCAGCAGCCGGAACGGCTTTGCAGGATCGATGCGCGGATCGAGTGTGCGGAGCTGGGCGACGAGGTTGTCCGGCAGCGGCGCGTGGATGCGCTGCTGATAATCGAGCATGCGCTGATAAAGCTGGAAGCTCTGTTCGAAACGGCCCAGCAGAAAAGCATCTTCCGCGAGCTGACCGTAGTTGTCGTAGATCATGAGGCGCCCGGCGTCCTCGAGCTCCCATGCTTTCGGTTTGTATGCGGGAATATTGTAGCGGCCGGCGTAGTTCTGGTGCGCCATCACGGTGTTAGGGCCGAGACGCACGGCGTTGCGGAAGCATTCCGCCGCGGAGTCCTCATCGCCGAGGCGCAGGTAGCAGCGCCCGAGATAGCGATGGTCCGGCACGTGACGATCCGAGTAGTGCAGCGCGCGACGGAAATAGTGGATGGCCTTCTGGGGGCTGCCGACCTGCATATGGGCCGCCCCGAGAATGTGGTTGAGGTAGTGGCCATCGAGATCGGGCGATCCGTCGAGATCGGTGATGATCCGGTGGTATTGGCGCGTGTGGTAGAGCGCCTGGTAGTAGAGGTATGCGCTCGGCTGGCGGCGGCGCTTGATATCGGGCCGGAACGCCAGGTTCAGGAAGCGCGCCATCGCAATCGTGTTGCCCATATGGCCGGCCGCCATCTGCGCGCCAAGCGCAAGCAAGAGCGCGGTCTCGACAGTACCCCGCGTTAGCGGCGTGATAATCGGGATACGCTTTTCGATGATCCAGAGGCTTGCTGCGAGGGTGCGGCCGGGAACAAAGGGAGCGGAATCGCCGCCGATGGAGAGCCACATGCGGGCGATGTGACGGATGGTGTGGCGCTGCACATAGGGGATGTTGGCGATGGCCACGCCCGCTCGGGCGATCTGTGCACGTACGGCACGTAAGATACGGCGCGCCATTCCCCCGACAGCTCGTGCTGCGGCGGATTTCCTAGCCGTTTTCTTGAGAATGTCGATAGCCGTGGAGACGAACTGAGGGCGGCGCTTGTGACGGACGTGGAGCCGATTGCCGTCCGCTAGTGCGGCGTACCGCAGTGCGCGTGCAAAACGAGGAAAAGTGAAATTGAGCTGCTTGCCGGAAAAATCTTCGAGCATCCGCCCCCGCGTAAGTAAACCTCAACAGTGGAGAATATTATGAAACACTGTCGCGACGAACCTTCTGGTACTGTCCCGCACGGGCGAGGACCTCCTGAATGGGTCCGAAATCCTTTACACGGCCTCTTTCAAGGTGCATGCCGAGGTTGCAGTGGCGTAAAAGTGTATCCGGGTCGTGGGATGCAATCACAAGCACACCGGCGTTACCCACAATTTCGAGCGTTCTTTTCTGGGCCTTTTCGCGGAAGTTGGCGTCGCCCACCGCGATCCATTCGTCCATCAGGACGATATCTCCCCGCACGCAGGTGGCGATCGAGAACATCAGGCGCAGCATCATGCCCGCCGAGTAGGTGCGGATCGGAAGATTGAGATATTCGCCCAGCTCGCTGAAGGCGGCGATTTCATTGGCGCGCGCCGCGATCTCCTTGGGGCTCAGTCCCATTACAAGACCGCGCAGCGTGATGTTCTCGTTTCCGGTCAATTCATCGTCGAAGCCCAATCCGATATCGAACATCGGAATGAGCTTACCTTCCACGCGCAGAGTGCCACCCGTGGGCGTATAGATTCCGGCGAGCACGCGGATGAGCGTCGTCTTGCCTGCGCCGTTGTGGCCGATAAGGCCGAGGCGGTCCCCCTGCTTGAGCTGGAAGGATACGCTGTCCAGCGCACGGACGGTATTGATGTTCGTTCCGTGGTCGACGATTTGCCCGCCGACGGCGCGCGCTCTCGCGAAAGCAAGGCTGCGGAGCGAGCGCGCCCGCACCGAAAGGATCGGTACGTCGACGGTGACATTTTCGGCGGTCAGAAGAGCCACGAATTACACCCAATAAGCGATGCGACTGCGGAAGCGCCGGTACATGAATACTGCGACCGCGATCGAGACGATGGTGAGCAGAATGGCCCCGAGCCAGGTTTCCAATGTGATGGGCCGTCCAAGGACCGGATCGCGAACGATCATCAGCATGTATGCGATTGGATTGAGTGCGAGGATCACACTGCCGAAGCGGAGTTGCTCCGGATACCAGATGATCGGCGTGACGAAGAACAGGAACTGCGTGAGGACCTGGATGAGGGGAGGGATGTCACGGTAGCGGACGCAAACCACGGAGATCGTGATCGCGGTCGAGGTGAGAAAGAGGAAAAGCAGGACCATCGCCGGGATCACGAGCAGGGCTTCGAAGGTGATGGGCCAGCGAATAAACATCCACACGAGGACCACGACGACAGCGTTGTGCGCGAACACGATGAAGTTGCGCTGCACCGCCCGCAGAACGTGGAATACGATCGGCATCTGCGAGGATTTGATCAGATTGCCTGCTGCGATCAGGGAGTTGGAGCAATCGTTCAGCACGGTTGCGATGAACATCCACGTGATGTAGCTGACCGTGAAGTACGGCAGGTAGCTGTGGATATCCTGGCCGAAGAACTGACCGTAGATGAGGCCGATCGAGAGCGCCAAGGTTCCGGTGGCGAGGGTGATCCAGAACGAGCCCAGCGTAGACATCCGGTATTTGGAGCGAATATCGGCAGCGGCGAGGGCGCGCCAGACATGGTTGTGCGTCAGGATCTGCTGGAGATCCTGCTTGGCACGTATCGATTCCGTCATTGTCCCGTTCATGAAAGGCTCTGTTCTGCGATCCCATTCGATTGTGAAGGTCGTGGCAGGATACCGGGCGTGTTTATCTTTGATTTCCGTGCTCGACCACTATGGGAGGTGAGCTTCACAATGGTGATCACCAATTCCGATGCGGCGTGTGTCGCCGCATCGCGAATACGTGTTGGGCCTGCCGAAGAGCTGCTCATCGCATGCCGCGGACTGAGCCGCGCTGTGGTTGCGGCGGGCTTGCGACGAACTCGGCGTGCGCGCGCGCCAAGCTCTCCACGTTTCCTATGTCGCGGTGATAACCGGTCGTGGGCACCGCAAAAATGCGGCCCGTGAACTGCGGGATGACCTGCGTGCTGAAATCGATGAAAGCTCCATCGAGCGCGCAGATGCAGTCGATCACCTCCGGTGTGAGAATGTAGACAGCCGCATTGGCAACATTTCCCGGTGGATTTTCAACCTTCTCATGAAACTTGCGCACCACTCCGTTCCCGTCGAGTTGGAGAATGCCGCAGGAACGCGGATCGTCGGTCTCAAAGGTAAGCATGGAGATTGTGCAGCCGGCAGGGCGGCGCCCGTGCGCGGCTAGAAATCCAGCGATATTCAGGTCCGTCAGGTTATCCGCGTGGGCGACGAACGCATCGCCATCGCCGAAGTAGAGACGATTGGCTTTTATGGTGCCGCCCGTGCCCAGGAGCTCGGGCTCGTAGACGAGATCGACGTTTTCCCGCCAGGGCGACTGCGCGATGTGCGTCTCCACCTGCCGGTGCAGATAGTGCGTATTCACCAGCGCGCGCTCGACGGTCCCGCCGGAAAACAGGATGTCCAGCCAGTAGTCGAGCAGCGGGCGCCCGTGGATAGGCACGAGGCATTTCGGCACTGTTTCGGTGATCGGCCGCAACCGGCTTCCGATGCCGGCGGCCAAGAGTAGTGCGCGCACTATCGATAGCCTCTGCGAGGATGTACCTAGTCGGCCGAGATATAGTCGATCTCCGCGATGAGATCCTTGCTGTTGATCGGTAGATTGCCCACGCGCGACACCTGATGGGCGGCGGCAAGGGCACCAAGGTAGGTGCTTCGCCAGATGTCGTATCCGGCGCGCAGGCCGAGCGAAGCGCACGCGAAAAGGCAGTCGCCGGCGCCAGCGACATCCTTGGGTGCGGTGTTGAATGCGGGCAGGCGGTCGGTCCGGTAGGCGCCGTTCTTATCCAGGGCGTGCAGTAGCAGCCCTTCCGCTCCCAGCGTTACTATAATGTTTTCGGCTTCTGCCGCGCGCTGGAGCTTGTCGCTGAGCACAACGAGGCCGGATTCGAAGTCCATCGTCGAAAGGCGGGCTTCGTGCTCGGTCGGCGTGATGAGCCGCATACCCTTGAAGCGGCAGATATTGGCGAGCTGCGATGATGCCTGGCTGTCGGCGCCCATGGTGACGTCGTGTTTCCTGGCGCGCTCGATGATGCGATCGACAAGGGCCTGGGGCAGGCAGCCATAGTTGAAATCGGAGAACAACAGGAGATCGGTCGTCGGGAGCTGCGCCTCGACGCGCTTCAAGAAACTGCCGATGAGATCGTCGTCGATCGCATGCTGACGCAGATGGTTGACCCGCAGAAGCGTTTTTCCCTGGGCACGATAGCGGGTCTTGTTCGTCGTAGGGCGCGTGGGATCGTAGAGGATCTCGTGCGCGACTTTGTAGCGGGCGAGCTCGTGTTCGGCGAAGTTGGCGACTTCGTCCTTGCCACCGATGGTAAGGTAGGAAACCTCCGCGCCGAGCCCGCGCAGGTGCGCCGCTACGATGCCTGCACCGCCGAGGAACACATTCTGCCCGAGCGGCGTCACGACCACAGTCGGGTCCTCGCGGGACATGCCGAGGGGCTCGCAGTCGACGTAGGTGTCGATGATGAGGTCACCCACAACCAGAACGCGAATGCCCTCGAAGGCCTGCAGCATCAGCTTCAGGTCGGCCACCTGAAATCCGTGCCGGGCAGGATAGTCGGCGGGTTTGTGGATATTGGAGAAATTGGTCGTGAAATATTCGCGCTGCAGCAGCTCGGTGTTGGCCAGGCGCATTTCACCGGAGGTGAAGATCAGCTTGCCGCCATAGGCATCTAAGGCCTGCTGCTCGGGGTTGTGCCGGTCACGATATTCCTTGCCCTTGACGACGATCTCGGGCCGCAGCTTGGCGATGAACTCGTGCGCGGGCTCGGTGAGCTGCACCACGTGGTCGATCATGTTGGTCGCGCGCAGGCTTTCCATGCGCATCGCCGCCGGTACCATCACGCCGGGTGTATCATCGCTGTTCACGCCGACGACGAGCGCGTCGCAGTTTTCGGCGGCAAACTTCAGCAACCGCAGATGGCCGGCGTGCAGGAAGTTGAAGTTTCCTGACACGAAGGCGATGCGCTTGTCGTCGCCGATCCGCTCTCGCATGTGATGACAGAACAGCTCGACGCGAAGCGCCTGCGGCATGCGCATCTCCTGCACGATTTCGCGCGCGCCAACTGTGCGCGCGCTGCGGAACGAGACGGTTCTGAGACCGCAAAGGTATTCGCAGTGACGTTACAAGACGCAGGTCGCAGTCACCACACCGCCTGGTTGCATTGGGTGAATCTCTGCTGCGTATTGCACCACCGATACGGTCGGCACGATTATTCCGCTCATTTCAAGGGGGACGCGCATTCAATCCTCAGTCGACTTTTCGCCATTCGAGAACATCGGTTGACATCGCAATGAAAGCCCCGCAGATCGCAGAGGTGCGGATGCGGTGTGTGATGTCGTTCAGCGCTGCGAGCGAATGCTGCAAAGCGGTCGCTTGCAGGGCCTGGATGTTCTGCTGCGCGCGGCCGCTCCAATAGATACGGATTTGATGGGGGATCGCATGAGGGTGTTTGTGACCGGTGCGTGTGGTTACAAAGGTACCGTGCTGGTTCCGAAATTGTTGGCTGCCGGGCACGAAGTCATCGCCTTCGACATTCAGTGGTTCGGCAATTTTCTGCGTCCGCATCCGTTGCTTACGGTCGTCAAAGGCGATGTGCGCAATCCAGATGAAATCAATCTCGACGGCGTCGATGCGATCATCCACCTGTCGAGCGTGGCCAATGACCCTTGCGGCGATCTCAACCCGAAGCTCACCTGGGAGGTGAGCTGTCTTGCCACCATGCAGCTTGCCGACCGGGCAAAGCGCGCCGGGATCAAACGCTTCATCTATGCGTCGTCCGGCAGCGTATACGGCGTAAAGGATGAGCCGCAGGTCACGGAAGACCTCGAGCTCGTGCCGATCTCCGAATACAACAAGACGAAGATGTGCGCCGAACGCATCCTGCTGTCCTACAAGGACGACATGGTGGTGCAGATCGTGCGTCCGGCGACCGTTTGCGGGTATTCCCCCCGTATGCGCCTCGACGTCTCGGTCAACATGTTGACCATGCAGGCGCTGGCGAACGGCAAGATCACCGTGCTGGGCGGGGATCAAACGCGGCCGAACATCCACGCCGAGGACATCACCGACCTTTATGTGTTCCTGCTCGACAATCCCGAGCACACGGGCATCTTCAACGCCGGGTTCGAAAATATCTCAATCATGGATATTGCGAAGAAGGTTGCCGAGCACGCGGATGCCGAAATCGTCGTGCTGCCGTCGAACGATCCGCGCTCTTACCGGCTCAACTCCGACCGGCTGCTGGCCACGGGCTTCCGTCCGAAGCGCACGGTGGAGGACGCGATCAAAGAGATCATCGGACTCTACCGTCAGGGCACATTGAAGAACGAGGACCACTTCTACAACCTCAAGTGGATGCAGGCGCACGTTCTATGAGCGGGGATCGGGCATGACGACGGCGACCGCAGCAATCAGCAATACTTCGGAGGACGCAGCGCTCCGCGATCCGGCGACCCACTTCGATGATTATCAGCGCCGGCTCTCGCGCTTGCTCGCAAATTTCGACTGGTCGCCCGTTTCCGCGATGGCGGAGGACTTCCTCGATTGCTGGCGCACGGGGCGGCAGGTGTTCCTCGCCGGTAACGGCGGGAGCGCGGGCAATGCCGTGCATCTTGCGAACGACTTTCTCTACGCGCTTTCGAAGCGTGCCGGGTCTGGTCTGCGCATTGAATCGCTGTCGGCCAATCCCGCGGTGCTGACGTGCCTCGCCAACGACGAGGGCTACGATCAGATCTATTCGCTGCAGCTCGCCGTGAAGGCGCGCCCCGGCGATGTGCTGGTCGTCTACTCGGGCAGCGGCAATTCGCCAAATATCCTGAAGGCGCTGGAGGAGGCACGCCGGATCGGCATGCGCTCCTATGCGGTGCTCGGATTTTCCGGCGGCAAGGCGAAGGCGCTCGCCGACGTACCAATCCATTGCAAAATCGACGATATGCAGATCGCAGAAGACATGCAGCTCATCATTGGCCACATGATCATGCAGTGGCTGCATGCCCGCCGCGACCAAGTCGCGAGCTGAGAGCACTATGGCAAGTACAGAACGTTTCGTTGTTCTCGGCTCGAACTCGATATCCGGCGCGAGCTTCTGCAATCACCTTGCGTCACGCGGCTACGACGTGCTGGCGACCAGCCGCTCCGATGAGCTGCACGAGGCGTTCCTGCCCTACAAATGGCAGGAGCATCCGGGCAAGGTGCGCTTCGCGCGCATCGACCTCAATTCCGATCTCGACCGCCTTGCGGAGCTGCTTCGTAGCGAACGCGCCACGCACGTCGTCAACTTCGCCGCGCAAAGCATGGTCGCGGAGAGCTGGCAGTTTCCCGATCATTGGATGATGACGAACGTCGTTTCGGCAGTGCGCCTGCACGACATGCTGCGCCGCCACGACGGCCTCGAGCGCTATGTGCATATCACGACGCCGGAGGTCTACGGATCGACGGATGGCTGGATCGACGAGAGTGCGCCGTTCAATCCGTCGACGCCCTATGCGGTGTCGCGCGCGGCCGGTGATATGTCGCTGCGCACCTATTTCAGCACGCATAATTTCCCGGTCGTCTATACGCGCGCGGCGAATGTCTATGGCCCCGGCCAGCAGCTCTACCGTATCATCCCGCGCACGGTTCTCGCGGCGATCGGCGGGCAGAAGCTGCGTCTCGACGGCGGCGGCAAGTCGGTCCGTGTGTTCATTCACCTCGACGACGTCTGCGACGCCACCTATCGCGTCGCGACGCGCGGCAAGCTGGGCGAGGCCTATCATGTCTCGGGCTATCATCTCGTTTCGATCCGCGAACTGGTGGAGATGATCCTCGACCGCCTCGGAAAGGATTTCGACGAGTGCGTGGAAATCGGGCCGGAGCGTCCAGGGAAGGACACGGCCTACATGCTGGATTCCCGCAAGCTCCGGGCGGAGCTGGGATGGCAGGACCGCATATCCCTGGAGCGAGGGATCGACGACATCATCGCGTGGGTGCGGCGCTACTCCGACTATCTGCGGAGCGCTCCGGCGAAGTACGAGCACAAGCCGTAATGGCGTTGCCCGACAGCAGGGAAGGCAGTGTGATGTTGAAGCTGCAGACAAGCGAGCCCGAGGCTTCCGCGTCTCTCAACACCGAGCGTCTCAAGCGCGTCGCCGCCGAGCTACGCGGCAAGGTGATCGAGATGAGCCACAAGGCGGGAACGGCGCACCTGGGCTCTTCCCTGTCTTGCTGCGATGTCGTGGCCGCCGCGTATTGGCACGTGTGTGCGATCGACCCGAAGAACCCGCGTGATCCGCTGCGCGACCGATTCATTCTTTCCAAGGGCCATGCCGCGAGTACGCTCTATGCGGCGCTGGCGATGCGCGGCTTCTTCCCGCTGGAGGAGCTCGACACGTTTTGCCAGGATGGCGGTCGGCTCGCGGAACATCCGCCGGCGAACCTGTTGCCCGGCGTCGAAGCTGCGACGGGCTCGCTGGGGCACGGCCTTCCGATTGGGATCGGCATGGCGATGTCGGGGCGCATCCGCAAGGAGAAATTCCGCGTCTACGCGCTGCTCTCAGACGGCGAATGCAACGAGGGCTCCGTGTGGGAAGCGGCGATGTTCGCCGCGGCACAGAAGCTCGATAACCTCTGCGTCATCGTCGACTATAACAAATGGCAGGCGACGGCGCGCTCGAACGAGACGCTGGCGCTCGCACCGCTGCGTGCGAAGTGGGAAGCGTTCGGCTGGGATGCCGCCGAGATCGACGGGCACGACATCGCCACACTCGCGCGGCTGATGGAGAACGTTCCGAACGGATCGGGCAAGCCGTTTGCGATCATCGCCAACACCGTCAAGGGCAAGGGCGTGTCGTTCATGGAGGACGACAACAACTGGCATTATCGCGCGCCGACCGCAGAAGAGGTTGTGAAGGCGCGCAGGGAGCTCGGACTGGCATGAGAAACGCATTTGCAGACGAGCTGACGAAGATCGGCAACGACGATCCGCGGCTCGTCATGCTGTCGGGCGACATCGGCAACCGGCTGTTCGACAAGTTCAAGGCGGCGCATCCAGACCGCTTCTATAATTGCGGTGTCGCGGAAGCGAACATGACGGGGCTCGCAGCCGGCATGGCAATGTCGGGCCTACGCCCTGTCACGTATACGATTACCCCGTTCGTGACGACGCGGTGTCTGGAGCAGATCCGCACCGATGTCTGCTATCACGAGGCTCCGGTCATCATCGTTGCTGTCGGTGCGGGGCTCGCCTATGCAGGGCTTGGGCCGACGCATCACGCGTGCGAGGACATCTCGTTCCTGCGCTCGATCCCGAACATGACCGTCATCTGCCCCGGCGATGCGTGGGAGGTGCGCGCCGCGCTGCGCGCTGCGCTCAAGCAAGACCGCCCCGTCTACATCCGCATGGGCAAGAAGGGCGAGCCGGTGGTGCATGCCGGTATGCCCGAAGGCTTCGAAATCGGGAAGGCGCTGACGATCGTCGATGGCGACGATGTCTGTCTGCTTTCTACGGGCAACATGCTTCCCGAGACGCTCGAAGCGGCAAAGCTGCTGAAAGAGCAGGGCGTGTCGGCGCGGGTCGTCAGCTTCCACACCGTGAAGCCGCTCGACGAGGCATGCCTTACGGAGGCCTTCGCCAAATTCCCGCTCGTTGCCACGCTGGAAGAGCATTCGCTCATCGGCGGGTTTGGCGCCGCGGTGGCCGAGTGGCTCGCCGATACGGGCATCCGGCCGCACAAGTTCCTCCGCTTCGGCACGCAGGACGCCTTCTTCAAATGGTCGGGCGAGCAGGAATACGCGCGCGAGAAACTGGGTCTTTCGGCGCATCAGATCGCCGATCGCATTCGCAACGGTTTGGGTCAGCACTAGGTCTCTATGAAAACGCAAGCAGCTATCCTCGTCGAAACGGGGCAGCCCGTTGTTGTCGCCGATATCGAAATTCCGGCACTCAAGCCAGGACAGGTTCTGGTCGAGATCGCCTATTCGGGCGCGTGCGGCACGCAGGTGATGGAAATCCGCGGCCGTAAAGGCAAGGACGCATGGGTGCCACACTGTCTCGGCCACGAGGCGACGGGCACCGTGCTCGAGGCCGGCGCCGGCGTCACCAAGGTGAAGGCGGGCGACAAGGTCGTGCTGTCGTGGATCAAGGGCACCGGCATCGAGGCCGGTGGCGCGGTTTACGATTGGGACGGCCGCAAGGTGAATGCGGGCGGCGTGACGACGTTCCAGCGGCACGCGGTCGTAAGCGAGAACCGCCTCACACTGCTGCCCGCATCGCTGACCATGGAAACCGCCGTGTTGCTCGGATGCGCGGCGCCGACCGGCATGGGCGCGGTTTTCAACGTTACGCAATTGAAGCCGGGTGAATCGGTTGCGATCTTCGGTACGGGCGGCATCGGCCTCAATGCCTGTATCGGCGCAGCGTTCGGCGGCGGCATGCCGATCATCGCCATTGACCCCAATCCGTTGCGGCGGGAGATGGCGCTTGCGCATGGCGCGACGCACGCCATCGATCCGACGGGCAATGACGTGATCGCCGAGATCAAGAAGATCGTGCCGCAGGGCGTCGATGTCGCCATCGAGGCGACGGGCGTGCCGAGCGTGATGGATCAGGCGGTGAACGCGACGCGTCAGCAGGGCGGACGCGCGGTAGTCATCGGCAATGCGCAGGCGGGCCAGACGCTGGTGCTCAATCCGGGCGTATTCAACCAGGGCAAGAGCCTGATGGGCACGTGGGGCGGCGACTCCGTGCCGGACCGCGATTATATCCGCTTCGCGCGTCTGCTTGGCTCCGACCGCTTCCCGGCGCGGGATCTGCTGTCGAAGCCCTATCGGCTGGAGGACATCAACAGCGCCATCGACGATCTCGAAGCCGGCCGCGTCGGCCGACCGCTGATCGACATGTCGCTGCAGTGAGCCAGGCGGCGATGCGCATCGGCATCGACTTCGACAATACGATCGCCTGCTATGACGGTGTTTTCCACGCCGCCGCGCTGGAGCGCCAGCTCATTCCCGTCGATCTGCCATCCGACAAGACGAGCGTGCGCGATCACTTGCGCAGCTTGGGAATGGATGCGGACTTCACGGAGCTGCAGGGCTATGTTTACGGCAGCCGCATGCAGCTCGTGAATGTGTTTCCAGGATTCGCGGAAACGCTGCAGGTGCTGCGCGCCAAGGGACATGACGTCTTCATCGTCAGCCACAAGACGCGCACGCCGTTCGCAGGACCGGCCCACGACTTGCATGCCTCGGCGCGCGAGTTTCTGAGTGCGCGCGCCATCGTGGGCGAGAGCGACGGGCAGATTCCGGCGCAGAATGTTTTCTTCGAGCTGACGAAGGAAGAAAAGGTTGCGCGCATTGCCGCGCTCGACTGCGACGTCTTCGTGGACGACCTGCCGGAGATCCTGGCGATGGACGGCTATCCGGCGACGCTGCGGGCGATCCTGTTCGATCCCGACGATCACTATCCCGATGGCGTCTGGCGTGATCGTATATTCGAGCGGCACCGGAGCTGGCGGGAGATCGGCGCTGCGATCGATACGGTGTGAGGCAGCATGGGCCTTCCCGACGATGACCTGCTCGGCAACGCGGCGAGGCTGGCGCGGCGCGCCGGTCTATCCGAGCCCGTTGCCGTGGAGCGGCTCGCCGGCGGACGGAACAATCAGGTCTATCGGCTGGCAATGGACGCCGGTCCGCCGCTGTTTCTGAAGTCGTATTTTCACGATCCGCGGGATACGCGCGCGCGGCTCACCGCAGAGTGGTCGTTCCTCGAATATGCGTGGGGGCGTGGCATCCGCAGCGTGCCGAAACCCATCGCGGCCGACCCTGTGCTTCAGTTCGGCCTTTACGAGTTCATCGAAGGTCGCGCTGTGAGGGCCGACGACATCGGCTGGCCGCTGCTCGAAGCTGCGGGCGTGTTCATCCTCGATCTCAACCGGCGGCCGCGGGACATCTCAGCTCTCCCACTTGCATCGGAAGCCTGCATGTCGGTGGCTGAGCATGTCGCGACCGTCGACCGCCGTGTCGAGGGATTGCAAGAGCTGCATCCCGACGTGCCGCACCGGGAGACCGCGGCGCACTTCATCGCGACGCGCCTCGTTCCGGTGTGGCGGGCGGTACGCGCGCGTGTACTGGCGGAAGCGAAGTTTCTCGACCGCTCCGCCGAGGCATCGCTAGAACACGCCGCCGTCATCGCTTCGCCATCGGACTTCGGCTTTCACAACATGCTCGCGCGGCCGGACGCCACGATCGTCTTCACGGACTTTGAGTATGCGGGGCGTGATGATCCGGCCAAGCTCGTCTGCGATTTTTTTGCGCAGCCGGACATGCCGGCGCCGATGCCGTTCTTCGACGCGTTCATCGACAAGCTTGTGCAGGGGCTCCATCTGTCGCCGGACGATACGCGCCGCTGCCGATTGCTGCTCGACGCCTACCGCGTTAAGTGGGCTTGCATCGTTCTCAATGATTTCCGTCCCGTCGGCGCAAGGCAACGTGCGTTTGCCCGCGGCGATTCATGGGCGCAGCGGTGCGCCGATCAGCTCGCCAAGGCGGAAGCCAAAATCTCGCAGATCTCAATCGAACAAGGGGGCGTTGTTTCCTAGATGGCTTACCAGCAATTCGTGACCACCAACCATACCTCGACGAAGCGCGACTATCTCGCGCGCGTCACGGAGCGCGATAAAGCGGAGGTGGCCGAGCTCGCAATTCAGTATGGCTATGACTACTGGGACGGCAGCCGCCAGACCGGGTACGGCGGCTATAAGTATGACGGCCGCTGGCGCAAGGTCGCCGATGCTATGATCGAGCGCTATGGCATCAAGCCGGGTATGCGCATTCTCGATGTCGGATGCGGCAAGGGTTTCCTGCTGCACGACTTCATGGAGGCATGTCCAGGCGTCGAGATCGCAGGTATCGATATCTCGACCTATGGGCTCGAGCACGCGATGGAGACGGTGAAGCCGTTCACGCAGGTCGGCACGGCGGCGAAGCTGCCCTGGCCGGACGATCACTTCGATCTCGTCATCTCGATCAACACGCTGCACAATCTTTACGTCTACGATTTGTGGTCGGCGTTCAAGGAGATCGAGCGCGTCGGACGCGGGGGCAAATACATCTGCGTCGAGGCGTATCGCAACGAGCGCGAGAAGATGAACCTGCTCTA
>JBIQJE010000008.1:13643-134843 GCA_044507625.1 Hyphomicrobiaceae bacterium | reverse complement strand
TTCGCCCCCGATGGGAATCCCACACCGATTCCGTCAGATGGGAAAATGCTCTAGCCATCGTTTCGCGCCTGCAAATCGATCATTGCTGCTGCACTGTTGCGCGCTGCACCGCGTGAACGGTTCAGGTCGGGTTCATGATCGAAATGGTTTCCTGTGACTTCAATACCAGCCGCGCCGGAATTTTCATGTGCCGCAGGCAGTTAAAGGCGCCACCACCATGCCCGGGCCCCCGTCGTGCCTCAATTCGATGCAGGAACTGACGCTCGTCGTGTCGCGTTGTTTGCTCGGTCGGAACGTGCACAGTGGCACGTCCGCCGCCACCCTTTGTCTCCATGAGCGGACTAGGTGAAAAATATGCCGAAGGGCGTTACCAGCTCCGGTGCACAGCGCGACCTGCGAATTGACTTCTTCCGCGGCCTGGCCCTGCTCTTCATCTTCGTCGACCACGTGCCGGACAACTTGCTTGCCAAGTTCACCCTGCGCAATTTCGGCTTCGCCGATGCCGCGGAAGTGTTCGTGGTGCTCGCGGGTTTCTCGGCCGTGCTCGCGTACGGCCGCGTGTTCGAGAACCAGGGTTTCAAGGCGGGCACGCTGCGCGTGTTCGAGCGCGTGCGCGACATCTACCTCTGGCACCTTGCGCTGCTCGTCATCTGCGGCGTCGGCCTGACGTTCGCCGCCGCGTACTTCGGCAACTTCTCCTACGCCAAGAATATCGGCGTCCACGTCTTCGCCGAGGACCCGGCCCGCTCGACGGTTCTCGCCGCCCTGTTGATCAATCAGCCGAACCTGCTCAACATCCTGCCGCTCTACATCGTGCTGCTGATGTTCTGGCTGCCATTCGTGCTGTGGCTGATGCATCGCAACCCGTGGCAGGCGCTGGTGCTGTCAGTCGGGCTATGGGCAGTGGCCAATGTCCTCGCGGCCAACCTGCCGAGCCTGCAGCATTCCAAGGGATGGGTGTTCAACCCGTTCGCCTGGCAGCTGCTCATCACGATCGGCGCGCTGACCGCGCACTTCTCCCGCAAATCGCCGATCCCTGTCTCGCGGCCGCTGATGTGGCTCGCGGTGGCTTATGTCGGTTTTGCGTTTATCGTCGTCGCGCCGTGGACGCAGATTCCGGGCCTGGAGAACACGCGTCTCGTCTCGCAGAATCTCCTCGGCCCGGTCGACAAAACCTATCTTTCGCCGTGGCGGCTTGCGCATGTTGTCGCGCTTGGCTACCTCGTCATGATCCTGCTTTCGCCCCAAACGCCATGGCTGACGCGCTCGTGGGCCACGGGTATTGGGCGTTGCGGCCGCCATTCCCTCGAAGTCTTCGCCGTCGGCACGGTACTATCTTTCGTCGGATGGGTCGCAATGGTTGAAGCCGGCGCTGGACTTGCCTTACAGATCCTGATCAATACTGTCGGTATCGGGATCCTGTTGGGGACTGCATGGATACTTGCACAGCGCAACCGCGGCAGCGAGTGGCTGCTCGCGCCCTCGGTACGAAAGGTCTTCGCATATCGGCGCGCGGATTCGCGTGCGCCGCAATTGCGAGCTTAGGACTCGCTTTGGCGGCGATGCCCGCGGAAGCGAGCCCTCCTGACACACGCTGCCGGGCACCGGCTTCGCTGCTGCGCTTTGATGCGCCGCTTCCGAAATTCTCCTCCGCGCTCGCGGCCGGTCAGCCGGTGCGCATCGTCGCGCTGGGCTCATCGAGCACCCAGGGCGTCGGCGCATCGAGCCCCAAGGCCTGCTATCCGGTGAAGCTCCAGTCCGAGCTTCTCCAGCGCTTCCCGGCGAGCAAGATCACCGTCGAGAATCTCGGCATCGGCGGCCAGCTCGCCACCGATATGCTCCGCCGCATCAAGAAGGACGTGATCGGCCGTCACCCGACGCTCGTCATCTGGCAGACCGGCGTGAACGACGCGCTGCGCGGCGTGCCGGTCGACAAGTTCCGCGCAACGGTGAATGCGGGTATCGACGAGCTGCAGGCTGCCGGGATCGATGTCGTTCTGCTCGACATGCAGTATTTCCCGCGCGCCGAGAAAGTGCGCGACTTCCCGCGCTACCTCGTCGCCATGCGCCAGATCGCAGAACAGCGCCGCATCCCGATCCTGCAGCGTTTCGCGATCATGAAGCACCTCGTCACCACCGCGCAATATACGCCCCAGCAACTGCTCGCCGCCGATCAGTTCCACCCCAACGACATCAGCTACGGGTGTCTGGGACGCATGATGGCGGACGCCCTGCAGGGCGAGATCAAGGGGCCGGCGGTCGAGAAGATCGCGAAGAAGAAATATCCCGCTGAGCCCGCCAAGCAGGCCGGCGCCGCGGCAACCCTGCCGGTCCACTGACGCCGGGCGTCAACGCACGGCGCTCCGACGACGACCGCCGCCATTGCAAACATCCCGCGCCCTGAAGCGCGGGATGTTTTTTGTGTCTGGCGAGCACGATGCGATCAGGCTTTGTCGTCCGCCTCGCGCCCGAGCCGGTATAGGTTCGTCAGGAGTGCATCGAATCCCGCGGCCCCGCCGCCGGTATGCAGGTCGATGCGCCCCACCTTCTCGACCAGCTTCTCCAGCGCCTCGAGCTCCTTCAGGCGCAGCAGCAGCGGATTGTCCTCCATCAGCTTCGAAGTATTGAGCAGCGAGCGCGTCGCCGCCGTCTCCTCCTGGCGCCGGATGAGGTTCGCCTTTGCGAGCCGCTCCGCCTCGACCACCTTGTTGAGCAGTTCGCGGACGTCGCCGGGCAGGATGACGTCCTTCACTCCGATCTCGCCCACCTCGATGCCGAGTGCGACGGCGCGCTCCGCGACGAAGTGCTGAACCTCGCGGTCGATGGTGTCGCGTGCGCCAATGATCTCATCCAGCGTGCGCGTCGCCACCGCCTCGCGGATCGCGAATTGCACCAGCCGGTAGAGCGTGGCACTCGTGTCCGCGGCCGCGAGGACCGCTTTCTCCGGATCGATCACCTTGGTGAAGGCCGTCAGCGTCACGCGGATGCCGACGCGATCCTTGGTGAGGATCTCCTGCGCGGTCACCTCGAGCGGCTGCGGGCGCAAATCCACCTTCGCGATCTTCACTGTTCGCGCGACCTGCCAGAACGCATGCCGGCCCGGCGGCAGGCGCTCCTTCAGTTCGCCGTCGATCATCAGCAGGCCCGCCTCATGGGCTTCAACGACCGCAAATGCGACCAAGGCGCCGCTGCGGGCAAGATCGAGCCTGTTCAGGTGGGCTTTGGCCACGCGCAGCTCGTTCGCGGTGTCGATCAGCTCGACATCGACGCTGGTCAGCGTCTTCCAGAACGCCCGCGTGGTGTTCGGCGGCACGAGGAACTTCGCTTCGCCATCGAGCGAGACGATGGCGACTTCGGTCGGGCTCGTCTGCACGATCTCGAAGTTCTGCTCGGCAACGGGCCGCTGCGTCCGTTGCAGGAGAAGTGCGCGTTCGGGCGCGATCTCGCCGTGGACGACCTTGGCGACCTCGACGGTCAATTGGCCCGCCGGATCGAACGCGATGAAACGGCCCGGCGACAGCAGCCGCACGAAGCGGCCGTCACGGTACAAAAACGCCCGCTCATCGTCTTTGACGATGGCTTCGAACCACAAACCAAACTTCCGCATGACACAATATCCGATAAAAGTATTGAAGGTCGCCGGCTGCTTCCGACGTCGCCAACACGGGCCGGGACTTGAGCCGGACCCCGCCTCCTTTTGCGCCGGGCTGCGTCCGCTCCTCCTCCGAGGAGGCAAGAGCGCCGGTGCCCGTGCTCCGGTTTTGCGGTCCGGCGGTATCCACCCCGGCACAGGGTGTCCGCGACGTTTGCCCCGAGGGGCCGGGAAGCGGCCGGCTTCCCCATTTTTCAGCCCGCCGGAGCGGGCTTCGTGCAAAGGAATTTGACGTGGGAGTCGAACCCACAACCGCAAGATCCCCAATCTTGTGCTCTACCCAGTGAGCTAGTCGTATGGAGAAGCCGAAGGGAATCGAACCCTTTGCCTCCCGGATCGCCGGGCGCTCTCCCAGTGAGCTACAGCCTCGTTTTTTCGTCCTGTCGACGCGGAACACGCTGTCCGCAATGCGGTGCGCGCCAGCCGGGTCTCGAGAGCCCGCACACGCGGCGTCGACAGGTGCACTAAATGCTCAAATCCGGCGGAATTAAAGCGGTGTGGGCAGGTCGGCCATCGCAAGGATGCTTCCATGCGGTTGTGCCAAGCTGCTTTCCCGGACGAAGGGCAGACCGCCGTCAGAGCGGCGCTCTTCGCGGGTAGCGTCGCCGACACAAATCGGTTAGCTGACGAAAGGGAACAGGAACTGGGCATGACGGGCCTTTCGCGCACGCTCGAACACGTCCGCGACCGCTACGATGTCATCGTCGTCGGCTCCGGCTACGGTGGTGGTGTTGCCGCCTCGCGCCTTGCCCGCGCCGGCAAGAAGGTCGCAGTGCTGGAGCGCGGACGCGAAGTCTTGGCCGGCGGTTTTCCCACCCGCTTCCCCGATCTGAAAAACGACCTGCAGGTTACCGGTAAAAGGCTGCGCACCGGAGCGTCGTCGGCGCTCTACGATGTGCGCGTCGGCGAGGACATGCACGTGCTCGTCGGCTGCGGTCTTGGCGGCGGCTCGTTGATCAATGCTGGTGTGGCGCTGCGTCCCGACGATCGCGTCTTCGCAGACGAGCATTGGCCGCAGGAGATCGCGCGCGATGGTCTTCTCGATGAAGGCTTCCGCCGCGCACGGCTCTGGCTCAACCCGCAGAGCGATCCGCGCGCTCACGGCTTTGCGAAGTACCGCACCTTGGAGGCGGCGGGCGCGGCCCTCGGCCATGGCATCGTCCGCTCGACGGTCACGGTGAGCTTCGAGCCGACGACGAATGTCGCCGGCATTGCGCAGCCGGGCTGCACCCGTTGCGGTGACTGCTGCGGCGGCTGCAACGTGGGCGCCAAGAACTCGGTCGCCGTAACTTATCTGCCGGACGCGGTGTGCCACGGAGCGGAGCTGTTTACGCACGCATCGGTCCGCTGCGTCACCAAGGCGGCCGACGGCGCCTGGAATGTCCACGTGCAGCGGCTCGACGGCAGCGATGGCGCCGGAAGCGACATTATTCTGCGCGCCGGAATCGTCGTGCTGGCCGCCGGCACGCTCGGGACGTCCGAAATCCTGCTGCGCTCCCGCGCGCGCGGATTGGCTCTGTCGGATCGCGTCGGCGAGCGGTTCTCCGCCAATGGCGACATCATCGCCTTCGGCTATGGCGCGCGCGAGCCGGTGAACGCCGTCGGCGTCGGCTTCCCGCCGAAGATCGACGGCGCCGAGGTTGGAGCCGCCGTAACCGGCCAGCTCGAGATCGACGATGAGGCAACGCTCGCCAATGAACTGCGCGTGCAGGAAGGCGTTCTGCCATCCGCCCTCGCGCCCGTGCTGCCGGTGCTGTTCATCCCCAATGGGCGGCTGCTGGGCGCGCTGCAAAGCCTCGTCAACGGCGTCTACAAGGGCCCGTTCGCGAAGCTGCAAACGTTCTTCGCCGTCTCGCACGACAGCGCGGCAGGCCGCTTCGTTCTCGACAACGACCGCCTGTCGCTCGTCTGGCCTTCGGCGAGGAATGAATCCGTCTATGCCCGTCTGGATGCGATGCTGTCGGCGGTCGTTGCTGAAGCGGGCGGCAGCTACGTGAAGAACCCGCTGGCGGGCACCGTGATGGGCCATCAGCCCGCAACCGCCCATCCGCTCGGCGGCGCGGGGATGGGACGCGACCGCAGTGACGGCGTGATCAACCATAAGGGCCAGGTGTTCGATGCCGGGCCCGGCCGCGGCGCTGCGGACGTGTACTCGGGGCTCTATGTCGTCGATGGCGCAGTGATGCCGCGGTCCCTCGGCGTCAATCCACTTTTGACGATCACGGCACTTGCCGAGCGCGCGCTCATTCACATGCAGCGGGACTTGGGACTTTCATTCGATGCCGAGCCGCTGGCGGGTGTGCGCGCGACCCCGCAGGACCTGTCGCCATTCCTCGCCGCGATCCGGTGACCGAGCGCAGGAACGTCGCCTCGGACGCCAATGAGCTAAGCGCTCTTCCTGTAGGGCACCGCTTCCTCCGCGCCCTTTGTCGCATCGCCCTTGCTGTAGGAATGCGCGCCTGCACCCGCCAGCTTGCCCTTGTCGACGATGAGATATTCGGTGCGGATGGGTTTGCCGGCGAAGTAATCCTCGAGGATCTCACGGGTGCCGGCGGCATAGCGCGCCTGCGCCGACAGCGTGGTCCCGGAGGTGTGCGGGGTCATGCCGTGGTGAGGCATCGTCCGCCACGGATGATCCTTCGGCGCCGGCTGCGGGAACCAGACGTCGCCCGCATATCCGGCGAGCTGCCCATCCTCCAGCGCGCGCACGACCGCATCGCGGTCGACGATCTTCGCCCGCGCCGTGTTGATGAGGTAGGCGCCGCGCTTCATCTTGGAGATGAGCTTGTCGTCGAACAGATGCTCGGTTTCCGAATGTAGCGGCGCGTTGATGGTCACCACGTCGCAAACCTTCACGAGGGATTCCACGTCCTTGTGGAAGGTCAGGCCGAGTTCCTGTTCCACCTCTTTCGGCAGGCGATGCCGGTCGGTGTAGTGCAGCTTCACGTCGAACGGCTTCAGGCGTCGCAGCACCGCAAGGCCGATACGTCCGGCCCCCACGGTGCCGACGGCCATGCCTTCCAGATCGTAGGAGCGTTCCGCGCAGTCGGCGATATTCCAGCCGCCCTTCACCACCCACTGATAGGACGGGATGTAATTGCGCACGAGTGCTAGGATCATCATCACGACGTGCTCGGCAACGCTGATCGAGTTCGAGTACGTGACCTCGGCAACCGTGATGCCTTTCTCCATCGCAGAATCGAGGTTGACGTGATCGGAGCCGATGCCCGCCGTGATCGCGAGCTTCAGCTTCTTCGCTTTCTTCATCCGCTCCTCGGTGAGGTATGCTGGCCAGAAGGGTTGCGAGATGACGATCTCGGCGTCGGGCAGCTCCTTCTCGAACACCGAGTTGGGGCCGTCCTTGTCCGACGTCACGACGAGGGTGTGTCCCTGGTCTTCGAGAAATTTCTTGAGCCCGAGCGCGCCGGAGACACTGCCGAGCAGCTCACCCGGTTTGAAATCGATCGCTTTCGGCGTGGGCATGGTTTGCCCGCCTGGATAGTGATCGAGCTTCGGGATGTCGTCGCGTGCATACGACTTCGGCAATCCATCCACGGGATCGGGATAGAGAACGCAAAGTACTTTGGCCATGAGTGCTCTCCTTCGGATTTCGATATCGAGGAAGCGTCTCGGGCTTTCGGCGCGTTGTCCGCGAGGATGCGGGGCGCTCTATCGGAGCGCGAAAATTCTGGTGCGAGCAGCTTCCAGAACAGGTGCGGCGGCCTTCGACGGCCGGGCACGGCGAAGCAGGCTCCGCCTTGACCTAGAGGTATGCCGGGCACGCGCGCGTACAAGTATGCGGTCGGGCACCGGCATCGGTTTCAGGCGTTCATTTGATCTCCGCCGTCGCCGCGCGGATCTTACATCAGCGCTCGCGTGAAAAACGCGGTCTGCGCCGCCGACGCGCGCGTGAACCATTCCCCGAGATAGATGTCGAAGTGACCGATCGGCAGCGTGACGACGCTGGCCCTGTCGCCGATCAGTCGTGCCGCCGCCTCGATTGTACCATTCGAGACGAGCTTGTCCCGCTCGCATGCGATCAGCAGCGTGGGGCATTGTATGCGGTGGGCTGCGTTTACCGGCCGATAGAGCGGAAGCGTCAGGAAAAGCCGCGGCGCAACCTCGTTGCGCCAATCGGGCGGCGTGATTGCCATGCAGCCCTCATAGGCATCGTCCGAAACCATGGCGGCGGTCTCGCCCGCGCACCCTACGAGGGGCACATAGTGCGGAGGCAGTCCGAGCAGGGCCCGCGACGTGTCGATGAGCGCCGCCGTAGACATGGCGATGACGCTGCTCCAGCCCGTGTGCTGTAGCGCGATCGCCGCGCATGCCGATCCGTCGAGCATCGGGCACTGGGACGAGACCGCCGCGATGCGCGGATCGCCCGCAGCGATGGTGATGACGTGCCCGCCGGAGAGAGAAGTCCCCCACAGGCCGATGCGGCCGGGATCGACGGTACGCAGCGTGCGTGCAAAGGCAATTGCGGCGGTCCAGTCTTCGAGCTGCTTCGGCACCGAGATGAGCTGGCGCGGCTCGCCGTCGCTATCGCCGAGGAAACGATAGTCGAACAGCAGTACGGCAAAGCCTGCCGCCGCGAAGCGCAGCGCGAACGGCTCCAGCGCCGAGCGCCGCGTACCGCCCAGGCCATGCGCCATGACGATGCACGGAAGGGGCGCAGGCTCGTCGTCCGCCGGCAGATAGAACCACGCGCGGCATGCGATGCCGTGGCTGTCGAAGGTGAGTTCGTCTCGGCGCGCTGCGGGGCGCGTGGGGGTATCCTCCGCGCCACCCGCGACGTCGATTTGGCTCGGACGATAGCTGCCCATGGCCGGCAGGCACCTGGCGCGGTTGACGGTTGATGGACGCTCTATCCTTGGCGGCAATTGTTAAGGAACGGCAGTCGCCCCGCCTTGCGTCCTGCCGGGTGCCACTCACGAGCCATCGAAGAAATGCGGGCGCGCCGCGATTCAACCGAAAGCAGAGCGTTCCTAGTGCACGCCGGGCATCGGCTTGCGAACCCGAAGCAGGTTCGTGGGGCGAGCGGCCTTCGCGGGCGCGGTCGCGGATGGCGCCTGCTGCCCGGGCTGCGGCTGCGGCCCCCGGCGCCGGAGCGACCACCATTTGCGCGAGGACGGGATCTGCGACCGGTTCGCTTCCAGGAACGCCAGCACCGCACGCACGTGGCCGACGAACTCGTCACGACGGGCGTCGCCGGCCGAATCGCCTTTGAGGAAAAGTTTGCGCCAGCGGCCGGTCCATGCGCCTGGCAGGTGCGTGACCCACCGGTTGGCCGCCTCGACCTTCACGAACGGTTCTTCGCTGTCTTCCGCCGCGTCGAGCACGACTCGCAGCGCTGCGATCACCGCATCGATGTTGGTTGCCATCTGCGCCTCCGCACCTGCATGTCCCGGCGGCATTTTATCGGCTTTCTTGCGCCAGTACACAGCCGGGCGGGGCAAATCGGTGTCACTGTGCAAACAAAAGCACGGGTCATGAGTGCCAGGGCTGCACCCTAGTGGTCCGCGCAGCTCGATCTGGAGGATTTTGGCCCCGCCGGGGAATCCGAGACGGCGGCCGCGTGTCATGATCGATGATCAGAGGAACAATCGTGGCGGCGGGCGGGAAATCGTCGAGCCGGAACTGCCGCGCGCAGGGCCGTGCGGAGGCCGTGCGCAAGTTGGTGTTGGTGGAGCCGAGGGGAATCGAACCCCTGACCTCTGCAGTGCGATCGTATCCGGATTGACTTACACAGTTTCCTTCATGTGCCGTCACGCGATGGGTTGTTTCATATAACATGTTGATCCAGCAGCGCCAATTCTGATGCTTCATTGTCTCCTGCCATCTTATCGCCGCGCTTGACGCTCTTACTTGGTGTGTGACGGTGTGTGACGGGTTTCAGATATGCCCGCGGGACGGGGATTCGACCCCTGACCTTCTTTCGTGACGGCGATGCCAAAACTGAAAGCAAATCATCGCGTGATCGCCGCCGCCCCTGCCATCGGCGGGAAGCGCACGCGTTACCGCATCGAGGGCGTCGATGGCCTCTGGCTCGATGTCAGTCCCAAAGGCAAACGCGTCTGGTATGTGCGCTATCAACCCGGCGGACGCGGGACCCGGCATTTCCGCTACTTCAGAATCGGCGATCTCACACAGCATGGCCTTGCCGCCGCGACGGGCCGCGCCAGGCAGGTCATGGGCAAGGTCTACGGTCCCGAGCGGCTCGATCCGCAGGCCGAGCGCAATGAGAAGACAGAAGCCGCCAGACTCGAGGGCGTGACCTTCGGCGATCTGTTCGAGGACTGGTACGCGCGTCACGCGGAGCCCGCACTGGCGCGGGCTGAGACCGACCGGATCATCTATCGCTGCCATATCGAGCCGCGCTTCGCCACAAACCGCATCGCGCAGCTGAAGCGCATCGAGATCGGGCGCTTCCGCGACAAGGTTGCGAAGGAGGCCTCGCCCCTCACCTCCAACAGTGTCGTTGAACTTATCAACCGCGTGCTCAACTGGGCTGTCGATGAGGGCGTCATCGAGGTCAATCCCGCAGCACGCCTCCGGAAGGTCGGCATCAAGCGCCCGCGCGAGCGCGTCCTGTCTGAAAGCGACATCCCGAAATTCTGGCGGGCGCTGGCGGCCATGGAGCGCATGACCGGCGAACACATGGCCCGCGCCGAAAAGGGCCGCATGCTCTCACCGGCAACACGATCCATCCTCCGGCTTCTCCTCCTCACCGGGCAGCGGCGCCGTGAAGTGGTCGAAGCGCAGAAATCCGAACTCGAACTGGACGGCAAGGAGCCGGTCTGGACCATCCCCGGCAGCCGGACCAAGAACGGCCTGCTGCACCGGCTGCCTCTTTGTCCGATGGCGGCGGCGGAGTTTCGCAAGGCGATCGCTGCAGGTCCGGAGGCAAGCCCCTTCGTCTTTCCCTCGAGCGACGATCCCGTGGGACGTCCCATATCCGCCGAGGCCGTGACACGCGCCATGGCGCGCCTGATCGCGGAGCTGAAAATACCGACCGTGTCGCCGCATGATCTCAGACGCACCGTCGGCACGGAGATGGCGCGGCTGGGCCTGCCGGTTCACGTCCGTTCGCTTGTGCTCAACCATTCACCGATGAGCCGCGGCATCACGGATGCTGTCTATAACCGCTATGCCTACGACCGCGAAAAGCGGGAGGCGCTGCAGGCATGGGAAGACCAGCTCAGACGGCTTGTGCGCCGGCCACAGACTGCTGAGTCAGCGGCAACCTGATCTCGCACACCAGACCATCCTTGCGATAGTCGATCGTGACGTCGCCGGCGGAGAAGGCGCTCTTGATCATACGCGAGCCAAAGCCGGGCTTGCCGGGAGGTTCGACCGGGGGGCCGCCGCTCTCGATCCATGACATATGCAGCTCCCGCTCGGCAGGACCGTTGCGGCCGAGATCCCACCGGATATCCACGTGACCCGACTCGGAGGTCAGCGCGCCGTACTTGGACGCGTTGGTCGACAGTTCGTGCAGGGACAGCGCCAGCGGCAAGGTGAACTGTGCCGGAACGGGGACACGCGGTCCTTCGAGCCGGAAGCGGTCTCCGGGGCCGCAGAAGGGCGCGACCGCGATGCGCGAGACCAGCTCGCGGAAATCGACGCTCGACCAGTTTGATTGAGTCAGCAGATTTTGCGTATCCGCCATCGCCCGCAGGCGGTTTTCGAAGGCCTTGTATGCGGCGTCCTCGGTCCGTCCGCGCAGGCTGCGCGACGCGAGCGATATGACGACCGTGAACATGTTCTTCACCCGGTGCGTCAGCTCTTCGACCAGCAGCTGCCGCAGCTCCTTGCCGCGCTGGTGATCCATCGCAAGCGTCGCGATCCGCGCCATCAGGTCGATGGCTTCCTTTTCCTCCTCCGTCGGGGTTCGGCTTTCGCGGTGATAAAGCGCGAACGTGCCCAGCACGCCTTGTGTCCCGGAGATGACCGGCACCGACCAGCAGGCGCGCAAACCGTGCCGCAAGGCAAGGTCGCGGTAATTCTCCCAGAGAGGGTCGCTTGCGATGTCCGAGACGAACACGGGCTCCTTGCGGTAGGCCGCGGTGCCGCACGAGCCGACACTGGGTCCGATCTGCAGGCCGTCTATTGCACTGGTGTAGCTTGCAGGGAGGCTCGGCGCTGCTCCATGGCGCAGATGACGGCCGTCCTCATCCAGCAGCAGGATGGATGCCAGCATTCTGCCGCCGGAGTAATCTTCAGCGGATTTGCAGATGAGCTCGAGGAGCTCCTTGCGTCCTGCATCCTCCGCTACGCGGGAGAGAACCTGGTTCTCTGATTTGATGAGCAGCATCTGCCGCTCGACGGCGGCCTCCTTCTCCTGATAGCGGCGCAGGAGGCGCCTGTACTCATCCGACACGAGGACGATCGCAGCGCAAGAGAGGACGTAAAGCAGGAGCGAACTCGGCCTGAACGCGGCCGGTATCTCGGCGCCGAAGGCGAGCCAGGATGCCGCAAGGCCGATGAAGACGGTTGTAATTCCGGCGACCCTTCCGGCCATGACGGTCACGAGGAGCGTCGCGGCAAAGATGAGTTGGAACGGCGGGATGGCGGCATCGAACAACCCGACCAGCCATCGCACGCCGACAGCTGCAAGCGGACATCCGACAGCCAAAGCCCACGCGGCCGGCGTTCCCGGCTCGACCGTATAGGCCGGCACAATCTCGAAGAGTCGACTCCCCGGTTTCGGCATCGTCCCGCCCGCTCATTTGGCAATATCCGGCGACCCTAGTTCAGGGCGCCGCCCGAACGCCAGCCTTCCCTGCGTGTGGTTAATTCCTTGCGAGCCGCTGCCGGTGGGTCAGACAGGCAAGATAAAATTGCAGAAATACGCTGCTAAACATCATAAGCGACGAAATATGCAGTCTTATCCCTTCCAGCGTCAGGCGTCAGTGGACGCCGTCCGCGATGGTGTCCCCGACGCATGTAAGCTCACACCAAACTAAAGAATTCGGGCATGACTTGCATGAAGCGGCCGAGCGGCCGCGAAGGCACAAACCGCGCGCGCTAGAGAACACGCAGCACGCGCAGCTCGCGGGTGCGCCCGTCGCGGGTTTTCCAGGTGATCGACTGTCCCTCGCCAAGACCGATGAGCGCGGCGCCGATCGGCGTCAGCACGGAAATGCGCTCCTTGGCGATGTCCGCCTGGTCCGGAAAGACGAGCGTGACACGCCGCGCCTCTCCCTCTTCGGTTGCGAATTCCACCGTCGATCCCATAGCGACGACGTTGCGCGGCAGGGCGTCGGGCGCGACGATTGTCGCACGCTCGACCTCGGCCAGAAGCTCGCCAGCAACCTCGGGGAGGCGCGTAAGCAGTCCCTCGGCCAATTGCGAGAGGCGCGCATGATCCGCCTCACTGATGACGATGTCCGGTTTGTTGGTGGTAAGCGTATCCAGCATGATCGTTCTCTTTCCATGACGCGCATGGTCGGCCATGCGGCCGGTGCGGCGTCATTGTTTTTTTGTTGTGGAGTTGGCGCGCCCGAGCGGAGCCGTGACGGTTCCAGACCTCCCCCGCGCTCGGGGGGCGCGACGCACCGAGCCGGGGACGCTATTCCGCGATCGGGAATGCGCGATGGATGCTCGGGTGATGGTCGAAGCGGGTCATCGGATTAAGATGGGCGTTTGCGGGGTTTTGTCAATCGGCACGTCACCCTGATGCTCGCGATAAAATGGAGATCCTCCAGGAGACAAAGAGAAGGTCCCATCATCCCCCACTCTGCAGGAAAATGCCTCCGGCGAGCGCGGCGATGACAAGCGCGCTGACCGCGCCGATGGCAATGCCGAGCCGGCTTCCGCCGACAGCCGTTGCGATTACGGCTTTCGACAGCGTGTTGGCGGCAGCGGCGATCAGGATCGCCGTGGAAGCCTCGATCATCGGCATCTGCAATCCTGCCAGGCGCGTCATTGACAGCGTCAGCGCATCGACATCGACGATGCCGGAAATCCCCGCCAGCACATAGACTCCGGCAGATCCCGTCTGCGCGGTGAGAAGTTTTGCCACCAGCATGATGACGGCCAGCAGCGCCACCAGCCAGAGTACGGCGCCGAGATCAAAGGGATTGCTGATGCGCAGATGCGGCTGTTCGCCCGTGCCGTCGATCTGTCCGCGATAGAGAATGGCGGTTCCGATCAGGAAAACGCAGGCGGCTGCAGCGATGGGCGCAAGCAATGGTCCGAGCAGTTCAGGCTTGATAAGGCCGACCAGAACAAGAATGCGTCCCATCATCGTCAGGCTGGCGAGCAGAATGCCTCCTGCCAGCACGTTCGTGCTTTGGGGATGCTCGCGCGCCAGCCGCGCAAAGGACAAGGTCGTTGCCGTCGATGAGGCGAGACCGCCCGTAATGGCCGCGAGTGCGATGCCCTTTCGCTCGCCCAGCACCCGCACGGCGATGTAGCCGGCGAAGGAAATGGCCGCGATCAGGATGGCGAGCAGCCAGATCTCGGCAGGGTTGAGCACCTGCCACGGGTCAACAGTCCTGTTGGGCAAGACCGGCAGCAGCAGGAAAGACATGGCCAGCAGAACGAGGGCGCTGCGCATCTCCGGCCAGGTGATGGTGCGCACCCATGTATGCAGCGTGTCGCGCAGCGCCAGAAGAATGGCCATGGCAACCGATGCGGCGACCGCCACGGTCACATTGCCCAGGACCGCGTAGGCGCCGAGCATGAAGGTGAGAATGCCGGCGACCACCCCTGTCACGCTGAAATTCTTCTCCGCCGACGCCTCCATGGTGCTGAACGTTACGAGAGCGATCGTGTAGGCGATGACCCCGGCGGCCAGCACGACGGGCGACAAGGCCGAGCCCAGCAGGCCGCAGATGCCGCCGAGCAGGCCGGTCAGGGCAAAGGTGCGTAACCCTGCCGTCCGCTGGTGATCGCTCTCATCGCGCGTCTGCCAGCCCCTCTCGAGGCCGATCAGCAATCCGATCGCGAGCGCCACTGCCAGCCTCTGGAAGAGTTCGTTCTGGTCCATGATCCTCCACGGGCAATGGGGGCCCGTTCACACAGCATGCCCGATTCCCTGCGTTGGGCCTCCCTGCCGTTTTACTGCGCCGATCCCGCGGGGCGGACCGCAAAGCCGAATGACACGCCTTCGTCACACCTGGAATGACAGGTCCGGCTAAGGACGCCGCTCGCCGTTGCTGTGTAAATCTCGCAAGGCACGTTTACACGCATGACGAAACGTGCGATCGCTCGCGCGTCAACCGCATCAGAGCGCGAGCCGATCATCATGGCCGTCAAGCCGCCGGGCGAAAAGCTCAAGATCTCTTCGTTGCTGAGGCAGATCCCGCAAGAGGCTCTGGCGAAGCGTCGCGCTGCCCGGGCCGAGCGCGGACGTGCGGCCAACGAGCAAGCCGATCTCGAACTGCTGCGCCAGATCAGGGACGTGACTCAAAAGCTCAACGCGCTTGAGCAACAGGTGATGAGCCGCTCGGCAGCGGTGCGTGACACCCTTACGCCCCGGCCGCCACCTCAAAACCCCTCCGATCACGACCTCCGCTCCGTCCCACTCTGGTCCGAGCGCGAGAACAACAACAGCTTGAATCCTGTCGCGTTTATCCGAAGCCATTATGCCCCCTGGATCGGCAAGGGTCTGACGCGCGCCCATATCCGCCGCCGCGACATGCCCCTCTATCGCGCCTTTGCCGTCTGGGTGCACCGCCACCCTGAAGACGACATTGAAGAGTTGCCGAGGCGCTCGTCCACTGTCGACCAGACGCTCGATCGCCTCGCGCGTGACATCGATCCCGAGGACATCAGGAAACTTGGCCTCGCCCTCCAAAGCCGGCGTAGGCGACGAATGTAAAATAAGCTAGACGACATTTACATTCCGTATTATTGTTTACATATGGCGATGCTGATCGCCGTGTGTTCCCGCGTCCCCCGACAATTTGCGCGAACTGCTTGAGCCACCCCCGCTGGCCCATGGAGGACCCCCTTATGCCTGAAAGGAAGAGAGACGATCCCCTCGCACATCTGCGCCTGCTGACCATCAAGGAAGTCTGCGCCCTCACCCGCTATACGCCGCAGCACATCTACCGCCTGATGCGTCAGGCCAAGTTCCCGCAGCGCATCCGCATCGGTGAGAACCGCGTCGGCTGGCGGCTTACTGAAATCGAAGCCTGGTTCGCTGCACGGCCTGTCGTGATCGCGCATATCGACGAGTCCGAAACGCACATCGCATAGCAGGCTTGCCGCTTCTCCCGTCTGGAGGCGCAGGCGGAGCGGTGGATCGAGGGCCCATGCCGCATCTCTATGAACAGGCCGCCCATCTGCTGCTGTTCCTGACCCGCGCGGGTCTTGTCATCCGTCCTGGCGCCGATTGTCAGGTGCTGCTGACGCGCCTGTCGGAGCAGCTGCTTGCAGCCATCACCAAAGACGGCCGCGTCTCGCATTACCAAGCGGCTGCCGACATCCTCGCCGATCTCGAAAAACACAAGCTCATCGCACCCGCAACATCGGCGCGGCGGAAGATTCTCGCCGTGCTCGGCACCGGCATCGGCAACCTTGCGCCCCTGCGCCGCGCGTCTTGATCGGTGATCGTATCCGCCGTCTCTGATGCAAAAGTGAGGTATTGGGCGGAGCGCCGAGTCGCCCCAGTCAAGCTGCGGCTTTGGCCGGAATCCATCGGTGAGTTATTGGGCGGCGCCAAAAGTGAGTCTTCGGGATAAGAACCGACTCACTCTTGACCGGCAAGGAATTGATCGACACGCTTTGGACTTGTGAAGAAGCGCGGATTTACCACTTCCCTCATCGGGACCTATGAGGATCAGGAGCCAGAGCCATCGGCGCGGCCGTCAGGCAGTTTTCTCGCAACCGACATGAAAGTGACGGGACAGCCGCTCGATCCCCATAACGAAGGGCGCATCATCAAGCCGCGCGAGCTTGTCGACATTGTCGAGCTCACCCCCCTCACCCGCAACGAAACGATTCTTTACAACCAGCTCCTCGCTCATGCCTGGAACAACATCCGCACCTCGCCCGTGCACAAGGTGCTTAAGGCCAGCCTGCGCGGAAGCCATGAGAGCAATGACCGCCTGCACGAGGCCTTTGACAATCTGATGTCGGCCTGGGTGAAGATCCGGGCGAAGGATCCGCAGACCGGCCAGTTCGCGACCTTCCGCGTGCACCTGCTGGGGACCAACAAGGAAGAGGACAAGGACGACGGCTATTTTACCTATACCTTCCCTCCCGACCTGCTGACCGTCATTTCCCAGTCCCGCGCCTGGGCGACGCTCAAATCCCACATCATGTATACGCTGCGCTCCAAATACTCGATCCGGCTCTACGAGATGATCGAGCGCCGCATCGGGCTGGACAAGCAGCATGACGAGTTCACCGTCGACGAGCTGCGCTCCATGCTCGGCGTGCCCGACGGCAAGCTCGAGCGCTACGCCGATTTCAACAAATACTGCCTCAAGCCGGCCATCGAGGAGGTCAACCTGCTGAGCGACTTCATCGTCGAGATTTCGGCCGTGAAAATCGGACGCTCCGTTGCGAAGCTCATCGTGATGTGGTTCCGCAAATCCGAGGAAGAGCGGCGGCAGGCGCATGACGAGCGCGAGAAAAGCCGGGTCGGCCGCAAGGCGCGCATGACCGGCCGCGTCGAACGCATTTCCGCCGATACTCCGGCCCCTTGAGCACAGCCCATTTTCTCACTTCTGTGCGTCGCTGCGCGCTGTCCGCGCCCAATTCCTCACCGCCCGCCGCCCAAAGTTTCACGTGACTCCGCCCGTTCACTCACGCGACTCCGCCCCATTCCTCACCTATCCCGCCCGATTCCTCACTTCTGGACTGACAAGCACCTGATCAAAAAGGCGGATTCAGCCCCTGAAATAGAATCTTGAATCATTGAATAAAGAGAAGCGACCAATGGCTGCCGACAGCGTGTGGACAAATCGACAGAGCTGATTGCTTCGCTGCGCCTGAACCCTGCCGTCCGTGCAGCCCGAAACGCCTTCAAGTGGCTTGGCGGGGATCACCTCGGGGCGATATCGCACCCAAGAACCTGCCACCTGGCCACTGGCATGGTCACACGGAGCCCTGGAGCGGCCCCTGATGCGTTCCGGTCAGGCGAGCGCCCCCCTTCCCTACCTCGCGAAGTACTGCACATCCGGGGCGCTCTCTTCGCTTCAATCGAGGACAGGGTGAGTTGCCGCCCAAATCCTCACCTTTCCTTCGGCTGACCTTCCTTCGGGGCGGCGCACGCCAACCCATTGGCGCGAAAGGTGAGTCGACGCCCAATGACTCACTTTTGGCGCGCGGAAGGAGCGTTCCCGGGCAGGCGCGGCACTCCGCCAGCCCCTTACCCTTCCTTCGGCCAGACTTTTTCATGTCGGATCCCGGGTTGCCATTCGTTTTCATGGCCCGTGAGTGTTTTTCATGGTAGCATTAGCTTCGCGCGCACATTTCGGAGCCAGAGATCGTTTTTCATGACTGAACAGGGAAGCCATCGTTTTTCAGGGCCGGTGACGGTTTTTCACGAGAGAACCCTCCCGGAGAAGGCGACTCCGGCCGGCTACGCTGCGCTCATTGACGCCTTCCGCCTTGAGGTCCCCCTTCCCCTGACGCTGAGCGCCATCGCCACCCGCCACAAATCCCTTGAGCGGGATGGCTGGCGGCTGCTTACCCCGCGCCACGCACCGGCGGCGACCCTCGAAGGCCATCTGACCTTCGCCCTCAAATACGAGGGGCTGGACCTCGCCGTCCTGAAGCGCCTGTTTCTCGCGACAGGCCCTGCGCCCATCGAGGCCCTGATCCGCGCCAAGCCCACCGGCAGCTATGCCCGGCGCATCTGGTTTCTCTATGAATGGCTCACCGGCGGCCGGCTTGACCTGCCCCCTCCCCGCAAAGTCGCCTATGTCGACGTCGTCGATCCCAAACAGCAATTCCCCGGCGCCAGCCAGGATTCGCCGCGCCACCGGGTGCGCAACAACCTGCCGGGCACCCCCGCATTCTGTCCCCTCGTCTTCCGCACACCCGCGCTCGAAGCGTTTCTCGAACTCGATCTTGCCGATCGCGCAAGAGCGCTTGCCGCCAAGGTCCCCGCCGATCTTCTCGCACGCACCGCGGCCTTCCTGCTGCTCAAGGATTCGCGCGCAAGCTACGTGATCGAGGGGGAAGATCCGCCCCTGGACCGGGTCCAGCGCTGGGGGCGCGCCATTGGCCAGGCCGGCCGCAAGCCGCTCACTCTCGACGAGCTCCTGCGCCTGCAGCAGATCGTCATCGGCGACAACCGCTTCGTTGATCTCGGCCTGCGCAGCGAAGGCGGCTTCGTCGGCGAGCATCATCGAGACTCACGCACCCCCATCCCCGACCATATCAGCGCCCGCCATCAGGATCTGCCCGCGCTCATGGACGGCCTGATCGCTTTCGACCGCGAGACATCCGGCGCGCTCGATGCCGTCATTGCCGCCTCCGTGCTGGCCTTCGGGTTTGTCTTCATTCACCCGTTCGAGGACGGAAACGGCCGAATCCACCGCTATCTCATCCATCACGTTTTGGCGGCGCGCGGATTCAATCCGCCCGGCATCGTCTTCCCGGTCTCCGCCACCATCCTGGAGCGGATCGATCAGTATCGCGAGGTGCTTGAGACCTACTCCCGCCGCGTCCTTCCCCTGGTGAAGTGGAAGCCGACCCCGGATGGCAATGTCGAGGTGCTGAACGACACCGCGGATTACTACCGCTATTTCGACGCGACGCCGCAGGCCGAGTTTCTCTATGACTGCGTGCGCAAGACGGCGCTTGAGGATCTCCCCGCCGAGACGGATTACCTGCGCCGCTACGACGCCTTCAAGGCGCGCGTCGAGGCCATCGTGGAGATGCCCGACCGCACCGTCGATCTCCTCTTTCGCATGCTGCGGCAGAACGGGGGCAGGTTCTCGAAGCGCGCGCGCGAGAAGGAATTCGCAAAGCTTGAGCCGGACGAGGCGCGGCGCATCGAGCTTGCCTGGGACGAGACGGTCGCCGGCGGATAGATCTGCAAATCCACAAATGTGCAAATCCGCAACCGAGCATCTGTGTTGCCGACGGCGCGAGGCGCCGTGGCTGCGCGCATGATGGCCGGGCGGCAGAATGCCCTGCCCTTCCCGCGAAGGAGCTGGGGCAGTGGTTCGCCTCCCCGTCCCCCACCACTCAGCAAATGTAGAAACACGGAATTGCAGTTTTGATGGAAGCCGCATTTTTGCAAATACACATCATAGCATTTGCTGTTTTGCACTCTTGTCTATCTTCGCAATCCGCGACTTGCGCCATTTCACAATTGCGGAACGCTGCAAAATTCGACTTGGCGGATTGAACGAATCCGGTAGCCTAAAAATGTTGAAGTGTTCAGATGTACATTTACCCAAGTCCATATTTGCTCAATTGATGTTCCGGTCTTTTGCATGATTGTCACGTTTGCGTCCTCAAAGGGCGGAGTAGGGAAGTCCACCACCTGCGCCTGCATCGCCGCCGCGCTTGCCCTCGAGGGCGCCCGCGTCCTGCTCATCGATCTCGACCAGAACCGCACGCTCGACCGATGGGCGCGCAAGGCGCCCATCGAGAACCTGACCGTCGCCGCGATTGATCCGCAGAAATTCGGAGAGTTCTTCCGCGAGGCCGAAGGGTCCGGGCGCTACGATCATATCTGCATCGATCTGCCGGGCAGCCGGGAGGTCACCTTGTTCAAGGCGCTGGCGCGCTCCGACCTTGTCGTCATCCCTGCCCAGGCATCCGAGCCGGATCTGCGCGAGGCGCTCGTCGTCATCAGCGACATACGCGACGTGCGCGAGACCACCAGCCGGCCAATCCCGTATCGCCTGCTGCTCACCAAGGTCTATCCCCTGCGCACACGCGTCGCTGACTTCGCCTATGCGGAGCTTGCGCGGCTCGGCGTGCCGCTCTTTCGCACCGCGCTCGTCGAGCGCTCGGCCTACCGCGAGATGTTCCTGAACGGCCAGCCGCCGACGGTCACGGAGACAGGGAAGGGGGCAGGGGCCGAGGTGCTGAGTCTCCTCGCCGAGATCCGCGCCATTGTTGAAGAACACGGCACAGAAGAGCTTCGGAAGGCAGGATGACCATGAAACAGCAACGCCCGGCCTTCATGCCCGTTACGAATGATCTCGATGCGGAGCTAGAGCGTCTTGCCCGTGACAAGGGCGTCGGCGCGCTGGTCAAACCCAAAGAGCGCGGGGCAGGGGAGGCGCCCACCGCAGCGCCCGCGCCGAAGCAGAAACCGGATCCGGTGGAAGAGGCCGCTGTTGTCCCCGAAAGCGCCGCAACGCCGCGCAGCCGCATGAAGGCGCTCAGTGTCGAGCTTCCCGACTATGTCTGGACCGATCTGAAGATTCGCGCCGCCCACGGGCAGACGAGCGTGCGTCATGTCATCATGAGCGCCTTGCAGGCTTACGGCGTCTCCATTGCAGAGCCCGACATGATCGAGGATGGCCGCCGCATCCGGGGCAACAATCGGACCGGGTAACGACTGAAATCGGAGCGCCTCGACGCTTCGCGCCATGCCTTCCGGCTGTGTCACCTGGCGCGTAAAAAATTCTCTCAGTGCCACTGGACAATGAATGCACCGCTTCCATGTCATCGGAAGCGGAGCCTGCTGCCCGCCTCTGTTTGCAATCATGCAAACCGAGATTTGCCCGATTGCCGAGAAGACCCGCCCAGCTGGACCCGGGCCTATTCCATTGACCCTTCCCCGAAAAATAACGTACACTGATCAATAGCTGACATATGTCAGCTGGGGCGTGATAACCCCATGATGTTGCGGCAGACACAGCCGGATTTTGTGTCGCTTCTCGGTCTCATGGCCGGGAGGCGGCGTTATATGTCCAAGCCTCGCGGCCAAAAAGCGCCGCGCCGTCTCAACATCAGCGGTTATCAACTCCCGGCCACCAGCCTGCTTGCTGCCGGTTGGTTGGCTATTTGCCATAAGGGGAGCTTGATGACGCGGTTGCTGACTGCATTGCTGGCAGGTGGGATTCTGGCGGGGAGCATATTCCCCGCAGAGCTGCGCGCGGAATTCCCTGAAACATGCCCAGACGCCATCTCAGCAACAGCGGCGCGCGCCGAACAGATTCTCGATCGTCAATCAGATAGACTTTCCGGTCCCGACCGCGCCGCACTGGTTTGCCTTGCGCGCGCCGTTAGGCGGTTGGACGAAAAACTTCGCGGGTTAAGCAGCGGAACTCCGGCCTTCGACGGCCAGACACATATCCCCAACAGCTACGACATGACGAAACCCCCGGCCAGCGAGGGTGAGTGAACAGCCGCGACGCACACAGAATCCGGATACCCGGTCACTGGCTTCCACAAGCTCTGTGGGCGGGTGTTCGGAATTTGCTCTTTGATGTTCCGAAGAATGTGGGCCGGGCTCTGACAATCCGCAGCTCTGCGCGGAAGGCGGTCCAATGAACAGGCTTCCGCTTCAAGTCCAGGATTCGGATTATCAATTGGTCCTGCGCTGTCTGGCGGCGCCGGAGACGTTCAGTCTGACCGGGCCGGAGATGCGGACGTGCCAGGCGCTGCTCAAGCACTTCCAGGATGGGAGGCCACTGACCCATGAGGACATGGCCATAGCAATTCGCCTTCTTCAGGCAATAAGGCGAAGAGGCGGTGCTGACGTTAGTGAACAAAGGTAGGTGAACGAAAGGCAACGTGAAACCCTGATCGGCGACGAGTTTACGGTCCGGCCGCCCCTGATCCCCCACGCGCAAAATGGATGGTTGGTGGGCGGTCGGACTGTGAACTTCAAATAGTCGGGGAAGCGTGGATAGCGGAGCTATTGACACAAGCGAGGACAATCGGACGGAGCAACGGCTGGTCCGGCTCGAACGCCTGGTGTGGGCGCTGGTCATGCTGCTGAGCTGCGCGCTGGCAGCAATGATCATCAGCTATGTTTGGGTGTCTGTCTGGAGCCAAAATGCGCTTGGCGTCGCCAAGGCACTCCATGTTGGAGGCTCATGAAATCGTGGGCTTCCTTTAATCACCTTCGCTGTGAACGCGGCAACATCTTCGCGATGCTGTTTGGCGCGGTCGCCCTTGTCGGGGTGCTCGGCGCCGTGAGCATGCAGGCGCTGACCGGCCCTGTAACGACCGTCACGCGGGTGACGCAAAGGAACATCGCCGAAAACAACCTGCTGATGGACGCCAAAATCCTAGTCAACGCCGCCGTGGGCGGCGTGGCGGGCGGCGACCCGGACGGCGACGGCATAATCGAACCTGCTGAATTCGTCGCCCCGGCAGGCGGAGAGACAGGACCGGTGAATGGCGGCTTCCTGCCGCTGACGCTCGGTCTTTCGCTGACCGATCCGTGGGGCACCAAATACGGCTATTGCGTATGGGACCACGGTACGACGAATTCCTCAACCAAACGCCTGACGGGCGACAACACGGCCTCGGCCTCCATCCAGCCGGTCATCGCCATCATTGCGGCGGGGCCTGACAAACAGTTTCAGACGACCTGCTCGGCCTATGCTGGCGGCCCGGTGCAGGTCACGAAGTCGAGCGGATCGGACGACCTGATCTTCAGCTACACCTATGCCGAGGCGACAGCGTCCAGCAATGGCTTGTGGACGCTGAACACCAGCGATCAATCCAAAGCCGAGTTGAAGAACGCTGCAGGCAGCGCGGTTAGCGTCAGCATCAACCGCGACACCGGCATTGGGGATTTCCTGGGTATCACCACCAGCATCATCTCCGCCAAGTCAAGTGACACCGTTGCGCTCGACGGTGGGCTGCTGCTGGATTCGGATGGCGGCGGCGCCACCACGTGTACCGCTACTGAAAAAGGTTCGCTGCGGCTCAACGCCGACCGGGACGACCTGGAACTCTGCGACGGCGCGGGTGGATGGGTGGAAGTGCGCACGCCGCCCGGCGGCAGCGCGGGCCATGTGCAGTTCAACGACGGGGCGGGCGGCTTCGCGGGAGATGGCAACCTGTATTGGGACAACAGCGCCAAGCGCCTTGGCATCGGCGGCACGCCGTCCGCCTACACCCTTGACGTAACCGGCACGTTCGGCGCCTCCGGCAACACCGTCATCGGCGGCACGCTCGGCGTCACCAGTGCCGCTACCTTCTCCGATACGATGGATGTACTCGGAGCCACAACGCTGTCCGATACACTCGACATTGCTGGCAACGTCGCGGTGAATACAGACAAGCTGACGGTAGATGCCGCAACCGGCAACACGGCTATCGCAGGAACATTGGACGTGACCGGCGCGACAACGCTGGGCAACACTTTGCTCGTCACCGGCGCCACGACACTCTCCGATATGCTAGGGGTGACGGGCGCGACGACACTCGGCGACACACTGGATGTTGCCGGCAATACGACCATCGACGCCAATACCTTATTTGTCGATTCTACAGCCAACACCGTCGGCATCGGAACCACTTCACCCGCCGCCAAGCTCGACATCGTAGGCGGCGTGAAAATCGGCGCCGATGCGGTCTGCAGCGCATCGAAAACCGGGATGATCGCGTGGAATTCGCCGCAGCTTCAAATCTGCGACGGCACAAGCTTCAAGAGCATCAGCGCCATCGACAGGCTGGACGATATCGGTGACGTGGAGGTGCCGACGCCCAACAATGACGACGTCCTGGCGTGGGACGACGAGAACAGCAAATGGATAGCCAAAAACATCGCACTGCTCGGCCCAGCCCAGGTCGATGTCGCGGGCAATGACGGCGACATTCAGTTCCGCGACGGCAACGACCTCGGCGCGGACCCGCTTCTGCACTGGGACAACACCAGCAAGCGCCTTGGCGTTGGCACGACATCGCCGCAATATGCGCTCGACGTGGCGGGAGAGATGCGCTTGCAAGCCTCTAACAGCCTGCGCTTCACCAACGCCATTAGCATTCTCGCTGATACGACCTTCAACGGCAGCAACGGTATCCCCATCCGCATCGGGAAATCGGCCACGGCCACAAACGCTGACTCCATCGCCATAGGCACGAATACAAATGCCGTCGCATCGAGCGTTGTGGTTGGTAGCGGCGCAACGTCATCCGGATTGGGTGTCGCCGTTGGGCAAGGCGCATCCGCTCTCTTAGGTGGTATCGCCGTCGGCGGCAACGCGGTGACTAGCGGTGATGGCAGCGGCATCGCGATAGGCAGCGCATCCCGTGCAACCTCCGGCAGCGTAGCAATTGGACTAAGTGCGGGTTCCAGCACCTTCAGCGGTATTGCCATGGGCCGGCAAAGTGCGCTCACGGGCAACAACCAGTTCGTTGCAGGCGGTACCGGCGGCAACGCACTGTCGATCGCGAATGTGTTTTTTGGTAGCGGGCCAAAATCGACGACCCCCCTCGACTACACAATCAACGGTTCCGGCGCTGATGGAACCGATCTGGCAGGCGGTCACCTGTCTTTGGCGGGCGGACGCAACACTGGCGCAGGTGCGCCCGGCGATGTGCGTATTCTTACGGCGACAGTCGGTGCGTCGGGAACGGCGCAACAGGCTCTGGCGACGCGGCTGACGGTCAAGGGCGGCACGGGCAATGTCGGTATCGGCACCGCAACGCCCAGCAGTTCCGCTGCGCTTGAAGTGGCGTCCACCGCCAGCGGCTTCCTGCCGCCGCGCATGACAGAATCCCAGCGCAATGCAATAAGCAACCCGGCGACGGGCCTTATCATCTTCAACACCACCACGAATTTCCCGAATTTCTATGACGGGACGGGCTGGAGTCCTTTCTTCTCGCCCATGTCGGGGCCAATCTCTTTTGGATTCGTCAATCAGACTGGCGTGCCGACCAGCAACACCGTCACCAGCAACGCGGTGACGCTGACAGGATTTCCGGGCACATTGACGGCCACCTGCGCGAATTGCACCGCCATCGCGCGTAACGGTGTTTGGGGCGGCACGGTTGTAAACGGCTTTACCGCAGGCGACACCATCGCGATACGGGTGCTTTCGAGCGCTGCCAACAACACCCCGATCATGGCATCGGCCACGGTCGGCAGCACTGTGTCCATGCCGTGGACCGTGACGACTTTGTCCGCCAGCGGCCCCGCCCCATTCTCGTTTGTCGATATTGTCGATGCCACGACGGGCATGACCTACACAAGCGATGCTGTGACGCTGACAGGATTTGTCGGGCCGCTGACCGCCACCTGCACCAATTGCACGGCCATATCCCGCAACGGCGGCGCATGGGGCGCGTCACCGTTATCCGGCTTCACGACGGGCGACACGATTGCGCTGAGGATGAATGCAGGGGCTACGCCCGGGGGAACCGTGAGCACGACCGTCACGATAGGTGATACAACCTCAACACCGTGGAGCATCACGGCAACTAATGGCTGCGGGGTAACGGCACCGGGTGCAATTTGCCCGGACGGCACAGTCGTAGCCGGAATAACGGCTGATGGTAATGTCTTGATGTACACAACGCCATGCGATGCCGGGATGACGTGGGACAGCGGTACGTCAACCTGCACCGGCACGCGCCTGAGCAAATCCTGGAACAATGGCTCCGCCAACTGGACAGTGACGGGCTACACATCCCCAGTAACCGGCCTGTTAAACACCGGTGGGCTTGTGACATTGACGGATGCGGGAGGACCATATGAGGCCGCCCTGTATTGCGCCAATCTGGACGCATACGGACATGACGATTGGTATTTGCCGGCAAAGGATGAACTCGCGACATTCTACGTGCATCGAATTGCCATCGGCGGTTTTGATGGTGGTGGGACATATTACTGGTCCGCGTCGGAGATTAATAACGTCCTTGCGTGGCTTCAGCGGTTCAGCGACGGCCATCAGAGCAGCGGCACTAAGGACAGTGCCCGCCTCGTCCGGTGTGCCCGGAGATGAGTGATTTAGTTATTTAATAATTTAACCGCGCCGCGCAGCGGCCGGCAATTTTTGAGTGTTTCGACCATGGCCAAGTACGAGCACCTTCCCATTTACAAGCAGACCTACGATCTGCTGCTGCTGGTCATGCAGGCAACGAAGCTGTTCCCGCGCGAGTACAAATACACGCTCGGCCAGAACATCAAGGACGAAATCGTCGGGCTGGTGGTGTTCATCTATCGTGCCAATTCCAGCCACAGCAAGACGGAATACATTCAATCCATCCTGGAACGGATTCAGATCATCCAGGTGCTTATTCGGGTCAGCCATGACATGCGCATCCTGCAAAGGAAGCACTACGCCCGTTTGGCCGAAATGACGGACAATCTGGGGCGCCAGGCGCAGGGATGGCTCAAAAGTTCGGGGAAGATGGAGCCAGAACGGGCGGGGACAACGTGACCCGCCCGGCGCGCATATTCATCTCGGATGGCGGCGGTTGGGGCCTTGGCCCCAACCAGAGAAGACCCGCAGCCGCAAACGGCGGCGGTGAAGGCTGCGGCGGGGCGAGTCTTCTCCGTTCGCGCGCCAGGAGTCCGTCATCTAACGGTGGGAGCCGCCTCGGAGCCGGAGGTCCGCGTCGGAGAATAATAACAACAATGCGTGGAATCAACGGTTCAGCGACGGCAATCAGAACAACAACAATAAGAACAATGCCCGCCTCGTCCGGTGTGCCCGGTGATGAAGCCGCTTCCCCGAAACCCATACCGGCTCGGTGTGCGTGACGCCGGCCGAGCTTACCATCGACGCCGTGTTCGATGCGTATTTTGAATGCCGGAAGGGCAAACGGAACACGCATAACCAGCTTGCCTTCGAGATCGCTCTGGAATCCAACCTCGTCAAGCTGTGGCGTGATCTTGAGTCCGGCCAATACCGCATCGGGCGCAGTATCGCGTTTGTCGTCTCGCATCCCAAGGTGAGGGAGATATGGGCGGCGGATTTCCGCGACCGTATCGTGCATCACCTCATCTACAATGCCGTGTGGGACCGCTTCTACAAGGGCTTCATCCACGACAGCTATGCCTGCATACCAGGGCGCGGCAATCACTACGGCCGCGACCGGGTGGCGGGTTTTGCGCGTTCCATCACGTGCGGCTGTTCCCGCCCGGCACATTACCTCAAGATCGACATCGCCAATTTCTTCAACTCCATCGACCGGCGCATTCTGCTAGATATGGTGCTCGCCAAAACCCCGGAGCCATGGCTGCGACGGCTGGTGACGCAGGTGGTCATGCACGACCCGCGCGAGGGTGCAATCTATAAGTCCACGCCCGCACTGTTTGCGAGCGTGCCGCGCCACAAGAGCCTGCGGCTTGCGCCCGAGGGGATAGGGCTGCCGATCGGCAATCTGACCAGCCAGTTCTTCGCCAACGTCTACTTGAACGCGCTGGACCAATTCGTGAAGCGCACACTTAAAGTTCGGCACTACGGACGCTACGTCGACGATGCGATCCTGTTTCACGAGGATCCGCAGGAATTGCGGCGGTACTGTTCCGAGATCGACGCCTTCCTGCGGGACCGCCTGCATCTCGCGCTGCATCCGAAAAAGATTCATCTCAACATGGTGCATCACGGCTTCAACTTCATCGGCTTCGTGGTGAAACCGCGGCGGTGCTATCTGCGCCGTTCGTCGGTGGCGCGCTGCAAGCACCGGATCAGGAAATGGGAAGATGCCGGCCGGCCGCTTGATGCCCCGGTGCTCGATTCCCTGCGTCAGAGCGTCAACAGCTATCTCGGCATGCTTCGTCAAGTCGATGGCTATAACGCTCGACGCACCATTTGTGCGAGGTTCGATACACTGTTCCTGCGCCCAAATAGGGCATTCACCAAGATTGAATACTTGATCTAGATACTTGCTATATCCTTCTTTTTTCCGGACCTAGTCACGAAATCGGCGCGTAGAAAAGCGCGCGGTGTTAACGGCCGATCCTCGTTCTGCCTGTCAGGCGGGGACAGCCGTGAGCTACGAGATGATACCTATCAATACGGGGACTCGCGACGTGCTGGCCGCAAAACACCTCTTGATATCATTTATAATATTGGACCGTATTCCTTCACTTATTTCCATGGGAAGATCATCCTACCCAACGAGAGTGGCGCACAGCTCACGAATTCCACAAGTCGGCATGCCTCGGTTTGCGACAATTGCTGAGGAGGCGGGCAGGACCGAATGGTCGCTGGCCGGTTGACATAAGAAAGGAGCGATAATGTTTCTTATGGGAAATAAATCCCAATTTGACAAAGATTGCCAATCGATCGGACAATAAGAAGAAAAAGGAACCCGGTCATGGCCACAATGAATGTCTCTTTGCCCGATGAAATGAAATTATGGGCCGAAGCGCAAGCCCAGGACGGCCGTTACGGCAATGTGAGTGACTACGTCCGCGACCTAATTCGGCGCGATCAGGAGCGCGCGGTGGCGATCGCCGAGCTGCAGGCCCTTATCGACGAAGGCATCGCAAGCGGTGTCAGCGATATGAACATGGACGAGATCTTCGAAGAAGCCATGCGTCAGTTTGAGAGAACCCAGACTGCAAATGGCTAGCTACACGCTCTCCCGCCGCGCTCAAAGGGATTTGACGGCCATCTATATCTACACTGCCAGCCAATTCGGTAGGCCGCAGGCCGCCGCTTACAAAGAATCGATTGAGTCGGCACTGCTGATTCTCGCAGACAACCCAAAGATGGGACGTGGCGTCGAGCACCTCCGCAGGAACGTGCGTCGGCACGAACATGAAAGCCACATCATCTTTTACAGGTGTCACGAAGAAGAAGTGTTTGTTCTCCGCATCCTTCCTTGCCGAGCTGACTGGAAGGAGCATTTGTGACAACCGACCCGCTGAATCCTCCTTCACTATGTGATCCGAATGCTGTGACATCTCGTGGAGGCGGGGCGGCCGTGCAGCTAGCGCTTCCGTACAAGGTTTACTTGCGTGTTCCTTTTGCCGAGAAGGATCGCGCCAAAACACTTGGCGCCAGATGGGATGCACAGATCAAGGCCTGGTATGTTCCGCCCGGCAATGCACTTAAAAACTTTGCGCGCTGGTTATCGCCGGATCACGGCCGTTCGCAAGCGGCGTGCTCAGGCCGAGCGCTGTGTTCCCGTCGGGTACCAGTTCCTGTGCCCTGAGCGCCCGCTCGGGTTTGGGGCCGCCATCCGGCGTACCGGCGGGATAATGGCTTTCTATCGCGCCTCTTGAGACGATATTCACGCCGGCGCCACGCAGGGCATCGAGCGTTCTATTTGCTACGTATACAGAATAATGATATATTGGATATATGCGCAATACATCACCCATGCCTCAGAGCGGCCAATCAAAACGGCGGCCCATTACCGTCACCGTGCGTGAAACGATCGTCGATGAAGCACGAGCGTACGGTCTCAACACGTCTCGAGCGGCAGAGGCTGGCATTGAGGCAGCGCTGAAGCGCGCCAAGGAAGAAGCCTGGCTGACGGAGAATAAGGCGGCGATCGAGGCGTATAACGAGCGCATCGAACGTTCCGGCACGCTGATCAAGCCTATGTGGCTCGTCGATTGATGGCGCGGTTCGATGTCTACCGCCTGGGCGGCTTCAGGCACTACGTTGTGGACGTGCAGGCCGATATCCTACGCGATCTCAGCACCCGCGTCGTTGTTCCCCTGGTCGCGTTGGACGAGCAGCAGAGCGAAACTAGTCCACGGCTTCGGCCACTCTTGACGATCTCAGGCACGGACTACGTGCTCAACACCCCCGAGCTTGCGGCGGTGCCTTCCTCGAGGCTCGCTGAGCGCGTCGCAAACCTCGATCATCAGCATGAGACCATCGTCGACGCCCTCGATTTCCTGATGCAGGGGTTCTGATGCCGGTCGAGCAGCACAACGTGTCCGGGTTACGAAGGCATCGCGCGTGCACGGCACGCTGCTGAAGCCCATGTGGTTTGGTGATTGACGGGGAAGCTTCGCAATCCACTAAGCGGCGTCTGATGGCTTCATATCGCCGTAGCGAACGGCAATCCGTATTTCAACAAAGGGCTCCGTTATGCCTGCCAGCTGCCGGACCGCAACGCATTTGTGGGGCGGCAAATGACCGTTCTCGCTTTTGGCGGGATAGGCTAGCGCCGTTATGACGAACGGTTGGCCTGTCGGCAGTGTGTACCGCCTGCCCTGACGTCCAGTCCTTGGCTTCACCTGAAGCGGATTGTCGGTCTGTGTGCTTTGCCACTTGTTCTCGATCAGGACACGCCGGAATGCGATTAGATCGGTCTCCCCACCCGCAATCTCAGTTCCTTCCTTGATATCGAGCGGTACCTGACGCAGCGCCTTGCGCAACTCTGCCTGAAACTCACCTTCGTCCTCGATTACCGATGTGACGAATTGCGAATCCGTGGCCCAGGTCTGCATGGTCCTGAACAGGCCTCGCAAGGTCTGGGTCAGCTCGCTTTCGGCGAGAGCAGAGATGCCCTCAGGCAGTATCTTCCTGAATGCGTCGTTGAAGTTCCGGACGAAGCCCGGATCCGCCTCCCGCCATTCCTTTGGAACCTGGTGGTCCTTTAGTTCGAATGGAACGTAGACAAGCCGCGGCCGTTCAAAATAGCTGCGCTCCGACTTTTCCAATTTGCCGGCACGTTCAAGATCCTTATACCAGCTTGCTTCGATCAGCTGGGTGCTCTTGGCATGGCGATCCGCGGACTCCCCAAGGACACAACCAAACTTCCTGAGGAACCAGATGCGCGACGCCAGGCAGATGAGGCAGCGTCGATCTGGATGTGCGAATACATATCCTGTTCTTCGCTGCGTGGCGTACACGGTTGCCCATCGCGCGGGGTCGTAAAAGACATCCGGCACGTCGAGGCGTCCGTCATCATTCCGCGCAATCGTCGTAATTCGTGGCGGATGCGGCGTTTTTGGGAGATCGACGATGACGTGGTGCGAGGCCAGCCCGATGGCTTGCTGGTGCAGTGGGTGAGCGGTCGGCAGCGCCTTCCCGAGGTCGGCTGCCAGGGCCGCGATTTCAGCTTCGGCCGACAGGCGATCCTCTACATCGGAAAGCTCCGTGTTGACGCGGCGCATGACACGCGAGCGCTCAGCGTCCTTCTCGTCTTCGGTCCAGCTCTCTGGCGGCGCTTCGCCGTTCGCGGCCTCCGCTACTTCCGTGTCCAGCCCGGCTATAAATCGTCCGGCAAACGCAAATGCTCGCTGATAAAGGCGCCGCGAGACGATGGCTTGCGCTATCTCCGTCGAAGCCGGCGTGGACGGAAAGACAATCGGTTCAGCATCAGTCCCAAGATTGAGCTTCAGTCCGCCGAAGGCACGGATCACCGTATCGTCAGGCAGTGACGCGTAGAGGATGTCCATCGAAAGGGCCTTGGCATCAGGGTCGGCATAGTAAAGCAGGCGCTGAGCCATGGAGTCCGCAGTGCGCACCTTGTGATGATGATAAAGCCGATCGTATAGGAATATCCGCCCGACCAGCATTTGCTCGAAGGCTCCGGTCCCGCCGGCGGAGATGCCGATTTCCTGGTACCTTTTATCTTTTGTGGCGAGGACGCGCTCCTTCAGGTCACCGAGGCGTCTTGATAAAACAGATTCCTCCACCCGGATCGCTTCGAGCTTGGAAATCAGGCGCTCCGTATCGAAATCAATCGGAAGACCCGCATGATACGCGTCGCGCGCCATGTAATCGAGCTTGTCTGCATCGACCTGACTGGAGACGAGAGCGCCGAGAGCACCTCGCGCAGTCCCGTCTGACCCTCCGATGATGGCCGCGATCAGCCCGGTGGAAAGCTGTTCAGGCGTTCGCCCTGCCCTCACCGCATCCATCAGCGGCCTTGCAAGGAGTGCCTGGAAATCCTGCGACGCCACGACGAGGACGGCGACCGCTTCGGAAACCTGAACCTTCTCCGTTCGCGGGATTGAGTCTCGCAACGCCAATTCAAGCTGTGAGAGCTCGTCTTTGAAGATCCTGCCCACGACAGGTTCAATCGCGTGGCTGAAGGGGCCGTGTCCCACATCATGAATGAGCGCAGCCAGCCGGATGAGATATCTTTCATCATCCGCAATCTGCGGAGAGGCATCTTCAGAACGCCCGGATCGCACACGCGCTTTCGTATTGCGGCTGATCTGATCCATCATTCTCTCGGCCGCCTCGACGACGCCGCAGGCATGAGAGAACCGGTCATGCGTCGCAGTTGGAAAGACGAGGTGCGCCAGTCCCAGCTGCTTTACGCCGCGCAGACGCTGCACGAGCTCAGTGTCGAGCAGCGCAACCTCCCAGGGGTGCAATGTGATCGTGCCCCATATGGGATCGTTGATGTGCTTGTCCTGGAAGGGACCGCGGGCTTTGGCATCGTCCGCCAAGGGACGCAACCACCGCGTGGCAAGTTTATCGACCTGATCAAACAAGCCGGGCGCAGCATCCCGCAATCGCTCAATAAGCTGCTGCTCCCCCATAGGCCCCCATCATCAGGCCGCGCGAGTATCCCGCAGCCGATGGACCTCTTCGTCCACATTGCGTGCGAGCGCTACGCCAAATTCTTTGCCATCATCGATTTCTATGGACAGATCGTCCAGCAAATCCAGGGCGGCAGCGGTATCGATCTTCACCTCTGCCGTCCGGTAGGTCGGATTGGGTTCCGACGTCAAATAACTCTCCTGAGCCGCCCGGAGAATATCGGGCAGTTCCCGGCATAGCCGACCAATGGGCGTTTCGATGAATGTGAGCGTGCTCCGGAAGCGTTCGGGCAGCATCGGCTGCACCTTCTCAAGGGCCCGATCGAGAACCCCGTGCGATGTCGGCAGCTTCTCGCCCGGCCGTGCAATTCTCCAGGTTGCGACCAAGTAATTCGCCAATTCGTATTGTGATCGCATCGCTCCCTCCGCTTCGAATCAACTTTACGACGGTCTCTGGTCGCAGTAAACATCCAGTTAACTCGCACATGTGTGCGGGATGTATATGGAAAGCCGATGCTCTACTCCCAGCAACAGGCGCTGACCATCCTTGGCATCGAGCAGTCCACCTTCGTCTACTGGATGCGGGCCGTGCCGCGTATCCAACGCCTCAAGGGCCGGGGTTGTCGCTTCGAAAAGTCCGATCTCGTTGCCCTCGGAGTTATCCACAGACTGACAACTGCCGGCGTGGGGGTCGGTGCCCTTGGGTCCATCGTCGATACGATCTTCGATCGCTTGAAGACAGAAGGTGCGTACGAAGGCCGAGCATTTGTCATCCAGGAAGGAGAGGCTACACTCGCGAGCCTGCCGATCCTGAAGGTTGATTCAAACCTTTCCATCATCGTGCCGCTTGAGCCTATCCAGCATCGCATTCAGGCTCACGAAAGAGCCGGTGATCTCCTGCCCCTGGAGAGGCTCATGATCCATCATGAGACCTAGTCCGGAAGCTCGTCCAGCAAATCCAGCAAGCTCATCTGCTTTCCTCGAAGCTCCGCAATGATCTTGTCACGCGTCCTCGGGCTGCGGAACATCTGATAATGAGCGACGGCCTTGCCTTGGTTACAGGCCCGCGCCACCAACCCGATCGCCTCAAGAACCAATGCGTCCGCATCCGCTTTCGCAGGGATAGGCTTCCCGGATTTCTGCAGGAGCATCCGTATGGCAAACAGCACGAACCAATGGCCATAGATCAGGTACTGCTGCTCGCCGCCGGTCTCCCTCTCGCCGTGCTCGGCGATGTACGCTTCGCGCATCTCTTCGATCAGTTGATAAAGCTCTACTAGGCGGCAGAGCTCGTCCATGTCGTGGTGTTCGTGGAAGATCGCCGAGAATCGTTCTCCGAATATCGCATCCGAGTTGGCCCTGGCGCGATCCGGTTCGCGCAGATGGTAGGACAGCACGATCTGGCCCAGCTTCAGCGCATCGAGCCTCTTCTTCGCATCCTTGTCGCTATGCATGTTCCGCTTGCGCTCGAAGAAGTATCCCCTATCCGCGAAAGCAAGCTCCATCTTCTTGAGAACCGGGTCATTGGCGCGCAGATCGCGGCTTTGAATCCTGGCCTGGCTGTTGGTCGCTACAGCGACACGTTCAGCTATGTCACTTCTGTCCGTCGCGTAGACGCGGACGGTCAGCACCACGTTCTCGAGCGCGGCGGGATCAGCGCGGGACGCCTCCAGAAGGGAATGCGATGTCTGCGCACCGTTGACGATCTGAAAGTCCTCAATCCTAATCTTCGGGTTTGCATGGCCCTTGTTATAGGAATAGTTCCGGCAGGTGATGGTGATGCCGTTATTGAGATACCAGAACAGATGGCTGTCGTTTGATGTTGCCGTCGCGATGATTGAAGCGTTGAAGCCGCCGTTTGCACCCAGAAAAACTCGCAGATTGTCATCAAATAGATGCCGCTTGATCGACCGCCCATCATCGGTGCGGATGAGATCGACGAAGGACTGGGCGTCGACCGATGCAATAACCCCCCTGATGTCTCCGTCGGTCCGCTCGAAAGCTTCCTTGCCAATCACCCGCAGATGCCCGGTCTCACTCGTTCGCCCCCTGACGCCGATGTCCTGGATGAGGTCGACCGGTCCATAAGTTTCGTAGTCTACGCCGGGAAGGGATTGAAGCGCCGTTTCAAGCAGGTTCCGTGCGGATACGGAAAGCCCTTGGTCGTTGGAGCATAGAATGATGCGATATCTGCAAACGACACCGCGCTCGTGAAGACTCCATATCTTCCTCACCGCCTCAGTGAGACGAAAATTACCGGTCCGGAGGAGCTGCTCGGATTTGTCGAAAAGGGCATGCAGAAACGACGAGATCTTGAGGACTTCGCTGTCATTGATCGTCTTGTCGGTGGTCGACACGCCGTCTCTATATTTCGATTGCAACAAGATGACATCGGCACAGTCGTCCTTCTCGATGACCTCTACCGCATCGATGCCCTGATCATTGGAGCCATCCGTGATGATTTCCGCGTGATCCCCCACCCGTCCAGGGAACATCTGATCCAGCACCAGATGGAGGAAGCCAAGCGAAGCCGTCCTCAATTCGCGCGCGGCCATGACGGAACGAACGCGCGCGTTGATGATGTCCCAGTCGATCGCCGATAGCTTTGTCATAATCTGTGATGCCCCCGCTCCTTATGGGTTTATCACGCACCGCCAAGCAATCTCCCGCCGTATTGTTCAGTCTTCCCCAGAGAGTTTCGAGATTAACCGCATCCGGCCTCGGGCCGGACCGGGCTGTCGTGAACGGAACCCCGCGGACGGGCGGGTTTCCGCCATGCGGCGTCCATCCCTTGCGGGATGCTGCGGGGCAGCGTGCATTCGATGGCGCGGGCGCTAGTCTCCGCTGCGATGACTGATCCCGATCTTCAGGGCATCGCGGACTTTGCCCTCCATCCCGACGCAGAATTGTTGTGCGGGTTCGACCATCCGCACACCCATCTGCGCCGCTGGAAAGGCCTGCTCACCGCCAAGGCCTGGCTCGGTCGGGATCTCGCCTGCTTCTTCGCCGGGCAGGCGGATGATGGCGGACGCATCGTGGTGCTGCTTCAGGGCGGCAATTGCTTCTGCCCGCGCCTGGGCGGCGCGGACATGCGCGGCGCCGTGATCGGTGCCCTCTACGAGCTCGATGTGTTCGTGCCGCATGGGCAGACGCCCATCGTCGATCGGGCCGAGCGCATTGCTGTCTTTGCATAAGTCTTGCTGCGCCGCATCGTGACATGTGCGGACGGCTTGCCACGATTAAATCGCCATAACCAAAAAAAGGAGATGATCATGGCAATCAACGCATTGAAGTACACAACCCACGAAGGTGTCCTGCGCACCGTTCCGCTCGATACGGTGCGGCTCATCCGGCCGCTTACCGATGAGGACAAGGAGCGCGCCAAAGAAAGCCTGAAGGAAAAACGCGGCATCGATATTGATCCTGCCCGCGTCAGCATCCGCATCGAGTTCGGGGACAAGTCCTCCAAACTCGCGCGCGAGAATCTGGAAGGCCTGCGCGCGCAGGGCATCGCCCTCGTCAACATGGGCTCGGAGCGCTACGTGCCGGCCGCCAATATCACCGGCGCTGAATCCTTCACCAAGGAAGATGCCGACCGGCTCAAGGAGGAGGACTACACCCTGTCGCAGAATTTCCGCGCCAAGGTGGACACCAAGGCCGGCACGGTGCTCTCCTCGGCAACGCCGCAGCAGGTGATGGATCGCCGCGCCAAGGCGCTCGAGGCGGCCAACAGCAACACGCCTGGCGCCAACGTCAAGGCGAGACCGACCTAGTTGGAAGGGCTCTGAACCCACCAAGGGGATGAGCCCATCCCTCTTACGCCGCCGTCGCCCGCCAGCTCTTATAAGCGGGCGACGGACGGCTCCGAGGGGATGAGAGGCGCGATGTCTGCGCCTTTAGGGCGCGACCATCCTGTTTGCATCTATCTTTCATATGACCAACGATCCTGTCCTCATCGCCTATCACGCACGACGCACCAAATCCGGGCGCGCCGCCTGGACCCGCATCGGCCGCGCCTATCCGCATGAGACGGGCGCCGGGCTGACCGTCATCCTCGATTTCTTTCCGCGGGACGGCCGCATCATCCTGCTCGAGCTCGACGCCAATGATGATGAGCGCCTGCTGCGCGAGGCGGCCAGGCGCCACCCGGCACGATCCCCGAAGACAGACAAGACAGGCTGACCATTCCGGCAAATCCGCAATTGCACAGATGCGTACTCTTCTGGTTCAGGGCACACAGAGGATCTCGTCCCAGTCCGTCGTATAGCGCGGCGATCGCCGTTCGGCGCGCAGCGACCAGCCGCGGCGTATCCCCGAGGCGGCAAGCCGCATCGTATCGCGGCCGTAGTCGGCGTTGATCCGATCGACCGCCCGCATCAGCGCCTGTTGCCGCTTCGAGTCAGGACCGGACCAGAGATCCCCCTGCACCGCGCCTGCCGCGCAGAGATCGAGCAGGGCAATGCCCGCTTTCTTGTAGCGGTATCCGTCGCGCCAGATCATCGAGGCCGCCCGCAGCGCGGCGCGGGTGAGCGTGCGCGTGTCGGCGCTCGCGACCGGCAGGCCGATCGTGCGCGACGCTGAATACTGCGCATCCTGCCCACGAAACGGATTGGTGTGGGCGAACACCATCACCGCATTGGCCGCAAGGGATTGCCGGCGCAGCTTCTCTGCCGCGCGGGCGACATGCGAGGCAACCGCCTCCTCAAGCTCCTGGCGCTGCAGGACCGGGCGGCCGAAGGAGCGCGAGGCAAGAATGGTTTTGTTGGCCGGCACGGCCAGCGTGAGCGCCTGGCAGGGCATGCCACGCAGTTCTACGGCGATGCGCTGCACGACGACACCAAGATGCGTGCGCAGGATCGCCGGATCGGCATCGCGAAGCTGCAACGGCGTGCGGATGCCAAGTTCGCCAAGACGCCTGGCCAGACGGCCTGCAACGCCCCAGAGATCGGTCAGCGCGAGCTGCTCCAGGGCCTGCGTCTGCTCGGCCTCGCTCATCAACGCATGGACGCCGTCCAGCCCCTGCCCTTTCTTGGCCAGCCGGTTCGCCACCTTGGCCAGTGTCTTGGTGGGCGCGATGCCGACCGACACGGGGATCCCCGTCCATTGCAGCACCATTGCGCGCAGCCGCGCGGCATGCGCTTCCGGATCGGCAAACCCGCGCAAGGACAAAAAGGCTTCGTCGATGGAATAGACCTCAAGCTCCGGCGTGAAGCCCCGCAAGACCTCGACCACGCGGCTGCTGATATCGCCGTACAGCGTATAGTTGGACGAGCGCACGATAACGCCGTGCTGCGCGAACTTGTCCCTGTTGAGATGCCAGGGATCGCCCATGGAGATGCCGAGCGCCTTGGCCTCGTTTGAGCGCGCGATCACGCAACCGTCGTTATTGGACAGCACGACCACGGGCCTGCCCCGCAGGCGCGGCTCGAACAGCCGCTCGCAGGAGGCGTAGAAATTGTTGCAATCCACAAGCGCGATCGGGTCGGCCATCGCCTAAAGCCTGCGGATCACATGGCGCACGACGCCCCAGACCTCGAACGCCCGGTCGTGGTCGATGGGCACAGGCGCAAAATCGGGATTGGCGGCCTCGAGCCAGAGCGCGCTCCCTTTGCGCCGGTAGCGCTTGATGGTGAACTCGCCGTCGAGGATGCCCAGGATGACCGCGCCGTCGCTTGCGGCGATCGCGCGGTCGACGACCGCGATGTCGCCCGGGAAGATGCCGATGCCGGTCATGCTCTCGCCAGTGATTCTGACCGCGAAGGTCGCCGCCGGATGGGCGATCAGCAGCTCGTTGAAATCGAGCGGATGATCGAGATAGTCCTCGGCCGGCGACGGGAACCCGGCCGGTACGCGGCAGACGAACACCGGCACGCTGACCCGAATCCTTGCCTCACAAGCCTGTATTGCCGATAGCCGCATGCCTTCCCCCCGCGTGGTCATGTTCTGTTTTTGTTCTTGATGGCGCTTGCTGTCAAGCACAGACGGATCAGGGGCTTTCACCGACACCGACAAGATAGGCCCGCCCCGGGCTTCCCGATGCGCTCCGCCTGTTGGACCTGGCCGCCGCTTCGGCGTGAGCCGGGCCGGCAGCCCCCGCCGCCATGAGGCCATCGCCCGCACGCCCCGCAAGGCCGCTCGCTTCGGTCTGCGCCCTGCAGCTTCGCGCCGCTGCCGCGGTGCGGCTTGCGCCGCAGCCCTGCCGGCCGCGCTCATTGGCGATGGCGGTGATGCGGCGTGAAGGGGCCGCGATCGGCGCGGCTCCCGCAGCAGAAGGACGCCATGCCATGACCAAAACCCTGATCAAATCCGATCTCAGCCAGTTCACCGGGACCGAGCACATCTATCGCCACGGCCTGATCCGCCACATCGTCTATACGGACGGCGTGCGCCATGTCGCAGAAACCGGCGAAGCCTGGTGGCTGCTCGACAAAATCGCCTGCGCGCAGCTCGAGCCGCATATCGCAGCGGAGGCGTTCCAGCTCTGGACGCTGAGCCTCAACGCCGATGCCTCGGCCAATCTCGTCTGCTCCGACGGCAACGGTGTCGCCGTGTCCTCCGAGCGCATTGCCTTCACGGATTTTCCGCTGTCGGAGATCAAGTTCTACGTCACCGACAACACGATCCTGTTGCCGAGCGAGTATTGACCCCGCTCGATGCGGCTTCGCTCTGCGAAGCCGCAGATGTTTCCCGTTGTCCCCAGTTTATCCACAGCTTGCTCCACGATGTGCAAGCCGATCTTGTGAACCGAATTGCCCTTTTGCTGATAGGCGGTTGACCGTTTCAGACACGGATCGCAAAACTTGCACACAGAATGATGACAACCGTGTCGCTCCAGGGGCTGGGCGGCAGTGACCTGTGACGTTGGGGGATCAAGACTGTCATGCCGAGTCTATTGGAACAGCTGCCGAAGATCGTGGCTGACGGTAAGCGTGAGGCGGAGCAGATCCTCGAGCGCATCGAGAGCAGCTACCGCATTGGCCTGCAAACCCGTGAGCTGGTGATCCCCTCCCGGGATACGAACTGGAAGGACATGCTCGCGGCCCAGTCCAAGGCCAGCGCCGACCTCGATCCAGCCAGGATGAACCGGCTCATCTACGGTGACAATCTGCTTGCCATGGCAGCGCTACTGGCCGGAGACGAGAACACGCCTTCGATGCGCGGCAAGGTCGACCTCATCTATATCGACCCTCCATTCGACAGCAAGGCGGACTACAGGACGAAGATCAACATTCTGGGTAATGATTTTGATCAGCGCCCAACCGCAATTGAGCAATTTGCATATAGCGATACTTGGTCTGAAGGCACACACTCTTACCTTCAAATGATCATGCCTCGGCTGTTCCTAATGAAGGAACTACTTTCAGTAACCGGGAGCATCTTCATTCATATCGATTGGCACGTGGGACATTACGTGAAGGTTGTTGCTGATGAAGTGTTTGGCAAGGATAACTTTGTAAATGACATTGCTTGGAAAAGGATAGATACCGTCAAAGGGAACTTCGGCCAGGGAACAAAAGGTTTCGGTGAGAATAAAGACACGCTTCTTTTTTACAGGTCGACCGCAGAAGCATCTTTCTATCCCCAATTCACCCCGTACACAGAAGAATATATCAAGCAATTCTACAAATTTGTTGATGAGAGGACGGGTAAGCGCTACCGCCTCATTAGTATGATTGGGCCCGGCGGAGCTGCAAAAGGTAATCCTTTTTACGAAGTCATGGGCGTGAAGCGCTATTGGCGATACTCGGAAGCCAAGATGCGAGAGATGATCGAAGCGGGCTTGATCGTACAAACCAGCCCCGGCGCGGTCCCCCAACGCAAACTGTTCCTGGAAGACGGCAAAGGGGTCGCGGTCCAGACGATTTGGGATGATTTCTCCGACTCTGAACTGGGGGCCGGACCAAGGCTCGGATATCCAACCCAGAAGCCAGAGCACTTGCTCGAAAGAATTATCAATTGCACCACGACCCCGGGCCAGCTCGTAGCTGATTTTTTCGTAGGATCAGGAACGACCCTCGCTACAGCGGAACGACTAGGAAGGCGCTGGGTTGGGAGTGATCTCGGGAAGCCTTCATGCATGGTCACGCGCAAGCGACTGATCGATCAGGACGCCCAGCCCTTCCTCTATCAGCATGTCGGCGACTATCAGGTCGAGCAGATGCGGTCGACCCTGGGACGCAAGTTCCGCATCGGAGACCTTTCGCAGATCGTGCTCGGTCTCTATGGCGCGCTGCCGCTTCCGGCCGAGGAGAATCCGAACCGCAATCTTGGCCGTGTCGGCAACACCAAGCATTTGGTCTATGTCGACAGCCCCAACAAGATGACTGGGCTTGCTACGCTGAAGCGGGCCATTGCGCTGCGCGAGAGCCATATGGGCGGTTGGGACAAAGTCGTCGTGCTGGGTTGGAACTTCGATCCGAGTATAGGCCACGACCTTGATGCACTCGACGACCCTCAGCTTGAAGTGCTCGTCATCCCGCCCGACCTGCTCGACCGGCTCAAGAAGAAGGGAAAGAAGCTAAAACCCGACGAGGTGCGATTCTCGTCGCTGCAATATCTTGTGCTTGGCGCAGCTACGCGACAAAGGAACGGCAAGGGTGAAAGCCTTTCCATCGAGCTCGCCAATTATGTGCTGCTGTCTCCCGATGCGCTCAACCTTGACGACGCGAACCGCGCCAAGCTTGAGAAGATCGTCAACAAGGATCCGATGGCTCTTATCGAGTACTGGAGCGTGGATCCGAATTACGACGGGGAAGTCTTCCGGTCTGTCTGGCAGGATTATCGCGGGAACACTGAAAACGACGAGGACGCCTACCGGGTGGTGACAACTGCGCGTCTCGATGGTCTGCCCGTTGTTGACGGTAAGCGTCGTGTGTGTGTTCGCGCCGTGGACGTGTTCGGCTTCGAAGCCGAGGCCATCGTGGAGGTCGCCTGATGGGCATCAATGATCTCACCCTCGCCAAAGAGCTTACGGCGCGCGTCGAAGCCGCCGCGGCCGGTCTTGAGGCAGGGTCGGCCCCCATCCTCACAGAGGTTTCGCCGGTTACTGCCGAGTTGCTCAAATGGTGGTTTCAGCAGGACTTCATCGATCTGCGCGATGTTAATTTCCATGCCGGACAGCGTCAGGCCATCCTCAACACCATCTATGCCCATGAAGTGCTGAAAACCTCGACCCTGGCCGGACTCTATGGTGACATCGCACCTGCCGTGATGCTCGAGAGCGCTGTCTCCGCAGAGCGGATCCGCGCCGACAAGAACGCCTATCCCAAATACTGCCTGAAAATGGCGACGGGAACCGGGAAGACCTGGGTCATGCAGGCTCTTCTCATCTGGCAGGTCCTCAATGCCAATCGTGAGGAAACCGCCTCCGGCCGATACACCAAGAATTTCCTCATCGTCGCGCCGGGCCTCATTGTCTATGACCGAATTCTCGACGCTTTCATGGGCAAGGAGCGCGCGGGCGAACGGGATTTCCAAAACTCCGATCTCTCGACCTTCCGGGAACTCTTTATTCCCGAGCCGTACCGCGAGGAAGTTTTCAGGTTCGTCACATCGGCGTTTTGCGTCAAGGAGGACATCGGCCGCAAGGTGACGAGCGGAGGGCTGGTCGCGCTCACCAACTGGCAGGCGATCAAGGAAGACAGCGAACTTGAGGAGGATGAGGAGACAGAGGCGCCAGGCATCGCCGCCGATCCCGCGATGGTCGCGAAAGACGTCCTGCCTCTTTCCCCGGGCACCGCGTCGGGCAACGATCTCAACGTCCTCAACCGTCAATATGAGCGCGGTAACACGCTCGAATACCTGAAGAGCCTGCCGGACCTTATGGTCTTCAATGACGAGGCGCACCGCATTCACGAAATCAAGCGTGAGGGCGAAGTGATGGAGGTCGAGTGGCAGAAGAGCCTGACCTTCATCGCGGAGCCGAAAGGCTCAAAATTCATACAGGTCGACTTCACTGCGACACCGTATAACCAGGTCGGAACCGGCCGGAATGTCCGCCTCTCTTACTTTCCTCACATCATCGTCGATTTCGACCTGAAGACAGCCATGCGCGCGGGTCTCGTCAAATCCCTTGTGCTCGACAAACGGTCCGAAATCGGCGCGCTTGACAATGACAGCCTGGAGTTCAAGGCCGATCGCGACGAGGACGGCAATCCCGTCCTCGCGGATGGGCAGCGTGTCATGCTGCGCGCAGGTCTTGCCAAACTCAGAAAGCTCGAGGCCGAGTTCGCACGGATCGACCCGGATCGGCATCCCAAAATGCTTGTCATGTGCGAGGACACCAACGTCACCCCCCTGGTGGAGGATTTTCTGAAGCTCGAGGGGCTGAACGCCGACGAAATCCTGCGCGTCGATTCCAACCGCAAAGGGGAACTCAAGAAGGAGGACTGGGCCGTTCTGCGCGAGCGGCTTTTTGACATGGACCGCCACCGGAATCCTCGTGTTGTCGTCAGCGTCCTGATGCTGCGCGAAGGATTCGACGTGAACAATATCTGCGTGATCGTTCCGCTCCGCTCCACGCAGGCACGCATCCTCCTAGAGCAAACCATAGGACGGGGTTTGCGTCTGATGTGGCGCGGCGACGAGTTCGAGGATGCCAAGCGTGAGAACCGCACCCTCATCCGTGGCGGGAAACCGCCCAACAACATGATTGATGTGCTGTCGATCGTAGAGCATCCGGCGTTTCAGAGCTTCTATGACGAGCTCATGGCTGAGGGCCTGGCGGGAGAGGTCACAGAAGACGATGACTCGACCAGCAGCACCGGGGATCTGATATCCGTCGAACTTCGCGACGGCTACGAGGAGTTTGATTTCGCGCTGCCGTTCGTGCTCCGTGAACGCGAAGAAACGCTTGCAGATCGCGCTTTCGATGCCGATCGCCTTACGCCGTTCGATGCTTTCAGCGTTGATCAGCTCAAGAAGATGATCGGCAAGGGGGATCGCTTCGTATCCGAGGACGTGGAAGCCAAGACGCGGTTTGGCGATTACCGTGTCCAGGGTGGCGTCATGACCGCCACCGGATACAACGATTATATCAGCCGCATTGTCCGGCGCATCGGCGAGCTTCTTTCGCAGCCGCTGACCAAGAGCGCCAAGGACTATGCCAACAAGGCCCACTTTCCCTATCTTCAGGTCAACAAGCCCCAGCTTGCCGGCTGGATTGACGGCTATATCCGAGCGCGCCTCTTCAATGGCCCGTTCGCTCCCCTCGAAGACGAAAATTGGCGTCTGCTCCTCAATGACGCAGTGACGGCGCATATTATCAAGGCTGTCGCTCAGGAGCTGTTGCGCACCGAGAACACCGACACAAGCGATGACGGTGAGGTCATGCACCGGCGTCTTTCAGAAGTCGGCCGGCTCGCAATGCGAGAAAGCGCCTCGCTCGCTGTCTCCAAATGCATCTATACCCGTCTTCCCTATCCGTCCCGCTCCGGACTGCTCGAACGCGCCTTCATCGAAATGGCCGACCGGGACGGCTCTGTCGAAGCGTTCTGCAAGGTGCACGAACACAAGCATGTCTTCGTCCGCTTGAGATACGTCAAGGAGGACGGACTGCCGGCTTTCTACTCCCCTGACTTTCTTGTCCGAACGGCGAGCGACATTTTTCTTGTCGAGACCAAGGCGCAAGGTCAGCTCGCCCATCCCAACGTCAGACGGAAACGCACCGCCGCGCTCGCATGGTGCGACCGCATCAATGCGCTCGACGTGGAGCCGAGATCAGGCCGCCTCTGGCGGTATGTGCTTCTCGGAGAGGACATCTTCTACCAGTGGCGTGATCGGGGCGCGATGATGAAAGATCTGCTCGATTATGCGCGGCTCCGGCCGGCTGACGAACTGGGGCAACAAAGACTGGGTCTATAGCGGGGGGAAATCGTGCTCATTAACAAGAAGCCTTGGCCGCTCCTGACGGTTTGCAGTCTGAAGGCTCGCATAGACCCGCAACCAGACTACCAACGCCCGGCCGTGTGGTCTCTGGGCCAGAAGCAACTGCTGATCGATACGATCCTGCGAGGCTACGACATCCCGAAGTTCTATTGGCGGCGCGTGGCCACCAAGCCTGATCGCTACGAGGTCGTCGACGGGCAGCAGCGCCTCAGAACCATCTGGGATTTCCAGGAGGGAGCATTCGCCCTGGCGAAAGACGCAGACCCAATCGGAGACCATGGGATTGCACGTTTGCGCTATGAGAATTTACCTGACGATCTGAGGATCGCTTTCGACACCTATACGCTCGACGTTGTTGTCGTTGAAAATACCGACGACGATGAGATCAGGGAGATGTTCCTCCGGCTCCAGAACGGCACGACCCTCAAAGCTCAGGAGAAGCGCAACGCCATGCCGGGCGAGATGCGCATGTTCGTGAAGTCACTTGCCGAGCACCCATTCTTCGCCAGCTGTGGCTTTCCGAACAGCCGCTTCACCCACGATCTTATAGCTGCCCAGATGACTATGCTGGAGCTGGCCGGCGGACCGGCCAATGTGAAGAACGCCGATTTGAACCGCATGTACTCCGACCAGACGGGCTTCAACGCTTCGGGTCCCAAAGCTGCCAAGATCCGCCGCGTCCTGAACTATCTCAAGGAAATGTTCCCCTCGAAAACTCCGGAACTCGAGCGCTACAGCACGGTGTCACTTTATCTGCTCGTTTCGCATCTGCTTGAGCGCTATGTCGTTGCTGGCCATCAGCAGGCTCTCGCACAATGGTTCATCGATTTCGAGCAGTACCGCCGTGCACAGCGTGAATTGCCCGTTGATGAATGCGATCCGGAAGTTGCCCTCTATCATGAGAAGACCAGCCACAGCACCGATGGCGCCGACAGTCTGCAATGGAGGCACGATTATCTCATGAGACTGGTCCTCGATCGTTTCCCGGAGATTCGTCTGAAGGACGATCAACGCATCTTCACACATGATCAGCGCCTCGCCATCTATCGCCGCGACAAGGGCCTCTGCCAGCTCCGCATAAAATGCGATGGCACCAAATGCGAGTGGGACCATTGGGAGGCAGATCACCGGGAAGCATGGTCGAGAGGCGGTGCCACGACAGTCGCCAATGGCCAGGTCGCCTGCCCGGCCTGCAATCTTGCCAAGAGCAACAGCAACGTCGCCGCGTAATCCAATATTGCTGCGGCAGGTCCGATAGGTCGATCGCCGATCTTCTCCCATTCTTCTGGCGAATCCGGTCTGGCAATCGCTCATGATGCCGAGACTGCGCCGGTGCGCGGTCGCTTCAAGGGCACGCCCTCGGCTTGCGGCTTCGCCGGCCGCCGCGCCCCTTCTTAATCAATGCGGGGCTCGGTTCCGCTCCCGCCTGGCCCCGTCGCCTTCGTCCGGCATCGAGACCGCCATCCCGGCGGGCTCGCAAGACGAAGGAGATAGTCAATGACCGACACCATCACCATTCCGCTGAACAGGCTTGCGCCGTGGGACGGCAATGTCCGCAGGACCACCATCCATGACGGTATCGACGAGCTTGCAGCCTCGATTGCCGCACATGGGCTGCTGCAGTCACTGGTCGTACGCAAGGGCACGCGCGGCAAATACGAGATCGTCGCGGGGCAACGCCGCTATCTGGCCCTGACCGCGCTCGTCAAGGCCGGGACCATCGCAAAGGACCATCCGGTTCCCTGCATGCTTGCGGCTGACAGCGTCAATGCAACGGAGCTGAGTCTCGCCGAGAACGTCGTGCGGGCCCCCATGCACCCGGCCGACCAGTTCGAGGCGTTCCGGATTCTCATCGATGACGGCGCGACGATTCCTGAAGTCGCGGCGCGCTTTGGCATCACGGAAACCGTGGTCGCCAAGCGCCTGAAGCTTGGCCGGCTGTCTTCCATTATCCTCGATGCGTATCGCAACGGCGATATCGGACTCGAGGCGGCTCAGGCTTTCGCCGTCACCGACGACCGCGAGGCGCAGGAACGCGTGTTTGCCGAGCTCGCGCCCTGGAACCGCGATCCCTACGCCATCCGCCGGGCGCTGACCGAGGAGGACATCCCGACTTCCGACAAGCGCGTCCGCTTCGTCGGTGTCGAAGCGTATCAGGCCGCGGGCGGCGTTATCCGTCAGGACCTGTTCTCGGAGGACGGCGCCGGTTATCTCCAGGACAATGTCCTGCTCGACCGCCTTGTAACCGAGAAGCTCGATGCCATCGCCGCCGGGGTCAAGACCGAGGGCTGGCGCTGGGTCGATATCCTTCCCGATGCCGACTACCGGGCCTGCGCCCGCCTCGAGCGGCGGCTGCCTGAGCGGATCCCGCTCTGCGATGCCGATCAGGCTGAATACGATCGACTGTCGGAAGAGTATGATGCGCTCGTTGACAGCGACGAGCCGGACGATGCGCGTCTCGACGAGATCGAATCGCGCATGGACGCGCTGACCCTGAAGACGGAGACGTGGTCCGCCGACACGCTTGCCCTTGCCGGCGCGATGGTCACCCTGGAGTATGACGGCGATGTCCGCATCGAGCGCGGCCTGGTCCGCAAGGAGGACGCCCGCAAGGCTGAGATTGCCTCGGTCGATGCCACGGACTCCGGCGACGGCACCGAAACTCCGGCACCGTCCGGGCATTCACCGCGCCTTACCGAGGATCTGACGGCCCAGAAAAGCGCCGCCATCGGGGCTGCGCTGATGCTTCAGCCGGACATTGCCCTCGCGGCCGTCGTGCACTGCCTGACTCTCGATATGTTCTATACGGGATGCAGCACGGAAAGCTGCCTCAAACTGTCATCGAGATCCCCGTCCCTCAGCAGCGCCATGGCGAAGCCCGAGGCCTGCAAGGGCCTTGAGGTCATCGAACAGGAGCGTGCCTGCTTCGGCGATCGCCTCCCCGGTGATGCTGACGACCTCTGGGCATGGTGCCTCGAACGCCCGCGTGACGAGCTGCTCGGCATTCTGGCGTTCATAGCGGCGAAATCCGTAGACGGCGTGCAGCGCAAATCCGACAGGCCGTATGCGTCCCGCCTCATCAACGCGACGCAGCTTGCCGAAGCCCTGCGCGTCGATATGACCGAATGGTTCACGCCGACCGCCGAGAGCTACTTCGAGCGCATCAACCGCACGCAGATCCTCGCCGCTATCGACGAGGCCAACGGCACACACGCGCCGGCTCTCGAGAAGCTCAAGAAGTCCGAGCTTGCGATGCGGGCCGAGCAGCTGCTCGCGGGCACGTCCTGGCTGCCGGAGCCGCTGCGCCTGGCGGTCAATGACAATAACGACGCCAATCTCAGTGAGGCCGCCAAATAGGCTGCTTCCTTCCGGCTGCGCCGCAAGGTGCAGCCGGAATTAGCTACCTGTCGGTCACTCTTATTAGGACCGGCCCAATGTAACCCGTGCGGTCGTATGTGTTGTTCCCTAATCCCCCCGCCTGACGTCAGTGTTGCAGCGTTGCCCGCGTAGACTGACAACTTAGCTATCAACTGGGCCTCCGCTGTCATCTATCTAGCGCCGTACCTCACCTCCAGCGAGTCACGGTATGATGGTGCAACGAATCGGTTGCGGAGGAGGCAATACGGCTCGGCGAAGGCAGCGATGACACATCTCACGATCAATTTTGCACCCATCTCCATTACCGGCGCGACCAAGGTACAGGTCGGCCGGCAGACTTACGATCGCGATCGTCTGCGTGAACTACGCCGGGAGTTTGCTGCGACCCATGTGCTGATGCGGCGCCGCGAGGGCGACGTCATCATAGACATTCCTGTGGCCAATGGTCAGAAGCCTCTCGGCAACGTCATCGAGGAGCTCGATCTGTCGCAGGAACGTTGGCTCTGGCCCGCGCTGTTCGAGGCCGCTTTGATCAAGGCATTCGCTGGCGTCCGCGAGCTTCTGCCGGGCCAGGGCGTGACCGTTCTCGGTGCGCCGGCTCGAGGACTCCTCATCCATCCTCGCTTGCCATCCGCGATCGAGCGCCGTCATGTGCTGCGCTTTGACACCCGCTCCATCTACAATTGCGGCAAGCGCACCGTCGGCCTCGTTTGCGAGCCGGGCCTCAAGAACCTGATCCGCACGAGCTGTGCCAATCTCGTCGGCTTCGGCGTCCCGATCGAAGGCCGCTATGTCCTGACCGAGGAGCCGGCTTCCGATCCCCGTGTCTTGCCGCGCCGCACCTTGGCCGGCCGTGTCACGACTATCGACGGCAGCACGCTCGTGCTCGACGACCACGCGCAGGGCTTCGAGACCGTCGCGGCGGATTCCGCATTCCTCGAGCCGCGTGCAGACACCGTCGACGACTGCGTCCGGCGCCTGGTCGGGGCGGACGCGGCGCGCCTGCTCACCGACGCCGAGCGCGCTGCGGCGCACCTCAACTCCGGCCCGGGGCGCAAGGAGAAGATCGACGAGGCACTCGCCTATCTGCGCGATAAGGCGCAGCTGAACGCCGTCCCCGGCGCCCGCTTCGTCATTGACCAGATGCTCACCTCCGACCGGGCAGGATTCCCCATCCGGGAAACCATTGAGAAGCCGGTCCTCGTCTTCGATCCGAGCGGGACTCGTAAGGACGACTGGAGCGAGCGCGGCCTCAAGAAGCACGGCCCCTACGATCAACGAGTGTTTAGTCCGAAGCGGCTCAGGATCGCTGTCATCTGCCAGGCACGCTACGAGGGCCAGGTCGACGCGTTCCTCGCCAAGTTCCTGGAGGGCATGCCGGATACCGTCTCCGGGCGGAGCAAAGTGCCGCGCTACGGCGATGGCTTCATCAGGCGGTTCGCGCTGCAGAAGCCCGACGTGACCTTTTTTACGGCCCCCACGGCGAGTGCCGCCGACTATGTCGAGGCCAGCCGCCGTGCCCTGAGCGCCGCCACTGATGGCGGTTTCAAGTGGGATCTCGCTCTGGTCCAGGTCGAGGAGGAATTCAAGAGCTACCTCGACGGATCGAACCCCTACTTCGCGACCAAGTCCATCCTCCTCAAGCGGGATGTGGCGGTCCAGAGTGTTCGCCTGGAAACCATGGCGCAAGCCGACGGCCAACTCGTGTTCGCTCTAAACCATATGAGCCTTGCAACCTACGCCAAACTCGGCGGCACGCCGTGGTTGCTCGCTTCGCAACAGACCGTCGCGCACGAGCTGGTGATCGGCCTCGGCTCACACAGCGCAGCCAGTAGTCGCATCGGCACTCACAAGCGGTACGTTGGCATCACGACGGTGTTCTCCAGCGACGGAAGTTACCTGCTGAGCGACCGCACAGCCGTTGTGCCCTTCGAGGACTACGCGTCGGCCCTCTACGAAACTCTCAAGCGCTCGATCACGACGGTGCGTAAGCAGGACAACTGGCGCAGCACCGACAAGGTCCGCCTCGTGTTCCATGTCTTTAAGCCGTTAAAGGACACCGAGGCAGAAGCTATCGAAAGGACGGTCCGCGACCTCCAGCTCGACAACGTCACCTTTGCGTTCCTCCATATTGCGCCGAGCCACCCGTTCCTAGTCTTCGACCACTCGCAACCCGGCATTGGGTTTTCGGAGCCTAGGAAGGGCGTCCTCGGCCCGACCCGTGGCCTGCACATCAAGCTCGGCGACTACGAATCCCTAGTCGTTTTCTCGGGCGCATCGGAGCTCAAGCTTGCCGAACACGGCATGCCGCGCCCCTGCCTGTTGAAGCTGCACCGACTTTCAACCTTCACTGACATGACATATCTGGCGCGCCAGGCCTTCCAGTTCTCGGGTCATTCATGGCGCATGCTGGCGCCGGAACCGTATCCGATTACGATCCGATATTCCGACCTGATCGCGGAGCGGATTTCCGGTCTGAGCGCGGTCGATGGCTGGGACTCGGAGGCCGTACATTTCGGCCCGATCGGCCATACGCTGTGGTTTCTTTAATGGTCAACCTCCTCGATATCCGCGCGACACTCGAAACCCAGGTAGCCGCTGCCGGTCCCTTGCCGTGCCACGTCGGTGCATTCTCCGCCTGGGTTCTTGCCGACCATGCACAGCTTCGCCGGCACCTTCTTGATGCCGCCACGACCGCGGCACCGGGCCGCCGCCCCGAGCACGTCGCGGCGCTTGGCTATGGCGCGGCGGCGGGCCTGCTCACGGACGATCAAAGCCGCCTGCTAGCCAGCGACGTCGCCCATCTCGCCGGTCGGTCTTTCTTCGCGCCCGGCCGGCCGCTGCGATTCGAGGTTGACGGCGTCGCCTTGCTCGGCGTCGCGCTGGCGCTGAAGCACAGTACGGCAGAACCGCTTTGGCTAAACGCCCTTCTGGCGCGCTCGAGTGCCGAGATGTGCCGCGACCCGTGGCAAGTCGGACTCGCCAATGCGGCGGCCTCGATCCTCGGCTCCGCGATAACGGCCACGTTGCCGCCGGAGCTTGCCGTCGCTCTCGCAAGCAACGGAGCCTTCACCGTCGACGACGACGACGTGCGCCAGGCCTGGAGTGCGATAACCTCGTTCGAGCCTCATCACGACGGCCCTGCCCGGGATGCGGCACGGCTCGCCGCCTTCAAGCACGCTTGTGCCCGCGGTGCCCAGATCGACCCGTCCTCGATCACGCGTGACGGCCTGGTTGCGCTGCTGTCAGGTGTTGCCCGATCCTTGCGTCGGTGGACCTACGAAGCCCAGCCCCGCACGTCGAGATCCCTCACGGCCCGCTGGGAGGTCGAGAACGAGTATCACGTCCAGAACTTCCTCTGGGCGGTCCTTGCCCCCGTGCTCCCCGACCTTGAGGATGAAGAGAACCTGCCGTCCATCGGACACAAGAAGCCGCGCGCCGACCTCGGTGTGCCCTCGCTCAGGACCATCATCGAAGTGAAGTTTCTGCGTTCCTCCGGTCAGCCCGCCTACGCCGCGCTGATTGAGGAGATCGCTGCCGACGCCAGCCTCTATCTCAGCAAGCCGTCGCCGTACGACACCATCCTGGCCTTCGTCTGGGACGATGCGGCCCACACCGAACAGCACGCCGAGCTGCAATCCGGACTAGAGGCCATTAAGGGCGTTACAGGCGCAGTGATTGTGCCGAGGCCTGCCAAGATGCGGCGCACGGCCATTGAGTAAGGCAACGTCTTGATCCATCCTCCCCCTCGACCGTAACGCACGGGGAATAGACCGACCGCCCTATTCAAACCACCCGCCGTTCAACCTCCCGTCGCTCCATCGTCGGTTCGTCACAGGCGAATGTGTGCCGCGCGCCGGCTCTCTTTGTCGTCCCGACCCCGCCAGGCGGTCTCTCATGACGCCGACCGTGCGCCGGTGCGCGGTCGCTGCAAGGGCTGACGCCCTCGGCTTTCGGCTGCGCCGGCCGCCTCGTCCCGTCGCTTGATCGCTCGGGCCTTCGGTTCCGCGCCCGCTCCTGCCCCGTCGCCTTCGTCCGGCATCGAGACCGCCACACGCGCGGGTCTCGTCCAACGACGAAGGAGACCGACATGCCCGCATCATCCAAGCCACGCGCCGAGCGCCGCGACATTCATGCCGAGATCACGGCCAAACTCATTGCCGCCATCGAGGCCGACCCCGGTGGCCCCTCATTGCCATGGCGGCGATCGTCCGGGCCTCTGTTCATGCCCGTGAATGCGCTGACCCGTAACGCCTATAACGGCATCAACATTGTCAGCCTCTGGGTCGCCGCCGAATGCTCTGGTTTCAGCGCGCCTGTCTGGGCCACCTACCGGCAATGGACCGAGCTTGGCTGCCAGGTGCGCAAGGGCGAGAAATCCTCGCTCGTCGTCTTCTACAAGGAGTACGACTCCGAGCCTGACCCCGATAACGCCGACGATGACGGCAAGCGCCGCGTGGCGCGCGCCTCCTGCGTCTTCAACGCGTCGCAGGTGGACGGCTACACCGCCCCGGATGCGCCGCAACCGCTCGGACCCATCGAACGCCTTGCGGCCGCCGATCGCTTCATTGCCGCCACGGGCGCCCGCATCGAGCATGGCGGCGACCGCGCCTTCTACCGGCCGTCGTCCGATCACATCCAGATGCCCGACGAAAACCTGTTCTGCGGCACCGATACGATGACGCGCAGCGAAGGCTATTACGCGACCGTCACGCATGAACTCACCCACTGGACCGGCGCGAAGCACCGCCTTGCGCGTGAATTCGGGAAGCGTTTCGGCGACGCCGCCTATGCCGCGGAAGAGCTGGTTGCGGAGATCGCATCCGCTTTCCTGTGCAGCGAGCTTGGCATCACGCAGGACACGCGCGCCGATCATGCGCAGTATCTCGCGCAATGGCTCAAGCTGATGAAGGAAGACAGCCGGGCCATCTTCACTGCCGCCGCGCGCGCGTCCGAGGCTGTCGCCTATCTCAAGTCTGCGCAAGCACCCGCATAGCAGGCGTTACACACCGCTTCCGGCATTGCAGCGCCGTTATTGGACCATGGCGCGCCCTATCGCTCCCCGCTTCACGATGCGCCGGCATGCCGGTCCTTTGGGGAAAAGAAGCACACTTCGGTCCTTTTCGGCTCAGCGGCCGAAGCTGCTTTCCGCATTTGGCCTGATCGCTTTCCATCATCGGCGGCGGCGTCCGAACTTCGGATCGCTGCCCGGATTACCGTTGGGGTGCGGTGTGAAGCTCAAGCACAACCGCGTCCCTCGATGATGGGGCCTAACCGAGCCCGATCGCTATGGGTCAACGGGCTGCCCGATCCGTTCGCGCCCCGGGGGAAACCCGGGCGCTCCCGCGTGGCCCGTATGACCCGCTCACGGGCATCGGTTTTCTCGTCCCCATCGGGACGGGCGTGGTGCTCGTCCCACAACGACAACAACGGAAGATCATCATGAGCACCAAATCCAAAGACACCAAACGGCCGACCCACGCCCTCTGGCATGTGGAGGGCGAAGGCGAGAAAGCGCGGTGGACGCGCATCGGCGCCGCCTGGATCCACAAGGACCTCAAGGGCGCGAACCTCAAATTCGATCTGTTTCCGACCTCGAACGCCGGCCGCGTCGTCGTGCGCGAGGTGAGCGAAAAAGACGACGCCAACAATTCCTCCAACGGCGCCAGCCAGGGAGGTCAGCAATGACCCCCGCCCTCTTCAACCCCTATGCCGATGAGGCCTTCGAGATCTTCATTGGCACCAGCATCAACCGCGCCGAGGATCTTTACGAGCTTGACGGCGAAACGCTCTTCCGCCGCCGCGATGGCCAGGTCGAGACCTTCGATGCGGAGCTGCTCACCCGGCGGTGATGACCCAGCGGGTCCGGCCCGGGGCGCGAATGCGCCCCGGGTCTTTGTGCAAGATCATTGGCTCTTCCTCAGCACGAGCCCAACGCGCCTGCCAGCCTGCCCGTCTTCGTGCAGACGCGCCGCCGCAGACCCGGCCATGGCCTCGAACGCGTCCCAGGCCGCCTCGTGGTCCTCGCCGTTCATGCCGATGAGCAGGCGCAGCGCATCGGCAACCAGCTCGCACGCCAGGGCGTGACCGCATACGGTCAGCCCGTCCCCGAGATAATGCACGGGATAGGCAATCTCGATGCGAGGCCCCTTCACCGCCATGCCAACCCCCCTGTTCTGCTGGCGTCCCGCGGTAGTGCGGCCGCGTTGCGCGTTCTGTTATTGCCGGCGCGCGGAGTCGCCATGGCCGCGCGAATCTCCTGGAGGGCGAGGTTGAGCTGCGTGCTCACGATCTTCGCGTCGAGCTCGTGGGGCAGATGCCGCGCCACCGTGATGGTCTGCCCGTCGAGGAGGTTGAAATCCACGCAGAGATTGGGGTGCCACAGATAGGCGGGCGCGTAATAGGACTTGATCTCTATGCTCGCGATCATGCCCGGCCGGAGGGGAACGGGCTCGTAAACCGGCTCCCTGCTGGCCTTGCCCTTGGCGTAGAGCACAGTATCGTCGGCGCCGAAGATGAGGATGCAGCGCCAGCAGGTCCGCCGGATCGCTGCCTTCCCCCTGAACCATCGCAGGAACATGACGGTGAACAGCCCCGCGCTCGCCGCCGCGATATGCGCGGGCGTGCCGAGCGTGCCGTGTGCGATGAAGATCAGGAGCGCCGCCGGAACGGCGAAGAAAGCCACGATGAAGGAAATGGCTGCGGGGATTCCGAGAAGCCAGAGTTTGAAGAGGCGCGGCTCGTACCAGGTCATGCCGGCCTGAAGAAGCTTCCCGTCGCTGCCGAGCGTGCGGATTCTGAATTCATCCATATCGATCATGCGTCACCCCGGGGGATTGGCAGCCGCTCGAAATACGCAGGGCGCTCGCCGGGCACCAGGACGAGCTGGCGGCTGGTTTCACGCGCGAAATGCATCGTGATCTCCGCAGGCGCGAGCAACGGCACCGAGCGGATGTTCTGACGCGTTCCGAAATCGCCCTGCGCGCGCTGCGCGGCCGTCACGAAATGCGCGTGCTCCTCGATGATTGTCGTCTGCCCGAGAAGCGCCGACAGATATTTCGTGGTCGTCTCGTCCATATTGGCGAAGGCCTGGATCGTGCCCGCATTGCCGAGGAAGGTTTCCCAGGAGTCGCGGTAGTGCCGCTTCAGTTGCGTCAGGTCCTGCAGCACGCTCCAGAGCTTGACGCCGAACCCGGCCATCAGGCCGGCGGCGGTCTCGATGGAGCGCATATGGCCGAGCGCCGGGAATTCCTCGAGTACGAACAGGACCGGGAGGTGTCCGCGCGGCACCGGCGCGCGTTCCATGGCGTTGAGCGCCTGCTGGATGACCAGACGCAGCCACCGGTAATGCGTGCCCATGCGCATGCCGGGCAGCACGAGATACAGACTCATCCTGCCCGACCGCAGATCCGAGAGCCGGAAATCCGATTGCGCGGTGATGCCCAGAATGTCGTCGAGCGGCGCGGTCTGCTCCTGCGCCGTCGAAAGGATGCTTTGCAGTTCCCGTCCGCCGGCTTCGCTCTTGCCGAGGAACGCGGCGCCGATATTGGCGACGACGCCGTCAAAGGCCGTCGACTCCGCCATGGACGCAAAGAGCCTGTCCAGTTCCGCGGGGACGTAATGCAGGCATCTGCGCAGCTCGCGCAGACTTGCCGCCTGGGGCTCGCGGTCCATGAGATGCAGCGTGATGCCGCGTGTGAGATTCTTCGCGCTGTCGGTCCAGTGCGGGTCCTTGGCATTGTTGATGATGAGCGCGTCCGCGAGCTGCGCGGCATCCGCGGCGACATGCTCGGACCGGCCCATGCCAAGCTCGGAGAACGGATTATGCGAGGCCGAGGCAATGCCGGTCTCGCCGAACGGGTCGAGCACGAAGACGCGCTGGCCCATCCGGGCGCGGGCCGCGGCGGTCGCACGCGCCAGCTCGCCCTTGGGGTCGAGCACGACCACCGAGCCTGGATAATGCAGCAGGTTCGGAATAAGCACCGTCGTGGATTTGCCTGCGCGCGATCCCGCGACAGTGACGACGTGACGGTCATCGTCGCGGCCAAGCACGCGCCGCTCCCATCGTCCGAGCATGACCATGCCCGGTGTCCAGTCCCAGCCGGGGCCAAGCTCCCAAGGGTGGCCCCAGATCCGCGAGGGCGGCGCCTCGGGGCAACCGGCCGCAGCCGAGCCGCGCGGCGGAAAATCCGTTTCGTGCAATGTCCCGTCTCCACGTGAGAGTCCGGCGGCAGGTCCAGGCCCGTCGCCCCCATGAGACGCAAACAACAGACGCAAGCAACGCGATTGCTACGAGTGGCTCGGGATGCGGCTGGAGCGTGCTCGCGCCATATCGGGAGCTGCGAGAAAAGAATAGCGAAGGAATAGCGCACGTAAACGCGCCGGGGAATTCAGCGGCGATAGGAAATGCGCGGCCATGGGCCGGCATGTTTCAATAAAATAATTGCCCGAGCCGCGAAATTTTTCGGCGGCGGTTTCAGGACGGCATCACATATCCTTTTGTTCGACCTGAAAGCACCCATCCTTCCGCCCCGACCCACGCACAAATCAAGCCGCACGCGCGCGGCACCGCGCAAGGACGCAGCCGCATAGCGGAAACCGAGCCGCAGGGACCCGCGCGGCCTGCGCCGCGCGGGTGGGCGCAGGTTGTCCTTGCGCGGTGCAAGCGCGTCGGCAGCGTGGATCCGGTCGGGGTGACGCTGATGAAAATAATTATGCGCGAAATCTCGCGCGACGTTCTTCCACGTTATGCCAAAAGCCGCGAAATTGCCGATGTTATGGCAGGTTCCAGATATTGCCTTTTGCATATGCCCATAACAAAACTTGGGAATAACCCGACAAAAGCAAATGAGACAGACGATGCAATGCACGTACGGTAAGGCAGAGGGGTAGCGAGATGTGGATTTGATATCGATATTACCCGCTTACGCGGATATCGAATTCAAATCCCTCTCGCCGGGGAGAGGGCTCCGCCACTCCCCTGGACCCCTCCGGTCAGTGCGTGAGCCTGCGCCGTACCAGCATAAACAGAGGCTTCAGTGCCAAAGCGACGGACACACGAAAAAGGCGCCCGGACGAAGATGGTCTGTATCCGCTTGACGGAGGACGACCACGCGCGCTGCAGCCGGCAGGCGCGCGAGCTTGGTCTTACGCTGTCCGGCTTTTGCGAACGCCTTGTCCTTGACGGCAAGGTCGACATGAGCGCGCGCCCTGCCTACCGCGTCATGGATCCGGCGCTGTTCACCGAGCTTCGGCGCATCGGCAACAACGTCAACCAGATCGCCCATGCAACCAACAGCAACCTTCCCACCGATGTGATGTTCGCATGGCGGACACTCAACAAGCTCCTGAGCATGTTGCTGGCCCAGGAGCTCATCAACCAGAAGGCCCAAACCCTCGGGACGAGGACCAACGATGATACCCCGCCTCCACAAACGCGGGCAGAGTTTCAAAGGAGCGTGCGGGTACATCCTGCGCGACGCAGCGACGACTTCCCCTGACCGCGTCCTTTGGACAGACACGCGCAACATCTTCTCGCATCCCGATGATGCGTGGTTCGAGATGTTCTGCGTCGCCCGTGACCAGGCCATGCTCAAGCAGCAGGCGGGCCGGGACGCGCGCGGGCGCAAGAATACAAAGCCCGTCCTGCATTACAGCCTCTCCTGGGCAATCAGCGACAACCCCTCTCCCGAACATATGCGCGCTACGGCGCTCTCCAGCCTCAAGGCGCTCAGCCTTCTCGAGCACCAGGTGTTGATGGCGGCGCATGGCGACAAGGAGCATCTCCACGTCCATATCGTCGTCAACACCGTCCACCCCGATACCGGGCTCACCGCGCCGCTCAAATACACCAAGGAACGCCTTTCGCGGTGGGCCGAGGCCTATGAGCGCGAACACGGCATCCATTGCGAGGAGCGGATCAGGAACAATGCCGAGCGCGCGCGCCTCAAGGCCGAACGCGAGTCCAGCCGCTTCGCGGAGCCTACAGACTCTGCCAACCGGAACGAGGCCCCCTATGTGGCGGTGAAGCACCGGGCCAGGAACCGCAAACAGTGGCTTGAGCGGCAGGACATCATCGATCGCATGAAGCGGCACAGCGCCGAGCTTGATCGCCGGCACCTGACCGAACGCGACGTCACATGGGCGCGCCACCGTCAGGAATTTGCGGCCCTGATGGAAACGACCAAGAAGGCAACCGACAATGCAAGGCGCCATGTCAGCGATCAATACCGGCGGCGATGGCGGGCGCTCTATGCCGCCCAACGCAAGGAGATGCGTCAGGTCACCAGCAAGGAGAGCCACATCTTCGAGCGCGCCGTCTATGTGTTCGTAAACAGCGAGCGCCTCGGCAGCGGCAAGGCATTAACGATGAAGCGCAAGCTGCAGCTGATCCTTTCACCGAAAAAGCTGGAAGATGCGGTCGGGCGCATGCAGCGGCGGGAGCGCAACCGCCTTGCCCAGGTGCAGAAGGCGGACACGCATGAGCTGGTCGAACGCGCCTGGCGCGCGCACGAGCCGCGCTTCGAGGCGCTCAAAACCCGGCACGCCGCCGAACGATCGGCAGAGCGGCTCCAGCAGGCGGAGGTCGCGCGCCGGTCAGTTGGATTCCTCCGAGCCAAAAACGAACTCATCCTCGAGCGCGAATACGGACGCCCGGTGCGCGTGGCGGCCGATGCGCCGCCCTTCGAGACGGATCAGGCATACGTGGCGCGCATCCGGGCCGAGAGGCAGGCTTTCTATGACCGTCAGAGACGGCCGGACACTCCGGAGCTCCGGCGGCCGTCGGCCACGTCTGCACCGGCGAAGCAGCCGGACAATGATGCCGGGCCCCCCTCTTCCGCGGTTCCCTTCAACGAGACGGCGGCGCCGCAAGCGGCTGACAGAGCGGCCAGGATCCGCCGCGATATGGAAGAGTGGCGCAGGAAGAATCGCGGCCGTGATTTCGGACGCGAGCTTTGATCCATAATGGATCAGAGATCGAAGAACGCCGTCGGCGCGAAGTTGCGCGCCGACGGGTCCTTGCCTTCGAAGCCCCGGCAATTCACGTATACCCCGGTTTGCCCGATGCGGTAGACACGCCGGATGTGCGTGTGCCCATGCACCCACGCCACGACACTGCCCATCTTCGTGACGGCTCCGTCGAGATTGCTCGCGAACGCCCCATCAAGCCCGTTGCCGAGTTGCATCGGGTTAAGGCCCTGACAGCTCGGCGCGTGATGCGAGATCACAACGCGGCGCTTTCCTTCTCCAACGCGAACCTCGGCCGACAAGGCCGCCCATGCCTGATCGTGCGCGGCCAGCGCGTGCTCCGGCTGGAACTTCACCAGCGTCTCCTGCCCATCGGCACCCATCACGCGCGTCTTGACGAAGAAATATTCGCCCAAGCGGCGACGTACCCCGTTCACGCTCGCCGCGCTGCGTCCCTCGAAATCCGACCAGAGCGTGGTGCCGAAGAAGCGTACGCCGTCAATCTCGGCCACTTCATTATCGAGCACGGTCAAGCCTGGCAGGTGCTCTCGCAGGAGCCCCGCTGTCTCCTCAAACACGCCGTCGTAGTGTTCGTGATTGCCGGCAACCACGAGCACGTGTGCAAAATTCGCCCGTGCCGCATCAACGAAGCGCATCACGCGCGTCCGCTGATCGATGCTGTACTTGTCCTGCCGGGCGGGATCGATGCATCGCGCGTGGCACAAATCCCCGGCGATGATGAGCACATCGCCTTCGGGCAGCGTCCATTGAAAGTCTTGGGACTCGAGATGAAGGTCGCTCAGATAGTGGCAGCGCATCGGTACCGGCCCGCGAATCGGATTCCACGGACCGAGACTGCACTGCCGGGCGCAGGTTGTCGGTTAAGCGGCATTAACGCGCCGCCTGGCGATCGAAGCCGACAGCACCACGCGCACCGGATTCCCGCCCGCGATCAGCGGAGGCACGGTCACACACCGCCCTGAAGTTACGGCACGCGCGCGCATGTCCAGCGAGGACACGAATCTGCATCCGTGTGTGACCGGTGTGTGACCGAGAGGTTTTGAGATTCGCGCTATTGGGCTAAGCGCTTGATGTCGTTGGTGGAGCCGAGGGGAATCGAACCCCTGACCTCTGCAGTGCGATTGCAGCGCTCTCCCATCTGAGCTACGGCCCCGGGCAGTTCGGCGGCATTTAGGGGATCGCCCCGAATCTTGTCAAGGAACGTGCAAACGGTGGTGCCTGGCCGCCCTATGCGGCTTGCCCCGCCCGGGCCACAAAGGTTACACGTGGCGGGCGTCACCCGGAGCCCAGCACGATGTTCCTACTTCGCCTGATCGATTTCGTCGGCTACCTCGTACAGCTCTACGTCTATATCGTCATCGCCAGCGTCATCCTGAGCTGGCTTATGGCGTTCGGGGTCGTTAACCCCTACAACCCGACGGTTCGCGCCATTTGGCAGGGCCTCAACGCGGTGACCGAGCCGCTCTTACGCCCCATCCGCAACATGATGCCGAACCTCGGCGCCATCGATATTTCGCCGGTGATCCTGCTGCTCGCCTGCTTCTTCGTGCAGAGCGTGGTTCTGGGAACCCTGCGGGACCTCGTCATCTCCGCGGGATGAGCCCGGCGGAGCAACCTTGGCGCGCGTGCGACGGGTGCGTCATCGTGCGCGTGCGCCTCACTCCGAAATCCTCGATAGAAGGCGTCGAAGGCGTCATCCCTAGCGCGGAGGGACCGGCGCTGGCTGCGCGCGTACGCGCGGTTCCAGCCGAGGGGGAAGCCAACGCGGCGGTGGAAAAGCTCATCGCCCGCTGGCTTGATGTGCCCAAGAGCACAGTACGTGTGACTGGGGGAGCGAAATCCCGCATCAAGTCGCTCACTATCAGCGGGGATGGAGTTTGCCTCGAGCAGCGCCTTAAGGCCATGCTCGCGCCCGGCCGCTAACGGGTCTCACGCGCGGGGCATATTGATCGATTCCGAGGGAGGAAGTGTTTCCATGACTGCATTTGTCATTGACGGCAAGACCATTGCCGCCAAGGTGCGCTCTGATGTTGCCGCCGACGTTGCGCGCCTCAAGGCGGAGCACGGATTCGTGCCCGGTCTCGCCGTGGTTCTGGTTGGCGAGGATCCGGCCAGCAAGGTGTACGTGCGCAACAAGGCGCAGCAGACCATCGAAGTCGGCATGCAGTCGTTCGAGCACAAGCTCGCCGAGGATACCCCCGAAGAGGTGGTGCTCGACCTCGTCCGCAAGCTCAACGCCGATCCCGCCGTCAACGGCATTCTGGTGCAGATGCCGCTGCCCAAGCACATGGATTCCAACAAGGTTCTGGAGCTGATCGACCCTCTGAAGGATGTCGATGGCTTCCATCCGATGAACGTCGGCCGACTTTCCATCGGTGAGCGCGCTCTGGCGCCTTGTACGCCGGTCGGCTCCGTCATCCTCGCGCGCAGCTTCCAGGACGATCTGTCCGGGCTCAACGCCGTTGTCGTGGGCCGCTCCAACATCGTCGGCAAGCCGATGGCGCAGCTGCTGCTGCGCGAGAACTGCACGGTGACGATCGCGCACTCGCGTACGAAGGATTTGCCGGATGTGGTCCGCAGCGCCGATCTCGTCGTCGCGGCCATCGGCAAGCCCGAGTTCGTGAAGGGCGATTGGATTAAGCCGGGCGCCATCGTGATCGACGTCGGCATCAACCGCATCGTCAAGGAAGACGGCAAGGGCAAGATCGTCGGCGATGTCGAGTACGCTTCGGCGGCGCAGGTTGCGGGCGCCATCACCCCGGTGCCGGGTGGCGTCGGCCCGATGACCATCGCCTGCCTCCTGAAGAACACCGTCGAGGCGGCGCTCATGCAGCGCGGTCTGGCGCGGGCCTGAGCCTGAAGCCACTCCGGCGCCGAGCCGGACGCATATTCAGCAGCGGATCGCGGGATGCGGTCCGCTGCTTTTCTTTTGGCACCGAAAATGCCTGTCCAGCGCCTCGCAGTTCCGAGCCTTGCAGTCCCGCGCTTGCGGGACTTGTGCAGGTGAACCTTGGACGCGCCGCGGATCAGGCGGCATTGACCTGCTGGCGCAGCGTCTCGCCGCGATAGCTCAGCGCTTCGGCGATATGCACGTGCGCGATCCCCTCCGCCCCGTCGAGGTCCGCCAGCGTCCGCGCAACACGCAACGTACGGTGGAAGCCGCGTGCGGTGAGCTGCAGCGTATCGGCGGCGCGCCGGAGCAGAGCGGCGCCTTCCGCATCGGGACGGGCGACGTCCTCTAGCAGCCGTCCTGAGCATTCCGCGTTGGTACGCATGCCTTTGACGCCGAGCGCAGCAAATCGCCGCCGCTGCAACTCCCGTGCACGGGCAACCCGGGCCCCCACCTCGGCGCTGCCCTCGGCGGACGCGGGCAGAATGAGGTCGGCGGCGCTCACCGCGGGCACCTCGATCTGCACGTCGATCCTATCCAGCAGCGGGCCCGAGATACGCGCCTGGTATTCGGCCGCGCAGCGCGCGCCCCGTTTGCACGTGGTGCCCGTCCCGCCGCCGCAGCGGCATGGGTTCATCGCGGCGACAAGCTGGATGCGCGATGGATATTGAATGCGGTGATTGGCGCGTGCGATGACCGTCTCGCCGGTTTCCAGCGGCTGGCGTAGCGCATCGAGCACCGCCGGCTGAAACTCGGGGAACTCGTCGAGGAACAGCACGCCGAGGTGCGCCAGGCTCACCTCGCCGGGTTTGGGTCGCGTGCCGCCGCCGACGAGTGCGGCCATGCTCGCCGAGTGGTGCGGGGTGCGGTAAGGGCGCTCTGTCGCGAGCTTGCCGCCCATCAATTCGCCAGCGAGGCTGTGCACCATCGAGACCTCGAGCATCTCTTCGGGCGTAAGCGGCGGCAGGATCGACGGCATGCGCGCCGCCAGCATCGATTTGCCCGAGCCGGGCGGCCCGATCATCAGGAGATTGTGCCCGCCCGCGGCGGCCACCTCGAGCGCACGTTTGGCGCTTTCCTGCCCGCGCACATCCGCGAGGTCCGGCCTCAGCGTCGAGGTACCCTCGAGCGCGGGCTGCGGCCGTGCAAGCACCTGCAGACCTTTGAAATGATTGACGAGTGAAAGGAGATGCGGCGGCGCGATGATATCGACGTCCTCGCCCGCCCACGCCGCCTCCGGCCCGCAGGCCGCAGGGCAGATGAGCCCCTTCCCCAGGGCGTTGGCGCCGATGGCCGCCGGCAGCGCGCCGGGCACGGCCCGGATCGAGCCGTCGAGCGCCAGCTCCCCGATCGCCGCGTAGCCCGCAACCGCATCGGGTGAGAGCGCCTGCATGGCAACCATCATCGCCAGCAGGATGGGCAGATCGAACTGGCTGCCCTCTTTGGGCAGGTCAGCCGGCGCCAGATTCACAGTGACATGCTTGAAGGGAAGCCCCAGCCCCACCGCGTGCAGGGCGTTGCGCACGCGCTCGGAGCTTTCGGCGACGGCCTTGTCCGGCAGCCCCACGATGACGAGCGCCGCGCGGCCGGGGGTGATGCGCACCTGCACCTCGACGGGGCGCGCCTCGATGCCAACGAATGCCAGCGTGGAAATCTGCCCGTACATGCCCACCCCACAGGCTCGGCCTGAGCCTCCATAACGCTAGCGCGGGTACGCCGGGCAATCAAGAACAATATGAGAACACTGGTGAGTTGCGATAAAAACGAGAGTGTTTGAATGGAACTACGAATCCGTGGCGTTGGTTGTCGCGGGTTTGCTGCGCACCCTCTTTTCACTTTTGGGCGCAGTTAGTAGGCCCAAGTCCGCCGGTGCGCCCATTGAGGAGTCTACCAACGGAAGCCCGGGTTGAAGCTCGTCGACTCGGTCGATGATCTCTCGGGCCATCATTGAGATCATCCCCTGAGCTCGATTGAATAGCATAGCCGCGTCGTCTTCCGTAAGCTCGAGCTCTTTGTGAGTAAGAGGGTTGCGATCAAAGCTGGTGATGTCGGCTATGGTCCGTAGTGTCGCCGCGTTGGGCTTAGGAAGCCTCGTATCCTTTGCCTCGAGGCGATCCTTTAGATGGCTCGCGATAAGCCCCATTGTGATGTCGTCCTTCTTCGCATCACCTAGGAAGGCAGCGTAGTATTGTTTTAATGCGCATTCGGCTGCTCGAAGCGCATGGAACCCCGACGCAGAGAACAGCCCGAACGCCAAGCAGCGACCTGCCTGCCGAAATTCAGAGACTGCAAATTTCGGAATTGTTCTCCGAATAGAATCGGGCAGATGGCTATCGGCCGTCTCAACTAGACGTTCAGTGTCGAATATCCCTCTTCGAGGAACCGCATAGACCGGGGTCTTCTTGACCTCTGCACTAAACTGATGTTCGAAGACTTCGATGGCAGATTTGATTTGGCTCGCCGTCCACGTGTGTAACGCCTTCTCGGCCCTGTAAGCACCTTCCTCCTTGTTGCGGAATTCCTCGGACGCGGTGTCCAAAAGCGCCTTTAGTCGTTCGGCGGTATCCCGACAATAAGAGATCTCGAGGGGTTGGCCTTTCAGTAGACGGCTAACGTGGCTACTCGCATCGAAAACAGCAACTAGTTGATCAAACGGTTTGGCGTCGCGCGCCATCGCCGATTTGAGTTGTTGTAAGGAGCCGCCAAGCTCGTAGAGCGGATATTGATCAAATAGCTTCATACTGATCCCCGGCCCTAAATGGGGCTTCGGCAGATGCCAATCTGTCTAAAGCGGTATTAGTGTCTCATCTGGCGCAGTCACTACATTGCCCCAACTAGCGGCCGCACCGCGAGCACCGTGGTGTTGTCCTGGTGCGGATCGCGCAACGCCTCCACCGCGCGGATGAGCGCATTCGCAACCGCCTCCGCGCCATCGTTCGCATACGCCGACACGATGCGCTGGATTTCGGTCAGCTCCAGTGTCTGCAGCCCGTCCGAAGCGAGGATGACGTAGTCGCCCTCCTCCAGCGCCAGCGGCCGCCGCGAAACGTCGACGAGGTCGAGCTCGTCCCCCGTCACCGCCGAGCGCAGCATGTGCCGGCGCGGATCGTGTTTCGCCTGCTCCGGCGTGATGCGTCCGAGCTCGGCGAGCCGGTCGAGTTCCGGCGCGAGTGAATGGTCCTCGTTGAGCAGCGCGATCTCGCCGCGCCGGTAGAGCAGCAGCGGGCTGTCGCCGACGCTCACCCATTCGACCCCCTCGTTCGTGAAAACCGCAGCGACGAGCGTGGTGCCCATCCCCGCCAGCATCGGGTTCGCCTGCACCTGGGCCGCAATGGAATCGTTCGCGGCGGTGAGCGATTTGATCAGCCGCTCCGAGCGCGAGCCGTTGAGGCCCGTGTAGGCGGAGATGAAGCTGTCGCACACCATCCGGCTCGCCAGCGCGCCGGCCGTATGCCCGCCCATGCCGTCCGCGAGAATGGCGACGAGACGCGTCGCGTTGGCCGTCGGCGGCACATCAGCGGTATCTCCGGCCGCCCGATCCTTGGGTGGCCAGAATGCGCTCGAGTCTTCCTGATAATCGCGCGCGCCCTTGGTGGCGCGGGCGGCATGGTCGTATGCCTGCATCAGTCCTTGGCATCGGTCAGCTCGGCCCAGTCGAACTCTGCTCCGCAGAACGGCACGAAAACGAGCTGGGTGCGCCCGATCGTGATCACGTCCATCTGGTTCAGCTCGACGGCGGCCGTGGGGCGTTTGTCGTTGATGGAAACGACGTTGGTCTTCGCGAGGTTCGGCACGAACAGGAAAGATCGTGCCGCGGAATCATAGCGAATGTAAGCCTGCTCTTCGGAGGAAATCGTATCGTCGCCGAAATCCAGGGGAACACGCTGGGTTTTGGCGCGCCCAAGCGTGTTGTTGCCTTCGAAAATCGGGCGGAACGAGCCCATGCCCGGCCCGCCGACCACCACGAGCCAGCCGACGACGGGATCCTGCTCGAACTCGCCGCGCTTCACCTGCACCTTGCCACGGACGAGCTGCGTGCGCGGCGCGTCGGTCGTTTCCACTTTCGGCGGGCCGCCGCGCACGACGCGCGTCGTCGGTGGCGTGGAGAATTCCATGTGGCGGTCGGGGGCCTTGAGGGATGTTTGACCCTTCACCTCGCGCGCAGCTTCCGCCGCGCTGAGCCCGGCCCCGGCCGGCGCCGGTGCGGCGGCGGGCGCGGCCTCCGCCTTGGCGGGCTCGGCGGCGGCAGGCTTCGGGCTCTCGATCTTGACGGTGAGCGGCGCCGCAGCGCTCGCGACCGGCTCCGCCGGTGCGGCTGCCGGGGAGGCAGGGCCGCGATGGGTATCGTCGCGGCTGGCGGCAGCGAGGGCATCCTTGAGCGAGCCAAGGAAGCGGCCCGGCTTTACTCCCTGTTGAGACATCGCGTCCTCCGTTTCGCCTTGGCGTTCTTCTGACATGGAAATCTCCAATGCCGGCGAGAGCTAAGCTTTCTCGGCCCCGCGCTAGACGGTCCGAGAATCGAACTTCAGTTTCACTTCACCGATGCCGATGACGTCGCCCGCCTTCAGCCGGCCCTCGGCCACACGGCTGCCGTTGACGAGCACGCCGTTGCCCTCATCGCCTGAAAGATCGGTGATGAGGACGGTGCCGTCCGTCGTACGCCGCACGACTGCATGATAGCGATGCACGGTTTTCTCCGGCAGGCAGATATCGTTGTCGGCCTCCCGGCCGATGCGAAGCATGGCCCGTCCGACCACATGACGTTCGCCCGCCGCCGTTTCCACCCACGCTTCTGTCGGCCACGCGGCAAGCTCCGTGCGCGCGGTGACGGCGCGCCGTTCGGCGCATGGGCGCAGCGAAGGCCGCGAGATGAGAACCGTCGAGTCGGGTGAGCGCCGCTGGCGACGCAACATCAGGCCCGCGACGGCGAGCGTTGGCAGGGCGAGAAGCGCAGCGAGAACGAGCATCAGCGCCGGGGCGCTCGCATAGGTGTCGGCGAGCCAGAGGTTGACTGTCCGCCAGGCATCCGCGGCGGGAATGGCGATCGTGGGGACGAGGTCGGTTCTCACGGTATGTCGCGGTTCGGATGTAGGCGCTGCTGCTGCAACCTGTGACAGGTGATGACCGCCGCACTTGTAAGCGTCCGCTGTGGCAACCGCGCCGGTCTCATCGTCTTAGCCTCGCTTCAAATCAAAGTGCAGCCTCGGGCCGCATGAGGGCGAGAACATGGCATTCGCAACATCCGCCGAGATTTGTTCGCGGCTTATTCATGCTCAAGCCTGCGCCACATTTGCTGGCCATAAGTGTGTCGAAGGCGGTACGTCAAATTGACGAGCGGTGCACCCCATTGCATTGAGCCGATGCACCGACGCCACGGGGAGCTATGACGAATCTTATCGCGCTGCCAAGCGGGACAGAGCTGGTTGGCGATTATCGCATCGAGCGCGTGCTGGGTGCGGGCGGGTTCGGCGTGACCTACCTCGCCGACGAGATCGCGCTCGCCCGCATGGTGACGATCAAGGAGTATTTCCCAAGCGACATCGCCGCGCGCGACGGCGGCATCGACGCCGTGCCGCGCTCCCAGGACTGCGCCGGCGATTACCGCTGGGGCCTCGACCGCTTCATCGAGGAAGCGCAGACGCTCGCCAAGTTCGACCACCCGAACATCGTGCGCGTCTATCGCTACTTCCGCGCGAACAAGACCGGCTACATGGTGCTCCACTTCGAGGAGGGCCAGAGCCTCAAGGCGTGGCTGAAATCTCTCGGGCGCGCGCCGCGGCAGAAAGAGCTCGACGCCATCCTCGGCCCGCTGCTCGATGCCCTGGAGCTGATCCACAAATCGGATTTTCTCCACCGCGACATCGCGCCGGACAACATCATCATTCGCAAGGCGGGCGATCCGGTCCTCATCGATTTCGGCTCCGCGCGCGGCGAGATCGCTTCGCACACCAAGACCGTCTCGGCGCTCGTCAAGCCGGGCTACAGCCCCTACGAGCAATATGCCGAGACGAGCCATAAGCAGGGCCCGTGGACCGATATCTACGCCCTCGCCGGCACGCTCTATCACGCCATCACCGGCAAGCGTCCGTCCGATGCGCCTTCGCGCATGGTCAAGGATGATCTGGTTCCCGCCCGCGAGGCCGCGCTCAGCTCCTACCGCGTCGGCTTCCTCAAGGCGATCGATAAGGCGTTGACGCTCAACGTCGAAGGCCGCCCGCAGTCGATCGCGGCATGGCGCAACGATCTGCTCGCACCCGATCCGGTGCGCACCAGCTGGCTGAGCCGCACGGGCGGCCGCGCGAAGAACCGCAGGAAAGATGCAGCGCCCGAGCCCGCTGCCGAAGCCCCGGAGGCGAAACCGGCTCCGACGCCCGCGGCCAAGCCGGTCGCAGTGGAGCCCGCCGTTGCAGTCGCTGCGTCTGCGCCCACCGTTGCAATGGCGGCGACGGTTCCGCTACCTGCTGCGGCTTCCTCCCCGCCGCCGCCCGACGCGCCCGGCCCGAAGGGCGGCCTGCTCGACTTCCTTGAGGGGCTGCGCAAGAAGCCGGATATCGATGTGCCGGGCGTAAAACCGGCGCCTGCCGTTGCGAAGGCGTCCGCGCCCGCGCCGGCCCCGACCGTGAAGATCGAGCCGCCGCCCGCGCCCGCGCTGGCCGTCAAGGCACCGCCGGCCGCCAAAAAGAAATCGCAGTCGAAGAAGCCGATCCCCAAGGAGCGCGCGCTCGTCGTCGTGAAGGCGCCGGCCCGTCCGCGCCCGCGGCGCCTCAAGGGAAGCCGTCCGAGCCTGTTGCCGATCGCCTTCAAGCTGCTCGTCGGGGTGGGTGTCGCCAGCGCCGCCGTCGCGATGCAGGACCGCTTCCCTCAGTTCGAAAGCCGCGGCTCCGCGGTGCCGACCGGCATTACCACCGGCACGAACCCGGCGACGACGGCGTCCCTCCAGCAGGCGAGCCCGCCCGCGCCCGCCCTTGTGACGCCGATCGCCGAGATCGAGGCCCACCGCGGATCGATTTCCGGCGCGGTCTATACCGCCGATGGCCGGCGCATCCTCACCACCGGCGCCGACGGCACCATGAAGCTGTGGGATGCCGCCTATCGCAACCTCGTGCGCACCATCGAGCTCGACGACGGCCCGGCGACCGCCCTCGCCCTCAATGGCTCGCGCGCGCTCACGGGCCACGCCAACGGCAAGGTCGTGCTGTGGGATATCGACCGCGCGGAAAAGCTCATCACCGTGCAGCGCAACGAGGCGAACATCTGGGCCGTTGCCTTCACCGGCGATCCCGACCGCTTTGCCGCGGCCAGCCACGACTGGAAAATCACGCTCTGGGATGCGCGCCAGTCATCGGCGCCGCTGCATGTGCTGGAAGGCCACGAGAACGCCGTGCAGTCCCTCGCCTATGCGCCGCAGCAATTGCAGCTTGCCTCCGGGGGCGCGGACAAGACCGTGCGCCTCTGGAACCTCGACACCCTGACGCTGAAGCGCGCCTACCGCGGGCCGCGCGATTTCATCACCGCGGTTGAGTTCTCCCGCAGCGGCAAGCTGCTCGCCGCCGGCGCGCTCGATGGGCGGATACAGATCTGGTCGGTGATGTCCTCCCGCCGCCTGCGCACGCTCACCGGCCACCGCGGCCGTGTCACCGATCTCGCCTTCTCCCCCTCGGGAGACGAGCTCGCTTCCGCGGGCGAGGATGGCACGGTGCGCCTGTGGGATCTGAAGCGCGGGCGCATCCTGCGTGCCCTGACCGGCCATGTCGGCGGCGCGACCGCCATCGCGTTCTCGCCCGATGGGCAGCACCTCGTCTCTGCCGGGGTCGACGGCCGGGTGCGTCTGTGGTCTCTGCCACTCGGTGCCGTCGCGCAGGAATAGCTGCGTCATTTCCTGATGTTATGACGTCATTCCCCGTGCGGAGCATTCTTGCCCTGTGCACAGCTTGTCACGGGAGACGGCCCGCCGCAGCGGCTTTTCTCGACGCGCGGGCCGAAGCGCGGCACAATGTGATCGCCTCAGACACAAGAACGCAAAGCGGGTGCCATGGACCTAGATGCTGTTCTGCTGGCACGTATCCAGTTTGCCTTCACGATTTCGTTTCACATCATCTTCCCGAGCTTCACCATCGGGCTCGCGGCGTTCATCGCAACGCTGCTGGTGCGATGGCGACTGACCGGCCGCGAGCACTTGCGGCGGCTCGCCCGCTTCTGGACGAAGATTTTCGCCGTGTCGTTCGCCATGGGCGTCGTCTCCGGCATCGTGCTCTCGTACCAGTTCGGCACCAACTGGAGTAACTTCTCCGTCGTTGTCGGCAACGTCCTGGGACCGTTGCTTGGCTACGAGGTGCTCACGGCGTTCTTCCTCGAGGCGACCTTCCTCGGCATCCTGCTGTTCGGCTGGAACCGGGTGCCGCCCAACATTCACGTGCTTGCCGCGATCCTGGTCGCCGTCGGCACGTCCCTTTCTGCCTTCTGGATCCTCTCCGCCAACAGCTGGATGCAGACGCCCGCCGGTCATGAGGTGCGCAACGGCATCGCCTATCCCGTCGACTGGCTGGCCGTGGTCTTCAATCCAAGCTTCCCCTATCGCTTCGCACACATGTTCACCGCGGCTTATCTCACCACTTCCCTCGTGGTGCTGGCTGTGGGCGCCCGCTACCTCCTGCAGGGTCGCTTCCCGGAGGAAGCGAAGACGATGCTGCACATGGGCCTCGGCATGGTGGCGATCCTCGCTCCGCTGCAGGTGTTCATCGGCGACCAGCACGGCCTCAACACGCTGGAGCACCAGCCGGCAAAAATTGCGGCCATAGAAAGCCACTGGGACGGCTCCAAGCCCGGTGCCCTCGTCCTGTTCGCAATTCCGAACGAGAAGGAAGAGCGCAACAGCTTCGAGATCGCCATCCCCGGCGCCGCCAGCCTCATTCTGAAGCACAGCACGGAAGGCTTGTTCCCCGGCCTCAAGGATTTTGCGCCCCAGGACCGCCCGCCGGTATTCCCGGTGTTCCTCTCCTTCCGCCTGATGGTTGGAATGGGAGTGCTGATGCTGGCGCTGGGCTTCGTCGGCGCGTGGCTATGGTATCGCGGAACCCTGTTCCAGGCGCGCTGGTATCTCAACTACGCGCAGTACGCCTGGCCGCTGGGCTTCATCGCCATATTGGCTGGCTGGTACACCACCGAGGTCGGCCGCCAGCCCTGGATCGCGCAAGGCATCCTACGCACGGTGGACGCCGTCTCGCCCGTCCACTTTGGAGCGGTGCTGACGACGCTCATTCTCTTCATCGTCGTCTACGGCATCGTGTTCGCGATGGGCATCTACTACATCAACCGGCTGATCGAATACGGACCGAGGGGCACGGCTGCGGAAACGGCTGAGGGCCTGCCTTCCCGTCCGCTGACGGCGGCAGAGCAGGCGGCGCACGACGCCATCGAGGGGGCCTGAACATGGACGCGATCCACTATTGGCTCCCCGTATTGTGGGCTGCGATCATCGGCGTCGCCGTTGCGCTCTACGTCATTCTCGATGGCTTCGATCTGGGCCTCGGCATCCTCTTTCCGTTCACGCCGGAGGAAGAGCGCCGCGACGTGATGATGAACTCCGTCGCGCCGTTCTGGGATGGTAACGAGACGTGGCTTGTGCTCGGCGGTGGCGGCCTTTTCGTCGCTTTCCCGCTCGCCTACGCGGTGATCATGCCGGCGCTCTATCTGCCGATCATCATCATGCTGCTGGGCCTCATCTTCCGCGGCGTCGCCTTCGAGTTCCGCTGGACCGCGAAGCCCAATCACGAGTTTTGGGACAGCGCCTTCGCCTACGGCTCCGTCACCGCGGCATTCATGCAGGGTGTCGTGCTTGGCGGCTATCTGCAGGGCATCAACGTGCAGAACAATGCCTTTGCGGGCGGCACGTTCGACTGGTTCGCTCCTTTCCCGCTTTTCACCGGCGCCTCGCTTGTCGTCGGCTATGCCCTGCTAGGCACCACGTGGCTGGTGATGAAGACCGAAGGCGAGCTCGCCGTGAACGCGCGCCGCTGGTCGAAGTATCTTCTGCTCGCCGTCCTCGTCATCATGGCGATCGTGAGCCTCTGGACGCCGCTTCTGTTCGAGCGTATCGCCGAGCGCTGGTTCACCTGGCCGAACCTTCTCTATTTGTCGCCCGTGCCGCTCCTGACGGCGCTCGCGGCATTCACCTGCTGGTACGGCCTCAACAGCGGACGCGAGGTGCTGCCGTTCGTATCAGCGGTGTCGCTGTTCCTTCTGGGCTTCCTCGGGTTGGCGATTTCCAACGTGCCCTATCTCGTACCGCCCACGCTCACGTTCTGGGATACGGCGGCGGTGCCGGAATCGCAGATCTTCATGCTCGTCGGCGTGCTCATCATGCTGCCGATGATCATCGGCTACACCGTTTACGTCTATTGGACGTTCCGCGGGAAAGTGCGTGAGGGCGAGGGCTATCACTGAATCTGCCGGAGCGGTTGGCGGCCCGGCCCGCTATCCGTCCGCAGAGGCTCGATGACGCCGAATGATTTGGCGCCTCGGTGGCGACGGCGTAGACGTCATCTCCCATCCAACTCCCTGTATCGGAGACCGCATGTTCCGCTGGCGCAGACGCAACGATGGATTCGAATGGCGCGAATACGTGCGCACGACGATCCTCGTGCGCCGCAAGCAGCGGCGTGATCGCATAGGGGAAGCCGGCAAAGCGGCCGTGCGAAACGTCAAAGAGGCCGGTCAGCGCGGTGCGGCAGCCGGCGCCGAAAAGGCTATGGCCGTCGGCAGGGCTGCGGCGAATGCCGGCCAGCACGGAGCGATCAAGGGCGCAGCCGGTGCCAAGGCCGTCGGCAGGGGCGCGGCGAGCCTCGGCCAGCGCGGTGCCATCCTGGGCATCGCGGGTCTACGCGCAGCGGGCCAGCACGCGTTGCGCTATGGCCGCGAAGGCGGCCGCCTCGGTGCTGCCGGGCTTTCTGCAGCCTGGCTTAAGCTTTGCGCGGCGATGCCCATCGCCGCCGAATACGTCCGCCGCTTCGGCGCGGCGCTGCTTTCCGCCATAGCTTACACCGGCGCCACGCTGCGCGTGCTCGGCGCCCTCATGGGCGATTATCTCGGCCCGCCCCTCGCGCCCGTCGCCGCCTTTTTGCGCCGTCCGAACGTGCGCCCGCTCGTGTTCCTGATAGGTGTCGTCGCGCTCGCGGGCGGCATCATCCGCGCGCACGCCAATGGCTTTGTCACCGATACCTGGATCGCGCTCGCCATCGGCATGGGAACGCTCGCCGCGCTGGCGGCAGCTCACCTTGCGGCGGAAATCCCCCGTTGGCTGTCGGGCCCGTTCGCCGGCTTGGCGGCGAAGGCCGGAACGCTTCCCGGCAATGCCTTCACCCGGCCGGCGGTGCAGATGGGCGCAGCCGCCCTCGCGGCGCTTTTGGTGCTGGGCGGCGTCTATACGGCCTGGGGCCCCAGCTCCGACGAGGCGCAGATCACGACCGCCTCCACCAGCAAATCGCGCCGTGCTTCGTCGCGCCGGTCCACCCGCGGCGAGATCACCGGCCGGGCTACGGCGGTGACGGGCGATGTCGTGCGCGTTGGCTCCACGCTCATTCGGCTCGAAGGCATCGAGGCGCCCGAGCCGGGCCAGCTCTGCCTCACCGCCGACCGCCGCGAATGGCTGTGTGGCCGCACCGCGCGCCAGGCGTTGACCGGCCTGCTGCGCGGCCGCGTCGCATGCACGATATCGGGAGACACGGCCGGGTTTTCGCGCGGATCCTGCCGTGTCGGCGAGCTTGACGTTGCCGCAAAGCTCGTGCGCGACGGCCACGTCTTTGCCCGCACCGGATTGCTTTCGACGTACGGCGGTCTCGAGGACGAAGCGCGCGAGGCGAAGCTTGGGCTCTGGGCCGGAGAGGCGCTGCGCCCGGCGGACTACCGCGCGCACAAATGGGAAGAGGCCAAGCAAGCCGCGCCGGAAGGCTGCCCGATCAAGGGCAATGTGCGCGGCGGACGGCGCGTCTACGTGGTGCCGTGGGCGCGGAACTACGAGCGCGTGAAGGTCGTCCGCAGCCGCGGCGAACGCTGGTTCTGCTCGGAGGAGGAAGCGCGCGAAGCCGGCTTCCAGCCCAACGAGCAATCCTGAACCGATCCCGCAAGCCGATAGCGCAGAAGCGTCGCGCCAAAAGGAAAGCCCGCGCTCCGGGGGAAGAGCGCGGGCTGCGATGCGTGACGCCGCTTAGGGGGGACAGGTGGGAGGGCGCCACGTTCGACTTCCAGTGAATACCATTGTCCGCCGTTTTGCAATTGGAATTCCGATTGCATTTCCCGCAAGAGTTAAGAAACGACTTACAAAAGGGTAATGTTTTAAGCCGCTCTATATTTTACAAGTTTGGAGACGGCCATATTTCTTGCCTTTGACGATCACATCGCGGTCAATCCGTCGCATAACGGCTTCGGCTATGGGCCGAGCCATGCTGCGTCACGGGGGAGTTATCCGCGAAACGCGGAGCCGCGCCGCAAGACCCCGAAATCTTAGCGCCACGAAATATCGACTGGCGACAGGCGCAACAGGCCGGGATCTTCCGGCAGACGGCGGTGGGCCGCTGCCACCAACACGCCCGCGAGCGCGACGTCGCTGCCCGTCCGCACGCCCACCCGCTTATCCTCGACAATCAGCGCGCCGTCGATCCAGAGGCGCGCCGTGCCGTTGCTCTGCCCCGGCTCGTTGAGCGTGACCTCCTGGTCGATCTTTATCCAGCGCCCTGTCGGCAAGGGAGAGGTTTGCCCGAACATATGGCGGATCTCCCCGCTTTCGGCCGTCGTCGCGATGAGCGGCTTTCCTGCGCCGTCCCACTGCGGCGTGATTGTTATCTTCACCTCGGAGGGCTGCGCGGTATTGCTTCCGAATACCCCCGGCAACATCCCGCCGCCGGAGAATTGGAATTTCTCCGGGAACCACACGCTGTAGCTGACGCACGCGGATGCAGCGCCCTTCACACCCGGGGGTGCCCAGCGAAACTCGATGCCATTGCGTGCCGTATCGCCCGGATCGGCGCCCGCCGGCTGTTTGCGCAGCTTCACCTCCAGTGCTTCCTTGGAGGGCCCATCCGTCACGGAAACGACGGAAGCGTTGTCGATGACGCCGAAATCGCGCGCGCCCGCGCGTGCCTGCAACTCGATCGGCGTGAGAGGTTTGCCCTCGCCGGTATGCAGGGAGAAGCGCGTCGCTGCGCCGAAGCGGTCGGAGCATGGCAGAGCGGAATCGGTATGCATCGCCGAATAGGCGAAGTAGCCGACGAGGATGAGGCCGACGAGGGCGGCGCCCGTATTGATCAGCAGATTGAGCTGCTTGCCCTCCATGGCGTCTCTCGATTCCCTTCGCTACCGGCGGCGGTTACCGGCACGCAGTACACCGATCTCGTTAAAATCCGGCTTTGGCCGCGGGCTTCTCCAGGCGTCATCCGGGATTTGTCGGTACGCGCAGCTTTTGTTGATGTCGCGACTGGGTTAAAAAGCATCGTCTCTGAGCGATGTATCCCGTGCGCGTCGTCACCAACGAGGGGAGAGGTTCATGACGATCAGGTTGGCGCTGGCAGGCGTAGTCCTGGCGGTGACGGGAATGGCTTCGGCACCGGAGGCCCTGGACGCGACCATCGCCCCAATGGGCCAGACCCTGGAAAGAAGCCGTGAGGCCTCCCCGCTCGTTCAAGTGCGGCAACAGCGGCGCAAGCGCTCCGTACCAACCCGCGAGACGGCACGGGAAACCTCCGCTATCCCGCCCGGCCAGGCGAGTAATGGCGAAGTCCTGTTCGGCGTGCAGGATGTCGGCTTCCTCGTCGACCGCGATGTCATCCGCGTTGGCGCCGAGATCGGCAAGTTCGATCGCATTCGCCTGCGGGTGCTGCGCAACGATATCTCCATCACCGACCTCAAGGCCATCTTCGAGGATGGCAGCACCGAGACGCTGCTCTCGGATGCCAAGATCGCCGCCGGCCGCAAGACCGACTGGATTCCCCTCGATCACAAGGGCTTCATCAAGGAGATCCAGCTCGTCTACCGCTCCAAGCCGAATTTCAGCGGCCAGGCGCGCGTCGAGGTGTTCGGAGAATACGAGAAGGGGTGGCTCGGTCCCAACGGTGAGGGCCGCAAATACAACGACGGCTGGGTGCTGCTCGGCACCGACACGGCGGGGAGCGTCGGGTTCGACCGCGTGAAGATCCCCGTGGGCGAGAACGAAGGCGGCTTCAGGCAAATCCGCGTCTCTGTGAAGGACCGCGACGTAACGATGACGAACCTCGCCGTGGTCTACAAGGATGGGGCCAAGGACGAGCTGCAGGCGAACCGCACCAAGATCGCAGCCGATGAAGCCTTCGGCCCGGTGGATCTGAAGCAGAACGCCAGCATCAAGGAAATCGAGGCAACGTGGCGCTCCCGCGCCATCGCAACCTCCAAGCGCGACCGCGCCTATGCCACCGTGCAGGTCTGGGGCAAGCACTGATGGCCGCCGGGGGGTAAGCCGCCGGCAGCGCTGATCGCGTAAATTTGTGGGGACGTGATTGGCGCTGGAACGCACGCCGTTCGACTATTGGCGCACAAACCTCGCGACCCACATCCACGAAATAAAAGAGCCGGCGCCCTCGGGCCCGGCTCTTTTTTGTCTCTGCTCTTTTGTCTCTGCCGCTCTATCGAGGACTGGCCGTGTCAGCCGAAAGCCCCGAAGTGATGGGAGATGCCCGTGCCGATCTCCCGGATCAGCTCGTAGGCCTCCTCCATCGGTACGAGAATTTCCGTCTCGATGCGGCCGTAGTCGTCGATGCCATGCGGGCGGTAGGTCGCCGCCTCGGCATAGCGCTTCTGATCGCCCGCCTCCTTGGAGCGGCGCGGGAACGCCTGCCGCATCTCCGCGACGACCGCCGGCACGTCGAGCATCAGCGCCAGCTCGAACAGCTGGCGGTGCGAGACGTCGTTATGCGGCGAGAAGCGCGGCATCTGCGCGGCAAGCACGAACACCCGCATGATGAGCGCGAGACGGATCGCATGCAGCAGGTCGAGCTCGAGGCGCGCATCGTCCGGGATCTTGCCGCCTTCGATGCCGATCTCTTCCAGTATCGCATGCAGCTCGACCGCATCGAGCCGCAAATGATGCACGAGGCCGTTGATCTCGCCGTTGCGGTCGTCCGAGAGGAGCAGCGAGGCGAGCGAACGGAACGCCGGCTCGATGTTCGGCTCCCGTCCCCACGATGCGCGCCAGGCCCAGAAGCCCGGATCGAACACCATCGCGTTGGCGCCCATGGCGTTGAGGCTCGACAGCTGCTTGCCCCGCGCGATCATCTCGATGAGCGGGCGCAGGCGGCGCGATGTGCGTGCGAGCTCGATGAACCGCTCGCGCTCCGAACCGACGGCCGCGCCGAGTCCCGACACGACGTTCGCGGTGTAGCCGAACTGTTGCAGGATGGCGTTGTTGGGAATGGCGCGCATCCGCGACACCGCACTGCGGTCGACGGCGCCGCTGGCGTCCATCTGCCGCTTCACGGGGCGTGAGCCCGTCTTGAACAGGATGTTCGCACCGAAGGCGCTCAGCACGGCGCGATAGCCAGGGTGGGCGAACAGGTGCTCCTGGTAGTCCCGCAGGCGCCCGAGGAAGTCGAGCCGCAGGTCAGCGTCGTCGTAGAACGGATCCTCCGCCTCGGCCGGAACCTCGCCGTCCATGATGACCGAAGCGAGCGCGCGCGTCGTCAGGCGTCGGTTGGCGAAGAACAGGTATCCGTCGCCGCCCTGGAAGCTCGTCTCGTGCTTGATGGGAATGCCGTAGCGGGCAAAGTGGCGGCGCGCCTCGTCGGGAAAGAGGTAGTGGAGGCGCGTATGCATGCTGCCGGGGTGCGCGCCGCGGCCCATGGATTCGCCGTGCGTGGAGAAGATCAGCGTCTCGACGCCCTTCGCCTCGGAATGGTTGATCGCCTCGGCAATGCCGTGGTGCATGCGCTCGATGGCGAGCGTCGCAGCGATCTGGCCCACGAAACGCCCCGCGTCCGAGAAGCCGGTCTGCAGCGACAGGCGGCCGCGCCGGCGCACGTAGTCGGTGTAGGTCTTCTCTTCCAACAGCCGCTCGATGATACGCGCGCCGGTTTCCAGGCCCAGCGGCGTTTCGAACAGCGGCGAGACGTCGGTGATGTCGTCGACGCCGAACAGCGTGGCAAAGAAGATGGCGATCAGCACCGTCGCCGGCGATTCCGTCTCGGCGATGAGGAAGCGGACGGGCGTCTCGCGATCGACGTGCTTCTTGATCTGCGCAATGAGCGCGAACTGGCGGATGGCGGTGGCCGTTTCGAGATCGAGGGACTCGAAGTTCACCGTCTCCTTGCGCGCCTGCTCGATCATGCTGACGATGCGCGCCAGCGCCTGGCTTTCGGACAGGTTGCGCGTCCACGGCTCGTGCACGAACGCGCGGAATGCGTTGTTGAGCTGCACCGCATTGATGCGCACGTGGATGTGCGCGGTGCCAAGCCCCGTCGCTTCCATCAGCCCGGCAAGAACGGCAACCGAGCGCTTCCCGCTTCCTTCGGGGAGTGTGTCGACGAGCGTGCGCAGCAGGCTGACGATCGGCTCCACAGAAGTGATGTTGTAGCCGTCCTGGCGCGTGATGATGTTCGCGGCGTCCGCCAGCGGCTCACCCCCGGTCATGACGCGGTCGAGCGCATCGATCTGCTCGTCGACGGCCGCGATCGTGAGGTCGAGCTTCGCGGTGACCTGCCGGGACAGGCGGTGTGCATTGCCTTCCGTCGGCAGCTCGCCCTTGAGGGCGAGAAACCGCTCGCGGATGTCGCCCAGCGAGGCGCGCTTCTCCCTGAGGCGCAGAATGAACGACTTGCGCCAGTCGATGTCGGTGCGCCCGTCGAGATCATAGCCCACCCAGCAGGCGAACGTCGCGAGCTTGGGATTGAGGCTGTAGGCCTTGTCGCCGAAACGGTTCACCGCGGCGGAGAAGAAGCTGTCCAGCAGCTCCACATAGGCATTGCGCAGGTTCTGGATGGCGTTCTGCGCGCGCCGGTGCTCGTAGGCGAGATCGATGCTGTCGTCCGGCCGGTGCGGCACGCCGATGCGCGTGTTCGGATCGACGTCGTCGGCAACCGCGATTTCGACGATGCGCTTTGAAAGCTCATCGGAGAGACCGAACGTCGGGTGAGCGGTCAGCACGATACCGGTGCGCGCGCGCTCCCACCGCTCCTTGAAGGTTTCGAAGTCGGTCGCCGCAGCGGCGCTTTCGACAAAGTCGGCAAATTCCTTGTACGTCGTCGCGCGGTCGACGAAGCCGACGCGCTCGCGCAGATGAAGCGCGCGCTGCACGCAGGCGCGATCCATGAGGCGCGTGGCCAGCGCCTTCAGCTCTTCGAAGCTGACGTCGCCGGATTCGAGGCGCCGCGAGAGATCGAAGGCGAGATTGACGATGGGGTTGAGCGCCGGTGTGTCGGGAATCTGAGCACGCAGCGCGCGGAGCTCGTCACGGAGTTGGAACTCGTCGAGCTTACCAGGGGTCGTCGGCAACACGTTTTCCTGCATGCTTGTCTCCACGCTTGCGCAATACCGCCGGCGCGGTGTGCCGATCCGTGAAGAGCTCGGAGGGGGTCGCCGGGGGAATGTGAGGCCCGCCCCTCGCGGAGCGGACCCCAAGCTCTTTTTACGCGACTTTTTGCATCTTGCTGAGCATAGCCGCAACTGTGGTGCCCATCTCCGACGGGGTCGGAGCGATGGAAACGCCGCAGCTCTTCAGGATCTCCACCTTTTCCGGTGCCGATTCGCCGAACGCAGAGATGATCGCGCCGGCATGGCCCATACGGCGACCCTTCGGCGCCGAAAGGCCGGCGATGTAGGCCGCAACCGGCTTCTTCATGTGGTCGCGGGCGTACTGACCGCCTTCGGCCTCCTGCGGACCGCCGATCTCACCGATCATGAGCACGGCATCGGTTTCCGGATCGTTCTCGAAGTGCTCGAGGATGTCACGGAAGGACGAGCCGTTGATCGGGTCGCCGCCGATGCCTACCGACGTCGACACGCCGATGCCGAGCGCCTTGAGCTGCGCAGCGGCCTCGTAGCCGAGGGTGCCGGAACGGCCGATGATGCCGACGCGGCCGGGCAGGTAGATGTGGCCCGGCATGATGCCCAGCATCGCCTTGCCCGGCGAGATGGTGCCGGCGCAGTTCGGACCGGTGAGAACCATGCGGTTCTCTTTCTTGTACCGGCGCATGTAGCGCTTCACGCGGATCATGTCCTGCGCCGGGATGCCGTCGGTGATGCAGACGCAGTATTTGATGCCGGCATCGGCGGCTTCCATGATCGCGTCGGCCGCGAACGGCGGCGGCACGAACACGATGGAAGCTTCCGCGCCGGTTTCCTGCACGGCGCCCTTCATGGTGTTGAACACCGGACGGCCGAGGTGCGAGGTGCCGCCCTTGCCCGGGGTGACGCCGCCCACGACATTGGTGCCGTAGTCGATCATCTCCTGAGCGTGGAAGGTGCCGATGCGCCCGGTGAAGCCCTGGATGAGGACCGGGGTATTCTCATTGATGAAAATGGCCATGTGCGATCCTCTCTACTAGGCGCCAGCCTTGGCGGCGGCGACGGCTTTTTCAGCCGCTTCAGCCAGCGTTTCCGCGGTGATGACGGTGAGGCCGCTCTCGTCGAGAATGCGACGCCCCTCCTCCACGTTGGTGCCGGCAAGCCGAACCACGACGGGCAGCTTGATGTTGAGGTCGTTTACGGCGTCGACGACGCCCTTCGCAACCCAGTCGCAGCGGTTGATGCCCGCGAACACGTTGAGCAGCAGCGCCTTGACGTTCTTGTCTTTCAGCACGGCCTTGAACGACTTGGCAACGCGCTCCGGAGAGGCACCGCCGCCGATGTCGAGGAAGTTGGCAGGCTCGCCGCCGGCCAGCTTGATCATGTCGAGCGTGGCCATGGCGAGGCCGGCGCCGTTGACCACGCAGCCGATGTCGCCGTCGAGGCCGACATAGGCGAGGCCGCGGTCGGAGGCGTAGGTCTCGCGCGGATCTTCCTGGCTCTTGTCGCGCAGCTCGGCGATATGCGGGCGGCGGAACAGAGCATTGTCGTCGAAGCTCATCTTGGCGTCGAGCGCGACGAGGTTCTTCTCCTTGGTGATCACCAGCGGGTTGATCTCGACCATGGTCGCGTCGAGATCACGGAACGCGCGGTAGCAGGCCATGATGGTCGGCACCAGCTTGTTGATGATCTCCGGATCGACGCCGAGGCCGTAGGCCACTTCGCGAGCCTGGAACTGCTGCATGCCGACGGCCGGATCGACCGAAACGCGGATGATGGTGTCGGGCTGCTTGGCGGAGATTTCTTCGATCTCCATGCCGCCGGCAGCCGAGGCAACCACCATGATGCGCTCGGTGGCGCGATCCATGACCAGCGCCAGGTAGATCTCCTTGGCGATGTCCGTCGCTTCTTCGATGTAGAGGCGCGACACCAGCTTGCCCGCGGGGCCCGTCTGGTGCGTTGCCAGCTTCTTGCCGAGAAGGCCTTCGGCGGCCTTCTCGATCTCGGTGTCGTTGGAGCAGACCTTGATGCCGCCGGCTTTGCCGCGGGCACCGGAGTGGATCTGCGCCTTCACGACCCACTTTGCGCCGCCGATCTCGGTGGCACGGTAGGTTGCCTGCTCGGGGCTATAGGCAAGGCCGCCGCGCGCGATCGGCACGCCGAACTTCGAAAGAAGCTCTTTGGCCTGATACTCGTGGATATCCATTTAGTTGATCCCTGGTCAGTCGATTGCTCAGGCGGCCTTGCGGGCAGCGGCGGAAGCCTTGATGGCGGCAGCCGTGGCGATGAGGTTCTTCGCCATCTTCTCCGAAGCGGCGTCGATCATCTTGCCATCGAGCGAAGCGGCGCCCTTGCCCTGTGCCTCGGCTTCCTTGAGAGCCTCGATGATGCGCTCGGCGCGCTTCACTTCCTGCTCCGTCGGCGAGAACACCTCGTTGGCGAGCTCGATCTGCGAAGGATGGATGGCCCACTTGCCTTCGATGCCGAGAGCGGCGGCGCGCTTGGCGCCCGCGGTGTAGCCGGCCGGATCGGAGAAATCACCGAACGGACCGTCGATCGGACGCAGACCGAAGGCGCGGCAGGCAACCGTCATGCGCGACAGGGCGAAGTGCCACTGGTCACCCGGATAATCGGGGTTGAGACCACCGATGACGACCGTGCGGGCCTTGTTGAAGGCGGCGTAGTCGGCAACGCCGAAGTGCATCGCCTCGAGACGGCTCGGGGCAGAGGCGATCGCCTCCACGTTGGCCATGCCGAGCGGCGTTTCGATGAGTGCTTCCATGCCGATCTTGTGCGGCAGGCCCTTCGCAACTTCGATCTGGCTGACGAAGCTCTCGATCGCATAGACGTCGGCCGGCGTGCCGACCTTGGGAATGAGGATGGTGTCCAGCTTGTGCCCGGCCTGCTCGACGATATCGACAACGTCGCGGCAGCAGTAGTGCGTGTCGAGGCCGTTGATGCGCACCGATACGGTCTTGCCCGCGCCGCGCCAGTCGAGATCGTTGAGAGCCTGGATGATGTTCTTGCGGGCCTGTTCCTTGTCCGGCGGCGCAACGGCATCTTCACAATCGAGGAATACGTAGTCGGCGGCGCTGGCGATGGCCTTCTCGATCATCGTCGGGTTGGAACCCGGAACGGCGAGCTCGGAACGCTGCAGACGGGACTGACGGAGTGGGTAGAGAGTATAGCTCATATTAGGGTATTCCTCCTGGCGGCTTTTGCTTGACCGAATGCGATTTGCTTTTGGCCGAAGCTTGGAGCGAAATCGCGGACCTACGAAAAACGAAGCGGCGCCGAAACTTCGGACGCCGCTCCAAGACGTTGAATCAACCCGCGTGGATCGGATTGTGCTGCACGCAACAGCGGTAAAAGGATACGAAGCCGCGCATGCAGACGCCGGACGCGCCGCCCGTGCGCAGCATGGCACATGCCGCAGCGGAAATGGACGGTTTCGGCGTGGCAAGCATGAAGCGTTTCCCCAGTGTCGGCGTGCTTGTTGTGTTTCTTGCTTCGTCGGCATTTGCACGCGTCGCCTGAAGGCGCCGCGCCGTGGTGCTTTTGCTTACGGCTTGGCCGCAAGCATCTAATTGCTCCGACGCCTGCGCAACACCCTATCGGGCAGCCGCTGGGCGCAGTCGGGTAGCGGATCGGCTGTGCGGGTGGGTAGCCGGTGCTACCCCCGTTGCGCGGCGCTGTGTGCGAGCAATTTTCGCTGCCCTGTGCGCGTTTTCGACCGCGCCCCTAACCCGCAAAAAGCTTAGCGAATTGCATTCGTAGCGCAATGCGCAAAATCGCACGCGCATTGTGCGGCGCATCAAAATGCGGACCAACTACCGTTGATCCATCGTCGTCTGCATGTACAGCGCAACGGCCATCGCGCGATTGGAAACACCGAGTTTATCGTAGAGATTCTTGAGGTGATATTTGACGGTATTGCGCGAGATTCCAATGCGCGAGGCGATTTGCATGTTGGTCCATCCGTTCGCAAGCGCGGTAAGCAGTTCGCGCTCGCGAGAAGTCAGCTCGGAGAACGGATCCGTCGTGAGCGCCTGCAGATCGACATACGGCAGCGACATGCGGCCGCGCGCAACGGCGGCGATGGCGTCGACGAGCAATTCAGGCTCGTCGCTCTTGGAAATGAAGCCCCACGCACCGAGGCGCACGGCTTGGCGCAGCACATCCTTTCCGGGCTCGCCGGTGTAGACGATGATGCGGGTCGGCGAATGGCGCCGTCTCAGCGCCGAGAGGATCTCGCCGCCCGTGATGTCGGACAGTGACCAGCCGATCACGCCGATATCAGGCGGAAGTTTCTCCGCAGCGGCGAGGAACGCCGTGCCCGTCGCGTGCGCTTCCAGCACTTCGAAACGCCCATCGCGCGCGATGAAGTCGCGCAACCCCGAACGCACGACCGGGCTCTTGTCCGCGATCATGATCCGGGGGCGAGCCTCGCCCGGCTTCGAATGTGCAACCACGTCTGCCATCGCCCTTTGTTAGCAATGAACCTAAAGGAAACAATCAAGATTGGCTGCATGTTTGGGGTGCTGCTACACCCTGATCCGGTTGCTGCGATGGGTGATGATACCCTCCGGCGCCGCTAATGCTCCGCGCCGCCCTGGGCGTGCGCGGCATCGGCGCAACTCTGGTGCTCCACCTCCACCGTGGCGTGCACCACGCCGAACGTCTGCTTGAGCCGTTGCTTGATGGCAGCTGCAACACTTTCCGGCGGCACGTCATCGCAGGTGAGCGCGTGGAGCGTCATCACGTGGCGGTTTTCGCTCAGTGACCAGGCGTGCACGTGGTGGATCGACTGCACATTCGGGATCATCGCCTCGAGATCCCGGCTCACCTCGCGCACATCGATGGTGCTGGGTGCGCCCTGCAGGAGAATGTGCCCGGATTCCTTGGTGATCAGCCAGGCGCTCCGCAGGATCAGCAGCGTGATGACGATCGACAGGATCGGATCGATCGGCGTCCAGCCGGTATAGAGGATGATCGCCGCCGCGACGATCGCCGCCACTGACCCCAGCAGGTCCGCGATGACGTGCAGGAGAGCGGCGCGCACGTTGAGGTTGGCGCCGCCGCCGTTGTGCAGCACGAAGAGGGTGACCGCGTTCACCACAAGGCCGATGGCCGCGATGATCAGCATCGTCCCGCCCAGCACCTCGACGGGCTGAAAGATGCGCTCGATCGCCTCGTAGCAGATCATCGCCGAGATGAAGAAGAGCGCGATGCCGTTGGCGAACGCGGCCAGCACCTCGAAACGGGCGAACCCGAACGTGCGCCTCCAGTCCGCAGGCCGGCGCGCAACGCGCACCGCCATATAGGCGAGGATGAGCGCGGCGGAATCGGTGAGCATATGGCCGGCGTCGGCCAGCAGCGCGAGCGAGCCGGAAAGGATGCCGCCGATGCCCTCCGCCACCATGGTGAGCGTGGTGAGGCAGGCCGCGAACAGCAGCCGGCGCTCGTTGCGCGTCCCGTCGGCAGCCGACAGATCCTGCAAGTGGCTGTGGCCATGACCCTGTGGCCCGTGACCGTGATGATGTCCCATGCGCCGCTCCTCGCCCGCACTCTATAACAACGCGCGCGCGGGGCAATTTGTCAGGCAGCAACAAAGCTAAAGCTGAGGCATGAATGCGCTCCGCGGCCTGCGCGCCGCCCGCCCCGGATAGGATGGCCGCCAAGCGGCGCGGCCGAAACGGAGTGCAATTGTCCCCCAGATCGCGCGACAGCCTGCGTTCTCTCGCTGCGGCGCTGAGAGCAAGCGGGAAGCCCGGCGGCACCAGCCATCCGCTGGCGGCCTTCGTGCTCGTGACGGCCTCGATGGCCTTTCTCGTCGGGATCGCCGCGGCCGCGCGCAGTGCTGCGCTCGCCGGCATGGACCCCTTGCAGGTGATGTTCTTCCGGAACTTCTTCTGCGTCGTCTGGATGCTGCCCCTGCTGGCCCGCCGCGGCTGGTCGCTGGTACGCACCGATCAGCCGAAACTCTATGGCTTCCGCGTCGCCGTCAGCTTCATTTCCATGCTGACCTACTTCCAGGCCCTGGCATTGCTGCCGATTGCGGAGGTCACGGCGATCAGCTTTTTGTCACCCCTGTTCGGCACGCTGTTCGCGATCTTCCTCCTGGGTGAGCACGTCGGCCTGCAGCGCTGGGGCGCGCTCGTCGCCGGGTTCATCGGCGCCATGATCATGCTGCGGCCGGGCGGCGGAGATTTCGGCTTCGGCCAGGTCGCGGCGCTCGTTTCCGCCATGTCGATGGGCCTGATCGGCCCGCTCATCAAGCAGCTCACCGCGGCCGATGATGCCGATCGCATCGTCTTCATCACCAACCTCGTCTCGACGCCCGTTTCCCTGGTCCCGGCGCTGTTCGTCTGGACCTGGCCGCCGCTGGAGGTCTGGCCGCTTTTGGCGGTGCTCGGGCTCTTTGCGGTGCTGGGGCATATGACGCTGGTGCGTGGGTTCGCCGTCACCGACGCCTCCCTCGCCATGACGTACAATTTCAGCCGCCTGCCGTTCTCGGTGCTGGTCGGCTATCTGGTTTTCGGAGAGCTGATCGACGGCTGGACCTGGGTGGGCGCCGTCGTGATTTTCGTCGCGGCGGTTTTCATCACCCACCGCGAGGCAAAGCTCGCGCGCCGCCGTGCGCTCGCGCAGCTGCCCGGCACCGATGCGACCGAGGTGCCGCTGGCGCTGCGCGGCCCGAGCCCATGATCGCTTCGGCCCCTTTCGGCCGGAGCGTGAATCATCGGGCTTATCCAAGAGCCCATGATCGCTTCGGCCCCTATCGGCCGGAGCGTGAATCATCGGGCTTATCCAAGAGCCCATGATCGCTTCGGCCCCTATCGGCCGGAGCGACGAATCATTGGTCTAATCAAAAGACTAGAGCTCCGTCGCGATTTCGAAGGAAAGCCACCCGCTCTAGTGAAGGCTGCGAATTCACCTTCGCTGAAATTAACGGTTCGACGCGATGCAGTGCGGCATTGGGGTTCACCGCTCAGTCGAGACTTGCGCCCGGCCCTCGAACCGACAATATCGGCGCCGGGATTTTTTGCCCGTGCCGGTGGCGCGACACATCGACGGGCTAAAAAAACGCCTTTGGGAGGAGCGAAACCGTGACGATCAAGTCGGACATTGAGATTGCCCGCGCAGCGACGATGAAGCCCATCGGCGAGGTGGGCGCCAAAGTGGGCATCCCGGCCGAGGCGCTCATCCCCTATGGAACCACGAAGGCGAAGGTCAGTGCCCAGTACATCGATCAGCTGAAGGACGCCAAGGACGGCAAGCTGATCCTCGTCACCGCCATCAGCCCGACCCCCGCCGGCGAGGGCAAGACGACGACGACCGTGGGTCTCGGCGATGGCCTCAACCGCATCGGCAAGAAGGCGATGATGTGCCTGCGCGAGCCCTCGCTCGGGCCGTCGTTCGGCATGAAGGGTGGCGCAGCCGGCGGCGGCTACGCCCAGGTGGTGCCGATGGAGGACATCAACCTCCACTTCACCGGCGACTTCCACGCCATCACGTCCGCCCATAACCTGCTGTCGGCGCTGATCGACAATCACATCTACTGGGGCAACACCCTCGGTTTCGACACCCGCCGCGTCGCCTGGCGCCGCGTGCTCGACATGAACGACCGCGCGCTGCGGCAGATCACCAATTCGCTCGGCGGCGTTTCCAACGGCTTCCCGCGCACCGATGGCTTCGACATCACGGTCGCATCGGAAGTGATGGCGATCCTCTGCCTTGCGCTCGATCTCAAGGACCTCGAGCGCCGCCTCGGCAACATCATCGTCGGCTACACGCGTGACAAGACGCCGATCCGCGCCCGCGAGCTGAAGGCTGAGGGCGCGATGACGGTGTTGCTCAAGGACGCTCTGATGCCGAACCTCGTGCAGACGCTGGAGAACAACCCTGCGTTCATCCACGGCGGCCCGTTCGCGAACATCGCCCACGGCTGCAACTCGGTGCTCGCCACCAAGACCGCACTGAAGCTGGCGGACTACGTCGTGACCGAGGCGGGCTTCGGCGCCGACCTCGGCGCCGAGAAGTTCTTCGACATCAAGTGCCGTAAGGCCGGCCTGAAACCCGACGCGGCCGTCGTCGTCGCCACCGTGCGCGCGCTCAAGATGCACGGCGGCGTGGCGAAGGACGCCCTCAAGAACGAGAACGTCCTGGCGGTCAACAAGGGCTGCGAGAACCTCAAGCGCCACCTCGAGAACATGGCGAAGTTCGGTGTGCCGGTGGCCGTGGCCATCAACCGCTTCATCACCGATACCGATGCCGAGATCGAGGAGGTGAAAAAGGTTGTAGAGAGCGTCGGCTCGCGCGCGTTCGTCTGCACCCATTGGGCCAACGGCGGCGCCGGCACCGAGGACCTCGCGCGTTACATGGTGGCCCTGATTGACGAGGGCCGCGCGGCCTTCCGTCCGCTCTATCCCGACGACATGCCGCTGCGCGACAAGGTCCGCACGATCGCGACGGAGATCTACCACGCTGCTGACATCACCTGCGATGCATCGGTCGAAACCGCGTTCAAGGATCTCGAAGCCGGCGGCTTCGGCAACCTGCCCGTCTGCATGGCGAAGACGCAGTATTCGTTCTCCACCGACCCGAACAAGCGCGGCGCGCCGAGCGGACACATCGTGCCGATCCGCGAGCTGCGCCTCTCCGCGGGCGCCGAATTCGTCGTCGTCATCACCGGCGAGATCATGACCATGCCGGGTCTGCCGCGCGTACCGGCAGCCGAGTCGATCCGCCTCAACGCCGAAGGTCAGATCGAGGGCCTCTTCTAAAAGCCCACATCGAGCGACCTGCCGCATCGAAGGCTGGCCAACAGGGCGAAACCCGGTTGGCCGGCCTTTTTCGTTTGCCGGACTTCAAGGCAACTGCTCGCAAAACAGGCAGTGTTTTCAATACGATTTGGCGCCCGACGGGCGTGGTTAGGAGGCAGAATGCGTCTCGGCGTGGTCAACGAGGCGAACCTTGCAGCAAGAGCGCTTAGCGATCCAAAGGCCGGTTGTGCCGAGGGCCTTCGATGAAATGAACGGCGCGGGCGATGGCGTGCGCGCGCCCTACCATGCCGTGGCGGAATGGCTCGGCACGCAGCGGGTCGACGACCTGAAGCAAAAGCTCACCGATGCTGAAACGATGTTCCGCCGTACGGGCATCACCTTCGCGGTCTACGGGAGCGACGACGCCGACGAGCGGCTGATCCCCTTCGACATCATCCCCCGTATCATCTCCGCCGCCGAATGGCGCCGCCTCACGGCTGGCATCGAGCAGCGCGTGCGCGCGCTCAATGCGTTCATGTTCGACATCTACCACCGCCAGGAGATCATCAAGGCCGGCAAGGTCCCCGAGGAGCTGATCGTCTGCAACTCGGCATTCGTGCCGGAGATGATGGGAGTCGATCCGCCGCTCGGCATCTACAGCCACATCATCGGCATCGACATCGTGCGCACCGGCGAGAACGACTTCTTCGTGCTGGAGGACAACACGCGCACGCCGTCGGGCGTCTCCTACATGCTCGAGAACCGCGAGACGATGATGCACATGTTCCCCGATCTGTTTGCCCGCAACCGCGTGGCGCCGGTCGAGAACTATCCTGAGAATCTGCTGAAGACGCTGGAAAGCGTTGCGCCGCGCGGGATTGATGCCGAGCCGTCGATCGCGCTGCTGACGCCGGGACCATACAACAGCGCCTATTTCGAGCACTCATTTCTCGCCGATCAGATGGGCGTGGAGCTGGTCGAGGGACGTGACCTGACGATCATTGACGGCTACCTGCAAATGAAGACCACGCAGGGCCTGCAGCGCGTCGACGTGATCTACCGCCGTATCGACGATGATTTTCTCGACCCGCTGGTGTTCCGTCCAGATTCCATTCTAGGCGTTCCGGGCCTCTTCAATGCCTATCGCGCGGGACGCGTCACTATCGTCAACGCGCCGGGCGGCGGCATCGCGGACGACAAGGCGATCTATAGCTACATCCCCGAGATCATAAGATTTTACAGTGGCCGCGCGCCTATCCTCCAGAACGTGCCGACCTACAATTGCCGCAGGCCTGACGACCTCGGATACGTGTTGGAGAACTTGCCGGAGCTGGTGGTGAAGGAAGTGCACGGCTCGGGCGGCTACGGCATGCTCGTCGGCCCGACCGCCTCGAGTGCCGAGATCGAAGCGTTTCGCCGCAAGTTGATGGCGAACCCTGCAAACTATATCGCCCAGCCGACGCTCGCGCTGTCCACGTGCCCCACGCTCGTTGCGGCGGGCGTGGCCCCGCGCCACCTCGATCTGCGTCCTTTTGTGCTGATGGGCGATCAGGTGCGCGTTACAGCCGGCGGACTGACGCGCGTTGCGTTGCGCTCAGGATCGCTGGTGGTCAATTCCAGCCAGGGTGGCGGCACCAAGGACACCTGGGTTTTGCAGGATTGAGCGGACAGCGGCGAAAAAAGGAGCGGCGTGGCGCATAGATGCTGGGGCGAACGGCCAACGACCTTTACTGGCTCGCGCGGTACGTGGAGAGAGCCGAGAACATGGCCCGCCTCATAGAGGTGGGCTACCGCATCGTACTATCGCCGCGCGATGCCGAGGGCGCCCATGAGGAATGGCGCTCGACACTCGCAAGCGCCGGCTGCGCGCAAGGCTACTTCGCCGGACACGAAGCGCTGACGACCCGCGACGTCATCAACTACCTGCTGTTCGATGGCTCCAACCCTTCGAGCGTCAAGTCGTGCCTCGCGGCCGCGCGCCGGAACGGGCGCGCACAGCGCACCTCGCTCACGCGCGACATGTGGGAGAGCCTCAACGGCGCGTGGATCGAGTTCTCGGGTATCGATCCCAAGAGCCTGACAGCGAGCGAGCTGCCGCGCATTCTCGACTGGGTGCGATCGCGCTCGGCGCTCTACCGTGGTGCGTTGCTCAACACCATTCTGCGCAACGACACGTTCTTCTTCAGCCAGCTCGGCACATTCCTGGAACGCGCCGACAATACCGCGCGCATTCTCGACGTGAAATATTACGTGCTGCTGCCGCAAATCGAGATGGTCGGCGGCGGTATCGACAGCGTGCAATGGGGCGCCATCCTGCGCTCCGTCTCCGCGCACCGGAGCTACCGCTGGGTCTACAAGCAGAACTATAAACCCTGGCGCATCGCCGAATATCTCATCCTCAACCAGGCGATGCCCCGCTCGCTGCGCGCCTGTTACGATCAGATCAACGTGGCGCTCGATGATCTCGCCGGCCTCTACGGCGCACGATGGGGTTGCCACGAAACCGCGTCGTCGACGCGCGGTCGCCTGTCCGGCGGCAGCATCGACCGGATCTTCCAATCCGGCCTGCACGAGTTCATCGGAGATTTCATCGCCCGCAACAACCGGCTCGGCAACGAGGTTGCCGAAGCCTATCACTTCAACGGCTGAGGAGGGCCCGCCAGGTGCTCGTCGCCATTGGTCATGTGACGCGCTACACGTATTCGACGCCGACGCTCTACAGCATACATACGCTGCGACTGACGCCGCCTTCGTTCGAGGGGCAGCGCGTCGTGAGCTGGAGCGTGGAGATGCCGGGGATAGAAGCGGCCGTCTGCTTCCGCGATGCGTTCGGCAATGCATCGCATCTCGTCTCGCTCCAACAGCCGCACGACGAGATCACGATCATCGCACGCGGAACGGTCGAGACCGACGACAAGGCAGGGTTTGCACGCGGCTTCGCCGACACCGCGCCCGTGCGCATCTACCGCCGCGAGACGTCGAAAACGGTACCTGACGACGCCATCCGCGATCTCGCCGGCGGATTGTCCGATATGGATCCGGTCGACCGTCTGCATGCGCTGATGCAGCGCATCGGTGAGCGGGTGCGCTATGAGGTGGGCGCCACCGATGCCCACACCAGTGCGGCGGAAGCCTTGAAGGATGGGCGCGGCGTTTGCCAGGACCACGCCCACGTATTCATATCCGCCGCGCGCCTGATGGGGTTCCCTGCCCGCTACGTGAGCGGCTACTTCGCCACCGGCGAGGCTCGCCCCTCCGAAGCCCAGCATGCCTGGGCCGAGGCCTTCATCGACGGTCTCGGCTGGCTCGGCTTCGATCCCGCCAACCAGCTATGCCCGACCGAGCGCTATATCCGGCTCGCGTGCGGTTTGGACGCAGCCTCGGCGGCGCCGGTCACCGGCAATCGTCGCGGTGGCCGCGATGAGGTCCTTGACGTCGCCGTTGAAGTCCAGCAGCAAAGCGGTGCCCAGCAGCAGTGACCGCAGGAGAGCTCGCGGTGGCGGCTTGGCTGACGGGAGCTGGCAGATGACCTACTGCGTCGCAATGTACCTCGACCGCGGACTGGTGTTCGCGTCCGACACGCGCACCAACGCCGGCGTCGACAACATCAGCCAGTTCCGCAAGCTGAACTCCTGGTGCAAACCCGGCGACCGCGTGCTCGTGTTGCTGACCGCGGGCAACCTGTCGATCACGCAATCGGTCATCAGTCTGCTCAACGAGCAGCTCGCCGCGGGAGAGGGCGATCCGGACACGTTGAGCCTCTTCACCGTGCCGACCATGTATCGCGCGGCCCGCCTTGTCGGGAATGCGGTGCGGAGCATTCGCGCCATTGATGGACCGGCGCTCGAGATGACCAAGGCCGGTTTCGCGGCCTCCTTCATATTCGGCGGGCAGATCGGCACCGAACGTCCGCGGCTCTTCCAGATCTATCCGGAAGGCAACTTCATCGAGGCGACGGACGAAACGCCCTACCTGCAAATCGGCGAGCACAAGTACGGCAAGCCCATTCTGGATCGCGTGGCGCAGCCCAGCATGCGGCTCGGCGAGGCGGCCAAGCTGATACTCCTGAGCTTCGATTCGACGCTGCGCTCGAACCTGTCGGTAGGCATGCCGATCGACATCCTGCTCTATGAGCGCGATAGCCTGGAGATCCGGCGCGAGAAGCGCATCAACCAGAACGACGAATATTTTAAGCACCTGTCGAGCTCGTGGTCGGATGCGCTGCGGAAGGCCGTTACCACCATCGACGAGTTCGAGGTTTGATCGTGCTGCGCTCGCCGCGCCCTGCTCATTCGGCAGGGACTGTCCTGGGGCCCGAAGCGGGGTGCCCGTCCGTGGTGGCCACGCGGGCGTTCGAGCCGGACACCCGTAGCGCCGCCAGGACGGCCGGCGCGCTGGTGCGCCCGGCGTGGGCCGCGAATGCCCGACCGGGTACGATGAAGGCGCGCAGTTTCTCCGCGCTTGCGCCAGCGCTTTGAATGGTGCGCCATTGGCCGAGCGCAATCTCGAGCGGTCCCAGCACCCGCGGCAACAGAATAGCGGCGACGAGGATGCTGGCGGGCGCGCAGCCGCCGACCATCACCAGATAGGCGCCGAGACCGAGCATTGCCGATTGCCATGCCGGGCGCAGGGCACGCACTACGGCTCCCGCCGACGCGATGGAGCGGGCAGCGACAGCCTGCTCATCCCGCAGCCGCCGATGCACGATGGTCCAGGCCCGGCTTCGCCCGCCGGCTGACCTCTCGCCTGGACGTTGCCCACCGAGGCGAGCCTCGAGCGTCCGGCGTTGAACGTCGAGGCGGCTGGCACGCTCCGCCGGTGCCCGGCTGGCACGACCCGCCGCAAGCAGACATCCCGCGATCGACACCGCCGCCAACGCCCCCACGGCAGCGAATGCGGGATGCAGCAGGTACAACGCGGCGAGGTAGACGGGCAGAAATGGAAGGTCGCAAAGAGCCGCCGGCACGGGACCGGCGAGGAACCCATAGACGCCGTCGAGATCGCGGACCGGCACCGGCCGCCCCCCGCCGGCCGCACCTTCGATGACGAGTTCGTCGATCGCCCGGCCCCGCCCGGCAAAAATGCGCTGGCGCGCGATTTCCGCAACGGCCCCGAGCCCGTAGAGCAGACCCATGGCAACTGTGAGCCGCAACAGCTCGCCGGTGTCCCGCGCCGGCAGCGCCCGTTCGTACACCAGCAGCATGTAGACCGGGCCGGCGAACGCCAGCAGGCCGAGACACGCTGTGCAGGCGAGTACGCCCGCCAGCCGCCCGCGGCCGATGATCGTGAGGAGAGGGAGCCAGACTTTTTGTTGCACGCCAGCCGGTTAGCAATATCGCACGGTCTGCTGACCCGACGGGGAACGAAAGTCCGAGACGACGTGCATAGGTTGGCAGAATTCTAGCATGGGTTGCAGGATGGCGGTCAAGCGCGCAGCGACAGGCCTTCCCGCCCGCAGGCAACCGACGAGAGGAGAAGCAAAATCTTGTCGCGCTCTCGCCCGTCCGCACCGTGCATGCCATAGAAACAGAGCGCGGCCGGCGCCATCGGCGCCGAGGCGGCCGTGACGAAGTGGAGAGGGCAACGAACAGGATGGATCAGCCACAAACCCTTGCGGCTTATTTCGCCGGGTGGGCGGGCAGCAGGCCGGCGCGTCTAGCCGTCGCTGCAACGATGGGTGCGCTGGCGTCGGCTGCCCTCGAGCTGTCCGAACTCCTGGATCTCGGCTCGCTCGCCGGACCGCTCGGCCGCCTCACCGGCCGGCGAGGCGACGTCGACGAGCAAAAGGAGATCGATCTCCTCGCCAACAACAAGATCATCGAAGTCCTCCGCAATGCCCCGGTTGCAGCCGTCGCGTCCGAGGAGATGGACGCTCCGCTGCTGCTCGACGCAAAGGCGCCCTTGCTCGTGGCGGTCGACCCGCTCGATGGCTCATCGAATATCGATGCCAATGCATCCATCGGGACGATTTTCACCGTGCTCCCCGCGCTCGAGCACAACGATGACCCTTCGGCGTTTCTGCAGCGGGGCGTCAATCAGCTCGCCGGCGGATTTTTCCTCTATGGCCCTCAGACGGTGCTCGTTTCGACCGTCGGCGCGGGAACACAGGTGTTCACCCTCGACCGGCGCACCGGCACGTTCCTGCTCACGCATCCGAAGGTGGAGGTGCCGCTGCGCACCAGCGAATACGCGGTCAACGATTCCAACACGCGCCACTGGGACGATCCCGTGCGCACCTACATCGAGGACTGCCGCCGCGGCAAGGAAGGTCCGCGCGGGCGCGATTTCAACATGCGCTGGACGGGATCGCCAGTCGCTGACTTCTACCGCATCCTTTCGCGGGGCGGGATCTACCTCTACCCTGGCGATAAGCGGCGTGGCTTCCGCGATGGCCGCCTGCGGCTCATCTACGAGGCCAATCCGCTTGGGTGGGTGACCGAGCAGGCGGGAGGCGCCGCGTCCACGGGACGCGAGCGGCTGCTGGAAGTGAAACCCACATCGCTGCACCAGCGCGTTCCGCTCATCGCAGGCTCGCGCAAGGAGGTGGAGCACGTCGTGCGCCTGCACGACGGGTCGCAGATCCGCGGCGAGCGTTCGCCGCTGTTCAGCCGGCGAGGATTGCTGCGGTTCTAAATTGATAAATAATTATAAGGCAGTCTCCACACCGCCATGTCAGCCAAGCATCCCATCATCTCGGTCACAGGCTCCTCGGGTGCCGGCACAACTTCCGTGCGCCAGACCTTCGAGAACATTTTCCGCCGCGAGCACATCAGCGCGGCGTTCATCGAGGGTGACGCCTTCCACCGCTATGGGCGCGTGGAGATGGAGCAGGCCATCGTGGCGGAGCGGGCCCGCGGAAATATGCACTTCAGCCACTTCGGCGAGGAAGCCAATCTGCTGGCGGAGCTGGAGGAGGTGTTCCGCACCTACGGCGAGACCGGGCGCGGACGCACACGCCATTATATCCACGAGCAGCACGAGGCCGACTTGCACGGCGCCCCCGTGGGCACCTTCACGGAGTGGGAGGACTTTCCCCGCGGCACGGATCTCCTCTTCTACGAGGGCCTGCATGGCGCTGTCGTAACGCCGTCGGTCAACGTGGCCCAGCACGCCGATTTGAAGATTGGCGTCGTGCCGGTGATCAACCTCGAGTGGATTCAGAAGCTCATCCGCGACAAGTCCACGCGCGGTTACTCCCACGACGAGGCGGTCGAGGCCATCCTCACCCGCATGCCGGACTACGTGAATTATATCTGCCCGCAGTTCACCGAGACCGATATCAACTTCCAGCGCGTGCCGACCGTGGATACGTCGAACCCGTTCGTGGCCCGCTGGATTCCAACGCAAGATGAGTCGATGGTGGTCATTCGGTTCCGCGATCCGCGCGGCATCGATTTCCAGTATCTCCTGTCGATGATCCCCGGCAGCTTCATGTCGCGCGCGAACTCCATCGTCATTCCCGGCGCCAAGCTCGACCTTGCGATGCAGCTCATCCTGACGCCCCACATCCTGAAGCTCGTGGAGCGCCGGCGCCGGGCCTAAGTCCCCGTGCCCCTGCGGCAGCATTTTTTGCGCCACAGCCGTCCCCCGGCGGGACGCGAGGGACCGGCGCCGCTATAGGATGGCTTTGCTCTGCCAAGCGAAGACGCAGAGCACGTCGAAGGATCCGTTGAGGAATGCCCATGCCCCGCCCCGTGACCATCGCGCCGTCGATCCTTTCCGCCGACTTCAGCCGGCTACGCGAGGAAGTCGAGACCGTCGAGGCGGCGGGCGCCGACTGGATCCACCTCGACGTGATGGATGGCCACTTCGTGCCCAACATCACTTTCGGCCCGCCCGTCATCAAGGCGCTGCGTCCCCATTCGGATAAGGTGTTCGACGTGCACCTGATGATCGCGCCCGTCGATCCCTTTATCGCCGCCTTTGCCGATGCGGGCGCCGACATCATTACCGTGCATCCCGAGGCCGGACCCCATCTCGACCGCACGCTCCAGACGATCAAGTCGCTGGGCAAGAAGGCGGGTGTTGCGCTCAACCCTGCGACCCACGAGGACGCGATCGCGTACGTGCTCGACCGGATCGACCTCGTTCTGCTGATGACGGTGAACCCCGGCTTCGGCGGCCAGAGCTTCATCCCTTCCGTCGTGGAGAAGATCCGCCGCGTGAAGGCGATGGTCGGCACGCGCCCGATCGATATCGAGATCGATGGCGGCGTCACGCCGGAAACGGCAGGTCTCGTCACCGCTGCGGGTGCAAACGTGCTCGTTGCGGGCTCGGCGGTGTTCAAGGGCGGCACGCGCGAAGCCTATGCCGCGAACATCGACGCCATCCGCGCGGCAGCCGGTGGCGCGGTCACCGACCTCTAACCTCATCTGCAAATGGGCTCGCCTTATCCCCGGCGCTTCCCGCCGTGCCTATCCTCGCGCATCGAATCTGATCTTGCGAGGATCGCGTGGACGCGACACCCAATCTCAGCCTGCCGTACATCATGGCGGCTCAATCCCAGAAGCACGTCACCCATAACGAGGCCATCCGCGCGCTCGATGCTATCGTGCAGCTGAGCGTGCTCGACCGCGGACTTTCAACCCCGCCCTCAGCGCCTGCCGAAGGCGCGCGATACATCATCGCGGCGGGACCGACCGGCGCCTGGTCCGGCCATACTGGAAAGATCGCGGCCTATCAGGACGGCGCATGGATGTTTTATGCCCCGCAGGAGGGCTGGATCGCCTGGGTCGCCGACGAGAACGTCGCCGTTGTCTGGAGCGGTACCGCCTGGATCGCGCTCACCACCGGTGAGGGCGGTGGCGGCGGTGGCGAAGGCGGGGACGGCAGCTTCGAAACATTGGGCATCAATGCGGACGCCAACGCCACCAACCGGCTCTCCGTTGCGGCCGACGCGACGCTTCTGAGCCACGATGGCGACGATCACCGCCTCAAGATCAACAAGGCGGGCACGGGCGACACGGCGAGCATCGTCTATCAGACGGGCTTTTCCGGACGTGCCGAGCTCGGCCTCGCGGGCGATGATGATTTCCATTTCAAGGTGAGCGGCGATGGCGCGACGTGGAAAGAAGCCATTGTCATCAACCGCGCCACCGGCGTCGTCTCGTTTCCCAATACGAGCCTCGGCGGCGGAGGCGGCAGCGGCCGTGACACGCTCACCGGCGCGCGCACCTACTATGTCCGCACCACTGGCAGCGACAGCAATAACGGTCTCTCCGCCGGCAGCGCATTTGCGACCATCCAGAAGGCCATCGACACCGTCGCCGGACTAGACCTTTCGGTCTTCGATGTGACGATCTCCGTGGGCACCGGCACATACACTGGAGCCAACAGGCTGAAGCGTCTCTCCGGTGCGGGCACGGTGACGATCGAAGGCGCCGGATCGAGCACCATCATTTCGGTGACCGGCAACAATTGCTTCTTTGGATCCGGCGTGTCGCAGTGGGTGTTGAGTGACATGCGTTTGACCACGGTGACATCGGGCAACGCCATTTTTGTCGAGAATGCAGCCACGGTAGAAGCAAAGGGAATCGACTTCGGCCCTGTGCCGCCGGGTGGCTATCACATGCGCGCCGATGCCAACGCGCGCATCACGGCGATCGGCAACTACACCATCAGCGGCAGGGCGTCTGCGCACATGCTGGCGCTGTGGGGCGGGCACATAACGGTCGTGGGAAGAACCGTCACACTGACGGGAACGCCGACGATCGACACGGCATTCGCGCAGGCTTCACGCCTGGGCAAGATCGAAGCCAACAGCAACAGCTATGTCGGTTCCGCAAGCGGCGCGCGCTACCTGTCGGACAACAACTCCGTGGTCTTCACCAACGGTGGCGGAGCGAACTATTTCCCCGGCACCGCTTCGGGCTCGACCGGCTCCGGCGGCATTTACAGCTAGAGGATATTGCGACGGGGCGGATGCCGCCCGGCATGGCGCGGCGTAATGCCTGCAACTGTATCGGTGGCGACGCAGGGCCTCGCCACCGGCAACAATCTTTTTCCGCGCTCACCAGTGCGACGCGACGCTGAGAATTGCTTCACTGATCGGCCGACGGATAGCCCGACGGGAACACGGCGACGCAACGCATCTGCTGCGGGTAGTCGGAACTGTCGATACGCGGAATCGACGCAACATCGAAGTCGACATCGTTAGAGAAGTTTGGACGCGGAGAATCCCGGAATCTTCGGGCGCTCTTCAGGCAAACCTTATTATGCCATCGGTCCACACGGTAATGCTTCTGGATCGGATTGCGGTCGTGCGTGGAGGATGCCGCCTTTTCCGCGATACAATGGATCTCGTAACGCGAGAACAGCTCCACCGATGAGCAGTCATAACCATCGCCGCTCGCGTGGACGACGTACGGATTGTAATTGTAGATGATGAGATCGTGCGGACTGGCCGTCGGCAGCGTGAAGGATTGCGCATCTGTTCCCGGAATCAACGGCGTGCCCAGAGTGTTCGGCGAATTGGCGACGTAGGTCTTGCAGTCCGCGAATTCGTTGAGCGCGTAATAGTCCATGAACCAGTCAGCTGAGTATTTCAAATACGCCGTTGGATGCGAGTTGCCCTGCTCGAAGCTGTAAATGCGGCCATCGGGCTTCGCCAGCAGCGTCATGTTCCGAAGCGCTGCTGCCGCATCGAAGATGTTGTCCAGGCAGCTGCCGTTATAGATGAAATCCGCGTAGCCCAGATACTGCTCCGGGATCGCGCCCTGCATATCGCAAACGACGTCGGCATTCTCGTAGGCGCTGACGTCGAGTGAAGCGACTTTCGCGTCGGTAAAGGCAGCGAAGAACGACTCCTGCGTGATGTACGGCAGCGCGCGGGAAACGCCTATGGTTTGCTCGTCAACTTGATATTGGACGTCGCGCTTCGGCACACCCATCCGCTGCAGGAGGATGTCGGTTGTTTCCGCGGTGAGGCCGACGGACTGCCGGCCGATCGTCAGCACCGTTCCCGTGATCGGACGGTACTTGTGCTCGTTCAAAATCATCGCAGCATTCAGAATGCTAATTCCCACGCGCAAATCCCCCGGAGCAGGTCTGATTGGGAGGGCACCATAACGGCGTCGACTGCAATGAGATAGCCGCAGCCGACGCAGCGACGGCTCGGGATACGAGGTCGATCAACCCGAGGTTGCGACCGCCGGTTGTCACGATATTGGCAGCGCTATTCGGCCGGCTGCAGGCGGATGCCTTCTTTGCGCGCGACCGGATGCGAAGGCTTCAGCAAATACTGCCCGAGCTGCATGCCGGGCTTTTCCACGAGGAGGAAGCACACCGCGCCCCAGGTGAGGATGCCGGGAAAGAACACGAACGGCAGATACCACGACGGTGCCTGCGCCATGGCGGCAAGCGTCTCGTAAACCGGCTTTGTGCCGGCCTCCGTGAAGCGGTCGATGAGCGGGAAGCTCGCGCGAATGTAGAAGAAGTGCGTGAGATAGACGCTATACGAAATAACCCCGATGATCCGTAACGGCAGCAGATTGAGCATCGCGCCGATCTTCGGCAGATGCGGCAGCGACATCAGGATCATGGCGACGGACACGCCGAGCGCAATGGTGGAATGGTCCTGATGCGGCTGTCCGATACCGAGCATCGCAACCCAGTCTCCGCGGGGACCGAGGAAATCGACGGCAAGCATGATGACGCCCGCCACGAAAATCGCCGGCGCCCAACGCGTGATGCGCGGGGAAAGCTCCGATGCGACGATCCCGAACATGAAATAGCGCCACAGCACGAACACGCGGCTCGGATGGTCGGCCAGCACCATCGCCGCGATGGCGAGGGAAGCGACGAGCAGCATGCGCCGCTGACCAACCGTGATTAGAGCCAGCGGCATGAAGGCGTAGAACGCCACCTCGATGTAGAGGCTCCAGGCGGGTGGGTTCGCATAAGCTGGCCAGCTGACCACGTTGAACATGAACAGGTCGGCCATGAAGAATGCAAAGCCGGTGTGCTGGTTGCTGGCGACGTATTGACCGATGACGAAGCACGCGAGCACCGCGGCGAGATACACCGGATAGATGCGGAAGAAGCGGCGCACCACGTAGGCGCGCAGATCTGCGAGCGAGGCGATGGACAGTGCCGAGCGATAGATGAGAAACCCGCTGAGAACCGCAAAGATCGGCACGGCCTTCACGGCGAAGCCTATGATGGGGATGATCCTCTGCGACTCTGCAAAAACAGGATACGTCGCCCACGAGCAATGGCCGAGCGCGACGAGACACGCGGCAAAGCCGCGGATCGTATCGAAGCCTTGCAGGTATTTCTGGTGCGGCGGAACCGGGTGCACGAAGTACGGCGCGAGGAACGCGCGCGTCGGCGCGAAGGCCAGCAAAGCCAGGAACGCATAGAAAACCACCGAAGACGCAGTCGCGATCGGATATTCAGCTAGCCACTGCATCGTCTGCCCCCAAGCCCCTCGGTCGCTGACGACGGTAGGCAGGAAACGAGACCTGTCACACCCCGGATAGGTGTGTTTTCACTGGATCAACGTCGCTGATCCACAGAGAAACTCAGTGGCCGAGCCTGCCGATGCCTGAGGATGTGAGGCCGGCGCGTGCAGCGTGATCAGATCTTCCAGCCCGAGTGGATGGCTGCGACACCGCCCGTGAGATTGCGGTGCGTGACGCGCGCAAACCCCGCCGTGCGAATCATCGCCGCGAAGCGCTCCTGGTTGGGGAACTTGCGGATGCTCTCCACGAGGTAGCGGTAGGACGCCGCGTCCCCCGCAATCGATTGGCCAATGCGCGGAATGACCTCGAAGGAATGGAAATCGTAAATCCGGTCGAGGATGGGCACCTGCACTTCTGAAAATTCCAGGCACAGGAAGCGGCCGCCGATTTTCAGCACGCGGAATGCTTCGGCGAGCGCACGGTCGATGTGCGTCACGTTGCGGATGCCGAAGGCGATCGTATACGCATCGAACGAGCCGTCCTCGAACGGCAGCGCCTCGGCATTGCCTTCCACGAACTCGATACGGCTCTCGAGATCCGCCTCCGCGACGCGCCGGCGGCCGACGGCAATCATCTCCGGGCTGATGTCGCACAGCACGGCCGTGGAACCGGCGCCGCTTTGCCGCGCATAGCGCAGTGAGACATCCCCTGTGCCCCCGGCGACATCCAGCAGCCGGAAGGGCGTATCCGCCTTTGGCGGGTTGAGCTGCGCGATGAGATCGTTCTTCCAGAGCCGGTGCAGACCGCCCGACATCAGGTCGTTCATCAGGTCGTAGCGGTCCGCCACGGTGGCAAACACGCGGTTGACGAGGCCCTGGCGTTCGTCGGCCTCCACACTGCGGAAGCCGAACGTCCTGGAGGTATCGGAGGAAGATGCATCGCTCATGGGGCGAGCATAGCTAAGCCGGAGGCCGCGCGCTATGCTCCCCCGACTGCGGCCAATCATACGAAAAAGCCCGATATGCCCGAGTTGCCCGAAGTCGAGATCGTGCGGCGTGGCCTCGAACCGGCGCTCGTCGGCCGCGCGTTCGCCCGCGTGGAGCAACGCCGCCCGGATTTGCGCTTTCCCTTGCCGGAGAGCTTTCCGGCCCGCCTCGCCGGTCGCAAGGTCGAGCGGCTCGAGCGCCGCGGCAAATACCTGCTCGCGCACCTGTCGGACGGGCAGCTGCTGCTGATGCATCTCGGCATGACCGGCTGCTTCACCGTGCACAAAAGTGTTAACGGCGAGCGCGGCGGCGCGAAGCCGCACGAGCACGTGGTGTTTCACATGCGCGGCGGCCCCGTCGTCAGCTACGAGGATCCGCGCCGCTTCGGCTTTATGGTGCTCATTCCGCCCGGCGAGGAAGCAACGCATCCGCTGCTGCGCCATCTCGGCGTCGAGCCGCTGGGCGAGGAGCTTGACGCCGCTTATCTTGCGCGCCGCGCGCAGGGAAAACGCACCGACCTCAAGGCGTTCCTCTCCGATCAGCGCATCATTGCGGGCCTCGGCAACATCTACGTTTGCGAGGCATTGTACCGCGCGCGGCTATCTCCTACCCGCGGCGCGGCCACCATCGCCACATCGAAGGGTAAGCCGAACGCGCGCGCCGAGGCGCTGGTGCGCGCGGTGCGAGAGGTCCTCGAAGATGCGATTGGCGCCGGTGGCTCGTCGATGCGCGACTACCGCCATGCCGACGGCCAGATCGGCTCGTTCCAGCATCGCTTCTGCGTCTACGGCCGCGAGGGTAAGGCCTGTCTGCATAAGGGATGCGGCGGCACGGTGCAGCGCATCGTGCAAGGCGGCCGTTCGACGTTCTATTGCCCGCGCTGTCAGCGCTGATGCCCGTCGACCTCAGGCAGCCGCGATCGTCACGTCACCGGCGTCGCGGACCGTGCCGCGAGCTTCCCGTAGGTCAGCAGCGAGACGGTCGAGATGAGCGCTAGGATGATGCCGCCCGTCAGAAAGATGTGGTTGGCGGCCCAGTCGTCTTTCTGCGTGTCGAGTGCGCCCGACCCGATCAGATAGGCAAGCCCGCCGATAACGAATGCCGCCTGCGCGAAGGTCATCGCCGCGAGCATCCGGAGTCCTGCCCGTGTCGGCTGCATGCGGCGGTCGCCAAGCGCGTAGCGGGCGCAAAAATAAGCCAGCGTCGCGAACAGGATCATGCCGGCGCCGTACTGCCACCAGTGCCGCCAGGACAGCGCGCTGAGGCCATACACCGCCAGCATCGCAGCGGCGCCCCAGCCGTAGGCGAGCGTTGCGAGCAGCGAATTGCCCCAGCCCCACACCCGCCCTGCGCTGTCGAGATCGGCACGAGCGTTCCGTTGCAGCGGGAGGTTTGTGCCGAGCAGGGCGATGATGATCGCCACGGCAAAAAATCCGACCGCGAGCGCCATCAGCGGCGCCGATCGCTGACCCGCCGCTGCGACGGCGACTGGAATGCTGGCGATGCCTGCAATCGCGGCGGCGGCGAGCATTCGGTTCGCGTGTGTGCCGGGCATGCGGCGTTCCTTTGGTGAGAGTTATGAGGCGCGCCGTGGCGCCTGCCCCCAAAGCGCGTAAGCGCTGATGAGCGCAAGCGCGGCCGCGCCGAAGAAGAAGATCGCGTTCGCGGCCCAGTCGGGCTCGGCCGGGTTGCGCGGCATCTTGTTGTCGATGACCATCCCCGCCATGGCGATCACCATGCCGGCGAGCTGGCCGATGGTGAGGTAGCGGGCGATCTTCAGCAGCGTCTCATCGGTGCGTCCGGCCGCCGCATCCTTCGCCATCATCGATGCAAAGGCGAGGCACAGTGCCGCGACGCCGACGCCCGCGAGCACATACTGCCACCACTCGTGCCAGCTCAGGACGAGCTGATAGGTGAAGAGCATGCTGAGGCCGGCCCAGGCCCAGACCAGCGCCATCCCGCCGGATGTGGTGCTGGCGACGGCCGCCTCGCAGCCCCCGGCGCTCACCCGCCGCCAGCGCTCGAAAATTGCCAAAACCGTGAAGACGAGGCAGACCGCTGCGGTAACTGCCATATGCGTCTCTTGCCCCCACTGGGCCGCCCAGGAGACGGCCGCCGTTCCAGCGCCCAGAGCAACGATCCATAGCCAAAACGACATCATCCACCCCCCGAATATCCCGAAACCGGCCGTCGAGCGCCAAGAGAGCCTTGGTAAGGCCTTTCTGGCAAGCCTGCGCATGGCTTAGCCCCGCGAAGCGCCGTTGACCCTACACTTTGCCGCGTCTATAGGATCGCCACTTGATGCCGCTCGTAGCCCCGCGCTCCGGGCGATTAACGCGTTTTGGGACGAGCTGCCCGGATTAACCGCGCTCCGGCCGACATTGCACGCCGGAGTGATCGAGAGGAACGAGGACTATATGGCCAATACCAAGTCGGCAAAGAAGGCGGCGCGCCAGGCGATCCGCCGCACGGAAGTGAACAAGGCCCGCACGTCCCGTGCGCGCACGGCCGTGCGCGCGGTCGAGGACGCGATCAAGTCGGGCGACAAGGAAGCCGCCGCCACTGCTCTGCGCGGCGCTTCGCCCGTGCTTGCCCGCACCGCGCAGAAAGGCGTGCTCCACAAGAAGACTGCCAGCCGGAAGATTTCGCGCCTCACCGCGCGCGTGAAGGCGATGGCCAACTGAGGAGCGATGCCCCCCTCGTGGGGGCACTCCAACTTTGCGTGTGCGCCGGCGTCTGCCGCGCACCTGCGATGAGCTGACGCCAGCCGCGCCATTGTGCCGGCTGGGCAGACATCGAGCCTCAGCGAACAGCTTCACATCACCCCGTCTCACAATGGATCCGCGACGCACAATGCGTCGTGATCGCAGGCGCGCGGCAGGCGTGCCTTCGGTGTCCATGTGTGAAGCGCGTTGACTTGGTGGGTGTCCCCCTGGTCGATGCCGCAGCCCGCATGACAACATCGCTGACCATCTGATCTGCGCGACGGAGAGTGCGCTCGCTCTCCGTGTGTCGACGTGCGCTGCGCATGCGCCGCGCCGATATGCGTCAGCGTGCACCGGCGCGCGCGCCGTTGAATGAAATCAACGCGCCCGCGCGAGCGCAGCGGCAATTCTCCTCCGCGTGCGCAACAGAGCGTAACGCAATGTGACATCCCTCGCAGATTGCACGCTACCGCACCGACGGCGCTTGGCCACCGCGATGTGAGCGCGAAGAAATGCGCGCCGGCAGAGCATTTGCGCGCGCTCCGTTGGGCTATCCGGGCGGCAAAAAGCGGTGCGGTATGTTCGCAACAGTTACGCCACGTGATCCACCGTCGGCGCACGAGTCGCAAACAGGGATAAGTATTGGATTCATCGACGCTTGTGTGCAGCGCTGCCGTTCGCGACAAGCGTTTGCGCATGACGCCGCGCACAACTGGCACAAGTGGAAAATGACATTTGTGCGATGTAGCCGAGGACAAGTTTCCTCCGCTGTAGATGCGTGCGCGTGAGCCTTGCAAATCATGAACTTGCTCAGCTCGCTATCCACAGAAGCTGCATCGTATTCACAGGATTTCCACTGCTTCGGCACGCTTGCGTACGCCTCTGCAACCGCGCATCCGTGCGCCCGATGCGCTTGCTTAACGCACAGTTAAGAGCTACGGTTCTTGAGGTCGAGGCGCTCGGATTTATCCAGCGTTTCGGTGCCAATCAACGCCAGGTTTTGTACAGTACCGCGTCCCTGGTTTCATCGAAGCGTAAGTCGTTGCTCACGTCCCTTTCTGGGCGCATGCTTGGGAAGTGAAGGAGCTGTTTTCTAGTCGCCGTTGGTTGTGTGAGCAGGCTGTTCTGAGTGCGCTTCGTTCGGCGCAGCCTGTGAGTGGAGGACGAAGGTGCAGTCGTTCGAAGTCGTCCACATCGAGGACGTGCCTGTGGAAGAGGTCTGGGCACACCTCGAAACGGATGCGGGTTCAGTTCTGATCGATGTGCGGACGCGAGCAGAGTGGACGTTCGTGGGCCTCCCTGATCTCAGCGAGATCGGCAAGCGGGTGCTCACGGTTGAGTGGCAGACGGGTCCTGAAAGCAAGATCGATGCGGGCTTTCCGGAACGACTGACAAAAGCGCTCGATGCGGCGGGCGCTGATAAAGACAGCGAGTTGTTCTTCATTTGCCGATCAGGCGCGCGCTCGCGCATGGCTGCTGAAGCCATGGCGAACGCGGGCTATCGACGATGCAGGAATGTGGCGGACGGTTTCGAGGGGCCTCTCGACGCCAGCCGCCATCGAGGGCAGGTGGCCGGCTGGAAGGCGGCCGGTCTTGCTTGGGTGCAAGGTTAGGCACCCGTTTCGGAAGACCTGGATTTTGACCCATTGCGCACCCGCGGCGGCGGAGGGCGACGGTAGGTCTTTGTCTGGGTGACTTTGAGGTGCAAGTCAAAAAGTTCGATAAGTGCGGGGGTTTACAACAATGCAGACGATTCAAAAGGCGGAAGTTTCCGTTGCGGGCGGCTATGCGGGCGCAGCTCAGGGCGGGATGGAAGAGCGTACGGCTGTAAATGCGGTCGCTCCTGCTGCACCGTCGACGACGGTCGTAGCCACGACGGGTACCGACGAGCCACGTGGGCAGAAAGTGCGGGCCATGCTGCGCGCCCGGCTCGGCGACGACATCTTCACGAGCTGGTTCAACGCGCTCGACTTCGAGAGCTTCGACGGCGGCACGGTGAAGTTCTCCGTGCCGGTGAAGTTCCTGCGTACCTGGATTCAATCCCACTACTCGGAGGATCTGCTCGCCTGCTGCCGTGCCGAATTCAAAGGCGCGGAGAAGGTCGAGGTGGTGCTGCGCCAGCCGGGCAACGCAGCGGCAGCGCGCATCGAGGCCGATGTCGCTGTGTCCGAGCCTGCACCCGGTGTCCGTAACAGCACCCAGGCCGATGCCGGCCAGCGCGGTCCGGCGTTTGTCGCGCCGATCCCGGCAGCCGGACGCACGAGCGTCGGCGGCTTCGAGGGCTCTCCCCTCGATCCGCGCTACACGTTCGACAGCTTCGTCGTCGGCGCGTCGAACCGCATGGCCCATGCGGGCGCGACGCAGGTGGCGGAAACGGCATTGGGCGATGTGCCCGGCTTCAATCCGCTTTACATCCACTCGGCGGTCGGCCTCGGCAAGACGCACCTTCTCCACGCCATCGCGTGGGAGGTGAAGCGCCGTTCGCCCAACGCGCAGGTGCTCTATCTCACGGCCGAGCGCTTCCGCTACCAGTTCGTGGAAGCTCTGCGCAGCCAGGATCCGCTGGCGTTCAAGGAGAAGTTCCGCGGCATCAACGTGCTGCTGATCGACGACCTTGAATTCATGCACGGCGAGCGCACCGAGCAGGAGTTCGACCACATCATCAACTCGCTGCTCGACGGCGGCCGTCAGGTGGTGGTGGCTTCGGCTCGCGCGCCCAACCACGTGGAGCGTCTCAACGAGCGCATGCGCTCGCGCCTCCAGCGTGGTCTCGTCACCGAGATCGGCACCCTCGACCACGACCTGCGCCTCAAGGTGCTCGAGAAGCGCCTTGCGGAAAAGCGCGCGATCGACCCGTCCTTCGCCCTCAGCCGCGAGATCCTGTCCCTGCTCGCCGAGCGTCTGACGGAAAGCGGTCGCGAGCTGGAGGGGGCCATCACCCGCCTCTACGCCACGTGGCAGTATATGCGGACCTCGATCACGCCCGACGTCGCGGAGACGGTGATCCGCGATCTGGTGCAGGGGCTTGAGCCGCGCCGCATCAAGATCGAGGACATCCTGCGCATCATCTCGCGTCACTTCGGGGTGTCGAAGGGTGACCTGCTCTCGCAGCGCCGTCACCGCTCGGTCGTGTGGCCGCGTCAGGTGGGCATGTATCTCGCCAAGCAGCTCACGGCCCGTTCGCTGCCCGAGATCGGCCGCCGCTTCGGCAACCGCGACCACACGACGGTGTTGCACGCAATCCGCAAGATCGAAGGCGAATTGGCTGGCAACCCCCGTCTCAAGGAAGAGCTGGAGGAACTGAAGCGCCTCCTCAGCCATTGACGGTTGCCCGTCCAGATACGGCCCGCCGCGCAGGGGCGAGCGCGACGGGCCAAAGCGGGGAGGGGCGGCGTCACAAACGCCGCTCCTTTCGCCATGGCGGGTCCTTCCCGCGCTCCGATCCCGTCAAGGCAATCCCGCTAAGGCACTGGCACGGAGAGCCCGGCGACAGTCCGGCTCTTGATCACGACCGCCCTATCGGGGCATGTTGACCCGGGGCGAATCCGATAAACTTCCGGTCTCCGGCCCTGCCGGGCTATCCCCTCCATGGGTCCGTTCTGCGGCCTCGATCGAGGTCTGCGCGGCTCAGGCCGGCGGGCTCCTAAAGAATGCGCCGAGGATCCTTCCATGCGGCTAGTAATCGAACGTGGTGAATTGTTGCGGGCCCTTGGCCACGTGACCAGCGTCGTCGAGCGCCGCACCACAATCCCTATTCTCTCGAACGTGCTTTTGAAGGCGCGCGAAGGTGCGCTGGAATTCAAGGCGACCGATCTCGAGCGCGAGGTGATCGAGAGCGTTGGCGCGGACGTGCAGCAGCCAGGCGCGGTAACCGTGCCCGCGCACATGCTGCACGACATCGTCCGCAAGCTCCCCGACGGCAGCCAGGTCGACATCCGCCGCGATGCGGAGAAGGAGCGGCTCACGCTCACCGCCGGGCAGGCGCGCTTCGCGCTGCAGACGCTCCCCGCCGAGGACTTCCCCGACATCGGTGTCGGCGAGATGGGCCAGGAGTTCGAGCTTTCCGCGCAGGATCTGAAGCGCCTGATCGACAAGACGCGCTTTGCCATCTCGACGGAAGAGACGCGCTACTATCTCAACGGAATCTATTTCCACACGGCGCAATCGGCGGAAGGCGCACGCCTGCGGGCCGTCGCGACCGATGGTCACCGCCTGGCGCAGGTGGAGCTGCCGCTGCCGGCGGGCGCCGAGGGCATGCCGGGCGTCATCATCCCGCGCAAGACCGTGCACGAGCTCAATCGCCTCATCGAGGATAGCGCCGCCGCCGTGAAGGTTGCGGTCAGCCCCGCAAAGGTGCGCTTCGAGATCGGCACCGTAACGCTCACGTCCAAGCTCATCGACGGCACCTTCCCCGATTACGGCCGCGTCATTCCGCAGGCGAACGACAAGGAGATGACCGTCTCCAACGCCGAGTTCATGGGCGCCGTCGATCGCGTATCGACGATTGCGTCCGAGCGCGGCCGGGCGGTGAAGCTCAACATCAAGCCGGACAAGTTGGTGCTGTCGGTCAACAACCCCGAGGGCGGAAGCGCCACCGAGGAGATCGGCGTCGAATATACCGCCCAGCCCCTGGAAATCGGCTTCAACGCCAAATACCTGCTTGATATCGCCGGGCAGCTCGAGGGCGAGCGGGCGACGTTCAAGCTCGCCGATCCGGGCTCGCCGACCATGGTGAACGATCCGGGCGACGCATCGGCGCTCTACGTGCTGATGCCGATGCGTGTCTGACGGCTGAACTCCGCGGCAATGCGGCGATTGCGCCTTTGTGATCGTCGGAAGCTGCGGCCAACACTGCGGATGTCGAGCTCGCGAGAGGTGTTGCTGGCGCGTCTTTGAGAGTGCTCGTAGACGAGATTGCGCAGACGATCGGTCCAGTTCGCCTTCCGAAGGAGCCGCATCGCGAAGCAGATGACATGTCCTCTGTAAATATCTGGGTCGAGCGGCTGACGCTCTCCAACTTCCGCAACTATGCGCACGCGACGTTGCAGGCTGGCCCGGAGCCGCAGGTGCTAATCGGCGCCAACGGTGCCGGTAAGACGAACCTGCTCGAAGCGATCTCGCTGCTTGCCCCCGGCCAGGGGATGCGGCGCGCGCCCTATCCCGATCTGGCGCGGGGCGCCGGCGATGGCGGCTGGGCCGTCGCCGCGCATACCCACACGCACATGGGGCCGATCGACATCGGCACCGGGCTCCTCGCCGAGAATGCCAGCGGCGACCGCGTCGGGCGCCTCGTGCGCGTCAACGGCGAGCCCGCGAGCGCAGGCACGCTCGCCGATCTCGTCGAGGTCATGTGGGTGACGCCGGCGATGGACGGGCTCTTCACCGGCCCTGGCTCCGACCGCCGGCGTTTCCTCGACCGCTTGATCCTGTGCTTCGACCCGCGGTACCGCACCGGCGCGTCCCGTTTCGAGCGCGCCATGCAGCAGCGCAACCGCCTGCTGGCCGACGGCGTGCGCGATCCTTCCCGCTTCGAAGGGCTCGAGCTCCTGATGGCGGAGACGGGCGTCGCCATCGCCGCGGCCCGCGCCGAGGCCGTCGCAGGGCTCGCCGCCATCATGGCAGAGCGTGCGGCGCGCGATCCCCATTCGCCCTTTCCACCCGCGAGCCTCGCGCTGGAAGGCGCGCTCGAGGCCGATCTGGAGCGCATGCCCGCCGTCGAGGTGGAGGATGCCTATGCGCAGCGTCTCCGCAACGGCCGCGAGCGCGACCGTGCCGCCGGGCGCACCCTCGATGGCCCGCACCGGGCTGACCTGCTCGTTGCGCACGCGCCGAAAGGCATGCCCGCGCGCCTGTGCTCGACCGGGGAGCAGAAGGCGCTGCTGATCGGCCTCATCCTCGCCCACGCCGAGCTTGTCATGCGCCGGCGCGAGGGCGCCCCGATCCTTCTCCTCGACGAGGTGACGGCCCACCTCGACGTCGATCGCAGAGCGGCGCTGTTCGGGGAAATCCTGCGTCTTGGCGCACAGGCCTGGATGACCGGCACCGACGCCGATGCCTTTTCCTGGTTGGCCGGCAGCGCCCGTTTCCGCCGGGTGGACGAGGGCGTTCTAGACACTTTTTCAAAGCCGGCGGAACAAGGTGCCGCAGCGTCTACTAACTAGCGGAAATTATTCCTATTTTTGTTATGTAAAGGGCGCCCGGAAGCGTGCTTTTCGCAGGCTTTTGTGCTATAGAAGCATCGAGGCCGAACGACCCCTGGGACAATCCGAATCATGAGCGCTTTGCCCGCGAAAAAGACCACGGGCGCCGAAGAGTACGGCGCCGATTCCATCAGGATGCTGAAGGGCCTCGACGCCGTTCGCAAGCGCCCGGGCATGTACATCGGCGATACCGACGACGGCTCGGGTCTCCATCACATGATCTACGAGGTCGTTGACAACGCGGTCGACGAGGTCCTCGCCGGTCACGCGACCGCCTGCACGGTGACGCTGCATCCCGATGGTTCGGCGTCCGTGCGCGACGACGGGCGCGGCATCCCCACCGGTATCAAGCAGGACGACGATCACGATCCGAAGCGTTCGGCGACGGAGATCGTGTTCACGGAGCTGCATGCCGGCGGCAAGTTTGACCAGAACGCCTACAAGGTTTCGGGCGGTTTGCACGGCGTCGGTGTCTCGGTCGTCAACGCGCTCTCCACCTGGCTCAAGGCGCGCGTGTGGCGCGAGGGCAAGGAGCATTTCATCGAATTCCGCGACGGCGTGCCTGTCGCGCCGCTGAAGGTGGTGGGTGAAGCCGGTGATGAGCGCGGCACGGAGGTGTCGTTCCTCCCAAGCCCGGAAACCTTCACCAAGACCGAATTCGATTTCAACACGTTGGAGCATCGCCTGCGCGAGCTCGCGTTCCTCAACTCCGGCGCCAAGATCGTATTGACCGATGCGCGCCACGCCGACGTGAAGCGCGAGGAGATGCTCTACGATGGCGGCACCGCCGCGTTCGTGCGATATCTCGACCGCTCCAAGCAGCCGCTGATCGCTGAGCCGATCATGCTCACCGGCGAGCGCGACAAGGTGATTGTCGAAGCGGCGCTGTGGTGGAACGACAGCTACCACGAGAACGTGCTGCTCTTCACCAATAACATCCCGCAGCGCGACGGCGGCACCCATCTCGCCGGCTTCCGCACCGCGCTGACGCGCGTGATCAACAAGTATGCGGTCGACAGCGGCATCGCCAAGAAGGAGAAGGTCGACCTTTCCGGCGAGGACGCGCGCGAAGGCCTGACCTGCGTGCTGTCCGTGAAGGTGCCCGACCCGAAGTTCTCGAGCCAGACGAAGGATAAGCTCGTTTCGTCCGAGGTGAAGCCGGTGGTCGAGAGTATCATCGGCGAGCAGCTCTCCCAGTGGTTCGAAGAGCACCCGAAGGAAGCCAAAGCCATCGTCGGCAAGATCGTCGAGGCAGCGCTCGCCCGCGAAGCCGCACGCCGTGCGCGTGAGCTCACGCGCCGCAAAGGCGCGCTCGACAGCCTGCGGCTACCGGGTGGCCTTGCCGAATGCCAGGACCGCGATGCGTCCAACACCGAGCTGTTCATCGTCGAGGGCGATTCCGCAGGCGGCTCCGCCAAGCAGGGCCGCAAGCGCGAGTTTCAGGCGGTGCTGCCGATCCGAGGTAAGATCCTCAACGTGGAGCGCGCACGCATCGACAAGATGCTGTCGTCCGAGCAGGTGACGAACATCATCGGCGCGCTCGGCACCGGCATCCGTGACGACTTCGATGTGTCGAAGCTGCGCTACCACAAGATCATCATCATGACGGACGCCGACGTCGACGGCGCCCACATCCGCACGCTGCTGCTGACATTCTTCTACCGGCAGATGCCGGAGCTTGTGGAAAAGGGCCACGTCTACATCGCCCAGCCGCCGCTCTATAAGGTGGCGCGCGGCAAGTCCGAGACCTACCTCAAAGACCAGCGCGCGCTCGAGGACTATCTCGTCGAGTCGGGCCTGGAAGAAACCGTGCTCGTCACCGGAAATGGCGAGCGCGCCGGCCGCGACCTTCGCGCCATCGTCGATCAGGCACGCGCCGTCTCCGCGGTGATGGATGGCCTCCACTCGCGCTATTCGCGCATGGTGGTCGAGCAGGCCGCAATTGCCGGCGCGTTCGACCCGGACATTCTGCACTCCGCTTCGCGCGCCAGCACGGTTGCCACGGAGATTGCCCGCCGGCTCGACACCATTGCCGAAGAGACCGAGCAGGGCTGGGAAGGCCGCTATGGCAACGACGGCTACCACGTGAAGCGCGAAGTACGCGGCGTCACGGAGGTGCACACGCTGGATCTGGCGCTGCTCGGCTCCCTCGATGCCCGCCGCCTCAACGAGCGCCACGCCCACCTCGCCGAGGTCTATGCAACGCCCGCGAAGCTGCGCCGCAAGTCCGAAACGCTCGATGTGTTCGGACCGCGCTCGCTGCTCGACGCGATCTACGAGGCCGGCCGCAAGGGTCTTTCCCTCCAGCGCTACAAAGGCCTGGGCGAGATGAACCCCGAGCAGCTCTGGGAAACGACGCTCGATCCCGATGTCCGCACGCTTCTGCAGGTGAAGATCGGCGAGACGACCGAGGCCGACGAGATCTTCTCCAAGCTCATGGGCGATGTGGTGGAGCCGCGGCGCGAGTTCATCCAGGACAACGCGCTGACCGTCGCCAACCTCGACGTTTAGTCGGAGGCCGATAATCCCGCGGCGTTGAGCAGAGCCGTGCTCATGTCGCTTGGGAGGCTGCTATAGCCGTCCCCTATGCAGCGGTGGACCGGGCTTGGGTCTGCGATAGCGCAACTCTATCGCACCAGCAGCAGCGGGCATTCCAGCGCCTGCGTCAATGGCCGCAGGCTCGCATCCGGCGCGATCAGCCGTCCGCCGTACTGCGCCAGCGCAAAGCCCGGCTTGTGCCGGCGCAGCACATCGGCGAGCGGGGCCGGATCGTCGTTGGCGGCAAGGACGCTTTCGAGGCTCGCGATCTCCTCGCCTCCCGCGGCATCGGCGCACAGAAGCCGCGCCTCCCCTTCCATCCAGGCAAGCTCGTCGCGCCGGTCACCGACAATGCACAGCCGCACCTCGCCTGCGATGGCCGCTGATAGCCGCTGCGCGGCCTTGAGCATCGGCCCCAGGCGTTCGAATTCCTCGACGACCGCCACCACGGGGCCGCGCGTGCGGCTCGCTAAAGGTCCTGTGATCACGGCGCCGGTCGTGTCGCGCACCTTCTCGAACAGCTCCGAGAGTCGTGCCCCGTCGCCAGGCGCAATCGGCTCGCCGACGATGACGAGGTTCCAGGGGCCGTTCTCTGCGCACGCGCGCGACAGCGCGCGCAGCGGCTCGTCGCGCACGACGCGCGAATGGCACTGCACCCCCGCCGCCGCGCCGGCCTGGGCCACCTGCCGGTGCAGCGCGGCCGCGAGGAAGCGCATCTCCCGCTCGAGCGTCGCGGCAGGCATCGGCCGCCAGCTTCCGCCCGAAACTCCGATGGCGCGGGCGAAATGGAAGTCCGCAAGATCGAAGAGCTGCCGGTCCTCGACGTAAAGGCTCTCGACTTCGGCCTGGAAAGCCTGCGCCATGAGCATTGCCGCATCGATGGCGAAACGGCTGGCGGCCGACGTGCCGCCCAGCCACAGCACGACGCGGCCGCTGCGTTCCCCTGCGGCGGCGACGTGCGCGATCATGAGGCCTCCGAGAAGGCGTCGCTGGCTTCTGCGCGCGGGCTGTGTTGACGCAGCGCGTGCGCAATATCCTCCGCCGTCACCACGTCGCGCTTTCCGCTGCCGGCGATATGGTCGGCGGCGCGGCAGACATCCACGCAATCGGCGATCGAGATGGAGAGCTTGCCCTTGACCCCAGCACGCCGCGCCGCTTCGTCGACGATGAGCGCCACGCCTTCGGCATCGATGGGACGTAGCGCATACGTTTCGGCGATGTTGGCGATCAGTCCCGCGAGCCGGTCGACGGTTTCTTGCGTGCGCGCAATCGCATCCTCGAAGACGGCCTCTGCCTTGAACAGCCGCCGTAGCGATCCGTGACCGGCGTTGAGGCGGCGCAACGCCTCGGCGGTTGCGATGACGACGAGCTTCATGTTGAGCGGAATGGGCTCGAGATCGGGAACCTCGTCACCGGCGACGCTGATCGCGCTCGTAGGCGGATCGAAACGGATCTCACCAGCATCGAGCGCGCGGCGCAGCGCATCGGCAGCCGCGGCACTGTTGAGCAGCGCGTCGGCGTCCAGCACAAGATAGCCGCCATTCGCCCGGTGCAGCGCGCCGGGTTTCACCCGCACGACCTGGCTCTGCCCTTCCGCATCCGTTGTAACCTCGACGCGGCCGAAGAGGTTCGCGTAGGTGGGATTCGCTTCATGCACGATGGGTGCGCCGGAGGCTGCCGACGTCGTCGCCATCACGTGCACGCAATAGCGCGCGAAGCGCGGATGCGTCGCGGCGGTCTGGACCAGTCGGCCTGCGCGGTCCTCACGCGCCACGAAGAGCCCCGCATTACGCACCAGATCGCGCGCCGCGGCCTTGAGGAAACTTTCGACGCCCGCCACGTCCGCAAATTCGGATTTGAGGTCGTCGAGTGCGGCCCGCACATGCCGTCCGGCGATTTGCTCGTTGAGCGCGAGAAGCCGCGCGCGCCGCTCCTTCTCCGCCTCGGGCCGCTCGGCCAGGATGGCTTCGATTTCCGCTTCGAGGGCGGCGATCTTCGTCTCCACCTCGCGACGCAGCGCCTCGGGAATGGAGTTGAAGACATCGGTCTTCACCACCTTGCCCTCCAGCACCGGCGCGACGGCGATGCCGGCCGGCGTGCGCAGAAGCGCGATATTCTGCGGTTCTGCCTCGCGGCGTAGCGCCTCGAGCGCATCCTCGCGGCTGAAGCGGAATTCCTCTTCGATGGTGCGCCGCTTGAGGTCGTAATCATCGGCGGCAAAGGCGGCCGGCAGCGCATCTGCGAGCTCGTCGATGGCGTGGGCCATCTTCTCGGCGAACGGCTTTGCTGTGCCCGCGGGGAGTTTCAGCGCGCGAAAGCCGCCCGTGGGATCGAACGAGCTGACGTAAGCCCAGTCCGCCGGCCGCTCCATCTTCGACGCGATGGCCTGCAGCGTCGAGCGCGCGGCGGTGTGCCGTCCTGAGCCCTCGGGCCCCACGACGAGCACGTGATATCCCGGCCCTTTGACCCCCGCGCCGAACGTGAGTGCTTCCAGCGCCGCCTCCTGGCCGACAGGGCCGGCAACAGCCTTCACGTCGGCGGTGGTCTTGAAGCCGAGGCTCGCGGCGTCCGTCAAACCGGAAGAATTCGTATGCGCGCCGAGCGGCAGCGTGGGCTCCGGCGGATCGGCGGGCGGCGCGGTTACGGGCTCCGCGGACGGAGTTTCGTCGGCTGCCTCGGGTGCGGCATCCGTTTCCGCCGCCGCGGCGGCCTTACTCTTGTCTGACCTGAAGCGTTTGAAGAACATGGGCTCAGGCGCTCGTCCCTCGATGAGTTGCCCGCGACACCTAAAAGCAGATTCGATGGCGCTGCGGCCAGCCCGGCGGGCCGGCGGCAGTGTAAAAGAGGCGCCGACCGACCGATGACGTTCCGAATTCTCGCCTGAGCCGAATCTTGCCCGGGTCGAATCTTCACCGGGATTGTCATCGGCGCATGGTGGTCAAATGACGGCAACTGGGGATAAAGCCGGGGAAACCGGCAACGGTGTGGCGGAGCTGGCGGACGCCGGCTGCGACGCGCCAGGCCGCGATGCCGTGACACGCGAGGTGTGCCGCGGTGTCGGCCGGCTGTTGCGCGCCCATTCGTTCGCGGTCGTCAACGAGCTGGTGTTGCCGAACGGCCGGCGCGCCGACGTCGTCGCGCTGTCTCCGGGTGGTGACATCTGGATCGTTGAGGTGAAGTCCTGCCTCGACGATCTGCGCGTCGATACCAAGTGGCCGGAGTACCGGGATTACTCCGATGCGCTGTTTTTCGCCGTCGCGCCCGGATTTCCCCACGGGCTGCTGCCAACGGACACCGGGCTGATCTTCGCCGATCGCTATGGCGGGGAGATCGTGCGCGAGGCCCCGCCGACGCGCCTCGCAGGCGCAAGGCGCAAGGCAATGACCCTGCGTTTTGCCCGTGCGGCGGCCTTCACTTTGCAGATGCTGGCAGATCCAGGCGCCAACGGCGCCTGAAATCTGTCTGTCGCGCTTACTTTGGCGCGCGCTTGGCGAGAATACGCTGGAGCGTACGGCGGTGCATGTTGAGGCGGCGGGCCGTCTCCGAAACATTGCGGTTGCACAGCTCGTAGACGCGCTGGATGTGCTCCCAGCGGACGCGGTCGGCCGACATCGGGTTTTCCGGCGGCGGCGCTTTGTCGTCCGAGGGGGCGAGCAGCGCATCTGTCACGTCGTCTGCATCGGCGGGCTTTGCCAGATAGTCGACCGCGCCGAGCTTCACGGCGGTCACCGCGGTGGCGATGTTGCCGTAGCCGGTCAGCACGATGGCGCGGGCGTCAGGACGCACGCGGGCGAGCTCGGCGATGACGTCGAGACCGTTGCCGTCCTCGAGGCGCATATCGACGACGGCGAATGCGGGGGCGCGCTCGCGGATGAGATCGATGCCCTCCGCGATCGAATGGGCGCCGCGTACTTCAAAGCCGCGCAGCTCCATCGCGCGCACGAGGCGCTGTGCGAAGGCACGGTCGTCATCGACCACGATCAAGGATCGATCTTCGGGTAGCTCGTCCTGTCGGAAGGAGAGATCTTCTGTTTCGTTCATTGTTCCTCCGGTTGATCCGGAATGGGCAGCAGCGTGTTTCGCCTCCACGGAACGCCTCCTACGCACAACTAAAGAGTAGCTTCTAAAGGGGGCCGCCTTGGCGATCTGGGCGGTCCGAGAGACGAGCACCCGGCGATGGGACTCGACCACGTAAGGTCGCACCTTGTCGCAGGTCTGTCAGCCCGAAGATAGACTTTTTGTCAACGCAGACTTATCTGCGACACTTTTTCGGTCCTCTGGCGTCCTTCGTTACGTGTTGAGGATAAAGGACCGCGGCCAGCTCACGGTCACGATGGCGCCTTTCGTCTCGCCCGACCGGTTGGCGAGGCTGACGGTGGCGCCGGACCGCTCCAGCAGCGTCTTGGCGATGAAAAATCCCAGCCCGAGACCGGTGGAATCCTCATCCAGAATGCCGTCGGAGGTCTCCGCAGGCCGCGTCGTCACGTAGGGCTCGCCGATGTTGTCCATGATCTCGGCCGGAAAGCCGGGGCCATCGTCGGCAATCTTCACGATAAGGCCGGCCGAGCTCCATTCGGCCGTGACGTCGACGCGGGATTTCGCAAACTCCGTCGCATTTTCAATGATGTTGCCGAGCCCGTAGATCACGCCCGGCCGGCGTTCGATCTCGGCATGGCGATGGCTGGGCGCGGCGCCCTCGGCCGCCGGCGCCGCACTGAGGTGGATGGCGATTCCCTCGGAGAAATAGGGCTCTGCCGCCTCCTCCAGCATGGCGCGGACGCTGACCCGCGCGTGCATGGGGTCTTCCTCGCCGGGATGGCGGGTGAGCTTTTGCAGGATCTCGCGGCAGCGCAGCGCCTGCTGCTTCAGCAGCGCCACGTCCTCGGCCATCAGGTCGTCCGGCTTGATGGTGTGCTCGAGCTCCTTCGTGACGAGCACGATCGTGGATAGCGGCGTGCCGAGTTCGTGCGCGGCCGCCGCCGCAAGGCCATCGAGGGCGTGCAGCTTCTGCTCCCGGGCGAGGACGATGTCGGTCGCGGTGAGCGCGGCGGACATCTGCCGCGATTCCTTCGTCAGTCGCCAGGCGTACAGCCCGATGAAGATCGTCGATACGCAGAGCGCCGCAAACGCCCCGAGCTTGTAGATGACAGGCAACTCGAGCTCGACCCCCGGATACCAGGGCAGCGGTTCGTGCGCGACCACCAGCACCGCCGCCGAAGCGAGCGCGAGGAGACCCAGGGCGATGGTGTTGCGCAGGGGCAGCGTGGCGGCGGACACCGTCACCGGCGCGACCATGAGCATGGCGAAGGGATTATCCATGCCTCCCGTCAGGAACAAGAGCGCCGCGAGCTGCAGGATATCGTAGGCGAGGAGCCCGGTGGCGTAGGAGACGCTGAGGCGGTGGCGCGATGGGTACCAGACGGCGAGGAACACGTTGAGCCACGCCGAGAACGCGATCACCGTGAGGCAGGCACCGACGGGCACATAGAAACCCATCCCGAACGCGACGATCGATAGTGCCGCGAACTGCCCGAGCACGGCGATCCAGCGCAGGCGTATGATGGTCTGCAGGCGCAACCGGCTGTTCACGGGGTCCGCGAGCACGCGCTGGCTCATTTTCTTCTTCGGTCGGTCGAAGGTTTGCAGGATCACCGGAGTCCCCAGAGTGTCTTGTGGAGTAGGAAGCTTAGCACGCGGCCTCCCGCGGCGCCGCAGCACCTTGAGGAAGGCAGGAAGCGGAACGGGAGCGGCGTGCAGGCGGCGCACGGCCGCAATTATGCTAGCTGGCAGCGATATGCAGCAACTATTCGCTCGCGCGGTTTCCATCCGGCGCTTGATCGCGCCAGTTTAGCACGGCTGGCATTCGGCGCCCGATATCGGGCGCGGATGTCCCCGTAGTGGCGCCGCGGCACCCCTGCGGACGCGCCCTTCTGTTCATCGCCGAGCTGCTGGGTCGTTGAGCGGATGCCCGGGGCTCGTGGGCGCGCGAACGCGGCACGCCACCCTTGCGTGCATCGCGGCCCGGACCCGGGCTGACGATGGCCGGTGTGGCCCGCATAGCGCGCCGGCCGCCGAGGCCACGTGTGTTTCGCCACACTTGACGGGCCCCGCGCGATGGCTGCGTATGAAGCGGTGTCGAGGTGACGACGGGCGAGTTGCACGCGTGTCCCTGAAGCCTTAAGTGGCCGGCTCGAATGTAGGAAGCGAGATGCGTGGAAAGCTAATCGTCAGTGTAATCGCCGGCCTCTTGATCGGCGCGTTGGGTGCAATCGCGTTGCTGCCGCAGGTGCGCGAGCAATTGCTGCCCGCGGCTGGACAGCAGCAGAGCGGCACGGCTGCTATCGGTGGACCGTTCACGCTCACCGATGCCAACGGCAAGACGGTGACCGATGCGGATTTCCGCGGCCGCTACATGCTCATCTTCTTCGGCTTCACCAACTGCCCCGACATTTGTCCGGCGGGTTTGCAGCTGATCTCCGCTGCGATGGCCAAGCTCGGCGACAAGGCCGGCAAGGTCGTACCGGTCTTCGTCAGCGTCGACCCTGCGCGCGACACGCCCGAGAAGCTTGCATCGTACGTGAAGAACTTCGATGATCGCGTCGTCGGCCTGACAGGCACACCCGAACAGATCGCCCACATCGCGAGCGTCTATCGCGTCTACTACGAGAAGACGCCGAACGAGAGCGCGCCAGGCGATTACGGAATGAACCACACCTCGATCATTTATCTCATGGGACCGGACGGCAAGTACGTGAGACACTTCACGCCGATGACCGATCTCGACGAGATGGTTCAGAGGCTCGATAAGCTTCTCTGATTGCGCGCACTATCGCGCGGCGGGCAGGCCACAGTGTGGCCCCATCGTCTGTGCTGTCGAGCTTTGTGACTGGCAGAACGTTCGAATTTCGATTAGGTCAGAGTCAGCCTGCAGTTCGCCGGTGTTGCGCATCGGCTTCAGCAGGCTGTTCCGGCCAACACCGTGATGTTTGCACGAGGGGGTAGTCGGTGCGGAATGTCGCTCGGGGGAATGCATTGAAACGTCCGCGCATCGAAGAGCTCGATTGCCCGGTCGAGGTGAGACGGCATCCTGGCGCACGCCGTCTCACGCTGCGCGTCAGCCGCACGAGACGCGCCGTCATCGTCACGCTTCCTGTGCAGTGCGATCTCCGCGAAGCCGGCACGTTCCTCGATCGCAACATCGAGTGGGTGCGCGAACGTCTCAGCTCGATTCCCCAGCCTGTGCCTTTCATCGACGGCGCGGTGCTGCCGCTGCGCGGTGAGTTCCATAAGATCGCTTTCACCGGCAAGAGCGCGGCGGACGGCGTCGTCCATCGGCACGCAACGTCCGAATTGCCGGAGCTGCACGTGGCGGGACGCGCCGAGCATGCCCCGCGGCGGCTGCGCGATTGGCTCGCCGAGGAAGCGCGCCGCGATCTCGACAAACGCGTTCTCGTGCATACGCGCGCGCTGGGCGTAAAGGCCAAGCGCATTGCCGTTCGCGATCAGGCCACCCGCTGGGGTTCGTGCTCTACGACGGGCGTGCTGTCATTCTCCTGGCGGCTCATTCTCGCCCCGCCCCGCATCCTTGATTACGTCGCCGCGCACGAAGTCGCGCACCTCGTCGAGATGAATCACGGCGCGCGCTTCTGGGCACTTGTCGAGCGCCTGATCCCGGCCATGAAAGAAGACAAGCGCTGGCTCCAGGTCTATGGGCTCGACCTGCATCGCTACGGTCCGGCCATCGACTGAGCGCGGGCTTGTGCGCAATCGAACTTCCGCGTCTCCAACTGCACGTGTGCGCCCCTGTGAGCGCTATGCCGCCCTGCGCGCAGTGGCGTACCGCAGCACGGCGGCGGAACCGGTTGGAGCGTCCCCGAGTGCTTCCGGAAAAGTGGGGACCGGTTTTCCGATGAGAAGCACGGGTAGGAGAAGTGCTTCCGGAAAAGTGGGGACCGGTTTTCCGATGAGAAGCACGGGTAGGAGAA
>JBIQJE010000008.1:0-13543 GCA_044507625.1 Hyphomicrobiaceae bacterium | reverse complement strand
AGTGCTTCCGGAAAAGTGGGGACCGGTTTTCCGATGAGAAGCACGGGTAGGAGAAGTGCTTCCGGAAAAGTGGGGACCGGTTTTCCGATGAGAAGCACGGGAAATCGAGAAAGGCGTGCTGCGATTCGACGAAACGCAGAACGGCGCTAACGCGGGTCGTCGGCAATGGCGCCCGTATCGGAGCTGTCCACCAACGCCCGGGCGATGAAATCATCCTCGATGCGCGCAGCGGGATAAGTGCTATCGGCGGGCACGGTGGCGCTCGTCTCGGGCGGCGCACTGCGCGCGACGAAAGCCTGCCCTGCGCCGGCCGCCAGCATGACCTGACGCCAGATCTCCGCCGGCAGCGTGCCGCCGACGACGCGGTTCATGGGGCTGCCGTCGTCGTTGCCGGTCCAGACGCCGGCGGTGAGATGTGCGCCGTAGCCGACGAACCACGCGTCGCGAAAACCCTGCGACGTGCCGGTCTTTCCGGCCGCGGTCTCGGATGGCAGCGCCGCGCGCCGTCCCGTGCCGTCACGTAGCGCCGTCGACAGCATATCGTGCATCGCGAGCGTGTGCGCCGGGGCAATCACCTGCGCTGGCGCAGGCGCGTTGCGCGCGAACAGCACCTTGCCGTTGAGACCGCGCACCTGGCGAATGATATAGGGCTCCGCCACCTGCCCGCCGTTGGCGATGACATTGTAGGCTCCGGTCAGCTCCAGCAGCGAAACTTCCGAAGTCCCGAGCGCAATCGTTGCATCCTTCGCGAGCGGCGCGCGGATGCCGAGCCGCCTGGCCAGCTTGGCGACACGCGCCGGGCCCACCTCCGCCGTCAGCCGCGCCGCAACCGAGTTGACGGATTTCGCCAGCGCCATGCGCAGCGGCATCTCGCCGAGATATTCTCCGTTGTCGTTGCGCGGCGTCCAGCTCCCGATCTTCACCGGGATATCGTTGACAAGCGTATCGGGAGTGTAGCCCGCCTCGAGCGCCGCGAGATAGACGAATGGCTTGAACGCCGAGCCGGGCTGGCGCATCGCCTTCACGGCGCGATTGAATTGCGTGTCCGAATAGGAGCGGCCGCGGACGAGCGCGCGCAGGGCCCCGTCGCGCTCCATCACGACAACCGCCGCCTCGCTGGCGTGCAGCTCGGCCCCGCGCGCGTCGATGGTCTGCTGAACAATGCGGCCGGCGCTCGCCTGTAGCGCAGGATCGAGCGTCGTCTCGACGATGAGACCGGATGTCTTCGACGCGAGCCCCATCACGAACGCCGGAGCCAGACGCTCCATCACGTAGTCGACGGCGTAATCAGCCTCGAGCGGCGCGGCCCGCTCCGAGCGCTCGAAAGAATGGGAAACTTCCTCCGCCGCCTTTTGCTCCTGCTCCTCCGTGATGAAGCCCGCTTCCTGCATCTGGGACAGCACGAGGCGCGCCCGGGCGCGGGCAATCGCGGGATTGGTGAGCGGCGAATATTTCGACGGCGCCTTGAGCAGTCCGGCGATCATCGCGGACTGACCGAGCGAGAGCTCCCGTGCCGACTTGCCGAAGTAACGCCGCGCCGCCGCGTCGATGCCGTAGGCGCCGGAGCCGAGATAGACGCGGTTGAGATAGAGTTCGAGGATGTCGGCTTTCGACAGGCGCGATTCCAGCCACAGCGCGAGCGTGAACTCCTCCAGCTTGCGCGCGAACGTGCGGTCGTGGCTGAGGTAGAGGTTTTTGGCGAGCTGCTGCGTCAGCGTCGAGCCGCCCTGGACCGTGCGGCCCTGGCGCAGGTTGATGAACGCGGCGCGCACCAGTCCCAGCGGGTCGACGCCGTGATGATCGAAGAAGCGCTGATCCTCGGTTGCGATCACGGCGTCGGTCACGTGCCGCGGCAGCAGGTCGAGGGGAATATAGTCGTCGCCGCCGCCGCGCTCGCTGATCACCGAGCCGTCCCGCGCGAGGATGCGCACGAAAGGCGTGTTCTGTTTCGGCCGCAGCGTCAGTGGGTCGGGGTAGATCACCGTGTAGTAGATCATCAAGGCGGCGATCGAGGCCGTACCGACCGCAAGCCCATAGAGGGGGGCGACGAACAGCAAGCGCTTCAGCGAGGAGCGCTTCGGCTTTCGCGATGATGAAAAGAGGCCCATCGTCAGGCCCAGCCCCCCGTTCGCAAATGCATTGAAGGAAGATCGCGGCGGCGCGCGCACGGCGCTGACTTACCGCCTCTGCCGCTAAGGTGCAGTAAACCTTGCCGTCGCATGGTCCCCTCGGGTCTCCTCACGCAGAAGCACAATTGGATAGGCAACGGTGGCGAGAACGATGCGCGCAACGGACGTGGCCGCATCACAACCTAGCAGCCATATCGCCGCCATGAAACAATCCTAACGTTTTTGTACCGTTGCGTTCGCTTTGAAACGCGAAAGGCCGGCTCGGCCGCGGCCGAATGCGCTGGCATGCCAGCCCGCAATGCGGAGCGCTCGTTCAGATGGCTTACGTCAAACCCCGTACGCCCGGCACTTTTGAACGCCTGGAGCATCTAGAGCGCAGTGAGACCGACGCGGCGCTCGCCCGCCTCGCGGCCCTGGCCCGGCTCATGGATTCCCTCGTTGCCCTGCCCGGCACCCGTATTCGCATCGGTGCCGACGCAATCATCGGCCTGGTGCCGGTCGCCGGAGACCTGCTCGCGGGCGCGATTTCGCTGTATCTGATCTGGGAGGCGAAACGCCTCGGCGCTTCGAAGCTCGTCCTCTGGCGCATGGTCGGCAACACGTTGATCGACACGGCGGTCGGAGCGGTTCCGATTGCCGGCGATATTTTCGATGTCGCCTTCCGCGCCAACATGAAGAACGTTCGCCTGTTGCAGCACCATCTGGAAAAACGCGGACGCGTGCCGAAGGCGCCGGCCGGCGAGGCCACCGTGATCAAAGTCGACTGGCCGCGCGTCTCCTGATGACGAGCTTTCCAGGCGGATGCGGCCCGTCAAGGGCCCGCGGGCGCACCGCATCGCTATCTAGACAGCTTGAAAATATTCCAGCCCCGTCCCGATGATCTTCGTATCCGGCCTGCCGATGGCGCGCGCGTCCTTATCCGCGTAGTCCGAATTGAACAGCACCCAGCGGATCGTCTCCAGCCGCGCCCGCCTCTGATCGTTGGCGCGGACGGCGATCCACGGCGCAACGTCGGTGCTGGTGCGCGCGAAGATTTCGTTCTGGGCGCGCGTATAGTCGTCCCAGCGGCCGATGGCGGCGAGATCGACGTCGGTGATCTTCCAGCGCTTGAATGGATTGTGCCGTCGCTCATGGAAGCGCAGCAGCTGCATCTCGCGCCCGATGATCAGATAGAACTTGAAGAACGCAAACCCGTCCCGGACCAGCAGCGCCTCGAAGTCGGGCGCCTCGCGCAGGAAAAGCTCCGTCTGCTCGGGCGTGCAGAAATGCATGACGCGCTCGACGCCGGCGCGATTGTACCAGGAGCGGTCGAAGAGGACCATGTCGCCCGCCGTCGGCAGGTGCGCGACGTAGCGCTGGAAATACCATTGCCCGCGCTCGTTCTCGTTTGGCTTCGAAAGTGCGACAGAGCGGGCGTGCCTTGGATTGAGCCGCCCGACGAAACGGCTGATGCAGCTTCCCTTGCCGGAGGCATCACGGCCCTCGAACAGCGCGACGAAGCGCCCGCCGGTATCCTGAATGTGCGCTTGCAGCTTCAAAAGCTCGAGCTGCAAGTTGGTGAGATCCTCGGTGTAGGGCTTTTTCTTCAGCTCCTCTTCGTAGGGATAGCCTCCCGACGTCAGCGCACGGTCGGCGATCTGGGCCGGCAGCACTGGATCGTCGAGATCGAACGCAAAAGGCAATCCTTGCGCGCCGCCTCCGCCCTCATCCTTGCCGCCCGAAACCGCCTTGTCCTTGCCTTTGTTCTTGCTGCCGGTGTTCTTGCTGCCGGATGATCCCATCGCGTCGCCTCCGCCGTTCGGTCTTGTCCATTGTAAGGTGAATCCGAACGCGCGTGCCTGTCCATGTTGGACAGGTGATACGGTCCCCAGTATTGAGCTGCGATGCCATCGCCGAATGACTCCGAGCCGAAAAAGATGTCCCTGGGACAGGTCCTGAGCAACGTTCGCTGGGCCGAGCGCCGCGCCGAAGCGGAGGCCTGGGCGCGCGAAACGTGGAAGACGGCGCGGTATCGGCTCTCCAAACGCGCAATGCCGGTTGCCGCCGCAGCGGTCATATTCATCGTGCTTATGCTGTTCGGCGCGCTTGGCGCCCTCGCGGCGCTCGGCGCGTTGATGGCGCTCTTCGTTGCCGCCGCCACCTGGCCGCTCGACTGGGGTGGAGATGCGGAAGGCCGCGCGGGTGAGGTCCTTGCGGGCGCGCGGTCCGGGGAGGCGGATCGCGCGAGCTGGCGCGTCGTCATCGACGCCATCCCCTTCGCCGCCATTGCGCTCGACGCCGCGGGAGCCCTTGTCCACCACAATCGCCTTGCCGCTGAGATGTTTCCGCGCATCCGCGACGGCCTGCCGATGAGTCATGTCTCGCGCAGTCCTGACCTGTTGCTGGCGGTCGACCGCGTTTTGGCCGGCGAGGGCGAGCGCTTTGACGTGGAGCTCGTCGAGCGCGTTCCTGTGGAGCGGCGTCTCGCGGCGACCGTGTCGCGCCTGCTGCGTCCCGGCCGCTCGTCGGCGCCGCACGCGCTCGTCACCTTCCGCGATCTCACCGAGCAGGATCGCCTCGGCCGCATGCGGTCGGACTTCATCGCCAATGCCAGCCACGAGCTGCGCACGCCGCTAGCCTCGCTGCGCGCGTTCGTCGAGACGCTGCAGGGCCCGGCACGGGACGATGAGAACGCCCGCACGCGTTTTCTCCAGCTCATGGCCCAGCAAGCCGAGCGCATGACGCGCCTGATCGACGATTTGCTCTCGTTGAGCCGCGTGGAAATGCGTGTGCATCTGCCCCCGCGCGGCATCGTCGAGCTGAACGAGACAGCCGCCTATGTGTGCCAGTCGCTGGAGCCGGTGGCCGAAGCGGCACAGGCAAAGCTCGTGTTGAAGCGCGATGGGGAGCCAGCGCGCATCCGCGCCGACCGCGACGAGATCGTGCAGGTGCTGCAGAACCTCATTCACAACGCCATCAAGTACGGGCGCTCGGGCGGCACCGTCGAGATCCAGGTGGGCCGCGACGCGCCGCGCGGATCGGCCGGGGCAAAGGTCTGGGTGAGCGTCACCGATGAAGGGGCGGGCATCGCGCCCGAGCACCTGCCGCGCCTCACCGAGCGCTTCTACCGCGTGAGCGCGATCTCCAGCCGCGAAAAGGGCGGCACCGGCCTCGGACTCGCGATCGTGAAGCACATCCTCAACCGTCACCGCGCCGAGCTTCGGATTTCTTCCCGCCTCGGCGCCGGATCGACCTTTACCGCGAGCTTCGAGGAGCTGGGCACCGCCTGAAGGTCGATTTCACGGCTTTGGGACTATGTAACCGGCCGGCCGCCGCGCCGGTCCCCGTCCCGGACCTGCGCCAATTTAAATTCATTCAAGCATCCCAGTAAGTTAACGTGTCACGAAAGTATCGTTGCCTTGGTCTATCAAGACCCCCACGGCGCAAGCGTGCCGTGCGGGGGAGAGGTTCGCGAGGTGCGGAAATGGCCGCACGCCCCGTTGTCACCTCCAAGACCAGGAGATCAGTGTGAGCAATAAGCTTCTCGCCTGCACGGCCGCGGCGGCCGTCGTTGGCACGTTCGCGTTCGCCGGTTCGGCCGTCGCCCGCGACCAGATTCAGATTGCCGGTTCCTCTACGGTTCTGCCCTACGCAAACATCGTCGCCGAGCAGTTCGGCAAGACCTACAATAACTTCAAGACCCCGATCGTTGAGTCGGGCGGCTCCTCGGCCGGTCTGAAGCAGTTCTGCGCCGGTCTCGGCGAAGGCACGATCGACATCGCCAACGCCTCGCGCAAGATCAAGGAGGCCGAGGTCGCCGAGTGCGCCAAGAACGGCGTGAAGGAAATCGTCGAGGTTCAGTTCGGCTACGACGGCATCGTATTCGCCGTCGATTCCAAGTCCACGGACTGGGCTCTTGAGCCGAAGGACGTCTATCTCGCCCTCGCCGCTGAGGTGCCGAAGGACGGCGCGCTCGTTCCCAACCCCTACAAGACCTGGAAGGAAGTGAATTCTTCGCTCCCCGACTGGCCGATCGCCGCCTATATCCCGGGCGAGAAGCACGGCACGCGCGAAGTCTTCGAGGAGAAGGTTCTCCACGCCGGCTGCAAGGCCACCGGCGGTGACAAGCTCCAGGCCGCGAAGGTCGAGGGTGACGACGCCGCGAAGAAGAAGGCTGCCGACAAGGCTTGCGTGCAGGTCCGCAAGGACGGCGCCGCAGTCGACATCGACGGCGACTACACCGAGACGCTCGCCCGTATCACGTCCAACCCGAAGGGCGTGGGCGTGTTCGGTCTGTCGTTCTTCGAGAACAACACCGACAAGCTGAAGGTCGCGACCGTGAGCGGCATCGCGCCGTCGGTCGAGACCATCTCCTCCGGCAAGTATCCGGTGTCCCGTCCGCTGCAGTTCTACGTGAAGAAGGCGCACATCGGCGTCATCCCCGGCCTCAAGGAGTACGTGGAGTTCTTCTCCTCGGACAAGATGATCGGCCCCGACGGCCCGCTCGCCGAGTACGGCCTCGTTCCTTCGCCGGACGCTGAGCGCGCGAAGCTGCAGGAAGACGTAAAGGCTGCGAAGGCCATGTAAGGCCGCCAGTCTCTAAACGCCCAGGCGGTCCGAGCCCCGAGTGGCGGTTCGGACCGCCGACCAGCGGTCCGGGTTGCAAGGCAAAACGGACCATGGCGTAAGGAGCAGCACCGCATTCTGGCGCTGCCAGCGAGGACCGCGAACTTGTCGACCTCCGTCATAATCTTGGGATTGCTCATAGCCGCGCTCGTGGCTTTCGGGCTCGGCCTCTCCCGCGCGAACATACTCGCCAAGCGCGGCGACGCGCACTTGCATTCGCGGCCGGGCTACTACGGAACTTATCTCGCGCTGTGGACGCTTCTGCCCGCTCTCCTGGTAACGCTGCTCTGGAGCGCGGCCGAGGGCCCGGTCATTCGCGGCGTCATATCGAGCGGACTTCCCGAGAACGTGCGCGCACTGAGCGACGCCGAGCAGTCGCTGATCATGAGCCGCATCAACGCAGTGACACGCGGGTTGCCGAAGCTCTCATCGGCAGAGCTCGAGACCGTGCACAAGGTGCGCTACGGGTTCACGACGCCGCAAGAGGCGCAGCGTGTCCTGGAAGCCCGCGGCGTCGTGCTCGGCTCCGCGCCCGAGCCCTATATGATTTCGGCGGCCTATGACCAGGCCGACCTCCAGTCGCACAGCCGGTTGCTGCTGGCATCCATCGCCTTCGGTCTGGCGCTCTGCGGGTTCTTCTATGCGAACTGGCGCGTGAGCCCCAAGCTGCGGGCGCGCAATTCGGTCGAAAGCATAGCCCTCACCGGGCTTTTCCTTGCCTCGACGGTCGCCATTCTGACGACGGTCGGCATCATCTTTTCGATGCTGTTCGAGACGCTGCACTTCTTCGAGGCGGTCTCGCCATTGAAGTTCTTCTTCGGCACCGTCTGGGACCCGCGCTTCTCCGCCGCCGGGGGCGGCAACACGGCCGGACAGTTTGGCCTCATCCCCCTGCTCTGGGGCACGCTCTACATCTCGATCGTGGCACTGTGTGTCGCCGTGCCGGTGGGGCTCTTCAGCGCCATCTACATGTCGGAGTACGCCAGCCGCCGCGTCCGCACCATGGCCAAGCCGCTGCTCGAAATTCTCGCGGGCATCCCGACCATCGTCTACGGCCTCTTTGCGCTCATCACGTTCGGTCCGTTCCTCCGCGATATGGGCGCCCACATCGGCTTCAACATCTCGGCGACGAGCGTCCTGACGGCCGGTCTCATCATGGGCGTCATGCTCATTCCCTTTGTCTCCTCGCTCTCGGATGACATCATCAACGCCGTGCCGCAGTCGCTGCGTGAAGGCTCCTACGGCCTTGGCGCGACGCAGTCGGAGACGGTAAAGCGCGTCATCCTTCCCGCAGCGCTTCCGGGCATCGTCGGCGCGATTCTTCTCGCCGCGTCCCGTGCCATCGGCGAGACGATGATCGTCGTCATGGCCGCGGGCATCGCCGCGAACCTGACGCTCAACCCGTTCGAGCCGGTCACCACCATCACCGTGAAGATCGTCAGCCAGTTGACGGGCGACCTCGAGTTCAACTCACCGCAGACACTGGTTGCCTTCGCGCTGGGCCTCACGCTCTTCGTCTTCACGCTCAGCCTCAACATCTACGCGCTCTACATCGTCCGCAAATATCGGGAGCAATACGAATAATGGCTGTCGAGACCATTCCCGGATCGCTCCCCGGACCCGCGCCGGACGCAACCGGCTTGCGCACGAGCGAGGCGATCAAGAAGTCGATCCGCCGGCGTTATGCCGCCGAGCGCCGGTTCCGCGCCTATGGCGTTGCGGCGATCCTCTTCGGCTTGTGCTTCCTCGCCATTCTCTTCTGGAGCATCCTTGCGACCGGCTATACGGCCTTCGTCCAGTCGTCCTTCAAACTCGACGTGTTCCTCGACCGCACGGTGATCGATCCCAGCGGCCAGAAGGATCAGAACGCGCTGATGACGGCCGACTACACCGTGCTTGGGCGCAAGGCCCTGGCCGCAGCTCTCGGCGTCGATACCTCCGACAAGCGCGCGATGCGCGAGGTTGGCGCACTGCTGTCGCGCGACATTGACCTTGAGATCCGCAAGGCGGTGCTCGCCAACCCGGCGCTCATCGGCAAGACCGTGCCCATCTGGGTGCTGGCGAGCGGGCGCGTGGACAGCCTGCTCAAGGGCCAGCTTAACCGCAACCTGCCCGCCGCGACGCGCAAGCTTTCCGACCAGCAGATTGCCTGGATCGACAAGGCGGAGGCGGAAGGGCGGCTGGAGATGCGCTTCAATACCGGCCTCTTCGTCAACGGCGCTTCCAGTAATCCTGAAACCGCGGGCATCGGTGTTGCCCTCATCGGCTCCCTGTTCATGATGCTGACGGTGCTGCTGCTGGCCGTGCCGCTCGGCGTCGCCGCCGCGGTCTACCTCGAGGAGTTTGCCCCCAAGAATTTCTGGACCGATCTCATCGAGGTGAACATCAACAACCTCGCGGCCGTGCCCTCGATCGTGTTCGGCCTCCTGGGCCTCGCCATCTTCATCAACTTCGCCGGCCTGCCCCGTTCCGCGTCGATCGTCGGCGGCCTGGTGCTGACCCTGATGACGCTGCCGACGATCATCATTGCCACCCGCGCGGCCATCGGCGCCGTGCCGCCCTCGATCCGCGAGGCGGCTCTCGGCGTCGGTGCCTCGAAGATGCAGACGATCGCCCACCATGTCGTGCCGCTGGCGATGCCCGGCATCCTCACCGGCACGATCATCGGCCTTGCCAAGGCGCTCGGCGAAACCGCCCCGCTGCTGATGATCGGCATGGTGGCGTTCGTCGTTGAATACCCGACGACACCCATGTCGCCGTCCACCGCATTGCCCGTGCAGATCTACATGTGGGCGACGGCGGCCGAGCGTGGCTTCGTCGAGCGCACGGCCGGCGCGACGCTTATCCTGCTGGCGCTGTTGATCTGCATGAACCTTGTTGCCGTCATTCTCCGTCGCAAGTACGAGCGGCGCTGGTAAAATCCCGTCTCCAGGAGCGGAAAATGCTTAAGATGCCGACCCTCGACATTCATAAGCCGGACGCTGTGCCGCGGACCGACACAAAGGTTTCGGCCAACAACGTCAATGTCTTTTATGGCGACAAGCATGCGCTCCAGGACGTGACGGTCAACATCCCGGACCGTTCCGTGATGGCGTTCATCGGGCCGTCCGGGTGCGGCAAGTCGACGTTCCTGCGCTGCATCAACCGCATGAACGACACGATCCCGATCGCGCGCGTCACTGGCAAGATCATCATCGACAACGAGGACATCTACGACCCGAGCCTCGATGTCGTGCAACTGCGGGCCCGTGTCGGCATGGTGTTCCAGAAGCCGAACCCGTTCCCGAAATCGATCTACGAGAACGTGGCCTACGGCCCGCGCATCCACGGCCTCAGCCATTCCAAGGCGGACCTCGACGAGATCGTGCATTCGAGCCTCGAGAAGGCTGGCCTCTGGAAAGAGGTGAAGGATCGCCTCAACGATCCTGGCACCGGCCTGTCCGGCGGTCAGCAGCAGCGCCTGTGCATCGCGCGTGCGATTGCGGTCAATCCGGAAGTGATCCTGATGGACGAGCCGTGCTCTGCCCTCGACCCGATCGCCACCGCGAAGATCGAAGAGCTCATCGACGAGTTGCGCCGCAACTATTGCATCATCATCGTGACCCACTCGATGCAGCAGGCAGCACGTGTCTCCCAGCGTACCGCGTTCTTCCATCTCGGAACCCTTGTCGAGGAAGGCGATACCACAGAGATTTTCACGAACCCGAAGGACAAGCGCACCCAGGACTACATAACCGGGCGTTTCGGCTGATGCTGCGCCATCTCAATCTATTCGGCCGTCCGGCGGCGCCGTCAACGCCACAGCCGGCAGGTCTAGGAGAGACTCCCATGAACGAGCATACCGTAAAGTCATACGAGGAAGAGCTGGCGCTCCTCGATAAGAAGATCGCGCAGATGGGCGGTCTCGCCGAACAGTTGCTCGGCCAGTCGCTCGGCGCGCTGGAGCGCCGCGACCCCCAGCTTGCCGAGGAAGTCGTCCTTGCCGATAAGGCAATCGACAATCTCGAGCGTGAGATCGAAGAGCAGGTGATCTCGATGATCGCCCGCCGCCAGCCGATGGCGAACGATCTGCGTCACATCATGGGCGCCCTGCGCATCACCACCGATCTCGAGCGCATCGGCGATCTTGCGAAGAACATTGCCAAGCGTGCGCTTGCGATTGCCGATGAGTCCCACCCCAAGCCGCTGATGTCCGGCATCCGCCACATGGTGGAGCTCGCGCTGCATCAGTTGAAGGAGGTGCTGGATGCCTACGCCGAGCGCGATGCCGACAAGGCATTGAACGTGTGGCGCAACGATGCGCAGATCGACGCGATGTACAATTCGATATTCCGCGAGCTCCTGACCTACATGATGGAGGATCCGCGCAACATCGGCATCTCCACGCATCTTCTGTTCGGCGCCAAGAACATCGAGCGTGTGGGCGACCACACCACCAACATCGCCGAGACCGTCCACTTCCTGGTGCGCGGCTTCAACATTGCCGACGATCGTCCCAAGGACGATCAGACCAGCTCGACGCTGATTTCGTAACGGCCCGGAGGCAAGGCGAACGGAATGTCCGCTAAGGTTCTCATCGTCGAGGACGAAGCTCCGCTCGCGGAGATGCTGCGCTACAATCTGGAAGCCGAAGGCTTCCGCGTAGCGCACGCCGAGACGGGTGAGGAGGCACTCATCCTTCTCGAGGAGGAGCGCCCCGATCTCGTCGTGCTCGACTGGATGCTGCCGGGCGTGTCGGGGATCGAGCTGTGCCGGCGCCTGCGCTCCAAATCGGATTCGCGCAACGTATCGATCCTCATGCTCACCGCGCGCGGCGAGGAGAGCGACCGTATCCGCGGCCTCTCCACCGGCGCCGACGACTACGTCGTCAAGCCCTTCTCGCTGCCGGAGCTGATGGCGCGCGTGAAGGCGATCCTCCGCCGCTCCTCGCCGGACCGTATCGCGGAAGTGCTGAAGATTGGTGACATCGAGCTCGACCGCGCGGCCCATCGCGTCATGCGCGGCCTGCGCCAGGTGCGGCTCGGCCCCACCGAGTTCCGTCTGCTCGAGTTCCTGATGGAAAGCCCGGGCCGTGTCCTGTCTCGCGCGCAGCTGCTCGATGGCGTTTGGGGCCGCGATGCGTTCGTAGACGAGCGCACGGTGGATGTGCACATCGGCCGCCTGCGCAAGGCGCTGATCCGCGGCAACGAGCGCGATCCGATCCGCACCGTGCGTTCGGCCGGCTACGTGTTCGGCGACGCCTGATTAAGACATCCAGCCAAATTGGCGTTGAGGCGAATTTGGGGTGTCGCGCGCTGCGCGCCTCTGCGGCCTGCATGTATCGGCACGCTCCGCTGGCTTGATGCCTGCGAACCAAGGTACGGCCCCAGAGCGGCGGCGCTTTTGCGCCGCGCAGCACGCCCAATTTTAGCGGTCTTCGCGCTTCCCTGCATCGCACCGCGGGACACGCACCCAAAGAAAAAGCGCCGGGCTCATCGCCCGGCGCTTTTCGTGCGTAGAGATCGTTGCGGGTGTCCGCGCCTCAGGCCGGCTCTTTGCGCGTCTGCGTGGCATCGATCGCGATCATCGGCTCGACGATCTCGCGGTCGCGGCGGCGCGCCTGCGGCGGCTGGAAGGCGCGGCGGGCGTGGAATTCGCAGTAGGGCAGACCCGGCACCTTGTTCTTGCCGCAGAAGTGGAAGTCCGCGGCCTGCGGATCGCCGATCGGCCAGCGGCAGGAGCATTCGACCAGCGTCTGAATGGTCTTACGTTCCTTGACCGGGATGACGATCTCTTCCACCTGCGGAACGAAGGCTTCCTGCTCGGCCTGATAGAGCGCGCGGAATGCAGGGTTGCCGGTGGTGGCGAAACGGGTCTTGGCCATGCGCTTGGAGGCCATCCGCGGCCGGGGCCGGTGGCTTTTCATGCGCGAGGTGGTGGCGCGGCCGGAAAGACCGAGCCGGTGAACCTTGCCGATCACGGCATTACGGGTGACGCTGCCAAGCCGGCCGGCGATTTGGCTAGCGCTGAGCCCCTCGCCCCATAGCTTTTTCAACAGCTCCACACGCTCATCCGTCCAAGCCATAAAAATTCGCTCCCTGAGCATCAGGGGCGCGCGCTAGCCTAGGCGCACACCGATTGACAGTCGGGACAGACACGGGCGCGGCGCGGAGCGTGCGGGCACGCTACGACGAACGCGACAAGCCAATGCCTGGCCAGTTTACGGGGACGCTTTACTGAGGAGACGCGTACTCGAAGACGCTTGACGCGGGGCGCAAATCAACACGGCGAAGCAACTGCTTCGCCAGCACACACGCGTTTACTGGGACGAGGATGGTGCGCTGAGCGCGAAACCTCGTGCCGTGACAGGTAGAAGCCTACAACAGGCAGAATTGAGGCTACAAGATCGGACACCCGCCGTTTGGGGCATCCCACGGGACAGGTGGTATATTCGCAACACGCAACGGCCCGCGCAGTGGCGGAATTGCCTAGCGTTCTAGGCCCAACGCGCGCTCGCCGCCGCGTGGGAACGAGGCAATCCCCAGGTGTCTGCCGCGGCTGGGAAGTTTCCCCTCGCCTGTCGCCCCCTCCGCGGCGCAGCCGGTCCGGAGCCCGACGAAGTCCGTGGCCCAAAATCCCCTGCGTTGGCACTCCCTTCCGTTGACAGAGCAGCGGCTCGCGCGTATCTAGAGCGCTTCTGGGCCGCCGCGGAGGTGGCCTTTTTTGATTTCAGCGATGCTTCGCTGCACGAGGGTGGGCTGACCGATGTCCGCATCCTTCGCGGCCTCGGAGACCTCCCCCAAGGCCGCTGCCGCTATAACTGGCCCTTC
>JBIQJE010000041.1:0-5749 GCA_044507625.1 Hyphomicrobiaceae bacterium | reverse complement strand
CCGCGCCAGCCGTTGATTTGTGCCCAACCGGTAATTCCGGGTTTCACTTTGTGACGTGCGAAGTAGCCGTCGACGACCTCGTCATAGAGATCGCCGGCAGCCTTCGCCTCGAGGGCGTGCGGGCGCGGACCGACGAGCGACAGGTTGCCGAGGATCACGTTGAAGAGCTGCGGAAGCTCGTCGATGCTCGTCTTGCGGATGAAGCGGCCGACGCGCGTGACCCGCGGATCGTCCTTGGTGACGAGCTTCGACGCATTGGCATCGCAGCGGTCCGTATACATCGAGCGGAACTTGAACACCTCGATCAGCTCGTTGTTGAAGCCGTAGCGCTTCTGGCGGAACAGCACCGGCCCGCGGCTGTCGAGCTTGATGGCCGCGGCAACGAGCAGCATGAGCGGAGCCAATGCCAGGAGCGCCAGCGTGCCGACCACCTTGTCGAAGATGCACTTTGCAACCGCGCCCCAGTCGGCGATCGGCTTCTCGAGAAGGTCGATCATGGCGACGTTGCCGATGTGCGAATAGGTGCCCGCGGTGAAGCGCAGCTGGCTCGCGCCCGCCGGAACCTTCACTTCAGCCGGCAGCACGGCGAGGGCGCGCGTCACCTCGATCACGCGCTTCTCCGCGGTGATCGGCAGGGCCACGATCACCATGTCGAGGCGCGAGTTGCGGGCAAAGGCGACGAGCTGCTTCAGGCCGCCGATGCGCGGGTAGCCGGCGATGATGCGCTCGACGCGGTCGTCGCCGCGGTCATCGAAGATGCCGGTGATGCGGATGTCGCTGTCGGTATCGCGCTCGAGGTCGGCGATCATCTTCTCGGAGATCGGGCCGCCGCCATAGATGGCGGCACGGCGGAAGAGGCGGCCCTGGCGGGTCCAGTGGCGCACGGTCGCGGTCACGGCGACCCTGCCGCAGAGGAGGGCGACCAGGCCCGCCGCATACCAGCTGACGAGCCAGACGCGCGAGAACTCATGGCCGGCCTTGAGGAAGAACGCCCCGGCGATCAGAAGCGCGAACGCAATCGTCCACGCCAGCACGACCCGCGGCATCTGCCGGATGAAGGAGCTGAACGAGGTGCGCGAGTAGAGGCCGAAAATGTCGAAACCGATCATGGTGGCCGCCGCGGTCAGCGGAATGCCGGCCATGTAATAGGGATTGGCAAGGATCTCGGGCTCGTCGACGTAGAACATCGCGACCGCAAATCCGATAGCTGCGACGATCGCCAAGTCGAGCGCCCGCACCGCGCCCCGGATGACGACCATCGAGACGAGGCTCGTCTTGTCGTTGAACCGGAAATCGGCGAGACGGGGGATCTGACGAGCGATGTCGATCGTGGGGACGGAGGAGGAGCCGACTTCGAGCATTTCCGGAGGACCTTGCGGACAACGACATGGGAACCGCCTCGTCCAAAGCATGTCCCGTGCCAGCGCGCGCAAAGCGCCTCAATCCATCCGGTAAGCTTTTCAGTTAAGGTTAGCGGCCGAGACGCTCGTCGTAGAAGGTCAGCACGTCCTCGACGGCGCGCGCGACCGTGAAGCGGCCCGCGACGGATGTTTTCAGGCGCTCGGCTCGGATTTTTACGGCATCGGGATGCGCGAGCGCGTTTTCCATCGCCGCTTCGAGCGCCGCAACGTCGCCCGGCGGGAGCAAGGGCGTGTCGGTGCCGTTAACGATTTCCGGGATGCCCCCGACATCCGTTGCAATGAGAGGCATGCCTGCCGCCGCCGCTTCCAGGACGATGTACGGCATGCTTTCGGCCCGCGATGGGACGACGAGGTTGCGGCCGAGCGCGAATGCGTCCCGCGCTGGCATCGCGCCGGGGAACGTGACGATATCGCCAACGCCAAGCTCCCGGGCCTGCGCCTTGAAAGCGTCGGCCTCGGGACCGCCGCCGACGATGACCGCGCGCAAGCTGCGGCTTTTCGAGAGTCGCGCGAACGCTTGCAGGAGCACGTCGACACCCTTGAGCTGCCGTAGCTCGCCGATGAAGAGGAAATCGGCGGCATCGGGTAGCGGGCGATGTGGCGTGAAATCACCCGGTTGCAACGCGTTGGGTATCACGCGCCGCGGCACCCCGGACGCACCGACGCGCGCATCGTAGACACGGCGGATGAAGTCGCTTTCGAAGATGAGGCCGTCGGTATAGCGGGCCAGCAGCTTCTCGACCGCCGTATAGATCAATCCCTCGGGGGACCTCGGCGCATAGTGCAGGCTGCCGCCGTGCGGGGTGTAGAAGACGGCAGCTTTGCGCGCAGGCTTGCGCAGACCGCGCCCCGCGAGGCGTGCAAAGGCGCCGCCTTTCGCGCCGTGACCATGCAACACGTCGATGTCGAGAGCGCGCGCCGTTTCGCGCACGGCGCGGCTCGTCGCGAGATCGCGTGGACCCGGCAGCCGACCCATCGGAATACGCGTGATGCCGAGTTCCAGATGCTCCGCGACCTCGGCCAGGCGCCGCTCGGTAAGCGCATCTGCAACTGTGGAATCGATGATGTAGCCGACGGCATGCCCGCGCGCCGCCTGCTCGCCGCTCAAGTCGAGCACGTGCCGGAAAAGACCGCCCACCGGCGCCCGAAAGCAGTGAATGATACGCAACCGCTCGCCCACGCCGATCTCGCCACACAAAGGCCTGCGTCGTTCCGCGATCCCACGGAATTCGGAGCGAAGCTAGAAGAAGCGCTCGTACACATAGACCGTATCGCCCGGGCACAATGGGTAGTCGCCAGGTGCTTCGATTTGGTCAACAAGGGCGCCGAGCTTGCGGGTGATGCGGTAGCTGCGGTGGCTGGCGCGCTCGGTATAGCCGCCGCCGATGGCCACGGCTTGCTCCACCGTCATGCCCGAGACGAACGGATATTGGCCGGGCAAGCGTACCTCGCCGAGGATGAAGAATGGCCGGTTCTGCGCCACATCGACGGTGACCTGCGGATCTTTCACGTATTCGCGCCCGAGGCGTGCGGCGATGGTCCGTTCAAGCTCGACGGTGGTACGCCCGCGTGCACGCACGGACCCGATCAGCGGCACCGCGATGTTGCCGACCTGATCGACCGTATAGAGGCGTGACAGGTTGGGCTGCCCGTAGATGAATACGCGCAGCCGGTCGCCGGTATCGAGGAGGTAGGGCTCGTGGCCGGCGGGACCGGCCGAGATGTCGCCCGAGACGACGACCGCCGGTCCCCAGGCGACCGGTGCCGGGCCAACGGGAGCGGGCGATACCATTTGCGGCGCTGCATGCCATCCACCTGCAACCTGAACCGGCTTTGCCTTTGCCGCAGGGGGTGCGCTGTCGACAACCGCCTGCTCGTCGACGGGAAGACTAGGGCGCAGCGCTGCCCGCGTTATCTCGCCGGCGCTGTGAGCCACGGCCGGCTGTACGGTCGCTTCGCCCCACGCTGCCGACTTCTGCGCGCCGGTAGCATCGGCAACGGCAGGCAGATCATCGTGAATGACATCGACCGGAGCGCCGTCGTCGGATGTCGGATAGGAGGGTGAGGGAGCCGCTGCAACGCTGATGCCCGAAAGTGCGCTGATGTCTTCCGCCAGTTCACCCAGCGGCGATTGTGCGCACCCGCCGAGGAGGGTGGCTGTGACAGCGAGCAGGGTTACGGTGCGCAGCAGGGACATGGGACTGGAGCCAACGGAGTTTCACCGGTCCCCAATCTGCGACGGTAGAGTTAATAAAAGCTGAGCGAGTGTCCGGCTATCGAACGCTTAATCAAATCGCAACCCAGCGACGCTCTAATTTGAGGCAACGTTTAGCTCTCTTGGAAGTGGCTTTCCCTCCCATGGCTACCGCCTCTCCCGACGACATCGATCTCGGCGCCGTTTGGCGCTCGCTGCGCCGTGCCTTGCCGAAGCTGCTGCTGCTCGGCGTAGCTGCCGGCGCCATCACCTATGCGGTGCTGTCTCAGTTTCCGCCGCGCTACACATCGGAAGCGCAGATCCAGGTCGTTGCGCCGAAAGATGATAACGACCGCAGTCCCGATGCCGTTGCTTCGCGCCTCGACAAGGAAGCGATCAACACGCATCTGCGCAGTCTGCTGTCGCCCGACCTCGCGCTGCAGATCATCGCCGACGAAAAGCTCGACAAAAACCCCGAGTTCAACGACGCGCTCGCGCAGCCAAGCAAGCTTAGTCGTATTCTCGCGGCGCTTTCGATCGGCAACCGCTCTACCGAGAGCGAGCAGGACCGCGTGCTGAAAGCGTTTTTCAAGCGCCTCGACGTCTATTCGCCGAAGGAGAGCCGCGTCATCGGCATCCGCTTTACCTCGAGCGATCCGGCCCTCGCCGCAGAGGTCGCGAACCGCATTGCGGAAGCCTATCGCACCTCACTCGCCAAGCGCAGCCTGTCGGAAACCGATGAAGTGCAGAAGGCGCTTCAGCCGAAGATCGACAAGCTGATGAAAGAGGTGACTCAATCCGAAGCCGCGGTTGAGCAGTTCCGCGCCAAGGCGGATATCTTCAAGGGCGGCCCGAACAACACCGGCCTCAATCAGCAGCAGCTCGCCGACCTCAACGCCGAGCTGACGCGCGCCCAGGCTGCGCGCAGCGAAGCCGATGCCCGTGCGCAGTCCGTGCGCGAGATGGTGCGCGCGGGGAATGCGGAATCGCTCCCCGACGTGCAGCGCTCGCCGCTCATCCAGAACCTCGTGCAGCAACGCGTGCGTGTCGAGCGCCAGCTTTCCGAGCTTTCCGCGACGCTGCTGCCGGCCCACCCGCGCATGCGCCAGCTCCGCGCCGATCTCGCCGGGCTTGAGCGCCAGATCAAAAGCGAGGTCGGCAAGATCGTAGAGGGCATCGAGAAGAGCGCGTCCATCGCGGCGACGCGTGAAGCCTCGGCGCGCCAGAGCCTCGACGCCATGAAGAAGCAGGTCGTCGGCACCGGAGAGGACGAGGTTCAGCTGCGTCAGCTCGAAGCCGTGGCCAAATCAAAGCGCGACGAGCTGGAGCGCCTCCAGGCCCGCTTCGAGGCGAACCGCATCGCCGCCGATCGCCGTGCCGTGCCGGTCGAGGCGCAGATCGTCTCGATCGCGCGCCCGACGAGCGTCCCGAGCTTCCCCAAGCCGCTTCCGTATGCGGTGCTGGTCGGCCTTGCGACGTTCCTTTTCGGCATCGCCATCGTCGTGACCAAGGCGCTGTTCACCGCCGCGCGTACGCCCATTGCCGACCGCGCGACCGAGGTGAGGGGCGACACGGCAATTGCCGGAGGCACGCTCGTACCCGTGCTCGCCCGCGATGCGACCCGTGTGCAGATCGTGCAGTCGGTCGGCGATCTCGCGCGTCAGCTTATGGCCCAGCCGCAGGACATCGGCGGCTTCCGCGCGCTGATGACCGGAGCAGGGGACTATATCGATGCCGGCGGCGACGGCGTGGAGCTGGTGAAGGCGATGGCCGATGCCGGCGCCGACGTCATCCTGGTCGATTGGAGTCCCGAAGGACGCGGCCTGGCCGAAAGCATCGGCATGGAGCCGCGTGCGGGCCTCAACGAGCTGTTGCAGGGCAAGGCGAGCTTCGAGGATGTCGTCACGCGCGTTCCTGCCAGCGGAGCGCACTTCATCCCCGCAGGCAAGGCCGTGCTCGATCGCGATACGCTCCTCGATCCTGACCGGCTGAACCTCACGCTCGATGCGCTCGACAGCGCCTACGATCACATCATCGTCCTTGCGCGGACCGATGTCGCCCGCGCCCTCTTCGAGGCGATCCTCGGCCGCTTCGATGCGGGCATCGTCGTCAGCGAGGCGCGCCGCCGCGGCAT
>JBIQJE010000026.1:0-38430 GCA_044507625.1 Hyphomicrobiaceae bacterium | reverse complement strand
CGGGCGTCTATTCCGAGATCGTGCCGTTCAACCGCGCCGAGGAGGCGCTGGAGCGTCTCCATCCCAAGGCGATCGTGCTATCGGGCGGTCCCGCCTCGGTGACGGTCGATGGATCGCCGCGCGCACCGCAGCGGGTCTTCGAAAGCGGGTTGCCGATCCTGTCCATCTGCTATGGCCAGCAGACGACGGCTGTGCAGCTCGGCGGCGCTGTGGAGGGCGGCCATCCGGCGGAGTTCGGCCGTGCCGAAATTCAGATCAAGGAGCCTTCGGCACTGTTCGAGGGGATCTGGGAAGTCGGTAAGCGTTACCCGGTGTGGATGAGCCATGGCGACCGCGTCACGCGCCTGCCGGAGGGCTTCACCGTCAAAGCGACGAGCGAGAATGCGCCCTGCGCGGTTGCCACGGACGAGGCCCGGCACATCTATACGACGATGTTCCACCCCGAAGTGGTGCACACGCCTGATGGGGCGAAGCTGTTGTCGAACTTCGTGCACAAGATTGCCGGCCTCAAGAACGACTGGACGATGGCGCACTTCCGCAGCGCCGAGATTGCGAAGATCCGCGCGCAGGTCGGCGGGGCGCGCGTCATCTCCGGGCTATCGGGCGGCGTCGACAGCGCCGTTGCCTCGGTGCTGATCCACGAGGCGATCGGCGATCAGCTCACGTGCATCTTCGTGGACCACGGCCTGATGCGCCAGAACGAGGCCGAGGAGGTGGTGAGCCTCTTCCGCGAGCATTACAACATTCCGCTGGTGCATGTGGATGCGCGCGAACGCTTCCTCGCCGCGCTCGCGGGCAAGAGCGATCCGGAAGAGAAGCGCAAGACGATCGGCGCGCTGTTCATCGACGTGTTCGAGGAGGAGGCACGCAAGCTCGGCGGAGCGGACTTCCTTGCTCAGGGGACGCTCTATCCGGACGTCATCGAGAGCGTGTCGTTCACGGGTGGGCCTTCGGTCACGATCAAATCCCATCACAACGTCGGCGGGCTTCCGGAACGAATGAACCTGAAGCTCGTCGAGCCGCTGCGCGAGTTGTTCAAGGATGAAGTGCGCGCTCTGGGACGTGAGCTGGGCCTGCCGAAAAGCTTCGTCGGACGTCATCCGTTTCCAGGGCCTGGGCTTGCGATCCGCATCCCCGGCGAGATCACCGAGGAGAAGCTCAACATTCTGCGGCAGGCGGATGCGATCTATCTCGACGAGATCCGCAAGGCGGGGCAGTACGATAAGATCTGGCAGGCGTTCGCAGTGCTGCTGCCGGTGCGCACGGTGGGCGTGATGGGCGATGCGCGCACCTACGAGTATGTCTGCGCGCTGCGGGCGGTGACGTCGACGGATGGCATGACGGCCGACTATTACGACTTCCCGCACACATTCCTCGGGCCGACCGCCACGCGCATCATCAACGAGGTGCGCGGCATCAACCGCGTCGTCTACGACATCACCTCGAAGCCACCGGGCACGATCGAGTGGGAGTGAGGAACGGCCGTGAAGCCCGTGACGATCTATGGCATTCCGAACTGCGATACGATGAAGAAGGCGCGGGCGTGGCTCGACAGCCATGGCGTCGGGTATGAATTCCACGATTACAAGAAGGCCGGCATCGACGCCAAGCGACTGCAGGCGTGGAGCAGGAAGGCCGGCTGGGAGACGCTGCTCAACCGGGCCGGGACGACATTTCGTAAGCTCTCCGACAGCGATAAGCAGGGCTTGAACGAGGCGAAGGCGATCGCGCTGATGGTGGCGCAGCCGTCGCTTATCAAGCGGCCCGTGCTCGACCTCGGCGACGGGAAGCTGCTCGTCGGCTTCAAGCCGGAGATCTATGAAGCGACGTTCGGGCGGTAAGTTCGCGACGACGATGCAGGCGGGTTGCGAGGCGCGCCGCAAGCCTCACATCCATCCGTCACGGCGGCCGGTCTTGCCGAAGCAGCGCCCAAAACTGCGGCGGATGCCTCTCCTATTTAATATGCGTTGCTTCGGGCGGCTTGCGTAGATCCCGAACTCGCCGGGATGGCGTTGTGAGCAGGCGGCGTCTTGCGGGTGCGTGGAACCCGGCGTGGCGTGGCGTCTCCACTGCGCTTCTCAGGCGAGCATCTCGCGCACCAGCGGCGCAACTTTGGTGCCGTAAAGCTCGATGCAGCGCATCAGCTTTTCGTGCGGCAGGGCTCCGGCACTGTATTTCATATCGAAGCGCGATGCGCCGAGCTCCTTGACCGTCGCGGCGATCTTGCGCGCGACGGTTTCGGGTGCGCCGACATAAAGCGATCCGCGTTCCGCCTCCTGCTCGAACTGCGGGCGCTGCATCGGCGGCCAGCCCCGCTCCGCGCCGATCTGATCGTGCATGCGCTTATAGTCGGGCCAAAGCTCATCGCGCGCCTGCGCATCGCTGTCCGCAACGTAGCCCGGCGAGTGAATGCCGATCGGCAATTCCGGCGTTCCAAGCTGGCCGAGCGCGTTGCGATAGAGCTCCGCGTAGGGTTTGAAGCGCTTGGGATCGCCGCCGATGATCGCGAGCATGAGCGGCAGGCCGTATTGCGCGGCGCGAATAACGGATTCGGGGCTGCCACCGACGCCGATCCAGGTCGTCAGCGTGCCGCGCTCGATGGGCGGAAAGATGCGCTGCTTCGTGAGCGCCGCGCGTGTTTCGCCGCGCCATGTCACCTCGTCCTCGCGCAAGAGCTTCACGAAGAGATCGAGCTTTTCGGTGAACAGCTTGTCGTACTCGCCGAGCGCGTAGCCGAAGAGCGGAAACGATTCCGTAAAAGATCCGCGCCCGAGGATGACTTCGGCGCGGCCGTTCGATGCGGCATCCAATGTCGAAAAGCGCTGGAAGACGCGCACGGGATCATCGGAGCTGAGGACGGTCACAGCGGAGCCGAGCCGGATGCGCTCCGTTTGCCCGGCGATGGCCGCGAGCACGACATCGGGCGCGGAGATGGAGAAGTCGGCGCGGTGGTGCTCGCCGACGCCGAAGAAATCGAGGCCGAGCCGATCGGCGAGCACGGCTTCAGCGATGACGTTGCGTACGACTTCGGCGTGCGGAAGCAGGCTGCCGTCCGCCGCCTTCGTGACGTCGCCGAAGGTATCGAGCCCCAGCTCCAGAGTTTGCGCCATGTCCTCACCGAATGTGCCAAGCCACGCTGAGAAGTGGGGGCGCTAATACGGATCGTCCAGTGCTGCGGCGCTAACGCCGTGGATCCGCCGCGTCGCAACGGCTGTGGACGTCGCCGGAGCCTTAACCCGCGTCTCGATCCTGGGTAATCAGTGATGCTATCGTCGCGTCCAGCGCCGCCGCGGCATCGCGTGGCGCGAGCCGCACCTGCAACCCGCGCTGGCCGCCGTTGATGTAGACGAGCCCGTGCGCGAGCGCGGCTTCCTCCATCGCCACCGGAACTTTACGCATCTGTCCGAAGGGGCTGATGCCGCCGACCTTGTAGCCCGTCAGACGCTCCGCATCGGGGGGCTTCATCATCTGTGCGCTCTTGCCGCCGAAGACCGCCGCGAGCTTCTTCATCGAGACCTCGCGGTCGGAGGGGACGATAGCGCACACGGGCTTGCCGTCCACGAGCGCCATGAGCGTCTTCAAGACGCGCGCGGGGGCTTCACCGAGTGCCTCGGCTGCCTGCAGGCCAGTGCGCTGGGTGTCGGGATCGTAATCGTAGGTGTGCACGGTGAATCCCACACCGTGCTTCTCCAGCATTTGCGTCGCGCGCGTCGCCTTGGCCACGGCAATTCTCTCCCGCTCGGCTCGGCTCAATCGTCGATGTCGAGAGACCGGCCGAGGCATATCAAACCGGGATAGGGATGGCTGCCGTAGGGTGCAATTTGTTTGAAGCCGAAGCGGCGATAGAGCGCGCGTGCCGCTAGCATGTGCGGCAGGGTATCCAGCTTCATCTCGCGATAGCCGAGGCGGCGCGCTGTTTTGATAGCTGCCTCGAGGAGCGCGCGGCCGAGCCCTGAGCTGCGTGCGGCGGGATCGACATAGAGCCGCTTCATCTCGCATGCGGCGTCATCGAGACGGCGGAGCGCGACGCATCCGAGGGCTGCGCCATCGTTGACACGGGCGATGAGAAGCGCGCCGTCCGGCGCTCCATAGGCTCCGGGAAGGTTCGCCACCTCCGGGATGAACCGCTGCGCGTTGAGATCCACGGGAAGCGTGGCAGCATAGGCTTGGAAGAGGTTCGCGACCGCGGGGAGCTCGTCGGGTGCCGGGGCTCCTATGGTGGGCTCGTCCATCATTGTCAGCCAACTATACACTTTGGAGCCGGGGATGGTCTCTGAGTTGCGATTTCGTTCACTGTGCCGCACTGACGCTTGGCGCCAGCATTGCGATGGCGGTGTGCAGGCCACGCCGCGCGGGCTCGTCGGCAGGGATGTTCAGCTGCGCGGCACGCTGATGGGCGCGCACGCAACACTATAAGGCGCCGATCGTCGTGGATGTGAGCGACGCCGATACGATCTAGCGCGTGATCGAACCGATAGGGTCCGAGGCGATCGTGGTGGGGAAACCCGCCGCGCGCACTGCCGGCTCATGGGAAATAGGATGTGCCCTCCAGCCGGGTGTGGTGGCTGGAGGGCGGGAGCCGGCCGGAGGGGACGGGGGGAAGCCGTCCGGCCGGATAACACGTGACCGGCGAGCGCGGCCGCCGGTTATTCCTCTGTCGCCGCGCCGATGGCGGCCATCAGCACGTCGAGAATTTCGGAAGCGCCGGCATCGTCGAGCGCGCTCGTCGCGGTGCCGCTTACCGTGCGGCTCGTCGATGCGATCTCGTCGGCGTCCGTTGCGGCATCGAGCGCGGCGGGGGGCTGCTGAGCCGCGCGCAAGGCTTTACCGCTGTCGGCCTGGGCGGAGAGGGTTCCGATCGCGAAGACGATTGCAGCGGAGCCGGCGAGCAGTGCGGCATGCAGCTTCGAGGTCATTGTCGTCGTCTCCTGTCCCATTGCGACGGCGCCAGCGGCCGCCCTTCAAGCGAGGGCACCCAGTTCGTCGGAGCCATCTCGCAGGGATAGGGATAGAGCCCTCCGCGCGGTGCCGCTGTTCCCCGCGTAACAGGGCGGAAAGGTCAGCGGGGCGCGCGGGCCGTTTCGAGGATGGAGAGTACGCGCTCGGCGCTCGCGTCGAGGGGCAGCGCGAAGAAATCCGCGTCCGCGTCCAGCGCCTTCTCCAGCAGGCGATGGAACTCCTCGCGGTTGAGCTCGACGGTGCCGAACTGGCGCAGGTGATCGGTGACGAACTGCGTGTCGAGCAGCCGGAAGCCGCCGAAGCGGAGCCGTGCGGCCAGATATACCAGCGCGATCTTCGAGGCGTCCCGCTCGTAGGAGAACATGCTCTCGCCGAAGAAGGCGCCGTTGAGGGCGACGCCGTAGAGCCCGCCGACGAGACGGCCTGCGTCCCACGTTTCGACCGTGTGACAATGGCCGAGGCTGAACAGGTCCCGGTAGAGGCCGCGGATGCGCTCGTTGATCCAGGTTGAGCGGCGCCCGGGGCGGGAGGCGGCGCAGCCCTCGATCACGCCCTCGATGTCGCTATCCACTTTGACGGTGAGATGGGTGGTGCGCAGCGTGCGGGCGAGGCGCTTGGGCACATGGACGCCATCGAGGGGCAGGATGCCGCGATGCTGCGGCTCGATCCAATAGAGGGCGGGATCGTCAGCGCTTTCCGCCATCGGAAAGATGCCGCAGGTGTACGCCTTCAGCAGCACCTGCGGGGTGATCTCGATGACGATGTCGTCGCGCGAAGCCATGTCTGCCGTCGGTCCAGCCTGCTCCTTCCCGGAGCAGACTAACGTGGAAACTCTCCCGACGATCGTCAATCGTCTGTGTCGACGACCAAACTATGACTGGGCGAGGTATTTTTCGAGCCAATGGATATCGTAGAGGCCGTTGGCGATATCCTGCTGCTGGATCAGCTCGTTGAAGAGCGGGATGGTCGTCTCGATGCCGTCGATGACGAACTCCGACAGGGCCCGCTTCAGGCGCATCAGGCATTCGTTGCGCGTCTTGCCGTGCACGATCAGCTTGCCGATGAGGCTGTCGTAGTAGGGGGGGATGCGATAGCCCTGGTAGACGCCCGAATCGACACGCACGCCGAGACCGCCCGGCGGGTGCCAGTAGGTGATCTGGCCCGGCGAGGGGCGGAAGGTGCGCGGGTTCTCGGCGTTGATGCGACACTCGATGGCATGGCCGGAGAAGGTGATGTCCTTCTGCTCCAGCGACAGCTTGGCGCCGGAGGCCACGCGGATCTGCTCCAGCACCAGGTCGATGCCGGTGATCGCCTCGGTGACCGGGTGCTCCACCTGGAGACGGGTATTCATTTCGATGAAGTAGAACTCGCCGTCCTCGAAGAGGAACTCGACGGTGCCGGCGCCGCGGTATTTGATCTTGCGCATGGCCGCGGCAACCGTCTCGCCGATCTTGGAGCGGGCGGCGGCATTGAGGGCGGGAGACGGCGCTTCCTCGAGCACCTTCTGGTGGCGGCGCTGGAGGGAACAATCGCGCTCGCCGAGGTGGATCGCGTTGCCCTGGCCGTCGCCGAACACCTGCACTTCGATGTGGCGGGGCTTCTGCAGATATTTCTCGATGTAGACCGCGTCGTTGCCGAATGCGGCCTTCGCCTCGGAGCGGGCGGTCGAGAGAGCGAGGCCGAGGTCTGCCGGCGTGTGCGCCACCTTCATGCCGCGACCGCCGCCGCCGGCGGTTGCCTTAATCAGCACCGGAAAGCCCATGTCCTTGGCGATTTTCATCGCCTCGGTTTCGCTGGTGACGGCGCCTTCTGAGCCGGGCACCACCGGGATGCCGAGACGCTTGGCCGTTTCCTTGGCTTCGATCTTATCGCCCATGATGCGGATGTGATCCGACGTCGGGCCGATGAAGGTGATCTGATGCTCTTCGAGGATCTCCGCGAAGCGCGCGTTCTCCGACAGGAAGCCGTACCCCGGATGCACCGCGTCCGCACCGGTGATCTCGCAGGCTGCGAGCAGGCGCGGAATGTTGAGATAGCTCTCGGCGGCGGGCGGAGGACCGATGCACACGCTTTCGTCGGCGAGACGGACATGCATGGCGTCGGCGTCGGCGGTCGAATGCACGGCGACGGTGGCGATGCCGAGTTCCTTGCATGCGCGCTGGATGCGCAGTGCAATCTCTCCCCGGTTGGCGATCAGGACTTTGTCGAACATTCGTTGCGAGGGCTGCGGGCAGTGGGCAACCGGCGGCGGAGATGATTGAGGCTCAACATCCACTGCCTGCTGCCCGATGCCTGCGGCCCGTCTCCCTTATTCGATGATGACGAGCGGTTCGCCGAATTCAACGGGCTGGCCGTTTTCAATGAGAATCGCCGTCACTTTGCCGGCGTGCGGAGCAGGGATCTGGTTCATCGTCTTCATGGCTTCGATGATGAAGAGCGTGTCGCCCTGCGAAACCTGAGCGCCGACCTCGATGAAGGACGGAGCACCCGGCTCGGGCGAGCGATAGGCAGTGCCGACCATCGGCGATTTGACGACGCCGGGATGCTTGGCGGGATCTGAGGCTTTCGCCGGGGCCGCTGCGGCAGCGGGGGTACCGGCGGGCGCGGCCGGCACGGCGGCGACCGTGGACTGGATGTTGAGCGTGCGCGCGACGCGGACCTTGAGCCCGCTCTTCTCGATCTCGATCTCGCTCAGCCCCGTCTCATTGAGCAGGTCGGCGAGCTGACGGATCAACCGCTGCTCGTCCCCCGCCGTCTCGCCCTTGTCCTTACCCGTCATGCTTCGCTTTTCCTTCTTGTGCGGCTTTGCTTTCCGCTCGGTCCTCTTAGCCACGACGCGCCTGTGCCAGAAGATCGGCCAGCGCCTCGAGGGCCAGTTCGTATCCCTTGGCGCCCAGGCCGCAAATCAGGCCCTTGGCTACCTGCGAGACGTATGAATGCTGCCGGAATGGCTCACGGCGAAACAGGTTCGACAGGTGCACCTCGATGACCGGAAGCTCGGCCGCCTGGAGGGCGTCGAGAATGGCAATCGAGGTGTGAGAATAAGCACCTGCATTCAAAATGATGGCGTCGGCCTTGTCGCGCGCTTCCTGGATCCAGGTGACGAGCTCACCCTCGCTGTTGGATTGGCGGAAGTCGACCGTCAGTCCCAGATCCTTGGCCCGCACCTCGGCTTTTTTGCGCACGTCGTCGAGCGTGTCCGTCCCGTAGATGGCGGGCTCGCGCAGTCCGAGCATGTTGAGGTTGGGTCCATTGAGGACGTAGATCGGCTTGGCCATGGGATCCTTGCTGAGACCCGAACGTCGGCCGGCGAGGAGCCGGCGCGCGGGCGACGGCCCCCATCTACCAGCTTTCCCGCGGGCGCGGAAGGGAGACCGCGGCCCGCGGTGAAGGTACACCTTAACACTTTGCGCCGGTGCGCCATCCAACGTCGATCGAGGCGCTGATGGCGTGCGGCGATGTCCCGGTGGGGGATTAACAGTAGGCGCAACCGTCCTTGCGTAGCTCACCGACGTTCTTGGCGAGCTGCTCGTAAAGGTCCTCGGGGGCGCCGGGAATGGCGCGGTTGCCGACAAGGAAGTGCGGCGTGCCGTTGACGCCCATCTTCTTGGCCAGGGCCTCGGACTTCTCGATTTCCGCCTGCACTTCAGGGGACGCCATGTCCTTCTTGAGCTTGTCCATGTCGAGGCCGAGCTTGGTCGCGATCTGGAGGGCGTTGGCCTCGTTCATCACGCCCTTGGCTTCCAGCATGGCCTTGTGCATGTCCCAGTACTTGCCCTGCCTGCCGGCGGCGATGGCGACGCGGGAAGCTTCCTCGGAACCCTTCGAGAGGATCGGCAACTCCTTGAATACGACGCGCACCTTGGGGTCGGATTCGATCAGCTTGATCACGTCGTGCAGGCCGCGCTTGCAGTAACCACAGTTGTAATCGAAGAACTCGACGACGGTGATGTCGCCCTGCGGATTGCCGGCGACGTCGGCGGCGGGATCGCGATAGATGTCGCGGGCGTTCTCCGCGATGGCGGCCTTGAGGCGTTCGGCCTGCTGCTGCTCGAGCTTGCTTTCGAGAGCCGTCTGGACCTCGAGGAAGATCTCCGGATTTGCGATCAGGTAATCCTTGACGATCTTCTCGATCGACTGGCGCTGCTGGGGCGAGAAATCGCCGGGTGCGGGAGCGACAGGCGGGGTCTGCACAGAGGGCGGCGCGGCGGCGGTCGTGGTTTCGTGCTGCGGCGCCTGGGCTGTGGCGGGGCTCGTCACGACCGACTGGCCGAGCAGCACGAGGCCTGCAAGGGCCGCGATGGCCGGGATGGTGAGCCATGCGGCGCGCTTCTCGGCGAGAACGCGCAACAGTGGCGGGCGGGGGTTTACGGACATGCGGTTAGCCTCTTGCGGAGCTGTCGCGGCACGCGTCGGTCGGCGCTGCGATCAGGTTTGCGGTTTGTAGTTGATGATGTCGTCGTTCTTCAGCCATTCGGGCGTTCCCTGACGCAGCTTGCTCTGCGCGCGCTTGGCGAAGAGCTGTGCTTGCTTCAGGTTGCCCTCCAGGAAATAGGCCTGCGCGATCATCGCGTCGGCCTCCGGTCGCTTGCCCTGCTTATAATAGCTATTCGCCAGCAGGCGATAAGCGCGCGAATTTTCATCGTCAATCAAGGATTTGCGCAAGAGGGCCACCGATTCCGCGATGGCCGCGTCACCCTGGCTCTCCTGCAGGGCGCCGGCGAGCTGAACACGGATCAAGCTGGCGTTGGGATCGAGTTTCAGGGCCTGGCGCAGAGGGGCGACGGCGTCACCCGTACGGCCGGCGCGCATCAAAAGGTCGCCCTTCACCTCCCAGAAGTAGGGGTAATTAGGCCTCGTCGCCAGGAGACCATCCACGTCGGCGAGGGCGGCCTCAAGCGCGCCGGGGCCACCCTGGAAGAAGCGGGCGAGCGCGCGGGCGTAGCGCGCGGGCAGAGACTGGTCGCTGGCGGGATAGCGGTTGAAGACCGTCTGCGGCTTTTCGAGGTAGCCGGACAGCTTGGCGCGCATCAGGTCGTGGCGGAGCTGGAGTTCGGCGCTGTCCTTGTTGCCGTAGTAGGGGCTCGTCTCGACGAGCTTCCGCAGCCGCGCGAGGCGGTCGGTGGAGAGGGGATGGCTGCGGGCAAAGGCGTCCTTCTGCGCGTCGGAAATATATTCCTGCGCGGCGAAGCGCTCGAATGTCGTCAGCATGCCGCGGCCGGACTGCTTCGTGGCGTTGAGGAAAGTGAGGCCCGCCTGGTCGGCCGCCGATTCCTGTTGACGGCGTTCCGCGAGCAGGGAGCGCATGATCACTTCATTGCCGCCGAAGAGGACGCCCTGCCCCGCGCCGCCGAGCCCTTCAGCGCCCGAGACGCCGCCGGCGACCATGAGGCCGATGCCGAGAATCTGCGCGAGCAGGGCGCGTGTCTGATCCTTGGCGATACGCGCGCGCAGGGCGGCCATGTGACCGCCGGTGATGTGGCCGGTTTCGTGGGCGATGACGCCGATCACTTCGTTCGGCGTGTTGGCCTGCATCAGCGTGCCCGTGTGCACGAACACGTTCTTGCCGTCGAGCACGAAGGCGTTGAAGGCATCGTTCTGCACGATGCGCATGCGAATGCGCCCGGAGCCGAGACCGGCCGCCTTGAAGAGCGGGCTGGCATAGTCGTTGAGGATGTTCTCGATCTCGGTGTCGCGAATGAGCGGCACGTTCTGCGCCGACGCGGGCTGGGGCAGGAGTGCCGTCGCGGCGGCGACCAGCCCACACAGCGCGGCGGCCTTCGGCCACTTCGTCACGGCATTTGACAGCATTGCTAGCAGGACCTTGCGCTCCAACAAGGAATTGCGGCGGTTGACTGGACCCTAGTTAGGGGCCTCGGCGGCGTCAACGCAAGCCTGGATGGCGTGCGGTGCACGGCCTATAAGGCCAACATGCGACGCCGCGGTCTCGTTTTGCGTAAGCCATTCTAATTGCGGCGGCAGGCAGCATTTGGGCGTGTATCGCCCATCACCTTACATATGCGCAATGGAATACCCGATGGCGGATCAGACGGAACGGCGGGCGGCAGCGGCATTGGCCATTCCCGGTCATGCGGATAGCCCGGCGTCAGCCCGCAGCGCGGTGCCGAGCTTCATCGTCATGGACGTGATGCGCGCCGCGCTCGCGGCCGAAAATTCGGGCCGCAACATCGTGCACATGGAGGTCGGCCAGCCGGGAACGCCCGCGCCGCTCACCGCGCGGCAGGCGGCTGCCCGGGCGCTGGAGCGCGAAACGCTCGGCTATACGATGGCGCTCGGCAACGATGAGCTGCGTGCGCGGATCGCGCGCCACTACGCGGATTGGTATGGCGTTTGCGTCGCGCCGGAATGCATCGCGGTCACGGCGGGATCGTCGGCGGCCTTCGTCCTCGCGTTCCTGGCGCTCTTCGACGTGGGCGATGCCGTGGCGCTGCCTTCGCCGGGCTATCCCTGCTACCGGCATATCCTGAGCGCGCTGGGCCAGCGGCCGGTGCTGATCGAGACCGGACCCGCAACCGGCTGGATGCCCAATCCAGACGATGTCGTGCGCGCTGCGCGCAACGAGGGCATCAAGGGCTTGCTCATCGCGAGCCCGGCCAATCCGACGGGCACGATGATCTCGCCGGAGCGGCTCGGAGCATTGGCGCAGGCTTGCAGCGCGAACGGCGTGCGGCTCGTTTCCGATGAGATCTATCACGGGCTCACGTACACGGGTGCCGCCGCGACGGCGCTGGCCTATGCCGATGACGTTGTCGTGATCAACAGCTTCTCGAAATATTTCTCGATGACGGGCTGGCGCATCGGCTGGATGATCGTGCCGCCGAACCTCATGCGTCCCGTGGAGCGTCTGGCGCAGAATCTATACATCTCTCCGCCCTCCATCTCGCAGGCCGCCGCGCTGGGCGCGTTCGATGCGCGCGCCGAGCTCGAGGCGAACAAAAATGCCTACGCGGAAAGCCGGACGCTGCTGCTGAGGGAGTTGCCGGAAGCGGGCTTTACAACGTTCGCACCGGCCGATGGTGCATTCTATCTCTATTGCGATGTTCGCCACCTGGCCGAAGATTCGCTAGCGCTGTCGCGCACGCTGCTCGAGAAAGCCGGGGTTGCCGTTACGCCGGGCACAGATTTCGATGCCAAGAATGGACACCGTTTTCTGCGCTTCTCTTACGCGGGTACGCCGGCCGATATGGCCGAGGCCGCCGCGCGCCTCAAGGCATGGGCTCGTAACCGGCGGTAAACCGTTCGCCCATTGCGCAGCGACGAGCGACGGATCGCTAGGGGAGCTTGCGTTCTTGATCCAACAGCGGCGCAAAGCGATGCGCTGCTGCTGCTGGAAGGATCAGGAGTAGCAACATGAACAATCTGTCACGTGCGCTTGCCGTTGCGTTGATGGCCGCGACCGTCCCGGCCACCATCGTGCTCGCGCAGCAGGCGCCCGGCGAGCAGCCCAACGTCGAGCAGAGCAAGAAGCAACGCGGGCCGTCAGCCGAAACCATCTCCCGCCTCGAGGACGGCCGCATTGCCATGGCGAAGGCTGCATTAAAGCTGACGCCGGAACAGGAGAAGCTGTGGGCACCGGTCGAGGAGAAGATCCGCGCCCGCTTCGAGGAGCGCCGCAAGGCGCGTGAAGACTGGCAGGCGAAAGCTGACGAACGCCGCGCAGAGCGCAAAGCCAAGGGCGAGGATGCCAAGCGCGAGCGTAAAGCCCTTCCCGAACGCATCGAAGAGCGCAGCGAGCGCATGACGAAGATGGCCGAGCGTCTCACCGAGCGCGCTGCCAAGTCGAAGGAGTTCGCCGAGACGTTGAAGCCGCTCTATGCCTCGTTCAGCGATGAGCAGAAGGCGGTTGCAGGCAAGGTGCTCGGTCATTTCGCCGGCGGCAAGCGTGGACACGGCCACGGACAGGGCTGGGCAATGCACCGCGGCTTCGGCAAGGGCCACGGCCATGGCGGCTACGGCGCCGGGCCTCAATAGATCGGATGCGCCGGGGCGGCGATTGAATTCGCCGCATGAAATTGCGAAGGGCCGGAGCATCGCTGCTCCGGCCCTTCTGCTTTCAAGATCGTATCGATTTGCGTTTCAGCACGGCGCGGCCGGGCAAATCATTCGCCACCGAGCTTGCGCTGCCACCAGCCCTTACGTGCAGGCGCTGCGGCTGCGGAAGCGTCCTCTTCCGCTACGGCTTCCGTTTCGCTCTGCTCGCCGATGACGATGCGCTCGAGGCGCGGCTCGCTCGATGCTGTGGAGCGGCGCGGCGCAGGTGCCGGCGTTTCGTGGGCCGGTTCTGCCTCGCCGGCGGGGGCTGCAACCGGCGTCTCCTCTTGGTGAGCGGCAGGCTCAGCGGACACAGCCTCACTTTCGGCTGTCTCGGTTTCAGCCGCTTCGCCATTCGCGGCGGCGGCGGCTGCCGCGGCGCGGGAGGCGCGCGTCCGACGCGGGGCGGGAGGCGCCTCGACGGGCTCGGGCTGCTGGTCCTCGGCGATGATCACGTCGACTTCGGAAACGGCATGGCCGCCTTCGGCAAACGCCGGCATTGCGACGGCCGGAGCCTCATGGCGCGCCGTGGCGGCTTCGCCATGCCCGGCGTCGCGGTGGCGAGAGGGCTCGCCTGCCGGAGCATGATCGTCGTCTGCGCTCTCCGGATGATCGCCAACCGTGGTGTAATAGTCCGGCTGATCGCGGTCTCCGTCGGCATCGTCCGCGTTGCCCGCTCCGTTTTCGGCGTGCAGCTCGTCTCCACGGTGACCGTTACGCTCGCGGCCGCGACGTCCGCCGCGGCGTCCGCGACGGCGGCGGCGGCTGGGGCGCTCGCCGCTTTCCTCGGTACGGGTTTCGGCGCCATGCTCCGGCGCGTCTTCGCCGTGCACCTCGTAAACGTCCTCGGACGTATCGTGCTCGGAGACGGGCATGTCGCCGTCGTCGGCATAGTCGCCAGCGTCGGCGTCGGCGCCATTCGCATCCGCCATGTAGGCGCTGCCGTTGATCTCGCGATCCCCGTTGGGCTCGCGGTCTCCGCGACGTCCTCCGCGCCGGCGGCGCCGGCGGCGCCGTGAGCCGCCCTCCTCGGAACCGCCGCGCTCCTGCTCGTCGTGACCGTGGGTATGGCTGTGTGCGTGCTCGCGGCTCTCGTACGCGCCGCCGTCCTCGTCGCTCTCGAAGCCGGATTCCATATTGACGACGTTGCGCTCGGCGCGGCGGGGGGCCAGCGCGGGCGCCGCGGCTTTCTCGATCGTGAAGTTGGCGCCCGCGAGCTTGTCGGAGCCCGTCACCAGGATCGGCAGACCCAGGCGGGTCTCCATGTCGATGATGAAGGGGCGCTTGTTGTTGAGGATGTAGAGCGCAACCGTCGGCGTCGTCGTCGCGATGAGCGGCGCGCGCGAGCCGGCCATGATGGCGTCCTCGAGCCCGCGCAGCACGGCGAGCGCCACGCTCTCGGTGGAGCGGATGATGCCGGTGCCCTGGCAGTGCGGGCACTGCGAGGTGGAGCCTTCGAGCACGCCGGTGCGCAGGCGCTGGCGCGACATTTCCAGAAGGCCGAAGTGACTGATGCGGCCCACCTGAATGCGGGCGCGGTCGAAGCGCAGCGCTTCCTTCAACCGGCGCTCCACGGCGCGGTTGTTGCGCTTCTCCTCCATGTCGATGAAGTCGATGACGATGAGGCCGGCGAGGTCGCGCAGCTTCAGCTGGCGGGCGATCTCGTCAGCCGCTTCGAGGTTCGTGTGGTGGGCGGTCTCCTCGATGGAGAACTCGCGCGTCGCCTTGCCGGAGTTGACGTCGATGGCGACGAGTGCCTCGGTCTGGTTGATGACGAGATAGCCGCCCGAGCGCAGCGTCACGTAGGGGCTGAACATCGCGTTGAGCTGACGCTCGATCTGGTAGCGCGTGAAGAGCGGCTCGGGCTCCTGGTAGAGCGTGACGTTCTTCGCATGGCTCGGCATGAGCATGCGCATGAAGTCCTTCGCCTCGCGGTGGGCTTCCCCGCCGGCGACGATCACTTCGTCCACGTCCTTGTTATAGAGGTCGCGGATCGAGCGCTTGATGAGATCGCCTTCCTCGTAGACGAGGTTCGGCGCCTGGCTCTGCAGGGTGAGGTCACGGACGCTCTCCCATAGGCGCAGCAGGTATTCGAAGTCGCGCTTGATCTCCTGCTTGGTGCGTGCGGCACCCGCCGTGCGGATGATGAGGCCCATGCCCTCCGGCACTTCCAGCTCGGCGGCGATGGCCTTGAGGCGCTTTCTGTCCTGCGGGTTGGTGATCTTGCGCGAGATGCCGCCGCCACGGGCGGTGTTCGGCATCAGAACGGTGTAGCGGCCGGCGAGCGAGAGATAGGTGGTGAGGGCAGCGCCCTTGTTGCCGCGCTCCTCCTTGACGACCTGAACGAGGATGACCTGCCGGCGCTTGATGACTTCCTGGATCTTGTAGCTGCGCGGGCGGCGGCGCGGGCGGGACGGCAGCTCCTCGAGGGCATCTTCGGCCGTGGAGACCTGCTCGACGCGCTCGACTTCCGGATGCGCGCCGTTGGCCTCGGGCCCGACGGATTCTACGGTACCGGCTTCGACATCGCCCGTGGTGTCATTGTCAGCGCCGGTGGGGGTAGCGTCATCGCCGGTATCGGCGGAAGGGGCTTCAGCCGTGTTCTCGTTGGCGGCGAGGGAAGCGCCACCATCGTGCTCGGGCGCAGCGGAGAGCCGCTCGTCGGCGGGGAAGGCTTCGGCCTTGGTGCGCGGGACGGCGGTCTCGTCGTCGCCAGCGGCATCCTCGCCGTCATCGCCGTCGCTGTCGGCATCGCCGTGGTCGTCGTCGTCATGCGGCTCGATGACATCGACGGTGTCGTCGTCATCGGATTCCGACGACGACTGACGGCGCCGCGCAAGCGCTTCGGCGTGGGCGTCGACCGCTGCTTCCTCGGCGGCTTCGGCGGCGGCTTCCTCGTCGAGGAGGGCCTGCCGGTCGGCCATGGGGATCTGATAGTAGTCCGGGTGGATCTCGTTGAAGGCCAGGAAGCCGTGGCGGTTGCCACCGTATTCGACGAAGGCAGCCTGCAGGGACGGCTCAACGCGCGTCACCTTGGCGAGATAAATGTTTCCGCGCAGAAGCTTACGGGCGGCGGATTCGAAATCGAACTCCTCTACCCGGCCATTGCGGAGCACCACGACCCGGGTTTCCTCCGGATGCGTGGCATCGATAAGCATCTTGTTGTTGTTGGACATGTGACGTGTTCCTTGGCGCGCCGGCTGGCCCCTCTGCCGCTTGCGGACCCATTTCGCGCGCGAAGTGGATCAAGGACGGAGCGGCGCCAATCAGGGGCGCGCATCATTTTTCGGGTTTGCTTGAGAAAGGTGGGGGAAGGTTCGGCGCGCAGCTTCCCGCAGCCGGACGAAGCCGGATGTGCCCCGCAGCGCGGACGGTAGCGCGCTGGAGCCTGCAGATGGCTGGTGCCGAAGTTCAGCATTGCAAGATCTTTCAACGGTCGGACGCGGAAGCGAGCATTCACGCTGCCGCTGGTTGCCCCATGTCGGAGAGGGCGCCGGGCGGTACTCCGCCTGCTCCGCCCGCCTGCCTTTCCCGGGCGAAATCGCGGAGCGCACAGGCGATGATTGCCACTGTATCGAGCGGTTTACGTCACGCCGTTCGCAAGCTTGGCCCTTAGGCAAAGGCTCCGCCGTCGGAAAGACCCGGAGCGCAGGCATGCGGGCGCAGGGCGAACCACTCGATCGTCAGGCTGCAGCGACTTCTTCCCTAACAGGGAGCGGCGAACCGGCGCGAACCAATGGGACGGTTGCCCATCCTACTCGTTCTTGCGGCGCACAATTGTCCCAGCAAGAGCGCCACTGCATCAACGAAACAGAAAGTACGGGTTCGCCGGTATGCTTGCAAGCGTGTTATAAGGTGCCGCTGGGCAGCATCCCGGCCAACCATATGCAATTTGTAGCGAAATCGGGAAACGTTTGGTTAAAATGGGGTCGTAGACGCCCTTTTTGAAGGGTCGAGGGGGGAATGGGGAAGCATCTGCAACATGATGCGGGCCGGTGGCTGGCCGCCGGCGCTTTTCTGCTATTGGCAATCGTCCCGGCTCACGTGGCAACGGTCACCGCGGCGTCAGCCCAGCAGTCGAGCGTGCATCGCAAGGGCGTCGAAGCGCGCCGCGCAGAGCTGACGGGGGACAAGCGCCTCACGACCTTCCGCATGGGTCTGTCACGCGGGGTGCGCGCGGAAATCTTCACGCTGGCCGATCCCTATCGCGTGATCATCGACCTTCCCGATGTCGCCTTCCACCTGCCGGACGGGACGGGACAGAAAGCCCAGGGGCTCGCCAAGGCGTTCCGCTACGGCCTCATCGCGGAAGGCAAGGCGCGCGTCGTCATCGATACTTCCGGGCCGGTTCTCATCAAAAAGGCCAACATGACGGCCAAGGGCGGCGGGGATGCCGTGGAGCTCGTCATCGAGCTGGCGCCGACCTCGGCCGGCTCTTTCGGTGCGGGCACGGGGAGTGCGCGGGCCGATCCGCCGGTTGCCCAGGGCGCGCCGAAGCAGGTTCCTGCGGCCCCGCGAAAGGAGCGCTCCAAGCCGCTCATTCTCGTCGATGCGGGCCACGGGGGCATCGACCCGGGGGCCACGAGCGCCGGCAGTCTCAAGGAAAAGACCGTGGTCCTGGCGGTCGCCCAGGCGCTCAAGGCGCAATTGGCAGCGAGCGGGCGCTACGAGGTACGTATGACCCGGCAGGCCGATGTTTTCGTTTCGCTCGATCAGCGGCTCAAGATGTCGCGCGATCTCGATGCGGACCTTTTCATCTCACTGCATGCAGACGCCATCGCGCAGAAGGGGCTCGCCCAAACCGTGCGCGGGGCTACGGTCTACACTCTTTCCGAGCAGGCCTCGGACGAAGAGGCGCGGCGGATGGCCGAGAAGGAGAACAATTCCGATGCCGCCGCCGGCCTGAAGACGGCCAATTTCGAAGGCGAGGGAGAGGTGCGGAGCATCCTGATCGACCTTCTGAAGCGCGAGACATCCAATTTCTCGGCGGATTTCTCCAACATCCTCGTGAAACGGCTCGGCTCCAGCATTTCGCTCTCCGGCCGGCCGCAGCGGTCGGCCGCCTTCAAGGTGCTGCGTCAGGCGGACACGCCGTCGGTGCTCATCGAACTGGGCTATATGAGCCATCCCGAAGACGAGAAGCTGCTCAACTCCGCGGCCTGGCAACGGCGCGTGGCGGCGGCGATCGGAACGGCGGTCGATGCCTATTTCTCTCGCCGCACGGCAAAGGCGCCCTGAAGTGCGCGGCGTTATCTAATCTGCGCGGAGCGACGACTTGATGCCACATTCCGTGCTAATGTGCCTGCTTCGCGGCGCCTCCATCAGCCGATGGCCTCGCGCGGAAAATGCCTGATCAACCGACATTTGCGGATTAACGGAACTAGAGGTTGATGCGCGAGCCGCCCCTATACCCGCACGAGCCGATTTTTCCCCCCGAGCCGCCGCCCCCGCCGCGCCGGCGGAAACGGCGCAAGAGCCTGCTTTTGAGCCTGCTCGGCTTCGGCTTTGCGGCCGGCGTCGTGGCGTTCATCTGCCTCTCGGCAGCCGCGGGCTATGTGCTCTGGAAGACCTCGCAGGATCTTCCCGATTACGAGAGCCTCGCCAAGTACGAGCCGCCCGTGATGACGCGCATCCATGCGCACAACGGCGCGCTCATTGCCGAATACGCCCGCGAGCGGCGGATCTTCGTTCCCATCAATACGATTCCGAAGCGTGTCATCGCCGCGTTCCTTTCGGCGGAGGACAAGCGCTTCTACGAGCATGGCGGCATCGACTTCCAGGGTATCGGGCGCGCGGTCTTCAAGATCGTCGAGGCGAAGATCAGCGGCAGCGACCGGCGCGCGGAGGGCGGCTCTACGATCACCCAGCAGGTCGCGAAGAACTTCCTGCTGAGCTCGGAGCGCTCGATCGACCGCAAGCTCAAGGAGGCGATCCTCGCCATCCGCATCGAGCGCGCCTATCCGAAGGACAAGATCCTCGAGCTCTACCTCAACGAAATCTATTTCGGCATCGGTGCCTACGGCATCGCCGCGGCCAGCCTCAGCTACTTCAACAAGGAGCTGCAGGACCTTTCGATCTCCGAGGTGGCCTATCTGGCCGCGCTGCCCAAGGGGCCGAACAACTACCACCCCTTCCGCCGGGAAAAGCAGGCGCTGGCCCGCCGCAACTGGATCATTGGCCAGATGCACGAGAACGGCTACATCACCGCGGAGGAAGAGGCGGAGGAAAAGGCCAAGCCGCTCGGCGTCAATCTGCGGCAGACGGGCGCGCACATCTTCGCTGCGGACTTCTTCGCCGAGGAAGTGCGGCGCACGCTGCTGGCGCAGTTCGGCGAAGAAAAGCTCTACAGTGGCGGCCTTTCGGTGCGCACGACCCTCGATCCGCGCCTGCAGCAGGCCGCGCGCCGCGCCCTCGTCGACGGGCTCGTCGCCTTCGACCGCACCCGGGGCTGGCGCGGGCCGGTTGAAAAGCTCGACATCGCCGGCGACTGGGGCAAGGCGCTCGATGCGGTGAAGAGCCCGCCGGACATTCAGCCCTGGCGCCTCGGCGTCGTCTTGAGCATCGAGAACAACAAGGCCGTCGTGGGGCTCAGGCCCGAGAAGCAGCAGGACGGCTCGCTCGTCGGCAAGCGCGAAGCCATCGAACTCACCTTCGAGGAGGTGAAGTGGGCGAAGGCGGCCAAGACGAAAGTGGCGCCGAAGACGATGACCGATGTCATCAAGCCCGGCGACGTCATCTACGTTGCGCCCAAGGATCCGGGCAAAGTCACCGGCGTGTGGTCGCTCATGCAGATCCCGGAGGTCGGCGGCGGCATCATCGCGCTCGATCCGAACACGGGGCGCGTGCTCGCCGACGTGGGCGGCTTCTCGTTCTCCATCAGCCAGTTCGACCGCGCCATCCAGGCGCGCCGGCAGCCGGGCTCGGTGTTCAAGCCGTTCGTCTACGCGGCTGCGCTCGACAACGGGTACAAGCCGACGTCGATCATTCTCGATGCGCCCATCGAGATCGAGCAGGGGCCGGGCAAGGATATCTGGCGTCCTGAGAACTACGAGAAAGACCATTCGGCCGGTCCTTCCACGCTGCGCTTCGGCATCGAAAGCTCGCGCAACCAGATGACGGTGCGCCTGGCGCAGGATCTCGGCATGCCGCTCATCACCGACTACGCCAAGCGCTTCGGCGTCTACGACGATCTGCTTCCGGTGCTGTCGATGTCGCTCGGTGCGGGCGAGACGACGCTGCTGCGGCTCGCGACTGGATATTGCGCCATGGCGAACGGCGGGCACCAGGTGCGCGCGACGCTGATCGACCGTATCCAGGACCGCTGGGGCCGCACCGTCTGGCGGCACGATCAGCGCGTGTGCGAGGGCTGTAACGCCGAAGCCTGGAACGGTCAGGAAGAGCCGGAAATCTTCGATGATCGCGTGCAGATCATCGACCCGCACACGGCCTATCAGCTCACCTCCATTCTGGAAGGCGTCATCCAGCGCGGCACGGCGACCTCATTGAAGAAGCTCGAGCGTCCGCTCGCCGGCAAGACCGGTACGACGAACGAGGAAAAGGACGCATGGTTCGTAGGCTATTCGCCCGATCTCGTCGTCGGCGTCTTCATGGGTTACGACACGCCAACGCCGATGGGTAAGGGCAACACGGGCGGCAAGCTCGCTGCGCCGGTGTTCGGCGACTTCATGAGGGAAGCGCTGGCCGATAAGCCTGCCGCGCCGTTCCGTATTCCTCCGGGGATCAAGCTTGCGCGTGTCAACCTGCGCACGGGCCTTCGCTCAGGCGCGGAAGATCCGCAGAGCATCATGGAAGCGTTCAAGCCGGGCGAAGAGCCGGACGATGCATACTCCGTGATCGGCTTCACGGATCAGGGCGGCGGGCGCGGCGACACCGGCAGCACGCGCGATGACTATTACCGGCCCGAAGAGCGCCGCGCGCCGACGTTCGGATCCGGTCCGGGCGGTCTGTGGTGACGTGGCTGTTGTGACGGCAAGCTGAGGCAAGGGCCTAGCCGTGCGGCGCGTCCCCGCGTTTACAGGCGCGCACCTGCCCATTATATCACTCGCAAAACCCTGAAATCGCATAAGTCTGGGAGGCAGCGATGCGCGCCGAACCGCAAAAGCTCGTGGATTCCATCAAGGAGGCCCTCGGTCTCCTACGGAGGCATCTTTGACTGGGATACTGCCCAGCAACGTCTCGCCGAGCTGAACAAGAAGGCTGAGGATCCGAGCCTCTGGAACGATCCGAAGCTGGCGCAGAAGACAATGCGCCAGCGCCAGCAGCTGGAACGTTCGATCGGCATCTACCAAGAGCTGGAGCGCAGCCTCGAAGACGGCGTGACGCTCATCGAGCTCGGCGAAGCGGAGGACGATGACGCCTCGGTCGCCGAGGGCGAAGCCATGCTCAAAAAGCTTGCCGAGGAAGCGGAGCGGCGCAGCATCGAGGCGCTGCTCTCGGGCGAGGCCGACGGCAACGACACCTACATCGAGGTGCATGCCGGAGCTGGCGGCACGGAAAGCCAGGACTGGGCGTCGATGCTCGCGCGCATGTACATGCGCTGGGCGGAGCAGCGGGGCTACAAGGTGTCGACGCTCGAGGAGAGTCCGGGCGAAGAGGCGGGCATCAAGTCCGTCACGATGGAGATCAAGGGCGAGGGCGCGTACGGCTGGCTGAAGACGGAATCGGGCGTGCACCGGCTGGTGCGCATTTCACCTTACGATTCCAACGCGCGCCGGCACACGAGCTTCGCGTCCGTCTGGGTCTATCCCGTCATCGACGACGACATCGATATCCAGGTCAACGAGAGCGACTGCCGTATCGATACGTATCGCTCGTCCGGCGCGGGCGGCCAGCACGTCAACACAACGGATTCGGCGGTGCGCATCACGCACATCCCCACGGGCATCGCGGTCGCCAGCCAGCAGGAGCGCTCGCAGATCAAGAACCGCGCGATCGCGTGGTCGATGCTGAAGGCGCGCCTCTACGAGATGGAGCTGAAGAAGCGCGAGGAGAAGGCCAACGCCGAAGCCGCCAGCAAGACGGAAATCGGCTGGGGCCATCAGATCCGCTCCTACGTGCTGCAGCCCTATCAGCTCGTGAAGGACCTGCGCACGGGGACACAGAGCACCGATCCCGACGCGGTGCTCGACGGCGAGATCGATCCGTTCATCGAAAGCGCGCTGGCGCAGCGCATCAAGGGCGGCGGCCCGGTCGAGGTCGCCGACCTCGATTAAGGCCCGGGTTGCGGGACCTTACGCACGGACGGCGGCTCTATTCGGCCGCCGTCATGAAGCGCTCGACGGTGACGGCGAAGTGCCCGCACCAGTCTCGCGACTCAACGAGTGGCCATACCGCGGGGGTTGTGCCGCCCGCCTGGGCTGTCGGTGGATTGTACCGGCACAGGCCGATGTCCCGGTCTTTTTGACGGGCCGTCTTGCTTTGCGTGTCGAAAAACTGGCAATTGCCGCAGGCGCAGGTCGTCATGGATGCCTCCGTGCTCTCCGCAAGGTTTCGCGCACCGGGCAAGCATGCTGCGTTCTGCTCGCAGGGGAAATCGCCGTGCGACGTTAACTGCGGTTTAGGCTAATGCGGTGCGAATGAAATCATTAGAGATGAAAGGTGCAGCGCAGATGCCCGCGACGCCCGCCAAGCTCGAGCTGATCGAGACGCGGGGCTTTGCCGATTATGCGCTCGTCGACAGCGGCGGCGGACGCAAGCTCGAGCGGTTCGGTTCCGTCGTCGTCGACCGCCCCGAGCCGCAAGCGCTGTGGACGCCGCGCGCGCCCGAACGCGACTGGCGCAACGCCAATGCGGTGTTCGCGGGCGATGACGACGAAGACAAGGGCCGCTGGCGTATCGACAAGCCGGTTCCCGAGAGCTGGCCGGTGAAGGTCGGCGCGGCGACGATGCTCTGCCGGCTGGCGAGCTTCCGCCATATGGGGCTCTTTCCCGAGCAGATGCCGCACTGGGAGTGGATGCTGGCGCGCATTGCGGAGAAGAACGGCAGTGCAGAGCCGTCGCGGGTGCTCAACCTCTTTGCATACACGGGCGCAGCTTCGCTGATTGCCGCCGCCGCGGGGGCGCATGTCACCCATGTCGATGCTTCGAAGAAGGCGATCTCCTGGGCGAAGGAGAACCAGGCTGCATCGAAGCTCACATCGGCGCCGATCCGCTGGATTCTCGATGACGCTGCAAAGTTCGTGGCGCGCGAGGTGCGGCGCGGCAAAAGCTACGACATCATCCTCGTCGATCCGCCGAAGTTCGGCCGCGGTCCCGATGGTGAAGTGTGGGATCTGTTCACGAGCCTGCCGCTGCTGATGAAGGATTGCGCGGCGCTGCTGGCGCCGGGCGCTTCGCTGGTGCTCACGGTCTATGCCATTCGCGCCTCGGCGCTGGCGTTCGATCAACTCTGCCGCGAGGTGCTGGCGGAGCGCGGCGGCACGTTCCAGTCGGGGGAGCTTGCGATCCGCGAGGAACGCGGCGAACGGGCGGTGCCCGCTTCGCTCTTCACACGGTGGAGCGCGGCGTGATGCTGCAACCGAAGGCGATCACGAGCCTGCAGAACGAGCGCGTGAAGGCAATCCGTGCGCTCGAAATGCGCAAGGCGCGCAAGGAGACGGGGCTGTTCGTCGCCGAGGGGGCATCAATTCTGATCACCGCGCGCGACAATGGCTTCGTGCCCGAGACGCTGGTGTATCGCGCCGGCAGCGTGACATCCGGCATTGCGCAAGGGCTCGTCCAATGGGCGCTCGGTGCCGGTGTCGAATGTCTCGAAGTTTCCGAAGCGGTGCTCGGAAAATTGTCCTCGAAGGACAATCCGCAGAGCATGATCGGTGTGTTCGCGCAGCGCTGGTCAGGGCTGCCGAAGGCGGAGAAGGTGGAGGAGGGCGCCGTCTGGCTCGCGCTGGAGGAAGTGCGCGATCCGGGCAATCTCGGCACCATCATTCGCACCGCCGACGCGGTGGGTGCGGCGGGGATCATCCTCATCGGCGCATGCTGCGATCCCTATTCGCACGAGTGCGTACGCGCCACCATGGGCTCGGTGTTCGCCGTGCCGCTGGTGCGCACGGAGCGCAAAGCATTTCTCGACTGGGTTGCGGGGTGGCGGGGCGATGTCGTCGGAACGCATCTTGCGGGCGCGGAGGATTTTCGCACGGCGACCTATCGTGCGCCCGCGCTGCTTGCGATGGGCAGCGAAGGCCCCGGGCTCTCGCCGGAGCTTACGGCCGCCTGCACGCGGCTCGTCAAAATTCCCATGGCCGGCCAGCTCGACTCGCTCAATCTCGCGGTCGCCACGGCGCTCGTCCTTTATCAAATCCGCGGCCCCAACCTGAGCCTCTAGCCCATGCGCATCGAATATCACCGCACGCTCATCGCTGACCGGGTCCGCAACGAAGCGTTCGAGAAGGCGCTGGGCACGGTCATCAAGAGGGGCGAGACGAGCGTTGCCGACATCGGCGCCGGCACGGGGCTTCTGGCGCTGATGGCGGTGAAGTGCGGTGCGCGCGACGTGTTTCTCTACGAGACCGCTGAAGTGGCGGGTGTCGCGGCGAAAGTCCTCAAAGCCAACGGCGCGCGCAACTGCCACCTCATTCCGTGCCATTCGACGGAAATGGTCGATCCGCCGAGGGTGGATGTCATCGTTTCGGAGACGCTCGGCAACTATGCGCTCGAGGAGCACATCATCGAGACGCTGGCGGACGCGAAGAAGCGCTTCCTCAAGCCCGGCGGCACGATGATCCCGCGGCGCATCGAGCAGTACGTTGCGCCGGTCGTCGGGGACCGCATTCACCGCGAATTCGCCGCCTGGGATGAAACCGGGTTCGAGATGTCGGTGGCGCGCGCCATGAGCCTCAACAACATCTACGTGCGCACGCTTGCATCCGAAGAGCTCCTGGAAGCGAAGCTGTGGGACACGGTCGAACTCGGATCGGACGCGCGCTCGGCGCGCAAGGGCGAGGCGAGCTGGAAGTTGCGGCGGGCGGTGAGCATCTACGGTTTTGCGGTCTGGTGGCGTGCGGAGCTCGTGCCGGGTGTGACGCTCTCGACGGCCCCGGACGCGCCGCGCACCCACTGGGAGCAGCTTTATTTTCCGCTGCTGTCGCCGATCGCGGCCAAGGCTGGAGAAACGGTCTCCGTTGCGCTGCGCTCGCGCACGTCGCAGGAAGGCGGCACGCACGTTGCCTGGACGGCAAAGCACCTCGACGGCAAGGGGAGCGAGGTGGCGCGCCAGGCGCTCAACCTCGACAAGGGATATCTGCCGTAGGCGGCCTCTTCCGACGGCCGATGGTGCGCTGCTATCAGACGCGCAACAGCAGATAGGTGCCGGCGAGAATGACACCGGCAATGCCGAGCGTCGTTATCCACGCGAGGGCGTGGCGCCGGCGCTCCAAGGTCTTTGCGCGCCGCGCTTTCTCCAGCCACGCGGCGCTGGGCGGCGGCGCGGCGGCATAGCCGAGATCGTCGATCACCTCTTCGATGGAGCGAAGCTCGGCCATGGGCAGCGGCGGCGGCGCTACGGCGGGCTCCGCGCGCGGTGCCGCCAGATCGATGGCCGATCTTACGACGGCGACGGTGGCGTCGCCGTGGGCGGCCTCCACGCGGGCGAGCCGGCTCATCAGCGGACGGTCGTGCATCGCGCGGGCGATATCATCGGCGAGGCGATGATCCTCGTGCGCGTCGAAGTCGGATTTCAATTGGGGCCTTGCGGCCATGGGCGGTTCTCCCCCGAAGTGGAAAGCTTCCAACGCATTCCGCAACTGGGAACCGGACAGGGGACGCAAATCTGGCGCGTGGCCACGCGGAGGCCGCCCGCGCGGCGGGAACGGGAGCATATGCATGTTGCACCTCGAAAAACGATAAGGCACCGGCCCCCGCGACCGCGGACAATAGGCGCCCTGGCGGGCGACGTGTCCGAACACTAAAAAAGCCTAACGACATGGCCGCAGCGTGGCAACGGGATAGCTGCGCGCGGCAAATAATCTGGGGAGGGTGTGATGCTGGTGATGGTGATCGGATTGCTCGTTTTTTTCGCAATCCACCTCGTACCTTTGAACGTGAACCTTAAAAACGGGCTCGTGGCCCGCTTCGGAGCGCCGGGGTATCACATCATCTTCGGTGTGCTGTCCACCGTGGGTATCGTGCTGATTGCGCTCGGTTTTCATAAGCTCCAGCTGCATCCGGGGAAGAACCCGATCCTCTGGGAGCCGCCGATCTGGAGCCGCCATCTGGCGCTGGCACTGATGCTGTTCGCCATGATCGCCCTCGTCGCCCAGTTCTTCTCCTCGCATATCCATGCCGCGCTGAAGCAGCCGATGCTGGTCGCGATCAAGACGTGGGCGCTGGCGCACCTGCTCGCAAACGGCGATCTCGCCTCGCTGGTGCTATTCGGCAGCTTCCTGGCGTTCGCGGTCTATGACCGGATCGCGATCAAGCGCCGCGGCGATCCGGGCTCACTCAGCAAGGGCAGCGGACCGTGGGTGAACGATATGCTGGTCGTGCTGCTCGGCATCGCTCTCTACGCGCTGGTCGTACTGTACCTGCACGAACTCGTCATCGGCGTCTCGCCGCTGGCATGACCCACGTGCCGGCCTTCTGAAAACCAAAAGTGCCGGGAGGCATGGCCACCCGGCACTTTTATTTCGGAAGGGTTGCGATCGGCGCGTCAGTAATAGCGGTAGTAGGAGCTGTCGCGCTGGCTGCTGCGCCAGGGTTCGATCACGAACTCTGTGCGCGCGCTCGTCTCACGGCTGAGGCCGTAATCTGAGATGATGAAGGAGGAACCGGGCTTCATCAGCTCCGCAAGGCGCTCGGCGGTTTCCTCCGGGATCTGGATGCGCTCCAGTGCCGTCTCTGCGTCGGCATCATAGCTCGGGATCGGCACGTACTCCTCGTCCTGGTGGCGGCGCTTCTTGCGCGGACTGTAGGAGATGGCGTCCGCTCCCGGCTTCAGCGACACCGAGTTCCAGCGCAGGTTCTTGCCGCCGTCGGTGAAGTGCGTCGCGGTGAGCACGTGGGTGCCGAGGGGCTGGTCCGGATCGGCGATCGTGACGGGAACGTTCATCACTTCGACGAAGCCGAGCTTGGCAATGAGCCGGCCGGTCTTGGCGCTGACGAAGACAGAAACCGGATAGTCCTTGCGCGCTTCCAGCGTCTCGGCGGCCGTGAGCGCCTTCTGCGCGTCGGCAACGACCGTCTCGGCATGCTTGGCATCCTCGACGGCAACCTTGCGCGCGTTTTCGAGTGCGCCGGCATCGGCCACCGCCTGCTTGGTCTGCGCGATCTGGCTGTCGAGCGCGCGCTTGGCGGCTGCGGCGGCGTCGGCGGCGTCGAGCATCTTCGTTTCCTCGGCGACCTCCTCGGCGGAATGCTTTTCGAGCGCCGCGCCATCGATCTTGCTGACGTCGATCTTGGCGAGCTTCTCAGTGAACGACTTGAAGCGGCTGGCGGCGGCCTCGGCAGCTTTCGCCGTCTTACGGGCGACGCCGGCGAGGCGTTCCTCCTCGGCGCGCGCCTTCTTGACGGCTTCCTTGGCGTCGAGGACGGCCTTCGTTGCGGCCTGTGCCTGCGCATCGGCGGCGCCCTTGGCGTTTTCAGCCTCGCTCACAGCGGCGGCGAGGCGGCTGCGCTCAGCGGCGCGGGCCGCAGCGGCCATGCTGCGCGTGGTGGCGTGCGCGGCCGTTCCGGCTGCCGCGGCGCGGCCGACGACGACGCCCGATCCATTGGCCGATGCGGCAGCCGTCATCGCGCTCGCGCCGGCGGAAGCCATGTTGTCGGGCGGCAGCGGGGCGATGAGTGCCGGGCTGTTGAATTCGGCCGGCGTCAGATCCTCGTTGCTGACGATGACGCGGGCGCCGACCTCGGTGATATCGAAAAGGCTGCGGGCGAAGGAGTAGGGCAGACGGATGCAGCCATGCGAGGCGGGATAGCCCGGTATATCGCCGGCGTGCAGCGCGATGCCCGAATTGGTGAGGCGCTGCATGAAGGGCATGGGCGCGCTGTTGTAGAGATTGGAATGGTGCGTGCGGTTCTTCTCCAGAATGGAGAAAACGCCGGTGGGTGTCGGGTTCGATCGCGTGCCGCTCGAGATCGGCGACTTGGCGATCTGCTTGCCATCGTCATAGACCGTGACGGTCTGCTTGCTGAGCGAGACCACCAGCACGAGCGGTCCGCTCGGCCTGGGTAGCGCCTTTGCAGGCTTCTCGTCGGTCGGCTCGACATACTGCGGCTGGGGCCGGCGCGCACGCCGCGGCTTAGGCTTCCATGGGCCAGGATTGCCCCATGATCCCCAAGGGTAGAACTGGGCTTCGGCGCGCTCGGGCATGCCGGCCACCAGAAGGGCGCCGGCCAGGAAGGCCACGAGAGTTGGAAGGTGCAGGCCGCTCGACATGGCGCCAGCGCGTGGTGTCATCGTCTGCAAAGGAAGCCCCCCGACCTGAAATGAGCCTGTCTCCCATTAGGATCAGGGAATATGATGATTTTAACACTAAATATTCGTTATCAAGGCGCTGATTTATAAGTTCTTTCAAATAACGCCTCGACAGTTGGGGCCCAAATGGAGCGCAAATGGTCCCGCGAGCAGCCGCCGGCGACGACGCCGGCCCGCAGAAGGTGTATTCTCCGTAGATGTCCGTACACAGCACCTCAAAGCGCCTGATGGCTCCCGACATCACCGCCATGAAACGGCGGGGGGAGCCCATTGTGGCGCTCACCGCCTACCATGCGCATACGGCGGCCATCGCCGACCGACATTGCGATTTCCTGCTCGTGGGCGATAGCCTCGGCATGGTGATGCACGGTTTCGAGACCACCGTGCCCGTGCCGCTGGAACTGATGATCATGCACGGCCGCGCCGTGGTGCGTGGCGCACGGCATGCGCTGGTCGTCGTCGACATGCCGTTCGGCTCGTACGAGGAGAGTCCGGCGGTCGCCTTCCGCAATTGCGCGCGCGTGATGAAGGAGACCGACTGCGGAGCGGTCAAGATCGAAGGCGGGCGGCGCATGGCCGAGACCATCCGCTACCTCGTCGACCGCGGCGTTCCCGTCATGTCCCACATCGGGCTCACGCCGCAATCGGTCAACGTCATCGGCGGGTTCAAGGCCCAGGGGCGCCACCGTGACGAGTGGGCGGCCCTGGAAGAGGACGCCCGCGAGGTGGCCGACGCCGGTGCGTTTGCCATCGTGCTCGAGGCGATCGCCGAGCCGCTGGCCGCCCGCATCACCGCTTCGATACCGATCCCGACCATCGGCATCGGCGCATCATCGGCCTGCGACGGGCAGATCCTGGTGATGGAGGACATGCTGGGCCTCAGTCCGCGCGTGCCGCGCTTCGTCAAGAAGTTCGGCAAGGTGGGGGAGGCCATCGAGGAGGCAATCCGCGATTACGCCTCGGATGTGCGCACCCGCGCCTTCCCGACACCGGAGCACACCTACGCCATGCATGACGGTGCGCCCGCGAAGGTGCGGGAGACGGTGGAACGTGTCGGTGCAACTACCAGCAGGGCCACGAAAAAGTCGAAAAACCCCAGCAGCAAGGGTTGACGGGGTCGACGGGAGCCGCCCCTGGATCGGCGCCGATGCCGATCATTCGCTTGCGCGGGGGATGCCGTCGGTTATGTATGCGGCGTCCAGAAGCCTATTTGATGAGGCCTCTGATGGGAAAGGCGCCAGGGATCAGGGGCTGAAAGAGCGAGCGATGTCACAGCAGGACGATGGTCTTCTCCGCGAAGTCGAAGAGGAACTGAGGCGCGAGCGTCTCGAAAAGATCTGGAAAGAGTACGGGACGTACGTCATCGCGGCTGCCGTGGCGGTCGTGCTCGCGGTGATGGGCTACAAGTACTGGGAGAGCCAGCGCATCGCATCGGCCTATGAATCCGGCTCGCGCTATGAGGAGGCCCTCGGCCTTCTCGCGGAGAAGAAGACGGGCAGCGCCGAGGCCGAATTCGAGAAGATCGCCAAGGACGGCACGGCCGGCTATCGCGCGCTGTCGCTGCTGCAACTGGCCGGCGCCCAGAGCAAAGAGGGCAAGAAGACCGAAGCCCTCGCCACCTATGATTCCCTCGCCAACGACAATAGCGCGGATGCGCTTCTGCGCAGTTTTGCACGGCTGCAGGCGGCCGGTCTGCGCCTTGGAGAGGCCGACTTTACCGAGATGGAGAATCGGCTCACCCCTCTGATGGGTGACGAGGATCCCTGGCGGTTCAGTGCGCGCGAGCTTCTCGGGCTCGCCGCCTTCAAGGCGGGGAAGCTGACGGATGCGCGGGCTGTACTGACGCCGCTGTTCGTCGAGCAGGAGGCTCCGCAGAGCATTACGGACCGGGCGCAGATCATCATGGCCGAGATCGCCGCCCGCGAACTCGCCGAGCGTTCGACGGAGGCGCCGTCCGGGGCAGCCGCCGGGTCTACCACCCCGGCACCGGCGGCCACGGCACCGGCTACCTCGGCACCGGCCGCCACGACTGCGCCATCGGGGGATGCAACAGCAGCGCCGGAGCCTTCGGCTAAAAAAGACTAAGTGGGGAAAAATGAGGGGTGGGACTTGGCGAGGCGGCTTGATCGGCGCGGGGGTCTGCTCTCTCGTGCTGCTACCGGGCTGCGCGGGCGATGGTCCTTCGCTTCCCAAGCTGGCAAATCTCAACCCGTTCGCCGAGAAGGCGGTGCCGCTGCCGGGGCGGCGCATTCCGGTCATGGCGCCGCAAGGCCCCGAGACGGGTGAGCTTGCCGAGGCGTTCGCGCCCATCACAATCCCCGCGCCGCGCGTCAACGACGACTGGGCGCAGCCGGGCGGCGAGGCGAACAACGCGCCGGGCAATCTCGCCTTCAACGGGGCAGCGAACGTCGCCTGGACGGCCGATGCCGGCGTCGGCTCCGGCAGCGTCGGACGGCTGACGGCGCGCCCCATCGTTTACGGCGGGCATGTCTTCACCCTCGATGCCGAAGGCAACGTGAGCGCGTTCTCGACGTCGGGCGGCTCTGCCATCTGGCGCACGTCCCTGAAGCCCAAACGGGAGAAGTCGGGCGGAAGCTGGTTCTCGCTCGGCCTCGGCGACAGCAACAGCGGCGGCGGCTTCGGCGGCGGCCTCGCGGTCGACGGCGGGCGCCTCTACGCCGCGAGCGGCTATGGAAACGTCGTGGCGCTCGACCCGGCCAACGGCAAAGCGATCTGGGAAAAGCAGCTCGAAGCGCCGATCCGCTCCTCGCCGACGGCCGTGGGCGACCGCGTCTATGTCATTGCGCTCGATGGCCGCTTCTTCTGCCTCGCGGGCGCCGACGGCGGCGAGCTGTGGTCGGTCCGCGGCTTGCCGCAGCAGGCGAGCCTCATCAACAACGCGAGCCCGGCCGTTTCGGGCAGCGTCGTCGTCGTTCCCTATCCGTCGGGCGATCTGCTCGCGCTGAATGCCAACGATGGCTCTTCGATGTGGTCGGAAAACCTCGCCCGCACGCGCACGACATCGCAGGTCGCCTCGATGAGCGATGCGGCGCGTCCTGCCATCGATGGCGGCGCAGTCTTTGCGATCGGCCATGCGGGCCGCATGATCGCAACGCACGCCGAAAGCGGCGAGCGCATGTGGTCGGTCAACGTTCCCGGCACGCAAACGCCGTGGGTTGCGGGCGGCAGCGTGTTCGTCGTCGATACGCAAGGGCAGCTGATGGCGCTGTCGCGGACGGACGGCAAGACGCAGTGGACCGTGAAGCTGCCGGGCAACGGCGCCTGGGCGGGGCCGACGCTCGCGGGCGGCACCCTCTGGCTCACGTCATCGTCGGGCACGCTCGCCGGTGTCGAGGCCACCACGGGCCGCATCACGTCGCAGAAGGAGCTGGGGGAGGCGATCTATATCGCGCCGGTGGTCGCCCAGGGCCGCATGTACGTGCTGACCGACAAAGCCAAGCTGATGGCTCTGAACTAAAAGCGGCCGCTTGCCGGCGGACGCTTTGCAAGTGCGGTGCGCCGCGCGGGCTGGCCGCCGCTGTGTGCGAGCATGCCTCACCCCTTCCGGTCCGCAGGACCGGGAGGTTCGATCGCCTGACGGGCGCGCCTTAACGGTTCCATCGGCGGGGCGGGCTATGCTCCAGCGGGCGAATGGGCGATAAGCGGCCCTCAATCGAACACCGCGGCCGGCCTCAAATCCATGTCATCCATGCCCGTCATCGCCATCATCGGCCGTCCTAACGTCGGCAAATCCACGCTCTTCAACCGGTTGACCGGCAAGCGCACCGCGCTCGTCTCCGACATGCCGGGCCTCACGCGCGACCGCCGCGAGGAGGAAGCCGACCTCGGCGGCAACCCCGTCACCATCGTCGATACGGCGGGCCTGGAGCAGGCCAAGCGCGGCTCGATCGCCGAGCGTATGCGTCAGCAGAGCGAAGCGGCGCTCGCGGCCGCCGACCTCGTGCTGTTCGTCGTCGATGCGCGCGAGGGCATCACGCCGGACGACAAATCTTTCGCCAAGCTGGTGCGCGTTTCCGGCCGTCCGGTCATCCTCGTCGCCAACAAGAGCGAAGGGCGTGCGGGTGAGGAAGGGTTCTATGCTGCGTTCGAGCTCGGCTTCGGTGAGCCGGTCGCGATTTCGGCGGAGCACGGCGAGGGGATCGTCGACCTCATTCCCGAGATGCTGTCCGCGCTGGGGCTGAAGTATCAACACGGCGCAGAAGACGCCGAGCGGCAAGCCGCAACCGCGCGACCGATCCGCGTTGCCATCGTCGGGCGTCCCAACGCCGGCAAGTCGACCCTCGTCAACGCCATTCTCGGCGAAGATCGCATGATCACCGGACCGGAGCCGGGCCTCACGCGGGATTCAGTGCCGAGCGACATCGAATGGTCGGGGCGCAAGGTGCGCCTGTTCGATACCGCGGGTCTGCGCCGCAAGGCCAAGATCACGGAGACGGCGGAGAAGCTTTCTGCCTCCGATGCCATCCGCGCCATCCGCTTTGCGGAAGTGGTGGTGCTGCTGATCGATGCGGAGCGTCCGTTCGAGCATCAGGATCTCACCATCGGTGATCTCGTCACCGAGGAGGGGCGTGCGCTCGTCGTCGCCGTCAACAAGTGGGATCTCGTCGAGGACAAGCAGAAGACGCTCAAGGAATTGCGCGAAACGCTGGGCGAGCGGCTGGCGCAGGTTCCGGGCGTTGCGCTCGTTACGCTTTCGGCGTTGAGCGGCCGGGGTGTGGAGCGGCTATCGGGCGCCGTGCTCGAAGCGTACGACACGTGGAACCGCCGCATCTCCACGCCCGATCTCAACCGCTGGCTTCAGGAAGCGCTGGCGCGTCACTCTCCGCCTGCGGTGAGCGGACGGCGTATCAAGATCCGCTACATCACGCAGCCTTCGACGCGTCCGCCGACGTTCATCGCGTTCTGCTCGCGCGCGGAAGACTTGCCGAAATCATACCTGCGCTATCTGACGAACAGCCTGCGCCAAGCATTCAAGCTGCCCGGCGTGCCGCTGCGTTTCAACTTGCGCAAGGGTGATAATCCCTATGCTAAGCACAAGAGCTAGTGCGCTTTTTTGCCAGCATGCGCGGCGTGATCGCTGGCCTTGGCTCCGGTGCTGCGTTACCTTGGATTCGCGCGGCTGCTGCGGGAGGCGAAACGCGCGGGGCTTAGGGGCCCGGGGGTAACTCAAATGAGAAAACTGGGATCAATGGACAGGTGCTCACACGGCCGGGCGCGCCCGGTGTTACGTGCAGCAAGCGCGGGGTTGGCTGCACTGATGATGTTCGCTTTCGGCTCGCCCGCCGATGCGTACTCGTCGCGTGTAAATTCGGCATGCGAGCGTGACTACTATCGCTTCTGCGCGAAGTACTCCATCGGCACACCGGAGCTGCGGAGCTGCATGATGGCTTCAGGCCATTCGCTCTCGCGCCGTTGCGTCGATGCGCTGATCGCTGCCGGCGAGGTGCCAAAGCGCTATCTCGCGAAGATGAAGCGCTGAGGCCAAAGCTGCGCTGATCATGTGGCGGGGAATTACAGCGGGCGGGAGCAGCGGCGAACCCGAAGATGCCGCCCACTCCACCGCCCGCACGGACGACAGCCGCACGTCTGGCGCCGTTCCGGACTTCGATAAGTAGGAAAGCAAGTTGCGCGGCGCAAGGGCTAATCGGTCTTGCGCCGCAGCATCGAAGTTGCCAAGCCATGCGCGTCATGCAACGCAATGGCGAGCATGGGCCAACGTGCGGAGTTTCCATGTCCGGGCAACGCGCAACCGAGCAATCGCAGCAGACAGAAGTGCTCTTCTACCACCTCGAGCAGCAACCGTTGGAAAAGGTGCTGCCTGCGCTGGTGGAGAAGACGCTGGAGCGCGGCTGGCGCGCCGTCGTGCAGGCCAATTCCGCCGAGCGGCTCGCGGCCATCGACCTCGCGCTCTGGACGTATCGCGAGGACAGCTTTCTCGCGCACGGCACCGCGAAGGATGGACACGTCGCAGAGCAGCCAGTCTACCTGACGACCGGCGGTGAGACACCGAACGGCGCCGGCGTGCGCTTTCTCGTCGACGGGGCGGAAGCGGAGGCATTCTCCGGCTTCGTGCGCATCGTCTACATGTTCGATGGCAACGATGCGGACGCGGTGCAGATGGCGCGCGGTCAATGGAAGGCGGCGAAGGGCGCGGGTTGCCCCGTGACCTACTGGCAGCAGAGCGCCTCGGGGAAATGGGAACGCAAGGCCTGACTATGCCAGGCCGATTTGCCGCTGAAGCCCGCTGCCGCAACCGCGTGCGGCTTCGGGACCGAGATTGGGCGGGGTTTCGTGTGGGACACCCCCCGCTCAAGGGACAGATCAAGCGGTTTCAGCCGGATTCCCCATAGTGCGCCCGCGGGAATATTCGCGCACCACATGGGCCGTGGACTTGACAGCGGCGGGCCGTACGCGCTGATGCGGCACCATGAATTACCGTCACGCCTATCACGCCGGAAACTTCGCCGATGTCGTCAAGCACGCGGTGCTGTCGCTCATCATCGAGCACATGAAGCAGAAGCCCGCGCCTTTCCGCGTCGTCGACACGCACGCGGGGATCGGACTTTACGACCTTACGGCGGAGCAGGCGCAAAAGACCGGCGAGTGGCGCGAGGGCATCGGCCGGCTCATGCGCGCGGATCTCCCGGCGGAGGCGAGCCGGGCGCTGACGCCCTATCTCGACAGCGTGCGCGCGGTCAACCCGGAGGGGATGCTGCTGCGCTATCCCGGCAGTCCGCTCATCGCGCGCGACCGGTTGCGCGCCGAAGACCGCCTCGTCCTCAACGAGCTGCATCCGGAGGACCAGGCGGCGCTCGCGAGGCTTTTCGCGCGCGACAGGCAGGTGAAGGTGATGGCGCTCGATGGGTGGACGGCGGTCAAGGCGCTGCTGCCGCCCCCGGAGCGCCGCGGCCTGATGCTGATCGATCCGGCGTTCGAGGCTCAAGGCGAACTCGACAGGCTCGTCGAAGCGGTGCAGCAGGGCATCCGCCGCTTCGCGACCGGCACGTTCCTCCTGTGGTACCCGATCAAGGAGATGAGCCCCGTCGCCGGCTTCCGCCGGAAGCTCGCGGCGCTCGGCTTGCCAAAGGTGCTGGCCATCGAATTCATGATCCGCGGGCCGGAGGACGAGACGCGGCTCAACGGCGCCGGGCTGATCGCGGTGAATGCGCCCTATACTCTTGCGGGAACCCTGGATGTCCTGCTGCCGGAACTGGTGAAAATTCTGGCACAGGGCAAGGGCGCCGGTTTCCGGCTGGAGGAACTTGGGCACGAAGCCGCGGGGGTGCGGCAAAAGTGACCACTAAAGCTTGCTTGGCGAATCGTTTTCCTCAATACTTCGGGCGCTCGGGGCGCAATCGACCCGGCGGAGACTAGAGATCAGCTTTTTTGAGATCGTGGCGGATGTCGATCTCCCGCGCTTATTTCCCGCGCATTGCGAATGGTTTCCCGAGCTTTCCCCCGGCGCGCTCTCAGCTGAGACGCGCCTTTTTTGTTGACTGCGCACGTTAGGAGATTTCGCGATGCGTCAGAGCGGCACTGTCAAATTCTACAACGCGCAAAAGGGCTACGGCTTCATCAAGCCGGACGACGGCGGCAAGGACGTCTTCGTCCACGTGACGGCCGTTGAGCGCGCAGGCATCCCCAACCTCGACGAGGGCGCGCGCATCTCCTTCGAGACCGAGCCGGACAAGCGTGGCAAGGGCCCAAAGGCGGTCAATCTGCAGTCATCGTGATTGGCCATGGATCCATGATGAGCCGTCGCTGACCGTCACCGCACGGCAACGATCCCCAATCATTTTGCTGCAGGCATGTGTCCGCGATGGGCAATGCCGCGTGCCTGCGGCAGTCTCCCGACATCGTTCATCGTGATGTCCGGGAGCTTACCCATGATCAAGCTGTCCTACACGGCCGCACTTGCCCTCACCATCGTCTGCGCCGGTTTTGCCGCCGATGCCGACGCCAAGTGCTTCAGGAAATCCGCCTCCGGTACCGCGACCACCGTCGACGGCGCCAAGTTCCAGGTGAAGGAAGCGATCCTGCAGTCGTTCGACTGGGGCGTCTGGGCTGCATTCATGGCGAGCGGCGCCACCCCGGGCTACCGCGTCAGCACGCCGGTCTACAAGTGCTCGCCGGGCGGCCTCGGATACAACTGCCGCGGTACCTCGACCATCTGCAAGACGAGCTGAGCAAGCCGCGCGGGGCGCCTCGCCGCTTCGGATTGGAACAGATTTTCCGATTCCGTTAACGGTTCGCTTCGAACTCCGGGCGGATGATGCACGCGCACGACCCGAGGCGGGCCGTGCGGGCGCTTTCTTCGCGTGCCGTGCCACAGCGTGGTTACCGGGTGACAGGTCTGCGTAAAATGCCGTCACACGCCGAGAAATGCGCGCCCCTGGGAGGTTTTCAGCTATCTTCGACCCAATATCGGGGTGGATAGAACGATAAGGACTGGAATGATGAGCCTTTCCCGCATCTGCATGGGGGTCGTTGCGGCCGCCGGATTTCTGATGCTCGCCACCCTGAGCGGTGCCGGCGATTACCTGGCTCCGGGCGCTTCCGCGGGTGAATACACGCAGAAGCGGAAACCCTCCGCCCGCCGCGCGCAGAAGGGCCGCAGCTACGCCGTCGAGCGTGGCTCGACGCCCGAAGAGATCGCGCGCTACTTCGCGCTCTATGGCGGCTACATCGATCCCTATATCAACCGGCAGACGCCCGGCGGGCCGTTCGACAGCGGCTTCTTCTTCGATTCGGGCATCGGGCCGAATGGCGGCAATTCACCTTATATGAACTGAGGCAGTGCGCGCGGTATCGGCGCGCTGCCATTGTCCTACACACATGTTTGCTGTGTCGAAGCCTAGGCAGGGGCATGGGGCTCCGGCTATAAGGCTTTGGAATCGGACAGATGTCTGCACCGACGGGGGACAATTCCATGCGCGCTAAGCCATCGATCGCCTTAGCTACGGTGTTCCTGGGTGCCGTTGCGGCGCTTTCGGCGCCCGCGGATGCTGCGTGCAAGAAGTTCGGCTTCACGGTCAACGACTACGGCAAGGAAGGCCCGACAAACGACGCCAAGAACCTGCTCGATAAGCACATTTCCCAATGGGCATCGCAGAATGGCGTCGCCAATTACACGACGGGCAAGAAGAGCGTGAATTGCGAGCTCTTCCTCGACGTTCTCCTGTTCGACGAATACACCTGCACCGCCAGCGCCACGGTGTGCTGGGGCGACGACGCGAAGAAGCTCGGCCAGCAATCGGCCGATGCCGACGGCGATGTCGCGCAGGACGGCGCAACCCCGCCAGCGCCGGTGAGCAAGGCGACGGCGCTCGGGATTCCAGCGCAGCCGCAGCAGGCCGCAGCGGCACCTGCCGTCGAGCAAGAGGCTGCTTCGGAGCAGGCCGAGGCTGCGTCCGCTCCGCAGGCCGACGAGAATACGCCGGCGGCGATCGCCGCTGCACCGCATGACGCGGAGGTGGACGGTCCGCCGGTTGCGCTCGATACAGCGCCGGCCGCTGCTCCGCCGGCTGCTGCTGCTGATGCGACGCAAGCACCGGCTACGGCCACCGCTGCAACCGCAACCTCTGCCGCGGGCGCGCCAGCCGCCGTCGAGACGGGTGCGCTTCAGGCCGGCGCCGGCATGGCTGCACCGGCGGCGGCGCCCCATGCCGCGCCGGCGACCGCTACGCCGTCCGCCGAGGAGCGCGCTGCCGCCGCCGCGGCGGCGGCATCCGCCGCTGCTGCGGCCGAACGTGCGGCGGCCGCCGCTGAGACCGCGGCCAATGCCGCCAAGGAAGCTGCGGCAGCAGCCGTCGCCGCGAGCGCAGCCAGCAGGGCTAAGGCTTCTGCCACCGTCGCGCCGCTCGACCACACAGCCGGAATGCGCGGTGCCGCCGGCGCCGAGTGAGGCGCCGAGGACCTAGAGCATTTTCCCATCTGACGGAATCGGTGTGGGATTCCCATCGGGGGCGAAT
>JBIQJE010000025.1:0-40129 GCA_044507625.1 Hyphomicrobiaceae bacterium | reverse complement strand
TCTTCAACCCGAAGGAATACTACATCGCGACGCGCGGGCTTTCCTTCGACGAATTCACCAACGCCGATTCCGATCTTTACATCAGCGCGACACGGCCGGAAGAACGCTTCTTTCCGTTCTTCGAGCTGCACAGAATTTCCTCGCTGTTCATCGAGCCTGTGTCGCTCGGAAATTATGTCGTGACGGTGACAGCTTTCATCGCCGCCTTCTGGCGCTCGCTGGGCGGGTGGACGAGGGCGTTCCTCATCCTCACAAATTTCCTGTTCCTGATCGCCTGCGACGGACGCTTCGCCTTCATATCGTCGCTACTCGTCGTCGGGAGCATTTGCTTTTTGCCGCGTGCGGTTCAACGTGTCGTCCCGCCGTTCCTGCTGCCGGTGGTGACCGGGTGCGTCATGCTGTTGTCGGGATTGCCGGAGCTGCAAAGCTCGGCGGATGATTTCGCAGGACGTATCGGCTGGACAGTGCGCATGCTCGAGGGCATGGGCATCGAGGATTGGATCGGCCTTTCGGACCAGTATCTGGAAGCATCGGTCGACAGCGGCATCGTCTATCTCATCATCACGCAGTCCATATTCGGCGTGGCGCTGTATTGGGCCATCGTCTCGATGCAGGCCGGCGCGAGCGCTGCGTTCCGCCGCTACCGCCTAGCGATCTGCCTGACGCTCGCGGTGGGATTGCTCGTCAGCAATGCGTTCGTCGGCATCAAGACAGCGGCGCCGATGTGGTTCCTGTTCGGTGTTGGACTTGCGATGCGTGGCGACGAGGATGATGGAGTAAATCGCAGCGGGTATGGCCGTGAAGCTCACGCGTAGGGCATTTGCCGGCGGCGGGGCCGCCGTTGCGGCGAACGTCGGCGTGCTCGGCTTGCCGGCCTTTGCGGCGTGTGCGCCGGAGGGTCCGCGTCTTGCACTGCGCGGCGTCAGTCTCGCCGGCGCGGAGTTCGGCGCGCGCATGCCCGGCACACACGGGAAGGATTATGTTTATCCCGGCGCGGCGGATATCAACGCCGTGGCGCGCCTCGGATTCAATTCGGTGCGCCTGCCGTTTCGCTGGGAGCGCCTGGTGCCGGAGCTGAGCGCCGCTTTCAACGGGAATGAATGGCGGCGGCTTGCCGAGACGATCAATCTCGCCGAGGGCGCTGGGCTGCGCGTCGTTCTCGATGTGCACAATTATGCAGGCCGCAAGGTGGCGGCGGACGGCTTTTCGGCGGAGCATAAGATCGGTTCGCGGCTGGTGCCGGCTGCGACCTTCGTCGATTTCTGGGGCGTGCTCGCTGCGCGATGCAAGGCGTGGCCGAACCTCGTCCTCGGGCTGATGAACGAGCCCTTCGGCATAGAGCCGGAGGCTTGGCTTTCTATCGCCAACGGTGCAATCGCGCGCATGCGGTCGACGGGCTCGCGGCACCTCGTTCTCGTGCCCGGCGTCGCCTATACCGGCGCCCATAGCTGGCATGCCAGCGGCAACATGGCGATGGCGGGCATCCGCGATCCGCGGGACAACTTCGCCATCGAGGTGCATCAGTATCTCGATGCAGATTCCTCGGGCACGCGCGCAGACGTGGTCAGCGCCACGGTTGGACCGAAGCGTATCGCGGCGTTCCAGGACTGGGCACGGGGGCGCGGTCTGCGGGCATACCTCGGTGAGTTCGGTGCCGGAAGCGACGAGCTGGGTCGCGCGGCGGTCATCAATCTCGTGGCCGAGCTCGAGCGTAACCGGGACGTTTGGATCGGATGGGCAGCCTGGGGCGCAGGACCATGGTGGCCGCGCGATTATATTTTCAGGATCGGCGGCGACGGCGTGCCAAATCTCTATACGCAGACGCTATCAGAACTGGCGCGCGGTACAGCACTATGTGAGGCGCCGCACGAGCGTGGCGCGAAGGGCAACTGAATGAAGGTGAGCAGCATCTTGTCGACGCAGGATATGGTCCGCGAGCAAATGACATCGGATTGCAGCGATGGCGTGCTGATCGATGGCTGGCGCGTGAACGTGCCGACCGAAAGCGCCGCGATCCGCCTGGTGGCAGACGCCATGGCGCGCGGGGCGGGATGCACGCTCTTCACGCTCAACCTCGATCACCTCGTGAAGCTGCGCAGCGAGGAAAAATTTCAGCGCGCCTATCGCGAGGCGACGTTCGTCACCGCGGACGGCGCGCCGGTGGTGCGCATCGGGCGGCGCACGTGGAAAGCGCTCGAGCGCACCACGGGAGCCGATCTCATGCTGCCGCTGTGCCAGGCCGCAGCGCAGGCGAACCGGCCGGTCTTCCTTTTCGGCAGCTCGGATGACGTGCTTGCGGGCACGGCCAAGGTGCTCGCAGATGCGACGGGCGGGCGTTTGCACATCGCGGGCAACGTGGCTCCGCCGCGCAACTTCGATCCCGAGGGCGACCTTGCCGACAGCTATATCGAGGAGATCCGCCATTCCGGCGCGCGGCTTTGCTTCGTGCTGCTGGGCGCACCCAAGCAGGAGATCTTTGCGGCCCGGGCGTTGCGAAGCGGGGTCGGCTGCTGTTTCATCTGCGTCGGCGCGGCGGCGGATTTTCTCGCGGGCCAATCGATCCGCGCGCCACGCTTCTTCCAGCGCGCGGGTCTCGAATGGGCCTGGCGTCTCGCCCATGAGCCGCGCCGGCTCGGTCCGCGCTATTTGAAATGCGCGCTTCTGCTGGGGCAGATCGAGCTGGCGCGCTGGCGCAAGCCACGGCGGTAACGCCGCCGGCTGCATCGATGCAATCGCGGTCAGCTTCGGATGTTAGTGCCCACTTTAGCCGCTCCAATAGCGCGTTGACGTTGGAAGGGGCCGGTCAGCAATGCCTCATCCGAAGATCTTTTCGCCACCGACCCAGGTCTGCGAAACCTTGATGTCCATGATCTTGTCGGGCGCAACCTTGAACGGATCCTGCTCGAGAACCACGAGGTCTGCCTCTTTCCCCGCCTCGAGCGTGCCAATGCGGTCGGCCTGGCCGATCTGTGCGGCGGCGTACGATGTGACCGCGCGGATCGCATCCTCTACGGCGATCGCCTGATCGGCACCGATGACGGAGTTGTCGATGGCGCAGCGCCTGGTCACGGCGGTCTGCACGAGGCGCAATGCGCCGAGCGGCGAGCAGGGCCCGTCGGTGTGCAGCGTGAAGGGCAGCCCTTCCTGCACGCAGGCGCCGGCGGGATCCATAAAGGCGGCGCGCTCGGGACCGAAAATCTGGTCGCGATAGGCGGCGCCATAGAAGAACACGTGGTTCATCAGGAAGCTCGGCTCGACGCCCAGCGTCTTCATGCGCTTGATCTGGTCGGGCCGCGCCATGGTGGAATGCTCGATGCGGTTGATGCCCGTAGGTGGATTGGCGCCATAGGCCGCCTCGATGGCATCGAGGGCGTAATCGATGGTGGCGTCGCCGTTGCAGTGGATCTGCACCGGCCAGCCGGCCTCGTTCACGGCTGCGACCATGTTTTTCAGGTCGCTGGGCGAATAGTTCGGCGCGCCCTTCTTATCCGTGCGGAGATAGGGCAGCGTCTGGGCGCCGGTTTCCGTCTGGTTGGATCCGTCGCCGATGATCTTGATACCGAACAGGGAGAAGCGCGAGTCGGGGAAGAGCGCGGCTTTGGCGCCGCGGCCGTATTCCTTGTAGGCATCGCCCGCGCTCATTTGCTCGTACATGAGGCTGGCGCTCAGCCGGCCCGTGCCGCGGGACGTGAGCTTGACCAGACCTTCGATCCAATCCGGCTGTATCGTGCCGGGCTCGTGCGTGGCGGTGTTGCCGTAGGTGGCGCTCATCTTGAAATAATCGACGAGCGACTTTTCGAAGAGTTCCGGCGTGATTTTCGGCAGCGCGGGCGTAACGAATTTGAGCATGGCGCTCTCTTCGTAGACGAGGCCATTGAACTTGCCGTCTGGGCCGCGGCCGAAGTGTCCGCCACCGGGAAGGATGCCAACGTCGTCCGGGATCTGCGCAATCTTGAAGGCGGCGGAGTTGGCCGCGCCGTCGTGGACGTTGATGTACCAGATCAGGATTGGCCGCTCCTTCGATACCCCGTCGAGCTCGGCCATCGACAGGTCGCCGCCTTGCAGCAGGTTGTCGAAGTTGTAGGCGAGCAGCCACTCGCCGGGCTTCAGCTTGGCGTCGAGCGCCTTGAGACCCGCGATGAAGTCGGCGCGGGTGGGGTATTTCGTATAGCCGACGTCGGTGAGCAGCTCGGTGAAGAGGGCCACGAAGCAGCTGTGCTGGTGGGGATCAACGAAGCCTGGCAGCAGCGTGCGGCCATCCAGGTCGACGACCTTCGTGTTCGCGGTCTCCAATCCGGCGAGGTCGGACGCCGCGCCGACCGCAACAATTTTGCCGCCGCGCAGCGCGATCGCTTCGGCCCTCTTCGGGCCCGTGGCCGCGACGGGAATGACGGTGCCGCCCTTGAAAATGATGTCTGCGCCAGCGGTGTCCTGCGCCAGCGCGCGCCGGGGCGCCGCCATGTCGAGGCCCGTGGCTCCCGCGGCCGCACCGGCCAAGGCCATGAAGCTGCGCCGGGAGGGATGGTTATGCAGCGCATGCCGTGCGCTGGCGCTGGGCCAGCCGGCATAGAGGCTCCTGTTGGTGAAGAGGGTTCCTATGCAGAAGCGGCACATGGAGGTCTCCGACTGGGGGTGCGCGACCGGGCTCTTTTCAGTTCGGTGCGGAGTATCGCGCGGTTGAATGAAGAATCCCCCTCTAGGGCCATGTCATACGATGGAGGTCCGCCCATCGCCGGGTGTCGGTGCGAAGGGGAACGCCATCGCGGCGGCCTGCGCAACTGTGAGCAATGGACCTAGCAGCATGGCGGGTCGCCAGTGAGAACAGAAAAGGCGGGCAGCGATGCCCGCCTTTCACTTTCCTTGGCTTCCGCCCCGAAGTTCTGCCGGATCAGAACTGCCAGTTGAACCGGCCGCGTACACCGTTGTCGGTGAGGTCGCCCGAGTACTGGCCCATGTAGGAGACACCCATCGTTACGTTCTGCGCGATCACGACGTCGGCACCGATGTCCAACAGCGCACTGTTCTGGGCCAGAGGAATGCCGCCGATCCCCATGCCGATGCCCGTCGATGCAAAAGCCAGTGCGATCTGCGGCGTCGTATCGCCGAAGGCGTATTGCCAGGCCAGCGAAGCGTGCGGAATCACGGTCGTCCCACCCCATACCACCGTCGTGCCGGCACGCGCACCGAGCGTGCCATAGCCCAGGTTCATGTTGAGACCGCCGCTGGTCAGGCCTGCAACGGGTCCGCTCTCGGTAAAGCTGTCCGTCCCGACATGCACGTAGGCGAGACCCGCGAAGGGTTCGATCACGCCACCATGCGTAAAGATCGGATAGGCAAGCTCCGCGAACAGCTGCCCGACGTCGCCGTCATAGGAAGCGCTCTCGGATTCGAAGAACCCGGGGAACACCACGCTGCGGCTGCTGTCGATGCTGTTCCATGTCCACGTGCCGCCCGTGCGCAGCGCGAACGCGCCGACGCCACCACCGGCATAGGCACCGAGGACATACGAGTTGATGTCGGCAGAGCTAAAACGCGCGCCACCGGCCGAGAGGCTGGTGTTGAGATATCCGGTTGCAAGGCCCGCACGCCAACCGGCGCCAAGCCCTGCGTCAACGCCGGTGACGAAGCCACCCAGGTTGCGGTCGGTCGTTGCGGCGTTGCCGTTGGAGTCATACCGGCCCCAGGCACCGAACGCGCGGCTCCACCATGCAAGGTCGTGATCGGCCGGCGGCGCGGCACGGACTGCGCCATAGCCGGCACCCAGAGACATGCGCGATGACGTGTCCATTTCCACCACGTTCGTCGGCGCGGCTGCCGCCATCACGATGGGCTGCCCGCCGCTCGCACCGATCCCGCCGTAATACGACTGTATGAGGCGGCCGGTGATCGCCTCGCGGACGTAGCGGCTGTCGTCCGCCATGGCCGAGCCGACGCTGGCATGGATCTCACCCGACAGGGCGTTGAAGGCTTGCTGGGCGCCGGCGACGCTGCCGCCAAGGATCGCGGAATAGAGCGGATTGCCGGCGGGAAACTGATCCAGCGCATTCGCGACGGCGTATTCGTTTAGCGTCCGCGCGGCCGTCGTGAACGCCTTGTAGCCGTCGACCACCAGGTACACATTGTTGGGGTCGTAATCGAGGCTATAGAGCATGAACGCCGATGTCGTCTCGATGCCGTCGAAGAAGCCCGTGCGGGCTCCCGTAGACGTGATGATCGCATACCGCATCAACGACGGAGAGCCGGAAACCTGCACCGTGCCTCCGGTCAGCGTCGCAGTTCCACCCGCCAAGATGAGATCCGACGCTGCGCCTGCGACCTCGACCGCATAGATCGTGCCGGAAGCAAACGACACGTTGCCGGCAACGTTGAGCGTGCCGGACGAGTTGCCGGGCGCCACCGTACCGCCCGACTGCGCGTCGAGGCTCGCGATCGTGCCCGAGCCGCCGACAACGCCCGCACCGCTGACGGTTACGTCGCCGGGGAGGATGGCGTTGAACACAGCCTTGCCGCCTGTGACCGTGACGTCGCCGGAGTAGTTGGTGGAGTCGGTCGCGAATGTCGTCGTACCGGCGATGACGTTGAGGTTGCCCTGGCCATAGAGTTCGGGGCTGAACGTGAACGCGCCGAGTAGATTGAAGTTTATCCGCCCCTCGCCGCTGCCGAAGTTTCCTCCTCCGAAGCGGACGAGGTTCGCGTCGAGGATGCCAGCCGCCGCAGCGGGATCGGCAGCAGCGGCACCGATATTGAGCGTGCCGTCTCCGATGTCGCCAAAGCCATTATCGTAGCCGATCCGGACCTGATCGACGGTGACCTTGCCGCCATTGGACAGCGTGGCAACGCCGGAGCCGAAGCGACCGAGAATGAGCCAATCGGCTTGCAGTTCGGACCCGGCGCCGGTTACGACGAGGCTGCCAGAGGCGCCACCGTTGGAGCCGAATTCGGCAGCGCTGTTGCCGTGATCGACGCTGACATTGCCGCCGTCGCTGATCGTCAGCGAGCCTTCGGCACTATTGCCGACCGTAAGGTAGCTCGTCGTGGTGACTTGCGATCCGGCGCCGGTAACCGTCAAAGTACCCGCTGCGGATGAGCCCACCGTGATGCTGGAATCGACCTCCAGCCAGCCGCCGCCGCTCACCGTGGCCGTGCCCGTGCTGTTATAGCCGACGTACGTGCTGTATTTGGCGAGCACATGGGAGCCAGCACCGTCGATCAGGACGGTTCCCGCCCCCGAATTGCTCCGGCCAGCGTACAGATATCCGGTTTCCAGGTAGCCGCCGCCGAGCACGTTCAGTGCGCCTTGACCGTTGCCACCGACATAGGTTCCGGAGCTGACGTAAACTTCGGAGCCGGCGCCCGTAATTGTCAGCGCGCCGAAGCTGTTGGCGTTGTTACCCAGGTAGATCTGGGTGAGGGGGGATGAGCTGTCACCGATGCTTCCTCCGTTCGTTACCGTGACCGTACCGGTGCCGTTCTCGCCGATCGTCAGCGTTGCCCCCGACATGGCCCACGTTCCGCCGTCGATCGTCGCGGTGCCGGTAGAGCCCGCGCTGTATCCTACGTAGGCCGATCCACTCGTGGCGCCGGCGCCAGCGAGGATGCTCATCGTGCCGTTCCCACCGTAGCCGACGTAGAGTCCTCCGGTGATATACTCGGTGCCCGCACCGGTGATCGTCAACGAGCTGTCACTGCCGGTTGCGTAGGAAATATACGTGTCGCGGGCGACCTGGAACGATGCGCCATCGCTGACCGTAACATCGGCGGACGAATAAAGGCCGATGTAGGCGTCGGCGGTGCCGGACAAAACAAGCTGCGAGCCGGTACCCGTGACCGAGACATGCCCTGGCGAATCCGCAAAGTATCCGACGACGACATCGCCGCTTGAGGACACCACGGCACCTGCGGAGATGTTGAGCGTGCCTTCTGAATCTTCGTAGCCGACGGTGAGACTTCCGGCATTCCATACCGTGCCGGCGCCGGAAATATTGGCGATACCCACCGAGGACGAGCAGCCGCCGCCGCAGTAGCCGATGTACGTGACGCCGCTCGCCACCGTGCTTCCACCGGAAACATTGAATGTGCCAGTGCTGTCACCATCGCTGATGTAGAAGGTGTTGTTGCCGACGTCGAACGTGGCGCCGTTGGTGACGTTGACGGTGCCGTTGCCGGAGCTGCCCGATACGACGGAGCTCGTCGAGGTGAACAGCGAGCCGGAACCATCGATCGTGACGGTCCCGAGCGCGTTCGAGAAGCTGCCGACGGTCATCCCCGATGATGTAACCTGGCCTCCGCCGGTCACGTTGAGAACGCCGGTACCCTGGTTGCCAACGGTGATCCCGTTCGCGGTCCACGTGCCCGTCCCCGACACGTTGACCGTGCCGGAGCTGCCAGCGGAATCTCCGAGCGTGGAAAGGTTCGTCGTGACGACGCCGCCGGAGACGATATTGAGCTCTCCGGTGCCGGTTGAGCCGACGGTGAGGTTGCCAGTTGGAGCCGGATCGGGCGGCACCGTCACCGTCTGGTTGTTGATGATGGTCTGCGCGTGGGCGATGGGCATTCCGAGCGTCGCAGCGAGCGCGAAAGAGCTGATGCCGATCAGTCCCAACGAGAGCGGGCGGTAAATTACCGACATATGATCGTCCCCAATGATGGTGTTCGGACGCGAAGTGGTGGAGATGACGCGCGACACGCAAAACAGAGACTGGATGCAACTCCATCGCTACCGGCGGCGGCCGGCGAGGCACTGCGCTGCGAGGAGGGCAACGCGACCGTCGGCTCACACGTGTGGATAGCCCCGCGGGGACCGCATCCGCTGCGGCTCCCCGGCTCGGAAGCGCGAGTATGATTCCGGATAAGGTTGTGATTCTTGAGTGTGCGATATCGTACAAGCGCAAGGGCTGTCGTGATCGCGAAGGGGCGCGCTTCTATGTGCCCGCGCTGCGGCGCGGAATCTACAATGCACGTTGGATGCCGGCTGCCGGAGCGCCCAAGTGCGCTGGATGGGCCGGTGAGAAGGCGCCGGGCTCAGCGCATGACGGCTAAGAGCGCAGCCGCTTGGCTATGGCATTCTTCAGGGTGATCGAGGGAAGCTCGCCGTATCGCTGCCGGTACATGCGCGCGAACTCGCCGAGATTGGCGAAATATTCGCCCGCGATCGTCGTCAGATTCGCGCCGGGACGGGCAGCCAGGATATGGCGGCGGACGGCTTCGAGACGGCGTTGGGCCACCCATTGCATCGGCGTGCAATCGAACGCGGCGCGAAAGGCATATTGCAGGCTTCGCCGTGACATCCCCGTGAGCAATTCCAGATCGGTCAGCGCGATCGTGCTCGTCAAGTTGGTATCGATGTAATCGCAGGCCAGCTTGATTACCGCCCGCTGCATGCCGGTATCGGGGTCGGCCGCGGACAACTCTTCGAAATTGAATAGCAGGGCGACAATCCGGAGGACGACATCGTCGAGGCCGGCTTTTTCGATGAGATTTGCGTCGCCGTCCAAGAGGTCCAGCGTCGTAATCACGCTGTGAATGATGCGCGCGAAATCCAGATCGTTACCGTGCAGCGCAACGGGACGCGGTGAGGCGAAATCGAACGCGGCGCCTCGCTTCGGGGCTCTGCCACCCAACATGATTTCCGCGATACGGTTGAGGACGACGGGGTCGATATCGATACCGACGACGGAACGGGCGGTGGAGAGCGCGCGGCATCCTCCCGCCGGCAGGTATAGGGCGCAGCTGCCCCGACCCCACTCGTAGGTTCGCCCCTCGCGCTGTGTCCTCGTGGATCCGTGCCACGGAATCATGAGCAGGCCGTTCAATGAGTCGCGCGCCTCCACGTGGAAAGCCGAGGAAGCCAAGGCGACCAGTCTCATATTGCGGGTTTTGATGAGGGCGGAGCGGGCATGAAAGAGGCCTTCCGGCTCGGTCGAGCGGTGGTTCATCACCAGCGAGGTGCCGCGCGTCAATGCCTCCGACATCTGCTCGGCACTGCTGAACTCCAGCGCTTGTTTCTGGCCAAAGGCAAGGAAGGGAATTGCACCTGGAAAGGTCATAGCCATCGTACCGGCGTGAGGCAGCCTATGATCACGGTAGCGCGCTCGGGCATCGTCTTGCTATCGGAATGATGCCGATAGATGTGCACGGCGCGCGCTGCCGACAGATCGGCGAGGTTGTCCGCCGCCGGTTGTCGATTGGCGGGATGGGGTTCCCAGCAAGACATTGCAAGCGGTTGGTCGGGTGCGGAATATCTGCAGAGCGATGGAATGCTGGAAGTCGCCTGCAGCCGATGCGGGGCTTTGGCGGGGAACTCCCCGTCAAAGGCTGTTCCCGCGGCGTTGCGTTGCCGGGCGTGCTGACGCGCCAGGATGTGCGCGCCGCTGATCTTGATCAGCGCGCATCGGTGTGCGGCGCTCCATACGGCGCACGCGCGTCCGTCGCCCTGATCGAGGGGTACGGCAGTCTAAATAGCTGTAACGGAGAAGCACTCGCGGCCAGCGGTGTCAGCTTTGTGCCGTGCGAGAAACGGGACGCACAGACCTGGCTGTGGCGATGTCCGACACAAATCCTGCCCTGGACGCTCAAGCCCGCGCCTGGTCAAAATCGCAGATTGGCGATGGAACCGGTGGTTGGCTGGGTGGTGCCGCAAGAGGGATTCGAACCCCCGACCCCGTCATTACGAATGACGTGCTCTACCGACTGAGCTATTGCGGCTTTCTTATTCTGCACCAAGGCCTTAGGGGCCTCTTCAACGCCGGAGGGCAGCCTGAGCCCCGGCCAAGCTGCCCGCGGGCGGCCATGCGCGAGCCGGAATAGACTAAGTTTGCCCCACGTTCAAGATGTGCAACACGCCTAAACGGGGCCGGGCGGTCTACCCGCGCCGGGCGGATGCTCCTTTCCACCGAAGGGAGCACGTCGCGTCCCGTTGAAATGGGGCTCGCGAGGCGGGAAGTGTCGGCCCGGAAACCGGGAATAATTGGTGCGATTTGCTGCCATTTATTCACCTGCCCGTCACCGTGGGCGACGCGTAAGCAGGATGGGGCGGGCGAAATCGCCACAGGCTCGTAAAGTTAGGCATTACAAACGCATGCATCGCCAGTGGTGGAACGATCTGCCGGTTCGATGGCAGTTGATGATTTCGATCTCCGTCATCAGCATCGGCGCCGTGCTGCTCTCCATTATTCTCGCCGTGGTCGACGCGCGCAGCCGCGTGGAGGTGGAGGTCAACGCAGCCTCGGAAACCGCGCGCCAGCTCCTCACGGATCTGATCAAGCGTCTCGCTGCCGACGGTGACATCCGCGACTTGCAGAAGGTCGTACCCGAGCAGCTGAAATATTCCCGCCATGTGCGCATCCTTGCGACGGACTCGGAAGGCAACCTAAAGCAGATCGCGCCGGACCCGAACGCCGAAAGCCGGATGGAGCACGCAGAGCGCGCACCGCAATGGTTCGCCACTCTCGTCGGTCCGAAAGTCGGCTTGCGCGAAATGCGCGTGATGCTGGGACCGAACCGGGTCGGCTCCATCGTCATCACCGGTGAGCCTCTCGATGAGCTGGGCGAGGTGTGGGACGAGGTTACGCGGCGCGCGGTGATCTGGCTCGGCATCACGGCGCTGATGCTCGCGTTGCTCTACGTGGTGCTCGGCCGTCTGCTCAATCCGCTGGTGGGGCTCGCGGGCGGTATGCAGAAGCTCGAGGACGGCAACTTCTCCACCCGCATCGACGAGCCGCACATGCGCGAGCTGAAATCCATCGCGTCGCGCTTCAACATGCTGGCCGAGGCACTGGAAAAGGCACGGGCGGAAAACAGCCGGCTTTATCGCAACGTCATCGAGCTGCAGGAGGACGAACGCCGGCAGATCGCGAACGAGCTGCACGACGAGGCGGGCCCGTGTCTGTTCGGTATAACCGCGAATGTGTCATCCATCCGCCGGTTTGCCGATCAGGCGCCCGATACGCTCTCCGAGCCGATCAAGACCCGTCTCGACGAAATTCACGAGGTGACCGAGCGTCTGAAAACGATCAACCGCGATCTGTTGCGGCGTCTGCGCCCCGTCGAGCTGGGGCGTATTCCGCTGGAGGAGCTGATTGGCAGCCTGATCGCCGGTTTCGGACGGCGCCATCGGGACGTGACCTTTGCGGTTGCAATCGGGCCGCTGGCGGATAGCTACGGCGAGGCGGTGGATCTCACGGTTTTCAGGTGCGTGCAGGAATCCCTCACGAACGCAATGCGGCACGGCCGGGCAAAGCGCGTCGACATTGAAATTCATGACGTGGCGAGCGCGGGCAATGGTTCGGGTCGCAATACGCACACGCTGCACATATCTATTCGCGACAACGGTGTCGGCCTCGCGCCCGGCGCGGCGACCGGCATCGGCATGACCGCCATGCGTGAGCGCGTGAGCGGTCTTGACGGCACTACCAATATGGAGAGCTCACCTGGCGGCGGCACCACGGTCAAGGTCGTGCTGCCGGTGAAGCCGCGGCGGGGTGGCGATTCTCCTGAATGCGAAGCGATCGAGGGCCAGGCTCTATGAAAGTTCTCATCATCGACGATCATCCGATCGTCATCCAAGGCTGCCGGCGTCTGCTCGAGGACATGGGGGTCGATGAAATCTCCGTGGCCGCAACGCTCTCCGAAGGCTTCCGCGTCTACCGACAACGCCGGCCCGACTTGATCATCGTCGATCTGTCGATGCAGTCGGGTGCGCTCGGCGGCCTTTCCTTCATTCGCCGTCTGCGCGTGCACGACGAGCGCACGCCGATCCTCGTACTCAGCATGCATTCGGACCGCATGATCGTCAGCCGCGCGCTGGAGGTCGGTGCCAATGGATACCTTTTGAAAGATACCTCGTCGGAGGAGTTCGTGAAGGCCTTTCGCCGCGTGCGGGAAGGTCTGCCGTATCTCAACCACGAACTCGCTTCGCAGATCGCGTTCATGGAGGCGCGCGGCGACCGCAATCCGCTCAGCCGCATGACGCTGCGCGAATTGCAGACGCTGTCGCTGATCGCGGAGGGCAAGCCCTACATCTCGATCGCGGAGGAGCTGCACGTCAGCTACAAGACGGTGGTGAACACCAGCGCGCAGCTCAAGGCGAAGCTCGGCGTGCGCACATTGCCCGAGCTGATGCGCATTGCGATCCAGCACCTGCCGGCGAACGCCAGCAAACCCAGCATGTAGGCTACGGCCGGCAGCGACGCCGGGAGGCACGCGGCGGCGGATGTCTTGCCACTCGCGGGTGGGGGCAACGCCGCATGGCGCTCAGGCGGGAACCTGGCGCTTGGAAACGCAGCCCCAGCCGGCCAACAGCCAGCCCTTATGGTTCTGCTCGAGCCAGCGAAGCGCCTCGGCGATGTCGGTATTGCGGCAAACCTCGCCGGGCGGTGGGACGAGGTAGTGCGTGATCCACCGTTCACGGTGGGAGCGGTCGCAGTCGCCTTCGCGGCAGTACTCGAATTTCAGCACCTGTCCGGGCAAGCCATCGGGAAGCCGTATCATGCGCTGGCGGCAGTTATCGCCCGCTGACATGCACTCCACGAGCACATGCGATTCTTCGGCGGATGCGGCAGGGGGAGCGGCGCTCGCAAGCAAAGCGAAAACGATGGCAGGCAAAACGGCAGCGGCGGAACGGCGTGCGGTTGGGGGCATTGCTCGGCACCCTTTCCTGCTGAATCTAACCTGCTGAATTCGAGCCTTCCGCCGGAGCTTGCGTTGCGACCAATACTTCCCGGGCGGCTTTTGCAAATCCGCCATTTCGCCCGGAGTTCCCGAAGCGTCTTCTTATTTTTGGAATCGTATGTCTGATTTGTGAAGCGCTCAAGCGCAATTCAGCGCCAAATCAAGTATCGGCGCGCGCGTTGCACAGCGGTCGGCGGCGTTTCTCGGCATTGCACCGACATGGAAACGGGAGCGTTCTCAGCTCCCGTTTCCATTGTTGCGTTCAGGGGTGCGCAGGTAACCGAAGCGACTATGCCCGCTGCGGCCGCAGGGGCGGGCTGCCCTCGTCGGGTTCCGAAATGTCGGTACCCGGATCGTCGGGCGCATGGGGCGGCACGAAAATCGCCGGCTCGCCGGGAGCGCGTTTGCGCACCGATCCTTTGGCGGACGACACGCGCTTCGCTGACGTTGCCGTCGTCTCGCGCGCCCTCGCTTGTTCGGTGGGTTGAGGTTCCTTGACGGGTGCAGCGTTGCGCTGGGTTGCGGCCTCGGCCGGTTCCGCCGCGGCACGGGATGCGGCTGCTGCCTTGGTTTCGATCTTGGTCGCGGCCTTCTCGGAAACGGCCGCCGGCCGGGTGTGATCGGCACCGGTTTCCGCGCCGTCGTCCTCGTCGCTGCCGGGGCGCACGCCGAGGGCCATCAGCTCTTCGAGCTTGCTCGCGAGCACGGCGCCTTCGCCCTTGTCCATCGCCTCCACCGGCACGCGCCACTGGAAGGCATCGAGCGTTCCGGAGACAGGTGAAACGGGCATCCAGCGCTCGGCAACAAAACCGTCGGCGGTCCAGGCGGGATCGCGCTGGGCGTTGATCGCGCGGGCGAGCCACTCGCGGATGCGGCCCTTGTCGCCGTGCTGCTCGCCTTCGATGCGCGCCATCAGGGTAGCGACGCGCTGGGTCATGCGCGAGGGAATGAGCGGCTCCAGCGCCGCGCGTGCCTCCTCGAACTGATGCGCCTCGATGGCCGCGGTCGCGACGGCGATGGGTGCTTCGAGCGAATTCGGGCTGAGGGCCGCGAGCTGACGTACGCGGTCGAGGCGGTCGCGGGGGCTGTCGCCGATCCGCGCATAGGCGTAGGCGGTGGCGAGATCCGGGTGTGGCGAGCGCGACCACGTGCGCTGCAGGATCTTGGCGGCGCGCGGGGTGTTGCCGCGGGACGCCAGCATCCGCCCGGCGATGGCTGCAGCGGGCACGAGGTCGGGGGCAAGGCCGTGGGCTTCGACCGCCAGGTTCAGCGCGCGCTCGGGGTCGGTTTCCTCGGCGGCCTGGGCCTGTGCGGTGAGAAGCACGGCGCGGCGGCGATCCGCCTGCGTGCGGTCGACGTGTCCGTTCTTGCGGGCAATCGCGGCTGTTTCGAGCGCTCCCGCCCAATCGCCGTCGCGGCACTGGATGTCGAACAGGGCATCGACCGCCCACGGAAGCTTCGGGTTGAGGGCGACGGCACGCTCGGCGAAATGGCGGGCGGCCTCGTGCTCGTTCTCGCGCTGCGCTTCGAGGAACAGCCCGCGCAAGCCGAGCTGCTCGGTGTCGGGGGAAGCGAGCATCGCCTCGAAGATGCGGCGCGCGGTGGTGCGATCGCCCGTCAGCTGGGCGGCCTGGGCACGCAGAAGGTGCGTCAGGGGTTCGTTGGGCAGCGATTTGCGCGCCTGGACAGCGGCACGCATCGCCGCCGCCTTGTCGCCGGCGCCGAGGGCGATCATGCCGCTCGACAGCGCGTCGATGCCCATCTTCTGGCGGCGCTTGCTGAGCACATTTCCGACGGCGGCGGGACTGTGCCAGAGGTTGCGCAGAATCGACCAGGCGAACAGCGCGAGGGCGACCAACGCCACCAGCAGAACGGTGGCGCGGAAGACGCTCGTTTCCGCGCGGTAGCCCTGCCATTCGAGCACCAGCTCGCCGGGGCGGTCGGCGAGCCAGGCGAGACCGGCGGCGAGAAGCGCGATGCCGACAAGAAATGCAATTAGACGCAGCATACCGGGGCCATCTCTATTGTGCGGTGCTGTTGCCGGCATCCGCCGGGGCAGCGGCGAGCGAGGCTTTGAGCTGGGTTTCGACCGATGCGAGCGCGCGATCAACGGCGTTGCGTGCCTCGACCTTGGCAAGGAAATCGCGCGCGGCATCCTGCGCGGCGGGCGGCAGGGTCTTCGCCTCTTCGATGACGTCGCCCAGCCGGTCCTCGTCGAGTGCCTTTTCCATGCGCGAGACCACGGCTTCGACACTCTTGTCGTCGGCGGCATAGTTCGTCCGGCGTACCCGCACGACCGACTTCGCGCCGGACAGCAGCCGGTCGACGATGGATGTTTCTGCGGGCTGTTCCTGGGCGTCGATGATCTTGAAGGCGACGGGTTTGAACTCCGCACGCAGCTCGGTCGTCGTCTGGACGCCGTCGAGGGAGAAGCGCTCCAGCGGCGACAGATCGACGATCGATCCGGCCACCTTCTGTGCCTGCGTCAGCTCCGGGGCATAGGGCTTGCCGCGGTCGATGGCCCGCTTGAGGTTGGCGAGCTCCAGCGAGAGCACGATGCGCTCGGCGGTGGAGCGGCGGTCGCCCTCGCTCTTCATGACTTTCTGGACGTCATTATGGAGAGCTGTGAGCTGGCTCGATAGCGGGCTGACGGCGGACGATACGTCCTCGGGCTTCGCGAACGCCGCGAGGCGGGTGTCGATGTCGGCCTTGAGCCGCTTCACGTCTTCCTGCGTGGTCCGCAGAGAGGCTGCCGCGCGGTCGGCGTCGGATTTCAGCGCCGTCATGCCATTGGTCAGCTCGGCGCTGTCGGCCTTCAGGACGGAAAGCTCGCGGTCCATGCGCTGGGTGCCGGAGCGGGCGGCTTCGCTCGCCTCGGTGGCGGCCGTGAGGCGCGTGTCGATCTCCTGCGTAAGCTTCTGGCGCAGGGCGTCGAGCTGGTTCGCCAGCGTCGATTCCAGATCGGCAAGCTTGCCGGTAATGGCGGCGAGCTGCGGCACGCGTCCGCTCTGCGGATCCTGATCGGCCGCCGAGGACATCAGCTTGAGCTGTTCTTCGAGTTTCGCGATGCGGTCGTTCGTCTGAGTATCGGTACCCTGGGCGAGCAGCTTTTCGCCCATGTTGCCGACCGCCTTGTCGAGGTCGGCCTGCTTGCGCGCCACGCCCTCGATGTTGGCATCGATCTGATCGATCTTTCCGAGCTTGGTTTCGGCGGCGGCAAGCCGCGTCGTCAGCTCCTGGGGAACATTGCTCTGGCTGCGCGAGGTCTCGAGCGCGCTGATGCGCTGCTCGATGCCTGCCATGGCATCGGGGCGATCGGTGGCCTCGAAACCGAGCTGCGTGGCGAGCATGTCGGCGGCAAACAGCGCCACAGCGCCGCCGGCGACGCCGGCCACGAGGTGCGTGAAGAAACCGCCGTAGCCGCGCGGTGCGGATCGCGGCGGCGTGGGCGCGGACGGCTTGCCGCCTGCTGCTCCCGTCTTATTGCCCTTTCCGTCCGTCGCTGTATCGCCAGGCGCGGACTTCGGTGCCGAGGCGGCGGCTGCAGCACCCGAGGGGGCAGCGCTCGCGCCGCCGGACGTGGCGGCGGCGGCCTTCGCAGCGTCGGATGCGCCAGCAACCTTAGCGGCTTCCTTTTCCTTATCGCTCGGCGGCGGCGTGATCTCTGTCGCCTTGAGATCGATGGTCGCGTGCGGGCGGTTGCCCGGTTGCGCCGAAGCTGAGCCCGATGGCTTCTGGCCGGGCTCGTTTTTGTTCGCAGTCATGTGTGCAAATACCTCGCTGCGGACTGATGCTCTGCACGCCCAATCGAGGGGTGCAGCTGTAGCACGCGGGCCGGACGCTAACCTACACTCCTGACCATAGCGTTGCTACTCGGGTAACGGCGGCCAGCACGGCCGCAGAATCTGGCCCCTCGGTAACTTCAACCCGCTCCGGCCTCAACGGTTCGACGGCTGCCGCAACGGCTGGGGAAAGGCAGATGAGGACCGTCTTGCGCGCGGCGCCGGCCAGTCCCTCGGCCTCGGCTAGCCGGGCGAAGGTTGCCCCGGTTCGCGGCGACATCAAGATCACGGCGTCGATCTCACCCCTCGCCAGCAGATCCCGCGTCGCACCCTGCAGGGCGTCGGCGGGGGAAGCCCTGTAGACGATGATGCCGCGCAGGTCGATCCCTCGGGGAAGCAACGCCGCGGCGAGATCGTAAGCGACCACCTCGCCGCGAATGTGCACGAGCGGTCCGGGCCGCTTACGGGCCATCGCTTCGATGAGCGGCAGGATGCTGACGGCGGTGCCTTCGCCGGTTGTGACGTCCGTGAAGCCGATGGCGCGTGCCAGCTCTGCCGTTGCCGCGCCGACCGCGATCAGCGGCAAGCGGGTGGCGGCATCGAGGGCCGGGCTTTGTGCAAGGGCGCGCAGGCCGTTGCGGCTGGTGGCGATGAGGCCAACGGCATCTTCAAGACTGTCGGCGGGAACGGGCAGGGCACTGATCTGCAGCAGCGGATCGACGCTCACCGTGTGGCCGAGCGCCTCGAGTTGTGCGGCGAGCCTTCCCGCATCCGCTTCCGGGCGTGTGACCAGGATATGCATCAGGCGGTTGCGAAGAAGTCGGGCCCCGCCTGACCCAGCACATCGGCGGCGGCCTGCTGGCCGAGCGCGGCTGCCGTCGTGCTGGCCCCGATGTGCTCCACGGCGCTCACGCGTCTGCCGTCGGTGGAAAGGATCTCGCCCCGGAAGCGCAGTGCGCCATCGGGGAGCAGCTCCGCATAGCCCGCGATGGGTGTGCGACAGGAGCCTTCGAGCTGCGTAAGATAGGCCCGTTCCGCCGTGACGCAGATCGCCGTCGGCGCGTGGTTGAGCGGGGCGAGCAGGCGGGCGGTATTCTCGTCGTCGGCGCGGATCTCGATGCCGATCGCGCCTTGCGCGACGGCCGGCAGCATGACGCCGGTGTCCATCGCCGCGGTGATGTGCCGGGCAAGGCCGAGGCGATTGAGGCCGGCGCAGGCGAGGAAGGTCGCATCGGCAACACCATCGGCCAGCTTACGCAGGCGCGTTTCGACGTTGCCGCGGAAGTCGACGACGTTGAGGTCGGGACGGGCGCGCAGTGCCTGGGCGCCGCGGCGGGGCGACGACGTTCCAATCACGGCGCCGGCCGGCAGTTCGGCGAGGGAGGCATATTTGAGGCTCACGAAGGCGTCACGCGGGTCCTCGCGCTCGAGGATCGCAACGATGGCAAGGCCCGCAGGCACGATCGCGGGCACGTCCTTCATCGAATGCACGGCGAGGTCGATGTCGCGCGCGAACAGCGCCTCTTCGAGCTCCTTGGTGAACAGACCCTTGCCACCGGCTTCGATCAGGGGGCGGTCGGTCACGCGGTCGCCGGTCGTCTTGATGACCACGATCTCGCATTGCTCGGGTGTCAGGCCGTGTGCGGCGCGAAGCTTATCCGCCACCTGGTGCGCCTGGGCGAGCGCCAGGGGCGAGCCCCGCGTTCCGATGCGAATTTTGCCAGCTTGCAAGCCGATCTCTCCGGGTGCTAGAGCCGTTCTGCCGTTGGGGCCACGCGCCCTTATGCTTTTGTTTTGACGTGCTTCTTATCGGAAAACCGGTGCCTTGATCCGGGGAGCATTCGAGAACCCCCTTTGGTCGCCGGCGCGCCGCCATCTATGCCCCTGCAGACCTTGGAACGCAAACGCGGGATCGCCCCAGCCGGCCATGGCCAACGAACAGCAAATGCGTGAAAAGCCGAGCCTCGTTCTCGGCATTGAAACGAGCTGCGACGAAACGGCGGCCGCGGTGGTGCTGCGCGAGCCGGCGGGCGAGGGGCGGATCCTTTCGAGCATCGTGCGCACGCAGTGGGAGCGCCATCGCCCGTTCGGCGGCGTGGTGCCGGAGATCGCCGCGCGGGCGCACGTGGAATGCCTCGATCTCCTGGTACGCGATGCGATGCGGGAGGCGGATGCCGACTTCGGCGATCTCTCAGCCGTCGCGGCAACGACAGGGCCGGGGCTCATCGGCGGGCTGATCGTGGGGGCGATCACCGGCAAGGCCATCGCCCTGGCGCGGTCGCTGCCGTTCATCGCCGTGCATCATCTCGAAGCCCATGCGCTCACTGTCGGACTGACCGAGGGGATCGCGCCGCCCTACCTGCTGCTGCTCGTCTCGGGCGGGCATACGCAACTCCTCATCGTGCGCGGGGTCGGCGAGTATGAGCGCCTCGGCACCACAATCGATGACGCGCTGGGCGAAGCGTTCGACAAGACAGCGAAGCTACTGGGGCTTGGCCATCCCGGCGGTCCGGCGGTCGAGCGGATGGCTGGCACGGGCCATGCAAGCCGTTTCAAACTGCCGCGTCCGATGGTGGGGCGCGAGGAGCCGCATTTCTCCTTCGCCGGGTTGAAGACCGCGGTGCGACGTGCCGCAGAGAAGCTCGCCCCGCTCAGCGACCAGGATGTTGCGGACATTGCTGCGGCGTTCGAGGAAGCGGTGGTGGAATCGGTCGCGGACCGGTGCGCGCGTGCCATGGACATCACCGTTGCGCGTCTTGGCAGCCATGCGCCGTTGCGTTTCGTCGTTGCCGGCGGTGTCGCGGCGAACCAGAGCCTGCGTGCCGCTCTTGCGGGGCTCGCGACCTCGCGCGGGTTCTCGTTCCACGTGCCGCCGGTGAACCTGTGCGGCGACAACGCCGCGATGATCGCCTGGGCGGGGGCGGAGCGTCTCGCGCACGGGCTCACCGATCCGCTCAGCGCGCCGGTGCGGCCGCGCTGGCCGCTCGATGCGAACGCCGCTCCGGCCATCGGCGCAGGCGTGAAAGCATAGGACGCGCGCCCATGCTAGGAATGGACGAAGGGACGGGTTGCGGGGGGTTTTCCGTGAAGATCGACAGCGTCGGAATCATCGGCGGCGGGGCGTGGGGCACGGCTCTGGCGCAGGCCATGCGGAACGCGGGGCGCGACGTTGTGCTGTGGGCGCGCGAGGCGGAGGTCGTCGATGCGATCAACGCGCGGCATATCAATGCGACCTTTCTGCCGAGCGTGCCGCTCGATGCCGCGATTCGCGCGACGGGTGATTTGAAGGATGCCGCGGCGTGCGATGCGGTGCTGCTGGTGGTGCCCGCGCAGCACGTGCGCACGATCGCCCGTCAGCTGCGCCCGCTGCTGCGTCCGGGGCAACCCGTCATCATGTGCGCCAAGGGCATCGAGCAGGCGACGGGCAAGATGATGGGCGACGTGCTCGCCACGGAGCTGCCCGATGCCATGCCGGTGGCACTATCGGGGCCGAGCTTCGCCGCCGATGTGGCGCGCGGGCTACCGGCGGCGCTCACCATCGCCTGCGCCGACGAGGCGACGGGCCAACTGCTGGCCGAGCGCCTCGGCAGTCCGAAGTTCCGCCTCTACTGGTCGAGCGACCTCGTGGGCGTGGAGCTTGGCGGCGCGCTGAAGAACGTGCTCGCGATCGCCGCCGGCATCGTCGACGGCCAGGGTCTCGGCGCCAGCGCGCATGCTGCACTCGTCACGCGCGGGTTTGCCGAAATGCGGCGCCTCGGACATGCGCTCGGCGCGCGCGCGGAAACGCTGAACGGGCTGTCAGGGCTCGGTGACCTCATCCTCACCTGCGGCAGTCCGCAGTCGCGCAACATGTCGCTTGGCCGTGCGCTGGGAAAAGGGGAGAGCCTCGACCAGGCGCTGGCCGGAAAGCTTGCGGTGACGGAGGGTGTCTACACCGCCGTCGCGGTGCGGCGGCTGGCGGGGGAGATGGGCATCGACATGCCGATCTGTGCGGCCGTGTGCGAGATCGTCGACGGCCGCGCGAGCGTTGCCGACGCGATCGGCCAGCTCATGCAGCGGCCGTTGAAGGCGGAAGACTAGCTCGTTCCGCGACAAGGGAGGCAGCTCAGCGGGCGAAGCGCCAGACGCGCAGCGGCGTCGTCGCGCCGAGAACGACCGGCGCAAGGAACGGGGGTGGTGTTCCGGCCTGCAGCCGCGCTTGCAGCGAGTCCGCCGGGCGGCCGCTCCTGGGGCGCGTCGAATCGAGACCAGGGCACGTGATGACGTACTGCGCGTCCACCTTGCGCAGAAGCGCCTCCGCTTCCTGCACAGGTGCATTGAAGATTTCGTGCGCGGCCAGAATTTGCCTGCCGAGGCGGTGGTAGGGCGCCGAGAGAACATCAAGCTTCGTCCGGGCGACAAGATAGGGGCCGAGATTGACGTCGGCGACGGTGAGCCCGGGTGCGAGCTGCGCCAGCGGCGCTAATGCGGCGTTGCTGGCACAGTCGACGACGGGCTGCACGGCCCTGGCTGCGGCGCTCTTCGTAGGCTCGCCGCTGAAGGCGAACCACGCCGCCGCGCCAACGATGGCCGCGACGCCTGCCGCGATGGTGATGGTCTTGCGCCGGTCGGCCGGCTTAGTGGCTTCGCCGTGCGTGCGTTCGCGCCGGACCAGCCAAACGGCGATCATGGGAATGGCAAGGCAGCTTGCGTAGGGAAGCAGCTTCACCTGCCAGCAGCTCAGCAGCGTTACAACTGCGAGCATCGCGAGGTCGAGCTGATGTGTATCGCGTCGTGCTGTGGAGGCGGCTGCACCGGCGCTGCCTTCCGGTGCATGTAAGAGTTTGGCGCCGCTGTAGAGGCCCAGGGCGAGATAGATGGCGGCGGTGAAGACCAGGATGTCCGACGCGCGCGCCGCGGCGAAGATGCTCCGGGTTTCCAGCACGCGGTCGAGCCAGATGGGAAAGAGCGCGGGCTCGACCTGGCCGAATGGGCCTGCGAGGCACGCCGGTTCCATCCAGCCATAGATGGCAAGCCCGATACCTCCCGCAGTCGCCAAAACTGCAAGCTTGCCTGCAAAGGAGAGTCGCGCGCCGTACCTCTGCACGACGCCAACACCGAGAGCGGAAATTGCTGCCAGCAGCACGATGTTGAGCGACAGCGCATCGCAATGCTGAACCGGGAAGTCCATGGGGGCTTTTGCGAGCAGCAACGCGATGGCGAGTGTTGCGGCAAAGGCAGTCGCCGCCCGTGACGGGCCGAGCATGGCGCGGCCCGGCCGTAGCGCAAACAGGACCGTGAAACCGATCCCCGCGACGGTTACCGCGAGCGGCTCGAAGCCGATCGCGAGACCGAGCCCCAGCAAAACGCCTGCGCTCCATCCTGCGTGTGGATCATGGAGGCTGCGAGAAAGGCGTAGGAGGCCGATGGTGGCACACAGAATCATCGCGTTGTGATGATCGATGCGTCCCGGCACGAACTGGACAATGACGGTGATGCACGTCACGGCGAGTGCGACGGTCAACAGGGCCGCACTTCTGCCGCCGCGGATCGCGGCTTCACGGCCGAGCAGATAGAGAAGCACGAGTAACAGCGAAAGCGGCCAGATCGCGCGTACGATGAGCTCTGCGTGGGCGGGCGTCGTAACCTGTTCGGATGCGAACAGCATCGCTGCGAGCGGCAAGTCGATGAGCCGGGACCAGTGCGATTGCAATGGCTCGGCGGGGCCGAAGCGCGCCAGTGTCATGTCATACCAGGATGCGCCATCGCGAAGCGCATGCACTTCGACGAGACGGGTGGCGTCATCGGTGTCGCCAAGGGTGGTCGTGAGGCGAGCGGGCTGCAAATAGAAGAACGCAGCCGCAAACAGTGCGACGGCAACGGCGCAACAAAGGAACAGCGATGCGCAGTTCGCGCGCGTCTCGCGCGCTGAAGTATCCGCCGGGCCTGTCATATCGTCCGCCGCGGCGGTCATCCGGTTAATCCTTTGTGCACCCTGATGAAGGTTAGCGCGAAGCGCTTGCGGCCCCGTAAATTGCGGCTATCTGCACGAAACCCGCGGATACTATGTCGGATGTCCTGGATCGTCGGCATTTAGTGAAATTGTTTGTTCAATGTTGATCCCTAGCGTCCCTCTCCGTGCGGAGAGGTTTGCTCCGCCATGCGCATTGGCGCCGTAGTACGCCGCAGTTCGGAGTAGCGCGTTGGAACATTCGGATGTCTTCGTTATCGGCGCAGGACCTGCGGGTCTGACTGCCGTCTATCTACTCACGAAGGCTGGCGTGCCGACGCGCGTCATCGAAGCTGATGCGAAGTATGTCGGCGGCATCAGCCGCACCGTCGATTACAAGGGCTTCCTATTCGACATCGGCGGACATCGCTTCTTCTCGAAATCGAAGGAGGTGGTGGACCTGTGGCGCGAGCTTCTGCCCGACGATTTTATCGAGCGTCCGCGTCTGTCGCGCATCTATTATAGCGGCAAGCATTATGCCTATCCGCTGAAGGCGTTCGAAGCGCTGCGTAACCTCGGTGTCATCGAAAGTGCGATGTGCGTTCTATCTTATGCCTATCGGCGGGTGGTGCCGAACGCGGATCCGAAGAGCTTCCGTCAGTGGGTCTCGAACCAGTTCGGCGACCGGCTGTTCTCGATTTTCTTCAAAACCTACACCGAAAAGGTGTGGGGCATGAGCTGCGACGATATTTCAGCCGATTGGGCGGCACAGCGCATCAAAGGCCTCAGCCTGCGCAGTGCCATCATCGACGGTGTGCGCCGGTCGATGGGGCAGGGCAAAGCGGCGAAAGCCGGCGAGCCGGTCATCAAGACGCTGATCGAGAGCTTCGACTATCCGCGGCGCGGTCCCGGCATGATGTGGGAAGCGGCTGCGGAGAAGGTGAAGGCGCAGGGCGGCGAGATCCTCATGGGGCATCGCCTCGGGAGAATGTCGTGGGACGCCAGGAAGGGCCTGTGGACGATTGCCGTCGAGGGGCCCGATGGCGCGCGCATGTTCACCGCACGGCATGTCATTTCCTCGGCGCCCATTCGCGAGCTGATGGATAGCATCACCCCGCGTCCGGCTTCGGCCGCCGATGCCGACGCGCTGCGCTATCGCGATTTCATCACCGTTGCCCTGGTCGTCGACAAGCCGGATCTCTTCCCGGACAACTGGATCTACATCCACGATCCGAACGTGCGGTGGGGCGGGTGCAGAATTTCCGCTCGTGGTCGCCGGAGATGGTCCCTGACGAGAAGCTTTCCTGCCTCGGCCTGGAATACTTCTGCTTCGAGGGCGATGGACTATGGACGATGCCGGACGATGAGCTGATCGCGCTTGCCAAGCGTGAGCTGGCGCAGATCGGTCTGGCGCGTGAAGACGAGGTACGGGATGGCTGCGTGGTGCGCCAGAAGAAGGCCTATCCCGTCTACGACGACGCCTATCGCACCCACGTGGAGGCGGTGCGCGAGGACATCGCGGCGAACTATCCGACGCTGCACCTCGTCGGCCGCAACGGCATGCACAAATACAATAACCAGGACCACGCGATGATGACGGCCATGCTGACCGTCCGCAACATCCTGGCCGGCGAGGCGCTCTACGATGTGTGGGGCGTGAACGAGGATGCCGAATACCACGAGGCGGGACGGGGCGGTGAGCAGTCGGCGCTGGAGAGCGTGCGCGCCGTGCCGCAGCGGCTGAGGCGGGCGGCATGAGCCGGGCTCCATCGCTTTCCCAGGGAAGGTCGGCGGCGCTCCGTGGTGTGTCGGGCGGCGGAATTTCCACGGCTGTGGAACAGCTTTTGCGCCGGCACGATCTTTGGCCGCAGCTGCTGCGGTATGGCTTCGTCAGCGCAGCTGCGCTGGGCGTCGATTTTTCCGTGTTCCTGGCATGCAATGGTCTCATCGGGCAACCGACGCTTTCGGGCGTGATCGGTTACGGCGCCGGCATCATGCTGCATTATATGCTGTCGTGCCGCTTCGTCTTCGATGCAGCACGCTCCGAAAAGGCGGCGCAGCGTCGCTTCGTGGAGTTTCTTGCCAGTGGCTTTGTCGGCCTCGCCGTTACTGCGGCGGTCATTGCTTTGATGGCGGGCGCCCTCGGTTTTGCGCCGATATCGGGCAAGATTGTAGCCGCCGCCGTCAGCTTCGCCGGCGTGTTTCTCATCCGCCGCAGCATCGTCTTCGCTTGACAGTGCGCCCGTGGTGGGCGACCCCGGTCGCATAAGCGATATGCAACGGGGTGGAGACCATGCCCGCCTATTGGCTGATGAAGTCGGAGCCCGACGTATTCTCCTGGGAGATGCTCAAGGCACGGGGCAAGCGCGGCGAATCCTGGGACGGCGTGCGTAACTTCCAGGCACGTAACAACATGAAGGCCATGCAGCTCGGCGACCTGGCTTTCTTCTACCACTCCAACATCGGCAAGGAGGTGGTCGGCATCATGGAAGTGGCGAAGCTCGCCCATCCCGATCCGACCGACGACACCGGCCGCTGGGAGTGTGTGGATATGCGTGCGGTCGAGGACATGCCCAACGCCGTGTCGCTCGTGGCGATCAAGGACAACCCGAAGCTCGCTGCGATGGCGCTCGTCAACAACTCGCGCCTTTCCGTGCAGCCGGTGACGGCGGCGGAGTGGGCCGAGGTTTGTCGCATGGGCGGTTTGAGCAAGCCGCAGGCCGGCGCTGCCAAGAAGCTGGTGCGAAAGTCCTGAGGCAGCAATGGCCGGGCGCCATGCGCGCGAGAATTGGAAGGCACTAGAGGGCGCCCACGAGGACCCGTGGATATGGGAGCGCTTGCCGGCCGCTCCGGGCGGCCGCAAGCCTGGTTGCAGCTTCTATCCGGGTCTCCTTCGCGAGCTTGAGAAAAAGCTCCGCGCCAAATCCAAGATCGACTTCGACAGTCACCACCAGGGGTTCGCGTCGTACGTCGACGCTTGGTTTTATCGCGATAACGACGACTTCCGGGATCGACGGCTCGGCGGCAAGAACTGCTTTGCGGGCCTTGCCGTCACGCTTTGGCGTTTTGGCCCCTACTACATTCTCGGCGAATATACGAAGTCGTGGGAAGCGCGGACGGGGTCCAGCGGGCTGCCGAGCTTTGAGGGAATAGATCGGTTCCCCACGCCGGCCGTGCGGGAACTCTCCACCGTTGCGGAGAATAAGCTTGCGGAAGGCGGTCTGGTACGTCTGCACAAGAGGCAGCTCGCAACGCCTTTGCCCGAATACTATCGCGGCATTCCCTCGGTTCTCGACCACGAGAAGCCCAAGCTTTTCGATGCGATCTTCTACTGGCTCGACTGAGCCCGTAGGAGCCATCCCGGCAATCGGCCTGGATGCCGATGGGTGCGTGCGTGTACAAGGGCCTTTATGACGGCATCCGCTTCACCCTCCCGCCTCGATACGCTCCCTGCGGCAGAGACGTTCATCCGGGCCAATACGCGCCCGCTCGCGCCGCCGCTGGTACCGGAAATTCTCCTGCACCTCGCCGAGGAATCGCTGCCGATCTGGCAGAAGACCGAGGAAGAGCTGGGTGAAATGAACGTGCCGCCGCCGTACTGGGCTTTCGCCTGGGCAGGCGGGCAGGCGTTGGCGCGCTATATGCTCGACAATCCTCAACTTCTGCAGGGATGCCGCGTGCTGGATCTCGGCGCCGGGTCCGGCCTCACCGCGATCGCTGCAATGAAGGCAGGGGCGCACAGCGCGCTCGCCGCCGACATCGACCGCTTGGCGCTCGCCGCGGTCGGCCTCAACGCGAAACTAAACAGCGTCACCGTGGATGTGACGGCCGACGATCTCCTGGCCGGGGAGCCGGGGGCGTACGATCTCGTGCTGGTCGGCGATCTCTTCTACGAGCGCGCGCTCGCCGAGGCCGTTTCCCGCTATATCGATGGTGCTGTCGCCGGCGGAGCGCTGGTGCTCATCGGCGATCCGAAACGCAATTATTTTCCCCAAGGGCGCTTTGCGTGCGTTGCGGAATATCGCGTGCCGGTCACGCGCGAACTCGAAGATGCCGAGATCAAACGCACGGCCGTCTGGCGCCTCGGCTGAGCTTCCGCCGCGACGGCCTCGCGACCTTCTGCTACCTTGAGCCTTTCAAAGCACAAGGAAAGCGCCATGGACTTTGCGGGAATGAATCTCCTCGCCGTAGTGGCGGCGGCCATCGTGAGCTTCATGTTCGGCTGGGTCTGGTACTCCATCCTGTTCGGCGACACCTGGCTGGATGCCGTTGGCCGGACGCGCGAAGAGGTGCATGCCGATGGTCCGAGCCGCTGCCCTTCATCGTGAGCTTTATCGGCCTTTTGATCATGGCCTCGGTGCTGGCGGGGGTGTTGCGCCACACGAGCCTCGAGACCTCCCCCGCCAACGGGATGATAACCGGCGCCTTCATGTGGCTCGGCTTCGTGATAACCACGATCGGGGTCAACAATGCCTTCCGCGGTGCGAAGACGGGACTAACGCTCGTCGACGGTGGCCATTGGCTGGGCGTTCTCCTTCTGCAGGGCGCCGTGATCGGCTGGTTTGGCGCCTGATGCGGCCACCTGACTTCGCCAAAGAGCCAAATTGCAGACGCGCGCTTGCCCCATCATAATGGCGGCAATGACGAAAATTCCTGGGAGAACGCCGATGTCGGGGAAAATTTACCCAGTGCCGGAAGGCGAGTGGCGGAGCCGCGCCTTTATCGACGAAAAGGCATATCACGAGCTTTATGCGCGCTCCGTCGCCGATCCGGAGGGTTTCTGGGGCGAAGTGGGCCAGCGGCTCGATTGGATGACGCCCTACACCAAGGTCAAAAACACCTCGTTCGACCCGCATAACGTATCGATCAAGTGGTACGAGGACGGGACGCTCAATCTCGCGGCCAACTGCATCGACCGGCACCTTGCCACACGCGGCGACCAGGTGGCGATCATCTGGGAGGGTGATGATCCTTCCGACGATGAGAAGATCACGTACCGCGAACTCCACGAGCGCGTATGCAAGTTCGCCAACGTGCTGAAATCGCACGGGGTCAAAAAGGGCGACCGCGTCACCATCTACCTGCCGATGATTCCCGAGGCGGCCTACGCGATGCTCGCCTGCGCGCGTATCGGCGCGGTGCATTCGATCGTGTTCGGCGGCTTCTCGCCGGAGAGCCTGGCGGGACGCATCGAAGACGCTGAATCGAAATTCATCGTCACCGCCGACGAGGGCGTGCGCGGGGGCAAATACGTCCCGCTGAAGAAGAACACCGACGATGCGCTCGCGAAGGTCGGCAAGGGCGACGAGAAAGTGCTCGTCGTGCGCCGCACGGGGCGCCCGGTTTCATGGAACGCCGACCGCGATGTGTGGGCCCACGAGGAGCTCGCGAAGGTTTCGGCCGATTGTCCGCCCGAGCCGATGAACGCGGAAGATCCGCTGTTCATCCTTTATACGTCCGGCTCGACGGGTAAACCGAAGGGCGTCGTGCATACGACCGGCGGTTATCTCGTGTTCGTCGCCGCGACGCACCAGTACGTCTTCGACTACCACGATGGCGACATCTACTGGTGCACCGCAGACATCGGCTGGGTGACGGGGCACAGCTACATTCTCTACGGCCCGCTCGCCAATGGCGCCACGACGCTGATGTTCGAAGGCGTGCCGAACTATCCGACGATGTCGCGGTTCTGGAATGTCATCGACAAGTGGAAGGTGAACATCTTCTACACCGCGCCCACGGCTATCCGCGCGCTCATGGGCGCGGGCGACGACTTCGTGAAGGCGAGCGACCGCTCGTCGCTGCGCCTCCTCGGCAGCGTCGGCGAGCCGATCAATCCGGAAGCGTGGGAGTGGTATTACAACGTGGTGGGCGAGCAGCGCTGTCCCATCGTCGATACGTGGTGGCAGACGGAGACCGGCGGCATCCTCATTTCGCCGCTGCCGGGCGCCATTGCGCAGAAGCCCGGTTCGGCGACGCTGCCGTTCTTCGGGGTACAACCGGCGCTCGTCGACGAGAAGGGCACGGTGCTCGAAGGCGAGGCCGCGGGCAACCTCGTCATTCTCGATAGCTGGCCGGCGCAGGCGCGCACCATCTTCGGCGATCACGAGCGTTTCGTGCAGACATATTTCACCACCTATCCCGGCACCTACTTCACCGGCGATGGCTGCAGGCGCGACGAAGACGGCTACTACTGGATCACGGGACGCGTGGACGACGTCATCAACGTCTCGGGCCACCGTCTCGGCACCGCCGAGGTGGAGAGCGCGCTCGTCGCCCATCCAAAGGTGGCGGAGGCTGCGGTCGTCGGCTACCCGCATAATCTCAAGGGCCAGGGCATTTACTGCTACATCACGCTCATTGCGGGCGAGACGTGGGACGACGCACTCGCCAAGGAACTGATCGCGCACGTGCGCAAGGAGATCGGTCCCATCGCCTCGCCGGACCTCGTGCAGTTCGCTCCCGGCCTGCCGAAGACCCGCTCGGGCAAGATCATGCGCCGCATCCTGCGCAAGATCGCGGAGGACGAGTTCTCGAACCTCGGCGACATCTCCACCCTCGCCGATCCGGCGGTGGTGCAGGATCTCATCGACAACCGGCAGAACCGGCGCGACGCGGCGAGCTGACGTCAGCGGCCGGTAATCATTGAAGAAATCAGGGCGTCGCCGGGCTGGCGGCGCCCTTTTCCGTTGCGGGGGCGCTCCGGCCCTTAGGTGTTCTTTTTTCCGCCCGGCGCTGCTTGTCGCGCGCGGAACAGCGGCGCCGATGCGCGCCCCATAGCCTGTCTCCATCGAACCGGGAGACAGGACCATGACCGCCAACCTCGCCAAGATGCGCACGCAGGACCAGGGCCTCCGTATCGCCGGGGGCAAGGTGGGCGTCCTGCTGTTGCACGGACTGTGCGGCACGCCCGCGGAGATGCGCTACGTGGCGACGGGCCTCGCCCGCGCCGGTTACACGGTCCACGTTCCCCAGCTCGCAGGCCACGGCGACGAGAATACCGGCCGCTGGCAGGACTGGTATCTCTCGGCATGCGAAGCGCTAGGCGAGATTCGCAAAGAGTGCGACACCGTCATCGTCGGCGGCCTGTGCATGGGCGCAATCCTCGGCCTGCACCTCGCCGCCCGGCATCCGGCGCACGTCCAAGGCGTGTCGCTATTCTCGCCCACGCTCTGGATCAACGGCTGGGCGATGCCCTGGTACGCGAAAGCGTTCAAGCTCGTCCGTTCGCGGTGGTTCGCCGGCTTCATGACCTTTCCGGATGCCGAAACGCTGGGCATCAAGTGTCCGCGGGTGCGGGCGTTCGTGAAGACAGCGCTTGAGGCCGGCGAAGGCTCCGACTATGGCCGGGCGGGCGTGCCGGCGACGATGGTGCTGGAGCACCGGCGCATGGTGGATGCCGCGATCGGCCTTCTGCAGCGGGTGCAGCAGCCGACGCTGATCGTCCATTCGCGCGAGGACGACTATGCGGCGATCGACAACGCCATCTACCTGAAGGAGGAGCTGGCGGGCGCCGTCGACATGGTGGTGCTGGAGGACAGCTACCACATGGTCACGCTCGACAGGCAGCGCCAGGTCGTCGTCGACCGCACGCGGGATTTCGTGGCCCGTATCGTCGATGGCCTCCGCAACATCGCCACGCCCGCGATGCAGGCCGCCGCCTGACGGCGGTATTGATCGCTGCAGAGACTCGGGCCGTGATATTTACGGTGCAGGGCTCCAATCGGAGCCGCTGCAAACGGCAGGCGCTGCGATGATCGCCCCACATGGGATTGTTCCGCGAAACTACTGGGACGGCAGCAAACGTGCGCGCACCCCCGCCCCACCGTTGCGGGGGGAAGAGACAGCGGACGTTGCCATCATAGGCGCGGGCTATACCGGGCTTTCTACCGCCTACCATTTAAAGGCCGCCGATCCATCGCTCGATGTCGCAGTGCTCGAAAGCGGAACGGTCGGATGCGGCGCGAGCGGGCGCAACGGCGGATTCGTTATGACGCTGTTCGGGGCCTCGCTCGGTCTCATGAAAACGCTGCACGGCACGACGCGTGTGCGCGAAGCTCACCGCTACATGGCCGACGCCATCGCCGGCCTCGAAGGGATGATTGCGGAGCACGGTCTCGATTGCGACTACGTACGCAGCGGCTTTCTCAAGGTGGCGACGTCGCCGCGCTATGCGGCGCGCATCCAGAATGAAATCGAGGCCATGGAAGCACTCGGCATCGAAGGCCATTGCTGGCTCGATGCCGCCGAGCTTGCCCGGCGCGTGCACTCGCCGACATTCCTCGGCGCCTGTTATGAGCCAGGCTGTGGGCTCATCAATCCGCGCAAGTTGGTCGATGCCCTGGCGGAACTCGCCTCGTCCTGCGGTGCGAGGCTGTTCGAGACAACCCGCGTCACCGATGTCCGCCGCGTGGGCGCCAAGTTCCGCCTCATCACCGATGGCGGCGGGGCGCTTGTTGCGGAAAAGCTCGTCTTCGCCAGTAACGGCTATTCGCATCTCATCCCGGGGATGCGTTTGAAGCAGATGCCGGCGTTCGTCTACGTCGTGGTCACCGATCCGCTGACGCCGGAGCAGCTCCATTCGATTGGCTGGTCGGGCCGCGAGGGCATCGAGGACGGGCGCAACTTCATGCATTTCTACCGGCTGACGCCGGACAACCGGCTGCTCATGGGCGGGGGACCGGGCTTCGTGCCGCTCTCGGGGCGAATGGACCATGAGGCCTATCCAGCGGCGTGGCGGCACCTCGAGCGTCACATCGCGGCGACTTTTCCGCAATTGGCTGGCGTGCCGATTGCCTACCGCTGGGGCGGCGCATTCTCCGTCACGGCGAACTCGACACCGCAGATCGGCACGCTGCACGGCGGAGGCGCGTTCTATTCGGTTGGCTGTACGGGGCATGGCGTTGCCATGACGCATATGAATGGCCGTATCCTGCGTGACCTCGTGCTCGAACGGCGCAGCGAGCTCACCGAGCTGTGGTTCGTCAATCGGAACTCGTTGCCGCTGCCGCCCCAGCCCATCGCATCCATTGGTGCGAAGGCCGTTACCGCCGCAATGGCGCTGGACGACTGGTGGTGCGACCCGTGATCTACGATGCAGTATTGGCCGATGAGGTTACTTGCAGCTCGACAGCATTCCGCGGTCGAGATGCAGATGGTCATGGTGCGCGGCGTTGAATTCCGGTCCGAGGGCGACGCGAAAGTAGCGGCAGGCGCGCATGTGCACCTCGCGCAGGAAGCGACCCTCCGGCGTGTTGGCGCGATAGTCCCGCGTGATGCTGAGCTTCCGGCCATCGGCGAGGCGGAACGCACCGATGTCAACGGCGTTGGCATAGGCGTGCTGGCTGCGCGTATGGAGCCAGCGTTTGTTGCCGATGATGTTGCGGCAGGAATAGGTGCCCATGTCCTGGATCCAGGTGACAGGGCTGCCGAACATTTCCATCGCGAGCGGCTGCACATCGTGTTCGACCCACAGGGCGAGCGCGGCGGCACTTTCGCAGGTGAGCTGCGAGAGGCCGATCTCCGCGCCGCCGACCTTTGCGATGCGCACCGCATTCGTCCAGCCGCAGCCATCGGGGCGGACGCGGTCGGGAATGGGCGTGGCAACGATTTGCGGCGGATGCAGCACAGTGCGGCACAGTTCGGGGTCGTGGCGCAGGGCGGCGAGGCGCGCATCGACGAACCAGACCGGCGGCTCATCGAGCGAGATTGGGGCGAACGGCGCATAGCGCTGCGGGACGAGGCCGAAGCGGAGTGCGCCGAGCACCGCAACGACCAGCAAGAGCACGAGGAATAGGAGGCGCGTGGAATTCCTGCCGGATCGGCGCATGGGGGTTCCTGAAAGCTATTCAGCTTTCACTATAGGGGCCGGAGGGAGGGCGCCAATCGGTTCGCTCGGGCTCGCGATGGAGCGGACGGCGATTTCGGCCGGGATATACGGGGACGAGCGGCCGGGGCGTCACTGGCGCGTGCGTGAACGGCCCGTTAGGACATCGGCGGTGAAGGTGCCGCTAGAAATCCGAAGCGATGCCGCCCTTTTCCCAGTCTCCATAGCGGACGGGATCGGGTCCATCGCGGCCGCCGATTTCGGTGGCGCGCCGATCGGCGGCTTTTTCGGCCTGGCGCCGCGCCTCGGCCTCCGCCAAGGCACGGCGGGCGGCCGGTGTCAGGGGGCGCTCGTTCTTCGCGGGCTGATCGGGGTCGGTTTTGGAATGCATAGGGCACTGCCGGGGCTGGTTGTTGCCGAGAGGGCTATCCATATAGCATTTCTCTGTTGGTTGGTGGCGGAGCTGCGACAAGAATGAATTACGTCAAGACGGCCATGCTGCTCGCGGCGCTCACCGCGATCTTCGTTGCCCTCGGTGCGCTCGTCGGCGGGACAACGGGGATGGTGGTGGCGTTCATCCTTGCGCTGGGGATGAATTTCTTCAGCTACTGGAACTCCGACAAGATGGTGCTGCGCATGTACGGCGCGCACGAGGTCGATGAGCGGTCTGCACCGGAATACTATGGCATCGTCCGTGAGCTGGCGCAGCGCGCGGGCCTGCCGATGCCGCGGGTCTACATCATGGAGAGCGCGCAGCCGAATGCGTTCGCCACGGGGCGCAATCCGCAGAACGCGGCCGTGTGCGCGTCGACCGGGCTGTTGCAGGCGCTGAGCCGCGAGGAAGTTGCCGGCGTGATGGCGCACGAGCTTGCGCACATCAAGAATCACGACACCCTGACGATGACCATCGCGGCCGCGATCGGCGGAGCGGTATCGATGCTGGCGCAGTATATGCAGTTCGGCATGATGTTCGGCGGCGGTCACAGCGACCGGGAAGGCGGCGGCGGCATCGTGGGCATGATCGGCTCGCTGGTGGCCATCATCGTGGCTCCGCTCGCGGCGATGCTGGTGCAGATGGCGATCTCGCGCTCGCGCGAGTACGTCGCCGACAACATGGGCGCGCACATCTGCGGGCAGCCCCTGTGGCTCGCTTCGGCGCTGGGAAAGATCGAGAACTACGCCAAGCGCATTCCCAACGAGGAGGCGGAGGCAGCGCCCGCCACGGCGCCGATGTTCATCATCAATCCGCTGCAGGGCTGGGGCATGGACAACCTCTTTTCCACGCACCCCAACACGGCAAACCGCATCGCGGCACTCGAGACGCTGGCGCGCCAGATGGGCGGCGGCAGCGCGCCCCCGCCGCGCTATGCCGATGACGACGCCAGCTCCGGTCCTTGGGGCCGGGGGCCTCGCAACGCTTCCAGCGGTCCCTGGGGCTGACGCGCGTGGCAAAGGACGCGGCGCCCGGCGCAAAAAAACTCCGCCGCGGGCCGCATCGCCCGCATACGCACGCGCACAGGTCGAAGCCGAAGCCGCCTGGGCCTGGGCCTGCGCCCGCTCCGATGCCGGCGGGGCTTCCCGCCCGCGAGGCGGCGGTGGCGGTGCTCGCGGCGGTGCTCGATGAGGGGCGCTCGTTGGACGGCGCGGCCGCGAAGGAATTCTCCGGTCGCGGACTCGAAGGCCGTGACCGGGCGCTGGCGCGGCTCATTGCGGCAACGGTGCTGCGGCGGCTCGGCGAACTGGAGGCCATACTCAACGGCTTTCTGGAAAAGCCGCTGCCGAAGCGCCAGGGCAAGCTCTGGCCGATCCTGCTTTCCGGCGTCGCGCAGCTCCTCTTTCTGGAGACGCCTCCACACGCGGCCGTCGGGCTCGCGGTGGATCAGGCGCGCCGCGATCGCCATGCGGCGCGGTATGACAAGCTCGTCAACGCGCTGCTGCGGCGCGCTTCGCGCGAAGGCGCCGAGGCTTTGAAAGCACTCGATGGGGTAACCCTGAATACGCCCCAATGGCTCATGGCGCGCTGGATGGCGAACTACGGCGCAGAGGACGCGTGCGCCATCGCAGCAGCTTCGCTCTCGGAAGCGCCGCTCGACATCAGCGTGAAGGGCGAACCCGGCGCGTGGGCGGAGAAGCTCGGCGGCGAAGTGCTGCCGACGGAGACGGTCCGGCTTGCTGCCGGAGGCCGCATCGAGGATCTGGCCGGTTTCGCGGACGGCGCGTGGTGGGTACAGGACGCCGCGGCGGCGTTGCCCGCGCGGCTGCTGGGCGATGTGCGCGGGAAAGCTGTCGTCGATCTCTGTGCGGCGCCGGGTGGCAAGACGGCACAACTCGCCGCGGCAGGTGCGAATGTCACGGCGCTCGATCTTTCGGCGCAACGGCTCGAGCGGCTCAAGAGCAACCTCGCGCGGTTGCAGCTCGAGGCTGAGACCGTCGCCGCGGATGCCGCTACATGGTCGCCGGGACGCGTGTTCGATGCTGTGCTGCTCGATGCACCCTGCACCGCGACAGGAACGATCCGCCGGCATCCCGATATCCTGCGCCTGAAGCGCCCGGACGATGTCGGCGCGCTGGCCGAGACCCAGGCGCGACTGCTGGACCATGCGGCCGGCCTCGTGGCGCCGGGTGGGACGCTTCTTTATTGCACGTGTTCGCTGGAGCCGGAGGAGGGCGTGCAGCAAATCGAGAGTTTTCTCGCTCGGGATCGGCGTTTTGCCCGGTCGCCCGTCACGGCGGGAGAAGCGGGGGTTGCGGCCGAATGGCTGACATCCGATGGCGACTTGCGCACGCTGCCGTCCCATCTGCCTCGCGCACGCCCGGAGCTATCGGGCTTGGACGGCTTTTTTGCCGCTCGACTCGTGCGTCGAGACTGATTCGCTGCAGGCTATCGGATCTGCGCACAGGCTGGGTTTGCCCCAGCCTTGTATTGGCCCCGGGACGGCGCTAGTCCGAATTACGCGCGGTCCGCGGCGGGCTGCGCCGTGGATTGCGGGCGGTGCGGGGCTCCCATGGCTGAACTGACGCTCAAGAACCGGCTGCGCAAAGCGGTGATCAACGTCGATGCGGTGAAGCGCTCGGCGCTGGCCGGAGCCCTGGCGGCGCCGCTGCGGCGTCTCGCGGAACCTTCGGGGCCCATCGATCACCTTCTGATCGTGCCCCAGGATCTGCGCACCGCCGACCCGAGCTTCTGGGACGAGATCGAGCACGGCCAGTTCGGCCTTGCCGGCACGGTCGTGCTCCTCAAAGGCAGCTCGCCGTTCGAGATCGCAGCGCCGAGTCTCGACTGGGCGCGGGAGCTGCACGGTTTCGGATGGCTGCGCAATCTCGCCGCCGTCGATACCGAGATTGCACGGGATACGGCGCGGCGGCTTGCGCTGGAGTGGATCCTACGCTTCGGCAACGAGCGGCGCGGTGTCGCGGCGGAGCCGGCGGTCGCGGCGCGCCGCCTCATCTCGTGGCTGTCGCATGCGAACCTGCTCTTGGAAGACGCGGACCGCGAAACCTATAGCGCCATCACCTACAGCCTGCGCCGGCAGTTCGGGTTTCTTTCCTCGGCGCGGCGCGATGCGCCGATGGGCTATCCGCGCCTGCTCACCGCCATTGCGCTTTCATTCGCGGCGCTTTCGGTTGCGGGTTACGACCGGTACGCGCGGGAGGTCGAGACGAGCCTCTGCACGGAGCTTGCCTGGCAGGTGCTGCCGGATGGCGGGCACGTGACACGCAATCCGGCGCTGCTGGTGGAACTGCTGCTCGACCTTTTGCCGCTCAGCCAATGTTTCACCGCACGCGACCGAAACTTGCCCGAACAGCTGCACCGGGCGCTCAATAGCATGCTGCCGCTGCTCCAATACCTGCGTCTCGGCGATGGAATGCTGGCGCGCTTCAATGGCGTGTCGGGCGCGCTTGCGGCCGGCGTTGCCACGGTTGCCGCCTACGATGATGGCTCGCGTCCGCCGCTGCCGCAGGCGCGTCATTCCGGCTATGCCCGGATGGGGCGGGGCGAGACGGTGATCATCGCTGACGTCGGCCCGCCGCCAACGCTTCCGCTGTCGGCAAGTGCGCAGGCCGGATGCCTCTCGTTCGAGATGAGCGCGGGGAAGCTGCCGTTGTTCGTGAACGGTGGCACGCCGGCGCCCGCGTCGGCCGAGTGGTTTCCAGCGTCGCGGGCGACGGCAAGTCACAACACGCTGACGCTTGCCGAGAAGTCGTCGTCGCGTCTCATCGCACATCGCAAGCTCGAAGCATTGATGGGCGCGCCGCCAATCCGCTATCCCGAAAGGGTCGAATGGCGCATCGAGGAAGCGGACGGCGAGGTGGTTCTGGTGGCCAGCCACGACGGTTATCAGCGCCGCCACGAGCTCATTCATACCCGCAGTCTGCGGCTCTCGGCGGATGGATTGCGGCTCACGGGCTGCGACCGCCTCGACGGCGCGAACGGACAGGTGCGGCTGCGCGCCGACTTGCCGTTTGCCATCCACTTCCATCTTCTGCCGGGGGTGCATTGCAGCCTTGGCGCGGCGCCCCGCGAGGCGACGATTACACTGGCCGATGGGCAGCGCTGGCACTTCACGGTGCAGGGGGCGCGGCTCTCCATTGAGGAAAGCTCATATTTCGCCGAGAGCTCCGGCCCACGGCCTTCGCTGCAGATCGTGCTGCGCGGGGCGAGCTACGGCGAGACCGAAGTCAACTGGGCGGTCGAGCGACTGCCCGAAGGGAATGTGGAATGACTGAAGATTTGCGTATTCGACGCGCGCTCCTTTCCGTGTCGGACAAGAGCGGGCTGCTCGAATTCGCGCGCGCTCTCGCGGGTATGGGCGTGGAGCTGATCTCCACCGGCGGTACGGCCGCGATGCTGCGCGGCGAAGGGCTTCCGGTGAAGGACGTGTCGGAGGTGACGGGCTTTCCGGAGATGCTGGACGGCCGCGTGAAGACGTTGCATCCGGCGGTGCATGGCGGGCTGCTCGCCGTCCGGGGCGATGCGCGCCACGAAGCGCAGGCGGCGGAGCACGCGATCGCCCCGATAGATCTCCTGGTGGTCAACCTCTACCCGTTCGAAGCGACGGTGGCGAAGGGTGCAGCGTTCGAGGACTGCATCGAGAACATCGACATTGGCGGGCCGGCGCTGATCCGCGGTGCGGCGAAGAACCATGCGGGCGTGACGGTCGTGGTCGAGCCGGAGGACTACGCGCCGGTACTGGAAGCAATGCGCGCCAACAATGGCGCGACGGGCCTGGAACTGCGCAGGCGTCTCGCGGCGAAGGCTTACGCGCGTACGGCAGCCTACGATGCGGCCATCAGCAACTGGTTCGCGCGGACACTGGCCGACGACATGCCGGCGTGGCGCACCTTCGGCGGGCGGCTCAAGTTTCCGCTGCGCTACGGCGAGAACCCGCACCAGAATGCCGCGTTCTATGCCAGCGGTGACGCGCGGCCGGGCGTCGCGACGGCCGTGCAGCATCAGGGCAAGGAGCTTTCCTACAACAATCTCAACGACACGGATGCGGCGCTGGAGCTCGTGGCCGAGCTTGGCATTCAGCAACCGGCCGTTGCGATCATCAAGCACGCGAACCCGTGCGGTGTCGCTGTCGGCGGCGACTTGAAGGAAGCTTATCTCAAGGCGCTGCGGTGCGATCCGGTGAGTGCGTTCGGCGGCATCATCGCGCTCAATCGGGCGATCGATGCCGCGGCTGCGGAGGAGATCACGAAGATCTTCACGGAAGTGGTCATTGCGCCGGATGCGACGGAGGACGCCAAGGCGATCTTCGCGGCGAAGAAAAACCTGCGCCTGCTGACGACCGGTGCGCTGCCCGATCCGCTGGCGTCCGGTGTCGTGGTGCGCTCGCTCGCGGGCGGGCTGCTCGTGCAGTCGCGCGATAACGGCGCGGTGGCGGCGAGCGATCTCAGGGTCGTGACGAAGCGGGTGCCGACGGAGCAGGAACTCGCCGACCTGCTGTTCGCATTCAAGGTCGCGAAGCACGTCAAATCGAACGCGATCGTCTATGCGAGGGACGGCGCGACGGTCGGCATCGGTGCGGGGCAGATGAGCCGGATCGATTCATCGCGGATCGCCGCGCAGAAGGCGGCCGATGCGGCGCGTGCGCTCGGACTCGATGAGCCCCTGACGCGCGGATCGGTGGTCGCCTCCGATGCCTTCTTCCCGTTTGCCGACGGGTTGCTGGCGGCCGCCGAAGCGGGCGCGACGGCGGTCATTCAGCCGGGCGGCTCGATGCGGGACGACGAGGTGATCGCCGCGGCGGACGGGAAGGGGCTGGCGATGGTGTTCACCGGATTGCGCCACTTCCGGCACTGACGATGGCGGGCGGAGCTGATGTCCGCCTGCGGCCGGCAAGCCGCGCCGATTGGGATCTGATCCGCGGCTGGCTTCAGCGCGCCGACATCGAGGCGTGGTGGGGGCCGCGTACGGCGACGGAGGCGGAGGTGAACATCGCGCTGGGCTCGCGCCATGCCCTGTGCCGCATCATCGAGGCGGACGGCGTGCCGGTCGGCTATGCGCATGCGGTGGATGCGACCGCGTGGGGCGAGGAGCTGCCGCAGGATCTGCCCCCTGGCACGTGGGATCTCGACCTCTTCATCGCGTCGGAGGAGCACCGCGGCAAGGGTGTCGGGCAGGCGGCGCTGGCCGAGCTGAAGCAGGAAGTGTTCGGTACGACGCTGGCGACGGCGGTGTGCGTGTTTCCATCGATCCGGAACGAGCGCGCGGTGCGCGCTTACGAGAAGGCGGGGTTCCGCTGGCAGCGAATCTGGAACGATCCGCAGATGGGGCCGTCATGGTTCATGCTGGCGGAGCGGCCAAGACGCTAGAGCGATCGCCTTTGTTGGGATCGCGATGCGGCTCTAGAGCGTGTTCACGTTTGGCTGAATCGGGAGGGATTCCCATCGGGCGGCGAATGTGATTCATGCTGGGTG
>JBIQJE010000002.1:138848-348165 GCA_044507625.1 Hyphomicrobiaceae bacterium | reverse complement strand
ATTCGCCCCCGATGGGAATCCCACACCGATTCCGTCAGATGGGAAAATGCTCTAGAAGCAAGTCGCGCCGCGCCAACTGAAGCTTGGCGTTGTCCGCGTTCCTACCATTCGCTTCATCTTGCGTCGAAGTCATGATGCCTCCACTCGCGTTGTGGCACAGGCATAAGCGTCCTCGCCGTAAGGACCGGCAAAGATGCGCGCCGTAAGGTTCAGCCTTCTGGATTTATGCTTTCGGCTTGGTTGAAGTCCGCTGCCGGTCGCATCGCGTCTACGCCGTCTCAGGGAGCGATCGCGGCCTATTGCGCCGGGGTGGCGGTGACGCCCGCGCGCTGGGCCTGGGCCAAAAGGCGCTGCTTCTTCTCGGCGGCAACGCGAACCTTGGCGCGCACGTCTCCGCTTTCGAGCGCCTCGCGGTCGAGCACCTCGGCTTCCTCATAGAGCCAGTTGATCAGCCGGCCCTGGTCCGGCGGAATGACAAGCTCGAGAATGCTGTCCCCCTTGCCGAGCCGGGCGTCGATCTCACCTAGCAGGACCCCGACGCCCTCACCGGTTGCAGCGGAAACGAGCACCGGCGGGTGCTCCGCCCAGCGTGCCGCGCTTTCGGCCTGCTGCCGCGTTGCCTCCGAGAGCAGATCGACCTTGTTCCAAACCTCGAGGATCGGCGCGCCGGCAGGGACCGTATCGATGCCGAGATCGGTCAATACCGCTTCGACGTCGCGCGCCTGGCTGTCGGATTCGGCATGCGAGATATCGCGTACGTGCAAGATTAGATCGGCTTCGATCACCTCTTCCAGCGTCGCACGGAACGCGGCGACGAGCATCGTCGGCAGGTCGGAGATGAAGCCGACGGTGTCGGAGAGGATGATGCGCCGGCCGCTCTTGAGGCGCACCTCGCGCATCGTCGGATCGAGCGTGGCAAAGAGCTGGTGCTTGGCGAAAACCGACGCGCCCGTGATGCGGTTGAACAGCGTCGACTTGCCGGCGTTCGTGTAGCCGACGATCGCTACGACCGGGTACGGCACGCGCCTGCGACCCTGGCGGTGCAGCTCGCGCGTGCGCACCACCACCTCCAGCTCCTTGCGGATGGCCATGATGCGCTCATCGATCATGCGCCGGTCGAGCTCGATCTGCGCCTCGCCCGGGCCGCCGAGAAAGCCGTAGCCGCCGCGCTGGCGCTCCAAGTGGGTCCACGTGCGCACGAGCCGGCTCTTCTGGTAGGACAGATGCGCCAGCTCAACCTGCAAGCGTCCCTCGCGGGTGCGCGCGCGGCGGCCGAAAATTTCCAGGATGAGCCCGGTCCGATCGAGCACCTTGGTATTCCAGGCGCGCTCGAGGTTGCGCTGCTGGATCGCCGAGACGGGGTGGTCGATGATCACGAGACCGATTTCGTCGGCGGCGATCATCGCCTTGAGGCTCTCGACCTTTCCCGATCCGAACAGCGTTGCGGGCCGCGGGTTCGCCACCGGCACCAGAATGCTGTCGCGGACGTCGAGATCTATGGCCTGCGCGAGGCCCGTCGCCTCCTGCAGGCGGTCGTGCGGGGAATGGAGCGGCGCGGTGCGGCCCGTACCCGACCCATCGGCGGCGGAGCCAGCCGAGCGTTTCAGATCCGGTACGAGCACGAGGGCGCGCGCAACATTGGCACGCCGCTCGATTACGCCGTCAGGCTGGTCCGCAATGTCTACGCGGTCGTCTATCGCAGTCTTCCGAAATTAAGCTTCGGTCGTCTCGGTCTCCATGAGGTGGACCGGCTGGCCGGGCATGATGGTCGATATCGCGTGCTTATATACGAGCTGGGAGTGGCCGTCGCGCCGTAGTAGCACACAGAAGTTGTCGAACCAGCTTACGATCCCCTGGAGTTTGACGCCATTGATCAAAAATATCGTCAGCGGCGTCTTGTTCTTGCGCACGTGGTTCAGGAACGTGTCCTGAAGGTTCTGGACTCGATCTGCGCCCATTTTTGTTATCCGCCTGTTCTAGGTCTGCTGGGTTGTCGGGTCACGATAGGCATTGTCGCGACCGTAACATAATAACGTTATGTCGCACTGCACTATAAAAGGTATACCAACTCCACCGTCAAAAAGAAGCGGCTTCAGATGTCTGAAATCGCAGCAAACTGATGAAATTTTTGGCGCAACAGCGCTGCGATGGGACCGGGTCTGCCATCGCCGACAGCGTGTCCGTCAATGCGGACGACGGGCATCACGGTTTGCGTTGCAGAGGTGATGAAGGCCTCCCTCGCCGATAGCGCCTCGCTGAGCAGGAATGGACGCTCCACCAAGCCGATCTGCTCCTTCTGCAGTACGTCGCGTAGGGTTGCACGCGTTACACCGGGGAGTATATCCGTCCCCAGCGGCCGGGTGATGACAGTTCCTTGATCGTCGACGATCCAGGCGTTGCTCGATGCGCCCTCGGTGACGTAGCCCTCGCGGTCGACGAACCAGGCTTCGCTCGCGCCCTCTTTCCTGGCGGCTTCCTTCGCCAGACATGCGGGCAAAAGCATCACGGTCTTGATGTCGCACCGCCCCCAACGGATCTCGGGCATCGACTTGACGGCTATGCCGGAGAGCGCCCGCGCCGCCGGGATCTGGGGGGAAAGAGCCCGCGTGAGGCAAACAACCGTCGGCACGACCTCGGGGCCAGGGAAATAGAAATCGCGCGGGGCCGCGCCGCGGCTGACTTGTAGATAAAGCGCACCGTCGCGCAAGCGGTTGCGGCGGATCACCTCCCGCATCACATGGGCCAGCGCCGGCGTGGACATCGGGCGCGGGATCTGCAGCTCGCCGAGCGAACGCTCCAACCGGGCCATGTGGCGCGCCTCGTCGACGAGGCGCCCGCCCCTCACCTCGCACACCTCGTAGATCGCGTCCCCGAACTGGAAGCCGCGATCCTCCACGTGCACGGCAGCCTGACCGTAGGGCACATAGCGGCCGTTGACGTAGACGATGCGCGACATGGGATACCCGTTGACGCTGATAGTCGAGGATTGCTGGCGAGCCTGCGCGGCTCAGATTTGCGGGTGCACGTGCCGGCGGTCCGTCAGGCCTGACGGACCTCCATGCCGCGGTGCTCGGAGGAAACGCCCAGCGCGCGCAGCTTGCGGTGCAGCGCCGAGCGCTCCATCCCGACGAACTCCGCGGTGCGCGAGATGTTGCCGCCGAAGCGGTTGATCTGCGCCAGCAGATATTCGCGCTCGAAGATTTCGCGCGCCTCGCGCAGGGGCAGAGACATCAGGTGCTCGGCACCGCCGTTGACCGGGAGCGGCACGTTGGAGCCGATCTCCTCGGGCAGCATCTCGGCGGTGATCACCGTCGAAGGATCGCCGCCGGCGAGGATCATCAAACGCTCGATGTTGTTGCGCAGTTCGCGCACGTTGCCGGGCCAGTCGTGCGCCTGCAGCACGGCGATGGCGTCCTCGCCGATGCGGCGCGGCGCAAGGCCCGAAGCGTTCGAGAGCTGCGCGACGAAGAACTGGATGAGGTCGGGGATGTCCTCGCGGCGCTCGGCAAGGCCGGGCACGCGCAGCGGCACCACGTTCAGGCGGTGATAGAGATCCTCGCGGAAGCGGCCTTCGGCGATCTCGCGCTCGAGGTCGCGGCTGGTCGAAGAAATGATGCGCACGTCGACCGCCACCTTCTGGCTGCCGCCGATACGCAGAAACTTCTGCTCGACGAGCACGCGCAGCACCTTGCCCTGCGTCTCGATGGGCATGTCGGCGACTTCGTCGATGTAGAGGGTGCCGCCGTGGGCCTCCTCCAGCGCGCCGACCTTGCGCGGCCCGCCCGAGCGGTCCTCGGTGCCGAACAGCTCTTCCTCGACGCGGTCAGGCGCCATCGCGGCGGCGTTGAGCACCACGAAGGGGCCTTCCGCGCGCGCCGACTTCATGTGGATGACACGCGCCGCCAGTTCCTTGCCCGAGCCGGACGCGCCGCGGATGAGGATACGGCTGTTCGTCGGCGCCACGCGGTCGAGGGCATTGCGGAGCTGGTTGATCGCGGGCGACTTGCCGACCATGTCGGCGCTGAACGTCGAGCGCTCGCGCAGCTCCTTCACCTCCCGTTTCAGCTGCGAGGCTTCGAGCGCACGCAGGGTGACGAGGATGAGGCGATCCGCCTTGAAGGGCTTTTCGATGTAGTCGTAGGCGCCGCGCTTGATGGCGGTGACGGCGGTCTCGATGTTGCCGTGGCCCGAGATGATCACCACCGGCAGATCCGGATAGGTGCGCTTGATGTAGGAGAGCACCTCCAAGCCGTCGAGGCGGCTACCCTGCAACCAGATGTCGAGCACCACGAGGTGCGGCCGGCGCTCCTCGATCGCCTTCAGCGCCTCGTCGCTGTCGCGCGCCAGCCGTGCGCTGTGCCCTTCGTCCTCGAGGATGCCGGCGACGAGGTCGCGGATGTCGGCCTCATCATCGACGATCAGGATGTCTGCAGCCATCTGTCAGTGCTCCTTCGGCAGAATAGATGGGCCTAATGGGCCACGGCTTGTTCGGTTGGCGAATTGGGCGAGACCGGACGGGCCGGTCCGTGCTCGGGGACGAGCGGAAGCGTGATACGCACGAGCGCGCCATGCGGGCGGCCGGGGGCTGGCGGGGCGTCCTCCAGCGACAGCGTTCCCCCGTGCTGCTCAGTGATCTTCTGCACCATGGCGAGGCCGAGCCCCGTACCCTTGTGCCCCTTTGTGGTGACGTACGGCTCGGTAAGGCGCACGCGGTTCTGCTTCGGCAAACCCGTGCCGTTGTCGATCACCTCGATGGTGACGCGGTCGGCAAGCGGGGTGAGGATCGTTTCGACCTTTCCTCTCCAGTCCGGGTCGTCCTTCAGCGCCGCCTCGCGCACCGTTTCGACGGCCTCGCTCGCGTTCTTCACGAGATTTGTGACGGCACGCGTGATGAGCCGGCGATCGATCGACATGTTCAGCGGCTTGTCCGGGAGGCTGAGCACGTAGTCGATGTCGCGGTGCCCCTCGCGGAACAGCACCACCGGCTCCTGCACCGCCTGGCGCAAATCGCTCGACGCCATTTCGGGCTTGGGCATGCGGGCGAACTCGGCGAACTCGTCGACCATGGTCTTGAGGTCGCTCACCTGGCGCTCGATCGTCATCGTCAGCCGGTCGAACGTCTCGCGGTCGTTCTCGATGGTCTTGGAATACTTGCGCCGCAGACGCTCGGCGGAGAGTTGTATCGGGGTGAGCGGGTTCTTGATCTCGTGCGCGATGCGGCGCGCAACATCCGCCCATGCCGCCGTGCGCTGGGCGACGACAAGGTCGGTTACGTCGTCGAAGGTCACGACCGATCCGACATCCCCGTCGCTGGCGCGCTCGCGCGTCACCATCACCGCGAAGGTGCGCTCCTCGCCGCCGACGTAGACCGTCACCTCCTCCTGGGATCGTTTCAGCGTGTGCTCGTCCTGCTTGTCGAGCACGGCACCGAACGCCGGAATAGCCTCGCGCAATTTCTGACCGATCAGATCGACGTCGCCAATGCCGAGGAGATCGCCCGCCGCACGGCTGACGAGCGTGATGCGATCCTGGCTGTCGAGGCCGATGACGCCCGCCGAAACGCCGGAGAGCACGGCCTCCATGAAGTGGCGCCGCTCGGTGAGCTGCTCGTTCGCGGTGACGAGCGCGTCGCGCTGGTTCTTTAGCTCGCGCGTCATCGTGTTGAACGTTTGCGACAGGCGCCGCAAATCGCCCTCGCCGCGCTTTTCGGGCAGCTCGATGTTGAGGTTGCCCGTCGAGACCTCCTGCGCCGCGCCGATCAGGCGGCGGATCGGAGCCACGAAGCGTCCCGCGAACCACATGCCGATCCAGATGGCCGCGAGCACCGCGGTCATGGAGATCATCAGATACATGAGGCCGTGCGCGATCTTGAGGCCGCCGCGCGCCTTTCGCAGGCGGTTGAACTGGTCGGCGTTCTGGGCGGTGAGCTTCAGGTGCTCGATCACCTGCGGGCTCACGCCGCGCATCACGTAAAGGTAGTTGCCCGGGTAGCGCTCGAGCCGCGCAACCGCGCCGACGCGGTAGTTGCGCGCGCTGGGCATCAGCAACGCGACCTGCCCCTCGGCCGCCTGGGCGATGGCGCTGCGGGGCGGGCTGACGTAGGGCAGCCGGCTGTCGACGCTCGTCTCCACGACCGGCTGGCCGTTGCTGTCGATGATGTAGGCGGCGGGAAGGTCGCGCAGACCCGCCTGCACCATGACGAGACGCTGCAGCCGCGCCGGATCGCCCGCGATCGAAGCCGCAGCCATGTCGAGGTCGCGCGCCATGTTGACGATGTCGGTGCGGATGACCTGGCCGTGCTCGTCGAGGTAGGCGTTGGCGACATCGGCGGAGCTTGCGACGATGGCGCGCGTGCTGGTGGCGAACCAGCCGTCGAGCGAGCGCGAGAATGTAACGGTGGCGCCGATGGCGAGCAGCAGCGTCGGCAGGGCGGCGATGATGGAGAACAGCGCGACGATGCGGATGTGCAGGCGCGCGCCCGGTATGCGCTGCCGCCAGGCCCGGGCGAGGCCGACGATCTGCCAGGCGAGCAGCGCGATCATCGAGATGATCAACAAGACGTTGATCGCCAGGACGACCAGCACCACCTCGTTGCGCGGCCTGATCGGCGTCAGATCCGTGAGGATGAGGTACGTTGCAAACGCCGAGACGAGCGAAAGCAGGACGAGGCACAGCCCGATCCAAAAGGCCCTGTCGCTCGGGTTGAGGGCGGAATGGCCCTCCTCCAAGCTCTGACCTCGCTGTGGCGCAACCTGCACGGCCGTCATCAGCGCGCTTTCGTTGTATGGCCCGGGGGAGGCCGTTTCGTTTTTCCGCCGACCGCTTGGGTTGCCGGATGCGAAACCACAGCGAAACAACAGACTGTGACATTTTCGCGACGTGGCGGATTGGTAACGCCGCCTGCCCCGGAAAGCAAGCCAGGATGGAGATAGTCCGGGACTTTCAATGGGCCGTCGCGAAGACCTAGGACTGCGGCGTGCGGAACACGCGTATGTCCAGCGCCCTGATACGGGACCGCAGCGTGTTGCGGTTGAGGCCCAAGAGCTCGGCGGCGCGGATCTGATTGCCGCGCGTCGCCGCCAGCGCCGCCGTCAGCAGCGGCAGCTCGACCTGCCGGATCACGCGGTCATAGAGGCCGGGCGGCGGCAGGTCCTTGCCGAACGTGGCGAAGTATCCGGCGAGGTAGCGTTCGACCTGCTCGGAGAGATCCTTTGCTTCGCCGTCCCCATGGTCGCCCGTCTTCGCGGGCAGCGAGTCGGCGAGTTCCTGCTCGATGATCTGGCGCGTGAGGGTGTCCTGCGTATAGAGCGCAGCGAGGCGGCGGACGAAATTCTCCAGCTCGCGCACATTGCCGGGCCAGGGGTGCGCCTTCAGCCGGTCGATCGCTGCTGTCTCGATGGATTTCTGGCCGAGCCCGACACGGGTCGCCTGGCGCAGGAAGTGGCGCACGAGATCGCCGACGTCTTCGAGCCGTTCGCGCAGCGGGGGGATGCGGATAGGGACGACATTCAGTCGGTAGTAGAGGTCCTCGCGGAAAAGTCCCTGGGCGATCTGGGATTTGAGATCGCGGTGGGTGGCGGCGATGATGCGCACGTTGGTCTTGATCGGCGTGCGGCCGCCAACCGTCGTGTACTCTCCCTCCTGCAACACACGCAGAAGCCGCGTTTGCGCTTCGAGCGGCATATCGCCGATCTCGTCGAGGAACAGAGTGCCGCCCTCGGCCTGCTCGAAGCGGCCCTGGGTGCGCGTCTGGGCGCCGGTGAAGGCGCCCTTCTCATGGCCGAAGAGCTCGCTCTCGATCAGCTCGCGCGGAATGGCCGCCATGTTGATCGCGACGAACGGGCCCTGGCGGCGGCGGCCGTAGTCGTGCAGCACGCGGGCCACCAGCTCCTTGCCGGTGCCGCTCTCGCCGTTGATCATCACGGTGAGGTCGGTCTGGGTCAGGCGGGCGAGGACGCGGTAGATCTCCTGCATGGCCGGCGAGCGGCCGATGAGCGGCAGCTCCTCGTTCTCGATCTCCTGCGCGGGACGCTGCAGGCGCTGACCGGGCTGGGTGAGCGCGCGCCCGACAACGGAGACGACCTCGTTGAGGTCGAACGGCTTGGGAAGATATTCGTAGGCGCCCTTCTCCGCCGCGGTGAGCGCCGTCATCAGCGTGTTCTGCGCGCTCATGACGATGATGGGAAGATCGGGGCGGATCTTCTTGATGCGCGGGATGAGATCGAAAGCGTTCTCGTCCGGCATCACGACGTCGGTCAGCACGACGTCGCCCTCGCCCTGGCTCACCCAGCGCCACAGCGTCGTTGCATTTCCGGTTGCCCGCGGCGCGTAACCTGCGCGTGCCAGTGCCTGGTTCAACACGGTGCGGATCGCAGTGTCGTCGTCGGCAATGAGGATAGTGCCACGGGCCATGTCGGTTACCTCGGGCTGCGGCGGAGATTGCGGTCGGAGGATTTCGCCTCCATCGGAAGCAGGACGCGGAAGACGGTGCGGCTCGGCTCGCTGTCGAGCTCGATGATGCCGCCGTGGTCGTTGATGATCTTGGCGACGAGGGCGAGACCGAGCCCCGTGCCGTTGGGCTTGGTGGTGACAAACGGATCGAACAGGTGCTCGCGCAGATTTTCCGGGACGCCGCCGCCGTTGTCCTCGATCTGGATCATCAGCGGCAGGCTGATGCGTGCATCCGAGCCGGGTACGGAGAGGCGGACGCCGGGGCGGAACGAGGTCTGGAGGATGATGCGCCCCTGCGATTTGTCGGCGCCGATCGCCTCCACCGCATTCTTCACGAGATTGAGGATCGCCTGCACCAGCTTGTCGCGATTGCCGGGAACAGGCGGCAGCGAAGGGTCGTAGTCCTCGATGAAGCGGATGCCGCGGCCAAATCCGGATTCGCAAAGCCGGCGTACGTGATCGAGCACGTCGTGGATGTTCACCGGCTCGGTGATAAGCGGGCGCTCGTCGCCGAACACCTCCATGCGATCGACGAGGTTGCGGATGCGGTCCGTCTCCGAGCAAATGAGCTGCGTGAGCGATCGGTCGTCATCGTTCAGGCCCTGCTCGAGCAGCTGCGCGGCGCCGCGGATACCGGAAAGCGGGTTCTTGATCTCGTGGGCGAGAACCGCGGCGAGCCCCGAGACGGAACGGGCGGCGGCGCGGTGGGTGAGCTGGCGCTCGATCATCTGCGCCATGTTGCGCTGCTGAAGCATCAGCACGACGAGATCGGGATTGTCGGTCATGAGCCCGCCGTAGACGTCGACGAGCTTCGGGCTCTGAAACTTCGGACCGGCCACCTCGACGCTGTACTCGTTGAGCGTGACGCCGGAATTGCGCACCTGCTCCACGAGGGCGAGCAGCGGGCAGCCGAAAGCGACGACTTCCTCCAGCCTGGCGCGCTTCAGAAGCGCAACGCCGCTGGAAAGAAACGCCTCGGCCGCCGCATTCGCGTAGACGATGCGGTTGTCCGGGGCGAGCACGATGATCGGATGCGGCAGGGCCGCCAGCAACAGATCGTGCTCCAGCGGCCGCCGCAACGATGCGGCGCCGCGGGATATTGTTGTTGCCGCAGAGCTCATGCAGCGGCCTCCTGTGCGTCTTCATAGAACGCCGCCAGATCAACCAGCGCGCGTGCGGGATCTTCCTCGGTGCAGAGCCGGCGGCGCCAGGCCTTCACGGTTTCGAGCGGGCGGCCGCTCTTCTCCAGATACCAGCCGATGTGCTTGCGCGCGTTGCGCAGTCCGAGCGCCTCGCCGTAGTGGTGCAGCATGGCTTCGACGTGGGCGCAGGCGATGGCGGATTGCTCGCGCATCGATGGCGGCGTGGGGCTCGTGCCCCGTGCCAGGAACTCCGCGATGCGACCGGGCAACCACGGTGCGCCATAGGCGCCGCGCCCGATCATCACCCCGTCGGCGCCCGATGCACCGAGCGCTTCTGCTGCATCCTCGGCGGAGGCGATGTCGCCGTTGACGATGACGGGAACCGATACAGCGTCGCACACCTCGCGCACCGCGCTCCAGTCGGCCCGGCCCTTGAAGAACTGGTTGCGGGTGCGCCCGTGCACGGTGATCATTTGCACGCCCGCCTCCTCCGCCCGGCGCGCGAGCGCAGGCGCGTTGCGGCTCTTTTCGTCCCAGCCGAGGCGCATCTTCAGGGTCACGGGGACTTTTACGGCGCGCACGACGGCGTCGATCAACGACAACGCATGGTCGAGGTCGCGCATCAACGCGCTGCCGGAGAGCTTGCCCGTCACCTCGCGCGCGGGGCAGCCCATGTTGATGTCGATGATGTCGGCGCCCATACCCTCTACGACGCGGGCGCCTTCGGCCATCCAGTGCGCCTCGCGCCCGACGAGTTGTATGGCGCGCGGCGACAGCTCGGCACCCTCGGCGCGGCGCAGCACGTCCGCGCGCTGGCGCATCAGCTCATCGCTGGCGACCATCTCCGAAACGACGAGGCCGGCTCCCAGGTCGTGGGCCAGCTTGCGGAACGGCAGGTCGGTCACGCCCGACATCGGGGCGAGTAGCACCCGATTGGGCACACTGCGGGCCCCAATCGCGAGCGGGCCCTGCTTCTGCGCGGTTGCGGTGCTGAGTTTGCTCATATATTAGGCAGCAATAAGTGTTGCACTTGATTTGAGCACGATACGGCGTCGACTCTTGTTTCGCAAGCGCGAACAACTGCTGTGGGCGGCCCGCGGCGCATTTGCTCAAAGGTGCCGTACTGGATAAGCAGGCCGGGGCTTTGCGGCGGGTGCGGACATGACGAAGATAGCGGCGGTGATCGTAGCAGCGGGCCGCGGGTCGCGCGCCCGGAACGGCTCTGGCGCGGATGGCGCAATTCCCAAGCAGTACCGCCCTTTAGCGGGCCGTCCGGTTCTTGCGCACTCTTTGAGCCTGCTTGCCGCGCATCCGCGGATCGACCGGATCGTGGTCGTCTACAGCCCTGCCGACGCAGACCTTTACAGGCAAGCCGCGGGGCCCTGGGCCGACCGCCTGATGCCGCCGGTCGCTGGCGGCGACGTCCGGCAAGCCTCGGTGCTCGCCGGCCTCGAGGCGCTCAGCGGCTCGCCTGCCCCCGACCGGGTGCTGATCCACGACGCCGCCCGCCCGTTCCTGACCGACAGACTCGTCGATGATCTCATCGATGCGCTCGATGGCGCGCCCGGCGCGATCGCGGCTGAGCCGGTCACCGACACCCTGAAACGGGAGGACGGCGCTGGCACGATCGCGGGTACCATCGACCGCGCCGGGCTCTGGCGGGCGCAGACACCGCAGGCGTTTCATTTCGCCGCCATCCTCGATGCTCACCGGCGCGCCGCCGCCGAGGGCCGCGTGGACTTCACCGACGACGCCGGGCTCGCCGAATGGGCGGGGCTGCCCGTACGCCTCGTTGCCTCCGGGGGAAACAACATGAAGCTGACGACGGCCGCCGACATCGAGCTTGCTGAACGCCTGCTGCAATCGCGCGTTACGTTCGAGCCGCGGGTCGGCACAGGATTTGACGTTCACCGCTTTGCGCCCGGAGATCATGTCTGGCTGTGCGGCGTCGCCATCCCGCACACGCAGCGCCTGGAAGGCCACTCCGACGCGGACGTCGGCCTGCATGCGCTGACGGACGCGCTGCTGGGCGCCATCGGCGACGGCGACATCGGACAGCATTTCCCGCCCAGCGACGAGCGTTGGCGCGGCGCCCGCTCGCACATCTTCCTCGCCGACGCGGCCGAGCGCGTCCGCAACCGCGGCGCCCGCATCTCCAACGTCGACGTGACGCTCCTCTGCGAAGCGCCGAAGATCGGGCCGTACCGACCAGAGATGTGCGCGACGATTGCGGAAATTCTTCGCATCGAGCCGGAGCGTGTCGGCATCAAAGCGACGACGATGGAGAGGCTCGGCTTCATCGGACGCGAGGAAGGCATCGCAGCCATGGCCAGCGCGACCGTTCTCATGCCGGCCAGGGCGCTTTGACACGCTCCAGGTTGCCGTTCCCCATTTGACCCCTGCGACAGAATCGCGGCATCAAACCCAGATGGGTGGTTGTATGACCACGAACTCGGGGGCCGACATGAACGTGATGACCAACACGCTGGAGCGCAAGCCGGTCGAGACCGCCAGCATTGCCGACATCGCCGAGACAACCGCAAACGCCTGTCTTGCTACGCGCGTGCGCCAGCTTTCGCGTATCGTCACGCGCGTCTACGACGACGCAATGCGGCCGCTCGGAATTACCGCTAGCCAGTACACGCTGCTTGCGCAGCTTGCCGCGCGCGATGCGATCACTGCGGTCGAGATCGGACACGAGCTCGACATCGAAAAATCGACGCTGTCGCGCAATCTGAAGCGGCTGCTCGCACTTGGCCACATCAACATGGACCCGCCGGCCGGCCGTCGCGGGCGTGGCCTGCATCTGACGCCGAAGGGTCAGGCGGTTCTGAAGGATGCTTTCCCGATCTGGCAGGATGCCCAGAAGCGCGCTTTCAACGTCATGGGCGCCGAAAGCCTCAACATTCTCGACGGGCTGCTCCACCAGGCCGAAAAGCTGGCGCCGGTCTGAGGGACAAAGGCTCGTTTGACCTCGGGCGGGGTTCGCAGGACTATCAACGGGCGGCGCCGAAGGCACCGCCCGTTTTCCGTTGCGGCGCGCACATGAGAGGCCCATGAGCACCATCTTTCCCGCCGAACTCTATGACGAGGCGCGCGCGCTGCTGGACGAGCTGCAACGTCACGCGCTGCTCGTCGTCACGGCGGAGAGCTGCACCGGCGGTCTCATCGCTGCTCTATTGACGGAGATCCCGGGCTCGTCCGGCATGGTGGAGCGCGGCTTCGTCACCTATTCGAACGCGTCCAAGACACAACTGCTCGGCGTGCCGGCTGAAATGATCGACCGCCACGGGGCGGTGAGCGAGGAAGTCGCGCGCGCCATGGCCGATGGCGCTCTGTCGCACACGCCGGCCCATATCGCGATTTCGGTCACGGGCATCGCGGGGCCAGACGGGGGCACGGCGGAAAAGCCCGTCGGGCTCGTCTACCTGGGCGTTGCCGCCAAGGGCGAGGAAACGCTGATCCGCGAATGCCGCTTCGGTGACATCGGCCGCCAGGCCGTGCGCCTTGCATCCGTGCGCGAGGCCCTCGATCTTCTGCGAAACGCTGTGAAACCGGGCCTGCCCCATGATTGACCGCAGACGCTTGCTCAGCGGCGCATCCGCCGCCTTCGTCACACTGGCCTTTGCAGATGCCGCACCCGGCGCCGGTATCACCGTTCGCGAACTCGCCGAGCGGCTGCACGGAGCAGACCGCGCGGCGCCCCTGCAGCTGGGCGCCCTCGACCTGCACGAGCTCGACTTGAGCGGCCTCGACTTCAAGGCGGCGACGCTCGCGGGCAGCAATCTCTTCGGTGCCGATCTCTCCGGCACCGATCTCAGCGGCGCCGACCTGCAAGGCGCACGCCTCGACCGCGTGGTCATCATCGGGGCGCGCTTCGATGGCGCCAACCTGGCCGACACCAGCTTCCTGCGGCCTTCGAGCTCGGCTGGGCTTACTGTCCAGGCGGGCGAGGCGGCGAGCTTCGCGGATGCCAAGCTCACGCGCTCGCGCATCTTCGGCCGCTTCGGCAGGGCGAACTTCTCGCGCGCCGATCTTTCGGGCGCGAAATTCTCTCCGTTCAACAAGACCGGGTTCATCGAGAACCTGTGGCGCACGGAGCTGGCGGGCGCGGACCTCTCGCACGCGAACCTCGCGGACGCCGACCTCACCTATGTGTTGCTGTCCTTCGCCAACTTGCGGGACGCGAACCTCAGGGGAGCCACGCTTGCGCGCGCCGATCTTTCCCGGGCCGATCTGACGGGCGCGGACCTCACGGGCGTAGATTTTGCGCACGCCGATCTCGACGGCGCAATCCTCACCGGCGCGCACGGGCTTGCGACAGGGTTCGGCCTCGACAGCGCACGCAACGTCGAACGCATCGTGCGCTGAGTGAGCCGATCAAGCCAGCGGCGGAGCGGACGCATTCCCGTAGAGCACGTGCGCGCGGGCTTCGAATGCATCGGTGTACTTGCGCACGGCCTTGTCGAACACCACGCCCATCAGCATCGAAAGCATCTTCGAGGCGAACGCGTAGTCGATGTAAAAGTGCACTTCGCACCCGCCCGGCACGTCGCGGAAGCGCCAGCGGTTGGTGAGGCGCTGAAACGGTCCATCGATCTTTACGACATCGATCTCGCCCCGCTCCGGCCGCAGCGTGACGTGACTGGTGAAGGTTTCGCGTATCGCCTGATAGCCGACCGCCATCACGGCCGTGAGCGTGGTGTGCGTCGATCCTTCCTCGCGCGCCGTGACCGCGAGGCTTTCGCATAGCGGTACGAACTGCGGATAGCACTCCACGTCCGCGACCACGGCGAACATCTGGCCGGCGGTGAAGGGAACGCGCCGCGTCGTCTCGAAAGTGGGCAAATCTACTGCGCTCCGTGGGGCTCTGGCTCGGGTCAGACACTCGGATCAGACGCTCGGATCAGACTCTGGCGCTTGCCGTGGCGCGCCGGGCCGCCTGCAATTTCGCGAAGTCGTCGCCCGCGTGGTAGGACGAGCGCGTCAGCGGGCTTGCGGCGACGAGCAGGAAGCCCTTGGCGACGGCGATCTGGCGCAGGGCGTCGAACTCAGACGGCGGCACGAAGCGCTCAACCGGGGCGTGGCGCGGGCTCGGCTGCAGGTATTGTCCGATGGTGAGGAAGTCAACGCCGGCCGAGCGCATGTCATCCATCACCTGCATGATCTCTTCGCGCGTCTCGCCGAGACCGACCATGATCCCCGACTTGGTGAAAAGATCGCGATCGAACTCCTTCGCCCGCTGCAACAGACGGAGCGAGTGGAAATAGCGCGCGCCGGGGCGGATCGAGAGGTAAAGGCGCGGCACCGTTTCGAGGTTGTGGTTGAAGACGTCCGGACCTGCCGCCAGCACGGTTTCGAGCGCTGAAGATTTGCGCAGGAAGTCGGGGGTGAGAATTTCGACGGTGGTCGAGGGCGCCGCTGCGCGCAGCGCGGTAATCACTGCCGCGAAATGCGCCGCTCCGCCGTCAGCGAGATCGTCGCGATCGACGGAAGTGATGACGATGTGGGTGAGGCCGAGCGCGCGCGCCGCTTCGGCGACCCGCGCCGGCTCTGTCGGATCGAGCGGCCGCGGCATGCCGGTGCGCACGTTGCAGAACGCGCAGGCGCGCGTGCACGTGTCGCCCATGATCATGAAGGTGGCGTGCCGCTTGGCCCAGCACTCGCCGATGTTGGGGCAGCCAGCTTCCTCGCAGACCGTGGTGAGCCCGTGGCCGCGCACGATGCCGGCGGTTTCCGCGTGGGCTGCCGACCCCGGCGCACGCACGCGGATCCACGAAGGTTTGGCAAGGCGCGCCGGCGCTGCCGCCGGCTCTGAAGCGACGGCGGTTGAAACGTCTGATTTGGCCGGCATGCTCAAGGGCAAGCTCCGCTGCTCGTATGTCGGATCATTTTAGGGCGCCTTGGATCGATGGCCAATCCCCGCTGAAGCCGCCCTCAACGGCCGATGATGCGGGCCAGGATGATGACCAGGATGGCCCCGAAAGTCGAGACGAGGACGAGGTGCACCCACGGCCAATCGGCGAGGAAGGGAAGCTTCAGCAAGCCTGCATGGACCAGCGCACCGCCGATGAAGGCGCCGATGATGCCGACGAAGATGTCGCGGATGATGCCGCCGCGACCGCCGAGCAGGGTGGACGCGAGCCAGCCGGCGATGAGACCGTTCAGCGCCATCACGATCCACGGCGCATAGGCTGCGTAGTCTTCCATGGATCGTCCCCCTCCCCGTGCCTCAAGCGATAAGCCGCGCGAGCAGCACGACGATGACAGCGCCGGCCGTCGCCGTGATGATCTCGGAGACGAACTTGTTGCCGATGCCGAGATCGATCCTCAGCGCATCGAACAGATAGCCGCCGACGAAGGCGCCGATGATGCCGGTGATCAGGTAGCGCAGGATGCCGCCGCCGCCGCCGATCAGCACCGATGCCAGGAAGCCGGCGATAATGCCGATGACGGCGAAAACCAAAAGCGCACGCGTTTCGATATTCATGGCGTTCTCCCTCCGGTGTCAGCCCGGCGATTTCGCCGCCGGTGGAATATGCAGCGCGCGGCCATAGGCTGCCAGCGCGCTCTCACCCATCATTTCCGAAAGCGTCGGATGCGGGAACACGGTGCGCATCAGGTCTTCCTCGGTCGCCTCGAGTTGCATCGCGATGACAAAGCCCTGAATCAGCTCGGTGACTTCCGCGCCGATCATATGCGCGCCGATCAGCTCGCCAGTGGCGGCATCGAAGATGGTCTTGATGAGACCTTCCTTTTCGCCAAGCGCCAGCGCCTTGCCGTTGGCGCGGAAAGGAAAACGGCCGACACGCACCTTGCGGCCGTCCGCGGTGGCGTGGGCTTCCGTCAGACCGACGGAGGCGATTTGCGGATTGCTGTAGGTGCAGCCGGGGATGCGGGTCTTTGCGAGCGGCTCGACGCCAAGCCCCTTGATCGCCTCGACGCATATGACGCCCTCGTGCTCGGCCTTGTGCGCCAGCATCGGCGCGCCCGCGACATCGCCGATGGCGTAGATGCCGCCGACGTTCGTCCGGCCAAGGCCGTCAGCAACGACGCATCCGCGGTCGATCGCGACGCCGAGGGCTTCGAGACCGAGCCCCTCCGTGTTGCCGATGACACCGACCGCCGAGATCAGCCGATCGGCGGTGATCTCCTCCCGCTTGCCGTCGCCGTGCTCGATCGTGGCGGTGACCGCATCCGCCCCGTGCTGCACGGACGCCACCTTGGCGCCGGTGATGATGCGGATGCCGGCCTTCTCGAACGCCTTGCGGGCGAGCGCGGCGATCTCGGCATCCTCGGCGGGCAATATTTCGCCGAGCAACTCGACGACCGTCACCTCGCAGCCTAGCGCACGGTAGAAGGACGCAAACTCGATCCCGATCGCGCCGGAGCCGGCGATCAGCAGAGAGCGTGGCAGGACCGGGGGCAGCATCGCCTCGAAGTAGGTCCAGATCAGCTTGCCGTCCGGCTCGAGGCCCGGCAGCGCACGGGGCCTCGCCCCGGTGGCGATGATGGTGTGCTTGGCGCGGTAGCGGCCCGGGCCGCGCGCATCCTTGGGCGGATCGGGGTTCTTGCGGCCGGTCTCGCCCGGCGCGCTCACCTCGATCACGCCATCGGCCTGCAGGACTGCGTTGCCCCAGATGACGTCGACGCCGTTCTTTTTCAGGAGAAAACCGACGCCGGCATTGAGTTCGCGTGACACCGCCCGGGAGCGTTCGACCATCGCTGGCAGGTCGACACTCGGCGCGCCGGGAACGCGCACGCCGAATGCACCCGCCTCCTCGACCGTGCGGAAGACTTCACCGGAGCGCAGCAGCGCTTTGGTGGGGATGCATCCCCAATTGAGGCAGATGCCGCCGAGGTGGGCGCGCTCGACGATCGCGGTCCGCAAACCGAGCTGAGCGGCCCGGATCGCGGCGACGTAGCCACCCGGCCCGGCGCCGATGATGATGACGTCGTAGTCGCTACTGCCCATGGCGTTCGCGCCTCGCGCTCATAAAGCAAGGCCTCGGGGTCGTCCGACACCGAGGCCCGTTCTTCCATCATGTCCGATCGCGGCGCCGCCCAGCCCGATCACACGTGGCAGCGCGCGCCGAGGTATTTGTCGAGCAACTGGTTGTAAAGGTCGGCTTTCGCCTTCTGTGCGGGCGACAACTTCTGGCCGGACGTCTGCCGCTCGACGAGGGACTGCACGCCCTCCTTGTCGAGGCGGGTGAGATTCGTGCGAATGGATTGGCAGGTCTCGCCACCGGACAGCGCCTGCGGTCCGGGATCGCCGTTACCGGTATTACCGGCACAGCCTGCGAACAATACAGCAATAGCGCCCGCGATAGCTCCGCTGAAAGCCCGCGCGCGCTGACTGTTGCCTAGCACCATGCCCTCCATTGGCAGTTGGAAGCCAAGGCCGTTTTTCACCACACGCACAACCCGCGTGCAACCCTTCTCATTGGCCTGTGCCGAAATGTTCAAGGCGCCCACCGCCATAAAGGCGGTAAAGGCGCCTGGAAGCATCCAACAAATGCCGCGTTTAGGGCGTCTGGAACGGACCGTCAGCCTTCGTGGCGTCGGTTGCCTGTGGCAACATCGCAGCAGCGACAGGCTTTTGCGCCGGGACCGGAGGCTTGGCCGCCGTCTTCGCAGCGCCAGTGGTGGCGGCGGCGGTCGTGGTCGTCGCTGCCGGCTCAACGGGCGTCGCGGCGGCTACGCGCGGGGGATAGCTCGAGCACTTCGTCTGGAATTCGGTGTTGGCTTTGTTGAGCTCGTCCGCCTTCGCGAGATCGGTGGACTTGAGCTTGTACTTCTTGGCGGCGGCCTTCGAGACTTTCTCGGAGACGCCTTCAGAGTTCAGGCCCTCGATCTGCGAAGCGAGCGTAAGGCAGAGTGCTTCGGTCGATTTCGCTGCCGTCTTCGTTTCCGCGGAGGAATTGATCGAGCCTGTGTTGAGGCCGGAGGTTAGGCCGCCGTCTGCGCAGCCTGCCAGGAGGCAGGCAAGCACCGCGGTGGTTAGTGCAGCTGAGCGCGCCGTCATTGGGTTTCACTCCAAGAGCTAGAGTCGGTCACCAGGTACGCCCACTGAATTTCCCGCTTCTAGTCTTGCCCCGGGGCAGCGGCAAGCAAGTGCCCTATTCTTATGCTTTCCGAAGCCCGGCGGCATGCGCTTACCTGGGGAAAGTCTCCCGGGCGTGCTTCCGGCGCCACAGGTGCGGCCCGGTTGCGGGGTTCCCTTGGTGCCCGCCGGTGCTCGGCGCTGGCGGGTGATTCGCTGGGACGGGGGCCGGCCGGGCTAAACCAGCATCCGGACCGGGTCCTCCACGAAGGCCTTGAACGCCCCCAGCAGCTCCGCCCCGATGGCACCGTCGACCACCCGGTGATCGCACGAGAGCGTCACATTCATCATGCTCGCAACCTCGATGTCATCGCCGACCGCGATCGGGCGGCGCTCGGCGGTGCCTATCGCGAGGATCGTGGCGTGGGGCGGATTGATGACGGCATCGAAACTCTTGATGCCGTACATGCCGAGGTTGGAGATGGACGTTGTGCCGCCCTGGTACTCATGCGGAGCGAGCCGGCGCTTGCGGGCGCGCTCGGCCAGGTCGCGCATCTCGTTGGAGATCTCCGAAAGGGATTTCATCTCGGCGTGGCGCACGACGGGGGTGAAGAGACCGCCCTCGATGGCGACTGCAACGCCGATATCGGAATACTTATGGCGGAGCGTGCCGCCCTCGGTCCAGGTCACGTTGGCGGCGGGCACCTGCTGCAACGCCAGCGCCAGCGCCTTGATCAGGAAGTCGTTCACCGAAAGCTTGTAGGCGCGCGGACCGTCCGGCGGCGAGGCCTCGTTCATACGCGTGCGGGCACGCAGCAGCTCGTCGATACGGCATTCGATCGAAAGATAGAAATGGGGGATCGTCTGCTTGGCGAGGGTCAGACGCTCGGCGATCACGCGGCGCATCTTGTCGTGGGGGACGAGCTCATAGCTGCCGGTATCGTAGAGGGCGAGGATCTTGTCGTCGGCGAGGGCCGCCGGCGGACCGGAGGTCGTCGCCAATTCGCGGTGAGCGCTCGCGCGCGCAGCGCCAGCAGCCGCGCCGCCCTTTAGCGCCGCCTCGACGTCGCGCTTGATGATGCGTCCGTGGGGCCCCGTGCCGGTGAGCGCATCGAGCGTCAGTCCCGCTTCCTTTGCAAGGCGCCGGGCGAGCGGAGAGCTACGGGGACGTTCTTTCGCGGCGGCGGTGCTCATGGCCTATTCTCCCCTCGCCCCGGCACGCCTTCCTCAGACCAGTCGTGGAGGAAGGTCAAATAGGCCAGGGCGACATAGACGGCGACGCCGATGATCCACCCGGTCACCACGCCCAGCTCCTGCTGCGATAACGGCAGCCCTGTTTCCAACGGCATCGGATTGCGCAGGCTGCCCGGAGGAATAACCGGCGCCGGCAGCGCGCTCCACGCCCGCAGCAGACCATCCTGCATCGAGCCCACCACGGCGGCCGTTCCGCCGAGGAAACTGAGACCGATGGTGAGCAGACCGAAGGCAATGAGCCTGAGCAGCAGCCCCGCCCGCGCCAGGAAGAAATAGAGCGCGGCGATGTATCCGGAGACGATGGCGAAGAAGAGCGAGACGAGCGACAGGATCGTCTGCAGGGACGCGAACAACCCTTCGAGCAGCTCAGCCTGGGTCATCGGCGTGTCCGGCATTGGTTCTCTCCGCGCTTGCCGTTCTAGTTCCCACGCACTCTAGACGTACAGCACCGACTTGACCGCGGCGACGACCTGCTCCGCCGTCGGCAGCGCAAGTTTTTCCAGATTGGCGGCGTAAGGCATCGGCACGTCGGCGCCGGAAACCTTCGCGGGCGGCGCGTCGAGATCGTCGAAGGCCTGTATCGCCACCTGGGCACAGATCTCCGAGCCGACGGAGCAGACGGGCCAGGCTTCCTCCACCGTTACGATCCGGTTCGTCTTGCGCACCGACGCCAGCACCGTTTCGAGATCGAGGGGACGCAAGGTGCGCAGATCGATCACCTCGATCTCGATGCCGTCTTTCGCGAGCATCTCGGCAGCGGCGAGCGCATACACCATGCCGCGGGCGAACGAGACGACCGTTGCATCGCGCCCCGGCCGTGCAATGCGCGCCTTGCCGATGGGGAGTACGAAATCATCGCCCTTCGGCACCGGGCCGTGGCTTCCGTAGAGGATTTCGTTCTCCAGAAAGATGACCGGGTTGGGATCGCGGATCGCCGCCTTGAGCAGGCCCTTGGCGTCGGCCGGCGTCGAGGGCGCGATAACCTTCAATCCCGGTACGTGCGCATACCACGCCGAATAGCATTGGCTGTGCTGGGCTGCGACGCGGGCGGCCGCGCCATTGGGGCCGCGGAACACGATCGGCACCGCCACCGTGCCGCCCGACATATAGCGCGTCTTGCCCGCGGAATTGACGATCTGGTCGATCGCCTGCATGGCGAAGTTCCAGGTCATGAACTCGACGATGGGCTTCAGCCCCGCAAAGGCTGCGCCGACGCCGACACCGGCAAAGCCCTGTTCGGTGATCGGCGTGTCGATCACGCGGCGCGCGCCAAACTCCTCGAGCAGGTTCTGGCTTATCTTGTAAGCGCCCTGATACTGCGCGACCTCCTCGCCCATGAGGAACACATCCTCGTCGCGGCGCATCTCTTCCGCCATCGCGTCGCGCAACGCCTCGCGCATGGTCTGCTGGACCATCTCGGTCCCAGGCGCAATCTCGGGCTGCTCCTGTGCAGGTTGCGCCTGAGCAGAGCCATCGGCGGCTGTGCTCGCAACAGGCTCAGGCGATGGCGGTGCAGAAGGGGGCTCGGCTTGCGCGGGCTTCGGCCCGGACACCGCGGCGGGTTTCGATTCCGCTTCGGCCTTTGGCTCCGCATTAGCCTTGGGTTCCGAGTTGGCTTGCGAGGCGGCGGCCGCATCGGACGCATGGGCCTCATCGTCCGCCTCGATCACCGCGATGGGGGTATTCACCCGCACGTTCTCGGTGCCGGCCGGGACGAGGATCTTCGCGAGGCGGCCTTCGTCAACCGCTTCGACCTCCATGGTCGCCTTGTCGGTCTCGATTTCGGCAATCACATCGCCGGATCTGACGGTCGCGCCTTCCTGCACCAGCCACTTGGCGAGCGTGCCCTCCTCCATGGTGGGAGAAAGGGCGGGCATCAGGACATTGGTCGGCATGCGGTATGGACCCGGTGTTGCTTAGACCAGAACGTCGGTGGTGAGCTCGGAAGGATCGGGCTCGGGATCGGAAAGGGCGAAGTCGGCGGCGGCATTCACCTCATCGCGTACTTTCCGGTCGATGGCCTTCAGCTCGTCCTCCCCGACACCATCCTTCAGCAGGCGCGCACGAACCTGCTCGATCGGATCGTGCGTCTCGCGCATGTGCTGCACTTCCTCGCGCGTGCGATACTTGGCGGGGTCCGACATCGAATGCCCGCGGTAGCGGTAGGTCATCATCTCGAGGATGACCGGGCCCTCGCCGCGCCGGGCGTGGCCGACCGCACGCAGGCCCGCCGCTCGCACCTCCTCCACATCCATGCCATCGACGTGCTCGCCTGGAATGGCGAACGACAGCCCGCGCTGGGAGAGATTGGTCGTCGACGAGGCGCGCTCTATGGAGGTGCCCATCGCATACTTGTTGTTCTCGATGATGAACACGATCGGAAGCTTCCAAAGCTCCGCCATGTTGAACGTCTCGTAGACCTGGCCCTGGTTCGCGGCACCGTCTCCGAAGTAGGCGAGGCAGACGCGGCCGTTGTCGCGATACTTGTTGGCGAAGGCAAGTCCTGCGCCGAGCGGCACCGAAGCGCCGACAATGCCATGGCCGCCGTAGAAGCCCTTGTCGGGGGCGAACATGTGCATGGAGCCGCCCTTGCCCTTGGAGCAGCCGTGACGGCGCCCCGTCAGCTCCGCCATGACGGATTTCGCCTCCATGCCGCAAGCCAGCGTGTGGCCGTGGTCGCGGTATGCGGTGATGACCTCATCGCCCGGTTCGAGCGCCAGCTGCATGCCGACGACGACGGCCTCCTGGCCGATGTAGAGATGACAGAACCCGCCGATGTGACCCATGCCGTAGAGCTGGCCCGCCTTTTCCTCAAAACGGCGGATCAAGAGCATCTGACGGTATGCGTCGAGGCGCTGCTCGCGGGTGAGGGGCGCTATTGCGGACGTCTGCTGCGGGGCGGGCGCGCCGCGCTTTGCGCTCGAGGTACTGCGAGTGGATTTGTCCGAAGCCATCCGGAAGTCCCTACCGTCGCGAGCCGTTGACGTTGGAGTCGGACCCTACAAGAGGCAATGGTGGATGGCCAGAAAACCCGCCTGCGACGGCATGAACCCATGCGCGGGACGCAAGGGTCGCGGGACCTCAAGGCCGTGTGACCACTTGATCCTCAGGCCGCACGAAGCCGAGGACCTCGCGGGCGATTTCTTCGACAAGATCGGGGTCGGGTTTGGGAGCGGCGAGCAGGGCCACGTCGCGCTCCAATTTGGCGCGCACGGCTTCGAGGCTTTTGATCTCGAACTCCAACAGAGCGGATCGCTCGATCAATCGAGATCTTGCCTCGAAGCCATGCCGGCCATTGATGGCATGATGGACGAAGTAGGCCGTCAAACCCAGGCAGAGAAGCAACACCGTCGCCTGCCGTGGCCTCGAACGTCGATCATGGATTTTTGGCTGACGCAGCACTGGCTGTTACGCTGCACTTGATTGGTGGACACCGCTGTTATGACACGGGGTGCTTAATGGCTGGTAAAGCGCTGTATCATCGGTTGCTATGTTTGTGACAGGCGGCGCGGTGTCATCGATCACGGGCATTCGAATGGAAAGCGGGCGGCCCGCTGCCGAGCCGCCCGCCGGAATCCCGCCCGATGAACTTCAGGTGCCGGTTACGCGCCGGCGCCGCCGCGGATCACACTCTTGCCGGCATAGCGCGCGGTGTCGCCCAGCTCGTTTTCAATGCGGATGAGCTGATTGTACTTCGCGAGGCGATCGGAGCGGCAGAGCGAACCGGTCTTGATCTGTCCGGCGTTGGTGGCGACGGCGAGATCGGCGATGGTCGCGTCCTCGGTCTCGCCCGAGCGGTGCGAGATCACCGCGGTGTAGGCTGCGCGCTGGGCCATCGAAACGGCGTCGAGCGTTTCCGACAGCGAGCCGATCTGATTGACCTTGACGAGGATCGAGTTGGCGATGCCGCGCTTGATGCCCTGCTCCAGGCGCTCGGTGTTGGTCACGAAGAGATCGTCGCCCACGAGCTGGCAGCGCGCGCCGACGGCATCGGTGAGCGCCTTCCAGCCCTCCCAGTCGTCCTCGGCCATGCCGTCCTCGATGGAGATGATCGGATAGCGATTAACGAGCGCCTCGAGGTACTGCACCATGCCGCCGGCGTCGAGGGTCTTGCCTTCGCCGGCGAGCGTGTACTTGCCGTCCTTGAAGTATTCCGTCGATGCGCAGTCGAGCGCGAGCATCACGTCATCGCCCGGCTTGTAGCCGGCGGATTCGATGGCCTTCATGATGAAGCCCAGCGCGTCGTCGGTAGATTTGAGGTTCGGCGCAAAGCCGCCTTCATCGCCCACGCTGGTGCTGTGGCCGGCATCCTTCAGCGCCTTCTTGAGCGTGTGGAACACTTCCGCGCCCATGCGCACCGCATCCGCGATCGATCCGGCGGACACCGGCATGATCATGAATTCCTGGATGTCGATGGGGTTGTCGGCGTGTGCGCCGCCGTTGACGATATTCATCATCGGCACGGGAAGCACGTGCGCTCCGGCGCCGCCGAGATAGCGATAGAGGGGCAATCCACTGGCGACCGCAGCGGCCTTCGCAGCGGCGAGCGAGACGCCAAGGATGGCATTGGCGCCCAGGCGCGATTTGTTCCGCGTGCCATCGAGCTGGATGAGGGCCGCATCGATGCCGCGCTGGTCTTCCGCATCCATGCCAGCGAGCGCGTCATAGATTTCCGAGTTGACGGCCGCGACCGCCTTCTCGACGCCCTTGCCGAGGTAGCGGTCCTTGTCACCGTCGCGCAGCTCCACGGCCTCGTGCGCGCCCGTCGAAGCGCCCGATGGCACCGCGGCGCGGCCCAGCGCGCCGTCCTCCAGCACGACGTCCACCTCCACCGTCGGATTGCCGCGGCTGTCGAGGATCTCGCGGCCGATGATGTCGATGATGGCAGTCATGGTCATTCCCTTATGGGTTGCAGGCCACGGGCGGGCGTGGGAGGTTCCGGCGCCTTTTAGCCGCTCTTGCGGGATGCGCAAAGGGCTGAAGGTGGCACGCCTGCCGCGGCTCCGGCGGGCGACAGGGCGAACGCAGGGAAAGGTGTGGAATGTCAGAGACGAAAACCTATACCGGCAGCTGCCATTGCGGAACCGTCAGCTATGAGACCGACGCCGACCTCAGCCAGGTCATTTCCTGCAACTGCTCGATCTGCCGCAAGCGCGGGCTCCTGCTCGCATTCGTGCCCGAAGGGGCCTTTCGCCTCAAGGGCGGCGAAGAGGGTCTTACCGATTACACCTTCAACAAGGGGATCATACACCACCTCTTCTGCTCGAAGTGCGGGGTCGGCTCGTTCAGCCGCGGCATCGCGCCGGACGGAAGCAAGACCATCGCGATCAACGTGCGCTGCCTCGACGGCGTCGATCTCGACGGCCTGAATATCCGCAAGTTCGACGGCGCCAAGCTCTGACGGATCGTCCATGGCGGAGGAAGCCGCAGCACTGGTTCTGTTCTCCGGCGGACAGGATTCGACGGTTTGCCTCGCCTGGGCGCTGACCCGCTTCGCTCGCGTCGAGACGGTCGGCTTCGAATACGGCCAGCGCCATGCCGCCGAGCTTCGCCAGCGCGCCGTCCTGCGCGATGGGCTCGCCGCCATAAATCCCCTCTGGGCCGAGCGGCTCGGCCCAGACCACATGCTTGCGCTGCCAGAGCTGGGGCGCCTCAGCGACACGGCCCTCACGCGCGAGGCGGAAATCGTGCTGAACGACAAGGGGCTCCCCTCGACGTTCGTGCCGGGGCGCAACCTGCTGTTCTTCACCTACGCGGCCGCGCTGGCCTTCCGGCGCGGCGTGCGCACGCTCGTCGGCGGCATGTGCGAGACCGACTTTTCGGGCTATCCCGACTGCCGCAACGATACGCTGCAAACACTTGCCAAAGCCATTTCGCTCGGCATGGATGCGGACTTCACGGTCGCAACGCCACTGATGTGGATCGACAAGGCCGGCACCTGGGCGCTGTCCCATGAGCTGGGCGGGGACGCGCTCGTGGAGCTCATCGTCGAGGAAAGCCATACCTGCTACCTCGGCGTGCGCACGCGCCGCCATCCGTGGGGATACGGCTGCGGGCACTGCCCCGCCTGCGCGCTAAGGCGTAACGGTTGGGAAAGCTGGCCGGGGCACACTGCTTATGCTCAATAATGGGCAAGCAATTCTGCCAAGCATTTGCCAGGCTCTCCCTCCCATGCGCTCCCACTTTTTCAGCACTGCCGCCGCAACGCTCGCTGTTGCCGCTTTTAGTATCGTTGCCGCGTGGGCCGGCGAGCATCAGCCCCACTGGACTTACGACGGCAAGGAAGGGCCCAAGCACTGGGGTGATTTGAGCGCCGACTTTGCCGCCTGCAGCCGCGGCCACCGGCAGTCTCCCGTGAACCTCACCGAGGCGGACCGGGCAGACATGGGCGCGATCAAGCTGGATTGGAAAGCAGCGACACCGGTCGTCTCCAACAACGGGCGCACGATCCAGGTGGCGGCCGCGCCTGGCAGCACGACGACGTTCGCGGGCAAGACCTATACGCTGGTGCAAGCCCATTTCCACCATATGAGCGAGCACACCATTGCCGGCCAGCGCGCGCCGCTCGAAGCGCACTTCGTCAATCGCGATGCCGACGGCAAGTTGCTGGTACTCGGCGTGATGATCACCGAGGGCGCCGCGGACGCCGAAATCGCCAAGCTTTGGCAGGCTGCGCCTTCGACGGTCGGCGAAGCGCAGGCGAAAGAGAGCGTCGATCTTGCGCGCCTCGTGCCGGCGGAAGCCAAATTCTACCGCTATGCAGGCTCGCTCACGACGCCGCCGTGCAGCGAGATCGTGGATTGGATCGTTTTCGCCGATCCGATCACTGCCTCGCGGGAGCAGATCGACACGTTTGCCAAGCTCTATCCCGACAACAGCAGACCCTTGCAGGACCTGCACGAACGCACGATCGTCTTCGGTCACTGACGGCAAATAAAAGGTCAGCGCAAAAAATACGCGGCGCCGGAATGGCTCCCGGCGCTGGGTCGGCGCGCGCATTCGCCGTCACAAAAGTTTCGTCTACCGGTACAGCTTCAACGAAACGTCTCGGTGAACCCGTTACAGTTTCGAGCGAATTTTCCGTCGATCGCAGACGCCGGCCGCGGTGCAGCGCAGGACAAAAGTTTCCGAAACGTTCATTTGGCCGATGCGTCAAACGGCGCTCGTCAACCGGACGTTAGTTGGGTCGCAACCTTGTGTATGCGTTCGCATATGGGAGGGGGCATATACTCACGCACATCACCGCCAAGGAGACTCCCCATGGGCACGATGTCCAAAGCCGCCGAAAGCAAAGCCGCCGACCGCCGCAAGGCCCCTTTGCAGACTCCCAGTCTCTACAATACCAACACCATCCGCGATATTTCCGGTGCGATGAACGCGCTGCTCGCCGATACCTTTGCGCTCTATCTCAAGACCAAGAATTTTCACTGGCACATGAGCGGGCCGCACTTCCGCGACTACCATCTGCTGCTCGACGAGCACGGCGATCAGATTTTCGCCATGACCGATCCCATGGCAGAGCGCGTACGCAAGATCGGCGGGACGACGCTGCATTCGATCGGCGAGATCTCACGCCTGCAACGCGTTGAAGACAACGATGCGCCGTTCGTGACGCCCCAGGACATGCTGTCGGAGCTGCGCGACGACAACAAGGATCTCGTCGGGCGCATGAAGGAAGTGCACGATCTGTGTGACGAGCACGGCGACGTCGCGACGGCGAGCCTGCTCGAAGTGTGGATGGACGAGACGGAGCGGCGCGTGTGGTTCCTCTATGAGGCGACGCGCGTGACCCACACGCCTTAATCGCGGCAGTCCTGCGCGAACACATCGATATCGGCGGCGGCTGCGGCCGCCGTCGCGGACCGACACGCACTCGAAGGAAAATTGCCTATGACCGCCGACGGAAAATCCGCATTGCCCAAGCGCCGCCTCGGGCGCACCGATATGCTGATCACGCCCGTCGGCCTCGGCGCCTGGGCCATCGGCGGCGGCGATTGGGCCGTCGGATGGGGTGAGCAGGACGACAGCCAGTCGATCGCGGCGATCCGCCATGCCGTTGCCCGCGGCGTCAACTGGATCGATACGGCGGCGATCTATGGCCTCGGCCATTCCGAGGAAGTCGTGCGCAAGGCACTCGCCGAAATCCCCGCAGGCGAGCGCCCTTACGTCTTCACCAAATGCGGTTTGCGGTGGGACGAAGCGGACCGCATGGCGCCGCCGCAGAACGTGGGCGATCCGGTAAGCATCCGCTTCGAGCTGGAATCCTCGCTGCGCCGTCTCGGCGTGGAGCGCATCGATCTCTATCAGATGCACTGGCCCGCAAAAGACGGCACGCCAATCGAGGAATATTGGCAGGAGCTGCTCAACCTCAAAAAGGAGGGCAAGGTTCGCGCCGTTGGCCTTTCCAACCACAACGTGGCGCAACTGGAAGCGGCCGAGCGCATCGGCCATGTCGATACGCTGCAGCCGCCTTTCTCGGCCATTCGCAGGGACTTCGCGGCTAACGAGCTGCCCTGGTGCCTCACCCACGACACCGGCGTCATCGTCTACAGCCCGATGCAGGCCGGCCTCCTCACCCGTGCATTCACCGCCGAACGGGCTGCCAACCTTCCAGCGAACGACTGGCGCTCACGCAACGCCGAGTTCAGCGGCGAGAAACTGAAGGCCAACCTCGCCCTCGCCGAAACGATGCGGCAGGTGGGCGAGCGGCACGGCACGACGGCCGCCGCCGCTGCGATCGCGTGGACCCTCGCCTGGCCCGGCGTCAGCGGTGCGATCGTCGGCGCCCGCGCGCCTCGGCAGGTCGATGGCTGGATCGCGGCGGCGAGCCTCACGCTCACCCCGGCGGACCTCAAGGAAATCGGCGCTACAATCGAGCGCACCGGGGCGGGCTCGGGCCCAGCGGTGCCTTTCGACGCCATCGCCTAGCGGCGGGGCTATTCCGCCAAGTCTACTTCCGCAGGCTGGCCAGGCCGCCACCCCCTCGGTAAGGGTGCTTGAACGGCCCGGTGCGGGGCATTAGGGATGCCCGCATGTATGCGGTGAAGGAGATTTTCTATACGCTGCAAGGCGAAGGCACGAATGCGGGGCGACCCGCCGTGTTCTGCCGCTTTGCCGGCTGCAATCTCTGGTCTGGCCGGGAGGCCGACCGGAGCAAAGCCGACTGCCAGTTCTGCGACACCGATTTCGTGGGCACCGACGGTGAAGGCGGCGGCAAGTTCGCCACGGCCGGCCAACTGGCCGAGGCCTGCGCTGCCGCCGCGGGCGCCGCGGGGCCGACCTTCGTTGTGCTCACGGGGGGCGAACCCATGCTGCAGGTCGACGGCGCGCTTATTGACGCGTTGCATGGGCGCGGCTTTACCGTCGCCATCGAGACCAATGGGACCCTCCCCGTCCCCCGCGCGATCGACTGGATCTGCGTCAGCCCGAAGGCGGGGACCGATCTCAAGCAGCGCTCCGGCGACGAATTGAAGCTCGTATATCCGCAAGCCGGGCTCGATCCCGAGGCACTCGCCGGGCTAGCTTTCACCCACCGCTACCTCCAGCCCATGGACGGCCCCGGGGGCGCGGAAAATACGCAGGCGGCCATTGCCTACTGCAAGGCGCACCCGGCCTGGAGGCTGTCGGTGCAGACCCATAAACTACTCGGCATTCCCTGAGGCCGTCCCTTCCCAGCCGGGAAAGGATCCCGGCTAACGGCACTGGAACTGCTTGAGAAAATCCCTTAGAGACGCCGAATGCGCATCTATAAAGAGTTTCTGTTCGAGGCTGCCCACTACCTGCCCACGGCTCCGGTGGGGCATCCGAACTCGCGTGTGCACGGGCACTCGTTCCGTGCCCGCATCACTGTCGAGGGTATCCCCGGCAGCGACACCGGCTACGTGTTCCACTTCGATGAGCTGTCGCAGCTGATGGCGGAAGCGCAGGACGCGCTCGACCATCGCCTGCTCAACGAGATCGAAGGGCTCGAGGCGCCGACGCTGGAGCGCATCGCCATCTGGCTGTGGAACCGGCTGCAGAACCGCGTCCCGGGCCTCGCGCAGATCGAGATTGCGCGCGATAGCTGCCGCGAAGGGGCGATCTATACGGGACCGGCGCCGACACGCATCGCAGCGGAGTAGACATGGGCCGCAAGGACACCACCGTCACCATCCTCGGGCAGGCGACCAAGCTACCGGAGAGCCCCGAGGAAGCGGTGCTGGAGCGGGTGCCGAACCCGCATCCCGACGCGCGCTATCTCGCCCGCTTCACGGCGCCGGAGTTCACCTCGCTCTGCCCGGTGACGGGCCAGCCCGACTTCGCGCACATCGTCATCGATTACGTGCCGCGCGACTGGCTCGTGGAGTCGAAGTCGCTGAAGCTCTATCTCGGCGCCTTCCGCAATCACGGCGCTTTCCACGAGGACTGCACCATCGCCATCGCGAAGCGCCTCGTGCAGCTTCTGGAGCCGCACTTCCTGCGCATCGGCGGCTACTGGTTCCCGCGCGGCGGCATCCCCATCGACGTCTTCTGGCAGACGGGGCCGGTCCCGGAGGGCGTCTGGCTGCCGGACCAGGGCGTGCCCCCCTATCGCGGCCGCGGCTGAGTCTCGGGCTCCCCTACCTTTCGCCGAACGGACTTCCAGGAAGCCGCCAAAGCCGCAAGCCGTTGAGAATCGGCCATGATGGCGGGGTGCGCGCATTGCGACGCGCCTTCCCGCACGCCCGTGCCCTCTCTGCCGCACGCTGGCCAGAATGGCATGGCTCGGATAGCCTGCCGCCCTTCGGAGGGGGAATGATTCGCATACCGAGACACATGCTCGCCGCGGGCCTGGCGCTTCTCTTCGCCTGCCAGCCGGCTATCGCTGCGCCCACCGTCGCCGAGGCGCCTGTCGCAACCGACCCGGCGATCACCCCGCCGATCGCGCCGCCTGTCGATGCCAATCCCGTCGCCAGCGCCGTCCGCTTCAAGCTCAAGAGCTTGCCCACCGACGGTTCGGCCCAGGAGCTGAAGGAACGGGCCGTCCTCTCCGATTTCTATGCTGCGCGCCGTGACGCCCCGATCTGGCTGACGGAGGGCGGGCTCACCGACCGCGGTGCGGCGCTCGGCGCGGAGATCCTCAAAGCCGGCGACTGGGGCCTCGACGCCAAGGAGTTCAACCTCCCCGCAATCCCGCCGCCGGCGAAGCTCGATGCGGAGACGCTCGGCAAGGCGGACGTGGAAATCTCGATCGCGCTTTTGAAGTACGCGCGCTACGCCCGCGGCGGACGCATCACAGAGCCGTCGATCCTTCTCAACTCCAATCTCGACCGCAAGCCGCAGCTCCTTGATCCGGAGACTGTTTTCAACGAGGCGGCGGCCGCGGCAGATCCTGCCGCCTACATACGCGGGCTCCATCCCAAGCATCCCCAGTTCGAGCGGCTGCGCCAGGCGTATCTCGCCAACCGCGGCAAGCCGCTCGCCCGGCGTATCCTCGCCAACATGGAAGAGTGGCGCTGGATGCCGGAAGATCTCGGGCAGATGCACATTCTGGCGAACGTGCCCGAGTTCATGGCCTACCTCTACAAGGATGGCGCGGCGATCCATTCGGAGCGCATCGTCGTTGGCGAGACGGGTAAGCAGACGACGATCTTCACGCGCCCGCTGAAAACCATCGTCTTCAAGCCGATGTGGCGGGTGCCCGAATCCATCAAGGTGCACGAGCTGCAGCCCGACCTGCGCCGCAGCGGGGCCATGTTCCGCCAGCACGACCTCGAGCTGGAAACGAAGGACGGCAAGCCGCTCGACTACCGTACCATCGACTGGAACGTCGCCGACATTCGCGACTACGAGGTAGTGCAGCCGCCGGGCAAGAAGAACGTGATGGGCGTCGTCAAGTTCACCTTCCCGAGCCAGCACACGATCTTCATGCACGACACCATCGACAAATGGATGTTCGGGCAGAACGTGCGGACCCTGAGCCACGGATGCCTGCGCTTGCGCAATCCGATGAAGATGGCGGAGCTCGTTCTCGCTGAGGACAAGGGCTGGGACGCGGCGAAGGTGCAGTCCACGATGCGCGATGGTCCGCGCAACAACGAGATCGTGCTGGAGAAGCGCATTCCCATGCACCTCGTCTACTTCACCGTGTGGGCGGGCGAGGATGGCAAGGTGCGCACCTTCAACGACATCTACGGCCACGAAAAGCGCATCTCGCTCGCGCTCGAGGGCAAATGGGACCAGATCGACATCGGCCGCGATCACCTCGCACCCGTCGGTGCCGCCGAGCCCGCCGGCGGCTTTAGCACCTCCGCGACACGCCCGGCAGCACGCCCCAAGAAGCAACCATCGAGCATCGTCGATATGGTCGGCAACGCGCTGGGCGGCGGCTTCTGATGGGGGCAGCGGTGCGCAGCCTTGCATGGCGGCGCCGCGCCTTGCTCTTCGCAGTCGGTTACCTCGCCTTCCCGTTTGCAGTCGTGGCCGGCGAGGCAACCGCGGCGCTCGGCAATGCACGCGTGCGATATGACGATACGCGCTGGCGCGCCGAGGAACGCCCGGACCGCGTCAGCTTCTTGCCGGTGGGCAAGGAGATGCGTTTTATCGATTCCGTCGAGCTGCGCGTCGTGGACGGCGGCGAGAGCTGCGCCGCGCTGGCGCAACATGCGTTCGGCGAAGGTCTTTATGACACGGCTGAACTGAAGCCGGCGTCAGTGGTCATCGGCGGCATTCCCGGCGAGCGCTTCGCCGCCCACACCGGGTGTCGCAACGCCACGCCGCAAGGCGTCGTGATGTGCGTAAAGGCGGGCGGCCTCGCCTATCTGCTGCAGGCACTCAACGCGGGCTGTCAGGGCCGCAATCTCTTTTCGGGCGTCGATCCGCTGGCGGAGATCGCAAACGGGATCAGCTTTGCCACTGCTGATCACCGTTGAACCCGTATGATCTGTCGTTGTGCAGTCTCACCGCTTCAGTAATTGCCAACTCTTGCGCAATTCGTCTGTTTGCGATGAGAAGTTCAAGTTCTTGCGCTGAAATCAAGATAGGCTGTGTTTGCCCCGCCCTGACTATCAGGCTTTCAGCACTTCTTCCTAATGGGCGGAGGCTAGACAACAATGGCGGGATGGCGCGGCCTATGAAACGATCCCAACGGGCATGTGCCTCTTCGTCCAGATCGACAAAAGGCTTCATGTTCCCATCGTTGTAACAAAGCAAATTTTCATCTCTAGATCGAAACAATGGGCCGATTGATCGACGCAGTCTTCCCAGCATTTGGGTAATGCCGGTTTCAAAGAGTTGTTCAAACGTCAGGAGCCCGAACTTGCCACCTGCGGCAACCAGCGCGGCCGCAACGAATAAGTCAACGTAGTATGTAAATTCGATGCTTCCGGATGAAGCGCCAGCCTCAATTACCTGATACTGAGCCGTGTGATTGATAACACCCCCACGTGGCACATCACCGTTCGTCAGAAAGAATGCATGGAGCGCTAGCAACTGACGCACTCCTTCATGAAATGAGTTACCGTCTGATGCGTCCAGCCCGTGTCGAGTTGCAGCTAAACTGCCATCGAATTTAAAGCGGACTTCAATAGTCTGCATTCGCCCGTGCTCCATCCAGCGTATGAATTCCAAGCCAACGCAGAACAAAGGCAGCGTTATTATCGAAAGCAAAATAACGGCGGATGCACCTTTTCAACAAGAGTCTCACACAAATATTATTCAGTGGACATCTTGGATGTGGACTTGATTTTTTCGTTAAGCCGCCGGAGGCGTGCGGGCGCCGCGGATCGCGGCAAAGCGCGGCCACAGCACGTTGAGGCAAAGCCCCGCCATCACGAGGCCCGCCGCGCCGAGCTTCCAGTCCTGCAACGGCTCACCCAGCCACAGCGCCGAGGCGGCAATGCCGAACACCGGCACCAGCAGCGACATCGGCGCGATGGTCGCCGCCGGATAGCGCGACAAAAGCCACCCCCACACCGCGTAGCCGAACAGCGAGTTGCCGATCGACTGGTACGCGAGCACGGCGGCCGTGCCGAGGTCGGCGTTGGCCAGCCCCTCGCGCATCGCCGGCAGCCCCTCGAATACGAGTGACAGCGCGTAGAGCGGCGGCGCAGAGAAGAGGCTGCCCCACACGACATAGGCCAGCATGTTGACGTTCGGCGAGGAGCGCACGACGACGTTGCCGATCGCCCAGCACAGGGCTCCCGCCAACACCAGCGCGAGGCCGAGGTTCGTCGTCGTGCCGTCCGTATGGCCGACGATGACGGCAATCCCCGAAGCCGCCACCGCGAGCGCGGCAATCTGAAAGGGTCGCACGCGCTCGCCCGTCAGATACGCGGCGATGCCGATCGTGAAGAAGGCCTGCAACTGGATGACGAGCGAAGCGAGGCCGGGCGTGATGTGCCCACGCATGGCGATGAAGAGGAGGCCGAACTGGCCGGCGCCGATAAAGAAGCCGTAGGCCGCAAGGTTCCGCCACGGCACCGGCGGCCGCTTGAGGAAGAATATCGCCGGCAGCACCACGAACGTGAAGCGCAGCGCGGCAAAGAACAGCGGCGGCAGGTCGTCGAGGCCGAGGCGGATGACCACGAAGTTCGATCCCCACACCGCCATCACGGCCAGCGCAAGCAATCCATCGCGCAGGGAGAGCGGCTTCGACGGCATTTGAACGGCTCTGTTGATGTGGGAACGGGGCGGGTCCGGGACGCGCGGCATGAGAAGCCAAGGCGCCCCCGGCCGATACGTTGCACAGATCACAGCAAAGCGCGCGGCGGCAAAGTCGCTACCCGGGCAGTTGCCGGTTCATTCGCGAGGTTGCCGGCTTAGCGACTCGGTCCGAATGGGCGGAATGAACCTTCCGCCTCGCACGCACCCGATGCCGAAGGAAACCAAACTTGCCGGCGAACAGCGTTAAGGCGGGCAGCGGCCGATAGTTGCTAAAAGGACCAGCAAGAGACCGGCAGAAGGGGATTGAAACCCTGCCTTTGCGTCACACTATATAAACGAGGGAGCCGAGATGGTCCCGGCTCGACCGGCCAAAGCCCAACCGCGCTTTGACCCAGACTTTGGAAGGAGCCTCACCATGGCTGCCTTTTACGACGAGACGCATCACCTTCTCATCTCCGGTGACGACGCGCGCGGTGGCGTCACCGGCAACAACGTGCGCTACGTTCTCATCGCCAGCATGACCGGCGTGATCGCGGCCTTCGCTGCGATTGCGATCTACTTTGGATTCGGCACCATTCAGCAGAACGTGTCGGCTGCCCTTGCCGCACACCCCTCCGCGGTCATCCGCAGTCTGGCCCCGTATGGCGCAGCCATCGTGTTCGGTGCCATCGGTGGCGGGCTCGCACTGGGCGTCTGGAACATGATCGCCGGACGCAGCGCCGACTCCAGCGAATGGCTGATGCGCTTGCGCGTGGCAACACAATTCGCGCTGATCTGCATCGTCATGGCGATGCTCTACCTGTCGTATTCCTGACAGGCGGTTCTGAAACCGCCATCGCAGCCGGGAGGCCGCGATGGCGGAGCTTTAGTCAGCCTTGAGGTCGGGCGGCGTTGCTTCCTCGCTCAGGCTTGCGAGCGCTTCATCGAGCGACATCACCTGCTGTGCCTGACTGCCTAGGCGGCGGATGGAGACCTTGCCTTCCTCGGCCTCGCGCTTGCCGACGACCAGCATCACCGGCACCTTGGCGAGCGAATGCTCGCGCACCTTGTAGTTGATCTTCTCGTTGCGCAGATCCGTCTCGACCCGCAGGCCCGCGGCGCGCAGGTTTGCAGCCACGTCGAGGGCGTAGTCATCGGCGTCGGAGACGATCGTCGCGACCACGACCTGCAACGGCGACAGCCAAAGCGGGAAGTGTCCGGCGAAGTTTTCGATCAGAATGCCGGTGAAGCGTTCCAGCGAGCCGAACATGGCGCGATGGATCATCACCGGCGTCTTCTTCTCGGAGTTCTCGTCGATGTAGAAGGCGCCAAGGCGGTTCGCGAGGTTGAAGTCCACCTGCGTCGTGCCGCACTGCCATTCGCGACCGATGGCGTCCTTCAGAACATATTCGAGCTTGGGGCCATAGAAGGCGCCCTCGCCTGGCTGCAGCGCCGTCTTCACGCGGCCGTTGGAACGCCTCGTCACCTCATCGAGCACGTCGGACAGCGCCTTCTCGGCCTTGTCCCACAGCGCGTCGGCGCCGACGCGCTTCTCGGGGCGCGTCGAGAGCTTGATGAAGATGTCCTCGAAGCCGAAGTCCTTGTAGATCGACAACATCAGGTCGTTGATCTTCAGGCACTCCTGCATGATCTGGTCTTCAGTGCAGAAGATGTGCGCGTCGTCCTGCGTGAAATGGCGCACGCGCAGCATGCCGTGCAGGGCGCCCGACGGCTCGTAGCGGTGCACCTTGCCGAACTCGGCGATCTTCAGCGGCAGGTCACGGTAGCTCTTGAGACCGTGCTTGAAAATCTGCACGTGGCCCGGGCAGTTCATCGGCTTGCAGCAGAACACGCGCTCGTCGGGGAGCGTCGTGGTGAACATGTTCTCGCCGTAGTTCTCCCAGTGACCGGAAAGCTCCCAGAAGTGCTTCTCCATCATGTCGGGAGAGTTCACTTCCTGGTAGCCGTCCTTGTCGAGGCGACGGCGCATGTAGGCGATGAGGTTCTGGAAGAGCGTCCAGCCCTTCGGATGCCAGAAGACGGACCCGGGCGCCTCCTCCTGGAAATGGAACAGGTCCATCTCGCGTCCGAGTTTGCGGTGGTCGCGCTTCTCGGCTTCCTCAAGTCTGTGCAGGTAGTCCTTCAGCTCCGCTTCAGTCGCAAACGCCGTGCCGTAGATGCGCTGAAGCTGCGGATTGTTCGCATCACCGCGCCAGTAGGCACCGGCGAACTTCATCAGCTTGAAGGCTTTGCCGATCTGGCCGGTGGACGTCATGTGCGGGCCGCGGCAGAGGTCGAGCCACTCGCCCTGCTTGTAAATCTTGACGTCCTGATCGGCAGGGATCGCATCGACGAGCTCGACCTTGAAGTTCTCCCCTTTGTCTCGGAAGAACTTCTTCGTCTTGTCGCGGCTCCACACTTCCTTGGTGAAGGGCGCGTTGCGGGCGATGATCTCGCCCATCTTCTTCTCGATCTTCGGAATGTCTTCCGGCTCGAACGGCTGCTGCTTGGCGAAATCGTAGAAGAAGCCGTTCTCGATCACCGGACCGATCGTCACCTGCGTGCCGGGCCACAGCTCCTGCACGGCCTCGGCCATCACGTGCGCGGCGTCGTGCCGGATCAGCTCCAGCGCTTCAGGATCGGTGCGTGAGACGAACTTGATCTCGGCATCGGCCGTGATCGGATCGGAGAGATCCGCGAGCGTGCCGTTGAGGCTCATCGCGACGGTGCGCTTGGCGAGCGATGGCGAGATGGACTTTGCCACCTCATAGCCGGTCGTGCCGCTTTCGATCTTGCGGTTGGCGCCGTCGGGGAATGTCAGGGTGATTTGCGCAGGGGCATTCGGGGCCGCTTCGGCCATCGCCTTCTCCTCTCAATCGCTGCATACCAAGCAGGTAAGATGCGGGCGGTATGTGCGCGCTGCGGGTGGCGGTGTCAAGCGGGGCGGTTAACGTGCCGCGCTGGATTGATTTCAGCCGTACTAGGCTAAAAGTATTTTTCTACCCGACACGTCGCTCCAATGCTCGCTTGGCCTCGCTTGCCGTCTCGAGGAAGCTTTTATAGACCTGCGGTGTCAACCAGTCCTCGCGTGGTGACGTGGTCCGATAAAAGCGCTGATATTGGGTTGAAAGCGCTATCGTCAACTCTGCTGAACGTTGCGTAATAACGCCCTTATCCACCATTTCCCGGACAGTGTTGGTCACACCTTTCGTGCCCATCAGATAGGGTGAGATATTCGCTCCTCTTGCCTTACTCTGTATGGCTCCCTTTACCTGCTGCCATGCCTCCTCCATCTCGGAAAACATATCGTCTGTGCTAAGCGCAGATCGATCGCCCTCTAAGTCTTGCGGCTGCTCAGCAAGTCGTTCGAGTTCGGCGCTTTGTCCCTTGATGCTCAACGTTTCCAACATCTCTTTGATGTCGGTGGCTTCTCGCTTCAGGACAGTGAACTGCTCTGAGGTGTCTTGAAGGCTAGTCCTAATCTCGCTGAGCCTGTCGGTTAAACTGGCAAGCTCACCACCCTTGCCCATTAGTTCGTGCAATCGCGCGATACCTTGTGCCAACGCGATGAGGTGCTTTCGCAGAACGATAATTGCAATGATCGCTACGACAGGCCAAGCTAATGGGGTTGCCAGCTTTTGAATCACCTCAACAATTTCGGCGCCAGACATCTATCCTCGCTAAAAAACTACTTCTTCGGCAGCTCGAGGCCCATCTCGCGGTAGCGTTCCGGATCGTCCTGCCAGTTCTGGCGCACCTTCACGAACAGGAACAGGTGCACCGGGCGCTCGAGAATCTCGGTGAGCTCGCGCCTGGAATCCATCGACACCTGCTTGATGGTCGCCCCGCCCTTGCCGAGCATGATCGCCTTCTGCCCGTCGCGGGCAACGAAGATCGTTTGCTCGATGCGCACCGAGCCGTCCTTGCGCTCTGTCCACTGCGTCGTCTCGACGGTGGACGAGTACGGCACCTCGTCGTGCAGGCGATGGAAAATCTTCTCGCGCGTGATCTCCGCGGCCAGCAGGCGCAGCGGCGCATCGGTGAGATCGTCGGCCGGATAGTGCCAAGGCCCCGGTGGCATACGCTCAGCGAGAAAGTTCTTCAGGTCCTCGACGCCGTCACCGGCCGTGGCCGAAATCATGAAGACCGTCTCGAAGTCGAGGCGCTGCTGCAGCTCCGTGGCGAGGGCGAGCAGCTTTGCCTTATCGGCGAGCTTATCGACCTTGTTGAGCACCGCGATGCGCGGTAGCTTCACGTCCTTCAGCTTAGCCAGAATACCTTCGACCTCGGCGTCGATGCCACGCGCGGCGTCGATCACGAGCACGACCATATCGGCATCGCGCGCACCGCCCCAGGCCGCCTCCACCATCGCGGTGTCGAGCCGCTTCTTGGGCGCAAACAGGCCTGGCGTGTCGATGAATACGAGCTGGCTGTCGCCGACGTTGGCAATGCCGCGCACGGGCACGCGCGTCGTCTGCACCTTGTGGGAGACGATCGACACCTTCGCGCCCACGAGTCCATTGACCAGCGTCGACTTGCCGGCGTTGGGCGCACCGATGACGGCAATGAAGCCGCAACGCTGCTGCGCCGGCTCGGGGATGCCGTGGTGTCCGGCTCCGTTCTCGCGATCACTCATCGACGTCGGCTCCCGCTACGCCTTCACGTTCCAGCAGCATCCGCGCGGCTGCCTGCTCTGCGGCCCGTTTCGAGGGCCCTTCGCCCTGGGCCGGCGCACACCCGGAAATCCGCACCTCGGAGGTGAAGCGCGGGGCATGGTCCGGCCCCTTGCGGCTCACCTCCACGTATTCGGGCAACGCGAGCCCCCGGCCCTGCGCCCATTCCTGCAGCGCAGATTTGGCGTCGGGCCGCGCACCTTCGGGGCGGCGGTCATCCTCATCGCCCCAGAGGCTGCGCACAACCGTGCGCGCGGTCTGGAAGCCGGCATCGAGGAAGATGGCCCCCAGGATGGCCTCCATCGCATCGGCGAGAATCGTGCCTTTGGCCCGGCCGCCGCTGCCCGCTTCGCTTTCCGACAGAATGAGGTATTCGCCCACGCCGATAGACCTGGCGATCCGCGCGCAGGCCTCGCCGCGGACGAGCCGGTTGTAGCGGCGCGCGAGCTCGCCTTCGGTGGCCTCCGGAAAGCGCTCGCTCAACGCCTCGGCGATCACGAGCCCCAGGACGCGATCCCCGATGAATTCCAGCCGCTCGTTATCGCTGCGATGGGCCTTGCCGCCGCGCATGCTCGCATGGGTGAGGGCCACTTCGAGAAGCTGCTGGTTGCGGAACCGGTGCCCCAGCGCTTTCTCGAGGTCCTTATATTTTCTCGGGCGCAGTATCACTGGACATACGCGGGCTTGAAAGCATTCTTGACCGCCGCCCCGAGGGCGCACGGCGGCACCATTAAGCCTCTGTTAGGCTAGCGCACGAGCTTGAAGAAACGGTTCCAACGGATATCGGCCGGCCACGTCCACGGGCTCCACCAGCGGAAGGCGTTCGGCTCGTCGACGGCGGCGGAGAAGAAGATGATCTCCGCGCGGCCGATGAGGTTGTCGTAGGGCACATAGCCCACGCCCCAGGACGCGCGGCTGTCGGTGGAGTTGTCCCGGTTGTCGCCCATCATGAAGTAATGGCCCGGCGGCACCTTGTAAGGTCCGACGTTATCGAACGGGCCATTCTCTTCGGAATCGAGCACCGTGTAGGAAACTCCGTTCGGCAGGGTTTCCTGATAGGCCGGAATCGGCCGCGGCGGGCCGCTGTCTTCCTGGGTCACGAAATCGGCGATGCGCTTGCGCGGCACTTCCTCGCCGTTGATGAAAAGAATGCCGCCGCGCACGTCGATCTCGTCGCCCGGCAGGCCGATGACGCGCTTGATGTAGTCCGTTGAGTTGTCCCGCGGGAGCTTGAAGACTGCCACGTCGCCACGCTTGGGCTCGGCGCCGAAGATGCGGCCTTCGAAGGGAATGAAGTTGTAGAACGAATAGCGCGAATAGCCGTAGGAAAGCTTCGAGACGAAAAGGTAATCGCCGATCAGCAGCGTCTCCTTCATCGAGCCCGAAGGAATATTGAAGGGCTGATAAAGGAACGTGCGCACCACCATGGCAATGGCGAGCGCTTCGATGACGATGGTGGCCGTCTCGAGCCACCCGCCGCCTTTCCTGGTATTCGCCGATACTGCCATGCAAAGCTCCCAACGCGGCAGGCCCGGCTGCACGCCCCGGGCCGCTATAGCCATTTTGCGGACAAGGCGCAATTCACGCCATGCCGCGGGGTGCGGCACGGCGCAGCGCGCCATTCCCCCTCACCTCGGATCGGCCTTATCGGGCAGGGCCGAGATGATGACGATGGCGGCGGCGAGAGGGAAGTCATCCGTCAACGTCAGATCGATGCGGACCATATGTCCGGGAGGCGTCATTTCCCGCAGAATCCTGGCCGCGCCGCCGGTTAGCTGCAGGGTTGGGCGGCCGGAGGGCAAATTGATGACGCCCATATCCCGCCAGTAGACCCCGGCGCGCAAGCCCGTTCCGAGCGCCTTGGCGCAGGCTTCCTTTGCCGCGAAGCGCTTGGCATAGGACGCCGCCCGCTGGCGGCGCGCATCGGATTTGCGCCGCTCCAGGTCAGTAAAAATGCGGGCAATGAACCTTTCGCCATAGCGATCGAGCGTCTTCTCGATGCGGCGGATGTCGATCAGGTCATTGCCGACGCCCAGGATCACCGGCTTACGCTGTCCCCGCTCTGGCGTCTTCCGACGCAGCCTCCCGGCGCGCGGCATCCATGAGGGCGCGCATGCGCTCCACGGCGCGGCCGAGACCTCCGAATATGGCCTCGCCAATGAGGAAATGGCCGATATTCAGCTCGACGATCTCGGGCAGCCGGGCAACGGCTGCGACGGTGTTGAATGTGAGACCGTGGCCCGCATGCACCTCGAGACCTGCGGCGGCGGCCAGACGCGCCGCGTCGGTGATGCGCGCCATCTCGCGCGCAACGCCCGCGCCGTTGCCCTCCAGCGCGCGCTCACAATAGGCGCCGGTGTGCAATTCGACGATGTCGGCGCCTATGCGCGCGGACGCTTCAACCGCGCCCATATCGGGCTCGATGAAAAGCGACACCCGCACGCCGACGTCCTTCAGCGAATCGACAACACGGGTGAGCCGGGAGCCACCGCCGAGGACATCGAGACCGCCCTCGGTCGTGCGCTCCTCGCGGCGCTCCGGCACGATGCAGCAGGCATTCGGCAGATGGCGCAGGGCGATGGCGAGCATCTCGTCGGTCGCGGCCATTTCGAGGTTGAGCGGCCGCGTCAGCTCGTCCTTGAGGCGGGCAATATCGTCATCCGAGATATGCCGGCGATCCTCGCGCAGGTGCGCCGTGATGCCGTCGGCGCCGGCTTCGATGGCGATATAGGCGGCGCGCAACGGATCGGGATGGCGTCCGCCGCGGGCGTTGCGGATGGTGGCCACGTGGTCGATGTTGACGCCGAGGCGCAGGTAGGCGGGGTCACGCATATCGGCAAAACCCGGAAAGCATGGGAGGAAGCGGCGGCCTATTCGGCAGAAGCCGTGGTCTCATTCATAAGGCGCCTGCGCCACCCGCGCACGACGTTGCGGGAAACATAGTAGACGATTGCCGCCGTCAGCAGGCCGATGGGCAGGCTGCCCGCCAGCATCGGCCACAACAGCGGCCAGAACAATGCGGCAGTTGCATCGAAGAGCTGCGGCGAGGGATCCAGCAGCGCCGCCCAGAGGAGCTCGACGTTGCGCTGCACCGCAGCGGGGTCGAACGCCCCTTCGAGGCCCACCATCTGGAGACCCATGAAATAGGTCGAGACCCAGATAAAGGGCCAGCTCAGCGGATTGCCGACGAATGTGCCGACGATGGCGGCGGGCACCGAGGCGCGCAGCACGATGGCGAGGATGACGGCGAGGATCGTCTGAACGCCGAGCAGCGGCGTGATGGAAACAAAGGCGCCGAGAGCACATCCCAACGCGATCTCATGGGCGGTGGCCCGCTGGCGCACGAGGCGGCGACCGGCGGCACGCAATTGCTGCCACCACCGCCAATTGGCGGTGGGCACGAACGCCATCAAGCGCTCGATGAGTTGCGGGCGTGGCTCAACCATACCTCAGACTACTCCATCCGGCCGACTATAGCGTTTCCCGCGTGCCAGATTCTCCTATCAATCGAACACCCGCTCAACCTTGTTGACCACTGCTTTCTCGCGGAGGCCGGCGATGATGTGGTTCAAATGCACCAGATCGAGCACCTCGAGTTCGATGCGCATTTCCGTAAAATCGGACGCCCGGCGCACCATGCGGACGTTGTCGATGTTGCCGCCGGTCTCTCCTATTACTTTGGCGATCTGAGCCAAAGTTCCAGGCTCGTTTAGGGCCGTGACGCTGATTCTCGCCGGAAAGCGCTGGGGTGTGTCCGTATCGACATCCCAGGTGACGTCGATCCAGCCCTCGTGCTCGTACTCCCTGAGGCGCGGCGAGTGGATCTGGAAAATCCGGATGCCCTCGCCCGGGATCATGACGCCCACGATCCGGTCGCCCGGCACCGCGCCGCCGGGCTCGAATGTGACCGGCAGGTCATCCTTCACGCCGCGGATGGCGAGGCCGGGACCGTGCAGCGGCCCAGCGCCGTTGGCGGCCTTGTCCGCCGCTTCGCCGCGAAACTTGAGGCTCATCACCCGGTCGATGTTGAACCAGCCGTCCTGGCTGCCGGCGCGTCCGAAGCGGCGGGTGCGCTGATAGCTCGATTTTTGCGGCTGGTGCTCGAGCGCGTCGGGGATCGCGGCCTTCAGAACATTGTCGATGGAAAGCTCGTTGCGGCCCACGGCCGCGAGCATATCGTCAAGGGTCTTGTAGCCGAGGCGCGGCAGAGCCTGCTTCAGCTTGTCGTCACTCAATTCCTCGCCGAACCGGTCGAACCGGGCAGCAACCAGCCGCCGGCCGAGCTCGCGGTACTGGTGGCGCACCGCATCGCGCGCGGCGCGGCGTATGGCCGAGCGGGCGCGGCCCGTGATGACGAGGTTCTCCCACGCGGCGGGGGGTGTGTGGTTCTTCGCCGTCTCGATCTCGACTTCATCGCCGTTGCGCAGCTGCGTGTCGATCGGCACGTGCCGGCCGTTGACGAACGCGCCGACGGCGGCATTGCCGACGTCGGTGTGCACCGCATAGGCGAAGTCCAGCGGTGTCGCCCCGTGCGGCAAGGCGATGAGCCGCCCCTTGGGAGTGAAACAGAACACCTGGTCCTGGAACAGCTCCAGCTTCGTGTGCTCCAGGAACTCCTCCGAGTTCGACCCCTCGAGCAACGTCTCGACGAGACGGCGCAGCCAGGCATAGGGACCTGTTTCCCGCTGAAGATCGTCGGGCGATTGTGCCACAGCCTGCCCGTTGAGGCGCGAAGCGTCCTTGTAGATCGCGTGCGCGGCGACGCCGTATTCGGCGATCTCGTGCATCATGCGCGTGCGGATCTGCAGCTCGACGCGCTGGTGACGGGGCCCGACGATGGTCGTGTGGATCGACTGGTAGTTGTTCTGCTTCGGCGTCGAGATGTAGTCCTTGAAGCGGCCCGGGACCGTGCGCCACGTCGTGTGCGCGACGCCGAGCACGCGATAGCAGTCATCGATCGAATTGGTGATCACGCGGAAGGCATAGATGTCGGAGAGCTGCTCGAGGCTGATCTGCTTGTTCGCCATCTTGCGCCAGATGGCGTAGGGCTTCTTTTCGCGCCCCGATACCTCCGCGTCGATGCCGACTTCCGCGAGCTTGGCTGCAAGGGCCGCGCGGATTTCCTCGACGAGACCCTGGTTCGACTTTCTCAGCTCCGAGAGCTTGGCGGTGACCGCCGCGTAGGCATCGGGGTGCAGCCAGCGGAACGCATGGTCCTCCAGCTCCTCGCGCACCTGCTCCATGCCCATGCGGGCGGCCAGGGGAGCGTAGATGTCGAGGGTTTCCTCGGAAATGCGCTTGCGCGATTCCGGTTTCATGTGCTCGATCGTGCGCATATTATGCACACGGTCCGCGAGCTTCACGAGCAGGACGCGGATATCGCTGGAAATCGCGACCAGCAGCTTACGGAAATTCTCCGCCTGCTCCGTCTTCTTGGAAACAAGGTCGAGGCGGCGGATCTTGGTGAGGCCATCGACGAGACGGCCGATCTCCGGCCCGAACAGCTGGTCGATCTCCGCGCGCGTGACGGGCGTATCCTCAATGACGTCGTGCAGCAGCGCCGTGACGATGGTCGCGTCGTCCAGCTTGAGGTCGGTGAGGATGGCCGCCACTTCGAGCGGATGGGAGAAATAGGGATCTCCGGAGGCGCGCTTCTGGTTGCCGTGCGCCTTCATGGCGTAGACGTAGGCGCGATTGAGCAGCGCCTCGTCCGCCTTAGGATCGTAGCTGAGAACCCGCTCGACGAGCTCGTATTGCCGCATCATGGCCCGCCGCTCCCAGGGCGGCTCCCGCCACGGTAGACGTAACCCGGCCGCCCGCCGCCTTCGGGCGCCGGCCTCGCCTCAACGGCCGCGTTCGCGCTCGCGGGGACCACCGGACGGGCCACCGTTGGCTGAGGGCTCGGTCGGCGTCATGCTTTCGAGACCGCGCAGAAGCTGCTCTTCCGTCATCACATCGACGACGGTATCGCTGCCCTGGTCGTCGCGGCCAAGGACGGGGGCGCGGCGCTCAGGCGGCAGCAGCGGAGCCGCAACGGCTTCCGGCTCGTCGACCTCGACGTTCTTCTGGATGGAGTGGATGAGGGATTCACGCATATCCTCCGGCGGGATCGTCTTTTCAGCGATCTCGCGGAGCGCGATAACGGGGTTCTTGTCCTGGTTCACGGGGACGGTCACGGAGCTGCCGTCGGCGATGGAACGCGCGCGGTGGGCGGCCAGCAAAACCAGCTCGAAGCGGTTCGGGACCTTGTCCACGCAATCTTCGACAGTTACGCGTGCCATGGCGACACCCCTTTGCAACGTGCGGTTCAATCGGGAATCGAGGCGCCGCGCCAGCAAACCGTGGCCTGGCTGCGCCACTGATCCCCTACTCGCACGAAAGATGGTGCAAAGCAAGCGAGGATCAAGCATTGTCTAGCGCGAGCGGGATACGTTGAATCCCATCGGTGGGGTTGAAGGCGGCAAGTTAAGCTCCTGCCATTTATATATTACGCTGCTATCGCGCTTTAATTCGACACCTCTATGCTGATGGATATTCGTGCTTCACATTGTCGCTTAAAATGACGACAATATAATGCTTTACGGGCCACAGGAAGTGATAAGCAATGAGGAAACGGCCGACGCTGCATGCCTGATGCCGCGGTCCTCTTTCATTGAAAACTACTCAGCTGTGCTTCCCGGCACTTGCGGCCTAAGGGTGAAGGAATGCATTTCTATCAGAATGAACGCATCGCTCTGTTTATCGACGGTGCCAACCTCTACGCTACGGCAAAGTCGCTCGGGTTCGATATCGATTACAAGCGTCTGCTCGCCCTCTTCCGGCAGAAGGGCCAGCTCGTGCGCGCACTCTATTATACCGCGCTCGCGGAGGATCAGGAATATTCCTCCATTCGCCCTCTGATCGATTGGCTCGACTACAACGGCTTCACCATGGTGACGAAGCCGACCAAGGAATTCACGGATGCCTCCGGGCGCCGCAAGGTTAAGGGCAACATGGACATCGAGCTCACTGTCGATGCCATGCGTCTTGCCGCGACGCTCGACCACATCGTGCTCTTCTCGGGCGATGGTGATTTCCGCAGCCTGGTCGGCGCGCTGCAGCAGAGCGGCAAGCGTGTTTCGGTTGTATCCACGCTGCAGACACAGCCGCCAATGGTTGCCGATGAGTTGCGCCGCCAAGCGGACCAGTTCATCGACCTCGCCGATCTGGAGCAGCTCATCTGCCGCGATCCCTCCTCCCGCCCGGCGCGGGAGAACCGTTCGTTCGGCAGCCGCAGCGGCGGCTATACGCGCGAGCCGGCATCCTTCCAGGACAACGACGACCTCCCCGAAGAGGTCTGACGGATCGGATCGCCCGGGATGGCAGCGCGGACCGACACGTACGGGCCCGAAGCGCCCAAGCTCTGCGGCCTGTGTCCGCGTCTGGTGGACTTTCGCCAGGATAACCGTCGCAAAGCGCCCGACTGGTTCAACGGGGCCGTTCCATCCTTCGGGGATGCGACGGCCCCGCTACTCATCGTGGGTCTCGCGCCGGGCCTCAACGGCGCCAATCGCACCGGCCGGCCCTTCACCGGCGATTACGCCGGCGATCTCCTCTACGGAACCCTTCTCGAGTTTGGATTTGCGGAGGGCCACTATGCGGCGCGGCCGGACGACGGCCTGCGCCTCGTCGGTTGCATGATTTCGAATGCGGTGCGCTGCGTGCCGCCGCAGAACAAGCCGACGCCGGCGGAAATCGCGACCTGTTGCGGCTACCTTCGCGCACGCCTCGCTGCGCTGCCCAATCTCAGCGCGATCGTTGCGCTAGGGCGGATCGCCCACGATAGCGTCCTCACCGCGCTCGGCTGCCGCAAGGCGCAGTTTCCATTCGCCCACGGCGCCCAGCATGACGTAAGGCCTGGTCTGCGCCTCTACGACAGCTTTCATTGCTCGCGCTACAACACCAACACGCGCCGCCTGACACCCGAGATGTTCCACGCCGTATTCGCGGCGGTGCGCGAACGCCTGCCCGCTTCCTCCCCCACGAAAAAGCGCAGCGCCAAGGCCCTCAGCAACCACTGACCCCTTGCGCACTTCCCTCACCTGCGATGCTATCGGGCCGGCTAGAGCACGATCGCTTTTCTTCGCATCGCGATGCGGCTCTCGCTGTTTGATTAGACCGATGATTCACGCTTCGGACTGATAAGGTCCGAAGCGATCATGGTCTAGGGCTGCAACTCGTCGCAACCGGGAGAACCGCCGCTATGGGCCTCGATATCGCGCCGGAAAAGGTCGCGCACGTCATCATCAAGGCGCGTGAGTACGACGCCAAGGTTGGGGCGTGGGACGATTCGCCGGAGAACGGCGATGCCGAGGACGATCCCAGCGCCATCCTCGAGGATTACACGAACGATCCCACGCGCGCGGAACTCGTCAGCTTCATCGACCGGCTGAATTATGACGAGCAAGCCAATCTGGTCGCGCTCATGTGGGTGGGGCGCGGGACTTACGAGAAGGAAGAGTTCGACGAAGCGGTGGAGACGGCGCGCGCGGAGCGCGTCAACGCGACGGCGAACTATCTGATGGGCGTTCCCCTGCTTGCCGACTACCTCGAGGAAGGCCTCGAGAAGATGGGCTACTCCGTCGACGACATCGAAAGCGATGTGCGCTGACGCAGTCCCCAGGGCGCTGCCGGAAAAGTGGGAAGCGCTTTTCCGATAAGAAGCGCGATAGGTAGAAAGTGCGTCTGGAAAAGTGGGAAGCGGTTAGAGGCAGGGGCGGCGCGCACCACCACCGGACGCACCTACAGCGGCGCTATCTTTGTCTCTATCCGGCGCTGCCGAAGGCGCGGCGCTTCTCATCGAGCCAGTCGATGACTTGCCGGGCGTGCCGGGCCGGGTCGGTGACGGGATAGAACGTGTGGGCGATGTGCCCGTCGCGCACGAGGAGCGTGAGACGCTTCAGATAGCGCACGCCGCCCGCCTCGAAGGTTGGCAAACCAAGCGCCTTTTGCATCTCGAATTCATCGTCGCTCAGCAATGCAAACGGCACGGCGAGACGGCTCGCCATCTCACGGTGGTGATCGCTGTCCTGGGTGCTGAGGCCGAAGACCTCCATGCGCTGGGCGCGGAAACGGAGGTAGAGATCGCGGAACCCCTCCGTCTCGGGCGTGGAACCGTGCGCGCCGGGGATGTCGTCCCAACCGGGCGGATTCTCGACGCCCGGGCGCCCGGTCCATGGATAGACGTAGACGATGGCGCCGCCCTTGCGCTTGCTCAGGTTCACGCCGCCGCCGCGGCTCGATGCCAGCGTGATGTCCGGCAGCTCGAGGCCGCTCACCAGATGCCGTGCACCGCCGTCGTCGCCGGGTGCGACGCGCCCGCTTTCGCCGTTCATGCTTGCCGTGCTCTCAGCCATTGCAGCACGTCCGCGGCGTTTCGGTCGGGCGGAAATACCGGATAGAACACATGCGCGATAATGCCATCCTCGATAATTAGCGCCATGCGCTTGAGGAGCATAGTGCCGCCAACGACCATGACAGGAAGCCTCAACGCGGTCGTGAGGCGGAGCGCCGCATCCGACAGCAGCGGAAATGGTAGGTGCAGGCGCTCGGCGGCTTCCCGCTGGTACGCCGTATCCTGGGTGGAAATGCCGAAGACATGCCCCGCGCCCGCCGCGTGCAAATCGGCATAGCGGTCCCGGAAAGCGCAGGTCTGGGGTGTGCAGCCCCGCGCTCCGGGGATCTCGTCCCAGCCGTCGGGAAGGGCAACGCCCGGCTTTCCGGTCATCGGGTAAGCATACAGAACCGTGCGCCCGGCCAGGCGGGCCAGCGAGATATCGGGTCCCGTGGTCGCGGGCAGCACGATGTCGGGGAGCGCGGCTCCGGGCAGATGGCTCGCTGCGCCGTCATTGACCGGTCGAGGCAAGGCCGACCAATCGACGTTCTCGAGCCCCTGTCCGCCCGGCCCCGGCATCAGCCCTTGTCGCGCATGATGCGCGCCTTCTCGCGGTTCCAGTCGCGCTTCTTGGCCGCCTCGCGCTTGTCGTGGAGCTTCTTGCCTTCGGCGAGTGCCATCTTGAGCTTCGCGATGCCGCGCTCGTTGAAGTAGAGCTCGAGCGGAACCATCGTCATGCCCTGGCGGTCGATGGCGATGGCGAGCTTGTGGATTTCCTTGGCGTGCAGCAGCAGGCGGCGCTTGCGCCGGGGCTCATGCTGGAAGAACGGGCCGGCGCCTTTGTACTCGGGGATATAGGAGTTGACGAGCCAAACGCCGCCGTCCTCGATCGAGGCATAGCTTTCGGCAATGTTGGCCTGTCCCTTGCGCAGCGACTTCACCTCCGTGCCCGTGAGCTGGAGGCCGGCTTCGAGCGTATCGGTGAGGAAGTATTCGTGACGGGCCTGCCGGTTCTCGGCAACGATGCGGCGGCCGTCTTTCTCTTTGGCCGCCATGGCCGCTGTCCTTTTCCTACGACCTCGTCGGGCCGAGCAAGTTACTCGGCCGCGCGGGCCTGCACGAGGCCGGCCTGGGCAAGGGCGGCGTCAACGGTGCGCTGGGAAGCCTGCGAAATCGGCACCAATGGCAGGCGCGTTTCCGCTCCGCATAGCCCGAGGCGGGCAGCGGCATACTTCACGGGGCCGGGATTGGCTTCGCAGAACATGGCATCATGCAACGGCATCAGCCGGTCCTGCAGCTCCAGCGCCTTCCTGTAGTCGCCGGCAAGGCAGGCGTTCTGGAACTCGGCGCACAGGCGCGGGGCGATGTTCGATACCACCGAGATACAGCCATGGCCGCCGTGGGCCATGAAGCCCAGCGCGGTCGCATCCTCGCCCGACAGCATGATGAACTCCGGCCCCAGCGCAAGGCGCTGCTGGGAGGCGCGCGCGAGATTGGCCGTCGCATCCTTGACGCCGACGACGTTCTTCAACGCGAAGCAGCGTGCCATGGTCTCGACGGTCATATCGACGATCGAGCGGCCCGGTATGTTGTAGATGATGATGGGGATGTCGATGGCGTCGTTGATCGCCTTGAAATGCTGGTAGAGCCCTTCCTGCGTCGGCTTGTTGTAGTACGGCGTGACGACGAGAACGGCATCGGCGCCGACGGAGGCGGCGTGCTGCGTGAAGTCGATGGCTTCGCTTGTCGCGTTGGAGCCCGCGCCCGCGATCACCGGCACGCGCTTCTTCGCGGCCTCGATCGTCAGCTCGACGACCCGCTTATGCTCATCGTGCGACAGAGTCGGGCTCTCACCCGTGGTTCCTACGGGGACAAGGCCATGCGTTCCTTCGCTGATCTGCCAATCGACGATGCGGCGCAGCGCGTCCTCGTCGATGCTCCCGTTCTTGAAGGGCGTGATCAGTGCGGTAAATGATCCCTTGAACATGTCCCCGTTACCTTTGAGCCTCAGGGCTCCCTCATACGCGTTCGAACAGCAATTGTGCGCGGAAAAAGTGCCTCAGCGCCTTGCCCTCGCCCCATCGGGCAGCATCCTCGGCGCCTTGTCCCTTGCCGGACGAATTGGTATTTTTGCGGCGCGTTGGTGATGGTGGAGTCGCACCGCTCTGTCGAGCGGAGACATTAAGACCTTGCCCTGTGGCCCGCAACCCGGGCCCGCCTGCGGTGCCTGTGGAAGGACAGACATTGCCCCAGACACGACGCGATCTTCGACGAGCACCCGGAATCGGGCCCATCGCGGGCGGCCCTCGCGGCTTCCAGCGCTCGCTCCTCTCCCCACTCGCGGCAGCCGCCGGCCTCGTGGTGGCCGGCTGCCTCTTCGCCGTCTCCGCCGCACTTGCGGCGGAGGGCGGACGCATCGAGGTAGCCCAGGCGGGCACGGTTCCCCCGCCGGCACCCAAAGCCGCCGCGCGCCCGAAGGAAGAGACCTCGCCGCGGCCCGCGAAGGCGGAGGCCGCGTACATCGCCAAGCTCGACCGGATGGTTGCGCCGCTGCGGGACTATGCGCTCTCCGCGGACGACGCGACGAAACTCGCGGCCGCATTCAAGGCCGCCGCGTCCGGCGATCCAGAGAAGGCCGAGCAGCTCAAAGACAGCATCAGCGATCCCGTCGCCCAGCGCCTGATCGAATGGGAACGCCTGCGCCGCGGTCAGGGCAAGGCGGCGGAGTATCTCAAGTTCCTCGCCGAGCGTCCCGATTGGCCAAGCCGCGAACTGCTGCAGCGTCGCATGGAGGAATCGCTGTTCGTCGAGGGTGGCGACACCGACATCCTCGCCACCTACTTCAAGGACGGCGCGGCACGCAGTCCGGCGGGCATGGCGGTTCTCGCCTCGGTGCATCTCGCGCACGGCGAAAATGACAAAGCCAAGGAGCTGGCCTCGAAGGTGTGGCGCGAAGAGGATTTGGCACCTGGGCTCGAAAAGGGCTTTCTCCGGCGCTTCGGCTCCATGCTCACGGCGGCGGATCATAAATGGCGACTCGACCGGCTGCTGATCGACGATGTCCGTTACAAAGCGGACCGGATAGCGCGCGCCGCGCGTGTCAAAAGCCTCATTCCCCTGTTGCCGGAAGCGGAGCGGAAGACGGCCGAGAACCGCCTCGCCGTCTTCATGCGTGAGGGCGACAAAACCAATCTCGGCAATCCCAGCGGCGGCAAGGGCACCGACTGGGGCGTCGTCTTTCACAAGATCCAGAAGCAGCGGCGGGCGGGGAAGCTCGAGGAGGCCGCAAAGCTCATGCGGACGGCACCGCGCGATCCCCTCGTCGTCGCCAACCTGGACGAATGGTGGGTCGAACGCCGCAGCCTCGCCTATCTCGCGCTCAAGGAGAACAAGCCCAAGCTCGCCTACGAGCTGGTGCGGGATGCGGGCCCGCTCGGCGTCAATGCGCTCAACGATCAGACCTTCATGGCGGGTTGGATCGCGCTACGCTATCTGAGCGATCCGAAGGCTGCGGAAAAACATTTCTCCGTTCTCGTCTCGAATGCCGACGGCCCGCTCACCCGCGCGCGCGCGAACTACTGGATGGGCCGCACGGCGGAGGTTCTGGGCGACAAGGTGCGCGCCAAGAAGAGCTATGAGACGGCCGCCCGCTTCAAGGACACCTTCCACGGCCTGCTCGCGATCCAGAAGCTTTCGCCGGGTACCCGCGCGCTCAGCTTCGAACCGCCTGTTGTGCCGAGCGCCGCGCATGTCAAACGCTTCACCGGGCACGACGCCATCAAAGCGATCGCGATCGCCGAGAAGGCGAAGCTGGGGCGGCATATCAGTCGCGTGTTCCTGCTCAATGGCGCAAAGATCGAGAACGACGAGGCGTGGGCCGCGCTCGCAGCGCACCTCGCGCGCGCGCTGGACGACACGCAGACGAGCGTGCGCATCGGCAAGGCCGCGATCGCGCGCGGACATAACCTCTACTACTACAGCTATCCGGTGCACGCGCTGCCGGCCTACAAGCCGCTGCGCGCGCCACCGGAGACGGCCTATCTGCTCGGGCTGGCGCGCCAGGAGACGGAATTCAACAGCAGCACGGTATCGGGCGCCGGCGCGCGCGGAATCCTGCAGGTGATGAAGATCACCGCCAACCACATCTGCCGTGACTACAAGATCAAGTGCTCGCACGCGAAGCTGCTGAGCGATGATTCCTATAACATCATGATTGCCTCGGCCTACGTCGCCGACCGCCTCGACGACTGGAACGGCTCATACGTGCTGGGGCTGCCGAGCTATAACGCAGGGCCCGGCCGCACGCGCCAGTGGGTGCGCGAGTTCGGCGATCCGCGCGAAGCGGGCATGGATCCGGTGGACTGGATCGAGCGCATCCCGTTCGAGGAGACGCGCAACTACGTCGCGAAGGTGCTTTCGAATATCCAGGTCTACCGTGCCCGCCTGGGTGAAGCGTCGCCGCTGCGGCTCGATGAGGATCTCTACCGCGCAAGCGCGGCAAAGCCTGCACACGCGGCGGGGGCCGACAAAACGAGCACGGCGGACACGACCGACTGAGACAGCCGCTGCGGCTTGCCAGCGGGCGGACCACTGCGACAGGATTTCTTCGCCGGAGCGAAGTCAGGGGAAAACGATGAAGGCCGCCGAAGGCTACGAGGACATCTACTACACGTCGCGCGACGGCCTGCGCCTTCACGGGCGCCGCTACCCTGCGCCTGCCGGTACGAAAGGCGCCAGGCCGGTCCTCTGCCTTGCCGGCCTCACCCGCAACGGGCGCGATTTCCACGACCTCGCGGTGGCCCTGAGCCGCCATCCCCACTCTCCACGCACCGTCTACACCCTCGACTATCGTGGGCGCGGACTGTCGGACTTCGACCCCGAGTGGCGAAACTACTCGATCAGCGTCGAGATGCTGGATGTGCTCGACTTCGTCGCCCTGACGGGGCTCAACGATGCGGCCTTCATCGGCACATCCCGCGGCGGCCTCATCACCATGCTCATTGCCGCCGCCCAGCCGACGGCCATCGGCGCGGTCGTGCTGAACGACATCGGCCCGGTGATCGAGCACGACGGGCTCGCGCGCATCAGCGGCTATGTCGGGCGCGTTCCATTGCCCTACTCATGGCCCGACGCCGCGCGCATGACGCGCGAATTAAACCGTCGCCAGTTCCCGGCGATCTCCGAGGCCGTGTGGGAGGAGGCCGCGCGCCAGTGGTATAACGAGAAGAACGGCAAGCCCGCGCCGGGCTATGATCCGAACCTCGGCAACGCGCTGTCGGTGCTGGACGGCCCCATCCCGGCGCTGTGGCCGCAATTCGAAGCGCTGAAGCGCGTTCCGCTGATGGTGCTGCGGGGTGAGAACTCCGACATCCTCACCGCCGAGACGGTGGAGGAGATGCGCCGGCGGCATCCGGCGATGGCGACCGTGACGGTAGCCAACCAAGGCCACGCTCCGCTGCTCAAGGACGCGCCGACCATCGAAGCCATCCGGCATTTCCTGTCGGCGACGGATGCGGGCCGCCAATATGCGAGCCTCGCTTCCGTAACGGTCTAATCAAAAATCGCGTGTCCGCGGGGCGTCACGGCGCAGGCAGCAAGGCGTCCGAGCGGCCGCTGAGCCAATTCACCGTCAGCGCCACCCACTCCTTGGCCACGAAGTCGAAGCGGCGCAGGCCTTCGAGCGGGTTGAAGAACGGCACGAAAGCATCGTCCGCTCCTGTCGTCCGATAGTCGACGGGCCATGCCTCCACGGGGAATCCCGCCTGGCGGAAGATGCCGATCGACCGCGGCATGTGCCAAGCGGAGGTGACGAGCAGCCAGCGCTCCCCCGGCTGCGGATTGGCGATGTCTCGTGTCAGCGCCGCGTTCTCATACGTGTTACGGGCGGCGCGCTCCAGGCGCAGGCGGTCACTCCCGATGCCGAGGTCACTGAAGATGCGCCCGGCCGCGTCGGCGCCGATGGTGGGACGCATCAGGATCTCGATGGCACCGCCGGTAAAGATGATCTTCGCATCCGGGTAGCGTCGCGCCAGCGCCACCGCTTCCGTGAAGCGCTCCCCCGCCTCGTTGAATGCCTGCACCCCTCGCCCGGTCGCGACGCGGGAATCCTCCGCGCCGCCAAGAACCACGATGCCGTCGACGGGCTTGCCGCTCAGGTCGGCGCGGGGAAAGCGCTCTTCCAGCGGCAGGATCAGCCAGGTGCTCAGCGGCAGAAATCCCGCGATGACGACAATCCCGGCCGCGGCGAACAGAAGTGCGCGGCCCGTACGGACGAAGCGCGTGCGAAAGAGGAGGATGAGGCCCATCACCAGCAGAAGCATCAGGAGCATGCCGGGCCGGGTCAGCATCCAGAAGAACTTCGAGATGTAGAACAAAGCGATCTCCCCTCGTGGCGGCGCCGGACCTTCGCGCCCTTCAACGTTACCGGATCGGAAACCCCTCCTACGGCAATGTGGCCGGCGCTGCCGAGGCCATCTTAGCGTCTATCGGCACGGAGGGATCCAGCCTTGCCCATGAGAGACGTTGCGCTCTGGACGAGCGAAGTGCTCGATATCGCCGCCTTCGCGGTCATTCTTCTTGCAGTCGCCATCTCGACTGCCGTTTTTCTGGTGCGCGTCGCGCACACGGGCTTCCTCGCCAACTACCGCGATTACCGGGCCAATCTCGGTCGCGGCATTCTCATCGGCCTCGAAATCCTCATCGCCGCCGACATTCTAAAGTCCGTCGTGGTCGATCCGACGCTCGATTCCATCCTCGTTCTCGGCGGGATCGTCATCATCCGCACCTTCCTGTCGATCTCCCTCGATGTGGAGATCAATGGCCACTGGCCCTGGCAGACGACCCGGCTCACTCAGCAGCGAGGGGAGCCGACGTTTTCGCCCGACGGGGCCTGACCGGGACCTCCAGATAAGCTCGCGAGCCATCCAAGCCGCACAATCCCGTAAGAACCGCTTGTCCGTCCGCCGCTCCGGCCGCAAAGATCGCGCGCCGACGACGCTGCCGGGGACCGCCATGATCCTGTTCGGAATGATTGCCTACGTGCTGGCGCAGTTCGCCGTGGGCGTCTGGGTCTCGCGCCGCGTCAAGACCGAGAGCGACTACATCCTCGCCGGACGGTCCCTGGGGCCGACGCTCGTTGCCTTTTCCGTCTTCGCCACCTGGTTCGGCGCCGAGGCCATCGTCGCCACGTCGGGCGAGGTCTACGACAAGGGCATCACCGGCGCACTCGTCGACCCTCTGGCCTATGGCTGCGCGGTCATCGCGGCGGGCTTCCTCTATGCCGCTCTCATCTGGCGGCAGGGCGTCACGACCTTTGCCGACGTCTTCCGCGCGCGTTTTTCGCCCGGCGTCGAGAAGCTCGTCGTCATCGTGCTGCTGCCCGGGTCGGTCTTCTGGGCGGCGGCGCAGATCCGCGCCTTCGGGCAGGTGCTGAGCTCCAGCTCCGGCCTGTCGCTGGCGAACGCGATCATGCTCGCCGCGGTGCTCGTCGCCTCCTATTCGGTGATCGGAGGCCTCCTCGCCGATGCCGTCACGGACTTCCTGCAGGGCTTTGCGGTGATCATCGGTCTCATCGTGCTCACGGTCGCCGTCGCCATCGCGGCCGGCGGTGTCGGAACCGCGCTTCAGAATGCGCCCGCCGGGCATCTCACGTTCACCGCTTCGGCCCACGGCACGCCGCTGGAGGTGATCGAGTCGGTCGCAGTCGCCTTCTTCGGCTCCTTCGTTGCCATCGAGCTGATCTCGCGGTTCCTCGGGGCGCGCTCGGCCGCGGTGGCCCGGGGCGGCACCGTGGCGGGCGGCCTCATGTATATCGTCGTCGGCACGATGCCGCTGTTTCTCGGATTGGCGGCTTCCGGCCTCGTGCGGTCCACGCCGGATTTACAGGCCAAGCTCGTCCACTCCGAGCAGATCGTCGCCGTGCTCTCGGCCCATTACCTGCCGCAGTGGCACTATGTGATCTTCGGCGGCGCCCTCATCTCGGCAATCCTCTCCGTCGTGCATTCGGCTTTGCATGCTTCGGGCGCGCAGGTCTCGCACAACATCGTCGTGCGGGTGGCGCCGACCCTGGGCGTACGCGGAAAGCTCATCGCTGCACGCCTGAGCGTCGTGGCGCTGACGGCGGCCGCGTTCGTTCTGGCCCTTACCTCCGACCGCATCAAGGAACTCGTCGAGATCGCCTCGGCATTTGGCAGCGCGGGCATATTCGTCTCGGCAGCGTTCGGGCTCTTCACGCGCTTCGGCGGCCCGCGCAGTGCTGCCGTCTCCATCACGCTCGGGACCGCGGTGTGGGCGCTCGGGCGCTTCGCGCTCGAATGGGAGGCCCCCTATCTGGTGGCGCTGGCGTTATCCGCGGCGGCCTATGTTGCCGTTGCGCTCGTCGAGGGAAGCAGCACGGCACGCACCCGGGGTGTTGGTGCGGCACACGCATCCTGAGGGCTCCGCGCGCCCTTCACCTGCACGCTGTATCGTTGCAGACACATACCCCCAGCTGCCTTAGCCGATAGAGCGTGCCGGGCTTCTTTTGCTCGCAGCCGTCGAATAACGTCCAGAACAGTCCGGGCGCGTCGCGCCACTGAATACGGCTTCCAGACGACGGGCTCGCAGCGGCTTTCCACTCAGCAACGACAGGCAGGTGACCTCATGGAGAATCAGGTCTGGCACTTCGCGCGCGTCCAGAAGACCGCTGGCGATTCCTTCAGGGCCTATCTCCATGATCTGTTTCCAGACGAAGCGATCTGTCCGCATATGTTCGAGTATCAGCTCAACGGGGACGCCTCGGACGAGATCTACGAACTCTATACCGGCCACATCAGCATCCGTGCGCTCAGCGAACGTATCCCGAATTCGCGCCTCATACTGTTGCTGCGCGATCCCCAGGAGCGGCTCATTTCCGCTTATCATTTTTGGAAAGACATGGGCCATCACCCGACAAACCGGGACAATCCATTCTTCATCCGCCTGCGGGAACTGACACTTCTGGAATATCTCACGTCCGATGATCCGCTGCTGCGGGCCTCGAGCCACAACGTGCAGGCGCGGATGCTTGCGGGCGGCCGGTTCGGAGACTCCGACGCAAGCCGGACCGGCATATACGGCCCCAGCATGCCCGACGAGGACATTGTCGCGCAGGCGAAGCGCACGCTCGATACGGCGTTCTTCGTCGGCCTTCAGCACCGGCTCGACGAATCCGCGACGCGCCTCATGGCGAAGATGGGCCGGCAGCTGCCGGCGGGAGATAGCGCGCTCGCGCGTCTGATGGGTAAGATCGGCGTGCCGCCACCGCCCAAATATTACGCGCTGAACAAAGGCGAAGCCCGCAGATCCGCAGCTCCTCCGACCGAGGAGGAGCGCGACGCGCTAAGGGCGATTACGGTTCTGGATCAGGCCGTGTTCGACTATGCCTGCGAGCTATTCGACAGCGGGAGCTGAGGGATCGGGATCGTCCAGGCCGGGCGCGATGTCACTATCGTTATGCGCCCGCCGGCAATGGGGCGACGGCCGCGAAGCAGACTGAGCGGCGCAACGCGGGGCTCGGCAATGCCCTCGCACGGCTCCGGCGCTGACTGGCGTGCGGCGTATCAGGCCGAGACCGCAGCATGACGGCGGCGGCGCCCAGCCCCTTGGACACGCGGGCCCGCGACCACGAATAAGGTGTACACGCACTCATCGCACGAACTACTGCACGAGGCAGTGACCCTGCTCGATGCGGAGCTTGCCCCGCTACCTAAAATAGACCATCAACAGGCCGAAAACGGGGGTGCACGGGATGTCAAACCGGGCCTGTCTGTCCCATCGGGACAAGGCGACCAACTTTCCGGAAATCCCGGTTAGTTTGATTTCGCCTTGTTTTTCCGAATGGTGCGGTCGAGAAGACTCGAACTTCCACGGGTTGCCCCGCTACCACCTCAAGGTAGTGCGTCTACCAATTCCGCCACGACCGCAAGCCGGGTGAATGAGAGCGCTCATATAGCCAAGTTGCGCGGCCGGAACAAGCATGCTCGCAACTCTTCCGCAGGTCGATTTTGGGGTTTCTCAAGCGTGGCGCGGCGGCAAATCGCCTCTTGTCCCCTCAACCGGCGTCCTGGCCCACAAGATCGGCAGAATCTAGACTGGGGACATGACCTCAAGGCCCCTCGAATCGTCTCCAGCTTGCGCCCCGGCGCCCGTCGCGTGGGCGGTGAGCCGCGCGTCCGTCGGCTATCTCGAGGCCGTCGAGGCCATGGAGGCGCGCGCGGCGGCCATCGCGTCGGGCGCGGCGTCCGAGCTCGTCTGGCTGCTGGAGCATCCGCCCCTCTATACCGCCGGCACCAGCGCGCGTCCCGAGGAGCTGATCGCGCCCGGACGCTTCCCCGTGTTCGCGAGCGGACGTGGCGGACGCTACACCTACCACGGTCCCGGCCAGCGCATCTGCTACGTGATGCTGGATGTGAGGCGGCGCGCCGGGGACGTGCGCGCCTTCGTCAGCGCGCTCGAGGCTTGGATCATCGGCGCATTGGCCGAGCTCGGCGTTACGGGGGAGACCAGGGCGGGCCGGGTCGGTGTTTGGGTGAAACGTCCGGAGCGGGGGCCGGACGCGGAGGACAAGATCGCCGCGATCGGTCTGCGCCTAAAGCGCTGGGTCAGCCTGCACGGGATCAGCATCAACGTGGCGCCCGATCTCAGCCACTACGCCGGCATCGTGCCCTGCGGGATCGCCGAGCATGGCGTCACCAGCCTCGCGGATCTCGGCCGCCCGCATACCTCTCAAGTTGTGGATAAGGTTCTGCGCCGCCAGTTCGAGCGATGCTTCGGGGCGACTATGGACGCGGCGCCCCTATCCATCGAAGGTTTCGGGGATTGCGCGACGCCGACTTCGGGCGAGCTGGAGCACCCATAAAATGAAAGCCCAGCCCCTGATGGGCCGGGCTTTCCGAAACATAGCGTTCGCCTGTCCTCTACTCGGGGGCCGGCTCAGAAGGCCGGTCCGCATCACCGGCCTTCGGCACCGCGGATGCGGGTGGCCCGTCATAGTAGAGATATCCATCCTCAATCGACACGACGTCCGAGCCTTGAAGCCGGTATTCGTCCTTGGGATCGTCGTTGAGGCGGACTACGCAGCCGCTGTTGCAAACCCCTTCGAGCGCCGCCGACGGCTGTAAAATATGGTCGGTCGCCGCATTTCCCTCGATGACACGGACCTTGTGGTCACTGCCGTCTCGGTTGGTTATCGATGACGCGAATGCGCTGGGGATCGACACCAGAGCTACGCTTAGAGCAACCGCAACGGCCATTCGGAACATCGCGGCACTCCCTTTGGATCTCTCGGGTGAGAGATCAGTTATTTCTTCTTCGCCTTCTTCGCGGCCGGCTTCTTCGCAGCGGCCTTCTTGGCGGGTTTCTTTGCTTTAGCAGCAGCAGCCATGTTCGTCGTCCTTCCATTGTGAACCCGAACATCGAGAAGCGAATCGTTTCGTCTCGATCGGGGTGCTGACCAATTTGGTGAGAATCAACTCCATTCACAAACGGAATTTTCCGGTGACCACTATCGAAAATTTCGATAGATAGCTCGGTGCGGGTAGCGCGGCCGGAGCGAGCTGTATGGACGTCAATCTCGCACGCACATTCCTCACCGTCGCCGAGACGGGCAGCTTCATCCATGCCGCACGCAAGATGAACCTCACTCAGTCGACGGTATCGGCGCGCATCAAGGGCCTGGAGGAGATGCTCGGCCGGCCGCTTTTCGAGCGGTCGAAGGCCGGCGCAGAGCTCACCGCCGCGGGCGAGCAGTTCCAGAAGCACGCCCTCGCCCTCGTTCGCGTCTGGCAGCGCGCGCAGCTCGAAGTCGGCATATCCGATCAACACCGCGACCATCTCGCGGTCGGAGCGCCGATCGTGTTCTGGGATGGATTTCTGCTCCGCTGGGTGTCGTGGCTGCGCACGAACACACCCGACATCGCGGTCTCGGCCGCCAGCGGCCTCACATCGGTGCTGACGCAGCGGCTCCTGGAAGGCACGCTGGACCTTGCCGTGATGTACCGCCCGCGCCAGCCGCCGGGACTGATGGTGGAGCATCTGTTCGACGAGGAGATCGTGCTGGTGACGAGCGTGCTCACGCCGCAGCGGCGCGGAGCTTCCGACTATGTGTTCGTCGATTGGGGTCCCGACTTCCAGCAGGACCACGCCGCAGCCTATCCGGAGCACACCAACCCGGCTCTCAACCTCGACCTCGGCCCGGCGGCGATGGACTATCTGCTGACGAATCCGTGCTCGGGGTATTTCCCCGCGCGGCTCGTGCGCCCGCACATCGCCAAGGGCCGGCTGCGCCAGCCAAAGCGGGCGCGCAAGTTCGTCTATCCCGTCTACGTGGTCTATCCGGAGGCGCGCAACGAAGAGGCCTACGAGCCGATCCTGCGCAGCCTGCGTCAGCTCACGTCGAAATATGCGTGAACGAGAGGCGGGCATGACGTGCGCCGGTAGAGGTGCCCGCGCCAGACCGGCGCTGGACAGATGGATGGCTCAGGCCGTCGGGCGCACGGCGAAGCCCTCGTACGCGCCCACGCCCTCGCCGATGATCTCGACTTTCTCGACGCGGGCACCGGGTGGTCCGCTACGGCACCGCTCGAGCATATCCTCGACCGCGTCTGCCGTCCCCTGAAGCAAGGCTTCGACGGAGCCATCGCGCCGGTTGCGCACCCAGCCGGTCAGCTGCGCCGCAGTCGCGTGCCTTTCCACGAAGGCGCGATAGCCGACCCCCTGGACCCGGCCCTCCACGCGAATATGGATCGTACGCGGCACCATGGGCCTCGCGCCTCCTCGCTGCTGGATCGGCTCGTCCGCGTTTTGAGGTCAAGCCGCCTTGAGGGCGGTCACCTCGATCTCGATGAGCATGCGCTCATCGACGAGGCCCGTCACCATCACTGTGCATGCGGGACGCACATCGCCGAGGTACTTCTGCAGCACCGGCCATATGGGCTCGAAGTCTTCCCGGCGGGTGATGAGATAGTGCACGCGCACCACATCCGATAGCGAGGTTCCCGCCTCGGCGAGGGCGGCTTCGATGTTGCGGAAGCACTGATCGGCCTGGGCCACGATATCCGGCGATATGGTCATCGCCGAATAATCGAAGCCGGTCGTGCCGGAGACGAACACCCAGCGGCCATCCACGACGGCGCGGGAGTAGCCGATCTTGCGTTCGAACTCGGAACCGGACGAGATGAGGTGGCGCCCGTTCATCACACGAACTCGAGGATGACGGCATCGACGGCGAGGCTATCGCCCGCCTGCGCGTTGATCTTCTTCACCTTGGCGTTGCGCTCGGCGCGGAGAATGTTCTCCATCTTCATGGCCTCGACCACGGCCAGCGCGTCGCCCGCCAGTACGTCCTGCCCTTCGCTCACGTGGATAGCCTTGACGAGGCCGGGCATGGGGCAGAGCAGGAATTTGGAGGTGTCGGCCGCGACTTTCTCCGGCATCAGCGCCACGAGCTCGGCCTCGCGCTCGGTATAGACGTATACCGGCACCTGGACGCCGCGGTAGGCGAGGTTGACGCCATTGAGGATGGGACGCACCTGCACGGCAACGGTCCTGCCATCGAGGGTTCCGGTCCAGACGGGCTCACCGGGGTGCCAGCCGGACTTCAGCTCGACCTCAGTGCCGCTGTCCGGGAATGCAACCTTATAGGTGCCTTCGTCGCCCTCAACCTCGATCGGCAGCGTGACGTCGCTCACCTTGACGATGCGGCGGCGCGCGAAGTGCACCGGCTGGCCGGCCATCTGATTGGTGATGGCGCGGCGGCGCAAATTGTTCTCGTGGTCGATGACGGCCGCAACCGCGCCGATGACGTGCAGCGCCTCGCCTTCGGGCTCGCGCGCCTTGAAGCCATCGGGGAATTCCTCGGCGATGAAGCCGGTGGAAAGGGCTCCCTCCTGCCAGCGCGGATGCTGCATCAGCGCGGTGAGGAACGGGATGTTGTGCTGGATACCGTCAATGTAGAAGCTGTCGAGCGCCTCGGCCTGGGCGGCGATCGCCTCCTTACGCGTCGGCGCGTGGGTGACGAGCTTGGCGATCATCGGGTCGTAGAACATCGAGATCTCGCCGCCCTCGAACACGCCCGTGTCGTTGCGCACGGTGATGCCGTCGCGGGTGCCTTCCGCCGGGGGACGATATTTCACGAGCCGGCCAATGGAGGGAAGGAAGCTGCGGAACGGGTCCTCGGCATAGACGCGGCTTTCCACGGCCCAGCCGTTCAGCTTCACGTCCTGCTGCCTGAAGGGCAGCTTCTCGCCGGCGGCGGAGCGGATCATCAGCTCGACGAGGTCGTAGCCCGTGATGAGCTCGGTGACGGGGTGCTCCACCTGCAGGCGGGTGTTCATCTCCAGGAAGTAGAAGCTGCGGTCCTGGCCGGCGACGAACTCCACCGTGCCGGCGGAATCGTAGCCCACCGCCTTCGCCAGCGCGACGGCCTGCTCGCCCATCGCGCGGCGGGTCTTCTCGTCGAGCAGCGGCGAGGGCGCTTCCTCGATGACCTTCTGGTTGCGGCGCTGGATCGAGCATTCGCGCTCGGCCAGGTAGACGACGTTGCCGTGCTTGTCGCCGATGAGCTGGATTTCGATGTGGCGCGGATTGACGATGAACTTCTCGATGAACATGCGGTCATCGCCGAAGCTCGCCTTGGCCTCGGACTTGGCCAGCGGGTAGCCTTCCTCGACCTCCTTGCGATTGAAGGCGATGCGCATACCCTTGCCGCCACCGCCTGCCGAGGCCTTCATCATCACGGGGTAGCCGATTTCCTCGGCAATCCGGATGGCATGCGCGGTGTCGTCGATCTCGCCCATGTAGCCGGGGACGGTCGACACCTTGGCGGCCGCAGCGGCCTTCTTGCTCTCGATCTTGTCTCCCATGGCGGCGATGGCCTTGGGGTTGGGACCGATGAAGACGACGCCCGCCTTCGCGAGGGCGATCGGGAATGCTTCCCGCTCGGACAGGAAGCCGTAGCCCGGGTGCACGGCCTCGGCGCCCGTCTGCTTGCAGGCTTCGACGATCTTGTCGATCAACAGGTAGGATTGCGCGGCCGGCGGCGGCCCGAGATGGACGGCCTCGTCAGCCATTTCCACGTGCAACGCATCGCGGTCCGCATCGGAGTAGACGGCGACGGTCTTGATGCCCATTTTGCGCGCAGTTTTGATGACGCGGCAGGCGATTTCGCCACGGTTGGCGATCAGAATTTTTTTGAACATTAGCCCCGTTGGTCCACTAGGTAGGCGCCCCAAGGCGAAGCGCCAGCCGATTGCGTAGCTGACTTTCTAGACGGCTCGAGAAGGGTCGTAAACTGGCCAGACAGGGCAAAATGCGCGCATAGACCGCAGGGGCCGGTCGCGCCGCGGCCAGCCCCGTAAACCCTGTTCTGATCGCCGTTAAGCGGCCTGGGCGAGGCGCTCGACTGCGGCCTGCAGCTCGGGGTGGATCCTGCGGCTGTCCTTGCGCAGGTAGGCGATGAGAGCAGATTCGCTCGGCGTCAGGCGGCCATTGCGCCCGATACGTTCGCACAGCCAGCCGGCCTCGGCCTGCGCGATCGCCTCGTTCGTGATGATCTCGATGCGCTGGCGCTCGAGGCGGGCCAAAGCCCGCTCCTCGGCGGTCTGCTCGCGGTAGCCCGCGCGCACGGCGTCGAGGCTCGAGGAGACCATCGCGGAAAGAAGCGCATCGGGAGAAAGCTCGCCCTTCGCCTCCATGAGCCAGGCGTCGCGGCGCAGGGCCTCCTCGCGAGTGGGGACCGCGTGGCCCGAGGAGGCCATGACCACATTCGTCACGGCCTTCACGAACAGGTCGGTCCAGGCGGCGTTGGCCTCGGGGTCGATGATCGCTTCGTTGATATCGAAAAGGGTCTCGATTTCATCGCGCGTGATCGCTACGGCACCGTCGCCGCCAAAAGCGTAGAGGATGCGGCGGACGAGCTCCACTTCGCTCTCACGGACAGTGCCCGGCTGGCAGGGCCAGCTTTCGCGCAGCGGGCCCTTGCCGGTGGTGACGGCGTAGATCACCTGGTTCAGCGCCACGCGTGCGAGGCTGACCGGCGACCAGCGGGATTTGACGAGCACGCTGATCAGCAGATCGAGATCGGTCTTGCGGGTGACGATGCCGACGGGGGCTATGCGATCGATGAAGCGGTGCGCTTCCTCGGCCGTCAGGTATCCTTCGGGGAGAACCTGTGCGACGAGGTAGTCGGTCAGCGCGTCGACGTAAAAATCGGCCCAGGTGGGATGCTGATCCTCGCAGGTCTCGTTCAGGGCAAAGAGGGCTTCGGCCTCATCGGCGGAAATGGCACTGTCGTTGTGGAAGGCGCTTTTCAGCCTCAGCACGTCGACTTCGTGAATGCTCCCCCGCTGCAACATCTCGGTAATCGGAAGCGACTGCAACGCGCTCATTTCGGGGCCCCGTTCGCAAGAACTCGATGCGCGCACATTAGGAAAACAGGCTTACCAATTGGCTAACAGTTGCGCCGTAGCGACACTGGTTAGCGAGCGCTGCCCCTAGCCCTGGGCCATAGCGGCGCCAGTGCGACGGCTCGTTCCCCCACTCAAAAAGGCGGGCCGCTTTTCAGCGGCCCGCAAGGCCAACGGAGGGTTTGCGCACTTCGTCCCGCTTTTATTTGCCGACGCGGGGAAGCCACGAGGGGCGGACCTTGGCGTCATACTTCTTCGCGGTGATGTTCTTCGAGGCTTGACGCTGCATGCTGCGCAGCTCGTTGCGCTCGCCGCGGCTCAGGTATCCGTCGGAGCGGAACTGGGCTTCCTTGTTGGAGATCCGCTTCTGCTCCGCGCGCAGCTTGAGGCCTTCCGTCCAGGTGATGGAGCCGGTCTGCCGCCCCTGCTCGATGCGGTCGAGCTGACGCTGCTGGGTGCCGTTGATGCTCGCTGCGTTGGCGGCAACGGTCGTGGCGGCAAGGGCCGCGGCGATGAGAGCGAATTTGTTCATGGTCCACCTCTTCCTCGTTGGGGCGCCACTCACCTGAACGGCGCTGTGATCTGACGGGGCTGAGATTGGCGGGGGCGCATTGAACCCGTTCTGAATGGCGGGTGCAGACACCGTTCATGTAAAAAGGCCGGTGATCTCACCGGCCTTTTCAAATTCTCCACTGCGCTATTCACGGCGGCTCTATCGGCCGCGCGCTTACAGCGGGATGTTGTCGTGCTTCTTCCAGGGATTTTCGAGCGTCTTGTTGCGCAGCATGTTGAGCGCGCGGCAGATGCGCCGGCGCGTGCCGTGCGGGAGGATCACCTCGTCGATGTAGCCACGCTCGGCGGCGACGAACGGATTGGCGAAGCGCTCCTGATACTCGTCGATGCGCGCCTTGATCTTCTCCGGATCGCCCAAGTCGGCGCGATAGAGGATTTCGGCTGCACCCTTGGCGCCCATCACCGCGATTTCGGCGGTCGGCCAGGCATAGTTCACGTCGCCCCGGATGTGCTTGGAGCTCATCACGTCGTAGGCGCCGCCATAGGCTTTGCGGGTGATGACGGTCACCTTCGGCACGGTCGCCTCGGTATAGGCGAAGAGCAGCTTGGCGCCGTGCTTGATGAGGCCGCCGTACTCCTGCGCGGTGCCCGGCAAGAAGCCCGGCACGTCGACGAAGGTCACGATCGGAATCTCGAAGCAGTCGCAGAAGCGCACGAAGCGCGCGCCTTTACGCGAAGCGTCGGAATCGAGCACGCCCGCCAGCACCATCGGCTGGTTGGCGACGATGCCGATCGTGCGGCCGTCCATGCGCGCAAAGCCGGTGACGAGGTTCTTTGCGTAATTCTCCTGGATCTCGAAGAAATCGCCCTCGTCGACGACCTTCAGGATCAGCTCCTTGATGTCGTAGGGTTTGTTCGGATTGTCCGGGATGAGGGTGTCGAGCGAATGATCGGTGCGGTCGGGGCTGTCGGAGGTCGGCAGCGTCGGCACGCCCTCGCGGTTGTTCGAAGGCAGGAAGTCCATCAGGCGGCGCATCTGCAGCAGCGCCTCGACGTCGTTCTCGTAGGCGCCGTCGGCCACGGAGGACTTCGAGGTATGCACCTTCGCGCCGCCCAGCTCCTCGGACGTCACCGTCTCGTTGGTCACCGTCTTCACGACGTCGGGACCCGTCACGAACATGTAGCTCGTGTCGCGCACCATGAAGATGAAGTCGGTCATGGCCGGCGAATAGACATCGCCACCTGCGCACGGGCCCATGATGACCGAAATCTGCGGGATGACACCGGAGGCGAGCACGTTGCGGGTGAAGACCTCGCCGTAGCCGCCGAGCGCGTCCACGCCCTCCTGGATACGGGCGCCGCCCGCATCGAACAGACCGATGATCGGCGCACGGTTCTTCAGCGCCATGTCTTGGATCTTGGTCATCTTGCGGGCGTGGCTCTCCGAGAGCGAGCCGCCCATCACCGTGAAGTCCTTGGCGAAGACGTATACGACCCGGCCGTTGATGGTGCCCCAGCCGGTGACGACGCCGTCGCCCGGGGTTTTCTGCTTCTCCATGCCGAAGTCGGTGCAGCGGTGCTCGACGAACGTGTCGAACTCCTCAAAGGAGTTCTCATCCATCAGAAGCTCGATGCGTTCGCGGGCCGTAAGCTTGCCGCGCTTATGCTGGGCGTCGATACGCGCCTGCCCGCCCCCAAGCCGCGCGTTGGCGCGGCGCTTCGCAAGCTCTCCGATGATGTCCTTCATTACGTGCCTTCCCTCGTGGACGCGCGGCCGGACGCCGCACGGGAGGGCTCATAGCACGCAGATTTGCCTCTGAGAACGCGCCCGGGGGCCATTGGTGTGCGACGTTTCGGGGCGGCTGGCCGCCGGTAAGCCCCGGCACCGGGTCAAAGCATGAACACCCGCACCGCCCGCGGGGTTAGGTCCTGGAGCGGAACCGCAGATACCGGACCAGAAGGCGGGTGCCGAAAACGAGCACGCACACCGAGAAGATCAGCATCAACGGGCCAATCAGAAGATTGAATAGCTCGAGGGCCCGAGGCGACAGGAGACCGTAATAGGTGACGAGATCGAAGACGGTCCCGAGCCAGACGGTGAAGAGGAGCGCGAGGAGAATGTGGGCGAAGGCCGGGCTCTCGCGCCAGATGTAGCCCGATAATCCCCCGAGCCGGTAATGATAGTTGATCAGGATGATGGGCGGGATCAGCGCCACCACCGCAATGGCGATCGGTAGGTTGAAGCTCGTATCCATCAGCGGCCCACCTTGATCAGCAGGGGAATGGCCAGGAGGACAATCAGAACGATGGCGAGGTCGAACAGGCTCAGCATGGCACTGCTCCGCGGACGTTGGCATGTCGCCCACTATGGGGTCGTCGCCCGCCCGGCGCTGTTACGCTCGGAACAGGCGGTGATCTTCTCGGCTAAGCCGCTTCGAGCAAATTAAGAAACCGGGCCGCGGCGAGCATTTCCGTGTGGCGGCGGGCGCGCCGGTCGGCGGCCTCGACGTCGACGCCCCAGCGCGCGATCTGCCAATCCTCGTCGACGTGGGCCTTGGCCCAGGCTTCCTCCGGCGCCAGGTGTCCCCGCGCCACGGCCATGGCGAGGAATGCCGAGCCCGTCAGCGTCGTCATCACGTGCAGGCTTGCGAGCGCGAAGGCCCCGAACGGCGCCACCAGATTGCCGAAGCGGGACAGCGCCTCGGGGCTCTGGGTCACCGGCATCACGCCCTCGGCGAGGAAGAACCTCGCGCCCGTCGTCTCCTCCACCCAGCGCAGCACCGGATCCCACGCGGCGGCCTGGATCTCCGCCAGGGCCTCGGGCGCCTCGGCGCGGTAGCAGATGAGATCGCTGCCGGCGAACCGCACGATGTCGGCCGCAACTTCTGTCATCGTCCCGGTCACGCCGTCGATGGCGGTAATGGCGAGCTTCGACAGCGGCATCGTCGCCGGGTCGATATGCTCGCCCTGTGCCGCCCATTCGGCCGCCATCGCCTCCGCCAGAGGCCGCGTCGGCACCGTGAGATGGAGTTTCCCAGGGGTGCGCACGGCGCGGCCGTCGAGCAGGACCTGATAGCCGCCGTCGGCTTCGCCGACGCTCACATCCTTGTAGAAACGCTTGGGCAGCGCCGGTCTCAATGCCTCCCGACCCGGCACCTTAGGCGCATCCTTCGGTGCGCCGGGGGTATCGTCGGGCTCGCTCATGCGGCCCGCTCCCGCGCGGCGAAATAGGCGTCGATCCCGGAGAGAAGCCCCTCGCACTGGCCGACGACCGCGTGCGCACCGGCGGCATGGAGCTCGTCGGGCGAATGGTAGCCCCAGCCGACGCCCAGCGCGCCGGTGCCCGCTGCGATCGCCATTTCCATGTCAAAGGTTGTGTCGCCCACCATCACGGTGCTGTCGGGCCCGACGCCCGCCTCCGCCATCGCCGCGTGCAACATGGCGGGATGGGGCTTGGAGGGATTATTGTCGGAGGTCTGCACGGTGATGAAGCGGCGCGCCCAATCCTCACGGGCAAAGAGCCGGTCGACGCCCTTGCGCGACTTTCCCGTCGCGATGCCGAGCACGACGTCATTGCGCTCTGACATCGCCTCGATGGCTGCACCAATACCGGCGAAGAGCGGCTCGTGCAGCGCCGGGTCGCGGCGGATTTCGAAAAATGCCGACTTGTAGCGCTCGACGAGGGCGGCGCGGAGCTGCGCGTCATGGTCGGGCGCCAGCGCCGCCAACGCTTCCGGCAGCGACAGGCCGACGATGGCGAGCGTCGCCTCGCGCGCCGGCGGCGTCAGCCCGAATCCGGAAAACGCGTGCGCCATCGCCTCGCAGATCCCGTTCTGGCTGTCGACGAGGGTGCCGTCGCAATCGAGCACGATAAGCTTCATCAGCCCTTCTCCTGATAGCGGTCGACATCGAGGCCGAGAAGCTCCCACGTGGCGCGCATGTGATCGGGCAGCGGCGCCGTGACGTCGATCTTGCCGCCGGTATAGGGATGGGGCAGCACGAGCCGGCGGGCATGCAGGTGCAGCTTGTTCTCGATCTGCTCGGCGGGAAGGTTCTCGTCGCCGCCGTATTTGTTGTCGCCGACGATCGGCGTGCCGATCAGCGCCATGTGCGCGCGGAGCTGATGCTGCCGCCCCGTCACCGGCTTGAGCGAGACCCAGGACGCCTTATGGGCGAGCCTGTCGATGACGGAATAGTGGGTCGTCGCATGCATCGCTTCTTCCTGCTCGCCGGGAAGCGCCTTGCGCACGCGGTCTCCGTCGGGGCCTGCGGCCTTCACCAGCGCCGCTTCGATCTTCCCCTGCGGAGGCTTCGGCACACCCTTCACCAGCGCCCAGTAGGTCTTCGCGGCGGAGCGGGTCTGAAACACACGGCCGAGCTTGGCGGCCGCGTCGCGGTGCTTTGCGATCAGCAGCACGCCTGTGGTGTCACGGTCGAGGCGATGCACGAGGCGCGGACGCTCGCCGCCGAAGCGATCGGCCATTCCGGCGATCATTCCGTCGATGTGCCGCCGGGTGCCTGTGCCGCCCTGCACCGCGAGGCCGAACGGCTTGTTGAGGACGAGCACGTGCTCGTCTTCGAACAGGATCATCTTCTCGATGCGGTCGCGATCGCCCTTCGATACGCCCATCGCCGGTTTGACGCCCGAGGCGGTCGCGGCTTTCGGCGCCGCGCGCACGATGGCGGGGACGCGGATCTGGGCTCCGGCTTCGAGGCGCGCGTTGGCTTCGGCACGGCGGCTGTTGACGCGCACCTGCCCGGTACGCAGCAGCTTCTGCAGATAGGAATACCCGACGTCGGGGAAATGCAGCCGGAACCAGCGGTCGAGCCGCATATCGGCTTCGGTCGACTTCACTTCGATGGTTTCGACGCGATCGTTCATCCAAGGGCTCTGATTGGGGACGGGGGTGAGCCGCGCCATGCTATCGGGGGCATCTGCCGAGTATAGCCGCCGGGACGGCCCGAATACCCGCGATGACCTACGGTGAGCCGGCATTCCTGTCCAGGGCGGGCGGCGGTCAAATCGGCTGAATTTCGTTATGAAAACCGCGAAACAGCGCCTCTCTGCAGGACTTTAACGCTACAGCAAGCGTTTGACCGGCCGGCGCGGACCAACGTAGCTTTGCGGCCAAATAAACCGGGCCCGGGGGAGAGAACGCATGTGGTCGCAGGTCTACGACCCGTTCGGCAACATGCTGCTGTCCACCCTCGTTGCCGCCATCCCGGTGATCGTCCTCCTCGGCGGCATAGGCCTTCTGGAGTTGCGCGCGCACGTCGCGGCCATCCTCGGCCTTGTCGCGGCGCTCGCGGTGGCGATTGTCTTCTATGGCATGCCGGCCCCGATGGCAGGGCTTGCCGCCGGATACGGGGCCGCCTTCGGGCTGCTGCCCATCGGCTGGATCATCCTCAACGTCATCTTTCTCTATCAGCTCACGCTGGAGCGGGGAGATTTCGAAATCCTGCGTACCTCGATCGGCGCCATCAGCGACGACAAGCGCATGCAGCTCCTGTTCGTCGCCTTCTGCCTCGGCGCGTTCTTCGAGGGTGCGGCGGGCTTCGGTACGCCCGTGGCAGTCACGGCCGCGATGCTGATCGGCCTCGGCTTCACGCCGCTCGCTGCCTCCGGCCTTTCGCTCATCGCCAACACCGCGCCCGTCGCATTCGGTGCGCTCGGCACTCCCATCATCGCGCTCTCGGCGGTGACGGGCCTCGATCTGCACGAGCTGAGCGGCATGGTGGGACGCCAGCTTCCGTTCTTCTCCGTGCTGGTGCCGTTCTGGCTCATCACCGCGTTTGCGGGCTGGCGGCGGATGCTCGAGGTCTGGCCGCCGATCCTCGTTGCCGGCGTTGCGTTCGCGATCCCGCAGTATCTCGTTTCAAACTTCCACGGTCCCTGGCTGGTCGACATCGTTGCGGCGGTGGTGTCGATGGCCGCGCTGGCGATCTTCCTGAAGGCGTGGCGCCCTGCACAGCCGATGACAGCCATGCCGGGCGCGCCCGCAGAAAGCGCTCCTGCTGCCGAAGCCCTCGGCGCCGCCCCGCACACCGCGTCCGCCGTCCGCCGCGCCTGGATGCCGTGGATCGTCCTCAGCGTGTTCGTGTTTCTCTGGGGCACGCCGCAAGTGCGGGCCATGCTCGACGATGTCTGGGTGGCGAAGCTCACCGTTCCGGGACTGCACGAGCTGGTGCAGAAGGTGCCGCCGGTGGTCGCGTCCCCGAAGATCGAAGCGGCGGTTTTCAACTTCAATGCACTCTCCGCGACCGGAACCGGCATCCTGCTCGCCGCGATCGTCTCCGGTTTCGCGCTCGGCTACGGCCCCCGCGGGCTCGTGCGCACATACGCACGCACGCTCTATCTGGTACGCTACTCGCTGCTCACCATCGCCTGCATGCTCGCGATCGGCTTCGTCACCCGGTACTCCGGCATCGATGCGACGCTCGGCCTCGCGCTCGCCAACACCGGCTGGCTCTATCCGCTGTTCGGAACGTACATCGGGTGGCTCGGCGTCACGCTCACGGGATCGGACACGGCATCGAACGTGCTGTTCGGCGGCCTGCAGCGCGTCAGCGCGGAGCAGCTCGGGATCAACCCGGTGCTGATGGCCGCCGCCAACAGCTCCGGCGGCGTGATGGGCAAGATGATGGACGCCCAGTCGATCGTCGTCGCCTCGACAGCCACGCGCTGGTACGGGCACGAGGGCTCCATCCTGCGCTTCGTTGCCTTCCACTCCATCGCGCTGGCAACGCTCGTGGGCCTGTTGGTGCTCGGCCAGGCCTACGTGTGGCCGCTGACGCTTATGGCACCGGGTTAGATCGGCGCGCTGTTAGTCTCGCGCAGGAGGCGCTTCGGAGCGGCCGAAGCCTGCGATAACCCAGCCAACAAGCCAGCCGGCGATGAGCCCGGCGACGTTCGAGGCGAGGAACACCAGCATGTGCAGGTTCTCCGCATCGTCCGAGCTTTCGAACGACCGGTGCGCGACAACCCAGTCGGCAACGGATGAGCTGAGAAAAACGGTCGCAAGCAGGGCTCCGATGATCGCGAACACCATCGCAACGATGTAGCGCATTGGATGCTCCCCTGCCCGCCGCGCCGCGGGCTATTTCACTTCCCAGAACCAGATCTCGCCGGCGTTGGCGTAGTTCGAATAATAGCCGAGCCAGGAGAACCATTCGAGCAGCCACTTGGCCGACGATCGATAGCCGTTCCACACATCGATGTGGTCGCCCGTCGGGCGGCCGCTATCGCTCGACCGCTTCCAGTAGTCCTGGAAATAGACGATGCCCGTGCGGCCGAAGAGGCGCGGGTAATAGTCGGCGGCAGCAGCGCCCGTGATGCGCTCGACCGGCGCGACGCCGGGCAGGTTCGCGCGGCTGATGGCGTTGGCGAGCTGGCTCGCGTTGATGAAATGCATCTGCGAACGCGGATGGACGGAGCAGGCCGCGCAGCCTCCGATCTGGCTGTCGACCACCCCAGCGCGCCGCAGGGCGACACCCATACGGATCGCGCACTGGTTGGCGAACACGGGAAAGCCCATGGCAACATGCTTGCCTTCGAGGTTCGTCAGGTCATGGGGCGCAACACACGGCGCCGTCACCGATTCATTGATCGGGTGACCGCGCCACAGGTCGATGAACTGCACCATCGGACTGTCCCTCCCGACACCTGGCGCATCCATTATAGGCTGCCGGCGCACGGCCGTGAAGCCGCAACGGTCGGGGCGGTAAAACGGCATGGCGAGCGCATCGGAGAGGCCACAGGGTTGGCGCACATCACAATCGCCTGACGCCCATAGATAGCTATTCGGACGCGCCGATGACGGGGCGCGCCGCGACCTACTTCCCGCTGCGCTTGGCTCTCAAATCGCTCCAGTAGGCCAGCCGCTTGCGGAGCTCGCGCTCGAATCCGCGATCGGGCGGATCGTAATACTGCGGGCGGGAGCCGAACTCCTCGGGGAAATAGTCCTGCCCCGAAAACCCTTCTTCGGTGTCGTGATCATAGGCGTAGCCCTCCCCGTAGCCTTCCTGCTGCATCAGCTTGGTCGGGGCGTTGAGGATGTGCTTGGGTGGGCTCAGCGAGCCATGCTCCTTGGCCGCGCGCATGGCCGCCTTGTAGGCCACGTACGCGCCATTCGATTTCGGCGCCGTCGCGAGGTAGATCGTCGTCTGCGCCAGCGCCAGCTCGCCCTCCGGGCTGCCGAGGAAGTCATAGGTATCTTTCGCCGCCAGCGCCTGCACCAGCGCCTGAGGATCGGCGAGCCCGATATCCTCTACGGCCATGCGTACGAGCCGGCGCGCGAGGAATAGCCGATCCTCACCGCCATCCAGCATGCGGCAGAGCCAATAGAGCGCCGCATCGGGATCGGAGCCGCGCACCGACTTGTGCAGCGCGCTGATCAGGTTGTAATGGCCTTCGCGCGACTTGTCGTAGAGGGGGGCGCGCTTCTGCACGAGCGTGCTGAGGGCGTTGCGGTCGAGCGGCGCCTGCCCTGGCGCCACGGCGGCGAACACTTCGTCGGCGAGGTTGATCGCCGAGCGGCCGTCGCCGTCCGCCATTCCGACCAGCGCCTCGCGTGCATCCGCATCGAGGGGCAGAGGACGCTTCTCCTCCTTTTCCGCACGCTGGAGCAACATCTCGAGCGCCGCTTCATCGAGACGATTGTAGACCAGCACGGAGGCCCGGCTGAGAACGGCGCCGTTCAGCTCGAACGACGGGTTCTCGGTCGTCGCGCCGACGAGCGTGATCGTTCCGTCCTCCATGTACGGCAGGAAGCTATCCTGCTGCGCACGGTTGAAGCGGTGGATCTCGTCGATGAAGAGAAGCGTTCCCTTGCCGTGCTCGCGGCGCGCCTTGGCGCGGTCGAAGGCTTTGCGCAAATCCTGCACGCCGGAGAAAATCGCCGAGAGCTGCTCGAATTCGAGGTGCGTTTCGTGCGCCAGCAGCCGGGCGACCGTCGTCTTGCCCGAGCCGGGCGGGCCCCACAGGATGAGGCTCGGCAGCCGGCCGCTTTTCAGCATGCGCGTCAGCGTACCGTTGGGACCGACGAGGTGGTCCTGCCCCACGACCTCCGAGAGCTTCGTCGGGCGCAGGCGGTCGGGAAGCGGGCGCGGCGCCCCCTTCTCCAATCCGGCAGCTTCGAACAAATTCGCCACGTCTAGCCTGCCATCTGCAGTTTCATCACGCGGCCGCCGCGCTTGATCGTGACGCGCCAGATCCGCTGGGGCTCGCGCGTCAATTCATCGAGCATGATGACGTCGGTGATCTTCACGTTACCCACCTCGAGGATGACGTCGCCCGGCTGGAAGTCGAGCCGGGAGGCGACGCCTCCGGAGCGGACCGCGACGATGACGACCCCGTCGGTCTCGTCGATATTAAACTCGTCGGCAACGCTGGGAAGTATGTTGGAGACGCGCGCGCCATCGAAGGGATGATTGCCCGAGAGATTGCGCACGTCGTCCTTGCCGGGCTTCGGCGCCGGCAGCAGCTCGACATCGATCGGCACGTGGCGGCCGCCGCGGATGACTTCGAGGCGCGCGCGATTGCCGATGCCGCGTGTCGTCAGGCGATAGTGCACGGAGTGGGAGTCGGCCACGTCGAAATCGTCCACCTTCACGATGACATCGCCGAGCTGCACGCCCGCCTTCGCGGCCGGGCTCTTGTTCGTCAGGCGCACGACGACCGCGCCGGAGATGCGATCGAGCTTCAGTGTCTGCGCCATCTCGCGCGTGACCGTCTCAAGCTGCGCGCCGAGCCACGGCCGCTCGATCTTGCGTCCGGCGATGGCGTTGTCCGCATAGAAGCGCACGAGGTTCGAGGGGATGGCGAAGCCTATGCCCACCGAGCCGCCCGACTGGGAGAAAATCATCGTGTTGATGCCGATGAGCCGGCCTTGCATGTCGACGAGCGCGCCACCCGAATTGCCGGGATTGATCGCGGCATCCGTCTGCAGGAACACCTGCGTGTCGGACTGCGCCATCTCCGTGCGGGCGAGCGCGGAGATGATGCCGCTGGTCACCGTCTGACCGACGCCGAACGGATTACCGATGGCGAGCACGAGATCGCCGACCTCGAGCTCATCGCTGTCGGCGAATTGCAGGAAGGGAAAGTCGTTGCCGCCCTTCTCGATCTTGAGGACGGCGAGGTCGGTGCGCTCGTCCTGCGCGACGATGCGCGCGTCATATTCCCGCTTGTCGGAAAGCGCGACGCGGATCTGCGTATCGGTGCCTCCCTTCACGACGTGCGTGTTGGTGACGATGACGCCGTCGGGGCTGATGATTACGCCCGACCCTAGTGAAGACTGGATCCGCTCCTGTGGCAGGCCGAAGCCGCCGCGGCCGCCGAAGAAGCGCTGGAAGAACGGATCGTTCGCGAAGGGCGAAACCGCGGTGCGCACGCGCGAGCGCACGTAAACGTTCACGACGGCTGGAGCCGCCTTCTTCACGATGGGCGAGAACGAATACTGCATCGCTTCCCGCGTGGGCGGCGCTTGCCGCAATTGCGCGATTGCTTCGCGCGGGAAAAGAAACGATGCGATAAGAGCGAGCCCGGCCAGCGCCAGCGCGGCGGACCTGAAGCCCGCATGGGTCGGTGTTGTCGTCGGCATGCTCATGCGAATGATTTCGATCCTCGATGGTTATGTCGAACGGGATAGCCCCGCTTTCCAGTCCAAGCGGTGGGCCTTCCGGCGCACAGATAGCACAGCGCCTCCATTGTAGCGCCCTCCGCCGTGCCCCGCAGACGGCATGCGGCGAAAAATGGGGCCAAAAGCCGCCGCAGCGCCAGTTTTCGGCGGTTTCAGGGAGGCCGGCCGGGGCCCTTGTGGGCGCCTCAGATAATTCCCTGCTCCCGCAGGCTCCTCGCCGCAGAGACGACCGCCTCCTGGGGGGAACGGAAACTCTGGCCCAACATCTGCTGCGCTTTGGCGCTGCTCACCGGGCGCGGGAAGCCGAGGTCGGCGAGCACGGCCTTGAGCCGCCGGTCGACGAGGGACAGCGCGCGAACCAGGAAATCCGGCATCTCACCGCGCGGCACCTTTTTGCCGACGTCGGGCAAGGTCTGCTTCACCAGCTGCCCCACCTCATAGAGATGCAGGAAGCCGTTGGCCGACAGGAACCGCTGGCCCGCTGCCCCCGTGTGGATCATCGCCAGTATGTGCGTCACCACGACGTCGCGCACATCGCTGATCGGGAAGCCGATCTTCGGCGCCACCGGATAGGAGCCGTTGCCCATCAGACGGATGACCTCATGGGAGGTGGAGAGGTCGGCATCGACGGCGGGACCGAGCACGAAGCCCGGATTGACCACCGTAAGCTCGGGCGCGCTTGGCGTTGCGTCGACGAAATCCCATGCGGCCTTTTCCGCCACCGTCTTGGAGACGACGTACGGCGTCACGTCCGGACGCCCGGGATTGCTCCAATCCGTCTCGTCGAAAACGTGCCCGGGCTCAGCCTCGGGCCAGGGCAACGTCACGGCGACGATGGAGGATGTCAGTACGACGCGCTTCACGCTGGCGCGCGTCGCCGCCCTCAGAACGCGCAGAGCGCCTTCCCGCGCGGGCCGGATCACGTCTTGCGGATTGCGCGGATTTTTGAGCGGAAACGGCGAAGCGACATGGAGCACATAGGTGCAGCCCGCGGCCGCCTCGTCCCAGCCGGTATCGGAGAGGAGATCGGCGGCGATGAACCTCACCGTCGAGGCATCGGCACCGGCGTTCGCAATGGCGCGGCGCGTCTCATCCGCCCGTGCGGGATTGCGCAGCGTCGCCTGCACGGGATAGCCCTCGCGCAGCAGCTCGGCGATGCAGTGTTTGGCGATGAAGCCGGAAGCGCCCGTCACCAGAACTGTCGGCTTTGACATCCCCGCCTCCGATCGCCAGTGTTGGCAACATCGCCCGGTCTGCCGCCGTCAGGCGGCGCGATGACGGTATACGCTCGGCGGCATGCCCGTCCATCTGCGAAACGCCCGCGTGAAATGCGCCGCGTCCGCGTATCCGAGCTCCAGCGCAATGCCGGTGATCGCCGCTTCGCCGTCGCCGAGGCGCTGAATAGCCCGGCGCATCAGCGCCTCTTCGGCGAGGCGATTGAAGGATGTCCCGTGCTTCGTCAGCAGCCGCTGCAGGGAGCGGCGGGTCATGCCAAGCTTTGCGGCGACCCAGTCGACGCGCGGCAGGCCCTCATGCAGGGCGAGGTCGGTTATCGCGGCAACGGATGCGAGCGTGTCCTGCTGGCCCGGCAGACCCGGTTCAACGCTGGCTCCCGCGCCCGGGCCGGCCGCCGCCGCACTGGCACAGTCGAGCAGCGCCGCGCCGAACGCTATGCCGGGCACGCGGTGTCCGTGGGAAACGTTACAGCGGAAGATGTCTTCGAGCGGAGCGCGCGGCGATCCCCGCGGAAGGGCCGTGAACACCGTGTCGGGATGCCACGCGCGGCCCGCGTAGGTGCGGACCACATCGATCATATAGCTGACGCCGAGAAGCTCGTTGTGGTGGCGACCTTCGGATTCAGGCTCCACGAACTCGATATGCCATCGCACACCTTCCCGGTGTTGCGCGAGGGTCAGCACCGTCGAGGTCTGCAGCATCCTGTTGATCCCGGCATGCGCACGGGCAATCGCGCCGCCGAGCGTCGGCGCCTCGCAAACCCACGCACCGAAACGGCTGAGGTCGCGGGAGCGCACCACTTGTCCAAGCCGCGCGCCGAAGCAGTCATCGCCCGTCTCGCGCGCGGAACGCTCAAGCAGGCGAAACTGCTCCCGCAACGGAAGAAGCGTATCGGGGTGCTCCAGCAGTCCGAGGGGAAGATCGACATCATCGAGCACCCGCTGGATGCAGCCGCCCTGCCGTCCCATGAAATCGGCAATGGGGCCCAGCGAGCTTGCGCGGGTGAAGCCGGAAAGCCGGGGAGCCATGCAAGGTGCCGTCCGAGACCGAAGAGATGCTGGCGCAAAATGGCAAGCGGCCGGGAGCCCAACAAGTCACGTTGGCGTTATGGGGCCAGGCTTTCACCGGCGTCAGGCCACCAAGCAAGCTTCAGCCCGCTGGGAGGGAAACCATGGCCACCAATCCGTTCGATACGCGAAACATCCGCTGGCACACGCTCGAAGGCTTCGACCACCTCGCCTATTTCATCTGCGCGGTCGATGCGGACAAGCGCATCGTCGATATTCTCTTCAAGTTCGACGCCAACGCGAAGATCGCCCTGCACCGCCACCGCTGCGATTATGTCACCGTGGTCCTACAGGGCGAATTGCGCATATACCGGGCGAACGGTGAGCTGAAGGAGGTGCGCCCGGTCGGGAGCTATGTCTCGACGCCCGGCGATGGCGAGCCCCACACCGAAGGCGGCGGCGATCAGGATGTCATTGCTTTCTTCAGCAACCGCAATGTCGGCGACCTCGTCTATGAGATTCTCGACGCCGACATGAACACCATCGCCACCCTCGGCATGGCCGAATTCAAGGCGTTGATGGAAGCTCAGGGCGCGACCGCCGACGCCGCATGATCGATGGCCGGGATAGACGCCCGCGATGGAGGCCACCTGAAACGAAAAGCCGGCGCGGATACCCGCACCGGCTTTTCTCTATATCGAAGTCCGGCGCGTTCGGTGCGCGCCCGGACGAACCATCAGGCCTCGGCGGCCTGTGCCGCGACCTGCGCCTCGTGGCGCTCGCGGTCTTCCTTGCCCTTCACCGACTCGTCGCGATCGACGAGCTCGATCACCGCGCGCGGGGCGCTGTCGCCGTAGCGGAACCCCGCCTTCAGCACGCGCGTGTAACCGCCGGCTCGGTCCTTGTAGCGGGGCGCGAGGACGTCGAACAGCTTCTTGACCATATCCTCGTCGCGCAGCCGGCTGGCGGCAAGACGGCGGGAGTTGAGGTCGCCGCGCTTTGCGAGCGTGATGTACTTGTCCATCACGCGCTTCAGGTCCTTCGCCTTCGGCAGCGTGGTGACGATCTGCTCGTGCTTGATGAGCGCGGCCGCCATGTTGGAGAACATGGCCTGGCGATGGCTGCTGTCGCGGCTGAAACGCCGGCCGAGTTTCTTGTGTCGCATATCGGTTCTCTCTGGTTGTTTGACGGGGAGGTTCTACGGCCTCACCTCGTTTCGATTTTAATCCGTGGCCCCGGCGTCGCGATTTGCATCACGCGCCGGAGTTCGCACGTCGTCTCAAATCTCAGTACTGGTCCTCGAAGCGCTTCGCCAGCTCTTCGATGTTGTCCGGCGGCCAGTTCGGCACTTCCATGCCGAGGTGCAGGCCCATGGACGCCAGAACTTCCTTGATCTCGTTCAGCGACTTGCGGCCGAAGTTCGGCGTGCGCAGCATCTCCGCCTCGGTCTTCTGAATGAGGTCGCCGATGTAAACGATGTTGTCGTTCTTCAGGCAGTTCGCGGAGCGCACGGAGAGCTCCAGCTCGTCCACCTTCTTGAGCAGCGCGGCGTTGAACGCGAGCTCGGGGTGACGGGTCTCCTCGACGGCCTTCTTCGGCTCCTCGAAGTTGATGAACACCGCGAGCTGGTCCTGCAGGATGCGCGCGGCCAGCGCGATGGCATCCTCAGGCGACACCGAGCCATCGGTCTCGACCGTCATCGTCAGCTTGTCATAGTCGAGGATCTGGCCCTCGCGGGTGTTCTCGACCTTGTAGGAAACCTTCTTCACCGGGCTGTAGAGGCTGTCGACCGGGATCAGTCCGATCGGGGCGTCCTCGGGACGGTTGCGGTCGGCCGCAACGTAGCCCTTGCCCATGTCGGCGGTGAATTCCATGCGGATCGAAGCGCCCTGGTCGAGGGTGCAGATCACGTGCTCGGGGTTGAGGATCTCGACGTCGGGGCCGGCCTCGATGTCCTTGGCGCGAACCGGACCGCCGCCTTCCTTCTTGAGCACCATGCGCTTCACACCCTCGGAGTGGATGCGCAGCGCGATCTCCTTGATGTTGAGGATGATGTTGGTGACATCCTCACGCACGGAGGGGATGGAGGAGAACTCGTGCAGCACGCCGTCGATCTGCACCGTCTTGATGGCCGCACCCTGCAGGGACGACAGCAGCACACGGCGCAGCGCGTTGCCGAGCGTCATACCGAAGCCGCGCTCCAGCGGCTCGGCGACGACGGTGGCGATACGGCTGCCGTCGCGGCCCGAGGCCACATCGAGCTTGTTCGGCTTGATAAGGTCTTGCCAGTTCTTCTGGAGAACGTTCACCACGGGGAGCCTCGCTTAACTGACGCCTGCGTCCGGGAGCGCAGGCGAAGGATAGATTCAAGGTCGCCGGCGGGCTGCACAGCGACGCAAGCGCGGCGCCAAAGCGGCGCCGCGAGAAAGTTCTTCAGACGCGCCGGCGCTTACGCGGCCGGCAACCGTTGTGCGGAATAGGCGTCACGTCACGGATAGAGGTGATCTGGAAGCCGACTGCCTGCAAAGCGCGCAGAGCCGACTCGCGGCCCGAGCCAGGACCACAAACCTCGACCTCGAGGATCTTCATGCCGTGCTCCTGCGCCTTGCGGCCGGCATCCTCGGCGGCAACCTGCGCGGCGTACGGCGTCGACTTGCGCGAGCCCTTGAAGCCCTTCGTGCCCGACGAGGACCAGGCGATGGTGTTGCCCTGGGCGTCGGTGATCGTGATCATGGTGTTGTTGAACGAGGCGTTGACGTGCGCAACGCCGGACGTGATGTTCTTTTTCTCGCGGCGGCGTACTTTGCCTCGCCCTGCTGCGGTCGTGTCCTTGGCCATCCGTCGTCTCTCCAGGGGCCGCCCGGCGGCCCGTCATACGAAATACGTCACAAGCGAACGGGGAGCAGCCGAGCGGCACTCCCCAAGCAAATGGGCGATCAGGCCTTCTTCTTGCCGGCGATCGGCTTCGCAGGCCCCTTGCGGGTGCGCGCGTTGGTGTGCGTGCGCTGGCCGTGAACCGGGAGGCCCTTGCGGTGACGGAGGCCGCGGTAGCAGCCGAGATCCATCAGGCGCTTGATGTTCGTGATCACCTCGCGGCGGAGATCGCCTTCGACGAGGTAGTCGCGGTCGATCGTCTCGCGGATCTGCAGGACCTCGGCGTCGGTCAGCTGCTGCACCCGCCGCTCAGCCGGAATACCGACCTTCTCGCAGATGTCCTTCGCGAACTTGGGACCAATCCCGTGAATGTATTGCAGCGCGATGACAACGCGCTTCTGCGTCGGAATGTTGACGCCTGCGATACGGGCCACACGTCTCTCCTGAGGTATCGATTGCCGTCAACGGAGGCACGTGCCCCGACGGCATGTCGCTTGCTAACCTGTGTTCCTACGCCGAAAACACACCAATCCGGCCCGTCTGGCGGCAGACCGGATATTGCCCAGGTGCGTTAAGAACGGGGTGTTGTACCGGAGCAATAGGTCCCCGTCAATTGGGCGATAACGGTTTTTTTAAGGTGCGGCGAGAGAGGACAGGACCCCGTCCACGCTCCCCGCAACCTCGGTGATTGGCGCCATGCCGTCCACCGAGTGCAGCTTGCCCTTGGCAAAATAGTAACCAATGAGCGGGGCTGTTTCCCGGTAGTAGGCCATGAGCCGTTTACGCAACGCGTCGGCATTGTCGTCGGCGCGGGGCGTTCCCCCCGCTGCCGCCGTCTCCCGCGCGCGGTTCTCGATACGCGATTCCAGAATACCATCGTCGACTTTCAGCTCGATGACGGCATTGAGCTTCTTACCCTGTGCCGCCAGCAGCTCATCGAGCGCAGCGGCCTGCTTCAAAGTGCGCGGGAAGCCGTCGAGGATGAAGCCGTTCGCGCAGTCGGGGTTCTCGATACGGTCGGCGATGATCTTGATGACCACCTCGTCCGGCACGAGGCCACCGGCCTCCATGATCGCCTTCGCCTCGCGCCCTACGGGCGTGCCAGCCTTTACCGCCTCGCGGAGCATATCGCCGGTCGAAAGCTGGATGAGCCCGCGCCGTTTGGCGAGTCCCTCCGCCTGCGTGCCCTTGCCGGCGCCGGGTGGACCTAGAAGAATGAGGTTCATCGGCGGCCGCCGCGTCCCGTAGCGCCCCTCAGCTTCGCCTTCTTGATCAGGCCCTCGTACTGGTGCGCCAGGAGATGGCTCTGCACCTGTGCCACGGTGTCCATGGTGACGCTCACGGCGATGAGCAGCGAGGTGCCACCGAAGTAGAACGGCACGGCGGCGTAGGAGATGAGAATTTCCGGCAGCACGCAGACCGCGGCGAGGTAGATGGCGCCAACGACGGTGATGCGGGTCAAGACGTAGTCGATGTATTCGGCCGTCTTGTCACCGGGGCGGATGCCCGGAATGAAGCCACCGTACTTGCGCAGGTTGTCCGCGGTCTCCTTCGGGTTGAACACCACCGCCGTATAGAAGAAGGCGAAGAAGATGATCAACGCCACGTAGACGAGGATATGCAGCGGCTGACCGCTTCCGAGCGCCGCCGTGATATCGTTGAGCCACTGGGGGCCCTGGCCGGCGGTAAACTGAGCTGCGGTGATCGGCAGCAACAGGAGCGAAGACGCGAAGATCGGCGGAATGACGCCCGACGAGTTGAGCTTCAGCGGCAGGTGCGAGGAATCGCCCTGGAACATACGACTGCCGACCTGTCGCTTCGGATACTGGATCAGAAGCCGGCGCTGCGCGCGCTCCATGAAGACGATCGCGCCGACGACGAAGAGCATCAGGCCCAGCAGAGCGAGCAGGAGGCCCACCGACAGCGAGCCGGTGCGGGCAAGCTCGAAGAGGCCGACCATGGCGGTGGGAAGCCCCGCGACGATGCCGGCGAAAATGATGAGCGAGATGCCGTTGCCGACGCCGCGCTGCGTGATCTGCTCGCCGAGCCACATCAGGAACATCGTACCGCCGACCAGCGTGATGACGGTCGTGATGCGGAAGAACCAGCCCGGCTCGATAACGACGGGGCCGGCGGCGCTGTGCGAGCCCTCGAGGCCGATGGCGATGCCGTAGGCCTGGAACGCAGCCAGCACCACCGTCAGGTAGCGGGTGTACTGGTTGATCTGCTTACGGCCCTGCTCGCCTTCCTTCTTCAGCGCCTCGAGCTTCGGCGACATCGAGCTCATGAGCTGCATGATGATCGACGCCGAGATGTACGGCATGATGTTGAGCGCAAAGATCGCCATACGCTCCACCGCGCCGCCCGCGAACATGTTGAACATGCCCAGGATGCCGGCGGAGTTCGCGTTGAAGGTCTGTGCGAAGGCGGTCGGATTGATGCCCGGCAGCGGAATGAAGGTGCCGAAGCGATAGACGATGAGGGCGGCCAGCGTAAAGTAGATGCGGCGCTTCAGGTCCTCGGCTTTGGCGAACGCGCCAAAGTTCAGATTGGAGGCAAGCTGCTCGGCAGCGGATACCATGGTTCGTTTCTCCCAACCTTCGCGCCTATGGCGGCGGCCCGCCCTCGGATGTCCCCTCGCCTAAGATGGGAGCCTGTCCCGGGTGCGGCAACGCCGCGCTCGTGAAAACCGCCGCCGATCGCATCCGACCGGCGGCCTCGGCGCCAAGGTTACTCCTCGCTCGCCCCAGCGGGCTTCTTGTTCGTTCCGGTATTCTTCTTGGCCGCGGTCTTCTGGCGCTTGGCCTCGTCGGCCGGCAGAACCTTCTTCTCGATCACGGTGATCGAGCCGCCCGCCTTCTCGACGGCGGCCTTGGCGGTTGCCGAGGCGTGGTCGACGGTGAGGTTCAGCTTCGCCGTGATCTCGCCCGAGCCGAGCAGACGCAGGCCGTCCTTGGGACGGCGCAGGATGCCGGCCTCGACGAGGGCCGCGACGTCAACGGTCTTGCCGGCGTCGATACGCTTGTCGTCGACGGCCTTCTGCAGCAGGCCGACGTTGATCTCGTTGTAGTCCTTGCGGTTCCACTTGTTGAAGCCGCGTTTGGGCAGACGGCGATGGAGCGGCATCTGGCCGCCCTCGAAACCGCCGATCGCGACGCCCGAACGCGCAGTCTGGCCCTTGCCGCCGCGGCCGCCCGTCTTGCCGACGCCCGAGCCGATGCCACGCCCGATACGCACACGCTCTTTGCGCGCACCGTGCTTGTCCTTGATTTCGTTGAGCCGCATCGGACCCTAGCTCCTCAGGATTTCTTGCCCGCCGGCGCATCGACGATGCGCACAAGGTGGGGAATAGAGTTGATCATGCCACGCACGGCGGGAGTATCCTCCAGCTCCCGCTGGCGGTGCAGCTTGTCGAGGCCCAGGCCACGCAGGGTCTGGGTCTGAATGGCCGGACGCCGGTTGGCGCTGGCAATCTGCTCGACGGTAATGGTCTTCTTGGCAGCCATATCGCTTCTTCCTTGCGTTCGCCATCGCCGCGCGGATTACGCCTCGGCAACGGTCTCGCCGGCAACCGAACCATCGCGGCGGCGCGAGACGATCTCGCTCACCTTCTTGTTCCGGCGTGCGGCGACGGCCCGCGGGTTTTCCTGGTGCTTCAGCGCGTCGAAGGTCGCGCGGATCACGTTGTAGGGGTTGGCCGAGCCGAGAGACTTGGCGACAACGTCCTGCACACCCAGCATTTCGAACACGGCGCGCATTGCACCGCCCGCGATCACGCCGGTACCGGCAGGGGCGGAGCGCAGCACGACCTTGCCGGCGCCGTGACGGCCTTCGCTGTCATGGTGGAGCGTACGGGCGTCGCGCAGCGGCACGCGCAGCAGCGAGCGCTTCGCCGCCTCGGTGGCCTTGCGGATCGCCTCGGGCACCTCGCGGGCCTTGCCGTGGCCGAAGCCGACGCGGCCTTTGAGATCGCCGACGACGACGAGTGCTGCAAAGCCGAAACGCTTACCGCCCTTCACCACCTTGGCGACGCGGTTGATGTGAACGAGCTTTTCGGTGAACTCGCTATCACGCTCTTCGCGATCGCGACCGCGGTCTCTTCCTGGGGAACGTGCCACGTTGCAATCCTCTTCTTAAAAGTTCAGGCCGCCTTCGCGCGCGGCGTCGGCCAGCGCCTTGACGCGGCCGTGATAGATGTAGCCGCCGCGATCGAAGACGACGTCCTTGACGCCGGCCTTGATCGCCCGCTCGGCGATGAGCTTGCCGATCGCAGCGGCAGCGGCCGTGTCGGCGCCCGTCTTCAGCGACGACTTCAAATCCTTCTCCAGCGTGGAGGCGGCGGCCACCGTCCGGCCGGCGACGTCATCGATCACCTGCACGTAGATGTGCTTCGACGAACGGTGCACCGAAAGGCGCGGACGCCCGTTTCCGTTCGCCTTCAGAGTACGACGGACGCGAGACTTGCGCCGGTCGAACAGCTTGTTGAGCGCAGTGTTAGCCATAAGCCGGCGTCCTTACTTCTTCTTGCCTTCCTTGCGGAAGATGTATTCGCCCTGATAACGGATGCCCTTGCCCTGGTAGGGCTCCGGCGGCCGCGAGGCACGGATGTTTGCGGCCACCTGGCCGATGAGCTGACGGTCGATGCCGGTGATCGTGATGATTTCCTGCTTCGCGCCGGAAACCTTCACATCCACGCCCGCGGGGATCTGATGGACCACATCATGGCTGAAGCCAATGTGCAGCTGCAGATCCTTGCCCTTCATGGCGGCACGGAAACCGACGCCTTGAATCTCCAGCGTCTGGGAATAGCCATCCGTGACGCCGACGATGAGGTTCGAGATCATCGTGCGTGACATGCCCCACATAGAGCGCGCCATCTTGCTCTCGTCGACGGGCGTCACGACGATGCCGTCGTCCGTCTTCTCGACCTTGATCTTCTCGGGCACCGTGAACGAAAGCTCGCCCTTCGGTCCCTTGACCTTGACCTCTCGCCCGCTGATCGTCGCCGTCACATTGGACGGGACCGGGACTGCTCTTTTGCCGATACGTGACATGGTCGTTCCGAAACCCTGTTGCCTGCCGCTCGCCCGTGGCGAGCTGCAAGTTAGAAGATGTTGCAGAGGATCTCCCCGCCGACGTTCTGCTCGCGCGCCTTAGCGTCGGACATCACGCCCTTGGACGTCGAGAGAATCGCGACACCGAGGCCGTTGGCCACGGTAGGCAGATCACGCACTGGCGAATAAACGCGCCGGCCGGGTGTCGACACGCGCTTGATCTCGCGGATCGCCGGCTGCCCGTTGTAGTACTTGAGCTCGATCTCGAAGGTCGGCAGAACGCCCTTCTGCTCGACGCGCGCATAGCCGCGAATGTAGCCTTCCTCCTCGAGCACGTCGAGAACGCGCGCGCGAATGTTGGAGGCCGGCGTGATGACTTTCGGACGCCGCCGCATCTGAGCATTGCGGATGCGGGTCAGCATGTCGCCCAAGGGATCGTTGATCGCCATAGTCGTCGTCTCCCTTACCAGCTCGACTTCGTCATGCCGGGGATCAGCCCCTGGCTCGCGAGATCGCGGAGCTGGTTGCGGCACATTCTGAGCTTGCGATAGTAGCCGCGCGCACGGCCCGTCAGCTCGCAACGGTTGCGGATGCGCGTCGGAGAAGAATTGCGCGGCATTTCGGCCAGCTTGATGCGGGCGGCAAAACGCTCTTCCGCCGGACGCTTCAGATCGTTGGCGATTGCCTTGAGGCGCTTGCGCTTCTCAGCCGATTGGGCTGCCAGCTTGCGCCGCATCTTGTTCTTCTCTACCGAGCTCGTCTTAGCCATCTAAATCCTCCAAAGGCCTTTCGGGGATATCCCGAGGTCCTCTAGCTGCGAAACGGGAAGTTGAAGCCGCGCAGAAGCTCGCGTGCTTCGTCGTCGGTTTTGGCCGACGTACAAACGATGATGTCCATGCCCCAGATCTGATCGACCTTGTCGTAGTCGATCTCGGGAAACACGATGTGCTCCTTGAGACCGCAGGCATAGTTGCCGCGACCGTCGAAGCTCTTCGGGTTGAGGCCCCGGAAGTCCTTCACGCGCGGCAGCGCGATGGTGACGAGACGGTCGAGGAACTCGTACATACGGTCCCCGCGCAGTGTCACCTTGGCGCCGATCGGCATGCCTTCGCGCAGCTTGTAGGTCGCGATGGCCTTGCGCGAGCGGGTCTGAACCGGACGCTGACCGGAGATGAGCGCGAGATCGCCGGCGGCGTTCTCCACCTTCTTGCGGTCGTTGACGGCCTCGCCGACACCCATGTTGAGCACGATCTTCTCGAGCTTGGGCACCTGCATGCAGTTCGCGTACTCGAACTTCTTCTGCAGAGCGTCACGCACCACCTTTTCGTAGTGCGTCTTCAAACGTGGCTTGTAATCGGCCGGGCGCGGCTTTGCGGGCGCGCGCGGCTCCTTCGAAGCCGCGGCCTGCTTGTCAGCCTTGGCGCCTTTGGCCTTCTGGGCGCCGTCCTTGGCACCGGCCTTCGGCCCTTTTTGTTTCTCAGCCATGGCTCATTATCTCTCCGGAATGACTTCGCCCGAGCGCTTGGCGAAGCGAACCTTCTTGCCGTCCTCGAGGAACTTGAAACCAACGCGGGTCGGCTTGCCGTCCTTCGGGTCCTCGAGCGCCAGATTCGAAAGGTGGATCGGCGCTTCCTTGGAAATGATGCCGCCCTCCTGCGAAGCCGTCTGCTTCTGGTGCCGGCGCACAACGTTGACGCCGCGGACGATGGCGCGCTGCTCGCGGGGGAGCATCGTCACCACCTCGCCGTGCTTGCCTTTATCGCGGCCGGCGATCACGATCACGTGGTCGCCCTTCTTGAACTTCAGCGAGGCCATTACAGCACCTCCGGAGCGAGCGAAACGATCTTCATGTGGTTCTTGGCCCTCAGCTCACGGGTCACCGGCCCGAAGATGCGGGTGCCGACCGGCTCGCCCTGGGCGTTGATCAGCACGGCCGCGTTGCGGTCGAAGCGGATCAGCGAACCGTCGGGGCGGCGGACGCCCTTCGCGGTACGGACGACGACGGCCTTCATAACCTGGCCCTTTTTCACGCGACCCTTCGGAATGGCTTCCTTGACCGAAACGACGATGATGTCGCCCACGGTCGCGTACTTGCGCTTCGAGCCGCCCAGCACTTTGATGCACTGAACGCGGCGCGCGCCCGAATTGTCAGCGACGTCGAGATTGGTCTCCATCTGGATCATCGCGGCTTCCCTTTCAAACTCCCGCCCTGGGGCGACCTTGCATCGTTCGGCGGACGTAAATCCGCGCTAAAATCTTCCCGCCCGGATCAACCCGCGTCGGTCAGAACAACCCAACGCTTGTTCTTCGAGATCGGAGCACTTTCCACAATCTCGACACGGTCGCCGATCTTGAAAGCGTTCTTCTCGTCGTGGGCGTGGTACTTCTTGGTGCGGCGCACCGTCTTCTTGAACAGCGGGTGGGTGTAGCGACGCTCGACCTCAACCACAACCGTCTTGTCGTTCTTGTCGGAGACGACAACGCCCTGCAGCACGCGTTTCGGCATTCGAACTACTCCTTAGCCTGCGCTCTTGGTGCCGCCGGCGCGCTTCTGGCGCGCAACGGTCAGCAAGCGGGCGATATCACGGCGCACCGTGCGCACACGCGAGGTATTCTCGAGCTGGCCCGAAGCCCGCTGGAAGCGCAGGTTGAACTGCTCCTTCTTGAGCTTTTGCAGCTGGTCATCCAGCTGGTCGAGCGTCATGTCCCGAAACCCTTCCGCCTTCATCGTCCTGGTTCCTTGTAAATCCCTTAGGTGCTCAGCCGATACGCGTAACGATGCGCGTCTTGATCGGCAGCTTGGCCGCGCCAAGCACCAGCGCTTCGCGCGCAATCTGATCCGGCACGCCGTCCAACTCGAACATGATGCGGCCCGGCTTGACGCGCGCGCACCACAGCTCAGGCGAACCCTTGCCCGAGCCCATGCGGACTTCGGCGGGCTTCTTGGTCACCGGCAAATCCGGGAAAATGCGGATCCACACGCGGCCGGCACGCTTCATATGACGCGTGATGGCGCGGCGAGCAGCCTCGATCTGCCGGGCGGTGATGCGCTCGGGCTCGACCGCCTTGAGGCCGTGCGAGCCGAAGTTGAGCGCCGTGCCACCCTTGGCGGCGCCGTGGATGCGGCCCTTGAATGCCTTGCGGTGCTTTGTGCGTTTCGGTTGCAGCATTTCGTTTCGTCCTTGTCAGCGCAAAACGCGCTGCCTCACGCTTTCTCTGTGCCTTCGGCCTCGGGGGCAGCCGCCGGAGCCGCCTCGCGACGCTCGCGACGCTCACCGCGGTCGCGGTCGCCGTCCCGGCGCGGACGCCCGCCGCCGCTCTCCTGCAGCTCAGTGTTCTTCCGCTCGGAGGCCATCGGATCGTGCTCGATGATCTCGCCCTTGAAGATCCAGACCTTGATGCCGATGATGCCGTAGGCCGTACGCGCAACGCCGTAGCCGAAGTCAATGTCGGCACGCAGCGTATGCAGCGGAACGCGGCCCTCGCGATACCATTCGGTGCGCGCAATCTCTGCGCCACCGAGGCGGCCGGCAACGTTGATCCGGATGCCGAGCGCGCCGAGGCGCAGCGCGGACTGCACGGCGCGCTTCATCGCGCGGCGGAATGCTACGCGCCGCTCGAGCTGCTGGGCGATCGTCTCGGCGACGAGCGTAGCATCGATCTCGGGCTTGCGGATCTCAACGATGTTGAGGTGCACTTCCGAGCTGGTGAAGCGCGCGAGCTGGCTGCGCAGCTTCTCGATGTCGGCGCCCTTCTTGCCGATCAGAACGCCGGGACGTGCGGTGTGAACCGTCACGCGGCACTTCTTGTGCGGGCGCTCGATCACGACCTTCGCAATGCCGGCCTGGCGGCGCTGCTGAAGGATGTGGTCGCGCATGCGCATGTCTTCGTGGAGCAGCTTGCCATACTCGCCACGGCCGGCGAACCAGCGGCTGTCCCAGGTGCGGTTGACGCCGACGCGCAGCCCGACCGGATTGACCTTCTGACCCATTATGCAGTCTCCTTGGCGGCGGACTTGCCTGCGCCGCCCTTCTTCGCTGCAGCAGCCTTCTTAGCGGCGCCGCCCTTGGTGCCCTTACCGGCGGGTTTGGCTTTCTTCTTCGCAGCCGCCTTCTCGCCTTCCTCTTCCGACCGCTGCCGGACGATGACGGTGATCTGGGCGAACGGCTTCACGATCGAAGACGCGCGACCGCGGCCGCGGGCTGCAAAGCGCCGCATGATCAGATTCTTGCCGACGAACGCTTCGGAAACCACGAGCTCGTTGACATCGAGACCGTGGTTGTTCTCGGCGTTCGCCACCGCGGACATGACGCACTTCTTCACGTCCTGCGCGATGCGCTTGCGGGAGAACTCGAGGTCCGCCAGCGCAGTGTCGACCGGCTTGCCGCGGATAAGACCGGCGACAAGGTTCAGCTTGCGCGGCGAAACCCGGAGGTTTCTTGCCACGGCCTGCGCCTCGCTCTCGGAGAGGCTGCGCTCGCGTTTGGGCTTACCCATTATCTTCGCCTTCGCCTTAAAGTCTTATCTGCCCTTGGTGGCTTTCTTGTCGCCGCCGTGTCCTTGGAAGATCCGGGTCGGCGCGAACTCGCCAAACTTGTGCCCGATCATGTCTTCCGTAACCGCCACCGGGACATGCTTCTGCCCGTTGTGCACGCCGAACGTCAGGCCGACGAACTGCGGCAGGATCGTCGAGCGGCGGCTCCACATCTTGATGATCTCGTTACGACCGGACGAACGTACCTTCTCCGCCTTCTTGAGCAGGTAGCCGTCGACGAACGGACCCTTCCAAACTGAACGTGCCATAGCCTGTCTCCTCGTAGCGTCCGGTTACTTCTTCTTCTTCGCCTGACGGCTACGGATGATGAACTTGTCGGTCGCCTTGTTCTTGCGCGTCTTGGCGCCCTTGGTCGGCTTGCCCCAAGGCGTGGCCCAGTGCTTACCGCCCTTGGTACGGCCACCGTTGGGATGGTCGATCGGGTTCATGGCGATCGAGCGCACCGTCGGGCGACGGCCGATCCAGCGCGTGCGGCCGGCCTTGCCCGTCACCTGGTTCGAATGGTCCGGGTTCGACACCGCACCGATCGTCGCCATGCACTCGGCGCGTACGCGGCGCGTCTCGCCCGAGTTGAGCTTCAGGACAGCCCAGCCGGCGTCACGGCCGACGAGCTGCACGAACGAACCGGCGGAACGTGCGATCTGTCCGCCGCGGCCCGGCTTGAGCTCGACGTTGTGCACGATGGTTCCGATCGGCATGGAAGCGAGCGGCATCGCGTTGCCGGGCTTCACGTCGACCTTCTCGCCGGCCACGACCTGATCACCCACCGCAAGGCGCTGCGGGGCCAGGATGTAGGACAGCTCGCCGTCGTCGTACTTGATCAGCGCGATGAAGGCGGTCCGGTTCGGATCGTACTCGAGCCGCTCGACCTTCGCCGGCGTATCCCACTTGCGACGGCGGAAGTCGACCAGGCGGTAGGACCGCTTATGACCGCCCCCGATGTGCCGCGAGGTGATGCGACCGTCGTTGTTGCGTCCGCCTGACTTGGACTTGCCCTCGACCAAGACCTTGATCGGCGCGCCTTTCCACAGCTGCGCACGGTCAACCAGCACCAGATGGCGCAGGCCGGGAGAGGTCGGGCGGAATGTCTTCAGTGCCATGGTCGTTTCCTAAAGCTCCGATTCCTCAGAGGCCCGTCGAAATATCGATGTGGTGCCCCTCGGCGAGCGTAACGATCGCCTTCTTGGCGTCGCTCTGCAGCGCACGGCGTCCGCGGAACGTCTTCAGCTTGCCCTTGCGGACGAGCGTGTTCACCGCCTTCACCTTCACCTTGAAGAGGCTCTCGATCGCGGCCTTGATCTCCGTCTTCGTCGCCTTCGGGGCGACGTTGAAGATCACCTGGTTCGCTTCGGAGACCAGCGTCGACTTCTCGGTGATGACCGGGGAGACGATGACGTCGTAGGCGCTACGCTTTTTCATCGGTTGCTCTCCTCGGCCCTGCCGTTGACATTCGCGAAGCGCTCCTCGAGGGCGGCAATGGCCGCCTTCGTCAGCACCAGCTTGCGACGGCGCAGGATGTCGTAAACGTTGATGCCCTGCACGGGCAGCACGTCGATGTTCGGCAGGTTGCGCGCTGCACGCACGAAACCCGTCTCGAGCTCGGCGCCATCGATGATGAGCGCGTTGGTCCAGTCGAGTTTTGCGAACTGCTCGCGAAGGGCGGACGTTTTGCCCTCTTTCGCCTCGGCCTTGTCCAGCACCACGACCTCACCGGCCTGGGCCTTTGCGGACAACGCGTGACGCAGGGCGAGCGCGCGCACCTTCTTGGGCAGCTCGATCGCATGGTCGCGCGGCTTGGGGCCGAACGCCTTGCCGCCGCCGCGCCACTGCGGAACCGACTTGTCGCCGTGACGGGCACCGCCGGTACCCTTCTGGCGGTACACCTTCTTGCCGGTGACGTTCACTTCCGAACGGTCCTGCACGTGGTGCGTGCCCGCACGCCGCTTCAGAAGCTGATAGCGGATCATGCGCTGGATAAGGTCAGGGCGCGGCTTCAGGCCGAAGATCGCCTCGGACAGCTCTACCGTACCGGCCTTCGCCGCGGCGAGCGTGGTGACATCGGCTTGCATCACGCCTGCTCCTTCGACTCGGTGCTCTCGCTGCCCGCGTTGCGTGCCTTGAACGCGCCCGGACGCGGAGCGTCCTTGTGGGGCGCCTTCAGAACCGCATCGCGAACCAGCACCCAGCCACCCTTGGATCCGGGAACCGCGCCGCGCACCATCACAAGGCCGCGGTCGACGTCGGTCTTCACGACGACGAGGTTCTGCGTGGTGACACGCTCCGAACCCATGTGACCGGCCATCTTCTTGCCCTTGAACACCTTACCGGGGTCCTGGCGCTGACCGGTGGAACCGTGGGCGCGGTGGGTGATCGAAACACCGTGCGTGGCGTGCAGACCACCGAAGTTCCAGCGCTTCATTGCGCCCTGGAAACCCTTACCCTGGTTGGTCCCCGTCACGTCGACGAACTGGCCCGGAACAAAGTGATCGGCGGTGATCTCGGCGCCTACCTCGATGACGTTCTCGGGGCTCACCCGGAACTCCACGAGCTTGCGCTTCGGCTCGACCTTGGCGACGGCAAAGTTCTGCCGGTCGGCCTTGGTCAGGCGCGAAGGTTTGCGCGAGCCAGCACCGAGCTGCAGCGCGGTGTAGCCGTTCTTGTCATTCGTGCGATGGGCAACAACCTGCACGTTGTCCAGCTTCAGCACGGTCACGGGGATGTGCTCCCCGGCATCCGTGAAGATGCGGGTCATACCCACCTTCTGTGCAATCACTCCGGAACGCATGAGAGCATTCCTTCCTTCTCAGTTCACAGGTGCCGAACGAAAACCGCCGGCCCGGATTGACCTTTAGAGCTTGATCTCGACGTCGACGCCGGCCGCCAGGTCGAGTTTCATCAGCGCATCGACTGTCTGAGGTGTCGGATCGACGATGTCGAGGAGGCGCTTATGGGTGCGCATCTCGAACTGATCACGGCTCTTCTTGTCGATGTGCGGCGACCGGTTGACGGTGAACCGCTCGAACCGGGTCGGCAACGGAATGGGTCCACGCACCTCAGCCCCGGTGCGCTTCGCCGTATTGACGATCTCTCGCGTCGAGGCATCGAGGATTCGATGGTCGAAAGCCTTGAGCCTGATGCGAATGTTCTGGCCGTTCATGTCCCGCACTCTTTCAAAAGGAAGAAGCGCCCGGCGCCCGGGCGCTCCTCCACCTTATCTATGCCTTACTCGACGATCTTCGCGACGACACCGGAGCCGACCGTACGGCCGCCCTCACGGATGGCGAAGCGGAGCTTCTCCTCCATGGCGATCGGCGTGATGAGCTCGACGTCGATCGTGACGTTGTCGCCCGGCATCACCATCTCGGTGCCTTCAGGAAGCGTAACAACGCCCGTCACGTCCGTCGTACGGAAGTAGAACTGCGGGCGGTAGTTGTTGAAGAACGGCGTGTGGCGGCCACCCTCTTCCTTCGTGAGGATGTAGGCCTCGGCCTTGAACTTCTTGTGCGGCTTCACGGAGCCGGGCTTGCACAGCACCTGACCGCGCTCGACGGCTTCCTTATCGATGCCGCGCAGGAGGCAGCCGACGTTGTCGCCAGCCTGGCCCTGGTCGAGCAGCTTGCGGAACATCTCGACGCCGGTGACGGTCGACTTCTGCGTGTCGCGGATGCCGACGATCTCGACTTCCTCGCCGACCTTCACGACGCCGCGCTCGACACGGCCGGTGACGACGGTGCCGCGGCCGGAGATCGAGAAGACGTCTTCGATCGGCATCAGGAACGGCTGGTCGATCGGGCGCTCCGGCTGCGGGATTGCCTCATCAACCGCGTTCATGAGCGCAAGCACGGACTCACGGCCGATCTCGGGACGCTTGTCCTCGAGCGCCATCAGGGCCGAGCCCTTCACGATCGGAATGGTGTCGCCGGGGAACTCGTAGGAGGAAAGCAGCTCGCGCACTTCCATCTCGACGAGCTCGATCAGCTCCTGGTCGTCGACCATGTCGACCTTGTTGAGGAATACCACGAGCGCGGGCACGCCGACCTGACGGGCGAGCAGGATGTGCTCGCGCGTCTGCGGCATCGGGCCGTCGGCAGCCGACACGACGAGGATCGCGCCGTCCATCTGGGCGGCACCGGTGATCATGTTCTTCACGTAGTCGGCGTGGCCGGGGCAGTCGACGTGCGCGTAGTGGCGCTTATCGGTCTCATACTCCACGTGCGAGGTGGAGATGGTGATGCCGCGCTCGCGCTCTTCCGGAGCCTTGTCAATCTGGTCGTAAGCCGAGAACTGTGCCTTACCCGATTCAGCGAGGACCTTGGTAATGGCAGCGGTCAGAGACGTCTTGCCATGGTCGACGTGGCCGATCGTCCCGATGTTGCAGTGCGGCTTAGTCCGCTCGAATTTTGACTTGGCCATAGTGGCTCTCCACTTCAGTTATCGATTCCCCGCAGGGAGATCGGTCTTAGACTACGAGCCACGCGGTTAGACGGGCCCAATTCCCAAATTTCGCGTCAGGCGTACTTTGCCCTCACCTCGTCGGCCACGTTACGCGGCACGTCCGCGTAGTGGGCAAACTGCATGGTGTAGGAAGCACGCCCCTGGCTCATGGAGCGCAGCTGGCTCACGTAGCCGAACATGTTGGCGAGCGGAACGTACGCACGGATGACCGTGGCGTTGCCCCGCATCTCCTGGTTGCGGATCTGCCCGCGGCGAGAGTTGATGTCGCCGATGACGTTGCCGACGAAATCGCCAGGCGTCACCACCTCGACGTCCATCACCGGCTCGAGCAGCTTCACGCCCGCCTTGTCGCAACCTTCCTTCATCGCCGAGCGCGCGGCGATTTCGAAGGCGATGGCGGACGAGTCCACCTCGTGGAAGGCACCGTCGAACAGCGTGACCTTGGTGTCGACCATCGGGAAGCCGATGAGAACACCGGAATCCCACACCGAGTTGATGCCCTTCTCGACGCCCGGGATATATTCCTTGGGCACCGTGCCGCCGACGATCGAAGAAGCGAACTCGTTGCCCTTGCCGGTCTCATTCGGCTCGATGCGCAGCTTCACGCGAGCAAACTGACCGGTACCGCCGGTCTGCTTCTTGTGCGTGTAGTCCACCTCGGTCGGACGGACGAGCGTCTCGCGGTAGGCCACCTGCGGAGCGCCGACATTGGCGTCAACGCCATGGTCACGGCGAAGGATGTCCACCTTGATGTCGAGATGGAGCTCGCCCATGCCCTTGAGGATGGTTTCGCCCGACTCCGGATCGACCGACACGCGGAAGGACGGATCCTCCAGCGCCATAGTCGACAGGACCATCGACATCTTCTCCTGGTCCGCCTTCGTCTTCGGCTCGATCTTCATCTCGATGACGGGCGTAGGGAATTCCATCTTCTCGAGCAGCACGGGCTTCGCCGGATCGGACAGGGTCTCACCCGTACGCGTATCCTTGAGGCCCGACAGCGCGACGATGTCGCCGGCATAGGCTTCCTTGATCTCCTCACGCTCGGCGGCGTGCATCAGGTACATGCGTCCCACCCGCTCTTTCTTGTCGCGCGTGGTATTGGCGAGCGCCTGACCGCTCTGGAGCTTGCCGGAATAGATGCGGCAGAACGTGATCGAACCGACGTGCTCGAAGCTCATGATCTTGAACGCGAGCAGCGAGAGCGGCTCATCGTCAGACGGCTTGCGGAGCACCGGCTCGCCGGACTTCGGATCGATGCCCTTGAAGGCCTCACGGTCGGCAGGGCTCGGCAGGAAGTCGACGACGGCGTCGAGCAGCGGCTGCACGCCCTTATTCTTGAAGGCCGAACCGCACATCATCGGATAGAAGGCGGTCGTGATGGTTGCCTTGCGGATCAGCTTGCGCAGGGTCGCCTCGTCGGGCTCCTTGCCCTCGAGGTAGCCTTCCATCGCCGCGTCGTCCATCTCGACGGCGGCCTCGATCATGCTCGCGCGGAATTCCTCGGCGCGATCCTTGAGGTCGTCCGGGATCTCCTTCTCGACCATCTTCGCGTCTTTGCCGTCGCCTTCCCAGACGTAGGCCTTCATGCGGATAAGGTCGATAACGCCGGCAAACTCGTTCTCAGCGCCGATCGGAATCTGAATCGGAACGGGACGCGCGCCGAGCTTCTCTTTGATGTCATCGACGCACATGAAAAAGTCGGCGCCGGTCTTATCCATCTTGTTCGCGAAAATGATCCGCGGCACACCGTACTTATCGCCCTGGCGCCAGACGGTCTCCGTCTGCGGCTCCACACCCTGGTTGGAGTCGAGCACGCACACGGCACCGTCGAGCACGCGCAGAGAACGCTCCACCTCGATGGTGAAGTCCACGTGGCCGGGCGTGTCGATGATGTTCAGGCGGTGCATCGTGCCATCCCGACCCTTCCAGAAGCAGGTCGTGGCAGCCGACGTGATGGTGATACCGCGCTCGGCTTCCTGCTCCATGAAGTCCATGGTGGAGGCGCCGTCGTGGGTCTCACCGATCTTGTAGTTCTTGCCGGTGAAGTACAGGATCCGCTCGGTCGTGGTGGTCTTGCCAGCATCAATGTGAGCCATGATGCCGAAGTTGCGGTAATCCTTGATGTCGTATTCGCGGGCCATTGTCTTAGCGCTCCGATCCGATCACCAGCGATAATGGGAGAAGGCGCGGTTCGCCTCCGCCATCTTGTGCGTGTCTTCCCGCTTCTTCACCGCGGTGCCGCGGTTGTTGGCGGCATCGAGCAACTCGCCGGAGAGCCGGTCGACCATGGTGTTCTCGTTGCGGGCGCGAGCCGCAGAAATCAGCCAGCGGATGGCGAGGGCCTGGCGGCGCTCGGGGCGGACTTCGACCGGAACCTGATAGGTTGCACCGCCGACGCGGCGCGAGCGGACCTCGACGGCCGGCATCACGTTGTCGAGCGCAGAGCGGAACAGCTGCACCGGATCCGACTTCGCCTTCTGCTCCATGCGCTCGAACGCGCCATAGACGATGCGCTCAGCGACGGACTTCTTGCCCTGCTCCATCACGGCGTTCATGAATTTGGAGATGACGACATCGCCGAACTTCGGGTCCGGGTTGACGACGCGCTTCTCGGCACTGTGACGACGGGACATTGCTTCTCAGCCCTTCGCTGCAATTCTCTCAATGACAATGGGCCGACCAGCCGGCCCATAATTCCCGCTCCCGCGGGAAGACCGCCCTAGGCGATCACTTCGGTCTCTTGGCGCCGTACTTGGAGCGACGCTGCCTGCGGTCGGCGACGCCCTGCGTATCGAGCACGCCGCGCACGATGTGGTAGCGCACGCCGGGAAGGTCCTTCACGCGGCCGCCGCGGATGAGCACCACGGAGTGCTCCTGCAGGTTGTGGCCTTCGCCGGGGATATAGCCGATCACCTCATAGCCGTTGGTGAGGCGGATCTTGGCAACCTTACGGAGTGCCGAGTTCGGCTTCTTCGGCGTCGTGGTATAGACGCGCGTGCACACGCCACGCTTCTGCGGGCACGCTTCCATGTGGCGCGACTTCTCGCGGTACGTCTTCTGCGTCCGGGGCTTCCGGATCAACTGCTGTATCGTCGGCATGCGCCTCTTCCGTCCACGTTGCCCGGATGACGAATACGCCAAACCGGACCTGCCAAGCTCACACCCGATAGGTGCGTGCCCGGCACGAAAAACCAGAGGATCGTGCGGCTCAGCGAGAGTCGCAGATCGTGGTCCGAATATGTCCTCTGCTTTGCGACGGCAGCGTTTAGGTCAAGGCGTCCGAATAAAGGGACGCGAAATTGTCCTACCACCTACCGTGAGAGTGCGAGACCTATATACAGCCCGTTGAATCCGGTCAACACCTGCCAACCCACCGGAGAAACAATTTTTTTAGGTCGCACCCTGCGAAGGTGAATTTAGCTCCTGACCGGGGCCCGCCGCAAAGAAAAAGAGCGCGGCCGCCGTGGGGCAGCCGCGCTCTCTTAACGGTTGTAAACAGCCTATTCCACGGCTTCTTCGGCAGTCCGGCGGCGACGGCGCGCAGGACCGGCGCCGGGACCTGCCAGTGCGCGGTCACCGTCGATCTTGGCCTGCTCACGGGCGATGAGCTCATCGCGCTTCTGGGCAATTTTGCGCAGACGACGCAATGCACCACCCGTCCCGGCGGGAATCAGACGGCCGACAATGACGTTCTCCTTGAGTCCCTCAAGGGTATCGACCTTGCCGTTGACCGAAGCATCGGTGAGCACGCGCGTGGTCTCCTGGAACGAAGCGGCGGAGATGAACGAGCGCGTCTGCAGCGACGCCTTGGTGATTCCCAGGAGCACCGGGTTGGCTGCCGCGGGCTTCTTGCCTGCCTCGACAATCTTCGCGTTGATCTCATCGAGCTCAACGCGGTCGAGCTGCTCACCCTTGATCAGGTCGGTCTCGCCCGGATCGGTGACCTCCACCTTCTGCAGCATCTGGCGAACGATCACCTCGATGTGCTTGTCGTTGATGGTCACGCCCTGCAGACGGTAAACGTCCTGGATCTCGTTGATGAGGTAGTTGGCAAGCTCCTCGACGCCCTTGATGGCAAGGATGTCGTGCGGCGCCGGGTGGCCGTCGTAGACGAAGTCGCCACGCTCGACGCGGTCGCCGTGCTGCACCGCCAAGCTCTTGCCACGCGGGATCAGGTACTCGACCGGCTCCTGCGTCTCGTCGTCGGGCTTGATGGTGATGCGCTGCTTGTTCTTGTAGTCCTTGCCGAACTCCACCGTGCCCGAGATTTCCGCGATGATCGCGTGATCCTTCGGACGGCGGGCCTCGAACAGCTCGGCGACACGCGGCAGACCGCCGGTGATGTCGCCGGAGCGGGCCGAGGCCGTCGGGATGCGCGCAAGCACGTCACCCGCCTTCACCTCCTGGCCGGGCTCGACCGAGAGAATGGCGTCCACCGCCAGCAGGTAGCGGGCATCGCCGCCACGGGCCACCTTGATCGGCTTGCCCTTGCTGTCCTTGACAACGACGGCGGGCTTGAGGTCGGCCGAGCGCGGGGACGCGCGCCAATCGACGATCACACGATTGGTCGTGCCCTTCATCTCGTCCGTCTGCTCACGCACCGACGCGCCTTCGATGAGATCCTCGAAGTCCACCTTGCCGTCCACCTCGGTGAGAATCGGACGGGTGTAGGGATCCCACTGGGCGAGCTTGGCGCCGCGGGTAACGGTATCGCCTTCCTTCACGTGCAGGCGGGCACCGTACGGCAGCTTGTGAGTCGCAAGCTCCTTGCCCGACTGGTCGACGATCACGATCGCCATCGCGCGCGTCATGGCCACTTCGCGACCCTGGCTGTCGGTCACGCTCGACGGGTTCTTGATCTTCACGGTGCCGTTGAAGTTCGACTCGATAAAGGACGAGTCGACGACGTTCGCCGTGCCGCCGATGTGGAACGTACGCATGGTGAGCTGCGTGCCCGGCTCGCCGATCGACTGGGCGGCGATGACGCCCACCGCTTCGCCGATGTTGACGGGCGTACCGCGTGCGAGGTCGCGGCCGTAGCACTTGCCGCACACGCCGGTGACAGTCTCGCAGGTCAGCACCGAGCGGATGCGAACTTCCTGCACCTGAGCCTTCTCGATGGCTTCGGCGTGGCGCTCCTCGATCAGCTCGCCTTCCTTCACCAGCACGATGTTGTTGTCGGCCGGATCGACGATGTCCTCGGCGGCGGTGCGGCCGAGCACGCGTGCTGCGAGCGAGACGATGACCTGACCGGCATCGACAACCGCCTGCACGCTGATGCCCTGATCGGTGCCGCAATCCTCCTCGGTGATGATCGAGTCCTGCGCGACGTCGACGAGACGGCGCGTCAGGTAGCCCGAGTTGGCCGTCTTCAAGGCGGTGTCGGCGAGACCCTTGCGGGCACCGTGCGTCGAGTTGAAGTACTCGAGTACCGACAGGCCTTCCTTGAAGTTCGAGATGATCGGCGTCTCGATGATCTCGCCCGAGGGCTTGGTCATGAGGCCGCGCATACCGGCGAGCTGCTTCATCTGCGCGGGCGAACCACGCGCACCGGAGTGGCTCATCATGTAGACCGAGTTGATCGGCTTCTCGCGGCCTTCGCTGTCCTTATCGACCGCAGAGATGCGCTCCATCATCTCCTTGGCGATCTGGTCGGTGCACTTCGACCAGGCGTCCACCACCTTGTTGTACTTCTCAAGCTGGGTGATGAGGCCGTCGTTGTACTGCTGCTCGAACTCGCGGACCATGTCGGTCGTCTCGGCGACGATTCTCGACTTGGTGCCCGGGATCTGCATGTCGTCCTTGCCGAACGAGATGCCGGCCTGGAACGCGTGCCGGAAGCCGAGCGCCATGATCTGGTCGCAGAAGATCACCGTCTCCTTCTGACCGCAGTTGCGGTAGACGGCATCGATCATGCCGGAGATGGCTTTCTTGGTGAGGAGCTGGTTGACCAGCGTCGGCTTGATCGCGCCCTGCTTCGGCAGCAGCTCGGCGAGAATCATGCGGCCGGGCGTGGTGTCCATCACCTCGATGGTCTCGTTGCCCTCGTCGTCGTGGATCGTGAAGCGGCCCTTGACCTTGGCGTGCAGGGTCACGGCGCCGGCTTCGAGCGCATGGCGCGCCTCGTCGACCGAGCCGAGCAGCATGCCCTCGCCCGGCTCGTGATCGCGAACCATCGACAGATAGTAGAGACCCAGCACGATATCCTGCGACGGCACGATGATGGGCGAGCCGTTCGCGGGATGCAGGATGTTGTTCGTCGACATCATGAGGACGCGCGCTTCGAGCTGCGCCTCGAGCGAGAGCGGAACGTGCACGGCCATCTGGTCGCCGTCGAAGTCGGCGTTGAAGGCCGCGCAGACCAGCGGGTGAAGCTGGATCGCCTTGCCCTCGATCAGGGTCGGCTCGAAGGCCTGGATGCCGAGGCGGTGCAGCGTCGGCGCGCGGTTGAGAAGAACCGGATGCTCGCGGATCACCTCGTCGAGGATATCCCAGACCTCGCCCTTCTCCTTCTCGACGAGCTTCTTCGCCTGCTTCACCGTTGCGGCCTGGCCCTGGGCCTGCAGCTTCGCGTAGATGAAGGGCTTGAACAGCTCCAGCGCCATCTTCTTCGGCAGGCCGCACTGGTGCAGCTTGAGGTACGGGCCGACCACGATGACCGAACGGCCGGAGTAGTCGACGCGCTTGCCGAGCAGGTTCTGACGGAAGCGGCCCTGCTTGCCCTTGAGCATGTCGGCGAGCGACTTCAGCGGACGTTTGTTGGCGCCAGTGATGACGCGGCCGCGGCGGCCGTTGTCGAACAGGGCGTCAACCGCCTCCTGAAGCATGCGCTTCTCGTTACGGATGATGATGTCCGGCGCGCGCAGCTCCATCAGCCGCTTCAGGCGGTTGTTGCGGTTGATGACGCGGCGGTAGAGGTCGTTCAGGTCGGACGTCGCGAAGCGGCCGCCATCGAGCGGCACCAGCGGGCGCAGCTCCGGCGGGATCACCGGCACGACGGTTAGGATCATCCACTCGGGACGGTTGCCCGACTCGAGGAACGCCTCGATCACCTTGAGGCGCTTGCCGAGCTTCTTCGGCTTGAGGTCGGTCGTCGCCTCGGCGATCTCCTGGCGCAGATCGGCCGCGATCTTCGGCAGGTCCATCGCCGACAGCATCTCGCGGATCGCCTCGGCGCCGATGCCGGCGGTGAAGCTGTCCGGGCCATGCTCATCGAGAGCGCGGTTGTAATCCTCCTCCGAAAGGAGCTGCTTCTCCTTGAAGGCGGTGATGCCGGGCTCGATGACGATGTAGTTCTCGAAATAGAGAACGCGCTCGAGATCCTTGAGCGGCATGTCGAGCAGAAGGCCGATGCGCGAGGGCAGCGACTTCAGGAACCAGATGTGCGCGACGGGCGCGGCGAGCTCGATGTGGCCCATGCGCTCGCGGCGCACCTTGGCGAGCGTCACCTCGACGCCGCACTTCTCGCAGATGAGGCCCTTGTACTTCATGCGCTTGTACTTGCCGCACAGGCACTCGTAGTCCTTGATGGGGCCGAAGATGCGCGCGCAGAAAAGACCATCACGCTCGGGCTTGAACGTGCGGTAGTTGATGGTCTCGGGCTTCTTGATCTCGCCGAACGACCACGACAGGATATCGTCAGGGCTCGCGATGGAGATCTTGATCTGGTCGAAGGTCGGGAGCGGCGCTTGCGTCTTGAACAGGTTTGTAATCTCGTTCATCCGTCTCTCCATTCGGGGCGTGGCGGCACGTCGCCCCGTGTCAGGCTGCAAGGATCGGTCGCATCGACCCTCACGGAAAACGGGCTCTCGGGGTGGGTGAGCCCTCATGATCTTCGTGCGGCTTACGCACTGCATCCGGGGCCGTTTCCGGCCCCGGAGCAAAGGTCAGTCCTCTATTCGGCGGCCGGGGGAAGCTGAGGCTGCTTCTCCGGCTCTTCCTCCTCGGGCGGCGGCAGGGACGCGGCGTCGGAGTTCTCCAACTCGACGTTGAGGCCCAGGGCCCGCATTTCCTTGACGAGAACGTTGAAGCTCTCCGGCACGCCTGCCTCGAAGGTGTCGTCGCCGCGGACGATCGCCTCGTACACCTTGGTACGGCCGGCGACGTCGTCCGACTTCACGGTCAGCATCTCCTGCAGCGTGTAGGCCGCTCCGTACGCTTCGAGCGCCCACACCTCCATTTCGCCGAAGCGCTGGCCGCCGAACTGCGCCTTGCCGCCCAGCGGCTGCTGGGTAACGAGCGAGTAGGGGCCGATGGAGCGTGCGTGGATCTTGTCATCGACAAGATGGTGCAGCTTCAGGATGTACTTGTAGCCAACCGTCACCTTGCGGTCGAACTGCTGGCCGGTGCGGCCGTCGTAGAGGTTCACCTGTCCGGAGCTGTCGAAGCCCGCAGACTTCAGCATCTCGACGATGTCGGCCTCCTTCGCGCCGTCGAACACGGGCGTTGCGATGGGCACGCCCCGCGTCAGATGGCCGGCGATCTCGGCCAGCTCCTCGTCCTTCACGGTCGGCTTGATCTCGGAGTTGCCGTAGATCTGCGCCATGCGCTGGCGCAGCTCGTCGGCTTCTCCGCTCTCATGGAACTTCTGCAGCGCCTCGTCGATCGCACGGCCGAGGCCACGGCAGGCCCAGCCGAGATGCGTTTCGAGGATCTGCCCGACGTTCATGCGCGAAGGCACACCGAGCGGGTTGAGCACCACGTCGACATGGGTGCCGTCCTCGAGGAACGGCATGTCCTCGCAAGGCACGATGCGTGAGACAACGCCCTTGTTGCCGTGACGGCCGGCCATCTTGTCGCCCGGCTGGATCTTACGCTTCACGGCGACGAAGACCTTGACCATCTTCATCACGCCCGGCGGCAGCTCGTCACCGCGCTGCAGCTTGTCGACCTTGTCAACGAAGCGGCGCTCGAGGTTCTTCTTGGCTTCCTCGTACTGCTTGTTGATCGCCTCGATCTCGCCCTGGGCCTTCTCGTCCTTCAGGCCGAACTCCCACCACTGGCTGCGCGGAACCTCATCGAGGATATCCTCGGTGATGTGCGTGCCCTTGCGTGCGGTTTTCGGACCCTTCGACACTTCCTTGCCGACCAGCGCCTCCTTGAGGCGTGCGTAGACGTTGCGGTCGAGGATCTGCATCTCGTCGTCGCGGTCCTTGGCGAGACGCTCGATCTCCTCGCGCTCGATCGCCATGGCACGCTCGTCTTTCTCGACGCCGTGGCGATTGAACACGCGCACCTCGACGACCGTGCCGGCGACGCCGGGCGGCAGACGCAGGGAGGTATCGCGCACGTCGGAAGCCTTCTCGCCGAAGATGGCGCGAAGCAGCTTCTCTTCCGGCGTCATCGGGCTCTCACCCTTCGGCGTGATCTTGCCGACGAGGATGTCGCCGGGGTTCACCTCGGCGCCGATGTAGACGATGCCCGCTTCGTCGAGGTTCTTCAGCGCCTCTTCCGACACGTTCGGGATGTCGCGCGTGATCTCCTCCGGACCCAGCTTCGTGTCACGGGCCATCACCTCGAATTCCTCGATGTGGATCGAGGTGAAGATGTCGTCCGACACGACCCGCTCGGAAAGCAGGATGGAGTCCTCGAAGTTGTAGCCCATCCACGGCATGAACGCGACGAGAACGTTCTTGCCGAGCGCCAGATCGCCCAGATCCGTCGAAGGACCGTCGGCGATGATCTCGCCGGCCTCGATCACGTCGCCCACATGCACCAGCGGACGCTGGTTGATGCAGGTGTTCTGGTTCGAGCGCTGGAACTTGCGCAGACGGTAGATGTCGACACCCGGCTTGGACGGATCCGTCTCGGCCGTTGCGCGGATGACGATACGCGTGGCGTCCACCTGATCGACGACGCCGGCGCGGCGTGCGGCGATGGCGGCGCCCGAATCGCGCGCAACCACCTCTTCCATGCCGGTGCCGACGAGCGGCGCCTCGGCGCGGATCAGCGGCACAGCCTGACGCTGCATGTTCGAGCCCATGAGCGCGCGGTTGGCGTCATCGTTCTCGAGGAACGGAATGAGCGCCGCGGCCACGGAAACGAGCTGCTTGGGAGACACGTCGATGTAGTCGACCTTCTCCTGCGGAACCAGCAGCACGTCGCCCTGGTAACGGCAGGTGATGAGGTCGTCCGTGAGCTTGCCCTTCGCGTCGATCTCGGCGTTCGCCTGCGCAACGTGGTGGCGCATCTCCTCCATTGCGGAGAGATAGACGACCTCATCGGTGAGCTTGCCGTTCACAACCTTGCGGTACGGGCTCTCGATGAAGCCGTACTTGTTGACACGCGCAAAGGTCGCCAGCGAGTTGATGAGACCGATGTTCGGTCCTTCCGGCGTCTCGATGGGGCAGATGCGGCCGTAGTGCGTCGGATGCACGTCGCGCACTTCGAAGCCTGCACGCTCGCGGGTCAGACCGCCCGGGCCAAGTGCCGACAGGCGGCGCTTGTGGGTGATCTCCGAGAGCGGGTTCGTCTGATCCATGAACTGGCTGAGCTGCGAAGAACCGAAGAACTCGCGCACCGCGGCCGCTGCCGGCTTGGCGTTGATGAGATCCTGCGGCATCACCGTGTCGATATCGACCGACGACATGCGCTCCTTGATGGCGCGCTCCATGCGCAGCAAGCCGACGCGATACTGATTCTCCATCAGCTCGCCCACCGAGCGCACACGCCGGTTGCCGAGGTGATCGATATCGTCGATTTCGCCCTTGCCGTCGCGCAGGTCCACGAGCGTCTTGATGACCGCAAGGATGTCCTCGCGGCGCAGCACGCGCATCGTATCCGGCGCATCGAGCTCGAGGCGCATGTTCATCTTCACGCGGCCGACGGCCGAGAGGTCGTAGCGCTCGGGATCGAAGAACAGCGAATGGAACAGGTTCGTCGCCGCCTCGATCGTCGGCGGCTCACCGGGCCGCATGACCCGGTAGATGTCCATCAACGCCTCTTCCCTGTTGGCGTTCTTGTCGATGTTGAGCGTGTTGCGAATGAACGGCCCGATGTTGACGTGGTCGATGTCGAGGATCGGGAATTCCTTGACCTTCTGATCCTTCAGTTCGGCCAGCAGCTCCGCGTCGAGCTCATCGCCCGCCTCGGCGTAGATCGCGCCCGTCTCCATGTCGACGACGTCGGCTGCGATGTAGCGGCCGGCGAGATCGTCAGAGGAAACGAGCACTTCCTTGAGACCGCCCTCGGCGAGCTCACGGGCACGGCGGGCGGTGATCTTCTCACCGGCCTTGACGACAACCTCGCCCGTCTTGGCATCGGCAAGGTCGGCCGCCGGCGTCATGCCGCGCATCTTCTCGGGCATGAACGGCATCTTCCAGCCGCGCTTCGATTCCTTGATCGAGATGTGCTTGTAGAAGAAGCTCAGGATCTCTTCGTCGTTGAGGCCGAGCGCATAGAGCAGCGTCGTCACCGGCAGCTTGCGGCGGCGATCGATGCGCACATAGACGATGTCCTTGGCGTCGAACTCGAAGTCGAGCCAGGAGCCGCGATAGGGAATGATGCGCGCGGCGAACAGCAGCTTGCCCGAGGCATGCGTGCGTCCGCGGTCGTGATCGAAGAACACGCCCGGCGAACGGTGCATCTGGGAGACGATGACGCGCTCGGTACCGTTGATGACGAAGGTGCCGTTCGACGTCATGAGCGGCATGTCGCCCATGTAGACGTCCTGCTCCTTCACGTCCTTGATGGACTTGGAGCCGGTCTCCTCGTTCACATCGAACACGATGAGGCGCAGCTTGACCTTCAGCGGAGCCGAGAAGGTCATATCGCGCTGCATGCATTCGTCGACGTCGTACTTCGGCGGCTCGAACTCGTAGCGCACGAATTCCAAGGTCGCGCGGCCGGAGAAGTCCGAGATGGGAAACACGGACTTGAAGACCGACTGCAGACCATGGTCGTCCGAACGGCCGCCGGGGGGCTCCTTGACCATCAGGAAGTCGTCGTAGGAGCTCTTCTGAACCTCGATGAGGTTCGGCATCTCCGCGACTTCACGAATGGATCCGAATTTCTTCCGGATGCGCTTGCGGCCGTTGAACGTCTCAGCCATTTTCGCTCCTCATGATCTGCGCAGGTGACGGCCCGCGCGATTGCTGCCTTCACGGCGAGGGCCGCCAACCCTCGCTTCAGCCTTGAAACGGCTCACCGGAAGGCCCGTTTGGGGGCGGCAGCACCCCCAAAAAGACCCTCCGGAGAGACGTCAAACAGGCAGTTGGCCGCGGGCGGCGACCGAGGGCCGGCCGCCCGCAACCTTCCGAGCCTTACTTCACTTCCACGGTCGCGCCCTGGTCCTCGAGCTGCTTCTTCAGCTTCGCAGCTTCGTCCTTGGACACGCCTTCCTTCACGGGCTTGCCGCCGGCCTCGACGAGGTCCTTGGCTTCCTTGAGGCCCAGGCCCGTGATCGCGCGGACTTCCTTGATGACGTTGATCTTCTTGTCGCCGCCGGCCTTCAGGATGACGGTGAACTCGGTCTGCTCCTCGGCGGCAGCAGCGCCAGCGCCGGTGGCCGGGGCCGCAGCGACGGCGACGGCGGCGGCGGCGGAAACGCCCCACTTCTCTTCGAGCATCTTGGCGAGCTCAGCGGCTTCGAGGACGCTCAGCGCGGAGAGATCATCAACGATCTTGGAAAGATCGGCCATTTCGTTACTTCCTTCGGTTTGAACCTAAAAACTGTTGCAGTCCTTGGAACTGCGCTCTTTGCGAATGTCGTGGCGCCAATGGCGCCGCCTACCGTTAGGCAGCCTCGCTTTGCGCCGCCTTCGCCTGGATGACACGTGCGAGCTGCGCACCCGGCTCCTTGACCGTGCGGGCGATCTTCGTCGCCGGCGCGTTGAGGAGACCGATCAGCGTTGCTCTCAGCTCGTCCAGAGAAGGCAGCTCAGCGAGCGCCTTGACATCGTTCGCGTTGAGGACCGTGGTGCCCATGGCGCCGCCGAGAATGACGAGCTTGTCATTCCCCTTGGCATAGGCGACCGACGCACGCGCCGCGGCGATGGGATCCTCCGAGTAGGCAACACAAGTCTGCCCCTTGAAGAGATCGGCAATCGTCTCGTACGTGGTGTCCTTCACCGCGAGCTTAGCCAGCCGGTTCTTGGCCACTTTCACCTTGCCGCCGGCCTCTTTGACCTTCTGGCGGTAGTCGGTGAGTTGCGCGACCGTCATTCCGGCATAGTGGGCGACGACGACCAGCCCCGTGTCTTTCAACACGGTGTTGAGCGACGTCACGAGCTCACGTTTCGCGGCTCTATCCACCTGCTCACTCCAGTTTACGGATCGGCTCGCGAAAGCCGCTCCGCGGGTTGCACCTTGCCGCCGCCGGCAAAGCTGCCGTCTGGCGACGCTAAGTTCTGTCCAACCGCGCGCCCTAGAGGCGGCACGGTGCTGACCCAGGCTCAAACCGGCACTTCCCTGTTGGAAAGAAATCCGGGTTCGTACCTGTCTCATGCGGGCCCACTTTCCGGCTTAAGCTGTCAGTGTCAGAGACCTGACAGCACCCACAATCTCGGACAGTCTTCCGCAGGATCGGGCGCGCCCTTTCCTGCGGTCTCGCGCGCCACCCGCTGGGAGCACGCGAATTCGTTGTCTCGCCCTCAGGCGAGCACCTGCCCGCCGTTGAGGCTGGCGGAGTCGACCTTGACCCCAGGCCCCATCGTCGAGCTGATCGAAACCTTCTTCACGTACGTGCCCTTGGCGCCGGCCGGCTTCGCCTTCACCACGGCGTCGACGAACGCCTTGATGTTCTCGGCGAGAGCGCTGTCCGTGAAGCTCGCCTTGCCGATGCCGGCGTGCACGATGCCCGCCTTCTCGACGCGGAACTCCACCGAGCCGCCCTTGGCGCCGCTGACGGCACTGGCGACGTCCATGGTCACCGTACCGACGCGCGGGTTCGGCATCAGGCCGCGCGGGCCCAGCACCTTACCGAGACGGCCGACGAGGCCCATCATGTCAGGCGTCGCGATGCAGCGGTCGAAGTTGATGACGCCCTTCGACACCTGCTCGACGAGATCCTCCGCGCCGACAACGTCAGCACCGGCGGCCGTCGCCTCCTCGGCCTTTGCACCGCGCGCGAAAACGGCGACGCGCGCGGTACGGCCGGAGCCGTTCGGCAGGTTGCACACGCCGCGCACGAGCTGGTCGGCATGCTTGGGATCGACGCCCAGGTTCATGGCAACTTCGATCGTCTCGTCGAACTTGGCCTTGGCGCGCTCCTTGACGAGCTTCACCGCCTCTTCGATCGCGTAGTACTTGTCACGGTCGAAACCCTTCGCGGCTGCAGCCATGCGCTTGCCGCCGGCGAGGTGGGTTTCCTTGATCACTTCTGCGCTTACCTTTGCCATCGCCGTCACTCCGTCACCTGCAGACCCATCGAACGGGCGGAGCCGGCGATCGTCTTGGCCGCGGCCTCGACGTCGTCGGTGTTGAGATCCTTCAGCTTCAGCTTGGCGATCTCGCGCACCTGATCCATGGTCACCGAGCCGGCGACACCGCGGCCCGGGTCCTTGCTGCCGGAAGCGATCTTCGCGGCCTTCTTCAGGAAGAAGCTTGCGGGCGGCGTCTTCATCTCGAAGGTGAAGGAGCGGTCAGAGTAGACCGTGATCTTCACCGGGATGGGCGTGCCCTGCTCCATGTCCTTCGTCTTGGCGTTGAACGACTTGCAGAACTCCATGATGTTGACGCCGCGCTGACCGAGCGCGGGGCCGATCGGCGGCGAGGGATTGGCCGCCCCCGCCGGCACCTGCAAGTTGATGTAGCCGTCAATTTTCTTTGCCATAGTCTCCCCTTAACACTTGACGGGAAGGGGCTTTCCTTCCCAGGGTTAGCGGTACGTCGGGCCGGCTGGCCCTCCCGCGGTTTTCCCGCAGGGAGGCCTATGGGAGGCTGTCCCTGCGGATCTGACGGACAGACGGGCGTCAACCCATCCGTCCAAACTTCCAATCACCCAGCGCTTCACATTCCCGATATCGAACGGCCCGATGCGGAGCTGCCCGAAGCGCCGAGCGCCGGGCGATCAGCCCGCGACCTTCTCAACCTGACCGAACTCGAGCTCGACCGGCGTCGGCCGGCCGAAGATCGACACGGCAACCTTGAGGCGCGAGCGCTCCTCATCGACTTCTTCGACGTGGCCCTGGAACGAAGCGAACGGACCGTCGGCCACCTTGACCTGCTCACCGACCTCGAAGGTGATCGAGGGCTTCGGCCGCTCCACGCCTTCCTTCACCTGGTGGAGGATGCGCATCGCCTCATCCTCGGGGATCGGCATCGGCTTGTTTTCCGCGCCAAGGAACCCCGTGACTTTCGGCGTGTTCTTGATCAGCAGAAACGCCGGGTCGGTCATTTCCATCTTCACCAGCACGTAGCCGGGCAGAAACTTGCGTTCGGCCTGAACCTTGCGGCCACGCTTGACCTCGATGACTTCCTCGGTCGGAACGAGGACTTCCTCGAAAAGATCCTCAAGGCCGGCGGCCTTGGCGCGTTCGCGGATGGCGTCCGCCACCTTGCGCTCAAAGTTCGTGTATGCGTGGACGATATACCAGCGCTTCGCCATGGCCGCTCTTTCAGGGCGCGTTTGCGCGACTTGGGTAGACACCAGCTCTCAGCTCCGGTTCAGCGGCTTCCGCCCAGCACGAGCTGAACGAGCCAACCAATCGCCTGATCCGTGACGAGGAAAAAAATCGAGGCCAAGCTGACCATGACCAAAACCATGAGGGTGGTGATCCACACCTCTTTCCAAGTGGGCCAGGTGACCTTGGACGTCTCCTGACGAACCTCTTGAATAAACTGGACCGGGTTGTATTTGGCCATAAAATCGACTTTCCCGGGCGCCATGCGACAACCTAGCGCACCCCAGCGCTGGCTGTTTGGCACATCCGGCGCCCTCGCCACGGATGTGACCATAGAATTTGGCAGGGGCGGAGGGTCTCGAACCCCCAACCTTCGGTTTTGGAGACCGACGCTCTACCAATTGAGCTACACCCCTTCTTCGCGGTGAAGCGCGCTTTCCACCACGGGGGCGGCATACTTAGCCGAACTTTTCCCCTTTGTCACTTGCTCGTGACAGAATTGTCGCCGCCCCCTCGATCAGGGCGTCGGCTCCACGACGACCGCCGTTCCGTAGACCAGTACCTCCGTGACCGCCGAGGCGATCTCATTGGCATCGTAACGCATGGCAAGCACTGCGTTTGCCCCGCGTTCCTCGGCATGGCGGATGAGCTGGTCGAAGGCTTCCTGGCGCGCTTCCTCGGCGAGCTTGGTATATAGGGAAATATGGCCGCCGAAAAAGATCTGGATCGCCGCACCTATATTTCCCACCACGCTGCGGGAGCGGACCGTGAGGCCGCGGACCACGCCGAGTTGCTTCACCACCCGATAGCCGGGAAGGTCGTTGGTCGTTACCACCAGCATGCCCGTGCGCTCCAGCCTTTGCCTGTTCCGGCCTTCACCTGACCCGTCAGGTCTTGGCCAGCCATTGCCTATATTGGGCGGAAAACATGGTTACCAGTTCGTCGTAATGGGTGGGGGATACCATGGAGGCAACGCCGTTTCAGATCAGAGAGGCGGCGTTATCGTGTCTTCACTGGTTGTTGTGCCAGGTCTTTTTTGTCCGCTTGCCAAAGCGGCCGCCGCGCCGCAATAAACACCGCAGCGCGGGTGTAGCTCAATGGTAGAGCAGCAGCCTTCCAAGCTGAATACGAGGGTTCGATTCCCTTCACCCGCTCCAATTTCAATCCATCTGCAGCACGGCGGCGCCGACGAGGCCGCCCTTGCGCACCGTTTCGATCGCGACGTTCGCGTCGGTGAGCGGGAAGGTCGTCACGTGCGGGCGGATGGGCACACGCGGCGCCAATGCGAGAAACTCGACGGCATCCTGCCGCGTCAGGTTCGCGACCGACCGCATAACCCGCTCGCCCCATAAAAGATCATAGGGGAGCGGGGGAATATCCGACATGTGGATGCCGCCGAGCACCAGCGTGCCGCCCTTATCCAGCGCGGCAAGGGCCGGCGGCACCAGCGACCCTACGGGCGCGAAAATGATCGCGCCATCGAGGGGCTTGGGCGGCATCGTATCGGACGGCCCTGCCCAGACGGCACCCAGCTCGCGCGCGAGCTGTTGGGCCGCGGCATCGCCCGCCCGCGTAAAGGCGTAGACCTCCTGGCCGGAATAGACCGCGAGCTGCGCCACGATGTGGGCCGCCGCGCCAAATCCGTAGATGCCGAGGCGCTTTGCGTCGCGCACCAGCTTCCAGCACCGGTAGCCGATGAGGCCTGCACATAACAGCGGCGCGGCCTCGGCGTCGCTGTAGGCGTCGGGCAACGCGAAGGCGTAGCGCGCATCGGCCGTGATGTACTGCGCGTATCCGCCGTCGCTCGTGTAGCCGGTGAACTTGGCGCGCTCGCAGAGGTTCTCCTGGCCGCGGCGGCAATAGCGACAGCGCCCGCACGTGAAGCCGAGCCAGGGCACGCCCACGCGGTCGCCGATCTTATGATGTCGCGCCGAAGGTCCGACGGCGATCACCCGCCCCACAACCTCATGGCCAGGGATGACGTGCCTTTTGGGGTGCTGCAGGTCGCCATCGACGACGTGAAGATCGGTGCGGCATACGCCGCACGCGGCCACCTCGATCAGGATGTTGCCACCGGCCGGCGGCTTGACCGCACGGTGCGCCTGGCGCAGCGGCTGTCCCGCTCCATCGAACTCCATGGCGATCATGCGCTTGGGCAGGGATTTCATGGCTCGCCTCGAGAGCTGTGGCCACGGGACTGCACGAGCCTAATATTGGATACGCAAACGAACGGTCAAAGCGGCCTTCACTCCTCGCGACCGCGCAGGCTCGTGATGTAGGCGATCACATCGTCCCTATCGTCGGGAGGGATGACGAAGTCCGGCATGCTGGGGTGCGACGTCGTCAGCCAGACCACGAGGGCGCGCGGGCTCATGCCCTCCCCGTTTGCAATCTCCTGAAAACTCGGAATGTCGCTGAAGAGGAAGGTCGTCCCCGGCTCGACGGCATGGCAGTCGGCGCAAATCCGGCGCGCATAGTCGAGCCCGCGTTCGGGATTTCCGACTTCGACCGCCCGGGCGGTGGTGGCCAGCGGAACGGGCGCAAGAATGGCGAGGCACGCCATTGCAACGGCAGCGCGCAGGGCGCGCCGAGACGATGACTTCTGGGCCGATATTTTCCGGGGCGATGCTTTCCGGGCCGACGCGGAGATATCCATGCGCGGCAGCATAGCGAGAACTTCGATGCCCGCCCCCTACGCCCGCTGCGGCAAAGCGGACTGATCGACATCAGCCCGCGGGCGGGAGCGGCGTGGGACAGCAGCGAAGCACGCGGGCGGCGCTACTCGTTCTTCGACAGCGATAACGTCAGGCGGACGATGCCCGCTTCCGCATCGTGGACGGCATCGAAGCCCAGCGACCGGCACAGTTTCAGCATCGCCGTATTTTCTATCAGCACGTCGCCGTGGAGCTCGCCGAGACCTTCGGCGCGAGCATATGCGATGAGGTGCTCCATCAGCCGCGAGCCGAGGCCCTTGCCCTTGAGATCGGAGCGGACGATCACGGCGAACTCGGCGCGGCGGTAGTCGGGGTCTGCGATGAGGCGCGCGACCCCCAGAAGCTCGTTCTCCCCGGCGGCCACGAACGCCATCTCGCGCGCGTAATCGATCTGCGTCATGCGGGCGACGAAGCGCAGGGTGCGCTCGGGCGCGGCGGTGAAGAAACGCATGCGCAGGTCCTGCGGCGCGATCTTGCCAAACAGCGCCACGTATTGCGGCTCATCGTCGGGCCGGATCGGGCGCAGCGTCACCGCGCCGACGCAGGGCACCTCGGCCTTGTGCTCCCACTCGACGGGATAGGGCCTTACGGCCATGGGCTTGCGCGGCTTCAGCGCCGGATCGGCGATGCCCACGCGGGCATCGAGCGCGATCACACCGTGCTCGTCGGCGAGCAGCGGGTTGATGTCGACCTCGCGGATCGCGGGGTGGCGGGCGACGAGATAGCTCAGGCGCACCAGCGCGAGCGCGATAGCGTCGAGATCGGCCGCGGGCCGGTCGCGATAGCCCTTCAGGAGGCGATAGATGCGTGTTTCGCGCATCATCTGGCTGGCGAGCTTCAGGTCCAGCGGGGGCAGCGCATGGGAGGTGTCCGCCGTCACCTCGACCGACGTGCCGCCGGCACCGAACATCATCAGCGGACCGACGGTTGCATCCTCGCTTGCACCGATGATCAGCTCATGGGCGCGGGCGCGCTCGATCATCGCCTGCACCGTGAAGCCGCGCAGCACGGCGTCCGGACGCAGCTCGCGCACGTTGGCCAGCATCTCCTCGGCCGCGATGCGCGCGTCCCGCGGTGTGGGAATGGCAAGGCGCACGCCCCCTACATCGGATTTATGGGTGAGGTTGTCGGAGACGATCTTGATCACGCACGCGCGGTGATCCTTGAGGATTTCGGCGGCGCGAGCCTCAACCTCCGCCGGATCGGCGGCGCGCAGCGTGCGCACCACCGGAATGCCGTAGCTGGCGAGGAGGTCCTTCGCCTCCGCCTCGGAGAGCACCGTGCGGTTCGCCGCCAGCGCGTCGCGGAGAATGCGGTCCGCTTCCGCCGCATCGAAGTGCATGGCCTCCGGCGCGGAGGGCGGCACCTGCATCAGCTCGTCCTGCGCGCGGCGGTAGCGCACGAGCTGCATGAAGCCTTCGACCGCGCCTTCCGGCGTTGAAAATGTCGGGATATCGGCTTGCGCAAACATGCGCCGGCTCTCGGCGGCGGCGTCGGCGCCGAGCCAGCTCGTCAGGATGACCCGGCGCGGATGCTTGCGGCGGTGCTTGGCGACTTCCTCCACCACGACGCTCGCCGCCGCGTCGCTGGAGGCGAGCGCCGTCGGGCAGTTCATGACGAGCAACGCGTGGGTCGTGGGATCGCCGAGCAAGGCGTCCATCGCGGCGCGATAGCGCTCGGGCGGCGCGTCGCCGATGATGTCGACGGGGTTGGCGCCGGACCATGTGGCAGGGAGCACCCCATTCAATTCATCGAGCGTCGCCTGGGGAAGGTCGGCGAGACGGCCGCCGAGATCGGCAAGCGCGTCGGTCGCGAGAACGCCGGCGCCGCCGCCGTTGGTGAGGATGGTGAGTTGCTCGCCGGTGAGGTGCGGCGACGCCGAAAGGATCTCGGCGGCGTCGAAAAGCTGACGCAGCTCGTTCACGCGCAACACACCGGCACGGCGGAAGGCCGCGTTGTAGGCGGCGTCCGAGCCGGCGAGCGCGCCGGTGTGGGACATGGCCGCCTTGGCGGCGGCGGCGTTGCGGCCCGCTTTCAAAATGATGACGGGCTTGACGCGCGACGCGCGCCGCGCCGCGGAGACGAACTTCGCCGCCGCCGTCATCTGCTCCATGTAGATGAGGACGGCGCGACTCGTCGGATCGCCGGCGAGATAGTCGAGGAAGTCGCCGAAGTCGGCGTCCGCCATGTCGCCCAGCGAGATCACCTGCGAAAGGCCGATACTGCGCGAGGCCGTCCAATCGATGATGGCGGTGACGAGCGCACCCGACTGCGAAATGAAGGCGAGATCGCCCGCCACGGGCATCCGGTGGGAGAAGCTGGCGTTGAGGCCGATGTGCGGCAGCACGAGGCCGAGGCAGTTCGGTCCCTCGATGCGCAAACAATAGGGCTGCGCAGCGTCGAGCATGTGCTGGCGCAAAGGGCCGCCGATGCCCGCGGTGATGACAACGGCGGCGCGGGCCCCGCGGGCGCCCGCTTCGGCAATGATGCCGGGAACGGTTGCGGGCGGCGTTGCAACCACGACGAGGTCCGGCGCGGCGGGCAACGCTGCGAGCGACGGGAAGCAGCGCACCCCTTCGATCTCGGCGTGGCGGGGATTGACGAACCATATCGGTCCGGCAAACCCGCCCGAGAGAAGATTGCGCGCGATGATGGCACCCACCGACCCGGGCGTGGGGCTCGCCCCGACGAAGGCGACGGAGCGCGGGGCGAGCAGCTTTTCAAGATTGCGGACTGTCACGGAGCCTGGGATCCCGGTTCCTGCCGAGCACCCGATTGAGGCGCCCTTTGGCGGTTTAGGACAGCTAACGCGCCTCAGGGTTGAGATTGCTCAAATCGGCACGGCATCAAATCGGCAAACAGGTGAATGACGCGCGGGGCGCGTGCGCCGTGACAGCACGCGCTCAGTCGTCGTGCTTTTCGACCAGCGTGAGATCGACAGGGTTGTAGAACAGCTCGAACTTCTTGCCGTCCTTATCCTTGGCGTAGACCTCGTAGCAGGAGCCCTCCACCTTGGAGCGCGTGACCGTGTATCCGGCTGCCTTCGCGGCGGCCTCGGCCTCGGCCTGCGGCTTCCACTTGTCCTTCGGCTCCTGCGTACAGGTGTCGAAACCATGCGCCCCGGCCGATCCGGCGAAGGCGACAGCGGCGAGCACAGCGGCCATACCGGCGGCGGTGAACGTGGAAACCTTCATCTGATTCCTTTCCAAGCGATGATTCATTCGTGCCCTCACGCCTACTGCCCATCTTTGACGAAGCCGTGTCACCCGCCGCACCTTATACTTTAGGCCCTGCACTTCAGGCCTCGATGTCGCGGGCCCGACGACATGCCGGCCTTGACGAACGGGAAGCGGGCGGCTTTGCTGGCGGCGTGAACAGGATCGTCAGGCATTTCATGATCGTGACGCTGCTCGCCCTCGCAATGCTCGGGGGTGGCGGCCTGCCTGTACTGCATCTTCACGACCACGCCAGCGCGCACGGCTTCGCGCATATGCACGACGCGGATGGCATGCCCGGCGGGAGCGGGGCGACGGCGGCCGATGCCGGCTACCTCAGCCATGCTCACGACACCGGCCAGCGCGACAACCATCCCGTCCCCGATCAGGACTGCATGCACGTACACGCGCACTGCTGCGTCGCGACTGCCCTGCTCGCTTCCGGTGGATTCGTGCCGCCCAGCACCGATCCGGCTCAAGCTCGCCTCGAGCGCAACGGTGCGCTCCCCTACGGCCAGCTCCCCTATCCTCCCCTGCGTCCCCCACGACTGACGGCGTGATCCGGGGCAGACCGCGCGCGCGGTGTGCCCACGACGATCAGCGCGACGAGCGAATGGGCAAGGCGCCTTAAGCGTCCTAGCGGGCATTGCGCCGCCACAGCTCCGTTCTTCCCGCGCTGCCACGATGCCCATCGAGCTTCGGGACGCCGCCATGAACCGCGTTATCGCGCTACTACTTTGCTTTTTCACGCTCTCCGCCGCTGCATTCGCCCATGGTGACCATGACCACGACGAGCCCGCGCCGGCGGCAACGGGTAATCTGCCGCAAATCGAAATCGCCGGCGAAGACCTCGAGCTCGTCGGCGAGGTGGCCGACCGCACCTTGAAGATCTATCTCGACCGCAAGGCGACGAACGCGCCGGTGGATGGCGCGACCATCACGCTCACGGTGGACGGCATTCCGGGGGGAACCGCCACGGCGGCGAGCGCCGGCACGTACGAAATCGCCGCGCCCTGGGCGGATGATCCCGGCGTCAATCCGCTGAAGTTCACCGTCGGCATCGGCGGGGCAACGACCGAGCTTTCCGGCGATCTCACCATTCCCGAAGCGGAGCACGCACACGAGATGGCGCCGGGCACCTGGGCAACGGCCATGGCGAACACCTACACCTGGATCATCGCCGGGCTCGCCGCGCTGTTCGGATTCGTCCTCGCCTTCGCGTTCCGCCCTGTCGCCATGCCCGTGCCTTTCGAGGACGGCACGGCGGATGCGCATGCACCTACGTCCCAGCGCCTGCTGCCGATGCTGCTGCTGGGCGCGGCATTCGCGGTCGCTGCGTATCCGGAAGCCGCGCGCGCCCACGAAGGCCACGACCACGCGGACGAGCCCGCACCTGCGGCCGGCGTGCAGACCGCAGCGCCGCGCCGTCTTCCCAATGGCGATGTGTTCCTGCCGAAGCCCTCGCAGCGCCTGCTCAATGTGCGCACGGTGATCGCAGAGCAGAAGCCGACGCGCCGCGCCCGCGAGCTGATCGGCACGGTAGTGCCTGATCCGTCCTCGTTCGGGCAGGTACAGGCGCCGATGGACGGCCGCATCGGCCTCTCCGAGCGCGGCATCTCCCACGTTGGCCAGCGGGTCGAGGCGGGCGAGGTCCTGGCATTTTTATCACCCAGCATTCCTATTGCCGACCTCGGGACCATGCAGCAGCTCACCGCCGAGGTGGCGGGCAAGCTCAAGATCGCCGAGCAGAAGCTCGCGCGTCTCAGCCGCATAGCCGGCGTCGTCGCGCAGAAGGAGATCGACGACACGCGCGCCGAGCTGGAAGCCCTGCGCGAGCAGCAGCGCGTGCTGGTGCAGAAGGACAGCGAGCTGATCCCGCTCACGGCGCCCGTGGCCGGCATCATCTCGGTCGCCAATGTGCGCGCGGGCCAGGTCGTAACGACGCGCGATACGCTCTTCGAGATCGTCGATCCGCACCGGCTGTGGATCGAAGCCATCGGCGGGGCGGAGCACGCCGACCCGGACATTGCCGAGGCCCATGCCCTCGATCCCGAAAACCATTCGATCAAGCTCGCCTTCGTCGGGCGCGCCCCTTCGCTGCGCCAGCAGGCGCAGCCGCTGCAGTTCAAGGTGGACGAGACGCACGAAGGGCTCACCATCGGCTCGGCGGTGAAGGTGCTCATCCAGCAGGGCAAGCTCATCGACGGCATCGTGCTGCCGGATGCCGCTGTCGTGCGCGCGCCGAATGGCCTGCCGCGGGTGTGGGCGAAGGAAGGACCGCAGCTCTTCAAGCCGCTTCCCGTGCGCGTTGCGCCGCTGGACGGCGAGCACGTGGTGATCCTCGATGGCGTCGCGGCGGGCGAGCGCATCGTCGTCGACGGCGCCGAGCTTATCAACCAGGTGCGGTGAGGCAGCCATGTTCGACGCAATCATTCGCGCCAGCCTCAACAACCGGCTGTTCGTCGTCATCGGCGCCCTGGCGCTGGCGCTTTACGGGCTCGTGACACTGCGCACGCTGCCGGTCGACGTCTTTCCCGACCTCAACAGACCCACCGTCACGCTGATGGCGGAGGTGGAGGGCCTTGCGCCCGAGGAGGTCGAGCTTCTCGTCACCTACCCGATCGAGACGGCGATGAACGGTATGCCCGGCGTAAGCCGCGTGCGCTCCGTCTCGAGCGCCGGCCTCTCGATCGTCTACGTCGAGTTCGACTGGTCGGTGGATATCTACCGCGCCCGTCAGCAGGTGGCAGAGCGCTTGCAGCTCGTGCGCGAGCAGCTGCCGCGCAACGTTGCCGCGCAGATGGGGCCGATCTCCTCGGTGATGGGCGAGATCATGCTCATCGCCATGTCGAGCACCACGGTCGATGCGATGACTCTGCGCGAGCTGGCGGACTTCACCGTCCGTCCGCAACTGCTGACCGTGCCCGGCGTTGCGCAGGTCATCCCCCTCGGCGGCGAGGTGCGTCAATACCGTATCGTGCCCGATCCGCGGCGCATGACCAGCCTCGATATCGGGTACGACGCCATCGAACAGGCGATCAAGCAGTTCGGCGCCAACACCGGCGGGGGCTTCGTAGACCTCAAGGCACGCGAATACCTCATCCGCAACATCGCGCGCACGACGCGCATCGAGGACTTGCGCAACCTTGCCGTCGCCTACCGCGACGGGCACGTCATCGCGCTGCACCAGGTGGCCGACGTCGACTTCGCGGCGCGCACGAAGCGGGGTGAGGCCGGTTTCAACGGCCAGCCCGGGGTGATCCTCGCCGTGCAGAAGCAGCCCGACGCGGACACGGTGCGTATCACGCGGCAGATCGAGGAGATGCTGCCCGCGTTGCAGCGGATCATGCCGGAGGGCGTGCGCACCACGGACATCCAGTTCCGCCAGGCCGGGTTCATCGAGACGTCGATCGCGAACCTCTTGCGCGTGCTGGTGGAAGCGCTGGTCTGCGTGGCGATCGTCCTCTTCCTGTTTCTCCTCAACTGGCAGACCACGTTCATATCGCTGCTCGCGATCCCCCTTTCCGTCCTGACGACGCTGCTCGTCTTCCAACTCATGGGCATGTCGATCAACACCATGACGCTGGGCGGGCTTGCGATCGCCATCGGCGCGCTCGTCGACGATGCGGTCGTGGACGTCGAGAACATCTACCGGCGTCTCGGGTTGCATAGGGCAGCCGACGGACAGGACAGGCGCTCCCTCATGGAGGTGGTCGCGCAGGCGGCGATGGAGGTGCGATCCGGGATCGTCTATGCGACCGTCGTCATCGTCCTGGTTTTCATGCCCGTGTTCGCGCTGTCGGGCATCGAGGGACGGCTGTTCACGCCGCTCGGCATCGCATTCATCGTTTCCATCCTCGCGAGCCTCGTCGTGTCGGTGACGGTGACGCCGGTGCTGAGCTACTGGCTGCTGCCGCGCATGCGCAACCTCGCCGAGCACGACACCGCGCTCGTGCGGGTCCTGAAGCGCTGGCAGGCCGCGGCCCTCGACTGGTGCTTCGCGCGCCCGGGCTTCGTGATCGGCCTGCCTCTGGTCGCCATCATAGCCGCGGTGACCGCCGGGCTCGCGCTGCCGCGCGCGTTCCTTCCCGCCTTCAACGAAGGCACGGTGCTGGTGAGCGTCGTGCTCCAACCGGGCATCAGCCTTGCCGAATCCGACCGCATCGGACGACTCGCGGAAGAGATCGTCGCCGGGGTGCCCGAGGTGCGGTCCGTGGGGCGGCGCACGGGCCGCGCGGAACTCGATGAGCATGCCGAAGGCGTGCACAACAGCGAGCTCGACGTGGACCTTGTGAAATCGGAGCGCGCCCGCGAGGAGGTGCTGGCGGATATCCGCTCGCGACTATCGGCGCTGCCGGCGAGCATCACGGTCGGCCAGCCCATCGCGCACCGGCTCGACCACATGCTGTCGGGCGTGCGCGCGCAGCTCGCCCTCAAGATTTACGGCGACGACTACGACACCCTGCGCGGCCTGGCGGCGGAGCTGGAAGAGCGCATGCGCACCATTCCCGGCGTCGTCGACCTGCAAACGGAAAAGCAGGTGCGTATTCCGCAGCTACAGGTGCGGGTCGACTATGCCAAAGCGGCGCTCTACGGCCTCAATCCCAACCGCGTAACCGAGGCCCTGGAGGCGCTTTCGAACGGGCAGATCGTGTCGCAGATCGCCGACGGGCAGAAGCGCTTCGACGTCGTCGTCCGGCTGTCGGATAGCGACCGCAGCACGCGGGCCCTGGGCGAGATGCTGATCGAAAGTCCCGCGGGGCGCATTCCGCTGGCGGCCATCGCTGACATCAGCGAGACCGACGGCCCGAACCAGATCCAGCGGGAGAACGGCCGCCGGCGCATCGCCGTGTTCGCCAATACCGACGGCTCGGACATGGCGCGCATCGTTGCGGATATACGATCCGCAATTTCGAGCACCGCCCTGCCCCAGGGCTACTTCGCGAGCCTCGAGGGCCAGTTCCAGGCGCAGGAGGAAGCCTCGCGCATGATCGGGCTGCTATCGGCCGCCTCGCTGCTCCTGATCTTCGTGGTGCTCTACACGCGCTATAGATCGGGCGTGCTGGCGCTCATCATCATGGGGAACGTTCCGCTGGCGCTGATCGGCAGCGTCGCGGCGCTATGGATCGCCGGCCAGCCGTTCTCGGTGGCGAGCGCCATCGGCTTCATCACCCTCGCCGGCATCGCGACCCGCAATGGGATTCTGAAGATCAGCCACTACATCAATCTCGTGCTGTTCGAAGGTGAACGCTTCAGCCGCGAGATGGTGGTGCGCGGGACGCTGGAGCGGTTGCGCCCGGTGCTGATGACGGCGCTCGCCGCCGGGATCGCGCTCGTGCCACTGCTGATCGGCGCCTACGAGCCGGGCAAGGAGATCCTGCATCCGGTCGCGGTGACCATATTCGGCGGCCTCATATCGGCGACGCTGCTCGATGCGTTCCTGACGCCGACCCTGTTTTTGATGTTCGGCCGCAAGCCGCTGGAACGGCTCGCGACGCCCGATGCCGATAGGGTGGTGCGGGAGGCGTTCTAGGACACGTGCGTGCGCAAGCCGGAGATCGGGACTGCCGTCCCGGTCTCCTAGTCGCTGACGGATTGCAGAACATCCGCCATCACGCCCACGAGCACGTCGATCTCCTCTTTCGAGATGATGAGCGGGGGTGCGAGCGCGATCACGTCGCCCGTTGCGCGCACCAGGAGGCCGCGCTGGAACGCTTCGAGGAAGCGGGCATGGGCGCGCCGGCCGGGTGCGCCCTCGATCGGCGCGAACTCGATGGCGGCGATGAGACCGATATTGCGGATGTCGGCCACGTGCGGAAGTCCCGCGAGCGTGTGCACGCGCTCCTCCCAGTAGGGTGCCAGCTCGGCGGCGCGGGTCAGCAGGCCCTCCTCCTGCAGCGTCTCGAGGGTGGCGAGCGCGGCGGCGCACGCCAGCGGATGCCCCGAATAGGTGTAGCCGTGGAACAGCTCGATCGCCGTCTCCGGGCCTTGCATGAACGCATCGTAGATCTCATCCCGCACGAACACGGCGCCCATGGGCACCGCACCGTTGGTGATGCCCTTGGCGGTGGTGATGATGTCCGGCTCGACGCCGAAATATTCAGCCGCAAAAGGCGCGCCGAGGCGGCCGAACGCCGTGATGACCTCATCGAAAATGAGGAGGATGTCATGCTTGGCGCAGATCGCCGCGAGGCGCTGCAGGTATCCCAGGGGCGGAACGTAAACGCCGGCCGAGCAGGCCACCGGCTCGACGATGACGGCGGCGATGGTCGAGGCGTCATGCAAGGCGACGAGCCGTTCCAGATCGTCGGCCAGCTCGGCGCCGAGCAGCGGCTCGCCGCGGCTGAAGGCATTGCGATCCGGATCGTGCGTATGGCGCAGGTGGTCGGTGCCCGCGAGCAGCGGGCCGAACATCTTGCGGTTGGCGCCGATGCCGCCCACCGACGTGCCGCCCACGTTGCTGCCGTGATAGCCGCGCTCGCGTCCGATCAGCCGCGTCTTGGCGGCGTTGCCCTTCGCGCGGTGATATCCGATCGCGATCTTGAGCGCGGAGTCGACCGCTTCGGAACCGGAGTTGGTGAAGAACACGCGGTCGAACCCGGGCGGAGCGATGTTGACGAGCCGTGAAGCGCACTCGAACGCCTTCGTGTGCCCCATCTGGAATGTGCCCGCGAAGTCCAATTCGCCCGCCTGGCGACGGATCGCCGCAACGATCCGGGGCCGGCAGTGCCCGGCATTGACGCACCACAGCCCCGAAGTGCCATCGAGCACGCGGCGGCCGTCCGCGGTCACATAGTGCATGCCCTCGGCGGCCACGAACAGGCGCGGTGCTCGCTTGAACTCGCGATTGGCCGTGAAGGGCATCCAGAAGGCCTCGAGGTCGTTCGGCCGAACTTCCGCGGCAGCGGGCATCTTCTTCGTCATGGGCTCTTCAGCTTCTCAAAAACGGTTGCCGTCACGTCGGAGTACGCGCCTGTTCGAAGGCCTTTGACCTACACAGGCACCGGTATCGTACCGTCGATACAAATAAAGCCCGACGACACGGCGCCATTGACCAGCTTTCTACTATCTTCAGCAAAGGAGGGTCATTCCGCCTGCCCATCTGCCGCCGCTTTTTAACCATAAGCCGGTGATGCGAGTTAGTATGGGTACGGTGTAAAAATGACAGTCGTGGTCGCGTTCGTAAGCCGCAAAGGCGGTGTCGGCAAATCCACTCTCGCCCGCGCGCTCTGTGCCGTCGCCGCCCGGCGCGGCCTCAACACCACCCTGGCCGATCTCGACGAAGGCCAGCGTACCGTCAGCCGCTGGCGGCATCAGCGCGAGCAGCATCGCGTTTTTCCCCCGCTCAACGTCGCCGCCTACAGCAATGTGGATTCCGCCATTGCCGGCGAATCCGACGTCGACTTGCTCATCGTCGATGGCCCAGGCCGCGATCCGGAGCTGACGGTGGAAATTGCGAGCGTAGCTCATTTCGTGGTGCAGCCCACCGGGGCCTGCTTCGACGATCTCCAGCCCGCGTCGGAGCTGTTCTATGGCTTGCGGGCTTCGGGCATTCCGAAATCGCGCCTTTATGCGGCGCTCTCACGCGTCCTCGATGCCGGCGAGGAAGAAGCGGCCCGCGCCTATCTCGAGGTGGGCGACTTCAATCTCTTGCCGGGCGCGATCGGCGAGCAGGCACGTTACCGCGAAGGCCACAATCGCGGCCTCGCCTTCATCGAATGCCCCGGCGAGAATTTGTCGGCGCCGGGCGGCGTCCTGCTGGGCGCGCTGCTGGCACGCATCGTGGAAAAGCACAGGATGCTGCGCCAGATCCCAAAGCGGGTGCCGGAGCCTCAGCGGCTGCTCTCCTCGCTGGCGGCGCGCTGACGCTTCCACCGCCGGGGGCTGCGTGTCTGACGCCACGGCGGTTCAGCGGCGTCCGTCAACTTCAAGCACGCGCATCCATATAAAAAAGCCGCTCCCACCCTGGGGGTATGGGAGCGGCTCAGCGTACGGAAGACGCTTTTTAGTCGGATCAGAACTTGTAGGTGAACCCGGTCCAGACCGTGCGGCCAAGCCCCGGCTTCATGCCGTCCTCACGGTCGGTGAGGTAGAATTTGTCGAGCAGGTTGTCGCCGGCCACGAAGATGCTGGCCCCGCTGTCGCCGAGCTCGAGGTTGAACCGCGCCGACAGCAGCCACACGGATGGCACCCCGCCGCCTTCACCGGCCTCCTCGATCTCGCACTCGTCGGCCTCGCAGTCATATTCTCCACCGAGGCCATACGGCGTGTTGGCCGCATCGGTGAAGAACGAACCGCGGTAGGTCCACGTGGCGCTGGCATTCCAACGCCAACCGGTGGTGCCTTCGACGCCAAGCGTGAGAGCGGCGACATGCCACGGCGTCTCGGGAACGCGATTGCCGTTGTAGATGTCGTCGATATCGCCGTTGTCGTCGTAGGTGTAGGCGTTCTTCAGGATGCTGCGCGCGTAGGTGTAGTTACCCGCGGCGAAGAAGTTGAGCGGGCCGCCGGTGAACGGCTGGGAGTTGAGGCGGCCGTAAAGCTCGACGCCGCTGACCTCGACTTTATCGGCACGGCCGAACTCGCGGTCGCCGGTGATGGCCGAGAACGATTCACCGTACTGGAAGTTCTCGAAGAGCTGGTAGAAGCCCGCGACCTCGAAGTTGAAGCCTTTGATGGCCGAGCTGCGGACGCCGATGTTGAAGTTGTCGCCGATCTCATCCGGTGACGGGAAGTCCTCGTTGCGCAGCACGGACGTCGTCAGACCGCGATGATAGCCGCCGTAGACGGTCGTGCTCCTGAGACCGGTGTAGGCGAACGCAACACCTGGCAGAGCATTGAAGCTCGAGGTGCTTTCGCGCGCGGGATTGGGGTTTGACAGGATGTCTTCAATCTCGAGGCACGTGGTCGCCCCCGGCACGCCATTACAATTCCGGGCGCCCTCCGCCTCGCCTTCCTCGGCAGCGACAACGCGGTTGCGGCGGCTGACATCGTACCACTCGAAGCGGATGCCCGGCAGCACGTTGAAGTCTTTCGCAACGTAGATGTTCGACTGCATGAACGCGGAGACCGTGTTGGCATCGAGGGAGCGGTCGAAGAAGTCGACGACGCCCTTGTTGCCGTTCTTCATGATCTCGTTGTTGCGGCCCAGGACGTTCTTGTTCGTCATGTCCTGGTATTCGTAACGGATGCCCGCCTGGAAGTCCTGGCGGAAGCCGAGGAGATCACGGTTGGCCCACTCACCGCGCACCTCGCCACCGAGGTGACGGAACGTGCGCAGGCGCCCGAACATGCTGTCGATGCCGAGCTTGATCTCCTGCGATCCATCGGGGTCCGTCTCGACGTCGGGCGCAGCGCCCGGCACGCCGGTCGGCAACGATTCCGTCGAAACGAGCTGGTAGCGATCGCGACTATGATAGCCCGCGTAGAAGCGGCTGGTGATCGTGGTGTCCTCGTCCAGGTAAGCGTTGTGGACCACCTGGCCGCGCCAGACTTCGCCGGTGTAGGTATTGAGGCCAGCGGCCGGCGCAAAACAGGTCTTGCAGTGCTTCAGCATGTTGAACTGCTGCTCTGCCAGGCCGCCGGCAATCCGCGCGGCGTTCGCCTTGGTGGCCATGGCGGGATCTTCGAACTCGATCTCCAGCTCGCTGCCGAGGAAGTTCTGCTCGTCGTAGTTGTCCTTTTGACGGGCATGGATGGCCGAGACAACGAGGTCGGAAGATGATCCCTTCCAGCCGACGGCGCCGTAGAAGTCGTTGATCCGCAGCCGCTCGGTATCCCAGGCGCCCTGCACGTCGGCGCCGGTGTAGGAGGCGACGAGCCCGACGTTGTCGACCGACTGCCGCGTGTGCACGTGCCAGCGGGCGGAGATGTCGGTGTCGGACTTGCCGTGCACGGTATCGCCGTACTTAATCTTCACCTCGCCGTCGTCCTCGACTTCGATCTCATTGATGGGCGTATACGACCCTGCCTTGGTGCGGGTGAAGCCGATCGCCGAGCTGATCACCGTCTCGTCGGGTCCGAAGGGCGACAGGTTGCGCGAGTTGATGACGCCGAAGTTGTTGTTCGGGCCATGGGTGATGACAGTGCCGCGGATCACCTCGACGCCTTCGGTACGTTCGACGGGCGCCCAATAGTGCACCGACGGGTCGAGCCACAGTGCGAGATTGACGGTGTGGCCGTCTTCCATCACGAGCATCTTGCGCGAACGGCGGGGCGGAGAGCCGCGCATGCCGATGCCACCGTGGTGGGCCATCGCGTCGTCGTTGACGACAATCACGCCGGGAATGCGGGTCAGCGCCTCGTTGAGGTTGCGCGGGCGCTCCTCGGCGATGTCCTGCGGCGTGATGTGCGATGCCGAACTCGAGAAGCCTTGCAGGTTCGTCGGTATGAGCTGGGTCGGATTGACCGGTGTGCTGGCGCTTTCATACGCACGCTCTGCGGCACCGGCGCTGGCGGGCGAACCGTAGACCGAGTTCGGGTTCTGCGGCTCGTCGATGGGCGCTGCAGCAGCGGCCGTCGGTGGCTGCGGCGCGGGAGACACCTGCTTCTTCCTGGCGGCGGCCTTCTTCTTCGGCGCGGACGCCTGCTGTTTCTGGATGACGTCGACCGGCGGAAGCTGGTCGGCTGCAGGCGCCGGCTCGGGCGCCTCTTGCGCGGATACTGTGGCTGGCACTAACGCCACCATGCCTGCGAAAAGCGCAGGCACTACGCTACTGGTACGCTTCATTTGCTCTCCCCCGAACCGCCGGCACTGGGTGTCGGCGGCGTACTCATTTTCTGCGGGGCGAAAAACAAAAGTTGCCGGGCATGGGGCACGCGACAACTCTTTCCCCCGGTTGCAATTGGTAGGTGAGGGCTACAGCAACGGGTACGTGAGAGATTGAGAAACCGACTTCCAAACTTGCGCGCAGGCGGCCGGCAGTCTCGAGTTGCCGTGTGCCCATTTGGCGACAGGCTCAAGCTACTGCTTTTGCAGCCAGCGGCGCAAAAAGCCTTAAAACAAAGCGCAAATCGTCGATGTCCGTTGCGAGAAGCGCGTGTGCCCTTGTTTGAAGGCAACGCGGCCGCCGCCATTGCTGCAGACGCCGCCGATTTCAAAGTTGCCTTTCGGCCGATGGACGGTCGCGCCGAAAACCTGCGCTACTTCTCTTCTGCGCTTGCCATCAGGCAGTAGCAGCGACGGGAATCCATGCGTCCAACGTCAGCCCGCCGCCCGGCCGGCCGCTCATCCGCATCTCGCCGCCCGTGGCCCAGACACGCTCGCTCATGCCGGCGATGCCGTAGTTGGATTTCGCGCCTTCGGGCAGACCGCGTCCGTTGTCGGTAACGATCACATGCACGACAGGCCGCGACGGCTTGCGCAGCGCCGGGGGCGTCTCGTCGGGGAGCGCCGTGCCGATGGCGATATCGATCACGGTTGCGCCGGCGTGGCGGAGGGCGTTGGTCAAGCCCTCCTGCACCAGCCGGTAGATCGTCAGCGTGCTCGTCTCGTCGCCGGGCGGCAGGTTGTCGTCGACGGCGAGGTTGATCTCCACCTCGGCGTGGCTCTCGCGCAGCATGGCGATGAGCGACTTCAGCTTCGACTTGAGGCCGTATTCCTCAAGGCCTAGTGGGCGCAGCTTCTGCAGCACGCCGCGGTTCATGCGCTGGATCGTCTCCATGCGCTCCACCAGCGTGTCGCAGGTCTGCACCAGCTTGGCGCGATCGTCGGATCCGCGCTGCAGCTCGGCCTTGTGGGCGCTGATGGCGGCGCGGATGGCGAAGAGATACGGCCCCAGCTCGTCGTGCAGCTCGCGGGCGAGATCCTTCCGCTCCTCGTCCTGCACGCGAATGATGCGCTGCGCCAGACGGCGATTTTCGGCGACCGTCGCTTCCAGCGTCGACGCGAGAAGGTTGAGCTTGCGGCAGATGTCGGAGATTTCCGGCGGACCGCTCTCGGGAACCGCGATGTCGTAGCGGCCGGCCTCCAGCACCATCAACGCATCGCCGATGCTTTTGATCGGCTTCAGCAGGTGGGCGATCATGATGCTGATGAGGAGCATGGCGGCAACGGCGATGGCCGCTCCGCCGAAGGTGAAACTGAGGATCGAATCCCAGATCTCGGTGGCTTCGTCGGAAAACCGCGGGGCGATGACGAGCGTGCCGAAGTCATGCCCGTTCACCACGACCGGCACCTCCACCACGTCCGAGGAGCGCCCGAGCCGCTCCAGCCATGCGGGGGCATCGCCATGCTCGGACTCGTCCTCCAGCGCGTGGGGCGTGGTGGGATCGTCGATGCTGTAGATGTGGACGTGCCGCAGCTCGCGCAGGCCGTCGAGCAGCACCTTGAGGCGGGCGCCGGGGTCCGGAGTGCCCTGCAGGCTCTCGATCGTCGTTTCGACGAACTCCTTGGCCAGCCGCATGATGCTGTCGTTCTCGGCCCGGATGCGCGGCCCGGCGCTGATGATCATCGCCAGGACGAGGATGGCTAGTCCCAGCGCCATCACGGCCACGATCAGCGCATTCAGCCGGAATCGTATCGACATGGCCACCCTCCCGCCGGTTGCTCCCTCGGCGGGCAGCTTTTTTTCCCGTTATTTGACCGCCGAACTTCCCGCGGCTATTTGTTACAATATACCAGTCGCTGGACAAAGCCGAACCATTGCCGTGAAAGTCCTTATCGTCGACGACCATCCCATCGTGTTATCCGGCTGCCGCGCCCTCCTGGCCGAGACCGGGGACATGATCATGCTCGAGGCGCGAAACGCCGCGATGGCGCAGGATGTTTTTGCCGCCCACAAGCCTGACGTGGCAGTTATCGATATCAACCTTCCCGATGTGTCGGGCTTCGAGCTCGCCCGCCGCATCCTGGTGCGCGAGCCGCGTGCGCGCATCATCATGTTCAGCATGAACGATGATCCGATGTTCGCGGCGCAGGCGATCGAGGGCGGCGCGAAGGGCTACGTCAGCAAGAGCGACGATCCCCAGACCTTCCTCAACGCCATCCGCGAGGTGCATGCGGGCGGTCATTCCCTGCCCCAGGACATGGCCCAGAAGATCGCCTTCCTTCGCAACCAGGGGGATTCGGTGGTGCTCAGCACGCGCGAACGCGAGGTGCTGCGCCTGCTCGCCAAGGGCAAAAGCATGTCGGAGATCGCGGCGCTGATAAACGTCTCCTACAAGACGGTGGCGACGACGTGCTCGGCATTGCGGGCCAAATTCAGCGCCCGTACGCCGATGCAGCTCATCCGCATCGCGGTCGAGCAGAAGATCGTCTGAGGTCGGACATGCCGCATTGAAGCGGCCGGGCGGTTAAGCCTAAAGCTTGTTTGAGCTTATGCTCCCGCGGGGGATGGACTAGCACCGCTGGAGGGGCAGCGGATAGGTGATCTTGGCGTGACTGACAGCCTGCAAATTCCGTCGAAAGGCGACTCCGGCTTCGGGGCCGCAATTTCTTCCAGCGAAGCGGGTGGGGCGGCGGCGGCTCAGCCCGGCTACGCGCGGTATGACATCATCACGCTCGCCCGCCTGCGCGATTATCAGTCCGAAATCGAGCGTGCCTCGGCGCTTCTGTGCAAAGTGCAGCCCGATCTCATCGCGGGGGAAACGCTGCCCGTCAACGCCGTGGAGACGCCGCGCTCGCGCTGGCCGTTCATCCTCACCGTCAGCGCCACGGTGCTGTTCTGGGTCAGCCTCGCGTGGGGTCTCGCGACGCTGTTCTAACGGGCCGCTTGCCGACCAACGACGCGCACAGCGCGCGCAAGCCGCACTCAATCTATTGCTGCACGCCCCCGGGGTGATGCTAGCCTCCCAGGCGGCATCCAATGGAGGTTCGACATGTTCACTCGGCGGCAGGCTATCGGCACAATCGGTGCAGCGGCAGTGTCCCTGGCTGCGCCCGCGGCTTTCGCGAGCGGCCGCCCTTCCGTGACGCTGCACAAGGACCCCAACTGCGGCTGCTGCACCGACTGGGGCAAGCACATCGAAGCGGCGGGCTTTCCCGTCACCGTGATCAATTCCCCGAACGTCAAAGCGCTGAAGCGCCAAGTCGGCGTGCCGCTGGACCTCGCCGGCTGCCATACCGCGGAGGTCTCCGGATATATCATCGAAGGGCACGTTCCTGCCGCCGCATTGCAGCGGCTCCTCGATGAGCGCCCCGAAGCCATCGGCCTTGCCGTCGCCGGCATGCCGGCGGGGTCGCCAGGAATGGGCGGCGAGCCCGAAGCCTATGACGTCGTGCTTTTCACGTCCACATCGCGCTCGGTCTACGGGCGCTTTAAGGGGCCTGAGAAGATCGGCTGACGCGCCGGCGCTGGCGCGCCACGCGCGATCCGGCGTCAGTGCGCGTTACGGTAGGCCGTCGGCGAAAGCACGGTCCATAGCAGAATGATGAAGTCGCGCGAAAGCGACCAGTGCTCGATGTAGAACAGGTCGTACTCGACGCGCTTTTGCATTTTTTCCTGGGTGTCGGTTTCACCGCGCACACCGTGCACCTGCGCCCATCCCGTGATGCCCGGCTTGACGTTATGGCGCCGGGCATAGCGGGCGATGATGTGCTCGTATTCGCGGTTGTGGGACAGCGCGTGCGGGCGAGGCCCCACGAGCGACATCTCGCCCTTCAACACGTTGAAAAGCTGCGGCAGCTCATCGAGGTTCGAAGCGCGCAGCCAGCGGCCGACGCGGGTGATGCGCGGATCGCCCCGGGTCGCCTGCTTCACGACGGGTCCGTCGTCGAGCGTCACCATGGTGCGGAATTTGATGATACGAAACGGATTCTGATTGAAGCCATAGCGCCGCTGCAAAAAGAACACCGGCCCGCGGCTATCGAGCTTGATCAGCAGCGCGATGACGAGCAGCAGGGGGGCGAGAAGGACGAGCCCTACGGTCGACAGCACGACATCGAAGAGGCGTTTCTGCACCAGCTCGAGGCGCGACAGCGGCAGGCGTACGAGCTGCAGGCTCGCGATCGGCCCCAGCCGGGCGAGCTGTGCGTTGCTGTATCTTTCGAAGACATAGCCCGGCAGCAGATGAATTTCCGCCGGCAGGCTCAGCAGCGCCTCGATGCATCCGTCGACGACCGACTGCTCCGACCATGGCGTCACGATGAAAACAGCGTCGGGCTCAAGCTGGCGGATGCTCGGGATGACGGAGGCCAGCTCCCGCTGCAAGGCGCGCTGGCGTTCGCCCGTCGAGCCCGACAGCACCTCAGCGCTCAGGAAGCGGCAGCCGACGATCTCGATGCCGCCACGGCTCGGCCGGTGCTCGGAAAGGAAGCGTTCGATCTGCCCGGCGTTGCCGATGAGGAAGACGCGCTTCGTCGCGATCATGTTCCTGCCCGTCGAGCGGCGAACGATCTTGACGGCGAGATAGCGCAGAAACAGCAGCGCTAGAAGGCCGGACGCGTAATAGAGCAACAGCCAGCCGCGCGAATAGACCTCGGTCACCTTGCCGATGAAGGCGACGAGCAGGAGGCCGATGAAGGTGACATTCCAGAGCTGGAGCGTGCGCCGCGCGTGGGGCGCGACGCTGAGGAAATGGCTGAGCTGATATTCACCGCGGAACAGGTTGGAAATCACCACCACCGCGGCGATCACGCCGCCGATCCTCAGGAACGACAGCACGTCGCCGGGCGCGCCGTAGGCGAGCTGATGGTAAACGACGCCCGTCACCACGGACAGCGCGAGGATGCAGACCACGTCGCCGATCACGATCGCGATCGACATCGCCTCGCCGATGAGCCGCTTGCGCCGCCGCAACTGGCTGTCTGCACCGGAACGGGAAATAAGAGTGTGGCTCATTTCGGCAAGCGCTGTCCCCTCCGCGGCCATTCGAATGGCGCGCACCTATTGGAGCGCTATAGGAAGCAAGGATCGTGCCGCGGAGAGCACAAATGCCGGCACCGGTCGCAGCGGCCGCCTCATCGATTGTGCGTGGGCGTGATGGTAAGGTTAAAGCGTGCGGCCAAGCGGCGCGAGGGCATGCACGGAAAGCGCCAGCTGGGATCTCAGGCGGCTTGCAGGGCCTGTGCGACCGTCGCGAGAATGGTGTCGGCGCAGTAGGGCTTGTCCACGCGAAGATGGCCGCGATCGCTGCTCCGCAAACCCATTTCACCGTAGCCGGTGGCGAAGATGAAAGGCGTGCCGGCGCTTTTGAGCGAATCCGCAACCGCGGCCGATGTGCGGCCAGAGCCGAGATTCACGTCCAGCACCGCGACGTCGATTTCGTTTTTGGCGATCAGGGATGCCGCCTGGTCGGCATCGTGCGCGGGGCCGATCACCGTGCAGCCGGCCTCCTCGAGGATGTCCACCAGCACCATGGCGATCAGGGGCTCGTCCTCGAGCACCAGCACCCGCTTGCCTGCCAGTACGTCGATCATGCTCTCATCATTTCTAAGGGAAGTGCCAGCTCGCATTTGAACCCCGTGCGCAAATATTCGCAGGTGTAGGCCGCGCCCGACTGCGCCGCCAGCGATGATAAAAGCCGCGAGCCGAACCCTTTGTGGCTCGGCTTACTGACCGGCGGGCCGCCCTGCTCGCTCCAGGCGAGCCGGAGGCGTGCCGTGGGTGTCGAGGGCTCGACCTGCCAGGAGAGATCAACCCGTCCATCGTTGTTCGCGAAGGCCCCGTGCTTGACGGCATTGGTGACGAGCTCGTGCAGAGCCAAGGTCACCGAGAGCGCATCGCGGGACGACAGCAGCGCATCCTGCCCGGAGAGCGATATGCGCTGCGAGGCCTGCAACGCCCGGTGGGGCGCAAAGGTGCTTTCGAGGATATCGCGCAGGTTGGCGCCTTCCCAGCTCGTGCGCGTCAGAAGGTTGTGACAGGTCGCGAGCGCCTGGATGCGCGACAAGAACCGCTCCCGGTCGGCGCCATGGCCGCCGTCGAGGCTTTGCATCGCAATCGCCTGCACGGTCGTCAGCATGTTCTTGACGCGGTGATTGAGCTCCTGGATCAGCAGCGCCTGGGCTTCCTCGGCCCGCTTGCGCTCCGTGATGTCGACGGTGAGCCCTGCGAGGCAGTCGGCGTGGCCTTCGGACCCGGGGATGAAGCGGCCCTGATCGCGCACCCAGCGCACCGCGCCGTCGGGGCGCCGGATGCGGAACTCGGCTTCATAGACGCCGCGCGCCTCCACGGCCTTGCGCCAGGCGGCGGTGACGGCCTCGCGGTCGTCCGGGTAGATCTCCTGCAGGCGCTGCTCCACCGACGCGGTGGATTCCGCCGCATCCAGTCCCATGATGACGTTGAAGCTCGCATCCCGGTGGCTGATCTGGGTCGACAGATCACGTCGCCAGGTGCCCATGCGCGCTGCGCTGAGGGCCTGGCGCAACCGTTCCTCGCTTTCCCGCAACCGTTCGGTGGAATGCTCCAATTCGGCGGTGCGCTCCGCGACGCGGCGCTCCAGATCTGCCGCAAGCTCCTCGAGCTGACGGTTCTTGCGATAGAGGTCGGTGAAGATGCGCACCTTCGCGCGCAAAATCTCCGGGATCACCGGTACGGGAACATAATCCACCGCACCGGTCTTATAGCCTCGGATGCGGTCGAAGTCCGTCACCTGGATCGCGGAGATGAAGATGATGGCCATCTTCTCGTAGCGCGGATGGCCGCGGATCATCTCGGCAAGCTGGAAGCCGTCGAGGTCCGGCATGCAGACGTCGATCAGCACGACCGCGACGTCGTTTTTCAGGAGCGCGGATAGCGCTTCCCCAGCGGAGTTGGCCTTGATCAGGTTTTCGCCCAGCTCCCCGAGGATCACCTCGTAGCTCAGGAGCTTCGCGGGCTGATCGTCGACCAGCAAAATGTTGACAGGTTCCTTTACGCCCATCGCCTCCCCCTTAGCGATGCAGCCAGGTACGCAGGGCGGCCAGCAGCTGCTCTGTGTTGACGGGCTTGGCGAGATAGTCCGTCGCGCCCGCCTGCAGGCACTTCTCGCGGTCACCTTTCATCGCCTTTGCGGTGAGCGCAACGATGGGCAAGCGGCCCCATCGCCCGTCGGCGCGGATGGCCTGCATTGTTTCGTATCCGTCCATGTCTGGCATCATAATGTCCATGAGAACGATGGAGACGCCGGGTGATGCCGATAGGCTTTCGATCGCCTCCTTGCCGGTGGTCGCGGTCAGAACGCGCATACCGCGTCGCTCCAGAACGCTGCTGAGCGCGAAAATGTTGCGCGCATCGTCATCGACCAGAAGCACGGTGCGGTCGACGAGGTCGTCGTCGCAGGCATGCAGGCGCTCCAGCATGCGCTGCTTCTCCCGCGGCAGATCCCCCACGACGCGGTGGAGGAACAGCGCCGTTTCATCGAGCAGCCGCTCCGGCGACTCGACGCCCTTAACCACGACGCTGCGCGCCATATTGTGAAGGCGAGCGTCTTCCTCAGCCGAAAGCTCGCGCCCGGTGAAGACGACGACGGGAATGCCGCTCAGGGTCTCGTCCCGGGCCATCGCGTCGAGCACCTCGAAGCCCGTCATGTCCGGCAGCTTGAGGTCGAGCACGACGCAGTCGCATGGGTTGACGCGCATGTAGTTGAGCGCCTCCCGGCCATGGGAGACAGTGACGATATCGATGTCGTCGTGGCCCAGGAGCTCGCGGATGCTCATTTGCTCCGCTTCGTTGTCCTCCACCACCAGAAGCTGGCGGCGTCGCGGGAGCGTGAACGTCTTGATGCGCGCCAGCGCCTCGCGCAGCCCGTCGACGCTGGTCGGCTTGGTGTGGAAGGCGAAGGCGCCCTGGGCCAAACCGTGCTGACGGTTCTCATCGAGCGTAACCATCTGCACGGGGATATGCCGCGTCACCGGGTTCTGCTTGAGCTGGCTCAGGACGCTCCAGCCGAGCATGTCGGGGAGGAACACGTCGAGGGATACAGCGTCGGGGTTGAACTCGGTGGCGAGCATGAGCGCGTCGGCGCCGCGCTGCGCAATGATCACCTTGAAGCCACTGTCGTGCGCGACCTCCATGATGGTGCGCGCATAGTGGGGATCATCCTCCACCACGAGCAATACGGCCTCGCCGGGGACGAGGCTGTCGCGGTCGTCGGCGATGGGCTCGGGGATACGCTCCGGGGGACGGATGGCCTGGGTTTCCCCTGCGGCCGGCGCGGGCAGCGCCGCCGCGTCTCCCTCATCCTCGCGCGCGACCGTCAAGGCGCCGATGTACTTCTGCGGCAGGTAGAGCGTGAACGTGGAGCCGACGCCGGGCGTCGAGCGCAACTGGATCTCGCCGCCGAGCAGCGCGGCCAGCTCGCGGCTGATCGCAAGCCCGAGGCCGGTGCCTCCGTATTTGCGGCTCGTGGAAGCATCCGCCTGCTGGAAGGCCTCGAAGATGATCTTCTGCTTCTCCGGCAGAATGCCGATGCCCGTATCGGAAACCTCGAAGGCGACGACGCTCGAAGCGTGACTGAGGATCGGATGCTCCGGGTTCCAGCCGCTGGCGGCGACCGACGCGGAGAGACGCACGCCGCCTTCGGTGGTGAACTTGAACGCGTTGGAGAGCAGGTTTTTCAGCACCTGCTGCAGGCGCTTCGAGTCGGTGACGATGGTCGATTCCAGCTGCGGATCGACGTCGAGCGTGAAATCCAGCTCGCGGGTATCCGCCATGTGGCGGAAGGGCCTGCCCACGGTGTCGAGCAGGTTGGAGATGTAGAGCTCCTCCGCATCGACCGAAACCGTGCCGGATTCGATCTTCGACAGGTCGAGAATATCGGAGATGAGGTTGAGCAGGTCGCTGCCCGCGCCGTGGATGGTGCGCGCGAACTCCACCTGGCGATCGGAAAGGTTGCCGTCGGCGTTCTCGCTGAGCTGCTGGCCGAGGATGAGGATCGAGTTGAGCGGCGTGCGCAGCTCGTGGCTCATGTTGGCAAGAAATTCCGACTTGTATTTCGAAGTGAGGGCCAGCTCCGTCGCCTTCTCCTCCAGTGCGCGGCGGGCGTGCTCGATCTCCTGGTTCTTCGCCTCCACCTCGACGTTGCGCTCGGCGAGCTGCTGCGCCTTCTGCTCGAGCTGCTCGTTCGTCTTTTGCAGCTCACGCTGCTGCGCCTGCAGCTCGGCGGCCAGCTCCTGGCTCTGCTTCAGCAGGCCCTCCGTCTGCATCGTCGCTTCGATCGAGTTGAGCACGATGCCGATGCTGGCCGTGATCTGCTCCAGGAGGCTCAAGTGCGCCTTGTCGAACTCATAGAGGGAGGCGACGGCGATCACCGCCTTGAGATTGTCCTCGAAGGTGACCGGCAGCACGACGATGTTGCGCGGCAGGGCTTCCACCAGCGATGGCCCGACGCGCACCGCGTTCTCGGGGATGTCGGTGATGAGGATGCGGCGCTTTTCCACCGCGCACTGGCCGATGAAACCGTCGCCCAGCTCGATCTCCTTGGGGTAGCCGCGCTCGGGATGGTCGGCGTATTTGCCGAGCAGCTTCAGGTACGGATTTTCGTCGTTCACCATCTGGTAGATGACGCCCTGGTGTCCGCGCACCAGCGGCACGAGCTCGGATAGAAGCACGCTGCCGACGGTCGACAGGTTGCGCTGGCCCTGCAGCATGCCGGTGAAGCGGGCGAGGTTCGTCTTCAGCCAATCCTGATCGGTGTTGCGCTCCGTGGTGAGGCGGAGGTTGTCGATCATGGTGTTGATGTAGTCTTTCAGCTCCGCCACCTCGCCGCGAGCATCGACCTGGATCGAACGGGTCAGGTCGCCCTTGGTCACGGCGGTCGTCACCTCGGCGATGGCGCGCACCTGGTTCGTGAGGTTGTCGGCGAGGAGGTTCACGTTGCCGGTGAGATCCTTCCACGTGCCCGCGGCGCCGGGCACGTTCGCCTGGCCGCCGAGGCGACCTTCGACACCCACTTCGCGCGCGACCGTCGTCACCTGATCGGCGAAGATGGCGAGCGTGTCCGTCATGTCGTTGATCGTCTCGGCGAGGGCTGCCACCTCGCCCTTCGACTTCACGGTGAGCTTCTGCTTCAGGTCGCCGTTGGCGACGGCCGTCACGACCTTGACGATGCCGCGGACCTGCTCGGTGAGGTTGGCGGCCATGACGTTCACAGTGTCGGTGAGGTCCTTCCACGTGCCGGCGACGCCCGGCACCTGCGCCTGTCCGCCGAGCTTGCCTTCGGTGCCCACCTCGCGCGCAACGCGCGTCACTTCCGAAGCGAAGGCGTTGAGCTGGTCCACCATCGTGTTGATGGTGTTCTTCAGCTCGAGGATCTCGCCCTTTACGTCCACGGTGATCTTGCGGGAAAGGTCGCCGCGCGCCACGGCGGTCGTCACCTCGGCGATGTTGCGCACCTGGCCGGTGAGATTGCCGGCCATGGAGTTGACGGAGTCCGTCAGGTCTTTCCACGTGCCCGCGGCACCCGGCACGATGGCCTGGCCGCCGAGCTTGCCTTCGGTGCCGACCTCGCGCGCGACGCGCGTCACCTCGGCGGCGAAGGAGCGCAGCTGCTCGGTCGTCGTATTCAGTGTTTCCTTCAGCAGGAGCAGCTCGCCGCGCACGTCGACGGTGATCTTCTTTGAAAGGTCGCCGCCGGCGATCGCGGTCGCCACCTCGGAAATGTTGCGCACCTGCGCGGTGAGGTTGGACGCCATCAGGTTGACGTTGTCGGTGAGGTCCTTCCAGGTGCCCGCCGCGCCCGGCACCTGCGCCTGACCGCCGAGCTTGCCTTCGGTGCCGACCTCGCGCGCCACGCGCGTCACCTCCGAGGCGAAACCGTTGAGCTGGTCCACCATGGTGTTGATGGTCGCCTTCAGCTCGAGGATCTCGCCCTTCACGTCGACGGTGATGCGCTTCGAGAGGTCGCCGCGCGCAACCGCCGTGGTCACGTCGGCGATGTTGCGCACCTGCGTCGTGAGATTGCCGGCGAGAAGGTTCACGTTGTCGGTGAGGTCCTTCCATGTGCCGGCGACGCCCGGCACGTTGGCCTGGCCGCCGAGGCGCCCTTCCGTGCCGACCTCGCGCGCCACGCGCGTCACCTCCCCCGCGAAGCGGTTGAGCTGATCGACCATCGTGTTGAGCGTTTCCTTGAGCTGCAAAATCTCGCCGCGCACGTCGACGGTGATCTTGCGCGAAAGGTCGCCGCCCGCAATGGCGGTCGCCACCTCGGCGATGTTGCGCACCTGGTCGGTGAGATTGCCGGCCATGGAGTTGACCGAGTCCGTCAGATCCTTCCACGTGCCGGCGACGCCCGGCACCTGCGCCTGGCCGCCGAGCTTGCCTTCGGTGCCGACCTCGCGCGCGACGCGCGTCACCTCGGCGGCGAAGGCGTTGAGCTGATCGACCATCGTGTTGATGGTCTCCTTGAGCTGCAGGATCTCGCCGGAGACGTTGACCGAAACCTTTTTCGACAGGTCGCCCTGGGCGACGGCGGTAGCCACCTCGGCGATGTTGCGCACCTGCCCGGTGAGGTTCGACGCCATCGAGTTGACGCTGTCGGTGAGGTCCTTCCACGTGCCGGCGACGCCGCGCACCTCGGCCTGACCGCCGAGGCGGCCCTCCGTGCCGACCTCGCGCGCCACGCGCGTCACCTCCGAGGCGAAGGCGTTGAGCTGGTCGACCATCGTGTTGATGGTTTCCTTCAGCTCCAGCACCTCACCGCGCACATCGACGGCAATCTTCTTCGAAAGGTCGCCGTTGGCGATGGCGGTCGACACCTCGGCGATGTTGCGCACCTGGGTCGTAAGGTTCGACGCCATCGAATTGACGCTGTCGGTGAGGTCCTTCCACGTGCCGGCAACACCGCGCACCTCGGCCTGACCGCCGAGCTTGCCCTCGGTGCCGACCTCGCGCGCCACGCGCGTCACCTCTCCCGCGAAGCGGTTGAGCTGGTCGACCATCGTGTTGATGGTCTCTTTGAGCTGCAGGATCTCGCCGGAGACGTTGACAGTGATTTTCTTCGAAAGGTCGCCGCCGGCGATCGCGGTCGCCACGTCGGCGATGTTGCGCACCTGGGCGGTGAGGTTCGACGCCATCGAGTTGACGTTGTCGGTGAGATCCTTCCACGTGCCGGCGACGCCGGGCACCTGTGCCTGGCCGCCAAGCTTGCCCTCGGTGCCGACCTCGCGCGCGACGCGCGTCACCTCGCCGGCAAATCCGTTGAGCTGATCGACCATGGTGTTGATGGTGTTCTTCAGCTCGAGAATTTCGCCCTTCACGTCCACGGTGATCTTGCGGGAAAGGTCGCCGCGCGCCACCGCGGTCGTCACCTCGGCGATGTTGCGGACCTGCGTCGTGAGATTCGCGGCAAGGAGGTTCACGTTGTCGGTGAGGTCTTTCCACGTGCCGGCGACGCCCGGGACCACGGCCTGGCCGCCGAGGCGGCCTTCGGTGCCGACCTCGCGCGCCACGCGCGTCACCTCGGCGGCGAACGAGCGCAGCTGATCGACCATCGTATTGATGGCTTCCTTGAGCTGCAGGATCTCGCCGCGCACGTCGACGGTGATCTTCTTTGAAAGGTCACCGTTGGCCACCGCGATCGTCACGTCGGCGATGTTGCGCACCTGGGCGGTGAGGTTCGACGCCATCGAGTTGACGCTCTCGGTGAGGTCCTTCCAGACGCCGGTCACCTCGCTCACCTGCGCCTGGCCGCCGAGCTTGCCGTCGGTGCCGACCTCGCGCGCGACGCGCGTCACCTCGGAGGTGAATACGGAGAGCTGCTTGATCATCGTGTTGACGATGGTCGCGGAGCGCAGGAATTCGCCCTGGAGAGGACGCCCGTCCACGTCGAGACGCATGGTCTGCAGGAGGTCGCCCTGGGCGACGGCGCTGATCGTGCGGGTGAATTCGGTGGTAGGCCAGAGAAGATCGTCGATGAGCTGGTTGATGGAAGACTCCATCCCGCCCCAGGCGCCGACGGCGGTGCCCATCCGCAGCCGCTGCTTGGTCTTGCCCTCCCGTCCGACCGTTTGCCCGACCCGGTCGAGTTGCTGCGCCATGCGTTCGTTGGCGGCGACGATGTCGTTGAAGGTATCGGCGACCTTGCCCCACAGGCCTTGCCAGTCACCCGGCAGGCGCACGGAAAAGTCCCCCGAGCGCATGGCCCCCAGGGTTGCAAGCAGCTCGCGAACCTCGCCCGCTCCAGCGCCATTCGCCGCGGCAGGCGGACCCTGCTGCGGATATGCGTCCTCGTGTTCTGCAGCGAGCAACTCGTCGTCCATCAAGGCCCCTCCCAGAGCGGCGACACGGCCGGGCGCGCGCGTGGCGCCTACTCACCCTGCACCAAAACGAGCAGGCGCCCGATGCGTTCCCGCACGGCGATGAAAAAAGGATGTTGCCGAAGCGCACACCGAACGCTGGAGGAGCAAGCCGGTTGCAGATGGCGTCGGTGTGGCGCGGGCACCACCGGTGCGCAAATATTGGGAAGAAGGCTCGGCGTTGCGGTGTTTCGTCAGGTGGCCGTCAGCCGCGTAAACCTAAACCTGATTGCAACAGTACCCGTCGCTACGCGTCGCGCATAGGTTGTACGCTCTTGCATCGGCGCACCGATTTGTCCTTAGTTACGGAAACTGAAAAAGAAAAAACCAGCCACCCGAAGATGGTGGCTCAGTAGAGCGTGGCATGAAGGCAATTCGTTGGGGCCGCAGGCTGCTGGTCGCCCTGACCGGTACTGCGTTGCTTGCGGGTATAGCAGTGCTGGCCATCGTGGGCTTCGTCGAGGGGCGGGAGGACGCCGCTCACGAGACAGAGCTTGAAGAGCCGATCAAGCCGCCGCTGCGGGTAACCCTTCCCGAGAGAGGCGAGCCCGTTCTCACCCTCGACGAGGAAGCCCGCGAGGCTATCGGCCTGCAGATGGCCGACCTGCGCGGCGCCAAATATCAGGATCAGGTGCGCGCCTACGGCAGCGTGCTGGATCTCGCCGCACTCACCACCCTCAACACGAACTACATCACCGCCGTTTCACAGCTCAACACTGCACGGGCGCGCCTTGCCGCCTCCCTGCCCGCCTTCACCCGCGCCAAGGCACTCTACGCGAAGGATTTTGGCAACCTCGTCCAGGTGCAGGCGACGGAGGCCGTCGTCGTTGCGGACCGGGCGGCCGTCGATTCCGCCCAGTCGCTGGTGAAGACCCTGCGGGCCACCGCGATGCAGGAATGGGGCCCCGTGATCGGCAACGCGATGGTCGTCGAGGGCGGGCTGATCACGCGGCTCATCGAGCGGGACGAGTTTTTGTTGCAGATCACGCTCCCGCCGGGCGTTCACATCGACGACATCCCTGCCGTCGCATCGGTCGAGGTCGGCGGCAGCTCGCACCGGGCCGAGGTGCGATACATCTCGCCCGCCACCCGCGCCGACCCGCGCATCCAGGGCATCAGCTATTTCTACGCCGCGCCGGCCAACTCCGGGGTCTTGCCGGGCATGAACGTGCGGGCGTTCCTCGCCAGCGGCGAGCCGGTGGACGGCGTCATCATACCCTCCTCGTCCGTCGTGTGGTGGGCCGGCCGGGCGTGGGTCTATCGCCGGCTGAGCGAAGACACCTTCAGCCGCATGGAGATTCCGACGGACATGCCGGCGGAGAAGGATGCCGGGTTCGTCGTGCCGGCCTCCCTGTTCGGGGCCGACACCCAGATCGTCACGACGGGCGCGCAGATGCTGCTGTCGGAGGAATTCCGTTCGCAGATCCAAGTCGGCGATGACGACTGATGGCGCTCACCGGCCAGACGTCTGACCAGCACCGCGGCCTGCAGGCTGCCATCATCCGCTTTGCCGTCCGCTTCCGGGGCATCGTCGTCGCGCTCGCATTCCTGATGCTGGGCTACGGCGCCCTTTCGCTGATGCATGCGAAATACGACGTCTTCCCCGAGTTCGCGCCGCCGCAGGTCGGCATCCAGGCGGAGGCGCCGGGGCTGACGGCCGAGCAGGTCGAGGTGCTCGTCACGCAGCCGATCGAGAACGCCGTCAACGGCGTGCCGGGCGTAGAGCAGCTGCGCTCGGTCTCGATCCAGGGGCTGTCGGTCATCACCATCATCTTCAAGGCGGGCAGCGACATCTACCGGGACCGGCAGGTGGTGTCGGAGCGATTGGCGGAAGCCGCCCAGCGCCTGCCGAAGAACATCCCGCCGCCGACGATCACGCCGCTGACCTCGTCATCGAGCACGGTGCTGGTGATCGGCCTGACATCCAAGACCCGCTCGCTCATGGATGTGCGCACCCTCGCCGACTGGACCCTGCGCCAGCGCCTGCTTGCGGTGCCCGGCGTTGCGAAGGTCGCCGTATTCGGCCGCGATGTGCGCTCGGTCCAGGTGCAGATCCGTCCCGACGATCTGTTGCGCTTCAACCTGTCGATCAACGACGTTCTAGAGGCCGCGCGCCGCGCCACGGCCATCACCGGCGCGGGCTTCATCGAGACGGCCAATCAGCGCATCGTCTTCCAGTCGGAAGGCCAGTCCATCGATCCGGAGGAGCTTGGCCGCACGGTCGTCACCAGCGCCAATGGCGCGAGCGTGCTCCTAAAGGACGTCGCCAATGTGCTCAACGCGCCGGAGCCGCCTATCGGCGGTGCGACGATCATGGGGGAGCCCGGCGTGGTGCTCCTCGTCTCCGGGCAGCTCGGCGCCAACACCATCGACGTGACGGAAGGCATCGAGCGGGCGCTCGACAGCCTGCGTCCCTCGATCGAGAAGGAAGGCGTCGAAATGCGCGCCGACCTTTTCCGCCCCGCCGACTTCATCGCCATATCGACCCGCAACGTGCAGTATTCGCTCATCCTGGGCGGCGTGCTCGTGATCGTGGTGCTCTTCCTGTTCCTCTACGATCTGCGTACCGCGACGATCTCCTCGGTCGCCATTCCTCTTTCGCTACTCGCCGCGGTCGTCGTTCTCAACGCGCTCGGGGTGACCCTCAACGCCATGACCCTCGGAGGCCTCGCCATCGCCATCGGCGAGGTGGTGGACGATGCGGTCATCGACGTGGAGAACATCGCGCGCCGGCTGCGCGAGAACCGCCGCGCCGAACATCCGCTGCCGATAGGCGATGTGATCCTCAACGCCTCGCTGGAGGTGCGCGGATCCGTGGTCTACGCGACGTTCGCGGTGATCCTCGTGTTCCTGCCGGTCGTGATGCTGCCGGGCCTTGCGGGCCGCTTCTTCGCACCGCTCGGACTTGCATACGTGCTTGCCATCCTCGCCTCACTCGCGGTGGCGATGACCGTGACGCCCGCTCTCTGCATGCTGCTGTTTCCGAAGGCCCCCGCAACCGACGACGGCCGGACCGATGACCCGCCTGTCACGCGCTGGCTGCGCCGCCACTACGAACACACGCTGCGTGCCATCATCTTCCGCCCGCGCCTCACCATGTTCGCGGCGGTCCTTGTCACGCTCGCAGGCTGCTCCGCCATTCCGTTCTTCGGCGGTGGATTTTTGCCCGAGCTGAAGGAAGGCCACTTCACGCTGCACATGGCGGCGGTGCCAGGCACGTCGGTCGCGGAATCGGAGCGCATCGGCGCGCGCGTCACCGAGGCGCTGCTGAAGCTGCCGTTCGTGCGCGTCGTCTCCCAGCGCATCGGGCGGGCGGAGCAAGCCGACGATACGTGGGGCAGCAACTACAGCGAGTTCGAGGTCGATCTTCAGCCGGGATTGTCGGGCGAGGAATCGGAAGAGGCGCAGGTGGAGATGCGTAAGGTTCTGGCCGGCTTCGCGGGCGTCAATTTCGCGCTGAAGCCGTTCCTGACCGAACGCGTGGAGGAATCCCTCTCGGGCTATACCGCCGCCGTGATCGTCAATATCTACGGCAACGATCTCAACGTGCTGGACGAAACCGCCCAGCAGGTCGCGCAGGAGCTCAACACCATCCGGGGCGCCAACGAGGTGCAGCTCCAATCGCCGCCCGGCCTGCCGCAGCTCACCATCCGGCCACGCAGGGCGGACCTCGAGCGATGGGGCCTCGATACCGTCGAAGTGCTGAACGTGCTGCGCACCGCCTACCAGGGCGACATCGTCGGCCAAGCCTACGAGGGCAGCCGCGTCTTCAACGTCATCGCCATTCTCGACCGGGCAACGCGCGAAAACGTCGTCAATGTCGCCGAGCTACCCATCCGCACGCGCAACGGCAACTTCGTGCACCTGAAGCAGATCGCCGACGTGTTCCAGATCGCGGGCCGCTATCAGGTCGATCACCTCGGCGGGCAGCGCCTGCAGGTGGTGACGGCCAATGTCATCGGCCGCGACGTCAGATCGTTCGTCGAGGAGGCGGAGGATGCCCTGCACCGCCGGCTCCAGCTTCCGGCGGGCGTGCATATCGAGTTCGCCGGGTCGGCACTGGCGCAGGCGCAGGCGCAGCGCGATCTGCTGATGAACTCGGCCATCGCCGGGCTCGGCATTCTCATCCTGCTCGTCATCGTCACCGGCAGCACGCGCAACGTGCTGCTGGTTCTCGCCAACATGCCGTTCGCCCTTGTTGGCGGCGTGCTCGCGGTTTTCGCCACCGGCGGGACGATGACCATCGGCTCCATGGTCGGCTTCGTGACCCTGTTCGGCATCACGCTGCGCAACTCGATCATGATGGTCTCGCACTACGAGCACATGGTCGCCCAGGAGCGGGCGCCGTGGGGGCCGGAGACCGCCGTCACCGGTGCGGGCGACCGCCTCGCGCCCATTCTCATGACGTCCATCGTGACGGCGCTCGGCCTGCTGCCGCTCGCCATCGGCATGAACGAGCCGGGGCGCGAAATCGAGGGTCCGATGGCGCTCGTCATCGTCGGCGGGCTGGCGAGCTCAATGGCGCTCAACCTGCTGGTGCTGCCGACGCTGGCGCTGCAATTCGGGCGCTTCGGCCGCAGCCGCGAGGACGCTCCCGTCGCGAGCGCTGCGCAGAGCAGCGCCAATCCGGCCGAGTAGCGCGGGCGCCGCAGGCCTCAGGCTCCGGGCCACGAACTCCCGCGAGCCGCAGCCCCGCGCCGGCTACTCAGCCGCGATCCGCATCACCCGCGGCGTCTGCTGCAGCCGCTGGCGTACCAGGTTGATGTGCAGGCGCAGATGGTAGAACTGATCGGAGAAATTGAGCGGATAGCGGATGCGCCGCACGCCGGCATCGATGCGCTCGATATCCGCCTGGTAGCCCGTCAGCTCCACCGCGGACGCGGGCTGGTCGAGGTTCTTCTCCAGCGCCTTGAGCTGGCGATACCAGTAGAGCAGCCGCCGCCGGATGGTCCATGAATAGATGCTCGGCAAGATGCGGAGCAGCGGCAAAAGGATGACCAGCGAGGGGATAAGCAGTAGCACCGTCTGCGCTCCGTGGTCGGCCACGAAGGCCGTGACCGAGAACGGAAGGCCCGCCTCCTTCACCGCCGGTGCGATGCTCCGCAGCGCGACGGGCAACTCGCCCGTCTTGTACATGAGCCGCGTTTCCTGCGGCACCTGATATTCCGGGTCCGAGACGCTCGGGAACATGCCGGGACGGTGGAACAGCACCGGATCGCCCGCCTTGTCGAAGGCCGAGCGCGGGTTGTTGAGAACGGCGTGCGACAGGAGATTGATCAGCGAGGGCTCGAGATCGGCGCGCACCACGAGCGCCGTACTCGTCGCCAGAAGCGTGATGTCGTCCGGCGGCGTCAACGGCTCGAACTCTACCGCGCCGCGGTCCAGCCGGACCTTGGCGAGGGCGGGAAAGCGGTTGGCGTAGGCGTCGGCCTCCAGCGCAAAGTTCATCAGCCGGATGCCCTGCACGTGCAGCAGCTTCTGGATCGTCTCTGAATCTGCGGGAAGGATCAGGAACGCCGCATCCGCCTTGCCGTCGAGCAACTGAGCTCCATCGGGCGCGAGATCTTCGGCGATGAGCAGCGGGGAATCGCGGGAAGCTTCGACACCGTTGGCGCGCAGAAGCTGCGAAGCGATGCGCCGGGTGCCGCTCTCGCGCGTTCCGGTAAGGACGTGCCGGCCCTTGAGGTCGCGCAGGCTGACGCCGGAAAAATCGGAGCGGACGAAAACCCAGATGGGCTCATAGAAAAGACGCCCCAGCGAGCGCAGCTTGCCGAGCTCCTTGCTCTGCCACTCCTGCGCCTTGGAGCGCGCGAGCCGCCCCTGCATGCTGCCGACGAGGCCACCCTTGACGAAGGCGGCATCGAACTCGGGCCGATCGGAGACAAGCCCGCGCAAGGTGCGGAAGCCCTCTACGCCAGGCTTGAGCTCGACCGTGGCGCCGAACGGGGCGAGCGTTTTCCGATAGGCCGCGCCGAGCTCCTGGTAGTGCGCAAGTCCCCCCGTCGCCAGCACGATGCGTCCATCGGGCCCCTTCGTGCCCGTCAGGGCGTAATAGCCCCCCGAGAGCGCGCCGACGACGCCCAAGGCGATGATCGTGACGACCTTCGGTAAGTTCGACATGACGTCCCCCGTTGGGATCCCCTTGCCGGTATTTAGCAGCTCGGCGGACGGATGGGGTCATCCTTCGGTGACATCCCGATGGCAAACCCGGCCCCTTGCCGAGGTACATCGACGGCCTCGCCTCTCCCCGGCCCCGGCAGCTCCCGCCCGCTATCCCGTGAGCGGCGCCTGGCACGGCAGCTTCCGCGTTCTGGCCGGATCGCGAATCAGGTAGCGAAATTGATCTGCATTCACCTTTGCTGCCCTCGGAGGATACCCACATATGCCGACGTTCAAATCCGGTCGGAGCGTCCTGGCTTCTGTCCTGCTCACCGGCTCTACGTGGGCAACCGCGCAAGCGCAGACCGTGGACGCCGAGTTCGACGCCCAGTGGGGGCTGGCGGCCATCGGCGCCCAGTACGCGCTGGAACGGGGCATCACCGGCGCCGGTGTCAGGGTCGGCGTCGTCGACGGCATTTTCCAGACGACCCATCCCGAATTCGACGGGCGCATCGATCCCTTCGAATACAACCCCAATAATCTGGGACCGGATGCTCACGGCACGCACGTTGCCGGCATCATCGGCGCGGGGCGGAACGGCGTAGGCATGGAAGGCGTCGCGCCCGGCGTGAGCCTGGCGCCCATCTGGGCCTTCGCCGCCGACAACGATCTCGCCGTTGCCTATCTCGACGCCGTCTCGGCGGGTATCAAGATCTTCAACAACTCGTGGGGCCTCAGCAACGAAGTCGATGTGAGCACGCTCACCCAGGCCGACGCGATTTCAAGGATAGGCGCTCCGCTCATCGAGGCCCTCCATAGCACCCTGCAGTCGGGCGCCGTGCAGGTCTGGGCCGCAGGCAATGCCGGACTGGCCAGCCCCGATCTCTATGCCGGTCTTCCGTATCTCTTCCCCGAGATGGTGCCGGGCTGGATCGTCGTCACTGCCGTGGGCAAGAACAACGAGGCGATCGGTCTCAATCAATGCGGCGTCACAGCGTCCTTCTGTATTGCTGCGCCCGGTGACGATATCTATTCAACGGTCCCGAACAGCACCTACGGCCTGATGACCGGCACGTCGATGGCGGCGCCGCACGTGACGGGCGCGGTGGCGCTCGCCAAGGAGATGTTCCCCAACGCGCACGGCTCTGACCTTGCAGCCCTGGTGCTGCGCACCGCGACCGACATCGGCGATCCGGGGATCGATCCGGTGTTCGGCTGGGGACTGCTCAACGTTGGCAATCTCGTCTCCGTCCTCGACCCGGACAACGATCCGGAGGACGGGGACGACAACGGCGCGCTGTTCGTCAACGCCAACTACGCCCGCTTCGCCGCCGTCGACACGCTCATCACCACGCTGTGGAACCGCAGCGCGCAACGCATTGCCGGAAGCACTGGCAGCGCGCCCACCACCACCGTCGCCCAGGCGATGGCAAGCTCGCAGGCGGTGCCTGCGATGGCGCTCGGCGGCCCGCCCCCGCGCGATGACATCGACACCACCGTCATGCTCACCAACGGGCGCGGGCCGGCCATCTGGGCACAGGGTCTCGGCGCCTATGCGCGCATCGATGGATCGCCGCGGGCCAGCGCCTCACTGGGCGGCGTCATCGGCGGCTATGACTTCATCGACAACGGCACCGTCTCCGCCGGCATCGCCATTGCCTTCACGTCAACGAACCTCGACACGCGGGGGGCGGGTGACGACAGCTCATCGCAGGGCTGGCACGGGTTCGCCTACGCGACGTGGGTCGATAACGGGTGGTTCGTCGACGGCGTCATCGGCGGCAACCGCTTCGACAACAGCTACAAACGCACCACGATCGGCGGCACCAGCGGCACCGTGCTCGGTAATGCGGGCATAACCGGTCATTCCTCGAACGACACCAACGGCTTTGCGGCGCGGCTCACGGGCGGCAAAGTCTACCAGTGGGGTGCAGGCACCGTTGCGCCTTACGCCTTCGTCACGTTCCTGCACCAGCGTACCGGCGGCAGCGCGGAGTTCGGGGCGGACATCTTCTCGCTGGCGATCAACGCGACCCGCCTCGATCAGGTCGAGGGCGGCGTCGGCGTGCGCGCGCAGGCGGGCGGAACGACGTGGGGGATCTTCAACATCACGCCGTCGGTGGACCTTGGATATGGCCGCCTCGGCGGCGATGTTTCCCTGCCCGTCGGCTTCGAGCTGCTCGGCAACGAGCTTTCGGCGAACGCCGCGGACATCGGGCGCAATGTGTTCCGCGTCGGGGCCCAGCTCGATGTGCTGCGGTTCGACGAGCTGGCCGGCGGTTTCATCGCCTACGACGGCCGCTTCCAGGAAAACGCCCAGAACAACACGTTCTCCGGCGGCGCTTTCATCAGGTTTTGAGGACGGCGCAATTACGCACCAAAACATGCGCGCGGCCTCCTTCGCGGTGGCCGCGCGTTTGCCGCTCCAGCGAAGCGGCGCGCCGCTAAAAGCATAGCCATGGGGCCCGGTTTCGGTCGGGCCTTTTCTTTTGGAGCGATCGTATGAGTTTTGGAGCGGCCGTATGAGCTACGAGCCCGCCGACCACGCGTTCGGTCACGGACGCTCCCCTAATCCTGCGGAGCCTCCAACGGACGCACCGTCGGATGCGGCGGCTAGCGGTAGCGTAATTTCACTGAACGTTCTGGGCGATTACGCTAAGGCGCTTCCGCTAAGTGATTGGTGGAGGGGGCTGGATTCGAACCAGCGTAGGCGAAGCCAACGGATTTACAGTCCGTCCCCTTTAGCCACTCGGGCACCCCTCCACACTTCTGTTTCATCTTAGGCCGCGTGCGGCCTTAAATGAAATCGCCCCGCGCAAGGGGCGGCAGGGCGGGAGGCTTTATCCGCACCAGCCCCTTGGATGTCAAATGGAAAAGCGCCAGGATGCGCTTCCTTTTCTGATCCGGTCCCCATGAAATCTTCATCGCCTCGCCGTCCTGCGGGAAAACGCCCGCCCAACCGCCACAACGAACGGCGCTTTCAACAGCGAAACCGCGGCCCGCAGGGGCGATCGGCGATGGCCGACGACGGCCGTGTGCGGCTCTTCGGCGTGCACGCCGTCGAAGCCGCGCTTCGCAACCCGGAGCGGTCGATCCAGCGACTTCTGATGACGGAGAATGCGGAAAATCGCCTCTCCGAATCGGTTGCCGCGCGCCAGATCGCGCCCGAGCGCGTCAGCCCTCGCGACCTCGACCGGCTGCTGGGCGAAGACACCGTTCACCAGGGCGTGATGCTCGAGACCGAGCCACTTCCCGAACCCGATATCGCGGAGATGCTCGCCCGCCCCGGTTCAGGGCCGCTCATCGTGCTCGATCAGGTCACCGATCCGCACAATGTCGGGGCCATTCTGCGCTCCGCCGCGGTCTTCGGCGCGGGGGGACTCGTCATGACGCGCCGGCACAGCCCGCCTCTCGATGGCACGCTCGCAAAGTCGGCATCCGGCGCGCTGGAACTCGTGCCCGTGGCGCTGGTTCAGAATCTCGCGCGGTCGATTGCCGAGTTGAAGGAGCACGGCTGCGTGACGCTCGGCCTCGAGGGCAGCGCCGAAGCGCTGCTGGAGGACGAGCCGCTGAAGGAACGCATCGCGTTCGTGCTCGGCGCGGAAGGCAAAGGTCTGCGGGAGCTGACGCGGCAAAGCTGCGAGAAGCTCGTGCGCATCGCCACGGCGGGGCCGATCGGCAGCCTCAACGTTTCGAACGCGGCGGCCGTTGCGCTCCACCATGCGGCGTGGAAGCGCGCGCAGCGTGCTTAGCTGACGGAACGGCCGGCTTCACAAACGACAAGGGCGACCGGATTGCCGATCGCCCGTGCGTTACGGTGCGCAAAAACCGGTGCCCACTTTTCCGGAAGCACTCGCTATCTCCTCGTGCTTCTTATCGGAAAACCGGTGCCCACTTTTCCGGAAGCACTCGAGATCAATCGCAAATCAGCGGGCGCCGGCAGACATAGTCGCCGCCGCGGCAGACCATGTCGCCGTAGCGGTTTTCGAAGCAGCGCTGGTTCTCCCAGTGGCAGCGACGGGGGCCGTGATAGCAAGCCGGCTCGTAGTCGTCATAATAGTAGCCTCCGCGGCCGCGCGCGCTTGCGGCAGCGCCGAGAATCCCGAGCCCGATGATGCCGGCGGCAACGCCTGCCGCGACACCGCTGCCGCGCCCGGCCTCGGCTTCCTGCACGCTCGCCGCCGCCAGACCTGCCGCCAGCACGAGCGCCATCAACGGTTGGAGGATCTTCTTGATCATGCAGATGTCTCCACATTCAGTGCCGCCGTCGGCGGCAACACATTGCGAGAAGAAGCGCGGCAAGGGGAAAGCCGTGCCTCTCCGCCGCTGGCCGTAACCCTCGCCATACGATCATGGCTTGATCGCGGACGGGATCGCGGCGGATTTGCGGCCGCCTGCTTTCAAATGCTCACTTCAGGTATCGGCCCTCGCAACATCCGGCAGCAGCGACCGGAGCGGCAACGTAGGCCGGCGCATAGGCCCGGCGCGGCTGCCAGAAGCGGCGGGCGTACTGGCCATAGGGCCGGCGGTAGCGATCGACATACCCGCGCGGCATGTAGGCATAGGCGCCCGGATAGGGGGCGATCGTTGCCCAGTAGTAGACGTTCGAATAGCGCGGGTAATAGACGAAGTGGCTGACGGGCTGAGGCCCGCAGAAGCCTCCTGGGGCCCGGCACCATCCATGGGCCTCGGCGGGGGCAGCGGCGAAGCCAAGGACGACGGCGGCGCCGATGAGTGACGGTGACGTGAAACGCATGCGCAATACCTCGACTGACATTCAACGCGCGGGGCTTCCCCGCAGGACTGACGCAACTGCGTTCACCATCTCAGGATATGGATAATGAAGGGCTAATTGCCGCTCCGCGCCGGAGCAGACCGCGGCCGTAGCGCGACTGGCGGCACACAGCGGAGCACGATATAAGGCTCGCGCATAGGCACCGCGGCCGGCTTAGCTCAGTTGGTAGAGCACCTGATTTGTAATCAGGGGGTCGGGGGTTCAAATCCCTCAGCCGGCACCAATGATTTCATACAGTTGCGTGCACGTCATCAGGCGACCGGCTGGGGCAAATGTACCAGCTGAGACGCCGAATCGTGCCTGCGCCTAGTTCCATAGCCTGTCTTGCCGCCCTCCTCGGCTTTGCACTTCGGCGACGCGACGGAACGATGAGGCCCGGGCTAGCAGAAGGAAATGAGGTCGAAGACCGACGCACGCGGAGCTATCGCTGCGTCATCTGCAATTTACCGTCTGTCACCCATCGCGCGCTTTGGAAGCTCGCGAGAACGATGCGGTGGCAACATAAAAGACCGGCGTGAAGATGAGGCCGAACAGCGTCACGCCCAGCATGCCGGAAAAGACCGCTGTGCCCAGCGCCTGTCGCATTTCCGCGCCGGCGCCCGTTGCAAGCACCAGCGGCACGACGCCGAGGATGAAGGCGAGCGAGGTCATCAGGATCGGGCGGAGCCGCGTTTTTGCTGCGCGGACCGCCGCCTCATAGCGGGTCAATCCGGCATCCTCGCCCTGCTTAGCGAACTCGACGATCAGGATCGCATTCTTCGCCGCGAGGCCGACGAGAACCACAAGACCTATTTCCACCAGGATATTGCGATCGAGCCCCTGCAGGTTGACGCCGATCATTGCGGCCAGGATGCACAGCGGCACGATGAGGATGACCGCCAGCGGCAGCAGCCAACTCTCATACAGCGCCGCGAGGATCAGGAACACGAAGGCGACGGCGAGCGTGAAGGCGATGAGCGCGGTGTTGCCGGCGAGCTTTTCCTGCAAAGCGATCTCGGTCCATTCGAAGCCGAACCCGCCGGGCAGCGAGGCCCCGACGATCTGCTCTACCGTGTCGATGCCCTGGCCCGATGAGTAGCCGCGCCCTAACGCCATCTGCACTTCGGCCGCTGGAAACAGGTTGTAGCGGGCGACGCGGTAGGGCCCGGTCGTATCGGAGAACGTCGCCACGGACCCGAGGGGCACCATCTCGCCGGAATCGCTGCGCGTCCTGAGATTGGCGAGGTCGCGTATCGTCAAGCGGTACGGGTTGTCGGCCTGCGCCGTAACGCGATATGTGCGGCCAAGGATATTGAAGTCGTTGACGAAGGCGGAGCCCATATAGATCGACAGCGCATCGAACACACGCTGGATCGGGACGCCGAGCTGCTCCGACTTGGTGCGGTCGATGTCCGTCCAGATCTGGGGTGTGCGAGTGCTGAACAGGGTAAAAGACTGCGCGATTCCCGGCACCTGCGCTGCTTTGCCGGCGACTGTCCACGCCGCGTTCTCAAGCGCGGCGTAACCGCGTCCGCCCCGATCCTGTACGTAGCCTTTCAATCCGCCGCCCGTGCCAATCCCTGGCACCGATGGCGGCTCGATCACGAGGATGAATGCATCCCGCATGGCGGATAGCTGGGTTCTCAGGTCGGCGACGATCTCGTCCTTCGACAGTCCCAGCTCGGCGCGCTTTGCGAAGGTGTGAGGATTGACGAAGACGACGGCGGTGTTTGGAGCATTGGTGAAGGTGGCGCCATCGAATCCGGCAAAAGCGACGGTATGGGAAATGCCCGGGCGCGAAAGGATGAGATCGGTTGCCCGGCGCATCACCGCATCGGTCCGCTCGAGCGTGGATCCCGGCGGGAGCTGCAGGGCAACGATCAGGTATTCCCGGTCGAGCTGCGGAATGAGTCCCGTGGGGGTCGTCTGAAACCGCTCGTAGGTCAGGAAGAGCAATCCTGCGTACAGCGACAGGAGGAGGAGCGGCAGACGGATCAGCCGCTGCGTCGCCCCGGCATAGCCGTGGGACAGCCACTCGAAGACCCTATTGAACCCCCTGAAGAACACTCGCAGCGGCGCGCCGAGCACGTTCAGCGCGCGGCTCTGAGAACCGGCTTGATTGTGCGGCTTGAGAAGCAGAGATGCGAGTGCCGGAGACAGTGTCAACGAGACGAAGCACGAGATGGCGGTCGATGCTGCAATGGTAATCGCAAATTGCCGGTAGAACGTCCCTTGCAGTCCGGAGATGAACGCTGTCGGAATGAACACGGCGATCAGCGTAAGGGTGATCGCGATGAGGGCGCCGCCGACCTCGTCCATAGTCTCATGGGCCGCTTCGTTGGGCTCCAGTCCCTCGGCAATGCGCCGCTCGACATTCTCGACCACCACGATCGCGTCGTCGACGACGATGCCGATGGCGAGCACGATGCCGAAGAGCGACAGAGAGTTGAACGAGATGCCCAGCGCCTCCATCACGATGAAGGCGCCGATGAGCGAAACGGGAATGGCCATGATCGGGATGATGGCGGCGCGCCATGACTGCAGAAATAGGATGACGACCAGCACCACGAGGATCAACGCCTCGATGAGTGTTGCGATCACAGCATCGATCGAGGCGCTGATGAACTCAGTCGGATTGTAGACGATGGCGTAGCCAAGCCCCGGCGGGAAATCCTTGGAGAGCCGTTCCATCTCAGCTTTGACAGCAGCGGCGGTCTCGAGCGCGTTAGAGCCGGGACGCTGGAATAGAACAAGCGCCGTCGCCGGCTTGTTGCTGAGATAGGAATTGATCGTGTAGTCCTCGGCGCCGATCTCAACGCGGGCGATGTCCTTGATGCGGACGACGGCACCGCCGGGCTCGGCGCGAACGACGACGGCGCCAAATTGCTCCGGTGTCGATAGCCGTCCCAGCGTATGCACGGATAATGTAAAGCCGCCGGGAGAAGAGGCGGGCGGCTGATTTATTGAGCCAGCCGCCACCTGCAGGTTGGCGCCCCGCAGCGCGTCAACGACCTCGCCGGGCGTCAGATGGCGCGCCGCGACTTTCTCGGGGTCGAGCCAGATGCGCATGGAGTAGTTGCGCGCACCCATGACGCGCGAGTCTCCGATGCCGTCGATACGCGCGATACGGTCACGAACATAGAGCGTGGCATAGTTCGAGATGTATTGCTGATCGCGCGAACCGTCGGGGGAGATCAGGTGGACGACCATCATCAGGTCGGGCGATGCCTTGAGCACGGAAAGGCCGAGGCGGCGTACGTCCTCTGGCAATCGCGGCTCGGCGATGGAGACGCGATTTTGCACCAGCACCTGCGCCTGATCGACGTTGGTCCCCGGCTTGAAGACGACGCTGATCGACAACCGCCCGTCGCCCGTCGACTGGGACACGACGTAGAGCATGTTGTCGACGCCGTTCACCTCCTGCTCGATCGGCGCGGCAACGGTCTCCGCAATCACCGCGGCCGAGGCGCCGGGATAGGTGGCGCTGATATTGACGGTCGGCGGAGCGATTTCGGGATATTCGGCGACCGGCAAGGCCATGCCGGCGATGACGCCGACGATCACGAGAATGGTGGAAAGCACCGTTGCGAAAATAGGCCTGTCGATAAAGAAGTGAGAAAATCGCATGTCCCGCGGCCCGTAGGTGCCCCTCTTTTATTGGCGGCCGTTGCAGCCGCGCGCTTCACTGCCCCACTTCGGATGCCGCCGGTCGGGGAGCAACCTTGATGCCCGGACGCACCATCGGGTTGGCTAGACTGTCGACGACGACGTCGTCCGCCGCCGTCAGGCCGCCGAGAACGATCCTCATCCCATCGGATATCTTTCCGAGCTCAACCGGCGCTGCGCGAATGACATCGCCATCGCCGACGACCAACACCAGCTTTTGCATCTGGTCGGACACGATGGCGCTGTCGGGCACGAGCAGCACTTCGCGCTCGTCGGCGTAGAGCCTGAGACGCGCAAACGCACCGGGCGAGAACAATTCGTTCGCGTTCGCGAAGACCGCTCGTCCACGCAACGTGCCGGAGCGGGGATTAAGTCTATTATCCAGGAAGTCGACTTTCCCCTCGTGGACGTAATCCAGCTCGTCTGCGAGGCGAAGCCGCACGGGCAGGTCAACGCCGCGGGAGGCTTGCCGCTGACCCGGCTTGGCAAGGCGGACGAAGCGCAGATAGTCGCTCTCGGAAAGGTCGAAAACGAAATGGATGGGGTCGAGCGACACGATTGTCGTGAGCAGCGTGTTCGTGCCTGAATTGCCGCCAACGATCAGGTTTCCGATATCAACCTTGCGATCTGAAATTCGTCCCTTGATGGGTGCTTTGACGATCGTCCAGGCAAGGTTCAACTCCGCTTCCTTCAGCGCTGCCTTGGCCACTTGCAGCTGTGCTTCACTGACGCTGAGATTGGCATTGCGTTGGGTGAACTCGCGCTCGCTGATAGCACTCGATCGCAGCAGCGGCGTCGCACGCTTGACCTCGCTTGCCGCCAGCGTGACCTGAGCCTCGGCGCGTGCAATCTGAGCGCGTGCGCTTTCGACGGCAATCTCGAAGGGTCGAGGGTCGATGGTGAACAGGGGATCGCCGGCCTCGACGAACTGACCATCATTGAAATGGATCGCATCGACGAACCCTGAAACCCGGGCGCGTATCTCGACGGTCTGCACAGCCTCGAAATGCCCAGAGTACTCGTCCCAGTCCCTGACGACCTTGGATACGGGCTTGGCGACCGTGACGGGCGGCAGGCGGGCAGCGGGCGCGGCCGGCTCCTCTGCTATCGATGACGCCGATAAAATCATCGGCGCTAGCATCAACCACGCGTAACGCACGCCCCACCGCAACATCAACCACCCTCCCACGGGTCATCTTTCGGCGGTAAGAGAGGTTTCGGCAACGGGATGAAGTCAACCGATTTCGACTGGCCCCCCAGCGCCGCCGGATCGAAAACGCCTCCACCGGATGGGTCGCCCCCGGCTTGCGCCCCCTGCGTCACCGTTCTGATATTGACGCCCGCAACGACGCCGTCCGTTTCCTTTGGCGCGACATTCGGAGCGAGGTCGACAGCGCCTGCCATACCTCCCTGCTCATTACCCTTCTTGATTTCCTCCTGGACCGTAGCTGCCCTCGCCGCGAGCGTCGTCGAATAGGGAACCACATAGGCGCGCGGCTCACCGCTCGGGATGTTATTGTCATCCAGCTCTTCCACCCACAGATGGATGGCGCCCGCGAACTGCCGCGCCGGGTTCGGCTCTATCACCCGCGTCCAGAGAATCTGGAACTTTCCCGGTAGTGCGGTCGCCGCCGACCATCCCAGCAGCCCCTGCGCCCAGAAGAAGACGGCTACGTTGAACGCTGCCATCGCAAAAATGGTAGTGATTTTTGCGGCTCGTGACACGCGCGCGCGCGCCAGGATGATCAACAGGAGAGAGCTTAAAGCGGCGTAGGCGCAGGCGAGATAGAGCACGTGCATCTGCATCGTCATTGCCGCCACCCATACTTTGACATCGTGGCGCCGTTGGCCGTCGGATCGAAGAAAGACTGCAGGATGGAGCGATCAACACGCGAGGTGCTGACGACCTCTCCCTTTTCGTTGAGCGTAAATCGCGCCGCCGTCTTTTCCGTCCGCTCGTTCGTCATGTCCAGCGTTTCCCGCGCGATGATTTCAACGTGTGGGTTGAGCTTTTCAACCGTGACGGTCACGGGCACCGGCGCGCCGCTGCGGGCGGAGAAGTGATAGACGTTGACCGTATACTCACCAGCGATGATGCCGCGAATGCTGACCAGCTCCTGACGCGCCGGTGAGGCGACTTTTTCGCCTTTGACGTTGACGAAGCTGTTGGCCCCGCCGCGATTGTCGCGCTCGAGCGTCATGAAGCCGACGTCGCGCTTCCTGTACCAGACGACGTTGCCGAGCGGATCCTGCACGAAAAGGTCGAAGTCGTCGGGGTGATTGTCCGGCCACGTCATCGAGATGAAGAACTCGGCCTTGGTATCGATCTTCCCCTTGTCCTTCTGTTGCGACAGCGCCAGGAAGGTGATGAAGAACAGGAAGGCCACGACCTGCAGCGCCTTGAACAGGACGACGCTGAGCGGATCAAACGGGGTTTCGCGCGCGCGCAGACTGAAATCGCGCCTCATTGAGCGGTGCCCGCCTGCTCGAGCACGGGGATCACGTGGACCTCCGTCAGCGCAACGGCATCAGCGAAGACCTTGTCAGTAGCGGCCTCGACGATCCGGTATTCGATCCTGATGAGGATGGAGCCGACGAGGCCCGCCAATGTCGTGTACATCGCAACGGCCATGCCTTCGCTCATGACCGACAGCGAGGACTTGATCGCCCCTTGGTCTTCCGTGTTGAGCCCGGCGATAGGCGCCAGCATCATGATGAAGCCGACGATGGTTCCGAACAGTCCAAGCTTCATGACTAGATCGCCCGCGAAGTCGCCGAAGCTGTTCGATCCACTCAGCCGCTCGGCCAGTACACGGAGCAGCAGCGATTGATCGAGCTTGCGGGTTTCACCGCCAGCCTTCGCGGTCGTGATCAGGTTGCGAATATGATCGGCGATATGGCTGCCATCTGACCCGCCACGCCCTGCAGCAAGGCCCGCTGCGACCTCCATGATGCGGTGTCGCTTATCGACCGCCCCGGTGATGTCCTTTGCCAATCGCTGCTCGGCGGCCGCCTGGCGCGAAACCGCAACGCACCGCCACAAGCAGTGCACGGACGTCGCAAGGTAGATAGCGACGATGAAAAGCGTGATGTGCGTAGGGTCGCCGGCGATGGCCTGCTGCGCCAGGCCGTAGAACCACAGCAGTATGAAGGCGAAGAAATTGACGCTTGCGAAGATCAGCCACGAGACCACGGGATCGGACCATTCGGTCGGCCCCTTCCGCGACAAGGCCGCAATGCGGTGGTTGACGTTGCTGTTAATGGTATCCAGCATTGGCGATCTTCTCTCCTGATACTGCGGCCCATGGGGATGCGTTTCCCGTGGCGCAGAAGATCCCGCCACACCGCCGGCCGCGGGCCACATCTGCGGCGCCAGGAAGGTTTGGTCTGCGCGCAACGCCAGCAATATCAATGCGTTAACCGGATTGCTTGCGAGCCCCTGCTCGGCTTCCCCACCTTGGCTGCAGGATGGTGCGACGGCGTGAGTTCGCGAAGGGCACGGTGACCGAATGTTCCGGGCAATTTGCCCGTTCTCCATCCATCGCCTTGCCATCGGTGGCACACGCCAGCCAATGTAGCGGCAAGGGGGATTTAGCCCATGCACTTGCTGCTCCGTCTGATTTTACGCCTGTGTTGCGTGGTGATGCTTTGCCTTGCCACAGCGCTCGTGTGGATCGCGGTTGATACGCACCGGTCCATCAATGCTTCGGTGGCGGGCTCAGCCGTGCGCGTCGGCAAACATCTCGAGGCGCTTTTCTGGCAAAAGCTCCTGTGGCGCGGCGGCATGATCAAGGCCGAGATCCTGCCATCCCCCGAATGGCAGTCGCTGGCCACCCAGACGATCATCTCGCCGGGAATATGCGTAAAGCTGCAGCCGATCCAGCAGCCCAGCAGCTCGCTGTGCAGTCAGGTGGAGGCGGTCGGCGAGGCACCGCCCGAGTGGTTCATTTGGATCTACACCCAAGTGCTGGGAGAGCACGTATCCGTGGAACGGCCCCTATCGGTGCGCGATCGATATGCCGGATCGATTACGGTGATGGCGCAGCCGGAGGCTGCACTCCGGCTCGCCTGGCAGCACCTTTCCGCACTGCTCGGCATTGCGCTGGCCATGGCGTGCGGTATCGCCGTCCTCGCCGCGCTGATGATCAGCTATTCGCTTTTGCCGGCGCGTGCGATCATCGATGGATTAGGGCACCTGCAGCGTGGCAATCTTACATGGCGGCTGCCGCGTTTCCGGACGGAGGAGTTTAATCACATCGCCGGTGCGGTGAACCAGCTCGCCGAAAACCTCGCCGAGACGCGGGCGACGCGCCAAGCCCTCATGGTACGGCTCTTCCAGGTGCAGGAGGACGAGCGGCGAGCAATCGCGCGTGACTTGCACGACGAGTTCGGCCAATGCCTCACTGCGACCGCTGCCCTTGCCACGATCATCGAACGGCGCGCGAAGACGCTATCGCCGGAGATCGCCATGGAGGCCGCGAGGATTGCGCAGGTGCAGAAGCGCATGATGCTATCCCTGCGCAGCACGCTCAAACGGCTCCGCTCCCAGAACATCGAGGAAATCGGCCTCGAAGCGAGCTTGCGCCAGCTCATCAGCGAGCATACGGACGGCGCGCGGGTCGGTCCTGCCTTTCGCTTGGAGTTTGCCGGACGGCTCAGCGATTTACCGACTCATGTCGCGACGGACGTCTATCGCATTGCGCAAGAGTGCATCACGAACGCCATCAAGCACGGGAAGCCCTCTGCAGTGCATTTGCGGCTCGAGCGCCTTCAGGCCAAAGACGACCTGATCGAGCTGACCGTCGAGGATGATGGAGCGGGGGATGCAACCAGCATCGAGCACGATGTCGGTTACGGCATTCTCGGAATCCGCGAGCGGCTCGAGCCCTATGGAGGCTCGCTGACGCTTTCCCAGGCGCAGGCCGGAGTACGGGTCGCCGCCGTCATTCCGCTGGAAGCCGCGACGGTCCCGGCATGAGCATCTCGATCCTGCTGGTGGACGACCATCCCGTGGTTCGCGAAGGCTATCGCCGCCTGCTGGAAATGCATGCCGAATTCAGCGTCTGCGCCGAGGCGGACAACGCGCAGGATGCCTATCTGCTCTACAAGAAGCACGCGCCTTCGATCGTGGTCATGGATCTCGCACTTCCCGGCGTCGGCGGCATCGAAGCTGTCCGGCGCATCCGGGAGTGGGACAAGGATGCGCGTCTCCTGATCTTTTCGATGCACGAGGGCCCGGCGTTTGCTCTCAAGGCGTTTGAAGCCGGCGCGGCGGGCTATGTGACCAAGAGCAGCGATCCCGAGCAGTTGATCCGCGCCGTTACGGCTGTCGTACGCGGGGGAAATTTTTTGAGTGAGGATGTCGCGCACGCGCTGGCGACCGAGCGGTTGATGGGTAAACAACACCTGACCGAGTCTCTAACGCCGCGCGAAACGGAAATCCTCCGCTTGCTCGCCACGGGGCGCACGAGCGAAGATATCGCGGCGCTTCTCAATCTCAGCCAGAAAACGATCCGCAATCACCATTACGCGATAAAAGCCAAGATCGGCGCGCGCAGTGATGCCCACCTGGTTTGGCTCGCTCTCGCTGCCGGTCTCGTGCAGGTCGAAGCGTAAGGCGAGCCTACGACGCGTCGCGGGGGCTGCTGCAATGCGCCGCCGACCCGGTAGCGTTGCGCGATGGACTTGAGGCAACCATGCAGGTACGCAGACGCTGGGTGCGCTTGCCGCTGTACTACGTCAGCATCGCGTGTGCGGGGAACGCGTGAGACAATCGACCATCTCCACTGGGAGCGCCCGGTCGAGGCCGTGGAGTTAGCGCCTGCACTCGGTTTCAGCCCTCCGCCGCAGGATGATCAAAAGTCGACTTCGCTGCGACCGTCGCCGGCTGGTTGATTGATATCGTCTCGCCCACCGGTTTGTGACCAGAGCGTCGGATGCTTACATCCCTCAACCGGCACAATGATTTGGATAAGTCAGCACGGGACGAACAGGAGGGCGCGCGACTCTAATTCGCCTTCTCAATTGCCATGAGACCTTTCTGGAGAGTCTGGCTCTGCTCCTGGAGCCCAAGAGCCCGGGCTTCACGGTATCGGATGCGCGCGCGTGGCGTCGATTTCTTGGTGATTACCAGCGGAAGAGGCATGGGTCGCGGACTGCGGCAACCGCCGACGGCGACCTCGCTACTCTATCCCCGACGCATCATCGAGACCGTGAGTTTCGCGACGCCGGTTCAGTGGATTACAATTGGACGGCTGGACTGAGGTGCCACCATGTTTGGCTAAGACGCGTAGCAACAGCATCGGCACTATGAGATAATTCGAGGTCGAGGTATCCTCAATTAGCATAAGGTTCCTGCGGCGACCACATTGAACTCTCGAGTTTATGCAGCGCTATTGAATAGCGTCCATCACTATAAAAGCCGAAACCAAAAACTTAAACCTCGGTGCCCGGATGTCGATTTACGAAATCAACGCGCGTACAATTTATAACGTTGCGCATGACGTTAGTAAAAGCGAAGAAGAACGATTACACCTAATCGCCGAGTTGCTAAAGCTGATTTATGATGGAGAGGTACTTGGCGAAAATGTCGTCGGCGGCGCACCCACCAAACTCAGATAGGTTTTATTTATTCTTATGCGCGGAAAGAAACGATAATCGTCAGAACATCAAATTAGGACTTCCCTTCCGCGTGGTCGTCACGGAGGATTTCGGCTGTCTACCTGCGCAGCATGGCATCAGCAGTAAATTCGAACGCTGTAGAAGATGCATTGCAAGAAATTGACGGCGGCGGTGTTGCGCACTTGCCACTCCCGCAAACGGTCTGCGACGATGTCGCGAAGTGACACTCGACCGAGCGGCGGTAAAAGGCGAACTGGTTTGCACGCAGGGGCGATATGTCGGCCGGGAACCGCCAATTTCCCCTGCTCTTTTTGAAATGATCTTGCCCGTACTGGAACGCTGTCCTAGCTTCGTAGCGCCCTCCGTCGCGTTCGGGTATTTGCCGGGAGCGCTGATTCGCAGCACGGCAGAAGGCGAAGATAGCGTCGGAGAGAGCGTTATAAATGAAAGCCGTAATTCTCGCTGGCGGACTTGGAACGCGTCTTTCTGAGGAAACGCAATCGCGTCCAAAGCCGATGGTAGAGATCGGCGGCCGTCCGATCTTATGGCACATCATGAAGATTTATTCCGCTCACGGCGTGAATGAGTTCGTGATCTGCTGCGGCTACAAAGGATATATGATCAAGGAATACTTTGCGAACTACTTCCTCCACATGTCCGATGTGACGATCGACATGAGCACAAACAGCATGGAGATCCATCAGCGCAAAGCCGAGCCTTGGAAAGTCACACTTGTTGACACCGGCGAGGAAACGCTCACCGGAGGCCGGCTGAAGCGCGTGAGAACCCATATTCAGAATGAGGCGGCTTTCTGCTTTACCTATGGCGACGGCCTCGCAGACGTTGACGTGACGGCCAAAATCGCCTTCCACCGCTCCCATGGCCGCAAAGCGACGATCACTGCGGTGCGACCGCCCGGTCGCTACGGCGCGATCGAGCGGCAGGGCAGCGTCGTAACCGGTTTCGCCGAAAAGCCACGCGGTGATGGAGGCTTCATCAACGGTGGATTTTTTGTGCTCTCCCCCGCCTGCGTTGATCTCATCGACGGCGACGCGACTAGTTTTGAAGGGGAGCCGCTGATGGATCTTGCTCGACAAGGCGAGCTGCTCGCCTTCGAGCACGATGGCTTCTGGCATGCGATGGACACTCTTCGCGACAAAAACCACCTTGAGGCTCTGTGGGCGTCGGGAGCTGCACCGTGGAAGAGCTGGTAAACCTGCGCAATATGTTCAGCCAGGGTATGCCGGTTTTAGTCACGGGCCACACCGGCTTTAAGGGCTCCTGGCTGTCGCTTTGGATCTCCTCCCTTGGCGGGCGTGTGCATGGCATCGGTTTGGATCCGCCGACCGACCCTTCCCTCTTCGATCTCGCGAATGTCGCCGGCGTCTTAGCCTCCGACACACGTGCCGACATACGTGATCCCGTAGCATTCGATGCAGTACTGCGCGAGGCTCAGCCGCGGGTCGTCTTCCATCTCGCCGCACAGCCGCTCGTGCGCGATAGCTATGAAGATCCACTGGGCACCTTCAGCACCAACGTAATGGGTTCGCTGAACCTGCTGCAAGCCATACGACGCTCACCCTCCGTGCGCGCCGTCGTCATCGTTACGACCGACAAAGTGTACGACAATCGGGAGTGGGATCATCCCTACCAGGAGAACGATCGCCTTGGCGGACACGACCCCTATAGTGCCAGCAAGGCGGCGTGCGAGATCGCGGTATCGAGCATGCGCGAATCTTTTTTTGGCGAGGGAGGAAACTCAGCGCTCATTGCCACCGGCAGGGCAGGAAACGTAATCGGGGGCGGCGACTTCGCCCGTGATCGCCTAGTTCCCGACTGTCTCAGAGCTTTTGCCGCGGGAGAACCGGTGAAGTTGCGGTACCCTTCTTCCGTACGTCCCTGGCAACACGTGCTCGAGTCGCTTTCCGGGTACCTTCGCCTCGCCGACCGCTTACTGACGCCAGAAGGGCAGCGCTTTGCGCGGTCGTACAATTTCGGACCGGACCTTGCGAGCGACGCAAGCGTAGGCGACGTGGCAAACCAGCTGGCGCAACTTTGGGGGCCGCCAGCTAAAGTCGTACACGAAGCAGACAATCAGAATCCCCATGAAGCCAAGCTTCTGCGGCTGGACAGCACGATGGCGAGACTGCAACTTGGATGGGCCCCTCGCCTCGACCTTAAACAGGCACTCGAATCGACGCTCGCCTGGGAGCAAGCGCGCCTTGCAGGCTCCGATATGCAGCAGTTCTCCCAGGCGCAAATTGCGGCCTACGCCGGGGGGCGCGGATGAACGCACGCTTCGACCTCATTGAGACACCCCTCGCTGGGTTGATCGCTCTGCGCCGTCGCCCGTGCGGTGACAGCCGTGGCTTTCTCGAGCGGATCTATTGCGCAGATGAACTCGCTCCCGCGCTCGAATCGCGCCGCATTGCTCAGATCAACCGCACCTTGACGCAACTGCCCGGGACGGTACGCGGACTACATTTCCAGTACCCGCCACATGCCGAGACGAAGGTTGTGACGTGCCTGCGCGGCAGCGTGTTCGACGTCGCTGTCGACTTACGACGCGGATCGCCGAGTTTCCTTGCTTGGTACGGCCGCGTGTTGAGCGCCGGCAACAGGGAGAGCCTTATTATTCCGGAAGGCTTTGCCCACGGCTTCCAGACGCTGGAACATGATTGCGAGCTGTTATACCTCCACACGGCACCCTACACGCCACAATGCGAGGGAGGCCTTGACGCCCTCGACGCGACGCTCAACATCCGATGGCCGCGCGAGGTCACCCAGCGCTCTGAGCGCGATACAGCGTTGCCAGGGTGTGCTGCGTTCGGGGGAATTGCCCCATGAACTGTCGTCATTGCCGCAGTCCTCTCTCTCTCCAGTTCGTCGATCTCGGAACAGCGCCACCGTCGAATGCCTATCTGACGTCGGAGCTGCTCACTGCACCCGAGACCTACCTGCCGCTCAAGGTTTTGGTGTGCGAACACTGCTGGCTTGTGCAGACTGCCGATACGGCAAGCCGTGAAAGCCTGTTTGACGAGGACTACGGGTATTTCAGCAGTATGTCCTCAACCTGGACGGCGCACGCGGCTGCCTACGTAGCGGCAATGGTCGATCGGTTTGGACTGGGTCCCCATAGCCGTGTCGTGGAAGTCGCGGCCAATGACGGCTACCTGCTTCAGTATGTGGCCATGCGGGGCATCCCATGCCTCGGCGTGGAGCCTACGGCGAGTACCGCGGCTGCAGCTCGGGCCAAAGGCATCCCGATCGTCGAAGATTTCTTCGGACGCGTGCTCGCCGACCGCCTCATCGCAGAATATGGCCATGCGCATCTCACCGCCGCCAACAATGTTCTAGCGCACGTGCCGGACATTAACGATTTTGTCAGCGGTTTCGCGCTCCTGCTTGCCGAACAGGGCGTCGCAACTTTCGAGTTCCCTTCGCTTTTGCGCCTCGTAGAAGATCGGCAATTCGACACAATCTATCACGAGCACTTCTCCTATCTCTCCCTGACCGTGGTCGAGCGCATTTTCAAGGCGAACGGCCTCGCGGTATTCGATGTGGAGTCGCTGCCTACCCATGGAGGCAGCCTGCGCATCTACGCCGAGCGCGCCGACTGTGCCTCGCGTCCGGCAGGCGAGCGCCTGCATGCGATGCGTGAATGCGAGGCTGTGGCCGGCGTCACCAGTCGCGCCTTCTATACCGGCTTCCAAGCCGAAGCCGAGGCGGTGAAGAACGATACGTTGCGCTTTCTCCTCGATGCCAAGAGTTCGGGGCGCCGCGTCGCTGCATACGGGGCGGCGGCCAAGGGCAACACGCTCTTAAATTTTGCGGGCGTGCGGCGGGATCTTTTGCCCTTCGTGGTCGACCGTAGCCCCGGCAAGCAGGGCAAGTTTCTGCCCGGAAGCCGCATACCAATTGGTGCAGCCGAACAAATAGCCGCCGAACGGCCGCACTACGTGCTTATCCTACCGTGGAATCTGCGCGAGGAAATCATGGCCCAACTCAGCTACATTCGAGATTGGGGCGGTCAGTTCGTCGTGGCCGTGCCGCGGCTGGAGGTGCTCTGATGAGTCACGGCCGTATTCTCTACACAAAGCCCTCGATCACCGAGGCGGAGGTTGCTCTCGCAACGGATGCAACACGCAACGGCTGGGGCAGCGAATGCTACGCCTACATCGACCGCTTCGAGACGGCTTTCCGCAATCATCTCGGCGTTGATTTCGCCATTGCGACATCGAGCGCTACCGGTGCCCTGCACATGGGTCTCGCCGCGCTCGACGTCGGTCCCGGCGACGAGGTGATTCTTGCGGATATTAATTGGATCGCCACCGCCGCCCCAATCGTGCACCTCGGCGCTACGCCCATCTTTGTCGACGTTCTTGCGGATAGCTGGTGCATTGATCCCGCCGCCGCCGAGCGCGCCATCAGCCCGCGCACCAAGGCAATCATCGCCACGCACATCTACGGCAATCTTTGCGACATGGACGCCATACTCGCGCTCGGCGAAAGGCACGGCGTTCCGATCATAGAGGACGCCGCCGAGGCCATCGGCTCGTCGTGGCGCGGCCGGCGCGCCGGAGCAATGGGAACCTTTGCTGCCTTCTCGTTCCATGGCACGAAAACCATCACCACTGGCGAAGGCGGGATCTTTGTCACCAACGACGTCGGGCTCTACGAGAAAGTTTCCACACTTTCCAATCACGGGCGGGCTCGTATCCAGACCAAGCAATTCTGGCCAGACATGGTAGGGTTTAAATACAAAATGTCGAACGTGCAGGCCGCGATCGGTGTCGCGCAGATGGAGCGCATCGACATCTTGATTGCCCGCAAGCGCGCCATCCTCGCCCGCTACAAGGAGCAGCTGGAGAGCCTGGGAAACGCTATCTCCATGAACCCGGAACCGCCGCACGTCAGGAACGGCGCCTGGATGCCGACAGTGGTATTCGCACCCTCGACGGGAGTCGATCAACAGCTGGCGCTGGAAGCGTTTGGCGCCGCTAATATCGATGCGCGCGTGTTCTTTCATCCCCTCTCCAGCCTCGATTTCTTCGAGAGGCGGCCGGAGAATAAGACCGCCTATGACATCGCCGCGCGCGCGATCAACCTGCCAAGCTATCACGATCTCACGGATGCTGAGATCGACCGGGTTGCGACGGTCGTAAGAAGCCTGGCATATGGCTGACAGATTTCCTTATGTGATATGGGGCAGTTCCGGCCATGCAAAGGTGTTGGCCGCGGCGGTCTCGCAACTTGGGGGAACCGTGTCGGTGCTTTTCGACAATGATCCTGGTTCCATTTCGGCACTCTCGGGAGTACCTCTGGAAAGAGGTATTGGAGGCTTTTCGGCTTGGCTCGCTGAAATCAAGAATCCAGGCACTTATAGGGGATTGGTCGCTATCGGGGGGAGCCGCGGAGAGGATCGCCTCGAAATCGGCGAAATGCTGCGCGCCGCGGGATTAGCGATGCCATCTCTCGTGCATCCGCATGCCTTTCTCTGTTCCACAGCACGAGTCGGCTTAGGCAGCCAAATTCTTGCACATGCATGCGTGGCTGCGGATGCCGAAGTAGGCACTGACTGTATAATCAATCACAAAGCTTCCGTGGACCACGAATGCGTTGTTGGCGACGGTGTGCATGTTGCGCCAGGTGCCACGCTCTGCGGCTGCGTGGTCGTGGAGCGATGCGCATTCGTAGCAGCTGGCGCAGTCGTATTGCCGCGAGTTCACATTGGTGAAAGAAGCATCGTTGGGGCCGGGGCCGTGGTGACGCGAGATGTGCCCGCCGGAACCGTCGTATTGGGAAACCCCGCCCGCATCGTCCGAACCATCGTCGAGGCCTAATATGTCCAAGAATCTCGAACTCGAGCGCGAGCGCGCAGAGAACCGCGAACGTCTCGGCACCGATGAAGACATCGCTGAAGCATCGCGAACATGGATGCAAAAGGTAAATGCCAAGCGATACTCATATAATTTCGATTGGCTTGGGCGGCCCATCATTCAATACCCGCAAGATATAATTGCCATTCAAGAGATCATCTGGGACGTAAAGCCGGACCTCATTATCGAAACCGGTATTGCCCATGGTGGGTCATTAATACTTTCCGCCTCGATGTTGGCTCTACTTGATCTCTGCGAGGCTGCGCAGTCGGGGACCACAGTTGACCCGCGCACACCCAAACGCCGAGTATTGGGCGTCGACATCGACATCCGCGCCCATAACCGAGCCGCTATCGAGGCGCATCCGATGATGCATCGCATCACTATGCTCCAAGGCTCCAGCATCGACCCTGCTGTTATTGGGCAAGTCCACGCGGCGGCGCGTGACGCCGAGCGTCCGCTCGTGCTCCTAGACAGCAACCACACGCATGCGCACGTCCTCGCCGAGCTGGAGGCCTACGCACCTCTGGTCCCGAAGGGTAGCTACTGTGTAGTCTTCGACACCGTCATTGAGCACATGCCGAAGGAGATGTTCCCGGATCGACCTTGGGGACCGGGTGACAACGCCATGACTGCTGTGGACGTCTATCTCGCCGGGCACCCGGAGTTCGCCATCGACACGACGATCGATGCCAAGCTTCTGATCAGCGTTGCACCGCGGGGATACCTCAAACGCGTAGCTTGAGTGACGCCCGTTAAAGGAAACAAGGCATGGCGCTGAAGCGCAACCTGCTCGCGAACTTTGTCGGCCAGGGCTGGGTTGCGCTTGTCGGTATCGCTTTCGTGCCGGTCTACATAGACCGGCTCGGCGTCGAGGCTTATGGCCTGATCGGTCTTTACGTCGTGCTGCAAACGTGGCTCTCGCTACTCGACCTCGGCATGACGCCTACACTCACACGTGAAGCCGCACGTCTGTCCGCCGGGTCGCACACGGCGGAGTCCATCGGTGACCTCGTACGCAGCCTGGAGATCATCGTATTCGTACTAGCTGCTATGATGGTGCTCGGCATATGGTGCGCCTCGGAGACCATCGCCTCGCATTGGTTGACGCCGCTTGCGCTGTCGCACGAAACCGTTGCTGGCGCCGTCGCCGTAATCGCATTCGTCATCGCAGCGCGCTTTTGCGAGGGAATTTATCGGGGCGCACTTTTTGGCTTCGAGCGGCAGGTGCTCTACAATAGTGTCTACGCTCTCATATCGACGTTCCGCTATGCAGGCGCCGCCGTACTCGTCAGCTTCGTACCCTCGATCGAAGCGTTCTTCTGGTGGCAGGCCGGCTTCTCCCTGATCACCGTCGTTTTGCTCGCGCGAGCGACGCACGCGACCTTGCCGCAGGCATTGCGCCGCCCGCATTTTTCGGCAGAGGCATTGCGAAAAGTTGGTGTATTTGCGGGTGGTATGTCACTCACGGCGGTTTTTGCGCTCTTGTTCTCTCAGGTTGACAAGGTATTGCTCTCCCGCCTCGTCGATCTGGAAAGCTTTGGTCTCTACATGCTCGCGGTGGCGTTGGCAGGGATTTTCCCAATGTTGGCGGGACCGGTCGCCAGCGCCTTCTTTCCGCGCTTGACGGCAGCCGTCGCAGCGGATGACGTGGCAGCCGAGCGCGACCTATTCCGCACTGGTGTACAGATTGTTGCTCTGCTCGCCGCTCCGGCCGTAGCTGTGTGCATGCTCGCTGGTCATCAGATCGTTATGGCCTGGACCGGCAATGCGGCCCTCGCGAGCGCTATGACGCCGATCCTCGGGTTTGTAGCCGTCGGTGCCTTCTGCAACGCTGCGCTGCAGGTCCCTTTCATGCTGCAACTCGCACATGGTTGGACCACGCTGTCGGTACGCATCAATCTGCTCGGAGCCGCGCTCTTGGGGCCAGCGGTCTACATTGGAACGCAAGTCGACGGCCTAGTCGGCGCTGCGACTGCCTGGGCCTTCACCAATGTGCTTGTCCTTATACTTGCGACCATCGTGATGCACCGGCGCCTGCTTCCGGAGCAACTATCTTTCTTTGCAACCAAGGGTATCGCCATTCCTCTCGCAGCGAGCTGCCTCGCCGCCAATATGGTCGTCGTCACGACAGAAAGCGCGCAGCACGAGCGCATTGCCAGCCTCATCATCGTCGTGTCCGCTGGCCTTTGCGCTATGGTCGGCGCCGGTCTCACGCTCGACATCGGGCGGCTGTGGATCAAGAACGTAGCTCGTCTGGCACTGTTAACAGGCGTGCGGGCTAGGAACAACGGAGCGATGTCATGAAGAATGCTCCAGTCTTTACCGTGCTCCTGCCGGCTAAGGGGCGCCCGCAGCTCGTCCGCGATGCGCTGGCTAGCGTACTCGGACAATCCTTCGGCGACTTTGAGGTGATCCTTTCAAACAATGGAGCGGAAGCGGCGATACGTAGCGCGGTCGGCGACATGCTGCAGGATCAACGGGTACGCTATGTCGAGCAGCCGGTGGTCCTGCCGATGCCCCAACACTGGGAGCAGATTTCCCTGCTCGCCCGCGGAAAGCATTTGACGGTGTTGCCTGACCGGTCGGTTCTCAAGCAGGGAGCGCTTGCCACCATCGCCGATCTGCACGCCCGCGGCGGCCCCGACGCCGATATTGTGACGTGGTCTTGGGAACTCTACCATTCCGAACCAGGGCATCTGCAGGCATTTGCCGGCCCCACGCAGAGCCCCACCGTGCTAGATTCTGAGACTGTGGCCCTCAGCTCGCTGCGCGTCGACGCGCTCTACCCCACCGCCCTGCCGCGCGGCCTCAACTCCAGTGTGTCGCAAGCGCTCATCACCGACATACGCTTCCGACTCGGTGCGGCATTCATGCCGATCAACCCCGATTTTTCCTTCGCCTATGCCTGCCTCCTGTCGCGCCCGCGGATTACGCATGTCAGCGTGCCACTCATGATCTCGCAGGGGCTAAACGTTAGCAACGGTGGCAATGCCTATCGCACCGATGCTAGCGATTATGTCGACACCCTAGGACTGAAGGATCCGCTGCCATACTCTCCGGTTAAGGCATTGCTGGTGGAGAACGTCATCGCTGAGGATTTCTTGGCAGCGTGTCACCAGCTCCAGCGCCTCGACCTGCTCGATAAGTTCTATTGGGTGGACTTCTACCTGCGATGTCTCGCCGAACTCGACGAGAAGCGCGGCGCCGGCGCGTTACCGGCAGCCCGAATCCAACACCTCGCGCGGGCTGTGGACATCGCACTTGCGAGTGCTACGCAAGACGTACAGGCTGGTGTCAAAGCCGCGCGTCGTCGATTGAACATCAGAACTCACCTCCGCCGTACGGCTAAGCGCCTCCTCGGTTCTCGCGCGACGCAATTGCGGCCGCTCCTGGCTCGTCTGCGCGGTGGCAGGCGATTCCAATCGGCGCTACACGCAGCAGGACACCACCTAGGATGAGGGTTGTTTTCATCGACCACTACAGCGGTGCGTCGAGCCTTCATAAGGAGCCCATCACCATCCCCGCCGCATTGGCCGCGCGCGGCCACGATGTCTCCTTAGCCAGCGTCAATGAATGGCAGGGCTCTCTAGCCGGACTTCGGACCGAGCGCCTTTCGCATTGGCAGGCGGATCTCTCCGGCCCCCGTCGTGCGGATGCCGTTGTGGCCATTACACGATTTGACTCGTCACTCACGCCAACCTTGCGCGTTCTGAAGCGCCACGACATTCGGGTGATCGTCAAAGGTGATACGGACGGTACTCTTGGGTTCCCCGTCACACCGAACTACCTTCGCGCCCGTCCCCTAGGCGCCAATCCGATCAACGTGCTGCGGCACCTGAAATGGCGGCTGCCGCTAAGAGCTATTCTGCGACCGCGGCTGGAACAAATTATGTTGGCTGACCTAGTAGTCGCCGAGAGCCCCGGCGCCATCGTGAACCTGGCGGAGGTGCTACAGCACTGGGGACATGTCGGAAGCATTCCGAAGCTTCGCTTTATCCCAAATCCAGTGTCGCCCGCGGTTACGACGCGCCCCCTAAAGACCGACAAGACCCGAACCATCGTTTCGGCAGGCCGCTGGGATGACAACGTAAAGGGAGGAGATTTGCTCCGGGCGACTATAGAGCGAGCTGTGGACAGCGGAAGCCAATACACATTTTTAATTATTGGTAATGGGGGAAAAGAGATATACGGCAAGCTCAGGAGTGACTGTCGGTGTTTTGTCGAATGTCCGGGCTCGCTTGATTTTGATGCGACGCAGGAAGCTATATCCAAATCTCGTATTTTGCTGGTGACGTCACTTCTTGAGAGCTTTTCATTTGTGGCTGCAGAAGCACTGTCATCGGGAACAAGTTTAGTCGTCACCCCGATCGAATCGTTGGTATATCTCGCTGGCGGGGGTGCTTATGGATCCATTGCACGCAAATTTTCGGTCGCCGCCATTACCGCCGCGCTCTTGAACGAGATTCGTGAGTGGGATCAGGGAAATCGTACGCCGTCTTCTATTTCCTCGTACTGGCGACCAAAACTGAACATCGAGGTGGTAAGCGAACTCTGGGATAAAGCATTACGTTAGAAGGGTAGAAGTCGTGACGGATTTCATTGCTACCGACGTTTTCGTTTCACTATTTCTCTTAATATTAGCATTTTCCGCCATGGCGTATGCTTTTTCGTCGACCGACGACCTAGCGCCGGTGGCCGGTATTCTACTGATTTCGTACGGTATGTTTACTTACGCCATTTTGCCGATTCTCGGCTTTGGTGCGGAAAGTGCGCATTGGTTTAGCGCACCACCCCCCACAAGCGTGTCCAAGATTACGCTCCTTGCGCTATTTTGCATCTGCACGTCGATGCTTCGGCGGCATTCGATGACAGGTAGCAAGGCATGGCCTTTAGCGATGCTCGTCGTGACACCGCTGTTGATGACTATCTATGCCCAGATTGCGCTCGAAAGAGAACTCACGCCGGAAGGCATCTTGCAGATCAAGCTTGCCTTTCTGTTTTCGTGTTTTTGTTTTGTTACTTTATCGGTGGCGCTCATTACCCCCGATCAGCGTCGGGCCGAACAAAGCGCAAAGAGCTTTTGCGTCGTGATAGCCGCGCTGCTGAGCGTGGCAACAACCGTTGCGTTCATCGAGGTTGCCTACGGCTTGGCTCCAGTTGCTAATTTTGTACACGGTGGCATTGAGCTCCGCGCGTCCTCCATTTTTCACAATCCTAACTGGTTCGCGTTCGCCGTCGCGCCATGCATATTCATAGCCTGTAAGATCTCCCAAATCGGCAAGCTTTACGCGGCAGCTAGCCTGTTCTGGCTCTGCACCTTAGCACTTCTCCTTTCCGGATCACGCTCGACGATCGCGCTGATCGCCGTGGCCATGCTGGTTCTCGCGCTCGCCCTCTGCCGGTACGGAGTCGCGATATCCATCGTGTGGCGAGATATTATGCGTCCGGCGCTCCTGGGCATATGCACCGGCCTTTTGTCTGGCTTCTTGGCGGCAATCGCCGTCGGCGGTCCAGCGCCAGCTTACTATGTCAAGCTTCTAGAACGGGTCTTTGGCTGGCCGATCTATTTCCTATCCGGCGATCCAGAGACTTTGCTCTCCGTATTCGGACGGATCAGTTCCAACCCCGAGGCGGCGGCCATCGTAGACAATGCGTACGTCTATTGGCTGGAGGAAAACACGCTCGCGGGCATATGGGCCATCTTTCTCATGGCTGGCGTGGTCGTCCTCGCTACACGCCAGTTTATCCGCACGCAATGCTTCGACGATGCGTTGCGCGTGGCGGTGGCCGTGTTTGTGGCATGCGCTGGAGCTCTGGGTCAGGTTTACTGGGCTTTTCCTATATGGCCGATTCTGGCCGTTATGCTTGGATATGTCGTGCATCCAATCGTTGTGGAATGGTTGGACGCCGGGAATAGAGAGCCCTTTGACGTGGAACTTCTCGCCAATAGCCGACGACGATAAGCGCGTGACCAGAATGCAATTACCGCGCCGACGTCTTGGCTGGCTCCGAGATCACGCAGCACGCGAAAGCTGCGAAGCATCGTGACACCGCCGCGACGGCGCTTCACTTATCCAACCTTGCGCTCAATTCCGACGGGACATATGCCTTGCCGTTGGCCTCATTTTGCCTTGCGAGGATCGTGACACAGGCACAGTAGGATCCAGAATATGACGCGCGTAGAGACTATGAGTAGTGTCCTTTCCACTCGCGACACAGTCAAGCCGCGGGTTCTAACATTCGCGTCTCACTACCTCCCCGCCTTCAAGGCTGGAGGCCCGCCTCGATCGATCAGTAATCTAGTACATGCACTGTCGTCCGACTTCGACTTCCTCATCGTAACCCGCGACCGCGATCTCGGAGACTTAGAACCCTACCCGCATTTCCCGCGGGACGTTTGGGTGCATGGTGAGAGTGGGCGTGTAATGTATCTTTCCCCTACCAGCCGGCGGCTGATGCTCATGGCGCGCCTCATACGCGAAACGCCGCACGACGTCCTTTTTCTCAACAGCGTCTTCGATGCCGCCTACACGCTTCAGCCGCTTATCGCACGTCGAATGGGCATGGTGCCGGCGCGCCCTACGATCATCGCGCCCCGAGGCGAGTTCGGATCGGGGGCGCTAGCGCTCAAGCGGGCGCGCAAAACCCTCTATCTGGGTGCTGCACAGAGATTGGGTCTCTTTGAAAATGCGCTGTGGATGGCGTCGAGCGCACGCGAAGCGGAAGATATACATGCCGCGCTCGGCATCGATCCCGAAAGCATCGCCGTCGCGTCGGATCTTGCAGACGCCAACATGGCTGTGCAGTCCGGTCCTCCCGAACGAGCGCCCGGCGCTCCGTTGCGCATCATCTTCCTCGCGCGCATCAGCCCGATGAAGAATCTCGAATATGCGCTCGACTTACTCAGCGGAATGGGCGACCTACCCCTAACGCTGGATGTCGTCGGTCCCTGTTCCGATCCTGGCTATCTGCGAATGCTGCAACGCCGAGCGGAGCAAATGCCGAGCCAGATACGCGTGAAATTCGCCGGAGAGGTCAAACCAGAGCAGGTACGGACAACACTGACACGCTACGATCTAATGCTACTTCCGACGCGCGGAGAAAACTTCGGCCATGTCATTTTGGAATCCCTGCAAGCGGGCACTCCGGTATTGATTAGCGACCGGACTCCTTGGCGCACGACTCCCGATGGGGCCTGCCTAACGGTCTCTCTCGATGAGCCAGACGAGTTTCGACGCATCATCCGCCAACGCATGATGGCAAGCTCCCAGGAGCAGGCACGGTTACGGGCCGCTGCCCGCCTCCATGCCGCGCGCTTCAGCGAAGATCCGAGTCACAAGGCCGCCAATCGCGCACTTTTCATTCGCGCGGCGGCGCAGGACCGCGCACCTACCATTGTCAAGAGCACCACCCCCGGTTAAGAGACCGAGCGCTCCTTCAACTTTCCATCGCAAGAGACCGACCCGGATGCTGCTCCAAGAAAAATCCGTCCTAGTCACCGGCGGCACCGGCTCGCTTGGCAAGTTCCTCATCCGCCGCCTACTTTCCGGTGAGATGGGCACCCCCAAACGCGTCATCGTAATGTCCCGCGATGAGGGGAAGCAGCATGACATGCGGGTGTCCTACCAGCATAGACACGTCACGACCGATGAGGTGATCTACGAAAATTTTCGTCGGTCGCTGCAGTTCATCGTCGGCGACGTGCGCCGCTACGCGGACATCTGCTCGGCTTTGCGGGACGTGGATGTCGTCATAAATGCAGCCGCACTGAAGCAGGTGCCCAACTGTGAGTACTTTCCAGATCAGGCTCTCCTCACCAATTGCGAGGGAGCCGTCAATATTGTACGTGCGATCCGCGAGCATCGCTATGCCGTTGATACCGTTGTCGGCGTAAGCACCGACAAGGCGTGCAAGCCCATCAACGTTATGGGCATGACGAAAGCCCTGCAGGAGCGGATCTTCATATCCGCCAACATTCTCAACCCTGATACGCGTTTCGTCTGCGTACGCTACGGCAACGTCATGGCCTCTCGCGGTTCGGTCATCCCGCTTTTCTTTGAGCAAATCCGTGGTGGCGGTCCAGTTACCGTCACTCTTCCTGAGATGACGCGCTTCCTCCTCAGCCTTGACCAGGCGGTCGACACCGTTTTCGCCGCACTTCGCGATGCCGAACGGGGAGAAATCCTCGTGCCCAACGCGCCGGCTGCCACTATGTTGAATGTTGCTCAGACCATGGTGGGAGACCGGCCGATCGAGATCAAGATCATTGGCATCCGCCCGGGAGAGAAGCTCCACGAGATCATGGTCTCCGACGAGGAGTGTATTCATACGCTGCGGCGCGGTGAGTTCTTCGCCATTCGACCGATGCTGCCGGAACTGGCGGGACCACTCGGTGAGCCCGCATTGTCGAAGGAATTCAGCTCTCGCGATACCGTTCTAGATTTGGCTGGGACACGTGAGCTGCTTGAAATGCACAATCTTCTCGGAAACCGACTGCAGCTCGCCGAAGGAGGGGAGCTGCTGCGTTGACATTCCGATGTTCTCAAGGGCTTTCACGTGCGCATCTTGATCTTGGGTGGCGATGGTATGTTGGGTCATCGGCTGTTCGCTGATCTCCGCCACCGACACGATGTCCGCGCCACACTCCGGCAGCCGCTCGAGGCCTACCACGACCATAGGCTATTCGACTCAACGTCAGCGATAGCGGGCGTGGATGCCCGCTTGACGGACAGCCTCGCCGAGGTGCTCGCAGCGACACGCCCCGAAGCTGTTGTGAACTGCGTTGGCATAGTCAAGCAGCGTCCGTCGGCGAACGATGCCATTGCGAGTCTTGAAATCAATGCGTTGCTGCCGCACCGGCTGGCGAGACTCTGTAGGATAGCCGGAGCCCGGCTCATCCATATCAGTACCGATTGCGTTTTTTCCGGACGCAAGGGTGGTTATCTCGAGACCGATCCTTCGGATGCGGAAGACATCTACGGGCGCACAAAATACCTGGGCGAGGTGGCTGAAAATCATTGTCTCACGCTGCGTACGTCCATCGTCGGTCGAGAGCTAGCGCGCAAAACCGGTCTCCTCGAATGGTTCCTAGCGCAGAAAGGAACTGTTTCCGGATTTTCCAACGCCATATTCTCAGGCTTGACGACAAATGAGCTATCTCGCGTTATCGAAGGGATGCTCGTCGACCATCAGAATGCGAGCGGCATTTTTCAGGTGTCGAGCGCTCCCATCGACAAATACAGCTTGCTGCTGCTGTTTCAAAAATACTTATCGCCCGATACTCAGGTGGTTCCAGACGCACGTATCGTCATAGACAGAAGTTTGGATTCTACTCGGTTCCGTAATGAGTTTGGATACCAGCCGCCAACGTGGGAGGCTATGGTAAAGGAACTCGCCGATCAAAAATGGGCTACTGAAAAATAGAACGGGCCTCAATGCCATTAAAGGTTCTCACGCTTGTCGGGACGCGTCCAGAGATCATCAAACTGAGCCGTGTGATCGCCGAGCTTGACCACCACGTCGAGCATGTGCTGGCGCACACTGGCCAGAATTTTGATTTCGAGCTCAACGAGATCTTTTTTTCCGAGCTAGGCATCCGGAAGCCAGACTACTTTCTCGATGCGGCTGGATCGACCGCGGCTGAAACTATTGGCCGCGTCATTCAGCGGATCGACAGGGTCCTCGAGAAGGAGCAACCCGACGCATTCTTGGTGCTTGGAGATACGAATAGCAGCCTCGGAGCGATCGCCGCCAAACGCCGAAAGATCCCCATATTCCACATGGAAGCGGGCAATCGCTGCTTCGATCAACGAGTCCCGGAGGAGATCAACCGCAAGCTAGTCGATCACGTCAGCGACATTAACCTCACGTACACCGAGCATGCTCGGCGATACCTCCTCGCCGAGGGTATCAAACCAGAAACCGTGATCAAGACCGGCTCTCCCATGCAGGAAGTACTCGAATGCCATGCCGCAGCCATTGAGCGGTCGGATGTGCTAGAGCGCTTCGGCTTCGTGGCCAACGAATTTTTTGTCGTCAGCGCTCATCGAGAGGAGAATGTCGACAACCCGCGATCGCTCCAAAACCTCATGGCAGCCATCGACGGGCTGGCGGCCCATTACAAGCTTCCGGTTCTCGTTTCGACACACCCGCGCACACGAAAGCGCCTCGATGAAAGCGGAATCGGCGACGTTGGTGAGCACGTAAGCTTCGTGAAGCCCTTGGGTTTCTTCGATTATGTAAAGCTGCAGCGGGAAGCGCGCTGCGTAATCTCCGATAGCGGAACGGTGACGGAGGAGAGTTCGATCCTGGGCTTTCCTGCCATAACGATACGCGAGGCCCATGAGCGGCCCGAGGGTATGGACTCTGGCGTGCTGATTATGTGCGATCCCAGCCCAAAGCGCATTATCGAAGCAGTGGACGTGGTTGTCGCTCAAGCAGCGAAAAACCCCGCTCGACGTCTCGTACCCGATTACGATTGCGGTCTCGTGTCTGAAAAGGTTATTCGGATTATCCTCAGCTATACCGACTATGTGAACCGTACCGTCTGGCGTCGCTGAGGCGAGTCACGGAACGGCTTTGATCCGACATGATGAACGTATACTTCAGACGGTGAGTCGTGCGGGACTCCGAAGAGAGCAAAGCTGAGCCAGACACCTCGTCGAGGCCGCTGCGCGTCCTGTTCGTTTCACAATACTTCTGGCCCGAAAACTTCCGCGCCAACGATATCGTTCGGGGGCTGGAGGAGCGCGGCTGTGACGTTACGGTGATAACCGGCCTACCGAATTATCCTACGGGCAAATTTTTCGATGGTTATACCTTTGCCCGTGGTCCGTACACGGACCGCTGGCATGGCCTGCGCGTGCTGAGGCTACCCATGTTCCCCCGGGGCCACGGGAGCCGATTCAAGCTCGCGGTCAATTACTTGTCGTTTGCTGCCCTCGGCAGTGTCCTGATCCCCTTCCGGGTGCGCCGGTCAGACCACGATGTCGTGTTGTGCTGGATGGTTTCGCCGATTACGCAGGTCCTGCCTGCCATCGTCGCTAAAAAATACACTCGCCGGCCATTGGTTCTATGGGTCATGGATCTTTGGCCAGACAGTTTGTCTGCCTCCGGGCAGGTCAAACACCCTTGGATCATTACTGTTGCCCGTCGGCTGACGCGTTGGATTTATCGGCGGTGCGACCGAATACTGGGTCAGTCGAAGCGATTTTCCGAACACATAGCGCGAGTAGGTGACTTATCGCCTCAAAGCATCGGCTATATGCCGCAGTGGGAGGCCACCGAAGCAGCCGTCGCGCCAATTTCCATTCCCGCGATGCCGCCGGGATTTAAAGTCATGTTCACAGGGAACATCGGTTTTTCTCAAGATTTCGAAACGATCATCGCAGCCGCCGACCTACTCCGCGATGATACGCGAATTCACTGGCACATAGTCGGCGACGGCCACGCCCTTCAATCGGTCCGAAAGCAGATCCAGGCATCGGGTCTCGACGCACGGGTTCATTTTTGGGGACGTCATCCCGCTGAAGCGATGAGCGCGTTTTACCAAGAGGCGGACGTTCTGCTCGCCACGCTGCGCGCTGAAGACGCCTTTACGCGCACTATTCCGACGAAGATCCAGGCGTATCTCGCCAGCGGCAGGCCAATTGTTACTGCCATTGACGGAGAGGTAGCTGAGGTAATCGCCGACAGCGGTGCGGGTTTCGCTGCCCGGGCTGGCGATCCTTCCTCCCTGGCGCAGGCCGTCCGCGCTATGGCCGATTTGTTGCCGGAAGAGCGCAAGCTGATGGGAGACCGCGGAAAGGCGTACTACATCGCGCATTTCGACCGAGAAATGCTGCTGACACGCCTTTTAGACTTTCTCCATGAGGCAGTAGAAAATCCTCGATAGCCGTCACTGCTGTCGCCGGTAGCGAGTGCCGTGTCTGCAACATCGACAGCGGCCACGACGGTCGCCATGTTGGATCTTTCCTAACGCCCGCACGCCGGCCCCGCTCCAGCGCTCGAAATCCTCACCCAAGCCGTGCCATCAGGAATATCTGGAGATGGTCGGCTTCACGAGCCTAGCGCCGATCGTGTAGCGGCGTCATCATGCTGGCTAGTTGAGCCAACCAGCCGACCAGACAGCAGGAAGCACGATGCCATCCACACCACCGGCAAAAGATGCTACCGACGACGGAACGCGCGATGACCCACGGGTTCGCTCCAATCGCCGCTGGCGCCTCGCCTTCACGTATGCGGCTTGGATGGTGGTGATCGTCGCATTGTCGGCGCTGCCGTACATCTTCTTCGACGGCGATTTCACGCGCCTCGTCGAGGGGGCGATGATTGAAGACACCCCGCGCACCGCTGTCGCCGCCATCGGCATCGCATTGCTGATTGCCGACCTCTTCCTCGTTATCCCGTCGGGGCTGGTCATTGCCCTGATGGCGGCGTTGCTCGGCGGTGTGGCGGGCGCCGTCGCGGGCACGGTCGGCCTCAGCCTCGCCTGCGTGCTCGGATTCTGGATCGGTAAGAGCGTAGCCAAGGATTTCTCGGAGGACGCTACCGAGCAGCGCCAATTCAATTACGTGTCGGGCCTCATCCGGCGGCATGGCGTCACGATCCTGGCAGCCTGCCGCCCAATTCCGGTGCTCGCCGAGCTGTCGGTCATCGCGGCTGGCGCGCTCGGGCTTTCGATGCGCAGCGTTCTCATGACGACGTTGCTGGCCAATGTCGGGATCGCATCAGTTTACGCGGGCCTCGGCTCTATGGCCGGCGCTGGCTGGCTCGGCTTCGCGCTCATTCTTGCCGCCTCCCTAGCGTTGCCCGCGCTGACGATCCTCATCTCCCGGTCCTTCGGGCTGCAGAAGTCTTGAGCCTGCCGCCGTTCGCGTCCCCGGCGGCCCAATGGAATCAGCCACTTAGGTTGTATTTTCCCGGATCTGCTGGACCTGAAACGCCGCTATGGGGACGCTCGCGCCCTCCCCGCAACGTCGCGCTTGGAGGGATCGGCGGGCACGCCTGCGACAAGGCGTCCCTGCTCCGCCCCGGTCCGCTGCGGGCGTTCCGCCCTCCCTGCGGGCTTGGTTGCGGCCTCCGCAGTGCCCGGTAAAGCCGCAACATGCTTAAAAATAAAGCATTGGGGGATTGCGGTATGGGCTTCTCCGCGTCATTAGCAACGGGTTCGCATACATCGATACGCTGCCTCGCCGAACTCATCGACCCCACGCGATCAATCCGGCCCTGAGTGTCGCCACTGTCCGCGGACGTCACCCCGACGGCCCAGGGGAGCCCTTGGCCGTTTCGAAGTCAGTCTTTCAGGCTTGGGACCAAGAACAAATGCTCGATGAGAAACTGGAGCCGATCTACGCCGAAGTGCTGCGCCGCAATCCCGGAGAGGGAGAGTTCCACCAAGCCGTCCGTGAAGTGCTGGATAGCCTAGGCCGCGTCATCGCCAAGCACCCACACTACGCCCATGGCGCTCTCATCGAACGCATCTGCGAGCCCGAACGGCAGATCATCTTCCGCGTGCCGTGGGTCGACGATAAGGGCCAGGTGCACATCAACCGCGGTTTCCGCGTGCAGTTCAATTCCGCGCTCGGACCCTACAAGGGCGGCCTGCGCTTCCATCCGAGCGTGATGCTCGGCACCATCAAGTTCCTCGGCTTCGAGCAGACGTTCAAGAACGCGCTCACGGGTATGCCGATCGGCGGCGGCAAGGGCGGCTCGGACTTCGATCCGAAGGGCCGCAGCGACAACGAGATCATGCGCTTCTGCCAGTCGTTCATGACGGAGCTCGGGCGCCACCTCGGCGAATACACCGACGTGCCCGCGGGTGACATCGGCGTCGGCCAGCGCGAGATCGGCTACATGTTCGGCCAGTACAAGCGCATCACCAATCGCTATGAGTCCGGCGTGCTCACCGGCAAGGGCCTCATCTGGGGCGGCTCGCGCGTGCGCACCGAAGCGACGGGCTACGGCGCAACCTACTTCGTCCAGCGCATGCTGCAGACGCGCGGCCAGGATTTCGCCGGACGCCGCGTCGCGGTTTCCGGCGCCGGAAATGTCGCGATCTACACCATCGAGAAGGTCGAGGAGCTGGGCGGACGCGTGATCGCTTGCTCCGATTCCGACGGCTATGTCGTGGAGCAGGAGCGCATCGACCTCGACCTCCTCAAGGAGATCAAGGAAGTGCGCCGCGGGCGCGTCGCGGACTACGCAGCGGCACGCGGACCGTCCGCAACCTATGTTTCGGGCGGGCGCATCTGGGATGTGCCGGTCGACATCGCCATGCCGTCGGCGACGCAGAACGAGCTGACCGGGCAGGATGCCGTGAACCTCATCCGCAACGGCGTGATCGCTGTCGGCGAGGGCGCGAACATGCCCTGCACGCCGGAAGCCATCCGCGCCTTCATCGAGGCGCGCGTGCTGTTCGGACCGGGCAAGGCGGCCAACGCCGGCGGCGTCGCAACGAGCGCCCTCGAAATGCAGCAGAACGCCTCGCGCGATTCCTGGAGCTTCGAGATCACCGAAGCGCGCCTTGCCAACATCATGCACAGCATCCACGACGAGTGCGCACGCACCGCCGAGGAGTATGGCGATCCGGGCAACTACGTGATCGGCGCCAACGTCGCCGGCTTCATCCGCGTTGCAGAGGCCATGCGCGCGCTCGGCGTCATTTGACGCAACGCAGCACAGCTTAACGCCGACGTTACAAACGCGTCCGCCTCGGCGGGCGCGTTTTTTCGTGGCGTGCACGCGCGCTACCGCATTCATTGAGAATTATTTCAAAGTCGCGCGTCGCGTGCTGCAATGCACCGCCAGCCCGCAGCTGATTTTGCGCCGCACTACTAACGCGAGCCGTTCCACGTGCGATTGACGTTCCGCCATTGCCGGCCATTGCATCCAACGCCATAAAGGTGACGACGGGGTGCTAGCCGGTAGGTGGGTGAATGGCGATCTCGTGGACTCTCGAGAAAGAGCTGTGCGGTCTCGTCGACGCGCGCTCAACGGGCGAGGCCCTCTGGCGCCTCGGACTTGCGGAGAGTCCCGCCGTTGCACCGGTGCTGGAAGAACAGCACGGCTGGCGCCGGGGTGGCGCGGAAACGTTCGTCTACCATTTCAAAGTCATCGGCTCGGACGCCGCGCACGATGTCGTGCTGAAGGCGGTCACGGCGTTCTCGCTGACGCGCACGCTGAAGCAGCTGAGCAACGAGTGGCTGAAACGCCGCCGGCTGCTGGCTGACGCGGGCATCAATACGCCGACGCTCTATTACGCCGGACGGGCCCTGCTCGTCGAACAGCATGTGGGCACGAAACTCGCCACCTGGCTGCTCGGCCAGCCCGACAACGGACATCACCTCGCGGACCAGGTGATGCACATCGCGGCGGCGATGGACCGCCACGGCTTTGCGCCCATCAATCCGTTCGGCGGGTTGCGCACGGACGGCGAGAAGGTCTACGTCGTCGACTTCGGACAGGACCTCGGGCCGCCCGGCGTGCGGCGCCGCCGCGGAAAGCCTCTCCTGGGCGAGGCCAAGCGCTGGCTTGCGGCCGCCGGACAATGCATCGACCGGCGGCGGGCGGAAGCCGTCTATGCGTTCCACCTCGACGGCGGGGCTAAGGCTAGCCATGAGCAACGATCGTCTTAAGCGCGACATCGCGAAGGCGGTTGGGCGCCTTCGCGTGGCGGAAGAAGCGGCCGACGCGTGGATCGCGCCGCCGGGAGCGCATCCGCCGTCGGGGCAAAATCACTTCGTGCTGTTCCTGAAGCCGGAGCTTCTCGCCGTGCGCCCGGCGGCACGCCTCGGCCCTATTCTCGATCTCGTGCTCGACGCGCTCGACCGCTACGGCGTCGAGATCGGCGCCGTGCGCGCGCTGAACGGGCCCTACCTCGCGCGGCACCGGATCATGGAAGAGCATTACGGCGTCATCAATCGCGCTTCGCGCCTCGGCATAGCGGCACTTTCCACCGCAACGCGCACGCGGCTTGAAACCGGAAACCCCGAAGTGCGCACGGTGCTCGGCGCCCATCAGCTTCTCGAGCGCTATCCGGAGATCTCGCCCTTTGCGCTCAATGTGATCGTCGACACGGTCGGATCGCAGAAAATCGCCGGGGGCAAGTACGCGACCGTGCTCAACATCGAAGGCGAGAAGGTTGCGGTGCTCAACGCCTTTCACCCCCAGCAGCTCCTCCACTATACGCGTCCTGGGCGTGCGCTCGTCGTCTTCGAATGCGCGAGCGACACCGACTGGAAGGATCTGCGTCACGCGATGACGGGCGTGACAAATCCTGCGCATGCGGCGGAGGGTTCGATCCGGCGCACGCTCCGCGAGAACGCCCGCGATCTCGGATTGCCGGAAGTCACGACGGCAACCAATGGCGTGCATTGCTCTGCGGGTCCGCTCGAGGCGATGCTCGAATATTGCCGCTTCTTCTCCGACCATGCCGGCAGGGCGGTGGTGCGCCCCAGCGCGACCCCGTTCGGGCAGTTGTTGCGCGACCGGGGGCTGCGGCAGAAGGAGATCACCGCGCTGGCGAAAAATCCGCTCATCGGCGAGGGAAAGACGGCGGACTACGTCTTCAATCGCACGGAGGAGAAGAACGCGGACGTCGCGGCGGAGCTGCTTGCCAGGGCGGCGCGGGAGGTCGCGTGACCTCGGCGGCGATGCGGCGGGACTTGCCGCTCACCGGAGGGCATGGCACTCAATCCGGGTAGCGACCGACCTTGCAGGAGCCCACCATGGACGCAAAGACGTTGATCATCGCCGTGCTGGCCGTAGCCGTCGCCGTGCTCGGCTATCTCTATTACGAGCATTCGCGGCACGGCATCACCATCGATACACCGGCTGTGAGGATCGACGCGAAGTAGCCAACCGCGGCGCGGATGGACGCCGCCCGGGGCACGCGTTGCGATCCATCCGCCTGGTCCGTCAAACGGCGGGCCTACCGCGTGCTTCCAGCTTACGGCCAATGGCCACCAGCATCAGCTCGACGAGCAGGAAGGCTGCGACCAATGCGACGATGTTCGCACCCACCCGCGCGTAGCCCAGCTCGCTGACGTCGATGAAGGGATAGGGGTACCAGCCGCTCGCGGCGCCATAGACGAGAATCCATGCGGCGTAGGCGAGTGGAAAGATGAGCGCGACAAGTCCCACGCGCCAGCCGACGCCGCCCTTCGGCACGAGCAGCACCCAATCGATAACGAACAGCACGGGGGTCACGGAGTGCAGGACGTGCTCGACCGCGAGCGACAGCCCATGCCGATGACTGAGGCCCAGCAGCAGCAGGTAATAGACGGCGCCGACCATGACGATGTAACCGGCAATGGCCGTACGCACCGAGGCGCGCGACAGGAAACGTGCTGCCGCATCGTCCGGCCGGAGCAGCGGCCATAGGAGCGCCGCCGCCGCGAGCAGGTTGGTGAGGATCGTAAAGAAACTGAAGAACCGTAGCGACAGGATCAGCACATCGCCGGAGGGGCTCGCCAAAACGCTCAGCCAATATTGGAGCGCGACCGCGAGGGCGATGAACGCGCCCGCCATCGCGCGGTAGACCGTACTCGCCATCGATCCCCTGCCCCCGCTCGAATTACGCACAGCGAATATAGAGCGCGTCGGCGGCGGGGTTCCAGCTTCGCCGTTCAGAGCCCTTCCGGATTGCGCGCATCGCGACGCCGCTCGATCAGGCGGCCGTCCTCCGTGCCTTCGCCGCGTTGCGGATCGGCGATCTCGTCCGCTTTCGGCGCACTACCCTTACGCTGACGCCGAGGCGCGCCTTCTCCTTCCGTCCGGCGTGGCCCCTTCTCCTTTTGCGGCTGCTTGTGCCGGTCCATGGCCCGCTCCGTTGCTATTCCTTGGCTTTCATGGTCTCAGAACGTATCGAGACCCCTTTCGGTTCGCGCCCCCTCAATCACGCCGAGTGTCGCCCACGCTATGCCCCGCAATTCCACCCCGCCGCCCGTTCTCGATCACGCCGCCTCCCTCCTCTGCAATTACGACGTCATTTTTTGTGACGTGTGGGGGGTGCTGCACGACGGACAACGCGCATTCGAAGCTGCGTGCGACGCGCTAATGCGTTTCCGTGCCGGCGGGGGAACCGTGGTGCTGGTCTCGAATGCCCCCGTGCCCGCCGAACGGGTCGCCGTGATGCTCGACGCCCGGGGCGTGCCGCGTGATACCTGGGACGACATCGTCGCCTCCGGTGAGATCGCACTGCGCCACATCGCGGACAAGGACTACCGGCGCCTGCATTGCATCGGCCCGTCGGATCGCGATGCCGCCACCTTCTCGCGGCTGAAGGCGGAACGGACGGACCTGGAGGCGGCCGACGCGATCCTGTGCACGGGGCTCAACGACGATATGGCCGAGACGGCCGACGACTATCGTCCGCTGCTGGAGCGCGCCCGCGCGCGCGGGTTGCCGTTCGTGTGCGCAAATCCCGACCTCGTCGTCGACGTCGGCGGCACGCAATACCTCTGCGCCGGTGCCATTGCCGACCTCTATGAGCGCATGGACGGCACGGTGTTCTGGGCCGGAAAGCCCCACGCGAACGCCTATGAAGCGGCGCGGGCCCGTGCCGCCGAGTTGCGCGGCGCCGAGGTCCCGAAGGCGCGGATCATCGCCGTGGGCGACAGCCTGCGCACAGACCTCAAGGGCGCGGAGGCGTTCGGCATCGATGCCATATTCGTCGCCTCGGGCATCCACCGCGACGAGACGATGGGCGCCGACACGCTCTCGCCGGAGAAGCTCGCGGTTCTCTTCGCCCCTCCGGCTCCCCGTCCGATCGCGGTGATGGAGCGGCTGACCTGGTAACGGCATCTCCCGGCTCAGGATGACCTGCGGCGTTCCGCCGGGGGCCGCACGAAGCGCCCGTCCCCTTGCCGAATTCTTTCCATTTACCGGGCGGTTACCTTAACGGTTCATCCTCTCGGTCAGACGCCTCAACCCACTAGCAACGGTCCCAACCATCGACGCTGGCAGCGCGGAGCCACGTGCGCTCTCCGCGCAGCGACAGCGTGTCCGCGCCTTGCGTCGGCGCAACCGGTGAGGCGAGGACCCCCGTAAAAGGAAGAGAAGGGCTATGATCGCAACGTTCACCGGCCTCCAGTTGCATGCCTATCGCGCCGCGCTCATCGCCGCCGTCGCGTTTATCGCGACGATTACCGCGATCCCGCATGCCCACGCCGTGAGCCCGCAGGTGCGCAACGCCTGCGCCAACGACTATTTCAGCAACTGCAGCGCCTATGCGCCCAACAGCCCGCAGACCCGGAAGTGCATGCGGGCGGTCGGCTATCGCCTGTCCAAGAATTGTATCTCCGCCCTTGTCGCGTCCGGCGAGGTTTCGAAGGCGGAAATCGCGCGCCGTTCTGCCAGCAGCCGCCGCTGATTCTTTCCTGGCCCGGGCTTTCTTCGCCTGGGTTTTCTCTGCTCGAGGCGAAGGGCCGCGCACCGGGAAGGTCGCGGCCCTCCGTCTTTTCTTGCGTGCTCCGCGCCGGATGTCGTGCCGGGCGACGCCCTTAACCGATCCGTAAGCGGACTCAGCGTCACTCCAATATCGGTGCTGCATTCTCGCAGCTCACGGAGACGCCGATGACCCGCCTCTTGTACGACATCGAGGATTACCTCGACGACGCCGCCGAGACCGGCGGCCTGCCGCGGTGGATGCGCCGCCTCGTCCGCTCGCTCGGCCGCACCGCCGGCGAGACCGGGGATCTCATCGCCCGGCACCTCGGCCGGATCTGAGCCGCGCCGCGCGCGCCTTCCGGGCCGCCGCATCCCGACCTACTCCTTGCGCCCTATGTCGCTGCGGTGAGCGGTAGCAGCCGGGCCAGCGACCTGCTAATAGCGCTCCGTACCGCAAATATTTGGAGCTGCCATGAGCGAGGCCGAAAGCAAGGCGCGGAGCGAAACCGCTGCCCTCATCCGCCGCTATTACGATGCGTTCAATTCCGGCGACAGCGACGGCATGATTGCCTGTCTCGCCGATGACGTCATTCATGACGTCAATCAGGGCGAGCGTCGCGTCGGCCTCGACAAGTTCAAGGCGTTCAATGCGCGGATGGACCACCATTACCAGGAGAAGCTCGAGAACATCGCGGTGATGGTGAGCAAGGACGGCGCGCGCGCCGCCGCCGAGTTCAACGTCCACGGGGTCTACAAGGCCACCGACAGCGGTCTTCCCGAGGCCAAGGGCCAGACCTATATCCTGCCCGCCGGCACCTTTTTCGCCATCCGTGACGGCAAGATCGCGCGCGTGACCACCTATTACAACCTGACCGACTGGATCGCGCAGGTTTCCGGCTGATCGCCGCTCCCACAGGACCAACGCCAATGCTCGTCACCATGCTGAGGTGCAAACTGCACCGGGCGACCGTCACCGAATGCGACCTGCATTACCAGGGCTCGCTGAAGATCGATTCCGACCTCGTGAAAGCCGCCGGCTTCCTGCCGAACGAGTATATCGAGGTCTACAACATCGATAACGGCGAACGCTTCGCGACGTACGTGATCGAAGGTCCCCCGGGCAGCGGCGTCATAGGTCTCAACGGCGCGGCGGCGCGGCGTGCATGCCTCGGTGATCGCATCATCATCTGCGCCTATGCGCAGATGGAGCTCGCCGAGGCGAAGCTGCACAAGCCGACGATCGTCCTGCTAGGCGATAAAAATGCGATCCAAAGCATCACCGACAAGCCCACGGTCGAGTGACGCCCTGAAGGAATACCGATGGCGCTGGAAGTTAAATCGCTGACGGGCGGAGAGATCAACGCGGTGCTGCCGGCGCTGGCGCGGCTGCGCATCGCCGTCTTTCGCGACTGGCCCTATCTCTATGACGGCACGCTCGACTACGAGGAGAAATACCTCGCGACGTTCGCGGCGGCACCCGGCGCCGTTTGCATCATCGCCAAGGACGGCGAGGATATCGTCGGCGCTTCCACCGCCGCGCCGATGATCGAGCACGCGGACGAGTTCGCCGAGCCGTTCGAGAAAGCAGGCTTCGACCTGAACAAGATCTTCTACTGCGGCGAATCCGTGCTGCTGAAATCCCATCGCGGCCACGGCCTCGGACACGCCTTCTTCGACGGGCGCGAAGCGCACGCGAGGAAGCTCGGCGGCTTCACCCACTCGACGTTCTGCCGCGTGGTGCGCCCGGACGACCATCCGCTGAAGCCCGCCGACTACGTTCCCCTCGATGGCTTCTGGAAAAAGCGCGGGTATGCGCCCGTCGAAGGGCTAATCGCCACCTATGACTGGAAGGACATCGACCAGTCGGGCGAAACCGCGCACCAGATGCAGTTCTGGATGAAGCCGCTCGACGGCTCCAAATAGGCCGCCCAAGAGTTCCGACATGAGCCATCGCAACACTCTCAAGGTCGCGGCCGCACAATACCCGATCGATCGGCCGGCAACGCTCGACGTATGGCAGGACAAGATCGCTCGCTGGGTTGCCGAGGGCGCCGCCACGGGCGCGGACGTACTCGTCTTCCCCGAGTACGCCGCCATCGAGCAGGCTGCGGCGCTCGGCGAGAAGGTCTATGGCGAGCTCGAAGCAACGCTGGAGGCGGTCGCCGAACTGGAGGCGAGCCGCGTTGCGCTCCACAGCGAGCTCGCAGCGCGCCATAACGTCTACATCCTCGTCGGCAGCGGGCCCTCGCGCCATGGGGAAGGCCGCTACGTCAACGCCGCCCAGCTCGTGACGCCGAAGGGCAGCGTCGGCGTGCAGGAAAAGCTGATCATGACGCCCTTCGAGACCGACTGGGGGATCTCGGCGGGCGCGCAGGCGCGCGTGTTCGATACCCCGCTCGGGCTCATCGGAATCAACATCTGCTACGACAGCGAGTTTCCACTGCTCGCCCGCGCCATGGCCGAGGCGGGCGCCGAGCTGCTGCTCGTGCCTTCATGCACAGAGCGTCTTTCCGGCTATCACCGCGTGCGCACTGGCTCGCTCGCGCGCGCCCTGGAAAACCAGATCGCGGCCGTCGTCAGCCCGACCGTCGGTGACGCGCTCTGGTCCCCGGCCGTCGATCACAACACGGGCTCGGCGGGCATCTACGTTCCGGCGGAACAGACGATTTCCGATACGGGCGTGCTGGCCCAGGGAACGCTCAACGCCGCCGAATGGGTGGCGGCCGAGGTCGATCTTGCGCGCCTGCGCCACCTGCGGACGTCCGGCGAGATGCGCAACTTCGTCGACTGGCCGAACCAGGCCGGCGCCGCAAAGCTCGCCGAAAAGGTCGAGATCGTCACGCTCGCCTGACGGATCCTACGGATAGGAGCCCCCAGGGATCGGCGTTCGGCCGCGAAGCGGAAAGCTGCCCCCGGAGCTACGCTACCTGGCGCATCGCGGCGCCTACTTCAGCGCCCACGTGATGGTGACGCTCGCTTCCAGCGTTTCCGTGCCGCGCTCGATCGGAGCGGCCTGCGCTTTCATTGCGCGGGCGGCGAAAATGGGACGTGGGGGCTCCCCCGCACCTTCGGTAATCGTCAGCACCTCGCCGACCTCCGCACCCGCCGCGGCGGCGTAAAGCTCGGCCCGGCGACGGGCATTCGCGACCGCCTCCTTGCGCGCGTCATCCAGCAACGTCTCGGCTTTGCTCACCTCGAAGTTGAGCCCCGCGCTGCGATTGGCGCCCGCCGTCACCAGCCGGTCGAAAATCTCGCCCAGCTTATCGAGGTCACGCACGAGCACCTGTACCTCGTTGCTCACGGTATAGCCGTCGATCTTCGGCGCGTGCCCCTCGGCGGGCCGCGTATAGCGTGGCTCGACACGGAAGGACGACGTCTGGATGTCCTTGGAGTCGATGCCGGAGCCCTTCAGCTCGTCGATCACCTTCTGCATCGATGCGGAGTTCCGGGTGAGCGCCTCGCGCGCCGTCGCGGCTTCGGATGTAACGCCGGAGGAGATGCGTGCCTGATCCGGCTCGACGGTGACGTTGCCGGTCGCCGTGACGGTGATGGTGCGCCGCGGCGCGTCCTCGGCGCTGACGGCCGCGATCGAGCCGAGAAATGCAAGGCCGGCGATGGCGGGGCGCAGATGGGCGGTGAATGAACGCATGGGTGAAGCCTTCGTAAGTTTAGGGGGAGATGCCGCTAGGGCCTTCTTCTGGCCCAGGAGCTCACACTATCACGGGCGCACATGTCGGAAAGACGGCGCGGCGCCGGGCAGCCACGCTGATCCTGCGCGCGTGCTCAAGCGTCGGGGGAAAGTCGCCCCAGCGCCTCGACCGGTTCGATCCAATAGAAAAGATCGGGAATGGCGGTCTTCACCCGGATTTCCTCCAGCAGCTCCGGCACGCGCCGCCGCTCCAGCAAAATCACCACGACCCCGCGGGCGACGCGGCCGCGCACGCGTTCGCGCATGCTGGCCTCTTCGAAGGAGTGTCCGTGGCCGTCCGCCGCCCACGTCGTGAATCCGCTCAGGGGCGGATCGGTCTCCATCAGCAGCTCGACGAGCCGGGCCTCGGATGCCGGCGGATAGATGAGCGTCAGCTTGCAAGCGGATTGGTCCACACGAGGCTCCGATTGTTATCCGTTGCGGTGCCGGCGGCGACGCCGAAGCGGCGGAAGAGGATGGGCAGCAGGATGAGCGTCAGAGCCGTCGACGTGACGAGGCCGCCGATGACGACGATCGCGAGCGGTTTCTGGATCTCCGATCCCGGGCCGCTGGCAAACAGCAGCGGCACCAGTCCGAAGGCGGCGATGCTGGCGGTCATCAGAACGGGACGCAGGCGGCGGACGGAGCCGTCGAAGACGACCTGCGGCAACGGCATGCCCGTGGCCAGAAGCTGGTTGAAGTAGCTGACGAGCACGAGGCCGTTCAGAACGGCGATCCCTAAAAGGGCGATGAAGCCCACCGAGGCCGGCACGGAGAGATATTCGCCGGAGGTCCAGAGCGCGAGAACGCCGCCGATCATGGCGAACGGGATGTTGGCGAGGATCAGCACCGCCTGACGCACGGAGCGCAGCGTGGCAAACAAAACAACGAAGATCAGCGCCAGCGCGATCGGCACGACGATGGCGAGGCGTGCCGCGGCGCGCCGCTGGTTCTCGAACTCGCCGCCCCAAACGAGACGGTAGCCAGCCGGGAGCTTGACCTGCTCGGCAACGGCTTTCTGGGCGTCCTCCACGAAGCCGACGAGATCGCGGCCCGAGACATAGGCCTGCACGATGCCGAAGCGCATCGCGTTCTCACGGTCGACCTTCACGAGGCCACCGATCCGCTTCAATTGCGCGACATCGCCGATGCGCACCAGTCCGCCATCGCCGGCCACAAACTGGCTCTGCATGAAAAGCTCGGGCGCGCCGCGGAGCTGCTCCGGTCCGCGAATGACGATGTTGGTGCGCTTCTCGCCCTCCGATACGATGCCAACCGGTGTGCCCTCCAGCAGCGCGCGCAGCTCATCCTCGATGCGCGTCACCGAGAGTCCCGTCCGGCCGGCGGTGAGCCGGTCCATGTCGATCTGGAGATAGTCCACCTTGTCGTTGGAGGCGGTGAACACCTCGGAAGCGCCGGGAACGGATGCGATGGCGGTCTGGATCCGCCCGGCGAGCCGCGCGAGCTCTTCCAGATCGGAGCCGAAGATTTTCACCGCGAGGTCGCCCCGCGCGCCGGTGAGCATCTCGGAGGTGCGCATCTCGATCGGTTGCGTGAACGAAAACTCGATGCCGGGAAGCTCCGCCATCGCCTCGCGGAGCTGCTGCAACAGCCACTCCTTGTCCGGCACGCGCCATTGATCCTTCGGCTTCAGAACGAGGAAGGCGTCGGTGTCGTTCGGGCTCATCGGGTCGAGCCCCAGTTCGTCGGTGCCGACGCGCGAGACGACGTGGTCGATCTCTGGGACCTTCTCGCGCAGCTTGCGCTGAATGCGCAGGTCACCGGCGATGCTGGCGTCGAGGTTGATGGACGGCAGCTTCGTCGTCTGCATGATGACGGCGCCCTCGTCCATCGTCGGCATGAAGGTCTTCCCGACGGCGAGATATCCCATCACCATGACAACGAAACCGGCGAACGCGAGCAGATATACCGGTGAGGGGTGCCGTAGGCAGAAGCGCAGCAACGAGCGATATCCGGCGTCGATGATGCGCATGAGCAGCGGATTACTATGCGCGCTCCCACGGAGCATCAACGAGGACAGCGCTGGAATGAGCGTCAACGACAGCAGCAGCGAAGCCGAGAGCGCCAGCACGATCGTGATCGCCACCGGAGCAAAGAGCTTGCCCTCGAGCCCTTCCAGCGACAGCAGCGGCAGGAACACGAGGCAGATGATGAGAATGCCCGATGCCACCGGCATCACGACCTCCGATGCCGCCGCATAGACTTGGTGCAGCACGGGAACGCGCCCGTCGCCAGCATGGTGATTGAGCCGCTCGACCGTATTCTCGACCACCACCACCGCCGCATCGACGATGAGACCGATGGCGATGGCGAGACCGCCGAGGCTCATCAGGTTGGCGGACATGCCGAGCAGCTTCATCATCAGGAACGTCGCGAGCGCGGCCATCGGAAGCGTGACCGCCACGACGATGGAGGCGCGCAGGTTTCCGAGGAACAGCACGAGCAGCACCACGACGAGCACGGTCGCCTCGAGCAAGGCTTTACTGACGGTTCCAACCGCGCGCTGGATGAGATCCGACCGGTCGTAGAACGTGTGCAGCGTCACGCCGGGCGGAAGGCTCGGCTTCAACGCTTCGAGGCGGTCGCGCACCTGCGCCACGATCGCGCTCGCGTCCGCGCCACGCAGGGACAACACGAGCCCCTGCACCGCCTCCCCCTCCCCGTCTTTCGTGACACCGCCGTAGCGCGTGAGGTTGCCCACGCCAACCGTGGCGACATCCTGCAGGCGCAGGACCTTACCGCCCTCCGACCGGAGCACGATCTGCGTCAGGTCGGCGGGCGACTGGATCGCGCCCTCGGCACGGACGACGAGCGCCTTTTCGCCATCCGAAAGACGCCCGGCGCCGTCGTTGCGGTTCGTCGCCTCGATGGCTTCCTTGATGTCGGAGACGCTCACGCCGGCGGAGGCGAGCGCGGAGCTGTCCGGAATGACCTCGAAGGTTCGCACCATGCCGCCGAGCACGTTGACGTCGGCCACGCCGGGTATCGTCCGCAGCACCGGACGTATGGTCCAGTCCAGCAGCGTGCGCCGCTGCTCGAGCGTCAGGCCGCCGCCCTCGATGGTGAACATGAAGACGTCCGAGAGCGGGGTGGAGATCGGCGCCAAGCCGCCCGAGACCGTCGAGGGTAACGTATCGCCGGCGCCGGCGAGCCTTTCGGTCACCTGCTGGCGCGCCCAGTAGATGTCGGTCCCGTCCTCGAAGTCGAGCGTGATGTCGGCGATGGCGTACTTCGCGGAGGACCTCAGGATCGTCAGGTGCGGAACGCCGAGGAGTTCCAGCTCGATCGGCGTGATGACGCGGGTCTCCACCTCCTCGGGCGTCATGCCCGGCGCTTTCATGATGATCTTCACCTGGACCGAGGAGATGTCCGGGAAGGCGTCGATGGGGATGCGGAAGTAGGCCCAGGCGCCGGCAACGGCGAGCAGCAGCGCGCAGAACAACACGAATGCCCGCTGCACGAGCGCAAACTCAACAACCCGGCGAAGCATGGCTACTCTCCGCCAATCATGTTTTCGAGCTCGGCGAGGCCGGAAACCGCAACCATCTGGCCGGGGGCCAGTGGGCCCTCAACGGTGGCGCCGTGCAACGTCTTGCCTTTGAGCGTGACGGGCAGCACCGAGAAGCCGCCGGCGGTACGCACGAAGATATTCGGCGCACCGTCGAGATAGACGACAGCGGCCGCGGGCACCTGCAGGCCGCCGATGCTCGCCTCGCGGTGGATGCTGAGCGTCACCATCTGCCCCGCGACGAGACCTTCGCGCGCGGGGATGCTTCCGGTGAGCAATGCGGAGCGTGTCTTGGGATCTATCGAATGACTGACCGACAGCACCTTCCCCTCGCCGCCGCTTTGCAGAAGGATCGTGTCGCCCGCACGCACCTTGCCGATGAGCGCTGCCGGCAGCTGCGCCTCGACCCAAAGCGCGTCGCTCGTATCGATGACGACCGCGGGAGCCATTGCCTCGATGCTGGCGCCGGGCGCAGCGCGCGCTTCGACAACGCGGCCCGCCCTCTGTGCGATCAGCGTGTAGCTGCCATCGGTCTCGGTCTTGATATTGCCGAGCGACACGAGCCGCTGGTGCTCGGCGACGACGGCCGCGAGACCGGCGCGATGGGCCTCGCTTTCGGCCGCCCGCGTGGGCGAGGTGATGTTCTTTTCGGCAAGACCTTTGTAGCGATCCGCCACGGCCTTCGCGGCGGCGAGATTTGCCTCGGCCTGCCGCAACTGGGAAATCGTCTCCACCAGCTCGCGGCTGGCGATCCGCATCAGCTGGCGGCCCGGCTCCACCGCCTCGCCGGGCAGTACATCCACGGAGACGACCGTCCCGGCAAAGGGCGCGGGGACGGCGATCCGGCTGTTCATCGGCGGCACGACCGTCGCCGGCAGGAGCGCTATGGCTTCGTCGCTGGCCGGGCGGACCTCCTCCAGGCGGATTTGCAGGCCTTCGATCTGGGCCGCGGAGATGGCAATCTCGGCGGCGGGCGCGCTTCCCGCGATGCAGGCGAAAAGCAGCGGCAAGAGCACCGCAAACGGCCTAAACTTAACTGAAAGCATCAGCCAACCCTCCAGCCCCTGATAAGGGCTGTGGCATGCTCACCTGAAACCAACCTGAAACGGTCTTCCCCTTCCTTTCCAAATGCTTAGCCCGTTCAGGTGCGTTTCAGCTTTAGAGACTATCGCTGCCCTGCTGCAATGGAGGCACCCATCCGTATTCTCCTGGTCGAGGATGACGACGATATCGCCGAGCGGCTCCACTCGGGGCTGAAGCCGGAAGGCTTTGTCGTCGATCGGGCCGATACCGGCGAGGATGCCGCCATCCTCGGCGTCGAGGAGCAGTTCGATGCGGTGATCCTCGATCTCGGGCTGCCGAAGATGCAGGGCCTGGACGTGCTCCGCAAATGGCGCGCGCAGAACTGCGACATGCCGGTGCTGATCCTCACCGCGCAGGGAACCTGGACGGAGAAGGTCGAAGGCCTGAATGCGGGCGCCGACGACTACATCACCAAGCCCTTTCACATACCGGAGATCGTCGCGCGACTGCGGGCGCTGATCCGCCGCAAATCGGGAAGCGCCAGTCCCGTCCTGCGGCACAGGGATCTGTGTCTCGACACGGTCGGCGGCAAAGCTACGGTGGGCGGCAGAGACGTCGAGCTCACCGCTTCGGAGCTGAGGATGCTGACCTACTTCATGCATCGCCCCGGCCGCGTCGTTTCGCAGGCGGAGCTCTCCGAGCGGCTTTACGCTCTCGAGGAGAGCGCGTGGTCCAATACCATCGAAGTCTATATCAGCCGCCTGCGCCGCAAGCTGGGCCGCGACGTGATCACCACGGTGCGCGGCCTCGGCTACCGCATGGATTAACGTGGTCCCATGCGCAGCCTCAAAACCCGACTGATCATCGTCGCGACCATATGGATCGCCATCGGCGTCGTCGTGGCGGGCTTGCTGCTGTCGCGGGCAAGCCGCGAGTTTCTCATCGGGCAGTTCTACGACGAGCTCTACGTCCATCTCGATGAGTTGCAGAGTCTCATGGAGCTCGACGATCAGGGCCAGTTCAGCCTGCAACGGCCGTTGAGCGATCCGCGCTACATCGCACCGCTGTCGGGCTTCTACTGGGAGATCCAGATCGGCGGAAAGCAGCTCGCGCGCTCGACGTCGCTCGAAGGGCCGAAACTCGACGTGCCCGACGACGATGGCGAGGATGCGCAGATTCATACCCACCGCATCGCGGGGCCCACGGGCGCGCTGCTGGTGGCCGAACGCCTCCGCTGGCTCAAGAACAGCACGGAGCCGCTGCGCATCATCATCGGAACGGACGAGCGCTTTCTCGAAGGCGAGCTGAAGAAATACAACAAGGTCCTCGCCTGGTCCCTCAGCGCCTTCGCGCTCTCGATGATCGGCGCGGCGATCCTGCTATTGCTCTATGCCATGGCGCCGTTCGGGCACCTGCGGCAAGCCCTCGCCCGCGTGCGCAGCGGCACCGCGCAACGGTTGACGGGCAAGTTCCCCGAAGAGGTGCAGCCGCTGATCGATGATCTCAACGGCCTCCTTTCGGAATCCGGACAGCAGATACTCCGCGCGCGTGCGCAGGCCGGCAACATCGCGCATGGGCTGAAGACGCCGCTGGCGATCCTCGTCGATGAAGCGCACCGGCTCGCGCAGAAGGGCTCGGAAAAATCCGCGGGCATCATTCGCGAGCAGTGCCGGCGCATGCAGAGCCAGATCGACTATCAGATCGCGCGGGCGCGTACCGCGGCGACGCGGGCAAAGGCCGTCACCGCCTCGCCGCTCGGCGAGACGGCAGAGCAGGTCGTACGCGCACTGCGCCGGCTCTACATCGAGCGCGGCTTGAAGATTGAAAACAGCATCCCCCGCCAGCAGATGGTTGCGTGCGAAGCGCAGGATCTCAACGAGATGCTCGGCAACCTCGTCGACAACGCCTGCAAGTATGCGAAGAGCCGCGTCGAGGTGCGCTCCGGCGATGACGCCGCACCCGGCTTCGTCTCGGTCATCGTCGAGGATGACGGACCGGGCCTGCCGCTGGAAGCGTGGGACGTCGTCTTCAAGATCGGCGAGCAGTGGAACGATCGCCGCGGAGGCTCGGGGCTCGGCCTGCCGATCGTGCGCGATCTCGTTCAGTTCTACGGCGGCGCCGTGAAGCTGGCCAAGTCCGAGCTGGGCGGCCTTGCGGTGATTGTCGAGCTGCCGGCGTTCTCGCCCGGCGGTTGAAGCGCAAAACTGCGCCTTTCAGGCGATCCGATCGATCGCTCCGGTGAGCGGCGAAAATGCACCGGGCTCATAGAAGCGTTCGTGCAACACTTCGCCCGCGAACTGACAAAACGCAGGCGCTGCCGCGCGAGAAAAGCGCCAGTTACAACGCCTTTTCTCATCGGCGACCGGTCAGCCGGACGCACCCGTAATATGTTGACTATATCAGTAAGGTATCGATAATGACGGGTGAGGCCGCCGCGTCGTTGTGCTGATTGCAGCAGCAAATGGGCAAGCCTTGTTGGAATTGCTTGCGCCCGTCGGCGCAGAGTTTCTAGTTGTTTGGGGGGGGTCCAAATAGTGTGTAAGAGTAGCGTACCCGTGGGCGAGTTGCCCAGCGGGAGTGTACCCGATCGCGTCGCGTCGCAGACCGATCGGCTGCCGTTGTCGCGTATTTCCGTCGGCATCGCCACCCTTGTCGCCGCTGGCACAGCGGGCTTTGGCGCCCAGGCCCAGGAGCAGGAGCCGGGAGCGCAACAGCAGCAGCTGCCGCCGCTCGAGGTCACCTCGGAGAAACCGGCTGCCAAAAAGGCAAAGGCGAAGAAGAAGGCCGCTTCCAGCAGCGCCGTCTCGCCCGCACCCCAGGGGCCGTCCGAACCCGCAACAGGCGCGCCGGTAGACGCCGATCCAACAGCCTCCTTTACCCCTGCGAGCGGCAACACCAACCAGTCCGGCACCGGCCTTGGACGTCTGCCTGGTACGCTTCAGGACACGCCGCAGACCGTCAACGTCATCCCGCAGAAGCTCATTAAAGAGCAGAAGATCACCACCGTCGATCAGGCGCTGCGCAGCGTTCCGGGCGTGACCGTCGCCATCGGCGAAGGCGGCGGCGGCATGAACGGCGACCAGTTCCGCATCCGCGGCCTGCAGGCCAAGGGCGACCTCTATGTCGACGGCCTGCGCGACTTTGGCGTCTACGTGCGCGACAGCTTCGCCTACGAGCAGGTCCAGGTGATCAAGGGCCCGTCGTCGGAAAGCTTCGGCATGGGCACCACCGGCGGCGTGATCAACCTGCAGCAGAAGACGGCGCACCTTGGCGACTCGCAGGAATACGAGGTCACAGTCGGCACCGGGCCCTACTACCGCAGCACGATCGACATCAACAAGCAGATCGATGCAACGACGGCGGCGCGCGCCGTCGGCATGTGGCACAACCAAGACGTGGTCGGCCGCGATCATGTCTATTCCGACCGCTGGGGCTTCCTGGGCTCTCTCGGCTTCGGTCTCGGCACCGATACGACACTGACGCTCAACTATCTGCATCAGGACGGCGAGCGCCGTCCGGACATGGGCGTTCCGATTGCGACGCCGCCTCTTGCCCTGGGTGGCGGTCTCGGCCGCCCGGTGACGGAACAGCCGGGCGTGTCCCGCAAAAACTACTACGGCAAGTCAACCGATCTCGACGAGTCTACGGCGGACATCCTCACCGCGCGCTTGACGACGAAGGTTGCACCGGGCGTTACCTTCTACAACGACAGCCGCCTTGCCTTCTACGACCGCTACTTTGCGCAGACGGTCACGAGTTGCGGTGATGCGGCCGCCAGTGGTCAGGTCCCGGCGCGGACGTGTGCAACGAATCTCTTCGACAACAATCCGAACACCGTACCGATATACAGCTTCGGTGGTCCTGCAGGTTTCGAGCAGGACACCTGGGGCGCGCAAAACGTCAGCACCCTCGTTGCAAAGTTCAAGACGGGCTGGATGCGCCACGAGGCGGTCGCGGGCGTCGACCTGTTCTTCCAGAACGACCGGCGTACGCAGCTCGCCAACTCGCTTGCCAACGGGCCGACGGCTACCAACCTGGTTGGTCCGTTCAAGGAGCCCGGCTCCATCTACGATCCGAACTTCTCGACGGGTAACGTCGTTTCGCCGAACTACAATTCGCGCAAGAAGGGCGAGGCCTACAATGCCGGCGTGTTCGTCAGTGACCGCGCATGGCTGACGGAGCAGTTCTCCATTCTCGGCGGCGTGCGTTGGGACTATTACCACGCCTCGTACCGCGCAACGAATTCCGCCGGTGCATGGAACGCCAGTAACAGCACCGATGAGGATGCCGTCACACGCTTCTGGAGTCCGAAAGCCAGCGCGATCTGGGAGCCGTCGAAGAACGAGACTTACTACGTGTCCTGGGCCCGTTCGTTCTCGCCACCCGGTCAGTTCATCGGCAACGACAACAACTCGATCACCGACGTGTGCTCGACTTGCCCCGGCTATCAGATCCCCGATCCGGAAGAGAACGAGATGTGGGAGGCGGGTGCAAAGCTGTCGCTGCTCGACCAGCGGCTCGGCCTGACCGCTGCCGTGTTCCAGGTCGACAAGAGCAACCAGTCCTATGACGACGGCACCGGCAACATCGTGCAGACGGGCGATGCCATCCGTGTCCAGGGCGTCGAGCTCGGCATGTCGGGAACGCTCACGGACTTCTGGACCGCGCAGATCGCCTACGCCTACCTCGACGGTGAAGTGCGCAGCGGCGCCAGCAGGGGTAAAGAGGCTCCATTCATCGCGCACAACAACGTGACGGTGTGGACCACCTTCGAGATCTCCAAGCTGATGCCGCTCGGACCGGGCAAGGCTCAGGTCGGCGGCGGCATCACCTACTCGAGCGATTACTTCACCAACACCGCGAACACGTCCGTAATCCCGTCCAACTTCTCGTTCGACGCTATGGCCTCGTACGAACTGGACGGATGGCGTGCCGCGGTCAACGGCTACAACCTCACGGACGAGCTGAACTATGACGCGGGATTCTCCAATCGCGCCGTTGTAAGTGCCGGCCGGACGGTGCTGTTCACGCTAGGAAAGAAGTTCTAAGGGACACTCACCTCTCCCGTCCCAAACCCAAAACTTGGCAGGAGGGCTTGCCCTCCTGCCCCTTTCATTTTCAGGACAAGAAGACGAACGCGCATGCTGGTAGCGATCCCGAACCTTCTGACACCGGATGAAGTGCGCGAGGTGCGCGGCATCCTCGAAGCGTCCCCGTGGGTCGATGGCAAGACGACCGCGGGCCAGCAGGCCGCCACCGCCAAAAACAACCTGCAGATCCCCGAGGACTCCCCCGCCTCCGTTCAGGCCGGCGACATCATCCTGCGCGCGCTCGGCCGTCATCCGATCTTCCATTCCGCCACGCTGCCTCTGCGCGTTCTGCCGCCGATGTTCAACCGCTACGACGTCGGCATGAAATTCGATGCGCATGTCGATGGCGCCATCCGCACCATTCCCGGCGCGAACATGCGCATGCGCGCCGACGTCTCCTCGACACTCTTCCTCACACCCCCGGAGGAATACGACGGCGGCGAGCTCATCATCTCCGATACCTACGGCGAGCAGAGGGTGAAACTGCCGGCCGGGCACATCGTCACCTATCCCTCGACCAGCCTCCACAGCGTGACACCGATCACGCGCGGCAGCCGCTGGTCTTCGTTCTTCTGGACGCAGTCCATGGTGCGCGACGATGGACAACGCGCCATGCTGTATGATCTCGATGTTGCGATCCGCGAAATTCGCGGCCAACTATCCGACGAAAACCAGGCGGTGGTGGCGCTGACCAGCCACTATCACAACCTTCTGCGCCGGTGGGCGGAGCTATAGTCAGATGACGGCGCGCCACATCTATCTTCCGATCCTTTACCCCCAGACGCAGGAGGAGTTTAACCAGCGCCTGGCGGAATCTCCGGAGTATGCCGCGCGGTGGGCGCGCGAGGGTGCCGTAGACGGACACCCCGAGGCTCAGCTCGCCTGGGGCCATATGCTGCTCAACGGACATGGCACGGCGCGCGATCCCGAGGCCGCATACCGCTGGTTCGGACACGCGGCGCGTTTCGGCGCGCCGGAAGCACTGAACATGGTGGGACGCTGCCTCGAGCGGGGCTGGGGCGTGCCGCCCGACGCCGCGGCGGCGGTCGCGTGGTATCGCCGGGCGGCCGACAAGGGTCACAGCTGGGCGCAGTACAACCTCGGCTGCCAATACCTGCACGGCAATGGCGTGGCGCAGGATTACCAAAGCGCGCTGTCGCTCTTTGTGCGCTCGGCACGACAGGGCAACGAGAAATCCATGAACAAGCTGGGCCGTTTCCGCGAGGAGGGCTGGCATTGCCGCGTCAACCTCGATGCAGCTCGCCGCTGGTATGAGCGCGCGGCGGTGCGCGGCTGCTTCCGGGGCCAGTTCCATCTGGCGCGGCTGCTCGCCGACAGCAACGACATCGACGGCGCGGTGCGCTGGTTCAGCGCATCGTGCAACAACGCCCCGCTGCCTTTCTGCGGCGAGGTCGGCATGATGCTCGCGCCCCATCCCAACGCGCGCCTTGCCAGCATCGGGCGCGAAGCATTGGCGCGCGCCAATCAACTCGTTCCCGCATCCGCAGGGGCATTGGCCGCCACTGCCCTCATCCGCCCGGGTACGTGATGTCCACCCCGGGACTGCGCGCGTTCTGGCTGAAGCATCTGCACCGCTGGCATTGGATCAGCGCGGCGATGAGCCTCGTCGGCATGGTGCTCTTTGCTGCCACCGGCATAACGCTCAATCACGCGGGCGCGATCGAGGCGGCGCCACGGGTGACGAGCCGCACCGCCGAGCTCCCGGAAAACCTGCTTGCAGCGCTCAACGCCGCGCAGCAGTCCGCCGTGGTGCCTGAAGACGTACGCCAATGGATCGCCACGCACGTTGGCGTCGCCATCGGCGGCAACAAAGTCGAGTGGCAGAAGGACGAGGTTTACGTGTCGTTGCCGCGTCCCGGCGGGGATGCCTGGCTGACGATCGATTCCAAGAGCGGCGACATCGAATACGAGCTTACCGATCGGGGTTGGATCTCCTATCTCAACGATCTCCACAAGGGGCGTAACACCGGAATTTGGTGGAGCATTTTCATCGACGCCTTCGCCGTAGTGTGTCTCATTTTCTGCACTACTGGATTTTTCCTCCTGCAGCTCCATTCCGGGCGACGGCCGGCGACATGGCCGCTCGTTGGCTTCGGTGTCGTCGTACCAATCGCGTTGCTTCTGCTCTTCGTGCACTAACAGAGGTCATCTGATGCGCAAGCTCATTACCGTCGGCCTTTCCGGCATCATTGCCGGCCCTGTCCTCAGCGGGGCATCGCTCGCCGCCGACATGAAGGTCACCATCGAGGTGCCCAAACTCGACGTCGCGGAGTATCACCGCCCCTATGTCGCCGCGTGGATCGAAAACGCCGACGGCGGCGTCGCTGCCAACCTGAGCGTGTGGTACGAATTCAAGAAGGAAAACCACAAGGGCAACAAATGGCTGAAGGACCTGCGCCAGTGGTGGCGGCGCGCCGGCCGCGAGCTGGACATGCCCGTCGACGGCCTTTCGAATGCGACACGGCCCGCAGGCAAGCACCCGATCGACTTCTCCTCGTCGGCGCCGCCGCTCGCGGAGCTTCAGCCGGGCGAATACGAGCTCGTCGTCGAAGCGGCGCGGGAGGTCGGCGGCCGCGAACTCGTACGCATCCCGTTCAAATGGCCAGCCGCCGAAGCATTCTCGGGCTCCGTCCAGGGCAAGGACGAGCTCGGTGTCGTCGCCCTCGAGATCAAACCCTAGTCAAACAGGATTGCCGTCCATGAAAACCTCTCTCAAATGGCTGGTCGTGCCGTTCTGCGTTTCACTCGCAATGCCCGCCTCGGCGCATCGCGCCTGGCTGCTCCCTTCCGCCACCGTGTTGTCCGATACGGGCTCGTGGATCACCGTCGATGCTGCGGTCTCCGATTCCCTCTTCTATTTCGAGCACGTGCCGATGCGCCTCACCGGCGTCGGTGCGGAGCCCACGGGGCGCGAGCGCGGAGCGGGCGGCGCGCCCGCTGCAACGGGCGCGACGAAGCGGGAAGCGCGCGGCTCGCAACAGCCGCGTGCGGCAGGTCCGGGCGGCGTCGATGCCCCGCGCCGGCCTCAAAGCCAGGAGCTCACCATTTTTGCACCCGATGGCTCGAGCATTGCGCCGCAGAACGGCGCGATCGGCAAGTTCCGCAGCACGTTCGACATTCCGCTCGAGAAGGCCGGGACCTATAAGCTCGCCGTGGTCGGCGGCGGCCTGACGGCCTCCTACACGCTGAAAGGCGAGAAAAAGCGCTGGCGCGGCACGGCTGAAGCTTTCAAAACCGAAATCCCCGCGGATGCGGAGGATGTGAAGGTTACCGAGCAGCAGCGCCGCCTCGAGACGTTCGTCACCGCAGGCAAGCCGTCGAAGGATGTTCTCAAGCCGACGGGCAAAGGCCTCGAACTCGATCCGGTCACGCATCCGAACGATCTCTTTGCGGGCGAGGCGGCGAAGTTCCGCCTCCTGATCGACGGCAAGCCCGCGGCCGGCGCGCGGCTCACCGTCGTTCCGGGCGGCATCCGTTACCGTGACTCGATCAACGAGATAAGCGCGACCAGCGACGGCGACGGCTTCGTTTCCGTCACGTGGCCGGAGGCGGGCATGTACTGGATGGAGGCGGTGCTCGAGGACGACAACGCGCAGCTTCCCAACGCCAAGCGGCGCGCCACGTACGTGGCAACGCTCGAGGTGATGAAGCCTTGATGCGCGGCGAGACTTTGCCCCGGCGCGTCGCCGTTCCGCTGCACGTTTCGCAGCGGTCCGCGGCACCGCGTGCCGGAGCGTCTCTGCACGTCTTGAAAGGGCAGACGATGGGTACGCGGTGGAGCGTGAAGCTCGCCGCGCCGCCCGGCATGCCGCTCAAGGCGCTACGCACCGCTATCGTGGGTAGCCTCGACGGCGTCGTCGCCGAGATGAGCACCTTCGAGCCGGGGTCCGATATCTCCCGCTTCAATCGCGCGGCTGCGGGAACGTGGCAGCGATTGCCGGACGATTTTTTCCTCGTCCTCGACTATGCGCTGAAAGTGGCGCGCGACAGCGATGGCGCGTACGATCCGACGGTGGGCCATCTCGTCGGCCTCTGGGGTTTCGGCGCCCTGGGCGCGCAGCACCGGATCCCGCACGCGGACGAAATCGCCGATGCGCGCGCGCGTTGCGGCTGGTCCCGCATCATGCTTGATGAGGCGGAGCGCAGTGCGCAGCAGCCTGGCGGACTTCATCTCGATCTTTCGTCGGTTGCCAAGGGCTTCGCCGTGGATCGCGTCGCCGACACCGTAGCCGGCGCCGGCTTTTCCGACTTTCTCGTCGAGATCGGAGGCGAGCTGCGCGGTCACGGCGTGAAGCCGGATGGGCTGCCGTGGTGGGTCGCGCTCGAGCGCGTCTCGGCACCCGCCGATGGTGGCGCGACCGTTTCCGACATCGTCATCGCGCTCAACGGCCTTGCCGTCGCGACGTCGGGGAGCGCTGAACATTTCTTCGAGGCGGGCGGACAAAGGTACGCACACACCATCGATCCGCGCTCGGGCGGGCCGGTGGCGCACGATTTGGTCTCGGTAAGCGTGCTCCACGCCAAGTGCATGCACGCCGACGCACTCGCAACCGCGCTGATGGTTCTGGGGCCCGACGACGGCATGGCGCACGCGATGCGCCTGGGCCTTGCCGCCCGGTTCGTGAGCTCCGGGCCCTACGGCGTGCGCGAGCGCCTGACGCCGCGCTTCGCCGCGATGCTCGCGTGATGCGCGGATGACGGGAATGCGCACAGTCTTTTTCGCGCTGGCTACGATATGCGCGGGCGCGTGCGCGACCGCCGCTGCAGCGGCTGACGTGGCCGGTGACACGCTGACCAGCGATCCGAAACGCCTCGTCGCAACGGCGGCAATGGTTGGCGCGTATCTCATTTTCTGCGCTGTCGTCGCCATACGCCACGCCGCGCGGCGCAGGATGCCCGCCAGCGCCCCGAGAGAGCCAACCAGCGCACCGGCCGTGCTCGTTGCCTACGCGAGCCAGACCGGCACGGCCGAAGAACTCGCCAAGAGCACGTTCCGCGCGCTCGAGGCGGCGAACGTGGCCGCGCGGATCGTCTCCTTCGCGCACCTCGACGCGGCAACGCTGGCGCAGGCACGGACCGCGCTGTTGATCGTCTCGACGACGGGCGAAGGCGATCCGCCGGACTCGGCGGCACGCTTCGTGCGCACCGTGATGGGCGCGCGCCTTGCCGCGCCGGGCCTGCGCTATGGCGTGCTCGCATTGGGCGACCGCACCTATGCGCAGTTCTGCGCATTCGGCGATGCCGTGCATGACTGGCTCGCCACATGCGGCGCAGCGCGCATGTTCGATGCGATCCGCGTCAACAACGAAGACCCGGCGTCGCTGGACCTGTGGTGGCAACAGCTCCAGGCGCTCGCGGTTGCGCCGATCCGCACCGGTCTTCCCGCACAGGCCGTCGCGAGCACGTGGACGCTCGCGTCCCGTACCCTCGCCAATCCGGGCGACGTCGAGCACCCCGCCTACTACGTCGCGTTGCAGCCGAGCGGCGAGCTGCCGGAATGGTCCGCGGGCGACATCGCCGTCATCCGCCCGGAAAACGATCCGGCGGAGGTGACATCGCTTCTAAGGCACCTCGGTCTCGACGGCGAAATGCAGCTCGACGGTCCGGCCGGCCGGCGGACGCTTGCACGCCACCTCGCGGGAAGCGTTCTGCCGAAGACTGCCGAAGAGCTCGCCGCACTCCTCCGCCAATCGCCGGCGTTGCTGATCCAGGGATTGCAGCCGCTTCCGGTGCGCGAATATTCGATCGCCTCGCTGCCCGCGGATGGGCACATCGAGCTGCTCGTGCGGCAGATGCGCCTGGAGGACGGCCGCATCGGGATCGGATCGGGATGGCTCACATCGCATGCTGCGGTTCACGGGCCGATCGAGCTGAGCGTGCGCGCCAATACCGCATTTCATCCGCCGGACCCGCGGCGGGCATTGATCCTCATCGGCAACGGCACGGGCATTGCGGGCCTGCGCGCGCACCTGAAAGGCCGGGTGGAGGCCAACGTCGGCAAGAACTGGCTCATCTTCGGTGAGCGCAGCGCGCAAACGAGCTTTTTCTATCGCGACGAGATCGAGGCGTGGCGCCGGAGGGGCCTGCTCGAGCGCGCCGACTTTGCCTTCTCGCGGGATGAGGCTGACCGCACCTACGTGCAGGACCGTGTGCGCTCACGCGCCGATGACATCCGCGCGTGGGTCGCGGGCGGCGCGGCGATCTACGTATGCGGCAGCCTGCGCGGCATGTCGACGGCGGTCACCAAGGCCCTCAGCGAGATCGTGGGCGATGAAAAGTTGGCGGAGATGATCGAAACGGGGCTCTACCGGCGGGACGTCTATTAGCGGCGTCCCGTGGGGACCACGCCGGCGATCGGATCAGCCCTTCCGTTGCACGTGTCGCGCCGATACGGGATGCGCGATAGCGCAACCAAGCAGCATCAGGCGGGCGCAGTTCTACCTCTTGACGATCGTGGTGATCCCATCCACCTCGGGCTCGGCCACATAGCGCTCATCGGGCGTGTAGAAATGGATGCGCAGCTTACGCGTGGCATCGGCGAAGCCAATGGTCCAGCCCTCGTAGAGGCGCCACGCCGTGATGTCGGCCATCACAGGAAATGTCTTGGCGCAGTCTTGCGCAATCTCGATTGCGTTGCCGCCGATAGTCGGGTCTTTTTTCAGCATCACCGCGCAGCGCTTTGAGCCGTCAGCGTTGCTCACTTCCCATGTGCCATACATATCCTCGAGCAACTCCGGGCTGACATTGCTCGTGTCCATCGGTTTCAACTCCTGCGCTGTGAGCGCCGGGGCGAGGGCAAGCAGGAGCGCGGTGAGGAAGACGCGGAAAAAGGCGGACATCGCTGGCTCGTCGATTATGGGATCTTCACAAATGGTCGGCGTTCGAACTATGCGATGGAGAGCATTCTGTCCATCGGCCGCTTGCAATGCCTTGAGCGGGCGAAACATTTCGCGCGCACCGTATCGCCTCGCCGGCCCCGGGGCTCAGCCTCGCGTCATTTGAGATCGGCACGGGTGCGATGGGGCCTCAGCACGACGATTTCGCGGCGCTTGAGGCCTCCGCGCGGGGAAGACCAGACGGGTCAGCGCACGATGCGAAGGCGACACCGCATATCGTTGCAGCGGTCCTCGTAAGACGATTGAGCCGTCTGGTTTGTCTGCTGCGGCACAGGGTCTGGCGTGATCCATGCAGCGACGACGCCCGCGAATATACGCATGAGAACGTCCATTGCTTCGCCTCCCTTGTCGGCCGGCGCACTATGGCCACCGCGCGCGCCCGGTTTGCCAAAGGCGGACTGCTGCTGCAGTTTCCTGTGTCGCAAGCAATCCGCAAATCTAACATGCCACCGAAGGACGCGCACAGCCGGTGCGCGTCCATGCATTCACCTGTGCCAGCTAGCGGATCGGCGGGGGCTCGTCCCGCGCATCCGCGCAGCGCACGCCATTCCAGTATCCGTACATGCCGCAGTCATCGCCACTGCGGGCCGTCCAGCCGTAGACGCGCGGACCTGGGACCTCCGGAGCTGGGAGGACATCCTCGACAATCGCTCCCTCGACGATAACCGGACCATCGATGACCGGGCCTTCATCGACAAGCACCGCTCCGTCCTCGACGATGACTTCCTGGGCCGACGCCGGTATCGCAACCGCCACGACCGCCGCGCCAGCTGCCGTTGCCGCCAGCGCCGATTTCACCCAAGTGTGCATGGTACACCTCCGCTATGTGCCCATCCGCCGTCTGGGGAACCGCCCCTACCCCGATTGGTTCCTCGCTGGAAGCTTGGAAATGAAGCGAAATTTTCTTCAAACGATAGGCGAATGGCGGGATTGGAACGGGTGCGAAGGCACAGGCACGCGCCGCTGTTTACAGCGTCGGTGGGGCGCACAGCGGGCCTTAGGTGCCCGCAGCGCATAACCGGGTTCTGACGTGTGACGCGCGGAAGCAGCCTCGCGCTGTCGCGACCGCCACCCGCGTGGCGCGGGTCAGCGCCCGGGTGGCACGATGTCAGCAGTCGTGCGCGTTCGCTTCGACGATGGAAACGCCCTCGCCAGCGTGCACGGACTTCAGCCGGCTCACGTCATCGAGCGCCATCGCCCAGATGTTGCAAGGGCTCGCCATGCGGATCTCGCCGCGGCGCGATACCGGTGTCGGGCCGAAGCCAATCGCGATCGCATCGCCGTCGGGCCAGAAGGCGATCTCGCCCGCGCTGACCACGTCGCGCGCCTCGGGCTCGCGATCGGAACTCACGGGTGAGTTGAAGTAGATCTCGCGCCCCCACATTTTGGCTTCGGCGTGGATCGGCAGCGCCGCCCAAATGCGTTCGGCGGTCGGCGTCTCCAAGAGCCGGGCACGAATAGTCACCTTCCCCGCACGGATCACTACCACGCGCATCCCGCGACTCCCATACGGCCAGTCTTTCCGCCGGCCCGCGGCCCACTCTGTCATTGTGGCGCGATCGCATCAATACCCCTGTAGACGCATCACACAGCCCACACACCGGAGCCGGGCATACGTAACCGGACGCGCGATCGCGGCGATCGGGGCTATCCTATTCGGGGGAAAAGGAAACTGCTGGAGGACGGCACAGCTCCGCG
>JBIQJE010000002.1:38009-138748 GCA_044507625.1 Hyphomicrobiaceae bacterium | reverse complement strand
GATCGTCGAGACCGATGGTCGGCGGGACCCAGTTCTCCTGCATCGCCATGATGCACCGGAGCCGGGCATACGTAACCGGACGCGCGATCGCGGCGATCGGGGGCTATCCTATTCGGGGGAAAAGGAAACTGCTGGAGGACGGCACAGCTCCGCGCTGGATGGCGCAGAGCTGCTGTATCTTCCGCGCCACGCCATTCGATTGGCCAGTGCTTACGGCGTCAGGCCGGCGGCGGGCCGAAAACCAGCACGGCGTTGAGGCCGCCGAAGGCGAAGGAGTTCGACATCGCATAGGTGACGTCGAGCTTGCGGCCGGCATTGGGGATGTAGTCCAGATCGCACTCGGGATCGGGATCGTCGAGACCGATGGTCGGCGGGACCCAGTTCTCCTGCATCGCCATGATGCAGGCCGCCGCCTCGATGCCGCCGCCCGCGCCGAGCGGATGGCCATGCATCGACTTCGTCGACGAAATGGCGAGGTTCTTGGCATGGTTGCCGAACACGGCCTTGATCGCGCGCGTCTCGTTGGCGTCGTTGATCGTCGTCGCCGTGCCGTGCGCGTTGAGATACTGGATGTCGGACGGCGACAGCCCGGCGTCGTTGAGGGCGCCGCGCATGGCCTCGTTGGGGCCCTCAGTGTCCGGGTTGACCATGTCCTTGGCGTCGGACGACATGCCGTAGCCGACGATCTCGGCGAGGATCTTGGCGCCGCGCGCCTGGGCGTGCTCCAGGGATTCCAGCACGAGGATGCCGGCGCCTTCGCCCAGAACCGTTCCGTTGCGCTTCTTGGCGAACGGGAAGCAGCCCTCAGGCGAAAGCACGTGCAGTGCCTGCCAGGCTTTCATGGTGCCGTAGTTGATGACGGATTCCGACGCGCCGGCGATAGCGACGTCGACCACATTGTTGCGGATGTAGTCGCGGGCGATGCCGATAGCGTGCGTTGCGGTCGAGCAGGCGCTGCAGGTGGCGAAGGTCGGACCCTTGACGCCGAACTCAATGCCAACGTGGGCGCTCGCCGAGGAGCCGATGATGCGCAGGAGTGTGAGGGGGTGCGTCGCGCGCTTTCCCTCAATGAACAGTGCGCGATAGGAATTCTCGAAGGTGACGAGGCCGCCAGCGCCCGAGCCGACGATGCATGCCGAACGATAGGGGTCGGTGAAGGGAACCTCGAGGCCCGCCTGCTTCACCGCCTCGTCGGCGGCGGCCGCCGCGAACCAGGAATAGCGGTCCGCGTGCATGACGAGCTTGTCGCGCTGGAAGTGGCGCAGGCGCTGCTTTGGATCGAAATCCTTGATCTGGGCAGCGATGAGGATCTTCAGATCTTCGAGAGGAAAACCAGTGAGCTCGGTCACCCCGCACTTCGCGGCCTGCATCGAGGCCCAGAAATCGGGTACGTTGAGGCCGATCGGCGTAACGACGCCCATTCCGGTCACCACGACGCGGCGTGCGCCGTTCGCGTTTGCCATAGGTTACCTGCCGGTTTGCGGGCGGCGTAGCAACGCCGCGACATGAGAAAGACTTGCGAGCCGGCGATCGCCGTTCGGGGGGAGCTCGCGAGCTCGATCCAGGTGCGCGCTTTTGATCAACGCGCGCCGGGATGATTTTGTCTTCAGGCCTTGGCGCCAGCGGCCGCGGGGCCCTTCGCCATCAATTCCTTGACGCGATCGACGACCGATCCGACGGTCTTGAAATCTTCGACGTCCTCGTTCGCGTTATAAGGAATCTCGATACCGAAAGTATCTTCGATATCAAATACGATCATTGCAAGATCGAGGGACTCAATCTTGAGATCCGTCAACGGCGTCGACAACGAGATGTCGTCGCGCGGTTCCTTCATGTGCTTCTTCAGGATCTCGACGATCTTGGTGCCAACTTCGTCCATTTCAGTCTCCCACCCCCGCTATATTTAAAGCCTGGGGCCCGAATTACTTGGTTCCTAGCTAATGCAAGGCCTGTAGCACAACAAGCTGTGGCGTCACATATCCTTAAACGCCCAGCAAGTCTAGCAGAGGCCTTCAGCCGGCCTGCGGCCGGCTGGCACGACGCTTACGGCTGCTGCCAAACGCGTGCTGTCTTCCAAGGTACAGCAAAATGTCTTCTCAACCGTTGCTGACCTTCGGGAGCGATGGGCACTCCCACACTTGGCCGAAGCACCCGAAACGTGTTCAATAACAGAGCGCATTTCAAGGCCCTGTTATCGATTGGTGCCCGGGAGCGCAACGGTCCGGCAATCGCTCTACTTTATAGTAGAAGCCTCGCCTGGGGAGATGCTCGAGGATGATGACGACAGTCCGCCCTCCAGCTCCGGCCGCCGCTGCGCAGCCGAACATGCCCTGGCTCGACCATTATCCGAGCGGCATCGACTGGCACATGCCTCTTAAGGTCGCGCCACTCTACGCCCTCCTGGACGATGCGGTCGCCGGCTTCGGCGACTTCATCTGCACCAATTTTCTGGGCCGGACGCTCTCCTATTCCGACATCGGCCGGCAGGTGGACCGGGCCACGGTCGGGTTGCAGAGGCTCGGCGTCCGCAAGGGGACCAAGGTCGGCCTGCTCCTGCCCAACTCGCCGACGTTCATCATCTATTTCTACGCCATCCTCAAGGCGGGCGGAACGGTCGTCAACTTCAACCCCCTTTATACCGTCGCCGAGCTTACCCAGCAGGTGAAGGACAGCGACACCGAGCTGATGGTGACCCTCGACCTCAAGGTGCTGTTCGACAAGGTCGAGGCGTTGCTGATGTCGGGGTGCCTCGCCCGCGCCATCGTCGCCCCCTTCCCCGCCCTCCTGCCCGCGACCAAGGGCGCGCTCTTCCGCCTCTTCCGCTCCAAGCAGCTCGCCCGCCCCCTCGCCTCGCCGGCCGCCACCAAGGTTGTGCTCGAAGCGGAGATCATGGCGGGCGATGGCAGGCCGGAAAAGGTCGCCATCGATCCGACGAACGATGTGGCGGTACTGCAATACACCGGCGGCACGACGGGCACGCCGAAGGGCGCCATGCTCACCCACGCCAACGTCTACGTGAACGTGCAGCAGGTTGCGGCGACCTCGCCAAACCTGGAACGGGGCGTGGAACGGGTGCTCGGGGTCTTGCCATTCTTCCACGTCTTCGCGCTGACGGTGGTGATGAACCTCGGCATCGCCTACGCCGCTGAAATCGTCATCATGCCGCGCTTCGCGCTCGACGACGCCCTGAAGCTGATCGACCGTACAAAGCCGACGATCATGCCCGGCGTGCCGACGCTCTTCAACGCGATCCTGAACCACCCGAAGATCGTGACCTACGATCTTTCCTGCCTCAAGTTCTGCCTTTCGGGGGGTGCAGCCCTGCCCATGGAGGTGAAGCAGCGCTTCGAGGCCATCACCGGTTGCAAGGTGGTGGAAGGGTACGGGCTGTCGGAGGCTTCGCCCGTCGTCACAAGCAATCCGCTCGAAGGGCCGGTGAAGGCCGGATCGATCGGGATGCCGCTCGTCGGCACCATGGTCTCGCTGCGCGATCTCGCGGACCCGTCCAAGGAGGTGCCGCGCGGGGAGAAGGGCGAGATTTGCGTCAAGGGCCCGCAGGTGATGAAGGGCTACTACAAGCGCCCCGAGGACACCGCCGAGCAGATGGTGGGCGAGTTCCTGCGCACGGGCGACGTTGCGCGCATGGATGCCGACGGTTTCTTCTACATCGAGGACCGCATCAAGGATCTCATCATCTCGTCGGGCTTCAACGTCTATCCGCGCCGGGTCGAGGAAGCGATCTACGAGCACCCCGCCGTTGCCGAGGTGACGGTGATCGGCATCCGGGACAAGAAACGCGGAGAGGCGCCGAAGGCATTCGTGCGGCTGAAGCCTGGCGTGGGGGTCACGACAGCCGAGCTGATGAAACACCTCGAGGTGCGCATCTCGAAGATCGAGATGCCCTCCCAGATCGAGTTCCGCGACGAGCTGCCGAAGACGATGATCGGCAAGCTGTCGAAAAAGGAATTGAAGGCCGAGGAAGAGGCGAAGGCCCAGCCGAGCGCGTGACGCCGAGCTCTGCCCGGGGAGCTAGCCTGGCACCATTCAGAAAACCAGCGACCGGTGCAGCGCGGTGCCTGCCGTCACCCCGTCGGCGCTGGCCCAGGTGGCGCTATGGGGCTGGCGGGCGATATCGCCGGCCGCCCATACACCGGGCATGGTCGTTTGCTTCTGTCCGTCCGTTTTAATCAGCGCTCCGAACGCGCCCTGCTCCAGCTCGCAACCGAGCTGCTCCGCGATGGTGCTGTTGAGGCGCGTCGGCGCGCCGATATAGAGCGCGTCGAGGGGTGTGAAAGCGCCATCGGCGAGTTCGACCGCTTCAAGATGCGTGCCCTCGCCGCGCAGCGCCCGCACCCTGCGCTCCTCGATAGTGACGCCACGTTTTGCGAGCCCGTCCAGCGTTGCGCTATCGATGCCGGTTGCCCCGTCGAGGAAGAAAGTCGTCGGGCCCCATTCGGCGATCAGCATCGCCTGATGGGCGGACATCGGTGAAGCGTACAGCACCCCGAGGCGGCGATCGCTGAATTCGAAGCCGTGGCAATAGGGACAATGCAGCACCGTGCGTCCCCAGCGCTCCGGCAGTCCTTCGATCGCCGGCAGCTCATCCGATACGCCGAACGCGAGCACGAGGCCTTTACCGCGGAGCTCGGTTCCATCGTCCAGCGTCACCGCGAAGGCATCGCCATCGCGCCGCGCAGATGCCGCCACTCCGGCGATGAAGCGCGCGGTGGGGTAAGCGGCAACCTGCGATCTCGCTGTGGTGATCAGGGCCCCTGGCGCGCTGCCGTCGTGCCCGAAGAAGCCATGCGAATGCTCGGCAAAGCGGTTGCGCGGCGCACCGGCATCGATCACGCACACGCGGCGGCGTGCACGGGCGATGTACATCGCGGCGGAAAGTCCGGCGAAGCTGCCGCCGATGACGATGGCGTCGTCAGTCATGGTGGATCTCCTGCCGGTGCTTGCCGCGTCCTGCTGCCTTCATGCCTTTGTGGAAGTCGTCGCTGAGCATCGCGAGGGTGACCTCGCCGAAGCGCGACAACAAAAGCGCTTCAGCTTCATCGAAGGCTTGTCCCAGCGCGCGGTTCACCGCCTGCTCGACGAGGCACGCCGGGTTATCGGAGCGGTTTCCGATTGCGAGAAGCGAGGGACAATCGAGCGCCTCGTAGACATCCCGCAGCGTCACCTTGGAAAGGTCGCAGGCGATGCTCCAGCCGCCACCGTGCCCCTTCTCCGAGCGTACGTATCCATGTTCGCGCAGGCCCGACATGATGCGGCGAACGACGACGGGATTGGTCTCCATCGCCTTCGCCAGCGTGTCGGACGTCGATGGACCTTCCTGCTCCGCCATGTGGAGCAGGACGTGGAGCACCCCGGATAAGCGGCTGTCGCGTCTCATGTAACTTTTATTGTTACATTATGCGCTGCGAGTCAAGCGATGCTCCGGGAAGCCTGCGCTGCAAAAGGGATCAGCGGTAAAGGTCGGCGCGGGTGGGCGGCACGGCGGGCGGACGCTTGGCGTTCTTGGAGACGAGCGTCTGGTAGATGCGCAGCGTGCCGCGCGAGAACGCCAGGGAAACGCCTGCGAGATATGCGACCCAGATGCGATACTTCTCTTCGCTCACATGCTTCAGCGCTTCTTCGCGGTTCGCGGTGAGCCGCTCGCACCAGAGCTTGCACGTGCGGGCATAGTGGAGGCGCCAGGCCTCGACGTCGAGCACCTCGAAGCCCGCGCGCTCCATCGCGACGACCGAGCGGCCGATGTCATCCAATTCGCCGCCCGGGAAGATATACTTCGCGATGGCCTTCTGCTCGGGACGCATCCGGCGCTTGAACCAGCTCTCCTTGGGTGCGCGGCGCGAGATGGCGTGATTGAGGAACAGCCCCTCCTGCGCCAGCAGGCTCTGCATCTTGCGCATGTAGGCAGGGATGTTCTTGAGCCCGATGTGCTCGCACATGCCGATGGAGGCGATCTTGTCGAACTCGCCCGACATCATCGAATAATCCTTGAGCTCGACGGTCACGCGGTCTTCGAGGCCGAGGCGCTTGATCTTCTCCCTGGCAAAGGCGAGCTGCTCCTCGGAGAGGGTGATGCCGTGTGCGGTGACGCCGTAATTCTTCGCAGCATGACAGATGAGGCCGCCCCAGCCGCAGCCGATGTCGAGGAAGCGGTCGCCGGGCTTCAGCCGCAGCTTGCGGCAGATCATCTCCAGCTTGTCGCGCTGCGCCTGGGCAACGTCGTTGTCCCAGTCGGTGTAGTACGCGCAGGAATAGACCATCTCCGGGTCGAGGAAGAGCGCGTAGAAATCGTTCGACAGGTCGTAGTGGAACTGAATGTAATCCTTGTTGTCGGCGGTCTTGCGCTTGCGGCCGGTGATATCGCCGGCAAAGCCCTGGTCGTCGGCGGCCTCCTGCGTGCGTGCCAGCAGAAACGGCGAGAGGCGCCGCGCGATCTTCAGCGCATCGCGGCCCTTCAGTTTCACCGAGCGGCCGCCTTTGTTCAGCTGCGCGCCGAGGTCGATGAGCGTGCCGCCCGAAAAGTCGATGCCCTTATCGACGTAGTGGCGGATGAAGTTGTCGAGGCTCGGCCAACGCAGCAGCGAGCCGATCACGCCGGCATCAGAAATCGAAAGCTCGAAGGGTCCGGTGACGTTGCGCCCGAGCGGCGTCAGCGAGCCGTCCCACAGGCGCAGCGACGCGTTGATATCGAGCGTACCGGCCAGCTCGCGCGCCAGGGCTTTCGCCGCCGAAAGCTGCTTTTCCGCTTTTGCGCTTGTGTCCTTGGCCATGCCGGATAGGGCCCCCCGCGTTGCTTCTCCACCCGGGGTGCTCGCATACCTTCCTGCCCCTGTCGAGGGGCGAGGCGTCGAGGCCGCCGGCGCGGAGCATAAAGGTGCGGATCGAACTAAGCGGCCTGGTGAATCTCGGCGGCATCCTTCGATTCGAGAATGGCGGCAACTCCCATGCCGCCGGCCGTGCAGATCGAGATGAGCCCGCGGCCATGCTGCTGGGAGAGAAGCTTGGCGAGATTGGCGACGATGCGCGCGCCGGTCGCCGCGAACGGATGGCCGACGGCGATGGAAGAACCGCGCACGTTGAGCTTGGCGCGGTCGATCGCCCCCATGGGCTCGGGCCGCCCCAGCACGTCCTTGCAATAATCGGGATCTTCCCACGCCTTGAGCGTCGCCAGTACCTGCGCGGCGAAGGCCTCGTGGATTTCGTAGAAGTCGAAGTCCTGCAGCTTGAGACCCGCGCGTTCCAGCATGCGCGAGACGGCGATGGTGGGTGCCATGAGGAGACCGTCGCCGCCGACGAAGTCGTTGGCCGCCGTCTGCGAATAGGTGATGTAAGCCAGAACCGGGAGCCCGTGCTTCTTCGCCCAATCCTCCGAAGCGAAGAGCACGGCGGCGGCGCCGTCGGTGAGCGGGGTGGAGTTCGCGGCCGTGAGCGTGCCGCGGGCCGTCTTGTCGAACGATGTTTTCAGCGTTGCCAGCTTTTCGGCAGTGGCGTCGGGACGGATGTTGTTGTCGCGGAAGACACCGGCGAACGGCGTGACGAGATCATCCATATAGCCCGAGCGATAGGCTTCGGCGGCCTTGCGGTGACTCTCGAGCGCGAAGGCATCCTGCTCGGCGCGGGTGATCTCCCATTCCTGCGCCATCAGCTCGGCGTGCTCGCCCATGGAGAGACCGGTGCGCGGCTCGGCGTTGGCGGGCGCGAGCGGCACCAGCTCGCCTGGAGCGAAGCCCTTGAACACCTTCAGCCTGTCCATGAAGGTCTTCTGCTGCGCCGCCTGCGTGAGGCGCTTTGCGAACTTCTTGGAGACGACGATCGGCGCATCGGATGTCGTATCGGAGCCGACGGCGATGGCGCATTCGATCTCGCCGGTGGCGATCTTCGCCGCGCTGCCGAGGCCGCCCTGCAGGCTCGTCCCGCACGCCTGCATCATGGTGATGCCGGGCGTCGAGGGCGCAAGCGGCGTGCCGAGGACCGCCTCGCGCGTCAGGTTGAAATCCTTCGAGTGCGTGATGACCGCGCCGCCAACCACCTCGTCGATGTGCTGGCCTTTGAGGTTGTAGCGGTCGATCAGCGCGTTGAGGGCGCCGGTCATCAGCTCCAGATTGGACAGGTCGGCATAGAAGGTGTTGGAGCGACAGAACGGGATGCGCGCCCCGCCGATGACCGCCACGCGCCGTAGGAACCGCTGCATATCCGTTTCCCTCTTTCCGCCTACTCAGCCGCTGCCGCGCGCGGCGCGGGGTCGGGCGTCTGTGCCGCCTTGTAGTGCAGCGGCCCGCCCCGGAACGGCGCAAAACCGGTGCCGAAGATGACGCCCGCATCGACCAGATCCGCCGTCGCGACGACGCCTTCATCGAGGGACTTCTGCGCCTCCGCAATCAACGGCTCGATGAGATCGCGTCCGAGCTTTTCCATCTCGGCGCGGTCGAAGACACGCCCGGACTTTTCCGGTTTGCCATCCTTCCACACATAGAAACCTTCGCCCGTCTTCTTGCCGAGCTTGCCGGCTGCGACGAGGCGGTCGAGCTTGGAGCCTTTGGAGGAGAACTTGAGGATGTGCGCGACGTGCGCGCACACATCGAGGCCCACCGTATCAGCGAGCTCGATGGGGCCCATCGGCATGCCGAAGGTGCGTGCGGCCTCATCTATGCGCTCCTTGTCCTCGCCGTGCTCGAGACGGAGCATGGCGCCGAACATGTAGGGCGTCAGCACGCGGTTGACGAGGAAGCCCGGCACGCTCTTGGTGATGAGCGGGAACTTGCCGATAGCGGCAACGAATGCAGCGCCGCGGTTGACATCCTCCTCGCGCGACTGAGGGCCGCGCACGACCTCAACCAGCGGCATCTGCGCGACGGGGTTGAAGAAGTGCAAGCCGATGAGGCGGCCGGGATCGGGCAGGCCCGCGGCGATGTCCTCGATGAGCAACGAGGACGTGTTCGTCGCCAGCACGGCGCCGGGCTTCATTTTCGCTTCGACCTCGCCCAGCACTTTCTGCTTGATGTCGAGCCTCTCGACGATGGCCTCGATGACGATGTCGGCGCGGGGGATGCCGTCGCCGGCGACATCGGCGATGAGGCGCGCCTTGGCAGCATCGCGCTGCGCCTTGGTCTTGAACTTGCGCGCAAAGAGCTTGCCCTGCGCGGCGATGCCCTTTGCGATCTGATCCGGTGAGACGTCCTGCAGCGTCACTTCCATGCCGTTGGCGACGCACCAGCCGGCGATGTCGGCGCCCATCGTTCCGGCGCCGATGACGTGCGCGCGCAAGGGCTTCCAGCCAAGCTTTTTCGGCGCCTGGCCCTTGAGCAGCTCCGACAGCCAGAACACGCGACGCAGATTGCGCGACTGATCGGAAATCATGAGCGGCGCGAAGGCGCGGGTTTCCGCCGCCTTCATCGCTTCCTCGTTGCCGCCGTACTGCTCGAAGAGATCTATGAGCCGGTAGGGCGCGGGGTAATGGTCTTCGCGCGCCTTCTTCGCCACCTCGGCGCGCATGCGCTTGACCAGCAATTCGCGTGCCGGCCACTTGGCGAGAAGCTGCTTGAAAAGGCCCGCGGGTTTCGATTTGCGCCCGCGCAGAACGGCCTTGCGCGCAGCCCAGGGTAACGCGCCGCGGCTATCGACGAGCTGATCGAGGAGACCGATGCGGCGGGCCGCGGAGGCCGACAGCATTTTGCCCGTCAACATCGCCTGCATGCCGGCCATCGCGCCGGCCTGGCGGATCGTACGCGCCGTGCCGTTGAAGCCCGGGAAAATGCCGAGCTTCACCTCGGGGAAGCCGAGCTTGGTGCCGGGATCGCGCGTCGCGATACGATAGTGGCAGGCGAACGCCAGCTCCAAGCCGCCGCCGAGACAGAAGCCGTTGATGGCGCACACCACGGGCACCGGCAGGCGTTCGATGCGATCGAACAGCCCCGTCACCTGCCGCAGCCGGTCGATGACCTCGGTCTCGGTCGTGAGGTCGGCGAACTCGCGAATGTCCGCGCCGACGATGAAACCACGCTCCTTCGCCGAGATGATGACGAGCCCGACGATCGACTTGTCCCGCGCGCCCTTCTCCACCTCGGCGACGATGGCGTTCAGCTCTTCGAGCGGTCGGCGGCCGAGGGCGTTCTGGCTTTCGCATTCCCGGTCGAACTCGGCCCAGCCGATGCCCCACTCGTCGACGGAGAAGCGCCAGTCCTTGAGGTCCGGCAGCGGATGGGATTTGGCCTTGAACATCGCTACTCCTAACACTCGGTCTGTCGGCGCTTGCGGCGCATCATCCTTAAACGGCTACTCGGCGGCTGCGTTTCCGAAACTGCGCCCGTTATGTCCGAACATCTGGGGGCTCGAACGGTAGTTGGGCTTCAAGGCAGCGGCATCGAAGTTGTCGACGGCGATGACGCGCGCGGTCAGCGCTTCCAGCTCGCGCAGCTGCTGGCCCTCGCTTTCGGTGACGATGCCCTTGTCGATCGCCTCGCCGATCCAGTCGACGCCGTGGAAGCGCCGCAGCGCGCCGGAGCGTATCGCACGCTCAAGCTTCTTCTCGGCTTCCTCGGCCGCGACGGTCTTTTTCAGGGCCACTTCGAGGAGGCCGGTCGGATCATCGGAATCCCTGGAGACATAGATATAGCGGGTCAGGCGGTCGCGGATTTCGGGCGCGTCCATGACGAGCTTCACGGCGCGGTGGCCCAGCGCGTCGGGCGCGGGCCGGTACGGATTGCCCAGCGGAAATGCGGCAAGGCGCATGATCCAGCGCACGGATGGCACGGGGAAATTGTCGACGACCCCGCGCAACGCTTCCTGGAAGCGATAGAGCCCGTTCGCGGCGGCGAGATCGACAAAGGTGCGATCGCTCGAAAGCCTGCCGTCGTCCTCGTAGCGCTTGAGCACGCACGCCAGCACATAAAGCTCGGACAGCGCATCGGCGAGGCGCCCGGAGATTTTCTGCTTCGTCTTGAGGCTGCCGCCGAGCGTCGCCACGGACAAATCGGCAACGAAGGCGAAGCTGCGCGAGGCGCGGGCGAGCTGCCGGTACCAGTTGGCGGTATCGAAGGACTTCTCGGGCGCGGGCGCGAAGATGGCGCCGGTGACGTTGTGGAAGAACGCACCGCAACCGTTGGCGAACGAGAAGGCGACGTGCTCGCCCAGCGCGCGGTCGAACGCATCGAGCCCGCGTTCGGCGTCGGTATCCTGGGCTGCCTTGATCTCACGGTAGAGATAGGGATGGGAGCGCAGCGCACCCTGGGCGAAGGTGATGAGCGTGCGCGTGAGGATGTTCGCGCCTTCCACCGTGATGCCGATGGGAACCATCTGATAGGCGGATTGCAGGTAGTTGGTGGGGCCATCGCAAATGGCGCGGCCGCCGTGGACATCGAAGGCGTCGTTGACGGCACGGCGCATACGCTCGGTGGTCTGATACTTCATCAGCGCGGAGATGACGGAAGGGCGCTCGCCGCGGGAAACCATGGCGGCAGTGACGGCGCGCGCCGCCTCGCTCGCGTAGGCGGTCTCGACCATGCGGGCCAAAGGCTCCTCGACGCCTTCCATGCGGCCGATGGGGAGACCGAACTGGCGCCGGATGCGCGCATATGCGGACGTGAAGCGGAGCATCGCCTTCGAGCCCGCGGTGGAAACGGACGGCAGCGAGATGGCGCGACCGGCCGAGAGGCACTCCATCAGCATGCGCCAGCCCTGCCCGGCCATGGCTTCGCCGCCGATGATCCAGTCTGTGGGGATCACCACGTCGCGGCCCCATGTGGGACCGTTGGGGAAGGCTGCGCCCGCGGGGAGATGGCGGCGGCCGATCTGCACTCCGCGGTGGCTGACCGGGATCATGGCGACGGTGATGCCGGGCTCGGTGCCCTTGCCCAGCAGGTTTTCGGGATCGAACAGCTTGAACGCGAGGCCGAGCAGCGTCGCCTTGGGCGCCAGGGTGATGTAACGCTTGTCCCAGGAGACACGGATCGCCGGCTTGCCGTCTGGTCCGCGGAAGACGGTGCCGATGTCGCGCATCGTCGCCGCGTCGGAGCCCGACGTCGGACCGGTGAGCGCGAAGCACGGAATTTCATCGCCTCGGGCAAGCCGCGGCAGGAAATAGCGCTTCTGCTCGTCGGTTCCGTATTTCTCGATGAGCTCGCCCGGGCCGAGGGAATTCGGGACCATCACGGCGATCACCGCATCGGGTGAGCGCGAGGCGATCTTACCGATGATCAGCGACTGGGCCTGGGCGGAAAATCCGAGCCCGCCGTGCTCCTTGGAGATGAGCATGCCGAGGAAGCCGCGCGAGCGCACGAAGTCCCAGATCTCTTCGGGGATCTCCCGCTGCTCGTGCCGCGACTTCCAGCCGTCGATCAGGCCGCACAGCTCTTCGGCCGGGCCGTCGAGGAAAGCCTGTTCCTCCGGCGTCAGCACCACGGGCGCCACGGCACGCAGCTTGTCCCAATCCGGTGTGCCGGAGAACAGCTCGGCGTCGAAGCCGACGGTGCCCGCCTCCAGGGCCTCTGTTTCGGTATCGGAAACCTTGGGCAGCGTGCCCTTCACGAACTTGAAGATCGGCGCCGCAACGCGCGTGCGGCGGAACGAGGGGACGGCAAGCGCCGCAAAGGCCGCGGCCAGCACCCACAGCAGGGCCCCGACGAGCCCGGTCTCGCCGTGCACGGCGTCGGATTGCCAGATGAGCGCGGCCAGAGCGAGGGCGCCCGCCCAGACCCAAACCGATGGCTTGTACATGCCCAGCGCCACGACAGCGGCGAGGAGCAGCACGCAAAACAACAGCTCGACCATACTCTTTAAGCCTCCGCGCGTCGCATAGGTTGGGCGCCCCTTGCTGCCGGCAAGCTAGCGTGTGGGCCGTTGCGTTGGCGTTAAGCTCAACGCGAACTTGCCGCGCGTCCCCAATCGGGGCGTAGGGCGCAACAGGCATGTGGCAATTATAGCTCGATATCACCCAGGACAAGAGCACGCGCTCTCGCCGCCGCGCGGCAGCACCCCGCGCCTATGGTGTTCCACGCTCAAGGCGACTGTATGTCGGACGGGTAACGCCCATCCCTGCCTAGGTTTTCCGCTTTCCGGGCCTTGCGGTCGGGCCTTGCGCCGGATGGCGGGGGCCAACCCCGCCGGGTAGTCGCGAGCCCTACCCTTTCCCGTCCTGCACTCCGCCGCCGCCCGGTTCGATCTTGAGCAGTCCCTCCCAGCCGAGTGCAAAGCGGCAACCCGTTTTCCATCGTAATACGATCTTTCTGCAACTGGCGTCGCCGAAGACCCGAACCGTGCCCGGCAGGTTTCCGACCTTTCCAGCGGCCGGCCAAAAAGCGTGTCCGACGTGGCGCGATCGCAATGCGCGTAACGGTTTGAGTTTGGTTTCGGGTTTTGGTTTCGGCTGAAATCGCGGCGGCGGTCGTTTTGCAGTGGGCGTTTGCAAAAAGTGCGGTTTCGGGACGAAACTTTGGCGGCGGCATTATGCGCATGGGGCCGGCGCGGGCCGCGGCGCCTCGCCGGATTGCGGCGGACTGCCCTTGCGGATAATCTAAACATACCGCTGAAACTGGCGAACTCGTGCGGTCGTAAAAGCGCTCAAATCGCGTTTGCGGAGTTTTGCGAGCCCTTTCGTGCTGCGGTGCGAAGGGCTCGATCTACACTGGGTCGCACCAACAGGGGGGTTTCTAGCCTTGCCGCGGGGTGCCTCTCTGCCCTAACTTCGCCGCGTCGTACTCACTTACAGACCGGGCCTGACGCGCGCATCGCTTCGCGCCCTCGGAGGAATATAATGACCGTATACCCCACACTGGAAATCCCTGAGACTCTCGCCGCCGGCCCCGGCCCCGGCAACACCGATCCGCGCGTGCTCGAGCGCTTCGCCAAGACCGGCGTCGCCGACCACATGCAGAAGGACGTTGTTCGCGGCATGCTCGAAGCCAAGGACATGCTGCGCGATCTCTGGGGCACGAAGAACGTCTACACCTACGGCGTCGCCGGCACGGGCTTCTCGGGCCTCGATTGCGTGCTCTCGCTCATCCTGCCGGGCGACACCGTCGTCGCTTTCCCGAACGGCACGTTCTCGGGCATCGACAGCCTCACCATCCGCATGAAGGCCGCGACCGCTGAAGAGCTGGCCGCCGATCCGCTGAACCCCAAGGCTTCGAGCGTCACCATCGTCGAGACCCCGCACGGCCAGGCCGTGACCGGCGAGCTCGTCGACAAAGTGCTCGGCGAGAAGAAGCCGATGTGGGCGTTCATGGCGCACTGGGAGACCGGTTCGGGCCGCATCAACGACATCAAGGGCTTCTCTGACGCCTGCCTGAAGCATGGCGTGATGGGCATCGTCGACGCCGTTTCGAGCCTCGGCGTCGCCGACTTCAACATCGACGACTATCCGGGCGTCGTCGCCTGGGCTTCGTGTCCGCAGAAGGGCGTGCTTTCGCTGCCGCTCACCTATGCGCCTGTCAGCTTCACCGACAAGGCCATCGAGATGGTGAAGAAGCGCGGCTGCCCGACCTACGTCCATCACCCGATCCTCAATGCCCGCCACTGGGGCATCGTCGACGGCAAGGACGTTCCGAACGCCGCCTATCACCAGACGCACTCGTGCTACGCCGTCGCCGCGTTCCACGAGGCACTGCGCATCATCCTGGGCTACGGCCGCCGCCGGAAGGCTTCGGACTACGCCTACCACGAGAAGGCGCTGCGTCAGGCCGTTCAGGCCCTCGGCTGCGAGGTCACCTCGGACATGACGAGCCTCGTCGTCCTCAACCTGCCCGCCAACCTGCGCGGCAAGGAAAAGGACCTCGTCGCCAACGCCCGCGCCAAGGGCTTCGGCATCTGGCCGACGCTGTCGGAGCCGGTGCAGATCCGCATCGGCATCCTGAACCAGCTTTCGCAGGAGCAGATTGCCGAGATCGTGAGCCGCTTCGCGGACGCGATGGCGGAGATCGGCGCCGACGTCGACAAGGCGAAGGTTCTCAACGGCCTGAAGTCCTATTACGCGCAGGCCGCGTAAGCATCTCTCTTCGGCAAGAACATCGAGGGCCGGGCGTCAAAAGCCCGGCCCTTTTTCTTTGCCCAGCCATTCGCCGTAGACGCTCGCCCTCCCAGGACGCAGCGGCCCATCCCGACGCGCCGCCGCGACGGCGTTCGAGCGCGGCTTCATCAATACGTCGATGATCGGCAGCAAGAGCTCGAAGGGCATGGCGCGGATGGTCCATGCGATGAGGCTGTTGACGAGGCCGGGTACGACGACGCGCCGTCCCATGCGATAGGACCGCCATGCGAGCCGCGCCATCCGGCCGGCGGAGTCGCTCGGCAACAGCGCGCGGTAGATGGCGCTGGATGCATTCATTTTGCGATGAATGCCGGTTTCGACCGGCCCGCACACTATCGCGCATACTCTTACGCCTTCGCCTGCGCACTCACCGCCGATGGCAGCCGTGAGCGAAAGGACATAGGCCTTGCTGGCGAAATAGGGCGCCTGCCAGGGCCCGGGCGCGAAGGCCGCCAGCGATGCGAGGTTCATGATGCCGCCGCGTGCCCGCGCGCGCATTCCCGGCAAGTAATGGCGCGTCAGCCGCGTGACGGCGCCGATGTTGGTCGCCAGCAGCTCATCGAGCTTTTCGGGATCGAGATCGGTGAAGTTGCCGCCAACGGCGATGCCGGCGTTGTTCACCAGCACATCGAGATAGAGACCATGTTGCGCCAGGAGCCTATCCAGCCGATCGGGGGCATCGACCGCGCCGACGTCCAGCGTCTCGGCGATAACGGTCGCCGCAGGATAGCGGGCGGCCAGCCCGGCGGACGCTTCCGCCAGCACATCGGGCGTGCGCGCGAGCAGCACAATGGTCCGGCCCTCGCGCGCGATCCGTAATGCCAGCGCGAAGCCCAGGCCCTCGGAAGCTCCCGTGACGACTGTCGCCGGGGTCAACCGGGAAACCGCCGCGATGGCCGCGGGGTCGGGCGACGCCCGACGGCACACCCAAATGTCGCCGACCTTCATCAGGATATCCATGGAGGCTCCGCAGGGCTTTTTTACACGCGAAGGCAACGCTCAGGCCCGCCCAAACGTTCGGTCGCCGGAACATTGGAGAGCAGCATGCTGGAGCAGGAGTCGCTGCTGACATGGACGATCATCGGCGCGGTGGCCGGCTGGCTCGCAGGGCTGATCGTCGAGGGCTACGGCTTCGGCCTTCTGGGGAACGTCGTGCTCGGTGTGCTGGGTGCGGTCATCGCCGCCTTTGCCACGGGGGTGCTGGGGATGCAGGTCGAGACGACGCTCGGCATCACCGTCGCCGCAACGCTGGGGGCCGTCATCCTGCTGCTTCTTGCCCAACTCCTGCGGCGCTACTCCTGAAGGAGGCGCCGCGCGGCGGGCGCCGGACGGACGGACCGTCAGCCCTTGTGCAGCAGCGCGGTGTTGTCGTTGAAGGCGTCGGCGATGATCCCGTGGTACCAGGCGAGGCTCTCCTCGTAGTTCCTACGGCGCATCTCGGCGCTTTCACCCGGCAGCGAAATGAAAGCATGGCTGGGCGCCAGGAACGGCTTCCCGTCCCGTTCGCCGGGCGTATAGTCGGCGCCGATCTTGATCGTGTCCTCGGCCGCCAGCAGCGACCAGCAGGTGTTGCGATAGCGCGCGGCGGCCTTCTCGCCGCCCGCCAGCGCCGCGAGAATATCCGCCGCAACCACCTTGCCGTGACTGTTGGCGGTGAAGGCGGACTTCGGCATCTCGTTGGCGATTGCCGCATCGCCGATGACGTAGACATCCTTCACCTTGGCCGAGGTGAAATTCGACGGATCGATCGGGCACCAGCCGCCCTCGGCACAGCCCGCAGTGATGGCGATCTCGCCGGCGGTCTGGGGCGGGATGACGTTCACCACCGCGCCCTTCGCCTTGATGCCCGAGACCGTCTCGATCTCCATCGCCTTCGGATCGACGCGCACGGTGCGGAAATCGTCGATCTCGTTGGTAAGATTGAGATCGATGATGCCGTCATAGTAGCGCGCGAACGCTTCCTCGAACGCCGGCTGCTTGGAGAAATGCGGCTTGGCATCGAAGATGACGAGTTTCGAGCGCGGCTTATGCGTCTTGAGGTAATGGGCGATCATGCACGCGCGCTCGTACGGCCCCGGCGGGCAGCGATAGGGATTGTTCGGCACCGTCATGATCACGACGCCGCCATCGTCCATGGCCTCGAGCTGCCGCATGAGCAGCAGGGTCTGCGGTCCCGCGATCCAGGCGTGGGGCATGGTCGTTTCGGCGGCGCTGAGCGAATAGCCCTCGATGGCGTCATACGTGAGGGAGATACCAGGCGCGAGGACGAGCCGGTCGTAGGGAAGCTTCGTTCCATCGGCCAGCGTGACGGACTTTGCATCGGCATCGACGCCCGTGGCGCGTTCGTTCATCACCTCGACACCGAGGTTGCGCAGGCCGTCGTAGCTGTGTTGCAGTGAGGCGAAGGTGCGGAAGCCGCCGAAGTAATGGTTCGAGTTGAAGCAGGTCGTGTAGATCTGCCGCTTCTCGACCAGCTTCACGTCGAGCTGGGGCGCCTCGGTTTTCAGGATGCGCGCCACGGTGCCGCCGCCCGCCCCGCCGCCGACGATGACCACCCTGCCCCGCCCCGCGGCCAACGCAGGCCTCGCGATGATGGCGTGCAAACCCGTTCCAGCGCCCGCCAGCGCCGCGCCCGCGGCGAGCCGGCCGAATTGCCTACGATCGATCATCCCGGGATGCCTTGTTGCCGGCCCTGCGATACCGATATCGTAAGCCTTACGGGGAAGAGTGGGCAACACGCCGATGCCGCCCGCGCGGCCGCGTCCGTAACAACATGGCTAAGATGCTCGATCGACGTACATTTCTACTCACCGGCTCCGCTGCGGCGGCCATCGCCTTCTTTGTCGGTGGGGTGGCGGGCGAAGAAGCCGCCGGGGAGAGCGCGGAGTTCAAGCATGTCCTCGAGGCCATTCTCAATGGCGCTACGCCCGCGGAAACGGGGATCGTGCTCGACTTGCCGGAGCATGTCGAAAACGGCGACTATGTCCCGGTGGCACTCGAAGTCGACAGCCCCATGACGGCCGAGAACCACGTCAAGGCGATCCACCTGCTCTCGACCGCAAACCCGCGCGCGAACGTGGCGACGTTCCACTTCACGCTGCTCTCGGGCAAGGCGCGCGTGACGAGCCGCATGCGTCTTGCGCACACGCAGGATGTGGTCGCTGTCGCCGAGCTGAGCGATGGACGTCTCTTGCTCACGCGGCGCAAGGTCGATGTGCGCATCGGCGGATGCGATATCTGACGACGGGCACCGCGATGATGAAGAAGCCGCCACGCATCAAGCTTCCCGAGACGATCAATCCCGGCTCGATCATCGAGATCAAGACGCTGGCAACGCATGTCATGGAGACGGGCAATCGCAAGGATGGCTCCGGGAGGATCATCCCGCGCGACATCATCCATACGTTCACCGCGAGCTTCGAGGGCGAGGACGTGTTCTCCGCGGATCTCAACTCCGGCGTTGCCGCCAATCCCTACATCGCCTTCTACATGCGGGTGACGGGCCCCGGCACGCTGACGCTGACGTGGCAGGACGACGGCGGCACGACGACGGTGGAGAAAGTGCCGATCGTCACAAGCTAGGGATGGCCGCCGGACTGCGGATCGCGCCGCGCCGCAAGCCTGGCTGCATCCCGCGATGTATCGGGCGGCGGCAGCAGGCGCGGGGGGTCGCTCGCAGGTGTCTCTCCGCGCCATAGCGTTGCAATGCGTGCGTATGCGGCGCGCGAAAGGGTTCTCACCTGCTCCGCCACGCGGTCGATCACAGGTTTCAAGTCCTGCCAGAGGCGCACGAGCACCGGGCGCCACCGTTGCCACGCACCGCGCACCAGGTGCTTGGCGCGCCACTTGACGACGCGGCCAACGCGCCAAACCCACGAGGCGCGAATGTAGGCGAACAGCCGATCCTTCCACGGCATGAAAATTTCATAGGCGCGCGCGAACCAGCCGATCTGCATCAATGCTGGCTTGGTGAGCAGAAAAATGCGGGCGATGAGCGCCGTCGACGCCACCTTGGCGATGAAGATCACCACCATCGCAAGGAAGAAGTGGCCGGTCGCGAACATATAGACGCCGATGAGCTTTGCAGGAATCAGCACGGCGCTCGGCACGGCGAGTACGAGCAGCGCACCATAGGGCGGCAGGCCCGCGATCAGGCGCTCGGTCATGGCCCAAAGCGGGAAGCGTGCGAGGCGCGCCAGCAGATTTGAGAGCGGCTGCCAGCCCCATTCCTCGAACAGCAGCAGCAGCGCGGCGATGACGTTCAGCGCGAAGAGCAGCGCCGGGCGCACGACCGCCCATAGCGCCGCGAGCGCGCGCATGGTCAAGCGTGCGGCCGCCTTCAGCGCCCGTGCGCCGGTCTCGATCCATGCCGCGATATGCGCTTTCAGCGGTTGCCCCATCCGTTCGCCTCCGGCCCCGCGCGCCGGCGGAGCCCTCCGGAAACTAGCGCAGGTTCACTGCCGTCCGGCTAATAGCGCCACTTATGCATAGCTGAATTGCACATCGGCCTACCGGTCGCAGTTGACGGGCCCGGCGCGTTTCTATACTTTCGCGGTAAAGAATAACGAAGCACGATACGGGGAAACACCGAATGAGGATCGCAACGCTCGCTTCCTTCGCCGCCACACTGATGATCGGCCTTGGAGGCGCCGCGCTCGCCGCTGAGCACGAGATCAAGATCAAGAACACCAACGGCAAGGGCAAATTCATGGTGTTCGAACCCGACTTCCTGAAGGTCGAGCCGGGCGACACCGTACGCTTCGTTATCGTCGACAAGAATCACAACGCCGAAGCCATCAAAGAAGTCTGGCCGGAGGGCGTCGAGCCTCTCAAGGGCGACATGAACGAGGACGCCGAGTTCGTGGTCGAGAAACCCGGCTACTACGGCATCAGATGCCTGCCGCACTACACTATGGGCATGGTGGCGCTGATCGTGGCGGGCGAGCCGACCAATCAATCTCAGCTCGACGCTTTCAAGGCTCCGGGTGGCGCCAAGAAGCGTTGGGACGAACTTTTGGAGCAGGTGAAAAAGTAATCGGGCACTACCGCGCTCCCCGCGAAGGGGCTGGCGACGATCCCTGGATGGCACCCGTGTCGTCGCTGCGCCCATGCCGGCCGCTCCCCAGGCGGCCGGCACTTTTTTGGCTAGGTCACTTCACAGACATCAGGCGAATATCCTCAGCGCGCAACGCGCCGGAACGCTCGGCATCTTCCAGGGCGTGGGCGAATTCCTCACGCGCCTTCTCGGCTTGCCGCTGACGGGCCCACAGACCCGCATAGAGCCCACCCTTCGCAATCAGCTCGGTGTGCGTGCCCTGCTCGACGAGGCGTCCCTTTTCGAGGACGAGGATGTTGTCGGCGTGCACGATGGTGGAAAGCCGGTGCGCGATGACGAGCGAGGTGCGCTCGCGCGCGACCTCGTCGAGCGCGTCCTGGATCTCCCTCTCGGTATGGCTGTCGAGGGCGCTCGTCGCCTCGTCGAGAATGAGAATCGGCGGGCCCTTGAGAATCGTGCGCGCAATGGCGACGCGCTGCTTCTCCCCGCCCGACAGCTTCAGGCCGCGCTCGCCCACCATGGTCTTGTAGCCTGCCGGCAGGGAGCGGATGAAGTCGTCGATCTGCGCAAGCCGCGCGGCGGCATAGACCTCCTCGTCCGTCGCATCGGGGCGGCCGTACTTGATGTTGTAGAAGATCGTGTCGTTGAACAACACGCTGTCCTGCGGGACAACGCCGATGGCGGCGCGCAGACTCTTCTGCGTCACGTCGCGGATGTCCTGGCCGTCGATGGTCACGCGGCCGGCGGCGATGTCGTAGAAGCGGAACAGGATGCGCGCGAGCGTCGACTTACCGGCGCCGGTCGGACCGACGATGGCCACCATCTTTCCGGCGGGCACGGTGAAGGAGACATCGTGCAGAATCTCCCGTCCGCCCGGATCGTAGCGGAAGCTCACGTTCTCGAAGCGTATTTCACCCTTCTCGACGACGAGCGGCCTGGCGCCGGGGCGATCCTTGATCTCGGGCGATTCATCCAGCAGGGCGAACATCGATTCCAGATCGACGAGCCCCTGCTTGATCTCGCGATACACCATGCCCATGAAATTGAGCGGCATGTAGAGCTGGATCATCAGCGCATTGATCATCACGAACTCGCCGACCGAGTGGGTGCCGGCCATGATCCCGCGCGCGGCGAGAAGCATGCATGCCGTCATGCCGATGGTGAAGATGATCGTCTGGCCGGTGTTGAGCACGCCGAGGGAGCGGAACGTCTTGATCGCGGCCTGCTCGTAGCGCGCCATCGACACGTCGAAGCGGCGCGCCTCCAATTCCTCGTTGCCGAAATATTTCACCGTCTCGAAGTTGAGCAGGCTGTCGATGGCCTTGGTGTTCGCCTCGGTATCGCTCTCGTTCATCTCGCGGCGGATGGCGATGCGCCGCTCGCTGGCGGCGAAGGTGAACCACATGTAGACGGCCACCGTCGCATACATGATCGCCACGTAGCGCCAGTCGAAATAGTAGAGCAGCATGCCCGACATCAGCAGCAGCTCGATGGCGGTCGGCACGACGTTGAGAATGCCCATGCGGATGATGAGCTCGACGCCGCGCGTGGCGCGCTCGATCACACGGGAAAGCCCGCCGGTGCGCCGTTCCAGATGGAAGCGCAGCGAGAGCCGGTGCAGGTGGCGGAACGTGCGGTTGTTGAGCTCGCGGACCGCGTTCTGTCCCACCTCGGTGAAGATGATGTCGCGGATCTGCGTGAGACCCATCATCAGCACGCGGCCCGTCCCATAGGCGAGGATCAGCATAACGACGGCAAGGCCAATCCCCTGCGACGTGGCGCCAGTGTCGCCGGTTGCGGCGGCGGCGAGCCTGTCGGTCGCGTCCTTGTAGAAAATGGGTACCGCCACCGTGACCAGCTTGGCGATGAGCAGAACCGCGAACGCCAGCACGACGCGCATGCGCAGATCGCGGCGGTTCGCCGGCCACACCAGCGGCAGCAGTCCGCGGAACGCGTCCCAGTGGCTCGACCGCGGATCGAGGTAATGCTCCTCGCGCTCATCGGCGGGGGCAGCCGGGATCGCTGGTGGAAAGGACATGGAACCTTCTGGGTTTGATTGGCGGATCGCCGCTTGGCACGGCACGAAACGCAAGGCAGCGCCGGGTCGACACCCGGCGCCGCGCCCACAATAGCGGGTCTCGGGACCTTAGCGGATATAGTGGCGCTTATGCCAATGGCTAGTCCGCGGCCGCTGCGGCCCAAACGTCTTCGCCCGGCGGTGTTTCTTCACCTTTACCCGCGACGGCGCGCCGCTGTGCCACACGATGCGGCTGTGCTTGCGGGGGCGCGCGTAGACGCTGCCGCAGGGACAATCGCACCGGCGCATCACATGCCTCGCGCCGCCAGGGACGGCGTGGTGGCGGCGCAGCCTCGGCGGGTGGCGATGGAGCTTTGCCGGGGCGTGAGCATAGCGGGTGCGCTTGCGGTAGGCATGGGCCTTCTTCTTGCGCGGGCTGAGTTTCGCGACGGCGCCTTTGCGCTGCTTCTTCTTGACCGAGGGAGGCGCGACGTCAGTCGCAACAGAGCCCTCGCGCGCTTTCGGCGAAGCATCTTTTTCCTTGCCGGGTGACTGCGGGCGGGGAGCACCGTCGCTCTCGGCCTTGCGCATCGGCCGCGCAACGCCGGAATTCTCGCTCGTCACGGGGGCGGATGGCGCAGTCCGCGGCGCTTCCGCTCTCGGCGGCACCTCGGAGGCCGGCGGCACCGGCGAGAGGTCGACGGCCGGTGCAGGTGGCGCTGTATAGCTTCGATCGCTACCGCCAGCCTGGGCCTGGGGCGGCGCCGAAGGCGCGGGCGCTGGCGGGGTTTGATCGACGCGCGCGAGACGGCCGCTCTCGAGGCCCTTTGCGCGCGCAGCGGCTTCCTGGCGCCGGTTTGCCTCCGCCTCGATCTCGGCCTTGCGCTTCGCCTCCGCTTCAGCCTCTGCGACGGCACGGCGCTCGGCGGCATCGGCCTCCTCGGCCTGGCGCTTGGCTTCCTGCGCGAGCCGCTTAGCTTCAGCCTCGTCAGCCTTGCGCTTTTCCTCCGCCGCCCGCTTTTCTTCCGCCGCGCGGCGCTTTTCCTCGGCGAGGCGCTCTTCCTTGATGCGCTGCTTCTCTTCGGCGTCGCGCTTTTCTTGCGCCAGACGCCTTTCTTCCGCGAGACGCTTTTCCTCCGCTTCAGCGGCAGAGCGTGCCGCCGAAGCGGCGTAGGCCTGGCCGCGCGCTTCGGCTGCGTCGGCTACCTCTTTGGCGCGAGCCTCGGCCTCTGCGCGGCGCTTGGCTTCGGCGGCCTCGGCGATCTTCTGGGCCTCCTCGTCGGCCCGCTTCTGCGCGCGCTGGTGCTGTTCCGCCAGGCGCTTGCGCGAGGCGGCTTCCTCGTCCGCGCGCTGTTTTTCCGCTGCTTCGGCCTGCCGCTTGGCCTCTGCCGCCTCGGCTGCGCGGCGTTCGGCTTCTCCGACCACTGCCGCGCTTCTGGCGGGCTCCGCTTTGGCATTCTCCTTTTCCGGAGAACGCGACAAAGGCGCCGAGGTACCGGCGTTTGCCTGCGGCGGCACGGTGGCGAGTTGCGATGGAGCGCTGTTCGCCACTTCTGGCTCCGCGGACGGTGCGTCTTCCGGCGCGGCGCGCAACAGCTTGACGATCTCGTTGCGGTAGCTGCGGTTGGCGCGCGCGAGCCAATCGCGCACGCTCTCGACGAATCCGCCCCAGCCGTGCGGCTGCGGTGCCTGTTCACCGCTTCCCTGCCCGCCCGCAACGGCGGTCATAGCCGAAGCGGCGACGCCGGGGCGCGAGGCCAGCACGTTCAAACCTTCGCCGGTTTTCAATTGCGCGATGACGACGCCGTCATAGGCCTTGGCGGAGCGCGAGAGCCAATCCCACACCGGAGCGAAGGGCGTGGCTTCCGGTTCGATGGCCTGCGTCTGTGCCGCGGGCGCATCGGGCGCACCCGGCTGCGCGGACGGGGCCATGCCAGGCTCTTCGAGCAGGTGGTTGAAACGCTCCGATGCGGCGCGGGCGAGCGCCTCCGCCTGTTCCCTCACGGTGAGCGGCTTCTGCGGCTCGCTGTCAGCCGCAGCAATGCCCGGCGTGCACAGCAGCGCCAGCACGAAGAGAAAACGCATACCCGTCATCGGCGTTTGTCCGCACCCGTTGGTCCCCGCTCGAACCGGCGGGTTATCCCTCGTCTGTGGCGGTTCTTGGAAGGCCGCCTAGCTTAGGCAACCCATTAAGCACAACTCGTGCGGGCCTCCAAACCGACACCATAAAATCGGATAACGGGAGAACTTCCCGGGTTACGGAGGGCGGGTGTCATGCGGCTGCGGCGTCCCCATATTAGATATTCCTGCCCGAGGGGGATTTCTCATCAGCCACGGACTGTGAATGGATACGAAGAACTTCAACGGAAACAAGAACATCGCCGCTGCGGCGCGCAACGTGTGCGTCTATTGCGGTTCCGGCCTCGGCCTCAACCCGGCCTATGCGGAGGCCGCCCGGACGCTGGGGGCGAACCTCGCCGTCAACGGGATCGGCCTCGTCTACGGGGGCGGCAGCCTCGGTCTCATGGGCGAGGTTGCCCGCGCGACGCTCGCGCATGGCGGCCGCGTGACCGGCATCATCCCAACCTTTCTCATCGAGAAGGAAGCGATGCTGAGCGCGGTAGACGAAGTGATCGTCACCGACAACATGCATCAGCGCAAGCAGCTCATGTTCGATCGCTCGGATGCGTTCGTCGCGTTGCCCGGCGGCGTCGGCACGCTCGAGGAGCTGGTCGAGCAGCTCACCTGGGTGCAGCTTGGCCGCCACACCAAGCCGGTGATCGTCGCCAACATCGACGGCTTCTGGACGCCCTTCCTCAACCTCCTCACGCACATGAAGAAGGATACCTTCATCCGTGCCGGCCTCGATGTCCGCTTCACGGTCGTCGAGGATGCGACGCAGATCGTTCCGGCGATCACGGGTGCATGGGAGCCGCGTCCTGCGCCGCGCGACGAGGAGCTGCTGGCGAAATTCTAGCGCCGTTCCGCGCGCCCCGTGCTTCTTATCGGAAAACCGGCGCCCACTTCATCTGAACAGCTCATAGTGGACGGGGTTGCCCGGGCAGGCGGAAAAACCGCATTCGGCGAAGGCGCTGAAGGCATTGAGGAGTGTCAGCGCGATGACGAGCCAAACCGCGCCCGTCTCGAAACGTCCCGGCGCGGGCGCTTCCTCGCCTGCAAACTGGCCATTGAACATGAGTATCACGCCCGCGGCGAGAATGGCCGCGGCGAAGGCGATGAAGGCCCATGTGTAGAAATGGTAGCCCATGAGCGCCGAGCCGAAGCCGGCATCCCCCGGCATGATGTGCAGCAGGACCTGCCGACCGGCAACCGACGCGCCCAGCAGCGCCGCGACGATCACGAGGCCGTAGTGCAGCGGCTTTGGCCCGTAGCGGATGGTGAGCACCGGGCCGACGGCGATCGCCGTGAAGGCCACGCGCTGCAACAGACACAGCGGGCACGGCAGTTCGTCGTAAGCGAACTGCCAATAGAACGCCACGAGCAGCAACGCCGAAATGGCATACAGCGCGACGGCGTTGAGCCGGACAGCCAAGCTTGGGCCCATGTCCACGGCCGTCACCTCCTAGAACGATAGCGGAAGGGGATTGACGGCGTGCCGCAGGAAGATCGCGGCCGCGTATATCATCCCGGCAAAAAAGACGTAGGGAGCCAGCGGCGAACGATGGCGCCACGCGAGCCACATGGCGAGCGCGAAGTTGAAGAAGGCGATGAAAAATTCCATGCAACCGCGCGTGTGTTAGTCTGTGGTGCCAGAATGGCTTTGGCGGATGAACATAATCCGAGTCGGCGGATGGAACGCAGCACCGTTATCGCAAATGGGCTGCAGGGCGCGATCCTGCTCGGTGCGTTCGGCGCACTGACCGCCGCCATTTTCTGGCCGCAGCTCGGCAACGGCGCCACGCTCCTGGCTCTTGCGGCTATCCTTCTCATTCTGCTTCTTGCGATATACGTGCCGCCGGCGACGCTCATGCGCGTCTACGGCGCGCGTCCCTACGAGGCGGGGGATCTCGCCCAGTTCGACCGCATCACCGGCGAGCTCGCACGGCGGGCGGGGCTCGCTTCGGCCCCGCGGCTCTACGTCGTGCCCAGCATGGAGCTCAGCGCCTTCTCCTTCGGCACACGCCAGCGGTTCGCGATTGCGGTGACGGAAGGCCTCCTGCGCCGCCTCACGATGCGTGAGGTGGCCGGCATTCTTGCCCGCGAGGTTGCGCACGCACGGCGGGGCGACCTGCCCGTGTTCGGAATTGCCGACTTCGTGTCGCGCTTCGCGCAGGGCTTTTATTATGCGGGATTGTTTTTCGCGGCGCTCAACGCACTGCGGGCCATCGGCGGGGCCGAGCCCGTTCCGTGGGCAAGCGTCGTGCTGCTCGTCGCTGCGCCGCTGCTGATGTCGCTGCTGCAGCTCGCCCTCTCCCACTCACGGGAGGTGGCGACCGATCGCGCGGCCGCCCTGCTGACGGGCGATCCGCTCGGGCTCGCCTCCGCCATCGCCCGCCTCGAGGCATCGCCCGGAAGCCCGCTCGACGATCTCTTGCCGCCCGTACCGGCGCGCAAGGTGCCACTGCCCTCGCTCATGCGTTTTCCCCCGCCGACGGAGCGCCGCATAGCGCTTCTCAATACCTTTCAGGCACCGCCCATTCCGCCGCTCGACACGGAGGAAACCCCGCGCATATCGCTCATCGGCGTGGGGCCCATCCAGATGCGGCCGCGCTACCGGCTGTCGGGGGTATGGTTCTGATGCTGGCATACGGGCGGCAACGACGGGAAACGAGGCGCTTGGCCGCGCTTGCAGTCGGCACCCATTTACGCGTATCAGCCGGGCATGGCTGAGATGACGACCACCCGGGCGCGCCAGCGCATCGAAACGGATGCCGAAGCCGCGGACCTCGTGAAGCGCATGCGCGAGGGCGAGCGCCGCGCGACGGCGATGGTGATCACCGAGCTGGAGCGGCTGTCTACGTCCGCGCCCTTGCTGCTACGCGCCATGCAGCCGCATCTGGGGAGCGCGCTCGTCATCGGCTTCACGGGTCCGCCGGGCGCCGGAAAGTCGACGCTCGTCAATGCCGTGATCGCGGAGCTGCGACGCGCGGACAAGACTGTCGGTGTCATCGCGGTCGATCCATCGAGCCCCGTTTCGGGCGGCGCCATCCTCGGCGACCGCATCCGCATGACGGCGGCTCTCGACGACGATGGCGTCTTCGTGCGCTCGCTGGCAAGCCGCGGCTATCTCGGCGGGCTTTCGCCGGCTGCGGTCCGGATCATCGATGCGCTCGACGCTTCGGGGCGAGACGTGATCCTGCTGGAGACCGTCGGCACTGGGCAGAACGAAATCGACGTCGCCGAGGTTGCCGACGTGCGCGTCGTCATCTCTGCGCCTGGGCTTGGGGACGACATCCAGGCGATGAAGTCCGGCCTGCTCGAGATTGCCGACATCATGGTCGTCAACAAGGGTGACCGGCCCGGCGCGGAGCAGACGCTGCAGCAGCTGCTCGGTGCGCTGTCTATCCGCGCCATGCGCAATCAAAAAATACCGGTGCTCAAGACGACGGCCACCACCGGCGAAGGCGTGCCCGAACTCGTCGCGACGGTGGAAACCGCGGGGCGCGCGCTGGAAGCTGCCGGTCCGCTCGCGCGGCGGCGCCGCCGTGCGCGCTATCTGATCGCCCGCGCCGCATCCGATATCGTCACAGAGCGCGTGCGTGCCGGCGGGGCGCGGACGCTCGACACCCTGGCCGATCAGGTGCTCGCCGGAGATATCGGACCGGAGGAAGCGGCAAAGCGCCTGCTCGGGGGCTAGCGCCGCGCCGTGCGCGTGCCCATGCGCTGGCGCTCGTCATTGGTTGCATGGAAAAGATTGGCTGAATGGAAAAGGGCGCCCGGCGAGGCACCCTTCCCTTTTCGGTTCCCGCAGCGGCGGCGGGCTGTCGGCTCCGGCGCTGCACACCGGCCGATCAATCGGTCGCCGGCAGCTCATCGGCCGGCACCTCGGCGGATGTTCCGACGCTGTAGCCCTCGCGGAGGACCTCGTAGCCATCGCGGGTCGTGGGTATCCGCGCCCGTGGGCTGTCGTTCGCCGACGGATCGGAGGGGGTTATGGGGTTGGGGCCGGGAATCGTATTCGCGGTGGAATTCGGATCGCCTGGCAGGCCGTCCTGAGCCAGCGCCGCCGTGCCGTAGCCGCCGAGCGCGAGCACGACTGCCATCACAGATATGGTCTTGGTTCTCATGATCGGGATTCCTTCCTAAGGTTCCGCCGCGGTTCGAGCCGCTGCCTCATGCAGCAAAGAAGCCCGCGCATACCGCGTCTGGCGCGGATCCTGACCAGAGCGACTTGCAACGCCAACCGCCCATCGGCGCCGTTGGTTCGTGCGCCGTAAAATTGCTTGGAGCTATTGTCCGCTTTGCACGACTATCGTCGCGGGAAGAATAAGCAGCGGCGCGACAAACATCTGAAAGGCCGACGCGGAGATGACGGAGAAAAGCGCCGCGGAACAAGGTCGAATGGTGTTCGCGCGACAGCCGCAGGGTCTGTCGACACTGTTCTTCACCGAATTGTGGGAACGCTTTTCCTATTACGGCATGCGTGCGCTTTTGACGCTATTCATCGTCGCGCCCGTTGCGGCAGGTGGCCTTGGATTTTCGACCGTCGAAGCGGCACGCATCTACGGCAACTACACGATGGCGGTGTACTTGCTCTCGATCCCCGGCGGCTTCATCGCCGATCGCTATCTTGGCGCGCATCGCTCGGTTTTCATCGGCGGCGGCGTCATCGCGCTCGGGCACTTCACGCTCGCCGTGCCGACGCAAGCGGCGTTCTATATGGGGCTCGCGCTCGTTGCGCTCGGCACTGGACTTTTCAAGCCGAACATCAGCGCGATGGTGGGCAATCTCTACGCTCCTAGCGATGAGCGGCGCGATGCGGGCTTCTCACTGTTCTACATGGGCATCAACATTGGTGGACTGCTGGCCCCGCTGGTCACGGGCTTTCTTGCACAAAGTGCGCCCTTCAAGAACTGGCTCGCCGCCAACGGTTTCGATCCGGCGTCGAGCTGGCATTGGGGATTTGCGGCGGCGGGCGTCGGCATGTCATTGGGGCTCATCGCCTACGTGCGCAGAACGCAGCTGCTGCGCGCCGCCGGCGCCCCTCCACCGCGGCCCGACGCCTCGCCGGTGCCGAGCCTTCTCGTGATCGGCGGCACGCTCGCCATTCTCGGGCTGACAGTTCTTTCGGACGATCCGCGCTTCCATTGGCTGCGCGCGGCCTTCCTGCTGGTGCCCATCGCGGCCATTGTCTGGTTCGCAATGCGCGGCGATATCGAGGGCCAACACCTCGCCGCGGTGTTCGTGTTCTTCATCGCAGGAATGATCTTCTGGGCCATCTTCGAGCAGGCCGGCATCACCATTGCCCTCTTCGGGCAGCAGCTGACGCACAACGAGCTCTTCGGCTGGAGCTTTCCCGCCGCGTGGTATCAATCGCTCAACCCGCTGTTCGTCATTCTGCTGGCGCCGCTGTTCGCCGCGCTGTGGCTACGGCTCGGCGCGCGTCAGCCGTCAAGTCCGGTGAAGTTTACGCTCGGGCTGTTCTTCCTCGGCACATCGTTCCTCCTGATGGTGCCGGCGGCGATGCTCACCGCGGAGGGGCTCGTCAGCCCGCTGTGGCTCGTGGGCCTGTTCTTTCTGCAGACGGTGGGAGAGCTGCTGCTGAGCCCCGTCGGCCTTTCGACGATGACCAAGCTGGCGCCCGCGCGGCTCGTGGGGCTCGTGCTCGGCGTCTGGTTCCTCGCCACGGCGTGGGGCAACAAGCTCGCTGGCGTTCTCGGCAGCGGGTACGACGCAACGGATGCGTCCGCGCTCTCGACGTTCTTCCTGCAGCAGGCGCTTATGGTGGGCATCGCCACCGCCGCGCTCGCGCTACTCACGCCATGGCTGAGGCGCCTGATGGGTGATGTGCGCTAAAGCGCGCGCTTCGGAAAGCCGGTGCCCACTTCTCCGGCGAGCACCCTAGGCCTGCGGGCGCTCGACCGGGGCCGGTGATGCCTCGGCGTTGTCCTTCATCAGCTTGTAGTTGATGGAATCGAGCAGCGCCTCGAAGCTGGCATCGATGATGTTGGGGGAAACGCCCACCGTGAACCAGCGATTGCCGGTTGCCGTGTCGAGACTTTCGACGAGTACGCGCGTTACGGCCTCTGTGCCGCCCGTCAGGATACGCACCTTGTAGTCGATCAGCTCGACGCCATCAATGTGCTTCTGATAGCGGCCAAGGTCCTTGCGCAGCGCGCGATCGAGCGCGTTCACCGGACCGTTGCCCTCGCCGACGGACCACAACGGCTCGTTGTCGCCGTTGATGAAGACCTTCACGATGGCTTCCGACACGGTGACCAGCTTGCCGCGCGAGTTGTGCCGGCGCTCCACCATGACGCGGAAGCTGTCGACGGAGAAATAAAGCGGCACGTTATCCAGCATGCGGTGCGCAAGCAGCTCGAAGGATGCTTCGGCCGCCTCGTAGGAATAGCCCGCCGCCTCGCGGGTTTTCACCTCGTCGAGCAGGCGCGCCACCCGCGCGTCGTCCTTGTCTATCGGTATGCCGAGCTTCTCGATGTTGGCGAGAATGCTGGAGCGGCCACCCTGCTTGGAAACCAGGAGCCGGCGTTGATTGCCGACGCTCTCGGGCGCCACGTGCTCGTAGGTCTGCGGCTCCTTCAGGATCGCCGAGGCGTGAATGCCTGCCTTCGTCGCGAACGCGCTCTCGCCCACGTACGGCGCATGCCGGTCGGGATTGCGGTTGAGGATCTCGTCGAGGATGCGGCTGGCGTGGGTGAGCGTCAGGAGCCGCTCCGGCGTCACGCCGGTTTGGAAATGCTCGGCGAACTCGCTCTTCAGGAGCAGCGTCGGGATGATGGAGGTGAGGTTCGCGTTGCCGCAACGCTCGCCGATGCCGTTGAGCGTACCCTGGATCTGGCGCACGCCCGCACGCACCGCCATCAGCGAGTTGGCGACGGCATTCTCCGTGTCGTTGTGCGTGTGGATGCCGAGGTGCGTGCCCGGCACCACCTTCGACACCTCGCCGACGATGCGCTCGATCTCGTGGGGAAGCGTGCCGCCGTTGGTATCGCACAGCACCACCCAGCGCGCGCCGGCCTCATAGGCGGTGCGCACCACGGCGAGCGCGTATTCGCGGTTGCCCTTGTAGCCGTCGAAGAAATGCTCGCAGTCGAGCATGGCCTCGCGGCCGGTCTCGACAATCGCCTTCATCGACTGCTCGACGGCGGCGAGGTTCTCCTCGTTCGAGATGCCGAGCGCGACACGCACGTGGTAGTCCCACGCCTTGGCGACAAGGCAGATCGCCTGGCCCTGCGACGCCAGCACCGCCTGCAGACCGGTATCGTTGGACACCGACCGCCCTGCGCGCTTCACCATGCCGAAGGCCGTCATCCTGGCATGGGCGAGCGCGGGCGGCGCGCCGAGGAATTGCGTATCGGTGGCGTTGGCGCCGGGGAAGCCGCCCTCGACATAGTCGACGCCGAGATCATCCAGCACCGCGGAGATCCGGCGCTTGTCGTCGACGGAAAAGTCGATGCCCGTGGTCTGCGCTCCGTCGCGCAGCGTCGTATCGAACAGGTACAGTCGCTCTTTCGTCATACGCTGTCACTGCCGTTCTGGGCGACGGCATCCTTCCGTTTTCCCGGGGATCATCGGCGTGCACGCCGCATCAAACGCGGTGCAGCCATCCCATCGCTGTCCGTCTCGCTTCTTTCAGTGTGCCTCGGTCTTATCCGCGAGATTCTTGGTCATTGTCGTGTTCGGGAGCCACTCGTCCTCGACCGGAATGAGGTTACGTTTTCCCGGCACATAGCCCCGCTCCGCGAAGAACGGTTGCGCCGTCTCGCTCGCCTCGACGGTAATTTCCTTTGCCCCACGCGCCGCCGCCAGCCGCTCGAGCGCATCGACGAGCGTTGTGCCGACGCCGCGTCCGGTGGCGTACGGGTGCACGTAGAGCATGTCGAGAACGGTGTTGTTCTTGAGGGAAGCAAAGCCGAGATATTCGCCATCCACCTGCACGATCAGCGTCACCATCGCTTCGAGGCGGTCGGCGAAGGCTTCGGCGTCCTCGGCCCTCGCGATCCACGCGAGGCGCTGATCCTCGGTATAATCCTCGGCGGTCAGCTCCTCGATGCTCTGCGCATAGAGATCACGCAGCGCCATCGTGTCGGAGGGCATGAACGGACGGATGGGATAGGATTGCGGTTGCATAGGTGCGACCTCACACGTAGCCGAAGACGCGGGCGGCGATCCAGAACGCCAACAGGGCGATGCCGATCTTCACCAGCATGTAAAACAGCCAGTGGCGCGGCTCGGGCGTGTCCTTGCGCCAATCGTCGCTCATCGTGCCAGCTCCCAGGTCGTTACGATCTCGCCGGTCTCGGGATCTTTGGCGTCCTTCAGCAGAACGCCGGTCGCCGCCAGCTCGTCGCGGATGCGGTCTGCTTCCTTGAAGTTCTTTGCCTTGCGCGCTTCCCCGCGCTGCGCCACCAGCGACTTCACGCGTAATGCGAGGTCGGGATCGGTCACTTCGACCAGCTCGGAGCTTTGCGCACGCCCGTGCCAATGGGAGGCATCAAAGCCGAGCGCCGATGCGGACGCGAGCCATTTTTCACCGGCGGCGGTATCTCCGCCGCGCACTTCCTTGGCCAGCTCGTGCAGACGCGCGATCGCCAGCGGGGTGTTGAGGTCGTCCTTCAGCGCCGCGATCATCGCGCCATCGGGCGCTGTGCCCTTGAGCAGCGCGCCGCCGAAACGGTCGCTGATCTCGCCCCAGCGGTCGAGGATCGCCTGCGATTCCTCGAGGCCCTTGCGTGTCCAGTCGATCGGCTGGCGGTAGTGCGTGCGCAGCATGTTGAAGCGAATGACGTCGCCGCGCCATTCCTTGAGCAGGTCGTGGATGGTGATGAAGTTGCCGAGCGACTTCGACATCTTCTCCCCTTCCACCTGCAGGAAGCCGTTGTGCAGCCAGTAGCGCGCCATCACCTTCGTGTTGTGGGCGCACCGCGACTGCGCGATCTCGTTCTCGTGGTGCGGGAAGACGAGATCGATGCCGCCGCCGTGGATGTCGAACACGTCGCCGAGGTGCTTGCCCGCCATGGCGGAGCATTCGATGTGCCAGCCGGGACGGCCGGGCTCGGCAATACCGCCCGGCGAGGGCCATGACGGCTCGCTCGGCTTCGACGGCTTCCACAGCACGAAGTCCATCGGGTCTTTCTTGTAGGGCGCCACCTCGACGCGCGCGCCCGCCGCCATCTCGTCCAGAGAGCGGTTCGACAGCTTGCCGTAGTCCGGCATCGAGGGGACGTGGAACAGTACGTGGCCCTCGGCGACGTAGGCGTGGCCGTTGGCGATCAGCGCGTCGATGAGCGCGCGCATTTCCTCGATGTGCTCGGTGGCGCGCGGCTCAACGGTCGGCGGCAGCACGCCGAGCGCCGCGATGTCCTCGTGGAACTGCTTTGCCGTGCGCTCGGTCAGCGTGCGGATCGAAACGCCTTCCTCGGCGGCGCGGGCGTTGATCTTGTCGTCGACGTCCGTGATGTTGCGCACGTAGGTGACGTGCTTCTCGCCGTAGATGTGGCGCAGAAGCCGGAACAGCACATCGAACACGACCACGGGGCGCGCGTTGCCGATGTGGGCAAAGTCGTAGACGGTGGGCCCGCAGACGTACATGCGCACGTTCTCGACATCGAGGGGCACGAACTCCTCTTTGCGGCGGGTAAGGGTATTGTAGAGCTTAAGTACGTCCGCTTCGGCCATGACGGTCCCTGGTATCGTCAGGATCCGCTGGCGGGACGATTTCTCTGGCTCAGAATTTGGACAAAGAAGCGCGCCACGCGCCAGCGGTTATTGCTAGCTCGAAATAATGGTGATGCCACACAGGCCGGCGGCGTGCGAGGGCAGGTTGCGCTTCATGGCGACCTTATGCGCAATGTCTGCGTGCCTCGTCAAGCGCGCTGCCGTTAACGGGCGGGGACATCTAGGCTTTCCCTCCCGGGGGTCACCGGCCGCCCCAATTGCTCCGCATTGACCCCCTAGCCGGTGGTGTCCATAGTCGCCCTCCGACCGGCCAGTATTGACGGCCGAACGGACACACAGCCCCGGCAGGACCATTCTCACGATGCGTAAGGCACATGCCCGCCGTCAGGCTCTGGGCGCCGCGATCCTCGCCGCCGCGATGGTGGCTGCGTGCCCGGTGCTGGCGCAGGGCTGGTGGCCGTGGAGCAGCTCGGAGCCCGAGCGCCCGCCGGTGCCGGACGAACCCGTTTACCGCGAGCCGCCGCCGATGCAGGGCGAGCGGCCTACCTATCAGCCGCGTCCCGAACCGGCGCCGGGTGCGCAGATGCCTCCGCCGCAAGCTGCACCATCGGTCAACTGGTCGACCAAGAACCCCATATGCCTGCAGCTCGAGCAGCGTCTCGTGCAGGACGGGCAGCGCTCCAGCGGCATGCGCGACCGGCTTCCGGGCATCGAGGCGGAGATGGACCAGGTGGAGCGGGCCTACGAGCAGAGCCAGTCGGATCTCGAACGGGCCGACTGCTATGAATATTTCCTCTTCTCCAAGACGCTGCGGCGCTCGCGCCGCTGTGTCGATCTCGCCCAGCAGCGCGATCAGGCCCAGCGCCGGCTGGCCGACCTCGACGCCCAGCGCCAGCAGATCGCCAATTCCGGCGTGCGGTCCTACCGCGAGGAGATCGTGCGCGAGCTTGCACGCAACAACTGCGGCGCCAACTACGCGCAGGAAGCGCGCCGCTATGATCGCGGCGGCGATTCCTCCTCGATCTGGCAGGACGAGGACGAGGGCAGCTTCTCGAACAACTGGACCCCCTTCGGCGGCCATTCCTCGGCCACCTACCGCACGGTCTGCGTGCGCCTGTGCGACGGCTATTACTTCCCCGTGAGCTTCTCGACGCTGCCGAGCCACTTCGAGCAGGATGCCGAGGCTTGCCAGTCGCGGTGCGCGGCGCCCGCGGAGCTTTACTATTACCAGAACCCCGGCTCGGCGATGGATCAGTCGATCGCGTTCCGCACACAACAGCCCTACACCAGTCTCAAGACGGCGTTCCGCTATCGCAAGGAGCTGGTGAAAGGTTGCTCGTGCAAAGAGGCCGAGTACGTCGCGCCCGAGGCACCCGCGGGGGACAGCGGCCGACGCGCCGAAACGGGACCTCCCCGCAGTGCGCCGACCGGCTGGGAAGCCCGCTCCGAATCCGAAGCGCAACGGCAGCAATAGATTGCGCCCGAGGCTGCGGTCGCAAGATGGCGCACTCGGGCAATACGACGAATACGAAAGCCGACGATGCGCCTTTCCACCTCCGCCGATAGCCTGCTCGACATGCTGGAGATCCGCGCCCTCAGCGTCGACGAGATGTCGACCGCGCGCTATGTCGTTACGAACTCGTTTGCGAAGGGTGCCTCCGGGCACTATTCGCAGCCGCAGATCGACGCTTTCATCGCCTTCGTGCGCAGCCCGCAATACGGCGATCTGCTGATCGGCAATCGCGCCTATGGCGCGTTCATCGATGGGGAGATGGTCGGCGTCGGCGCGTGGAGCATCACCGAAATGAAAAGCCCGACCGCGCGGCTGCTCGCGGTATTCGTGCTACCGCTGTTCAGCGGCAATGGCATCGGCACGCGGCTTGCCGAATATCTCGAGGAGGAAGCGCGCGCCACCGGCTACCGCGCACAGGAGACGAGCGCGCTGCTCGGCGCGCGGGGCTTTTTCGAGCACCTCGGCTATCACGAGACGGGCGAGGCCATCTGGTCGCTGCCATCGGGGCGCGCGATCCCCGTCGCGATGATGCGGAAGGCAGGGGACGGCCGCGCCGACGTGATGCACTGAGCCCGGTTGGCGGCTGAAGCATCGAACGCCTAGCGGCCCGATCCGGACCAAGCCGGCCGGCGTCACCCCACAGCGTCAGGCCCGCTGCCCCTTGAGTCGCGCCTCGGCCTTATCCCGGCCGATGAGCCCAAGCAGCGCCTTCAGCTCCGGTCCGTCCTCCAGACCCGTGAGAGCGAGACGCAGCGGATGAAACAGCGCCCGGCCCTTGCGTCCGCTACTGTTCTTCAAGGTGGCGATCCAGGCATCCCAGGTCGCGCTGTCCCACGGCTCTGGCGGGAGCAGCGCCGCGGCCTGGTCGGTGAGGGCCTGATCCTCGATCACGGGATCGATCTTGCCGGCGACGACATTCCACCATGGGCCTGCATCGGCCAGTACGTTGAGATTGCCGCGCACCGCGTTCCAGAAATCTTCCCCGCCCCCGATTTCGAGCTGCTCGAGGCGGCCGGCGACGTCCCCGTAGGGCGTGGCGTGGAGCTGACGCGCATTGAGCGCTTTGAGCTCGTCGGCGTCGAAGCGCGCGGGCGCGGTGGAAATTTTCGCGAAGCTGAAGAGCTCGGCAAGGGCATCGAGATTGCGATGGGGCTCGATGGGGTCGGAGGTGCCGATGAGCGCGGTATAGCTCGCCAGCGCCATAGGCTCGATGCCCGCCTCGCGCAGGCTCTCGATGGAGAGCGCGCCGAGGCGCTTTGAAAGCGCCGCGCCGTCTGCGCCGATCAGGAGGCTATGGTGCCCGAAGGCGGGCGGCTCTTTACCCAGCGCCTCGAAAAGCTGCACCTGCACGCCCGTGTTCGTAACGTGGTCCTCGCCGCGGATCACGTGTGTGATGGCGAACTCCGCGTCGTCGACGACACTCGTGAAAGTGTAGAGGAAGCTTTCGTCGGCGCGGATGACGACCGGGTCGGAAAGCGAGCCGACATCCACCGTCTGGTCGCCGCGGATGAGATCGTTCCAGGAGACGATCGTCGGCAGCGGATTGAGCGTGCCGGCTTCTGAATTGGCAAGGCGGAAACGCCAGTGGGGCCGACGCCCCTCCGCCTCGAAGACCGCCCGCTCGGCATCGGTGAGCTTCAGGCCGGCCCTGTCATAAATGGGCGGCAGGCCGCGGGCGCGCTGACGCTTGCGCTTGCGGTCGAGCTCGTCCTCGGTCTCGTAGCAGGCATAGAGCCGCCCCGCCGCCTTCAGCGCCTCGGCGGCTGCGACGTAGCGGCCGGTGCGCTCCGACTGCCGCTCCTCCCGCGTCCATTCGAGGCCGAGCCAGGCGAGGTCGCGACGGATGCCATCCGCGAACTCGGCCGTCGAGCGCTGCAGATCGGTATCGTCGAGACGCAGCCAAAAATCGCCTCCAGCTTGGCGCGCGAACAGCCAATTGAGCAGCGCGGTGCGCACGTTGCCGACGTGGAGACGCCCCGTGGGGCTTGGCGCGAAGCGGACGGTTACGGTCATGCCTGGAGCGTCACAGTCGTTGAGCGGGTGGACGGCGGGATCAGAGCCGCGCCCGCTATAGAGCCGCGGGGAGCCTTCGTCAAAGCAGGCCTTCCACGGTACGCGAGCATGGGAGGGTTTGGCTCTCCTCGCAACAGAAACGCAAAAGCCCGCCACCGGAGAGACGGGAAATCATCCGGTGCCGAGCCTTTGGGTGTCATCCACGTCTCGCAAGGCTAGCGGACGCGGCGGCTTGAGGCCGCGCCCGTCGGCCAACGCTCACCAATCGACCTGGGCGCGTGCGCCGAAGCCCTTGATCGTGGCGCCGTCGTTGCGGTTGGTGCCGGCGATATTGCCGCCGCCGATATCCGACTGGTTGTAGCTGAACATCAGGCGCGCATTGTCGTTGAGGTGCCAGTTCACACCGAGCTGCCACGTCTTCTGCTCCCCGCACATGGTGCAGGTGGGGATGAGCGCGGCGTTGTCGGAGAGGTTCAGCACGTCATAGCGCGCGGCAAGCTGCCAGGCGCCGTGTCCGCCCTCGAATACCGGATTGAGAACCTTCACGCGGTCGAACGCACCGTTCTTGTAGGGGCGGGTTTCGCCGGTGACGAACCAGCTCCCTTCGACATACCAGCCACGGTAGGTGGAATTGGGTCCGGCGAAGATCGGCGACACGTCGCCGTGGAGCTGGGTGTATTCGCCCTGGATCGACCACGGGCCATGCACGTACGCGGCTTCGAGCCCCCAGAACGTATCGCGGTCGAAGATCTGCGGCGTTGCGATGAAGCGGTTCGCCAGATGCAGGTCCGCGCCGCGGGCGCGATAACGGAAGAACTCATCGTTCGCGACAGCGACGTTCGAGCGGTTCTCGGTGGCGCCGGCGCGGTAGCGCCAGCTGCCGCCGAAGTGCAGGACGTGGCCCTCCTCGTTGATGGGAGCGAACGTCGCGCGGGCAGAGCCGGCCTTCACGTCGCGGAACCACGTCTCTTCATTGCTCGTCGTCGGCCCGAAGATGCCCGCCGAAAACGTGTAGTGCTTGTCGGCCCAGATGGCGGCGGCGCCGAGCTGGCGGTCGAGCGCGAATGCCTCGACAAAGGAAGCGCGCTCCAGGAACTCGATGTAGTTCGCGCTCGTCAGGTGCTCGAGGGAGTTGAAGGTCTTGAAGTTACCGAACTGGACGGCGAAGTGCTTGCCCCATCCGGTGTACTTGAAATAGGCGTCCTTCATCGAAACGGCATCGTTCGCGAAGTCGGCTTCGAGGATGTAGTCCACGTCGCCCCAGACCGTACCCTGCACGCCGAGACGGGCGCGTCGCAGTTCGACCGCGCTCACGCTCGGGCTGCCGGTAATGGCACGATCCTGGTTGATCGCGTTGTAGTCGGTGTGGATGCGGCCGCGCACCTTCATCTTGAAGTTGCCGTCCCTGCTGGACAGCTCCGGCGCGCCCTTCCATTTTATCTTGAGATCGTTGTCGCTCTTCGCGGCCTTCTTGGTGGCCTCCACCTCGCGCTGCAGCTCGCGGATCTGCGCCTGCATCGCCTCGAGATCGGCTTCCACCCGGCGCATCCCGTCTGCGTGTGCGCCGAAGGCGGTGGCCATCGTCACCGCGAGAACGCTGCCGACAAACACCTTCCGTCCAGACTTAAGTTTCCAATTCACCTTCGCTCTCCATGTGTGCCCGTTGCCGGGCCTTCGCCTTGGGAGCGCGGAAGGAAGGTGATTCCTAATACAGATCTGTGTCAGTGAATTTCGTTCAACACCGCATCAATCGTCATACGAATCAGGCGCTTGCCGTCGCGAATAAAAGTTCGACGACACACGGTCTGCGCACGGATGTTGCCGCAAGAGGATCGCGTTATTGCTGTTCGCGGAACCGATTGACGATCGGGTAGCGGCGATCACGGCCGAAGTTGCGGGCGGAGATCTTCACCCCGGGCGGCGCCTGCCGGCGTTTGTATTCGGCGAGGTATAACAGCCGCTCCACACGCTTTACCGTCTCCAGTGCATGGCCGCGGGCGACGATGTCGGCGAGCGGCATCTCCTTCTCGACGAGACACGCGAGGATGTCGTCGAGCACGTCATAGGGTGGCAGGGAATCCTGATCGGTCTGGTTCGGTCGCAGCTCCGCCGTCGGCACACGGGTGATGATCGCCTCGGGGATCACCTCGCCCGCGGGGCCCTTGCCGCCCTTCGGCACGTTGAGATTGCGCCAGCGGGAGAGCCGATACACTTCCGTCTTGTAGAGATCCTTGATCGGGTTGAAGCCGCCGTTCATGTCGCCATACAGCGTCGCATATCCGACCGACATCTCCGACTTGTTGCCCGTCGTCACCACCATGCCGCCGAATTTGTTCGACAGCGCCATGAGGATGGTGCCGCGCACGCGCGACTGGAGATTTTCCTCCGTGGTGTCGGGCGCGGTGCCGGCAAGCGCCGGTGCAAGGCAGGCCGTCAGTCCCTCGACACCCTTCTCGATGGGGAGCGTCATATATTCGACGCCGAGTGCCTTGGCGCACGCGGCTGCGTCGCGGACGCTCTCCTCGGCGGTGTAACGGTAGGGCATCATGACGGTGCGCACACGCGCGGGCCCGAGCGCATCGACGGCGATGGCGGCGACGAGCGCGCTATCGATACCACCGGAAAGCCCAAGAATGACGCCGGGAAAGCCATTCTTGTCCACGTAGTCGCGCAGGCCGAGCACACATGCCTGATAGGCAGCAGCCTCGCCCTCCGCCAGGATTGCGCGCTCGCCGGCGACACAACGCCATCCGTCGTTTCCGCGCTCCCATGTCGTAAGCGCGAGCGCCTCTTCCCAGGCGGGGAGCTGCACCGCGAGGGATTTGTCGGCGTTGAGCACGAAGGAGCCGCCGTCGAATACGAGCTCGTCCTGGCCGCCGACGAGGTTGACGTAGGCGAGAGGCAGGCCGCTCTCGACGACTCGGGAGACGGCGATGTTCATGCGCACATCGGGCTTGGACCAATCGAAGGGCGAGCCGTTCGGAGAGACGAGGATTTCCGTTCCCGTCTCGGCCAGGCATTCGACGACGTCGGGGCCCCAGATGTCCTCGCAGATCGGGACGCCGATGCGTACGCCGCGCACGTTGATGGGGCCGGGCATGGGCCCGGGTATGAACACGCGCTTTTCATCGAAGACGCCGTAGTTTGGCAGATCGACCTTGTAGCGCACTGCTTCAACCGCGCCGTTGTCCAGAAACGCGACGGCGTTGAAGATCTCGTCCCCCTCCCGCCAGACGGTGCCGGCGATCGCGGCGGGTCCTTCTCCGAGATCGGCGGCAAGCGCTTCGACGCTCGCCTGCGCTTCGGCGACGAAGGCCGACTTCAACACCAGATCCTCCGGCGGGTAGCCGGTGATGAAGAGCTCTGGAAACACCACGACATCGGCGCCGAGCTCGCCGGCGCGGGCGCGCATCGCACGCAGCTTCGCAATGTTGGCGGCGATATCGCCGACGGTGGGATTGGCTTGGGCCAGCGCGATTTTGAGGATGGACGGCACAGTTTCCGCCTGAGATGGGTTCATGATTTAGCGACTTGATTTAGGGCGCTCGGCCGCCGCGGTCCAGCGGCGTGGTCCGGCCGTCATGCTGGCCGTCGCGGGACTTGGCCTCGTGCGGGCGATGTTCATGCGCGCGGACGGCGCGGCATCCAGGCTCGGCCTGCGAAACGCCGCGCGGGCGCCGGGGCCACGGCCGCTCCGGCAGCAAACGCCTGGACCGCAATCCTTGCGCACCCTATTCATCAGCTTCAGCGGCGGGCGGGCACATCAGCACTCTGATCGGCGCTCCGGCCCATGGTCTCTTTTCCAGCTCTGAGTGGTCTTCCGACGTGCTCTCGCTCATCACCATCGTCGTCCCGATCTTCGCGCTCATCCTGTGCGGGTTCCTCGCCCGCCGGTGGGACTCGATCGGCGCGGCGGCGGTATCGGAGATCAACAAGTTCGTCGTCTATCTCGCCCTGCCCGCGCTGCTGTTCGACGTGATGGCGAACGCCAGCTGGCAGCAGCTCTACCAGCCGGGCTTCGTGCTCGCGTTCGGGCTCGCGTGCGGCGCCGTCTTCTACGCCAGCGTCGGCATCAGCCTGGTGCTCGGCCGCCCGCTCGCCGACGGCGCGATCGACGGCCTGCTCGGCTCCTATGCCAACACCGCCTATATGGGCTTTCCCCTCTTCATGACGCTCTACGGCGCGGAGGGGCTGGTTCCGGTGACGATCGCCTCGATCCTCACCGTCTGCGTGCTGTTCGCATCCGCTATCGTCCTCATCGAGATCGGCAGCCACGACGAACCTCACCCTCTGCGGCTGGCGCTGAAGGTCGGCGGCGCCCTGATCCGCAACCCGCTGCTCGTGGCGCCCGTGGCCGGGACCATTTACAACGCCACGGGGCTTCCCGTGCCGCAGGCGGCGGAGACCTTTTTGAAGCTTCTGGGTGGAGCGGCGAGCCCGGCGGCGCTCGTCGTCATCGGGCTGTTTCTGGCGAGCCGGCATCCGGTCTCCAAGCGCGAAACGGGCAGCGCCGTGGCGTTGAGCGCGGTGAAGCTGATCGTTCACCCCGCGCTGACGTACGCCATTGCCCTGGCGCTCTCCGTGCCCTCGAAGCTGGCAGTGATGGCTGCCCTTCTCGCCGCGCTGCCGACGGGAACCGGACCGTTCATGCTCGCCGAGCTCTACCGGCGTCCCGCCGCCGTCACCTCGGCGGTCATCCTGATCTCGACCCTCGCCTCGCTGCTGACGCTGCCAGCGGTCATGCTGCTGCTCGGGGTCGAGGCGATGGTGCCCCGACCCTGAACTCGCGATCGAGCCTGCTAATGGCGCGTGTCAGCCCACCGCGGTGAGCGGCGCGGGTGCGCGCAGCGCTTCCTCGCGCTCCTGCTTCAGCCTCTCGGCGATCAGGAAAGCGAGTTCCAGCGCCTGATCGGCATTGAGGCGCGGATCGCACAGCGTATCGTAGCGGTCGCTGAGCTGCGCCTCGGAGATGTTGGCCGCCGCGCCGCCGATGCACTCGGTCACCGGCGAGCCGGTCATCTCCACGTGGATGCCGCCGGCATGGGTGCCCTCGGCGCGGTGCACGTCGAAGAAGCTCTCGGCCTCTTTCAGGATGCGGTCGAAGGGCCGCGTCTTGAATCCGCCGGCGGCGCTGATGGTGTTGCCGTGCATCGGATCGCACGACCATACGACCACGCGGCCGTCGCGCTTCACCGCCCGCACCAGCGCCGGCAGGTGCTTTTCGACCTTGTCGTAGCCGAAACGGCAGATCAGCGTCAGGCGGCCCGGCTCGTCGGTCGGGTTCAGGATGTCGATGAGGCGCAGGAGACCGTCGGCGTCGAGCGACGGGCCGACCTTGATGCCGATCGGGTTGCGGATGCCACGGCAGAATTCGACGTGGGCATGGTCGGGCTGGCGCGTGCGGTCGCCGATCCACAGCATGTGCCCCGACGTTGCATAGGGCGCCTGGCTCCCGCCCGCCTCGTCCCGGCGCACCAGGGCCTGCTCGTAGCCAAGCAACAGCGCCTCGTGGCTGGTGTAGAAGGTGGTCCGGCCCAGGGCGGGCACGGTCTCCGCCGAGACGCCGCACGATTCCATGAAGCGCAGCGCCGTGTGGATCTGCTCGCCCATCTCGCGGTATTTCAGCGCGAACGGGCTCTTATTCTCAAAGTCGAGCAACCAGCGCAGCACGTTGTCGAGGCTGGCATAGCCGCCCTCGGAGAACGCGCGCAGAAGGTTCAGCGTCGCCGCGGCCTGGCGGTACGCCTGGAGCTGGCGGCCGGGATCGGGTATGCGCTCGGCTTCGGTGAAGCCGCCGCCGTTGATGATGTCGCCGCGGTAGCTCGGCAGCTCAATGCCGTCGCGCGTCTCGGTGGGCGAGGAGCGCGGCTTGGCGAACTGGCCGGCGATGCGGCCGACCTTCACCACCGGCACGCCGCCGGCATACGTCAGGACCACCGCCATCTGCAGGAAGACGCGGAACAGCTCGCGGATGTGGTTGGCGCCGTGCTCGGCGAAGCTCTCGGCGCAGTCGCCGCCCTGCAACAGGAAAGCGTTGCCGGCCGCGACGTCCGCCAGGGACCGCTTCAGCTTGTCCGCCTCCCCGGCAAAGACCAGCGGTGGGAAGGAGGCGATCTTGGCCTCGACATCGGCCAAGGCTGCCTTGTCCGGGTAATCCGGCACCTGAACGATCGGCTTGCCCCTCCAGCTATCCGGGGACCACACTGCCGCCATTTCAAACACTCCTTCAGCGCCAGCGCGGTAACGCAAGCGCATCGCTTTTTCGGGCATTATGCCAGTAGTCGCAGCATATAAGCTACCCCGGGCTGCATGACTAGCGTCCGGGTATTCCACCGTTGCATAGGTCGATGAGCAAGCCAATGGGCACCCGCGAGCCATCGTTCACCTTCGGGATCGAAGAGGAGTACCACCTCGTCGACCTCGTCAGCCGCGGCTTTGCCTCGGCCCCGGCAGCGCTCATGCGGGAGTGCGAAAGCGCGCTCGGCCCGCAGGTCGCGCCGGAGTTCTTTCGCTCCCAGATCGAGATCGGCACGGAGCCGCACCGGGATTTCACGGAAGCCCGGCGGGAGCTGGCGGGACTGCGCCGCTCCATCGCCGACATCGCCGGCCGCTACGCCATGGCCCCGATCGCGGCGTCGACCCATCCCTTCGCGGACCGCTCCAGCCTCGAGACGACGCCCAAGCCCCGGTACCAGTCGCTGGCGGAGGACTTCGGCGGGATCGGCCGGCGGCTCGCCATCTGCGGCATGCACGTGCACGTCGCTATCGAGGACGAGGACCTGCGCGTCGATCTGATGAACCAGGTGCGCTACTTCCTTCCGCACCTGCTCATGCTCTCGACCTCATCGCCCTTCTGGCAGGGGGAAGACACCGGCCTCAAGAGCTATCGCCTCGCCGTCTTCCACGAGCTGCCGCGGACCGGTCTGCCGCAGCGGTTCGAAAGCTTTGCGGAGTATCAGCGCACCGTGGACGTGCTGGTGCGCAACGGCGTCATCGAGGACGCGAGCAAAGTCTGGTGGGATCTGCGGCCCTCGGCACGCTTCCCGACGCTGGAGATGCGCGTCACCGACGTGTGCACGCGACTCGACGATGCCATCTCCATCGCCGCGCTCTACGCCTGCACGTTGCGCATGCTCTACCGCTTGCGCCGCTCGAACCAGAAGTGGCGCTCATACCCCGCCTTCCTCGTCGAGGAGAACCGCTGGCGCGCACAGCGGTATGGTGTCAGCGAGACGCTGTTCGACTTCGGCAAAGGCACGCTGGTTCCGTTCGCCACGCTCGTCGATGAGCTGCTCAGCCTCATCGCGGAGGATGCGGCGGCGCTCGGGTGTGAAAAGGAAGTGAGGCACGCGCTCACCATCGCGACCGGGGGCACCAGCGCGGACCGGCAAGTGGCCCGTTACCGCGAGCTGGTCTCGGCAGGCGCCGATAAGGAAGCGGCGCTGATCGGCGTTGTCGACGGGCTCATCGCGGAGACCGTCGCCGGCTGCATGTGAGGATCGGCCCGACGGGGAATGGGACTCGTTACTTGCCGACGCTGCTCGTCTCGACACCGAGCACGCGGTCGATGAAGTCGCCATGCTCGCGCACGAAGCCGGCGCGCAAATGGGTGCCATCGCGGTAGACCATCGTTCCATCGGCAAGCTCGCCGTTGCAGGTCGCGTCACCGCACAGCGACGGCATGGGGTCGACCACGCTGGCTCCCGCATTGCGTGCGATCTCGCGAAGCCGCGCATTGATCGGTCCCAGGATCGCATCGAACCGTGCGCGCCCGATCTGCTGGGGGACGACGGATATCTCACCATCGAGCGAACGGCGCACGAAGGAGACGGGCGAGAGCATCATCCCGGAAGGAATGTTCAGCACTAGCCACACCGTCTTGCCGTTCCGGGTGAAGCCGCGCAGCATTCCCTCGAGCGCGGCATAGGCGGTATTGCGCCGTTCCACGCTGGCGGCCCCGGGCGTGAAGTAGCTGATCCATGCCGCCGCGATGACGACCGTCTTGACGTTCGGATCCTTCGCGATCTCGACGGAGGCTTCGGCAAATCCAATGCAATGGGGACGGGCAGCGACGGTGAAGCCCGGGATGGGCGCGCATCCGCCACGCGTGGCGAACTCGACCGATGGCCTTTCCGACTGCGATTTCCAGATGCGTTCGAGGCGAGGCCAATACTGCTCCATGTTGCTGTCGCCGATGAACAGTACCTTATCGGTGCTGCCCAGGCCGGCCCCGAAGCGTGTCCGGAACAACTCGTTTCCATGGTAACTGGCGGCGAGGTCGCTCGGAAATCCCCAGTCTTCGGCCGCAAACGCGTACTGGCGCACGCGCGCCCCGTCGTTATGCGGCGCCACGAACTCGTAGCGAGCCGCCAGTCCCACGCCCGCAAGGACCACCGACATTGCCAGGAGCGCCGGCGCATGGCTTGCCCGCGGCGCCAGCCGGATGGGCCGCTCGATGAAGCGGTAGGTGGCAAAGGCGAGCAGGAGCGCTGCGGCGAGACAGAGCGCCGTGATGGTCCAATCGTCCTGCAATCGGAGGATGTTCCTGTAAGACAGCAGCGGCCAGTGCCACAGGTAAAGCGCGTAGCTGATAAGGCCGATACCGACCATCGGCGGCGAGGAAAGCAGGGCGCGATTGAGATAAGCGCCCTGCCCCGCCAGGATTACAAGCATGGCGCCGAGCGTCGGTACCACACCCCACCAGCCGGGATACAGGAGCTTGTCATCGAAGAGCGTCACGGCGGAGAGGATCAGCGCGAGACCGAGGCAGGAAGCAATGTTGGCCAGCGTCTCGCGTGCGGGCATCGCCGTGCCAGCCAGCGCGCGCACGCGTTGCTCGATCTCATCGGCGTGCATGAGCACGAGCGCCAGCAGTCCACCCGCCGAGAGCTGCCACACGCGATTCTGCGGGAGAAAGAACGCCGAAGCCGGGTTCTTGCCCAGTGCGTGCAACCCCGAGGCGAAGGAACTCACCGTCAACAGAGCGAACATGATCAGCAATTGGCGGCGCGTGCGCGCCAAAAGGATCAACAGTGGCCAGACGAGATAGAACTGCTCCTCCACCGACAGCGACCAAAGATGCAGCAGCGGCTTATGGTCGGCCGAGGCGTCGAAGTAGCCGGCCTCGCGCTTCAGCGCCACGTTGATGACGTAGACCGCCCCCGCGGTGAGGTGCTTGCCGAGGGCTTTGAATTCGTTCGGCAGCAGATAGAACCACCCGAGGGCAAACGTCGCCAGCAGTACCACGATGAGCGCGGGGAACAGACGGCGGATGCGGCGCGCGTAGAAGTCGATCAGCGAAAACGTACCGCTGAAGCGCGCATCGACGATGATCGTCGTGATGAGAAAACCGGAGATGACGAAGAAGACGTCGACACCCACGAAGCCGCCGCGCACAGCGGCTGGGACCGCGTGATAGGCGATCACGCTCAGCACAGCGATGGCGCGCAGCCCGTCGATATCGGAACGGTAGCGTATGGCTCCCCGCATCCGGCTCGCCGCACGACGCGAAGAGCCGTCCCCATCGGACCTATGGATACAGACCCGGATGCTTATCGCCGAACGATGCGCCTCTGTTGAGGCAGATCCACAGGTTGATAGGCTAAATCGCAGGCCTGCATCGGCCGGCGGTCAGCGTCTGCACGTCGACGGGTGCGAGGCAGGGTTAACCCGGGGCGGCGGAGCCACCCAAAGTTGCAAGGCTCAAAGTGCGGCCTGCATGCCCCCGTCGACGGCCAGCTCCGCGCCGGTGATGAAAGCGCTTTCGTCGGAGGCAAAGAACAGCACCGCGCGCGCTACATCCTCGCCGGTGCCGAAGCGGCGCAGCGGCGTCTGTTCCAGCAGCGCCTTCGAAAATGCCTCGATGCGCAGGACGCGCTCGGTCAACGCCGTCTCGATGAAGCCGGGCGCCAGCGCGTTCACGCGGATGCCGAATGGCGCGTACTCGACGGCGAGGCCACGCGTCAGTGCCGAGATCGCGCCCTTCGTGGCGCCATAGGCCGCCAACGTGCGCATGCCGCGATGGCCCATGATCGAGGCTAGGTTGACGAGCGAAGCACGCCCCGACGCTTTCATCAGCGGGAAGGCGTCGCGCGCGATGCGGATGATGCCGTCGAGATTGACTTCCCGCAGGCGCACCCAGTCGGCATCCGTCATGTTACGGAAGTCGGTGCGCACATTGATGCCTGCGTTGTTGACGACGACATCGAGGCGGCCGTGCTGCTGCTCGATGGTACGCATCAGCGCGGTCACATCCTGGCCGCGCGAGACATCGACGGCCATCGCGGATGCCTTGAGGCCTTTGGCGAGCAGCTCCGCCGCGGCCTTCTCCGCCCCCTCGCCGTCGACGTCGGTGATGTAGACGTGCGCGCCTTCGGCGCCGAACAGGTCGGCGGTTGCGAGACCGATGCCCGCGGCCGAGCCGGTAATGAGCGCAATCTTGTCCTTCAAGCGAGACATTGAAAACTCCAGGTGGCAGTTGCGCAGTGGATCAGCCGGCCGCTTCCGTGGGCGCGATCCATTTCTCGCGCATGGTGACGAACTCCTCGGCGGCTGTCGGGTGCAGCGCCATGGTGTTGTCGAAGTCGGCCTTGGTGACGCCGAGGCGAAGCGCGACCGCGGCCATCTGGATGATCTCCGCCGCACCCTCGCCCACCATGTGGCACCCGATGACCTTGTTGCTGTCGCCGTCGACGAGCAGCTTCATGAAGATGCGCTCGTCGCGGCCGGAGAGCGTCGCCTTCATGGGCCGGAAGGACGCCTTGTAGACATCGAGCGTGCTGCAACGCTGCGTGGCGAGATGCTCGGGCAAGCCGACGCTCGCGATTTCGGGCGTTGAGAATACCGCGGTGGGGATGAGCGTGTGCTCGATGATGCGAGGTTTGCCGCCGAACTCGGTGTCGGCGAAGGCGTGCCCTTCGCGGATCGCCACCGGCGTGAGCGCGGCGCGGTCGGTCACGTCGCCGACGGCGAAGATGCTGTCGACCGAAGACTTGGAATATTCGTTGACGACGACATTGCCATTCCAGCCAAGCTCGACGCCGATCTTATCAAGCCCCAGGCCCGCGGTGTTGGGCGTGCGGCCGATGGCGAACATGATCTGCTCGGCGCTCAGCGTCTTGCCGTTCGAAAGATGTCCCACCAAACCGTCAGCCGTCTTCTCGATACGCTCGAAGATGGCGCCGTAGGAAAAGCGGATACCGCGGGTCTCATAGGCGGCGATCAGGCGGTCGCGCAAATCCTCGTCGAAGCCGCGCAGCACCTTGTCGCCGCGGTAGAGGATGGTGGTATCGACGCCGAGCCCTGCAAAGATGCCGGCGAACTCGATTGCGATGTAGCCGCCGCCGGCAACAATGATGCTCTTTGGCAGGCGCGGCAGGTCAAACGCCTCGTTGGAGGTGATGACGTGCTCCAGCCCTTCGATCTGCGGGCCGAGCGAGGGCGTCGATCCGGTAGCGACAAGGATTTTGCCCGCCGTGAGCGTACGGCCGGACTTTGCGAGGCGCACGGTGTGCGGCCCTTCCAGGGTTGCGCGCTCGGGGATCAGGTCGACCTCCGCGTTTGCGAGCGTCGAGCCATAAGCGGCTTCGAGGCGCATCAGCTCGCGGTTCTTGGCGGCAACGAGGGAGGGCCAGTCGAACGACGTCTCGCCCACGGTCCAGCCGAACCCGGCGGCGTCTTCGAACTCATGCGCGAACCGGCTGGCATAGACGAGGAGCTTCTTCGGCACGCAGCCACGGATCACGCAGGTGCCGCCGACGCGGTACTCCTCCGCGATCGCCACGCGGGCGCCATAGCCGGCGGCGATGCGCGCGGCGCGCACGCCACCCGACCCAGCGCCGATAACGAAGAGATCAAAATCGAATTCGGACATAGACGACGGCTTCACACTTCAAGAGGCGAGAAACGCAGGAGGCGGGGGATTGAGGATTATTCCTTGGTGCCTTCAATAACCTTCTGGCTGTACTTCATACCGATCTGTGCTCCAGCCTGCATCAGTGCCGGCATCGCTTCGATGAATTTCTGCCCTGTTGGTGACTGATAGAAATCAGTCACCGCTTCCAGCTCCTCCACCGTGAAGCGCTGCGCGTAAACGACGGCGAAATCGTCGATCATCGCGTCGCGATACGACATCAGCCGCTTCAACTGGCCGTCGAACACATCGCTCAGCTTATCGGCGTCGGGACCCTTGCGGGCGTCGCTGGCGCCTTTGCGAAAGCCTTGTCCCATGGCGGCGATCATGCCGTCCATCTGCTTGGTGACGCCGGTCACCTCCATGAGCTTCTTTGCGGCTGCTATGCGGGCCGCATCAACGGGCGCGGCGTCCTCGGCGACCGCGCCGCCCGCGTACAACAGCAACAACGCCAGGCTGGCCGCGGCGGACACCAGTGCGGTCCGCAAAGCACCCGCGTGCGCGATCATGGCAGCTCCCCCTCTTCGGCACCGATGACGGTGATGCCGTCGCTGCCCGCGATGATCGCGAGATCGGCGATACCGATGAAAAGTCCGTTCTCCACCACACCCGGGACGAGCTTAAGCGCTTCGTCAAGCTCCTCGGGCGCATCGATGCTGCCGAAGTGGCAGTCGAGGATGAAATTGCCGTTGTCGGTGATGAACGGCTTGCCGTCCGTCAGCGTGCGCAAGCGCAGCTCGCCTTCGCATCCTGCATCCGCCGCGAGCGCGGTGATCATGTTGCGCGTGGCGGCAAGGCCGAAGGGCACCACTTCCAGCGGAAGCGGGAAAGCGCCGAGCGTCGCCACCTGCTTGGAGGCGTCGGCGATGACGATCATGCTGGCGGAGGCGGTGGCGACGATCTTCTCGCGCAGGAGCGCGCCGCCGCCACCTTTGATCAGCCGCAGCGCGCCGTCGAGCTCATCGGTTCCGTCGACGGTAAGATCGAGAAACTGCTGCTCATCGAGGGTGGACATGGGGATGCCCAGCGCTTCGGCCTGTGCCTGGGTGGCCTGGGAGGTCGCGACACACACCACCTTGAGCCCGCCGGCCACCCGGCGGCCGAGCGCGTCGACGAACTTTGTCGCCGTCGAGCCGGTTCCCAGACCGACCCGCATGCCATCCTCCACGTACCGGAGCGCCTGCTCCGCCGCCGCAACTTTGAAGGCATCCTGACCCATGGCCGTCCCGCTCTCCCCACGCTTGCTGCCTGGCGCTGCCGTACGCGCACCGCGCGCCGGAAGCAAGGACGGTTGTTGGAAGGGCTCTAGAGACCGCCCATCAGGGTGTACTTCGTCTCGAGGAACTCTTCGATGCCGTGGTGGGACCCCTCGCGGCCGATACCGCTCTCCTTGAAGCCGCCGAAGGGAGCGATCTCGGTGGAGGTGATGCCCTCGTTCACGCCGACGATGCCGTATTCCAGCGCCTCGGCGATGCGGAAGCAGCGCCCCATATCGCGCGAGAAGAAATACGCCGCCAGTCCGAAGGGCGTGTCGTTGGCCATGCGTACGGCCTCCGCCTCGTCGGAGAAGCGGAACAGCGGCGCCACAGGGCCGAAGGTTTCCTCGTGGGCGATGCGCATCTTATCGGTTGCGCCGGTGAGCACCGTCGGCTCGAAGAAGTTGCCGCCGATGGGGGCGACCTTGCCGCCGGTGACGATCCTGGCACCGTGCGTGACCGCGTCGGCCACGTGCGCCTCGACCTTCTTTACCGCATCGCGGCTGATCAGCGGGCCGACGGTGACGCCGGTCTCCAGACCGGGCCCTACCTTCAGCTTGCGGACCGCGGCTACCAGCTTCTCCGTGAACGCTTCATAGACGCCGTCCTGCACCAGGATGCGGTTGGCGCACACGCAGGTCTGGCCCGCATTGCGGAACTTCGATGCCATCGCTCCGGCGACGGCGCGGTCGAGATCGGCGTCGTCGAAGACGATGAAGGGTGCGTTGCCGCCCAGCTCCATGCCGACGCGCTTCACCGTGCTCGCGGCCTGGCGCATCAGGATCTTGCCGACCTCGGTGGAGCCGGTGAACGTGATCATGCGCACGAGCGGGCTTTCCGTCAGCGCGCGGCCGACAGGCACCGGATCCTTGGCGGTGACGACGTTGAACACACCCTTCGGTACGCCGGCACGCTGCGCCAGCTCGGCAAGGGCGAGTGCGGAGAGCGGCGTATCCTCCGCCGGCTTGACGATGACGGTGCAGCCCGCAGCCAGTGCGGGCGAAACCTTGCGCGTGATCATCGCGGAGGGGAAATTCCACGGCGTGATGGCGCCGACGACCCCTACGGGCTGCTTGGTGACGAGGACGCGCGCGTCCTGTTTATGCGTCGGGATGATCTCGCCGTAGATGCGCTTTGCTTCCTCGGCGAACAGTTCGACGTAGGCGGCGCCGTAAATGATCTCGCCGCGCGCCTCGGCAAGCGGCTTGCCCTGCTCCTTGCTCAAAAGCAGCGCCAGCTCATCGGCGTTCTCGACGATCAGCTCGTACCAGCGGCGGATGATGCGGGAGCGCTCCTTGGCGAGCAGCTTCGACCAGGCGGGGAAGGCGCGGTGGGCGGCCTCGATCGCCATGTCGGTCTCCGCGGCGCCAAAGTCCGGCACGCGCGCGATCTCCTCGCCCGTCGCCTTGTCCGTCACCGCCATCCCCGGCGACCCGACCCAGGCGCCGTCGATGAAGGCTTGCGTCCTGAGGAGGGTAATAACCTTTTTGTCCATGGCGGCACCGGCTAGCAACAGTAGGGCGGAATTCCATTGTCTAAGATGCACCCCCGGGGGTTTCAAGCTAGACAGCCCCGTCGCTTCGCCGCACCGGCGCGCAAGGCGCCAGCCGAGGACACATGCCCGATCTCACTCTCGTCTTCGATCTCGATGGCACGCTGGTTGATACGGCGCCCGATCTCATCGCTTCGACGAACCATGTGCTGGACCACCTGGGACTGCCGCACGTGGACGCGCGGACCCTGCGGCCGTTCGTTGGCCATGGGGCTAAGCACATGATCGAGAAGGCGATTGGCGCTGCGGGCGAGCACCTGACGCCGGCCGAGCACGAGGACCTTCTGCGGCTTTACCTCGATTTCTACGGCGATCACATCGCCGACGGCAGCCGCCCGTTCGACGGCGTGGTGCCGCTGCTGGAGCGGATGCAGCGCCAAGGCGTACGTATGGCGGTGTGCACCAACAAGATGGAAGGCATGTCGCGGCTGCTGCTCGATGCGCTGGATCTGACGCGCTACTTTCATGCCGTCGCCGGCCGCGACACGCTTTCCGCCGCCAAGCCGCATCCGGATGCATTGCTCGGCACCATCTCGCTCGCCGGCGGGAGCCGCTCGCGTGCGATCATGGTCGGAGACACCGGCGTCGACGTCGCCACCGCCAAGGCGGCGGGCGTGCCGGTCATCGGGGTGAGCTTCGGCTACACCGACACGCCCGTTGGAGATTACGGTCCCGACGCGGTGATAGACCACTACCGCGAATTGGAGCCGGCCATCGCGAGCATCCTTGCGGCGGCGGACGCGGAGCCCGCGCGCGCGGTCAGGTGTTGACGGCGCCCGAGGCCGCAACCTCTCCCTTCGAACCGGCTTCGTCCCAGCGGCGCGGCAGCAGCTTGCGGCCGACCATCAGCACCGCCGGCAGAATGACGAGCTGACCGATCAGCGAGGCGAAGAGGCACACGGCCGCCAGCTCGCCGAACAGGCGCAGCGACGGCAGGTGCGAGAGCATCGTGACGCCGAGGCCCAGCGCCAGGACGATGGTGGTCAGCACCACGGGCGGCCCGATGTGATGGGCCGAGCGCATGAGCACCTGAAACGGCGTTGCGCTTGGCCCCATCCGGCCCTCCTCCAGCGTAAACCGATTGAGGAAGTGGATGGTGGAATCGATCGCCAGCGAGAACGCCACCGTGATCGCCACGATCGAGGCGAACTGCAGCCCCTGCCCCGCCGCCCACAGGATGGCGCCGGTGGCGAAGATCGGGAACAGCGAAGGCATGATGCTGGCGAAGCCCACCAGCACGGAGCGCAGCGCGATCCCGAGGAAGATGAAGATCACGAACATGTCGCCGACGAGTCCCCAGTTGAGCTCCCAGATCAGCTCAGCGGAGTTGCGCGCGGCAATGGCCGGAAGGCCCGTGACCGAGAACTCGTAACCGGGGTGCGCCTTGCGGACGGGCTCCAGCTCCTTATCGAGCTTGTCGACGATGGGAAGAATCTCGCCGGCATCGACGTCGGGAAGGCGCGCCGTCACCAGCACGGACTTCTCATCCGCTGCAATGAAGCGGCGCACGAGGTGATCGGGCAGGATGCCGACGTACTTCTTCACGTTCTCGATGCTGGCATCGCCTGCGGCGGCCAGCCAGCGGCGCAGGCTCTCCAGCGACCACACGTTGCCGAGACCGACGCGCTGCTCCACCGCATCGTGCGCCTCGGCGATGGCAGCCATCGTATCCGGATCGTAGAGCGACTGGTTGCCGTTCCAGCGGATCATGATGTGGACGGGGTTGGCGCCCGTCAGCTTGGCGTCGATCCTCCCGGTGGCGGCGAGCGCCTGCTCCTTGTCCGGCACCTGGTCGGCGAGGCGGTAATGCGGCTTCAACTGCGCATAGGCGATGCCGCAGAGAATGACGGTGACGATCGAGAGCGCGAATATCACGTTCGCGTTTGCCGCGACGGTGCGCACGATCGCATCGGTGATCCTTTGCAGGGCACCGACGCCGCCTTCTTCCTCGACGCGCGGGTCGATGCCGGTCGCCTTCTCGTCGCGCACCAGCAGCGCGGCGAGGGTCGGCACGACCACGGCAACGGCGAGGTAGGAGATGCCGACCGCCATCAGCGCCGCCTTACCAAAGGTGCGGATAAGGGCGGAATCCGCGAACTGGAAAGAGACGATCGCCAGGGCGGCGTTCATCGCCGTCAACAGACAGGCGGGCGCCACGTCCAGCACCGCATGGCGTGCCGCCTCGAGACGGCTGACGCCTGCCAGCACGTCGCGCCGGATCGACATGACGAGGTGCATGGAATCGGAAAAGCCCGAAACGAGGATGAGCGGCGTGATGACGTTGATGAACAGGTTCAGCCGGAAATCCATCGCCCCGATCATGCCGAGGGTCCACAGGATGGCGATGGCCGGGCCCGCGACGGCGATGAGGGTCAGCGAAATACGCCGGAAAAACAGGTAAGCGATGCCGATGCCGACGAGAAATCCGAGGCCGTTGTAGACAAGGCGGTCGCGCTCGACGGCGTTGCGGATTTCGAGTTGCATCACCGGCGCGCCGGTGAGTTTCGCCGTCAGACCGCTGCCTTCCAGCTCGCGCCTCGCCGCTTCGTTGATGTCGCCGATGACGGCGCGGGCGCCGCGCTGCTCGACGACATTGCGGTCGAGCGCGATCACGATGAGCGCAAGCTCGCCGTCGTCGGAAAGGAACTTGCCCTTGACGATGTCGTTCGATTTCAGCGCCGAGACGATGTTGGCGAATGCCGCATCATCCTCGGGCAGGTCGTCGGGCACCAGCGGCGGCGCGTAGCCCGTTGCGTCGGGCTTATCGCGCGCCGACAGCATCGAGACGAGGCCGGAGACGCCGTCGACGAGCTGCAGCTCGGTCGTCAAACCGGCGAAGGTCTCGAGCCGCTCGCGCGTGAGCAGCCCCTTGCCCTCCACCACGACGAGCACGTCATATTCGCTGGACGGGAAGCGACGGTCGATCTCCTCATAGCGCCGGAACTCCTCGCTGTTGGTGCGGAAGAGCTCGGAAAGGGAATCGTCGACCTTGATGTGCATGGTGCTCCACGCCGCGAGCGCGGTGAGCACAGCAATGAGAAGTGCGGAGACGAGCGGCGCCTTCAGCGCCACCAGGCCCAGTCGCTCGATTCCGAACGAGAACAAAAACGAACGGCGCGGCTCATCCCTGTCGCTGTCCATGCTTCCCCCATCGGCGCTTGTTGGGTTTTTCTTGGCAGCGCCCGTGCTTCCTTTTTCACGAAAAGTCGGCCGGATACCATGCGGAATCGGCTGGCGCGGGCGGATCGTTGCATTTGCTGAGCCACCTGTGAAGAGGCGGCCACAGCCTCTTTTTCCTCGCGCGCGGCGCCCCAATATGGCCCCATGAGGAGCGTCTTTGTCCCCCCATTCCTGCCACCGGATGGTTCCATGCCGCCGCCAATTGCGCCCGAGCCCACGAACGCGTGCCCTCATCGGCGCAGGGGAGCGTTGCACTGGCGCCACGCTCTCGCCCTCGCGTTTTCGGCGTTGCTGGCGTTCGCGGCACCACCCGTTGCACACGCGATCCAACAGCAGGCTCCGAACAGCAGGGTCGTGCTGGACCTGCCACCCGAATACGTTCCCTCGCCGCTGTTCTCCGGATTCCAGAACGAAACGACGGGCGCGTCTTACGTCATCCTGGAGGCACCGGCCGCCGAGTACGACAAGATGGCGCAGGGCTTCACGGCCGAGGAACTCGCCAAGCGCGGAATCACCGACGTCACGAAAGGCAGCCTGCCGCGGAGCGACGCCTACATCTACATGCGCGCCAAGCAGACATCGGAGGCGGGCACGTACGGTAAGTTCTTCGTGCTGTTCCGCTCTGCCGATCAGACGGTGCTCGTATCGGTCAACGTACCCCAACACGCCCTCGCCGATGGAAGCGTGAAGGTCGAGGACATCGAGAAGGTTCTGGCGACGGCGAAAACCACCGAGAAGCCGGCGGTGCGTGATCTCTTTGCGCTCTCCTATCTCGGCCCGTTCAAGGAGGCGGGCCGCATCGTCGGCACCAGCAAGGTCTATACGCTCGACGGGCGGCTGGAGCCGGAGCGGGCGGGTGAGACCCGTTCGGCCTTCATGGTTGCGCCTTCGATCGACAAGCGCGCGGTCACCGAGCCGGAGAAGCAGGCGGTCGCGTTGCTAGGAAGCCTACCGGGCTTCAAGGATTTCAAGCCGGGCAAGCCGCGCGCCATTCGCATAGGGGGGCTCGACGGCATCGAGGTCGAAGCCGACGCGACAGACGCCGATGACGGGCGCCCCATTCATCTCTACCAGGCCATGCTGCTGGGAACTGGCGGGGGCTATTTCCGGCTGATCGGGATCGCAACGCCCAAGGACGCGCCGGCCATCGCGCCGGAGTTCCCGAAGATCGCCCGCTCGTTCTCGCTGCTGCCCTAACGAGATTCGCCTCATAGCGGAGCCGGCTTCGGACATCGGGGCCGCGGCGCCCTGGAAAAACCTGAGGATGCCGGCGGCGCGCCGGCTGGTACCCTGCGGGACGCCTTGACAGTCGAGGCCGCAGCCTCGCATAAGGGCCGCCCGGACCGGCATGGTGCTTCGCGCGCCGGGCCGCAGGATTTTTCCGGCAGGGCGGGCGGTTAGCTCAGCGGTAGAGCACACGCTTCACACGCGTGGGGTCATAGGTTCAATCCCTATACCGCCCACCATTGTTTCACTTCACGCACCACATTCATTCACTCACGCGTCAATGGCGCTCCGCAGGGGCGGCGCATGCGCCGGCTTGCTTCCCAATCCTCTGCGCGAAAAAGCAGGTTCCGCTCACGCGCCCTCGCGCAAGCGGTCGGTGACCCTTTCGCCGCCGTGATGGACAGCCGGATTTTCGTCTTCGGTTTTAAATCTCGGCCGGGCTAGTGTCGGCCGAGGGCGACGCCCACCCGCAACAGGCCGTAAATTACGCGCGGCGGCGCACCGGGGTGATCGTTTCCTCCAGCCGGAAGCCGTCGAGGAGCATGTTGAGCTCCATCGTTTTCTCCGCCAGCGAATGACTTGCCGCCGTCGCCTCTTCCGCCATAGCTGCGTTCTGCTGCGTCACGCGGTCGATCTCGCTCACCGCGCCGTTCACTTCCTGCAGCGCCTGCACCTGCTGGTGCGCACCGTTGGCGATGTCGGCAACGACGCCGTTGATGTCGGCCACCTGCTCCACGATGCGCTCGAACGCGCTGCCCGTCTGCCCAACGAGATCAACGCCTGACTTCACCTGCGTTGCCGACGTGGATATGAGCGACTTGATCTCCTTCGCGGCGTCCGCCGAACGCTGGGCAAGGGCGCGCACCTCGGAAGCGACCACCGCAAAGCCACGGCCCGCTTCGCCCGCGCGCGCTGCCTCCACGCCGGCGTTGAGCGCGAGAAGGTTCGTCTGGAAGGCAATCTCGTCGATCACGCCGATGATGCGGCTGATCTGCTCGGAAGATTTGTCGATGCTGCCCATGGCTTCGATGGCGGCGCGGGCGACCGTGCCGCCGCGCTCGGCATCACTCTTCGCGTTAGCCACCACGTTGCGCGCGTGGGCGGCGCCCTCGGCGGCGTTCTTCACCGTGGTCGTGATTTCCTCCAGCGCCGCCGCTGTTTCTTCCAGGCTTGCAGCCTGCCGTTCGGTGCGCTGTGAAAGGTCGTCGGCCGCGGCGGAAATTTCGCGCGTGCCCGAAGCAATGACGAGCGCGTCCTGGCGGATCGTCGCCATGGCGTCCTGCAGCCTCGCCACAGTCGCATCGAAATCGGCTTTGAGCTTGTCGAACTCTGGAGCAAGCGGCTTGTCGATGCGGGCGCAGAGATCGCCCGCCGCGAGACGCTCCAACGCGTCGGTCAACGCCTGTAGCGCCGCGGTCTGGTTGCGCTCGGCCTCGAGGCGCGCGGCCTCGGCGGTCTGGCGCTGCTCCTCGAGCGCCTCCAGATAAGTTGAAATGGCGAGATCCATGTCGAGCATCGCAGCCTTGACGAGTGCGGCGACGGCCTCCGACATGCTGCGCGGGTTGGGCCGCGCGAGCTGCAGCAGCGTCGGCCAGCGGTCGGCAATGACGGCATGGATGATCTGCTCGGTGATGAGCGCGTAACCGCCGATATACCAGCGCGGCTCGAGGCCCAGCCGGGCGTGCGTATGCCCGATGGTGCGCACCCGCTTTGCGTAGTCGGCGCCGAACTGCGCAGTCGCCAGCTCACGCCAGTGGTCGGCCTGTTTACTTCTGGCGGCCGCCATCTGCCTGCCGTCCGCGAAAAAGTTCGCGGTCGTCGAAAGGCGGCGGACCTTTTCGTAAAAGACCTCGAGCGCGGGTCCGATGAACTCGGCGATCACCGGCTGCAGGGTGCGCAGCGCCCCTTTGCTGGCGTCGTCGAAGCTCATGAAGTCGAGCCGGTCCTGCAAATGGTCGTTGGCCGCCGCGCCCGTCATTCTTCCCCCTGTCGTCCGCACTGCGGCACCGGTGATCGTCTTTTAAAATCGAACTGTGTTCACAGCTCCCTTTTGCGCCCGGCGCGCTAATTGCGAGTAAACGTTTCCAGCGCGGCGAGTTGCCAATTCGTACAGAGGGACCCTGGCATGTCGGCCGCGCCGGAAAGCCCGCAAGTTTCGCTGAAATCAGTTCGCCTTACGAACGGTGCACGTGGCGGTGCGCATACCTGGGTACGTGCATGGGCACCTCGTAGGCCCCGGCAATCGGGCAAGCGCTCATCGGGTTGTACTTGGAACAGCACTTGGGCTGTCCGGTCGAGGCATCGAGCGCCCGCTGGCCAGGAAGGTTGCAGGGACCACCGGCTTGCTCGGTCTCGAGGTCCCAGTTGCCCGGGTCGCCGTTGCCGTAGCCGAGATATGCCGCACTCGCCGACGTGGCGACCGCCGCTTGCATCATAACGCCCGCAGCGGCGCAGATGCCGATCAGGATTGCTCGCTTCATGTCGTCTCTCCCTGGTACGTGCCGCTCGCGACACCTGTCCCCATTGAGAGCGGACCGAAACGGGATATGGGACGAGCGCCGGCAGGCAGCAACCGCGCGTGGCGGGATTCGCGCGCCGTGCCTTCCGCAAGGTTATGAACGTTGAACAGTGCGCTGCGGCGCACCTAGAGGCGCGGCGAAGATCGCCCGCTCTCCATGCCTCTCTTTTATCTTCGGGGTCGTCCTCGCCGTCACGCTGCTGCGGATGCGAACGAGCCGACGGTCGCGCGCGCGGTCTCGGTGGACGTATCGGGCTCCGATACATCCGCGAGCATCATGCGCGGATCGGCAATGGCGCGGTCGCGCAGTGGCACGGCGAGCGCGGCCTGCAGAGCCTCGCGCAATGCGTAGAATTCATACTCGGCCTCGGCGAGCGCCCGGTCGGCTGCGGCTTCGAGGCGGTCGTGCTCGGCGACCGTATCGTCGTGGTCGGAAACAGGATCACCGGCGGACATGGCCCCTCCTTCAGGGTTGGTACGCCGGCAAGCTCAGCCGACCGGTGTGGCGGATTGTGGACGAGGGTGTGGATGAGGTGTGGACGGCCTGTGGAAAACAGGCCGTCCAAGGCTATGGGCCCCCGAAGATCTAGCTCCGGCGCGCGGCGGCGACGTCGATCGCCTCCTCGCCGTACATGCTCAGCATGGGCGGATCGAGGAGGATCACCTCGTCATATTCGCCGTAGCCGTTGAAGCGGCCCGCGATCGCACGGGCGTAGGCGCCCATGTTGCCGATCTCGATGTAGTCACCCTCTGCGATGCTGTCGGGCAGCATGAAGGGGCCCTTCATGTGGTCGATGGAATCGCACGTCGGGCCCCACAGCTCGAAGGGCACGAGCGGATCGCCGGGGTCGACGCTGCGCGAGACGAGCTTCATCGGGAAGATGAAGTTGAGGTGCGCGGCGTCGAACAGCATCCCGTAGGAGCCGTCGTTGATGTAGAGGTTCTTGCCGCGCCGGGCATCGACGCGCACGATGAGGCTTTCGGCCTCGGAGACGAGCGCGCGCCCAGGCTCGCACATCAGCTTGATGTTCTCCTTCACCGGCAGCGCTTCGATGCCGGCGGAGATTACATCGATGAAGTCTCGCAGCGGCGCGGGGTCGCTGTCCGGATAGCGGGAAGGAAAGCCGCCGCCGATGTCGAGCCGGTCGATCATCACGCCCGACTTGACGATGATGCGGTGCACCTCGCCCAGCGCCGTGACGTAGGCGTCGGGCGTCGACGTCTGCGAGCCGACGTGGAAGGTGAGGCCGATCTCGGCTGCCACCTGGCGCGTCTTCACGAGAAGATCAGCCGCCTCCGCGCCGAAGGTGCCGAACTTGCGCTCGAGCGGGATCCGGCTGTTGATCGCGGGCACGGCGATGCGCACCCACAGGATGAGATCCCGGGCGCCGCCCGTGGCCTCGACGATCTTTTTGAGCTCGTCCTCGCTATCGAGCGAATAGGAGCGCACGCCAAGATCGTAGGCACGGCGGATCGCATGCCGGGACTTCACCGGATGCATGAAGTGCAGATGCGCATCGGGAATGGTCGCCGCGTCCTCGATCTCCGGGAGGGAGGCCACGTCGAAGTGGCGGATGCCGGCGCCGTAAAGCGCTCCGATGAGAAACACCGAGCTGTTGGCCTTGTAGGCGTAGGCCACATCCCCCGGGAAGTTATCCAGGAACCATCGCGCGGCGCGTCCGGCGGCGTGCGGCCGCAGGCCACGCACCGGCCGCTCGGGCCGGCACCTGTCGATCAGCGCAGATGCTGAAGAGTGCTTCTCCATCGCATAGGACCTCCACCGCCCGCGGCACACGCGGGTCCGAGCCAAAAGTAGAAGACCGCATAACCCGTAAAAGAGCGCTGCATTTAGGGGCGGTTACCCCCCCTGTAAAGAGCTTTCTTGTGACAATCCGTCATGCCGGCCGAATAGAGGGTGTCGTGCCGGCGCTCCCGGGCCATAAGGGCAAACTCGATGACAGCGCAACGCCATGGCGGATCGGGCTGCAATCGTAACCGAACCGGCGCTTAAGGCTGTTCCGAGGTGCCGTCACGCGCCTAAAACAGCACAGAACGAAAAACGGCGAAGCCGGCGACATACGAGTGTAATGCGTACCGGGGGCAAGATCCTGATCGAGGGGCTCGCGCGCGAGGGCTGCGGCACCGTCTTTACGGTTCCGGGTGAGAGCTTCCTTGCGGCCCTCGATGCCCTTTTCGACGCCGTCAGCATGCGGGCGATCGTCTGCCGCCACGAGGGCGGCGCGGCCATGATGGCCGAAGCGACGGGTAAGCTCACGGGCACGCCGGGCGTTGCCTTCGTGACCCGCGCACCCGGCGCCACCAACGCCGCGAGCGGCGTCTACGTCGCCCATCACGACGCAAGCCCGATGGTGCTGCTGGTCGGCCTCAACGAACGCGCGCACGAGGACCGCGGCGCCTTCCAGGAGATCGACCTCAAAGCCGCGTTCGGCTCGTTTGCCAACTGGGTCGGCATCGTGCGGGACCCTGCGCGCATCCCCGAATACGTCTCTCGCGCCTTCTCCGCTGCGCGCTCCGGTCGCCCGGGACCGGCGGTCCTGGGGTTTCCAGAGGATGTCCTCACCGCAACGGCCGACGTTGCGGATGCTGGGTCGCCCATGCAGCGCAATCCGGCGCCCGCGTCCGCCGAAATGACGAAACTGAAGGCCCGCATCGAAGCCGCCGAGCGGCCGGTGGTGCTGATCGGCGGCGGCGGCTGGAGCGGGGAAGCTGCCGAGAACACCGCCAAATTCGCCGCTGCCTTCGATATGCCGGTGCTCGCCGCGCTGCGCCGCCAGGACCATTTCGACAATCGCCACCCCTGCTATGTCGGCCATGCCGGCTTCGACATGGACGCCAAGATCGCCTCGGCGATCAGGGGGGCCGATCTCCTCATCGTCATCGGCGAAGGCCTCACCGAGATTACAACGGGCGGCTATAGCCATGTGACGGCTCCGCGGCCCTCGCAGTATCTCGTCCATGCGCATCCCTCAGCGACGGAGATCGGGCGCATCTTTCAAACGGACTTGCCGATCATCGCCGCGGCGGAGCCATTCACGCGGGCGCTGGCGCGGATGAAGCCACCGGTCAAACGGCGCTGGAGCCGCTTCCGCCGCGACCTGCGGGCCGCCTACGAGCGCTCGCTGAAGCCTGCGCCCACAACCGGTACGGTCCGCCTGGAAGATGTCGTCGGGGTGCTCTCGCGCACGCTGCCGGACGACGCCATCATCACCAACGGCGCGGGCAACTACGCCGGCTTCCTGCACCGCTACTTCCAATACAAGGCGTGGCCAACGCAGCTCGCGCCGACGTCCGGGTCCATGGGTTACGGGCTGCCGGCCGCCATCGCGGCCAAGCTGCAGCATCCCGAGCGCGCGGTCATTGCCCTCGCCGGGGACGGCTGCTTGATGATGACCGGCCAGGAGTTGGCGACGGCGGTGCAGTACGGCCTTCCGATCGTCGTCATCGTGGCGAACAACGGCATGTACGGCACCATCCGCATGCACCAGGAGCGTCGCTACCCGGGAAGAGTTGTCGGCACCACGCTCATCAATCCCGACTTCGTGGCGTTCGCCCGCAGCTTCGGCGCGCGTGCAGAGCGGATCGAAATGACGGAGGCCTTCGCTCCGGCGCTCGCGCGGGCGTTGAGCGCCTCGCGCCCCACGCTCCTGGAGTTGCGGCTCGATCCCGAGGCGATCAGCGTGCGCCAGACCCTCTCGCAGATCCGGGGCAAGGCCGCGAAATAGTCGCTCAACGACGGCCAGGAGCTTTACATGGTAAATACTTCGTAAAACCGGAGTTCGCTGCGTTAGCCAATCATTCAATCGATAGTTAGACTAACGAGGTCTTATCGGTTACAGAAGTCTCAACCCAATCGTGGACTCACCTGCTGGAAGGACACGGGCTATGCGGAGCGCAAGATCGACGTACGGGGCCAAAGGCACATGGGCTCGCACCGGCGCGCTCATCCTCTTCCTCGTCAGCGCCATTCTTCTCCTGACCTCGCTGAATGAAAACCGCAAGCAAGCGTCGGCCGACCATATGCTGAAGGCCGGCACCGGCATCAGCGTGCTCCAGCACTATGCGAAGACGAAATACCGCACGTAATCTACGCACGAAACTCACTGCACTCTCCCCCCAGAAACGACACATCTCCTAGGCCTCGGCTCCAGCGGACCCGAGGCCTTTTTCTACGTGCCCGGCAGGGATGTGAGTGCTAAGCGCTCACCGGCTGAACGGAGGAGAGCAATGGCTAAGGTGGCGTGGATCGGCTTGGGTGTGATGGGCTTTCCCATGGCGGGGCATCTCCTCGCCAAAGGGCGCCATGACATCACCGTCTACAATCGTAACGGCGCGAAGGCCGAGGCCTGGGTCCGCCAACATGGCGGCCGCAGCGCACCGACGCCGGCGGCGGCGGTGCTTGCCGCGGAATATGTCTTCTGCTGCGTCGGCAACGACGACGATCTCCGGGCGGTGACGACGGGGCCCGAGGGCGCGTTCCGCGGCATGGGCGCGGGCGCGGTGTTCATCGACCACACGACCGCGTCCGCGCAGGCCGCACGGGATCTCAACGCTCTGGCCGCCGAGCGCGGCATTGCCTTCCTCGATGCGCCGGTGTCGGGCGGACAGTCGGGCGCCGAGAACGGCATTCTGACGGTGATGGCAGGCGGCGAGGAAGAGGCGTTCGTACGCGCCAAACCGCTGATCGAGACGTACGCGCGTGCGGTGAACCGGATCGGCGGCTCGGGTGCGGGGCAACTCGCCAAGATGGTCAACCAGATTGCCATCGCCGGGCTGTTGCAGGGGCTCTCCGAGGCCATCGCATTCGCCGAGGCTGCGAGCCTCGACCTCGACATCGTCATGCAGACGATCTCCAAGGGCGCGGCTCAATCCTGGCAGATGGACAACCGCTGGCGCACAATGCACGAGGGCAAGTTCGATTTCGGGTTTGCCGTAGACTGGATGCGCAAGGATCTCGGCATGTGCCTCGACGAAGCCCAGCGCAACGGCGCAAAGCTTCCGGTGACGGCGCTGGTCGACACCTACTACGGCGAGGTGCAGCGCATGGGCGGCGGCCGCTGGGACACGTCCAGCCTGATCGCGCTGCTGAAAGCGCACAAACCAACGGCGAGCTGAACTCAAGGAGGCGCGGGATGCAGTCCTATCGCAAGGAGCTCTGGTTCGACATTCCGGAGCGGCGCGCCTTCGTAAACATCACGCCGCAGATCGAAGCCTGCCTCAAGGAGAGCGGCATCAGCGAGGGCCTGGCCCTCGTCAATGCGATGCACATCAGCGCGTCCGTGTTCATCAACGACGACGAGCGCGGGCTCCATCACGACTATGACGTGTGGCTGGAGAAGCTCGCGCCCCACGCGCCGGTGAGCCAGTACCACCACAACAGAACCGGCGAGGACAACGCGGACGCGCACCTCAAGCGCCAGATCATGGGGCGCGAGGTCGTCGTTGCGGTGACGGAGGGGCGGCTCGACTTCGGTCCCTGGGAGCAGATCTTCTACGGCGAGTTCGACGGGCGGCGCAAAAAACGCGTGCTCGTGAAAATCATCGGCGAATAGGGCAAGGATCGCCGGTATTGTCCGTGCGGGACATACACGCCAAGACACAGCCCCCACGGAGGAGCCAATGCTGCAGATCACAGCGTTCTATGCCGCGCTGCTTGCAATTCTGTTCCTGGTGCTGAGCGCGCGCGTCATCATCTGGCGGCAATCCAGCCGCGTGGAGTTCGAGCACGGCGGCGATCTGGAACTGCGCCGGCGCATCCGCGCGCACGCCAACTTCGCCGAATACGTGCCGCTGACGCTGGTCGTCATGGGGCTGGCGGAGAGCATGTCGCCGCCGGACATCGTCATCCACCTGTGCGGAGTGCTGCTGCTCGGCGGGCGGCTGCTGCACGCCTACGGCGTCTGGCGCACGCCGCCCGTCATGCGCACCCGCGTCTACGGGATGGTGCTCACCATGGTGGCGTTGGGCATCGCGGCGTTTGTCTGCCTAGCGCTTTCGGCGTTTTTCCTCGCCGTTTGAGAACGCATTGACCGGCTCGGGCGCGCCTTGGCGGGCAAACTGCAGCGGCAGCGCCGTGGTATACTTGATCTGCTCCATCGCAAATGCCGACGACACCTTCGCGATTTCGATGCGCCCGATCAGGCGCTTGTAGAAGGCGTCATAGGCGGCGATATCCGGCACGACGACCCGGAGCAGGTAATCGACGTCTCCCGACATGCGGTAGAACTCGACCACTTCGGGAAAGTCGGCGACAGCAACGTGGAAGCGCTCCAGCCAGTCGTGGCTGTGCTGATCGGTCTTGATCGACACGATGACGGTGACGCCCGCGTTCACCCGGTCCGGATCGAGCACGGCGACGCGCCGTTGAATGACCCCCTGCTCCTCGAGCTTCTGGATGCGGCGCCAGCAGGGCGTCGTGGAGAGCCCGACCTCCTTGCCGATGTCGGCCACCGGGCGCGTACAGTCTTCCTGCAGAATGCGCAGGATCTTCACGTCCATATCATCGAGCATTATGGGCCTATTGAAAAACTGTTCTCGATATTGCGGTTTTTGCGCCCTCGTACGCCAACTCCATCTCGGATGGCGCTTCTTGGTGTAATACTTTTCTAAGCGCAAGAAAAGCGGCGGAATCAGACGTCGAGCCGCAGGCCGTCCTCGGCGAAGACCACGCGCGGGTCGCTCACCCGGCCGACGTGGGACAGCATCCCGCCGCCCATGTGCGTGAGCATCACTTTGCGCGCGCCGAGCCGGTCGAGGTTCTGGGCGATGTCGCGCCAGGCCATGTGGTGACCGGCCTCGGCGTCATAGCCATAGCATTCCGAGATGTAGAGGTCGGCGCCGGCGGCGGCCTTGAGCAGGGCATCGACCCACTTGGTGTCGCCGGAGAAGGCCAGCACCTTCCCGCCCGCCTCGACCCGCAAGGCGTAGGGCGGTGCGCCACTGGGATGGCTTACCTCGAAGGGCGTGATGCGGAAGCCATCGATCTCGCGCCCGACACCCTCCACATGCGTGTCGAACGTCATCTCGAACCGGCGGTCGATCGTGGTCGACTGCGGGAAGAGCGCCTCGGCGGCGGCGGCGAAACGTTCCTCGATTGTCGCCGGGCCGACAATCCGCAATGGCGCGGTGCGGCGTGTCACGTAGTGCGCATGCAGGAGGAACCAGACGAGCCCGGCGAAGTGATCGCCATGGAGATGCGAGATCGCGATGGTGGAGACACGATCGGGATCGAGCCCGAGCCGGTGCATGCCGATGATCGCCGTCGCACCGCAGTCGAGGAGCAGCTCACGGCCTTGCGCCTCGAGGTGGTAGCAGCTCTGAAGGCGGCCGCCGGAGCCGAATGCATCCCCGGAGCCGACCACGGTGAGCTTCATGGGTGCCCCGCCCTCCCAGCCACCACAGAAGCCGCGGGACCGGTCACGCCGTCGAGATGCATAGGCGACATGGGCTGTCCGCTGCGGCGTTAAGGTTTTTGGGCATGGGCTGGCGGAGCCTATCTGCCGTCCGTGCAGCGGACAATGCCCGCCAATGCTAGGCCAGTGGACGCCCCAGGCCGGCCGATACCCTTCAACAACAATTTCATTACTAAACACTTAGTTAGTAACTCTTGCCGACATTTAGGAATAAGATAGCCGGCGAACGCGACGGCCTGCGTCGCATTTTTTGGTTCACCCATGACGATGAGCGCCATTCCAGAGGACGTGGCTCGCCGGCACAGCCGCCGCGAAGCGCGCGAGCGCGCGTTCCACGACCTCAAGGAGACGCGTGCGCGGCTGGCGGCCGGAACCTCGCTCAAGCCGGAGTTCGAGTACGAGCTCCTGACGATGTTCGTGCGCAACGAGCTCGGCGCAGCGGTGACCATGCCCGCGCTCTATGCGCTCTTCGCCATTGCCTGCATGTTCTGGGCGCCGACGCTGGACGCCACCGTTTGGCTGATCGCCGTCATCGCCGCAAAGGTCGTGCTGCTCGATCAGGGCCGCCGGTTCCTGTCGGTCGCGCCAACCCACGCCAATGTGCGCAAGTGGAAGCGCCGGCTTACGCTGCTGGAGCTGCTCAACGGCATGGCGCTTGCGTGCTTCGCCCTCGTCGGCGTGCGCGAGACGATGAACGCGCCGACGGAGATGGTGTTCTCCTCGCACGTCTTCATCTTCGCAACGCTCATCGTGGTGCTCGCCATCCGCACCATGTTCGCCGCAACCATTCCCGCGATCCTCTATGCCGGCACGGTGCCGATGACGATCGCGATCGTCGCGCGCCTGCTGATGCTGGACAACGCGTTCTACATAGCCCTCGCCACGATGGCAGTGGGCATTCACCTCTATTTCCTGTTCCTCGCCCGCGGCCTGCGGGCAACCACCCTTTCGATGCTCGAATATCGCACCGAAAAGGACGCGCTCATCGCGGAGCTCGAGGAGCAGAAATCTTTCTCCGACGAGGCACGGCGGCGCGCCGAGGCGGCCAACATCGCCAAGTCACGCTTCCTCGCCACGATGAGCCATGAGCTGCGCACGCCGCTCAACGCCATCCTCGGCTTCTCTGAGGTGATGAAGGAGGAGATGTTCGGACCGCTCGAAAATCCGAAGTATCGCGAGTACGCCGGCAACATCCACGAGAGCGGCAAGCACCTTCTGCATCTCATCAATGAGATCCTCGACCTGACGCGCATCGAGTCGGGGCGCTACGAGCTGCACGAGGAGCCGGTGCGTCTCGCCGATGTCATCGACGAATGCCACCGGCTGCTGAAGCTGCGCGCCGACGGCAAGGGCATCGAGGTGGTGGAGGAAGCCGATCCCGATCTGCCCGTCGTCTGGGCGGACCAGCGGGCGCTGCGGCAGATCTGCCTCAATCTGATGTCGAACGCGCTGAAGTTCACCCCGAAAGGCGGCCGGATCACGCTCAGCGTCGGCCCGATGCCCGACGGCGGGCAGTACCTCTCCGTGCGCGACAATGGCCCGGGCATCCCGGCCGACGAGATCCCGAAGGTGCTGCAGGCCTTCGGCCAGGGCACGCTGGCGCTGCAAACGGCGGAAGGGGGCGCGGGGCTCGGCCTCGCCATCGTGCAGAACCTCATCGCGCTGCACGGAGGCAACCTCGACCTGCAATCGGAGCTGCGCAAGGGAACCGAGGCGAAGGTCGCACTGCCCGGATATCGCGTGCTGCGCGCGATGGCGCCACTGCAACCGCTCGGTCAGGAGACGCACAGGCTGAGGGGCGTCGCGTCGCGTCCACCGCGGCCCGCGCGGCTACGGCCGAGGCACCGGCAGAGCGACACGGATACCGCCGCGGTCGGCTAAACCGCTCGGGTGCGTTGTGTCCGCCCCCTGCGAACGCTACATACGGACCGATACCGACATCGGAAACGGCCGTGATCGAATCTCCCTGCCTGAAGATCTGTGACATCGACCGTCCGAGCGGGCTTTGCCGCGGCTGCGGCCGCACGCTCGCCGAAATCGCGCGCTGGTCGTCCTTCACCGCGCCGGAGCGCCGCCGCATCATGGTGGAGCTCGCTTCCCGGCTCGCCACAGACTTCGGCGGCAATGCGGGGAGCAAAGCCCGATGAAGGCGTGGATCGTTCTGGCACTGCTGGTCATCGCGGGCGGCGCTCTGCTGCTACGGGACGACGGCACGCTCTTCTCCGACTTCGGCACCGGCGAGATCATCTCGATGATCGTCGGCCTGCTGCTGGTGATGTTCTACCTCTACGGGCTTTTCAGCGAGGATCGCACACGGCCGATGCAGGCCATGCGCCACGTGCTCGTCTGGCTCGCGATCGGTTTTGTGCTCGTCGCCGGCTACTCCTACCGCGAGGAGCTTTCCGAGGTGGCGAACCGCGTCGGCGGCGAGCTGCTGCCGGCGGGGCAGGTCGTCACGGTCGGCACGAACGAGGAAGGCGAGCGCGCCGTGCGTGTGCGCCGGCGGCTCGACGGACACTTCGCCGTGCGCGCAACCGTCAACGGCCAGGCGATGACGCTGATGGTCGATACCGGCGCGTCGTCGGTGGTGCTGAAGCCCGCGGACGCGGCGCGCGCAGGCGTCGACCTCGACAAGCTCTCCTATACGGTCGCCGTCTCGACCGCCAACGGCATGGCATACGCAGCGGCAACGCGCCTGCGCAGCCTCGCCATCGGGCCCTTGGTGGTGCACGACGTCGACGCCCTCGTCGCCAAGCCCGGGAGCGTTAAGGAAAACTTGCTCGGTATGAGTTTCTTAAGGCGTTTGCGATCCTATGAGTTCGCCAAGGACTACTTGACGCTTAGGGGTTAGCGCGGCGACACGGGCGGCATCCCGTGGGGCGCCGCTTACCAGCAACATCCCGAGACACATGGCTTTGACTTCGGGCACCAGGCAATTCATGCGCGAGGCCGTTAGCTGGGGCGTTGTCGCCGTCATCGCGGTCGCCGCACTCACGCACTTCGAGACGCTCAAGGTGGGCGCCGAGCGCATGCTCGGCCTGCCGATGCCAGCGGATGTCGCCGAAGCGCAAAACGTAGGGCGCGGACCGGTGAAGACCGCCACGGCGCCCGTCAATCGCGGCACCGTCGTCGAGATCGCCGCGCAGGATAACGGCCATTTCAACACCGAGGCCGATATCAACGGCCGCTCCGTCGAAGTCATGATCGACACGGGCGCGACCATGGTCGCGCTATCCTATGAGGATGCCGAGCGCGCGGGGCTGTTCCTGCGCGAGAAGGATTTCACGCGCGCCGTCTCAACCGCCAACGGCGTCGCGCGCGTCGCTCCCGTCACCCTCGACCGAGTCACGGTCGGCCACATCACGGTGCGTGACGTTCCCGCCGCGGTCGCCGAACGGGGGCGGCTCAAGACCTCGCTGCTCGGCATGAGCTTTCTGTCGCGGCTTTCGGGATTCGATATGCGCGCGGGCCGTCTGATTCTGCAGGAATAATCCTTTTTCGTTCAGCCCTTTCCCCGCCGCAGTCGCATGTTTCTAAGGCGCCCGAATGTGCGGGTTTGCGGGATCGACTCGCCCCCCTGCCGCGTTTACACCTCCCGACCAGTCCGTCGCCTGCCTCTGTTGCCCGCCACCGTTCCTGCCAAGGGGAATCCATGCTGCCTCCGCCGCGCGCCGACCTCAAACCCAACACCGCCGACTTCGAGCGGCTGCCGCTCGTCAAGCCCACCGGATTTCGCGAATACGACGCGCGCTGGCTTTTCCCGCAGGAGATCAACCTGCTGGGGCTTACGTCGGTCGGTCTCGGCATGGCGACGCTGTTCGCGGAACGCGGCGTGCCCAAACGGCTCATCACCGGCCACGACTATCGTTCCTATTCCGCATCGGTGAAGCAGGCGCTCATCAACGGGCTGCTCGCGGGCGGCTGCGAGGTGCATGACATCGGCCTCGCGCTTTCGCCCATGGCCTACTTCGCCCAGTTCGATCTCGACGTCGAAGGCGTCGCGATGGTGACGGCCTCACACAACGACAACGGCTGGACGGGCATTAAGATGGGCATGGCGCGCCCGCTCACATTCGGTCCCGACGAGATGAGCCGCCTCAAGGAGATCGTGCTGACCGGCGCCTATAAGCCCGCAGACGGCGGCCGCCTCATCTTCGTGCCGGACATGGCCGAGCGCTACATGCGCGCGCTCGCGGATCGCCCGAAGCTGAAGCGCAAGCTCAAGGTCGTCGCCGCGTGCGGCAACGGCACGGCGGGCGCGTTCGCTCCGCAGGTGCTGGAGGCGGTGGGCTGCGAGGTGGTGCCGCTCGACACCCAGCTCGACTACACCTTCCCGCGCTACAATCCGAACCCCGAGGACATGGGCATGCTGCACGCGATCGCCGAAGCGGTCGTGAAGCACAAGGCGGATGTCGGCTTCGGCTTCGACGGAGACGGCGACCGCTGCGGTGTTGTCGATAACGAAGGCGGCGAGATCTTCGCTGACACCGTGGGTGTGATGCTGGCGCGGGATATTTCCGCGCGCCACAGGGACGCGGTGTTCGTCGCCGACGTGAAATCCACGGGCCTCTTCATGACCGACCCGGTGCTCATCGAAAATGGCGCCCGGACGCTCTACTGGAAGACCGGGCATTCCTACATGAAGCGCTACACCTTCGAGCAGAAGGCGCTCGTCGGCTTCGAGAAGAGCGGGCACTTCTTCTTCCAGCCGCCGCTGGGGCGCGGCTACGACGACGGTCTCGTCGCGGCGCTCGCGGTGTGCGACATGCTCGATCGCGCGTCCGACAAGTCGATGGCCGACCTGAAGCGCGCTCTACCGAAGACCTATCAATCGCCCACCATGTCGCCCCACTGCGACGACGAGAAGAAGTACGGCATCGTCGACAAGGTGGTGGCGCACTACCAGCAGCTTGCGGCCAATGGCGGCACGGTCGCCGGGCAGAATATCCGCGATCTCGTCACCGTCAACGGCGTGCGCGTTACGCTGGAAGACGGCACGTGGGGCCTCGTGCGTGCCTCCTCCAACAAGCCGGAGCTGGTGGTTGTCGTGGAGAGCCCCACGTCGGAAGCCAACATGAAGGCGATCTTCGCCGATATCGACGGGCTGCTGTCGCAGCACCCGGAGGTGGGCGAATACAATCAGAAGATTGCCGTCTGAGGCGGAGCGATGCAAAGGCCGCCTCTACCGTCTCGAGCTTATCTGTCGAGGGGTCGCGCGCGCTGAGCACCACTCCAGTGACGATGGAAGCTCAGCGCACGCTGCCGGTCAACTAGCTTACGATAAAAGGTCGATCAGGAAGCGCGTCGCGATCGTCGCCAGAAAGGCGGCGAACGCCAGCTCCAGCGTGCGGCGCGGAACGCGGTGCGCGATCCGCACGCCGTAGGGGGCGGCCCAGACGCTCACCGGCGCAACGATCGCCATGCCGAGCAGGTTGACAAAGCCGACAGAGCCCGGCGGCAATCCCGCGACACCCCATCCGGCCCAAGCAAAGCCGATGACGCCCGGCAGCGCGATCAGCGGCCCCACGCCGGCGGCCGTCGAAACGGCCTGCAGGATCGGCTTACCGAACAGCGTCAGCAGCGGCACCACGAACGTCGCCCCGCCGATGCTCATCAGCGTCGAGATGAAACCCACGCCCAGCGCGCCGATCTGCGGCCACGGCGATGGCGGCAGGTGATCGGAAATCTTCCAGTCCTCCCGCCCCAGCGCCATCTTCAGCGAGACGAAGCCGGCTGCGCACACCCATACCCACTTCAAGACATCGCCGCTCGATGCCTTGGCCGCGAGTGTGCCGAACACGACGCCGAGCACGACGAAAGGGGCAACGCGTTTCAGGAGCGCGATATCGACGGAGCCGCGCGCGCGGTGGGCGGCGAACGATTTCAGCGATGTCGGCAGGATGATGGCGAGCGTCGTGCCGAGCACCAGGTGCATGCGGATCGCGGGATCGACATCGAGGATGCGGAATATTTCGTAAAGCACCGGCACGAGCACGCCGCCGCCGCCGATGCCGAGCAGGCCGGCGAGGAAGCCCGCCACGAGCCCGGCGGCGAGCAGTCCCGCGGCGAGCAGCGCCAGATCGCCGACGGACAGGCCGAATTCCATGGGTGGACGGCTCCCGTTATTCGGCAGCCGTCAAGGGACGCCGATCCTCTTCGACGAGCGCGAGCGCATGGAGAAGCGTCGCCAGCGTTGCGGTCTCCCGCGGGGCATTCTCGCTGAGGTGGCGGCGGAAGAGGCGTGCGCGCGGCTCCCCGTGGTAAAGCCCGAGCATATGGCGCACAACATTATTGAGGCGGCCGCCTGCAGCGAGATGCCGCTCTATGTAGGGTAACATCCCCTCCACCGCTTCGCGGCGCGTGACCGGGGGCGCTTCGCGGCCGAAGAAGCGGTGATCGACGTCCGCAAGAATGTACGGTGTCTGGTAGGCGGCGCGCCCGAGCATCACGCCATCGACGTGGCGAAGGTGCTCTTCCGCGGCGTCGAGATCGGAAATACCGCCGTTGATGCTGATGGTCAGCTCCGGGTGCGCCACCTTGAGACGGTAGACGCGCGCATAGTCGAGCGGGGGGATCTCGCGGTTCTCCTTCGGAGACAGCCCTTTCAGCCATGCCTTGCGGGCGTGCACGATGAATGTGGTCACGCCCGCGCCGGCGACCACGTCGATGAAGCGCTGGAAATCGGCTTCGCTATCCTGGTCGTCGATGCCGATGCGGCATTTGACGGTCACCGGCACTTTGACTTGCTGCTGCATCGTTGTGACACACGCGGCGACGAGATCCGGCTCCGCCATGAGGCAGGCGCCGAAACGGCCCTCCTGTACGCGGTCCGAGGGGCAGCCGACGTTGAGGTTGATCTCGTCGTAGCCGAACGTTTCGCCGATGGCCGCCGCCTCACCCAGCGCGCCCGGATCGGAGCCGCCGAGCTGCAGCGCGACGGGGTGCTCGTGCTCCCCGGCTAAGCCCAAGAGGCGTGGGCGGTCGCCGTGCAGCACCGCCGGCGCCGTGACCATCTCGGTATAGAGCAGCGCATGCCGCGTGAGCTGGCGATGGAACGTCCGGCAATGCCGGTCCGTCCAATCCATCATCGGAGCGATCGAGAATCTATGGGGCGGAGGCGGCACGCGGTTCCTATGGCTCGGGGTAAAGCGGACGTGCACAACGTGCACACAAAAACTTCGATTTCCACCCTCTTCGCACCTTTTAGCGGCGTGTGTCCTCTGCACGCTATAGTTCCAATCCGGACCGCGCTCTTTCGGGCCGTTCTGCCGCAGCCGGTGTGTCCGCTGCGACCCGCCTCCATGGGCATGCGGTAGGGCCCTGCTCGATGGGTGCGCCGCCGCCCCGGCTCGGGTCATCGCTCTGGTACTGCCCACCGATTTCTGAACGTCTCTCATCGGGCAGCCGAACCCTTGGCGTAGGCCGCTTGCGCCGGTGCCCGATGCCCAGAGCGGCAACATCCTTCAGGAAGCAGAAAGCGTGCTCGCTCCGGAAGCCGCACAGCGAAGGCATATTTCGGCGACTTTAACTCGGATCGTCCACACTGCGCACCGACAGACGGGCGTCAGAGCGGAATCGCAACCCCCAACCCGCACCACCGTTGCAGCCAACGGCGTAGAGCGACATGCACGCCATCATCGCCACAGCACTGCGCCAGAGAGTGTTGGTCATGGTGCTGTTCGCGGCCGTGCTCGCGGGCGGGCTCCTCGCCTTCCTCAACCTCAACATCGAGGCGTATCCCGATCCGGTGCCGCCGCAGGTCGACGTGATTACGCTGAGCACCGGCCAGTCGGCGGAGGAGATCGAGCGCTACATCACGGTTCCCATCGAGGTTGGACTGTCGGGCATTCCCAACACCACCTCGATACGCACCATCTCGCTCTTCGGCCTCTCCGACGTGAAGGTGGGCTTCAACTTCAACTACACATACGAGCAGGCGAAGCAGGAGGTTCTCAACCGGCTCAACGAGCTCAACACGCTGCCCAACAATGCACAGCCGCAGATTTCGCCGACGAGCCCGATCGGCGAGATCATGCGCTATCGGCTCATCGGCCCGCCCGGATACTCCGTGACCGACCTCAAAACGCTGCAGGACTGGGTGCTGCAGCGGCGCTTTCGATCGGTGCCGGGTGTCATCGACGTCACGGCCTTCGGCGGACGCACGAAGGCGTATGAAGTCAACGTCGATTTGTTCAAGCTGCAGTCGTACGGGCTGACGTTGCCGCAGATCGTGCAGACGCTGAACAACTCGAACATCAACGTGGGCGGCCAGACGATCGATATATCCGACCAGTCCGCTGTCGTGCGCGGCATCGGACTGGTGCGCACACTCGATGATCTGCGCAACACGATGCTCGCGCAACAGAACGGCGTCGCCGTGCGGTTGCGGGATGTGGCGACCGTCGAGGTGGGGAACCTGCCGCGTCTCGGCATCGTGGGCAAGGACGAGGACGATGATATCGTACAGGGCATCGTGCTGATGCGCCGCGGCGAAAAGAGCCTGCCGACGATCCGGCGCGTGAATGCGGAAATCGAGAAGATCAACAGCGGATCGGTTCTCCCGCCCGGCGTCAAGATCATCCCGGTCTACGACAGGCGCGAGCTTATCTCGCTCACCACGCACACCGTGCTCGAAAACATGCTGATGGGCATCCTGTTGGTGTTTGTCTTCCAGTGGATCTTCCTGGGCAACCTCAGGAGCGCCGTCATCGTTGCGTCGACGATACCGTTCGCGCTCGCATTCGCGCTCGGCATCATCGTTCTACGCGGGGAATCCGCCAATCTTCTATCGGTCGGCGCGATCGACTTCGGCCTCATCGTCGATCCCACCGTCATCATGGTGGCCAGTATCTACGCCGCGCTCGCCACGCGGTCCGGCACGGGCGCGAGCGAGCCGGCGGACAAGCGCGCCACCATAGAGATTGCCGCCGACGAGATGGGGCGCGCGATCTTCTTTTCGGCGGCGATCATCATCACCGGCTTCGTGCCGCTGTTCACGCTGTCGGGAGTCGAAGGACAGATCTTCGGCCCGATGGCGAAAACCTATGCCTTTGCAATTTTCGGCGGGCTGATCTTCGCGTTCGCGGTGGCTCCGGCGATGAGCGCGGTGCTCCTGCCGCAGAGGGTGTCGGAACGGGAAACGCTCGCGGTGCGGGTGTTGCGGGCACTTTACGATCCGCTGCTGCGGCTCACCCTGCGCCATCGCCTGATCGCGCTCGTCGCGACTGCAGGGTTGATCGCCGCTGCGGGCTTGACCGTCAGATCCCTCGGCGTGGAATTCCTGCCCAAACTCGAGGAGGGCAACCTGTACATCCGCGCGACTTTGCCGACCTCGATCAACCTCGAGGCGGGAAACCGCTACGTCAACGAGATGCGCCGCACCATCGGCTCGTACCCGGAGGTGATCACGGTGGTCTCCCAGCAAGGGCGCCCCGACGACGGGACGGACGCCACGGGCTTCTTCAACGCCGAGTTCTTCGTGCCGCTGAAGCCGCGGCACCAATGGCCGTCGGGCGTCGATAAGGAGACGCTGACGCAGGATATGGCGAAGCGGCTCAACGGTGAATTCCCGGGCGTCGAGTTCAACTTCTCCCAGTATATCGAGGACAACGTGGAGGAGGCCGCGTCGGGCGTCAAAGGCGAGAACTCGGTCAAGATCTTCGGCAACGATCTCCAGACGCTGAACAAGCTCGCCGAACAGATGAAACGGGTGATGAGCACCGTGCCTGGGATCACGGACCTCGCGATACTGACCTCGCTCGGCCAGCCGACGATCCAGATCGTGGTCGATCGCGAGAAGGCCGGACGCTATGGGCTGACGCCGGGGGACATCAACACGACGGTGCAGGCCGCAATCGGAGGCCAGGCTGCCGGGAGCCTTTATGAATACGGGAGCGACCGGCACTTCAACATCATCGTCCGGCTGGCGCCCGAGTATCGCAAGAGCTTCGATTCCATCCGCCGGATCACGGTCGGCGCGCCGAACCCGTCGGGTAACGGCGTCGCACAGATTCCCATCACCGAGGTGGCCAAGGTCGAGATCGTTTCCGGGCCGTCGTTCATCTATCGCGAGCAGCAGGAACGCTACCTGCCCATCAAGTTCAGCGTGCGGGGCCGCGATCTGGGCGGCGCCGTCCTGGAGGCGCAGCGCAAGATCGCCGAAGCGGTGAAAATACCGCCCGGCTATCGGTTGGAGTGGGTCGGAGAGTTCAGCAACCTCAGTCAGGCGATCGAGCGGCTGAAGGTGGTCGTGCCGGTGACACTCCTGCTGATCGCAATCCTCCTCTACATCCATTTCTCCTCGCTGATCGACACGCTCCTCGGTCTCAGCGTCATTCCGCTGGCGATGATCGGCGGCGTTTTCGCTCTCGCGCTTACCGGAACGCCGTTCAGCATATCCGCGGCAATCGGCTTCATCGCCCTGTTCGGCATCTCGGTCATGGACAGCATCATCATCATCTCGCAATACAATCAGCTCATCGCGACCGGCATCGAACGTGGCGAGGCGATGCTGCGCGCATGCCGCGACCAGATGCGCCCCGTCATCATGACCTGTGTTATCGCCGGCGTCGGCTTGTTGCCGGCCGCCCTGTCGACCGGCATCGGCTCGCAGGTCCAGAAACCGCTCGCCATCGTGGTCGTGGGCGGAATGATGCTGGCGCCGGTTCTGATCCTGCTCGCACTGCCCGCGCTGGTGCTCACGTTCTCGAGCCAGCGCGCACCATCGGCCGCGCCCGAAGCCGCATAGGCTGCACATATCTGGCCAATGGCCGCCGGTGTGGCCGTTGAGAGCGTAGTGCAAAGCAATTTGTGCGTAACAGCGCCCCTACGCTGGTGATAACTCCGACTCGGCTACCATCGCGGCGCTTTGCGGGCTCGAAGGTTCCTAAGCGGTAAGATGGCTGCTTCGACACGCTCTCGAACGGTCGGCGCCCGTCGCGCGGCCGCGGCACTCTTGCCGTGGCTCAGTGGCGTCGTGGGTGGCTGCGTGGTCGGTCCGGATTTCGATCAGCCCGCCCCGCCTGCCGTCGAAAGCCTCGTAACGGGATCACTCAAGTCGCCCGGATCGGCCGGCGGAGAACGCCAGGAGTTCTTTGTCGGCAGCGATATTCCCGGCGAATGGTGGCAGCTCTTCCGGTCGGAGCAGTTGAATGCTCTGATCGAAGGGGCACTGCAGGAGAATTACGATCTCAAAGCGGCGGAGGCCGCCCTGAGGGTGGCGCAGGCCAACACGCAGGCCGGCCGCGGCATTCTCTTCCCGCAGGTCTCGACGAACTTTTCCGCGACGCGCCAGAAGGTCTCCGAAGACCCGCTGCTGCCCTCGACGCCGACCGGCACGCCCTACTACACAACGTACACCGACCAGCTCAATATCGGCTACGTGCCGGACGTCTTCGGCGGCACGCGGCGCCAGATCGAAGCGCTGAACGCGAACGCGGAAGTGCAACGCTTTCAACTCGAGGCGGTGCAGCTTTCGCTGACGAGCAACCTTGCCCTCGCCGCCGTGCAGGAGGCTGCGCTTCGCGCCCAGATACGGGCGACCCGCAAGGTCATCGCCATCGTCCAAGAGATCCTGGCGCTGCAAAGGAAGCAGTTCGCGCTCGGTCAGATCGACGGCGTGGACGTCGCCGGCCAAGAAGCGGCGCTGGCGCAGCTGGAACTCAACCTGCCACCGCTCGAAAAGCAACTCGCCCAGCAGCGGACGCAGATGATCGCGCTTGCGGGCCACTTTCCAGGGGAAGGGTTGCCGCTACGGTTCGAGCTCTCCGACTTTCAGCTTCCCGACAAGCTGCCTGTCAGCCTGCCGTTCGAACTCGTTCGCCAGCGGCCCGATGTGCGTGCCGCCGAAGCGAACATGCATGCCGCCTGTGCGCTCGTCGGCGTCGCGATCGCCAACAGACTTCCGCAATTCAACATCCTGGCCAACGGCGGCACCACGTCGTCGCTGCTTGCGCATGTGCTCGACTTCTCGACCAAGTATTCGTTCTGGACAGTTGCCGGCAGCGTCGGGCAAGTGCTGTTCGACGGCTTCACGCTGGAGCAGCGGCAGCGGGCCGCCGAGGCCGGTCTCGACCAGGCTGCCGCGCAGTACAAGAGCACGGTCGTCGTCGGCTACCAGAACGTCGCGAACGCGCTCGAGGCGCTCGACTACGATGCCCGCGCGGTCCGGGCCGCGGTGAAGGGCGAGCGCGCCGCGAGCCAGAGCCTGCATCTCGTTCGCGAGAGGCTCCGGCTGGGTAAAATCAGCGGTATCGAAATATTGAACGCCCAGCAGACCTTCCATCTCGCCACCCTTGCCGTCGTGCAGGCGAAGGCGGTGCGTTATGCCGACACGATCGCGCTGTTCCAGGCTTTGGGCGGCGGCTGGTGGAACCGCAGCGACGTTCCCGCCGAGCTCTCTCTGCGCGGATGGTGGTCGTATCTCATTCGCCGGGAAGGCGCTGAAGAGGTTCCCGTCGCCGCCAGTAGCTGGGTGCCGCGGTAGCTGCGGGCAAGGCGCGCCGCGCGTGCAAAGGCATGGCGGCAGACATCTTCAGCTCGACGCGCGATCTATGAAGAGCGCGCCCTTTGCGACGACCTTCTCGCCGGCTGCAATGCCCTTTCGCGCCTCGACGTAGTTGCCGGACGTCAGTCCGGTCGTGATCTCCCGGTAGGACAGCGTCTTGTCGTCGCCCACGACCCAGACATGCGCCGCATCGCCGTCGTACACGATCGCACCTGCCGGCACCGCGGGCGCGATTTGCTCCTTGCCGGTCAGGATCGTCACGCGCGCAAACATTTCAGGCTTCAAAATGTGCTCGGGGTTATCGATTGCGCCGCGGACCGCGAGACGGCGCGTGCCCGGGTCGATCGCGGCGGAAATGAAATCGAGCTTGCCTTTGAACACACGCTCGGTATCGGCCAGCACCCGGAACTCGATCTCCTGTCCGACCGACACACTCAACGCGGCTGCCTCCGGAACGTTGGCAATCAGCCAGACCTTCGAAAGATCGCCGATCACGAACACCGGCTCACTCGACGTCGGCGATATGTATTGCCCAGGCCCCACCTTGCGCTGCACGACGATGCCGTTGATGGGAGCAAAGATCGGTGTCTCCGGATTGATCTTGCCCGTCTTTTGAAACGCATCGATCTCCGCGTCGGTCTTCTTCAGGATACGAAGCCGGTTGCGCACCGCTTCCAGCGCGATCTCAGCCGAGCGCACACCGTTCTTTGCGCTCGCGAGGTCGGCCTGCGCCTGTTGCCAGTCCTTCAGCGGGCCTGCCATGGCCTTGAACAGCTCCTTCTGGCGCTGCTCGGTGATGGTCGCGAGCTTGAGCTGCGACTGTGCGGTGGCGAGGGCGGACGTTGCGACGACGAAATCGTTCTCCGCCTGGATCGCATCGGTGGCTTCGATGGTGAACAGTACCTGGCCGGCCTTCACGGCCTCGCCCGGCTGAGCGGCCAACCGGTGCACCTGGCCCGCATAGGGAGAGAACACCGGCGTCGCCACGTCCTCATCGATGGCAATGCGTCCGTCGGTGACGACCTCGGGGTGGAAGGCCCGGGTGGAGATTTCTTCGATGTCGAGGCCGGCCCACTGGGCCTGCGTGGGCTTGAACGATTGGGCCCTGCGCGCCTCGGCACTGTGGGCCGGAGGACTGATCACGTTGCGGCCTTCCGGGCGGACGATGAGCTGAACCGCCGCCGCGCCAATCGCCGCGGCCAAGGCCACGGCGAATAGGATACGGTGCCGCTTCGGGCGCTTGCCGACTTCGGCGCCGGCCTCGCCTGCCTCGTTCTCCATCCTTCACCCCGCACTCGGCAGCGTGGCGGAAATTATGCAGCGCCGAGGTTACGAATTGTCCTCAGCGGCCGGAGCAATTTGCCGGGTTGTCCAGGGGCCGGGCATGCCCGCGTGCTAACCTTCGGCATGGCGAATCGGCGGTTAAGAGGATGCCGGCATGTCGCGCACCTTCTCCATGCTACTTCTCGGGCCGGTTCTATGCGGCTCTGCCATGGCGGGTTTTTTCCGTTCACCGGTCCAATCCGGCATGTCACTCGATGAGGTCGTGCACCTGCTGGGCGCACCTCAATATGAGCGCCTGGAACGGAACGGCGTGAGATGCCTTGCATACCGCACGCGCGCGGAAAGTCCCCACCTGGCAAAATTTGTCTGGCCCCGCGATGGGTTTGTGGTCGCGCTCCATCATGGGCGCGTCTTTGCCAGTGACGACGTCCTCTACTCGGAGATCAGCGATAGCTGCTCGCGATACGCCGATACGCTCGACCCGCCGCCGCGGGATTACACGTGCTTCCGCAAATTCTGGACCGGATGTTGAGGCGCTGGACTGCTGGGCGGCTGTTGGCTCCGGCACGGCATTCATAGCGGCACCGAATGACGGTCAGCGCGTCAACGCTGCCTCAAGCGTCGCGAACGTCGTCGGGTAGTAGCGGCACGTGCTCTCCGGATAGAAACGGTGGTGATGGTAGCGATGCCAGACGCCGCCCTCGACCTTCCCCGTTTCTATTGCTTCCTCGAAATGCACGCCCTCCGTGCCCAGAACGTGCAAGTCGAAAGCGCGGCAGACATGCTGCAGCGTTGCGCTCGAACGGTTGAACGGAGGAATGAAGTATCGCACGAGCTTGCGTGGGAAAATCCGCTGCATGATCTCGAGGCCCTGGCCGATGTCCGCCCGTAACTCGGCTTCGCTCATCACGGAGTGGTCGACGTGATAGAGCCCGTGCAGGGCCAGCTCGTCCGGCGAAGCGTTGAGAAATGCGACCAGCTCCGGTTGGTCCGCGACGCTGATGTCACCGGCCAGCGCGCGGATCGTGTCGTTCGGCACATCCGAAAGCGGCCGGATACCGGGGTAGGGAACCGGAAGACCATCGTGGGTGTGGAAGTCGCAGGTGCGCCCGTTCAGCGTCACACCGTGCACCTGCGTATAGCCGTGGCGCCAGAAGATCCCGCAGAATTCCTTGAAGCGGTGCAACGGGGTGTCACCTGACACGTCGTCATTGCGAAAACGCGGCGCCGCGGCCCGGTGCACCATCTCGTGGAACATGAGGCTGTATCGATCTTTCAGGACCGGCCACGCGAATTTGGACCTCGCCAACGCGGCATTCTCTCGGCCGGCCGCTCGCACCTGCTCTATGTTCTTCGCGCACCATGATAGTGCATCGCTGAAGGCTTCGCGCGTCGGCGGCACGATCAGGCCGTTCCGGCCGCTGACGATGATCTCCGGCGCCAGCCCCACGTCCGTCATGACGGGAAAGCACCCGGCCGCCATCCCCTCGATCAGCGGCATCGGATGTCCCTCGTGACGCGAGGTAATCGCGATCACGTCGCATTGGTTGTAGAAGTCATTCATCCGTAGCGGCGGGATCGATCCTGATGCCAGGCGAAGGTCGAAAGCCCCCTGGCAGGCCGGTACGAGGATCGTGTCCACCTGCTTTACGCCGTCGGCGGCGTTTCCTGCCCAACCCACGACGAGCGGGCCGCTGCGGCGTCGTTTCGGAAAGAGCTCGCCGGTCTCGTATCCGCTCGGGAGCGTGCGCACATGCGGATGCTCATCCCTGATGAGAGCTTCGAGCTTTTTCGACGTGCAGTGCACGGCGCTGCAGTCACGCAGATAGCGCCAGCCAAACTGGCGCGCGGTGCAGGGACCATAGGCCGGATTGTCTTCCCATCGATGGCTCGCGACGTGTTTCACCAGCCGGTGGGGGTCGACGTTCATCCCCTTGTAGATGGCCTCGCCCCAGAAGAACACATAGACGAGGTCGAACTCGCGCGCGTCAAAACCGGGACCGTCCTCCACGTACCGGATGGAGAAATCGAATTCGTCTGCGAGGTGCCTGGCGATGGCCTTGGCGCACTTGTCGAATATCCATCCCCGCTTATCGGGCATGAGCAGTATCTTTGGCGGCCGGTCGCCGGCATGCCGGGCGAATAGCGCGGACACGCGCTGGAATATGGTCATCCGGGATGGCCTAGCGAGCTTTGTGCGCGTATTTCATGAACTCCCGCGCCGCTTTCGTGCGAAAGCGCACGCGTCTATTCGCGCCCTATTGCCGACAGAGAAAGCGTCAATCGGCGCCGGCGGGCACCAGGCCGGGATCTGCCATATTCATCGCCGAATAATAGCCTTTCGCCGCCTCCACTAGCCCCGGCGGATTTCCGACGTCGATGCGTCCGCGCCCGATCTGAATGACACCCGTATCGGCGAGACGCCCCAGCGCAATGGTGACGCCTGCGCGCCTCACCCCGAGAGCCGCCGAAATTTCATCATGGGTGAGAGTGAGATGCGTCGTGCTCATTTTTTCGGACGCCATCAGAATCCACCGGGCGACGCGCTGAAGTATCGTACCACGAGCATTGACTAGCGCGGTCTCTCGCGCCTGCATCAAGGTGACGTACGCGTACCGCATCAAAACCGGCCGGAGCGGCGAGCCATGCTGACATAGCGCCAGCACTTTCTCGGTATCGATTCTCCAAGCGGGCCCGGGAATTAGCACGACCGCATCCTGGTAGGCGCGCTCGCAACCCAATACGACTTCGACGGCCGTGCACCCCTCCCTGCCGATGGTCCCGACGTCGGCCTGTTCGCGGCGCACCGAGCGGGCGACGACTGAAACGAGCCCTCCTTCGGGGAAATAGATGTATTCCGGTCTGCACCGCCGCCGCATCAATTGCTGGCGGTAGGACATGACCACAAAATCCATATTCCGATAGATCAGCTCCTGATGGTCAGGCGCCAGCGTATTCAGCAGAAGATTTCCAGTCCCCATTGCACGCCCCCTGAGCTTGCAAAATGGAAAGCACTTCTAAACTCAATCTCACACACCGATTGTACGAAAAGGAACCGCGCAATGGTCAACGTTCGCTGATCGCTATCGTACAAAAGGAATTACCGAACTTTGATAAGTTACGTCTGATCACTTATTTCATTTCTGTTTTTACGAGAATTCGCTCTCCCATCCGCGCCTACAACTCGCTCCGCGCATCAAATTCCCGCCGATAAAATCGGCTAGCGGCAATTCTCCCTTTATTTTCCTCGGGCCGGAAATTATCAGCCTTGCTGGCTGCTCGCAGAAAGGGGGGCGCAGCGACCGGCAAGGTCGCCCGCGTTCTTTTTACCTTCTGACGTTCTGGGTTCGTGTGGCTGCAGTTTAACAGCCAGTCAATGTGTGCGATGCCGGCCCATATCGGCGCCGGAAATCTCCATATTACGACAACACAAATACGACTGCCGTCAGCCGTTAAAATTCCACCTGCAGCCCGCAATTCGCAAGGGAAGTTTTGTTACCATTTGTACGCTGACGGTCGGGAAGCCTCATGCCCGCTCGACCTTTCCGGCATACATGTAGCCGATCGCCCGCACGCTCTTGATCATCTGCGGCGGATCACCGGTCAGCTCGATTTTCTTGCGAAGCTGCGCTACGTGCTTGTCCAGCGTTCGCTCCATGGGCGACCAAGCTCTGCCCTTCAGACGCCGCATGATTTCATCACGGGAGAGAATGCGGCTCGGCTGGCGAACGAAAATAGTCAACAGATCCAGTTCAGAAGCCGTAATTCCCATCAGGTCGCCGCCAAGCGAACGCAATTCTCGCCGCGCGACGTCAAGAATGCCGAAATCCAATTGATAGCGCTCATTCGCCATCGACGAGGTATGAATATTGTAACGGTCAAGGATCTTCCGGATGCGCAGGACGACCTCGCGCCGATCAAATGGCTTTGCGATGTAGTCGTCGGCGCCATTCTCGAGACCAAGGACGCGATCATCGGCGGTCGCTCTGGCGGTAATCATTACGATGGGCGTGTCCCGCGTTTCTCGCAGAACGCGAGCGATTGCCAATCCATCTCCGCCGCGCAGGCCGATATCTAGGGTAATCAGGTCGATCGCATATTCTTCCAGGCACCGCATGGCCGCCGCTGGGTTACCGGCAACGGTGACGAGAAATCCATTTTCCGAAAAGATCCGCTCCAGAAGCGCACTCGCTTCTCTATCGTCATCTACGACGAGGATATGGCGGGTCTCATACATAAGCGCGGGCTACAACGTCCTCGCGATGCTCACCACCGATGGCAAGCGGTCGACCGCTTCATAAATATTTCGTGATCCAACCTCCGACAAGGGCAACTACGGACATGGATCCCGCCGTAAGCTATTCGGCAGCTGCATAGTAAGGTGGACGCTCTATGCGCATCGGACGGCGCAGGCTGTTGTGTAAGATCCTGTCAGCTATGCATTTCATCCTGTCGCGTGCCGGAAGGCGTACTTTCTGTAGCGCACCGGGCAGGGCACTTTCGGAACCAGCGTTCAGTAGATAGAGACCCTTCCATCCGGGAACGGGATGTCTCTCCGCCAGCATCCGAAGATATGAGCCGCTGGGCGGCAGGCACTTCTTCGACAGACCGGCCTGGCGGAAGATCTCGTTCCACAGATGCAGCAGCATGCTGTCCGAGGTGGATGCTGCGATCTCCGCCGTCTTGCGGGGATCGACGAGGTCAAGCGCAGCGCTCCAATGGACAGGGTAACAGGTGGCGGAGGCTTGGGCCTCCCATCCGCGGTTGAGCGCATGCACCTTCCTGGTGATCAGCCTCGGCCCGATCTGCCCCCACGTCACGTCGCGGCCGAGCTCCAGCGCGTCGCGGAGGCATTCTTCGATCAGGCGATCGCCCGGCTCGAAATAGAGCACCGCACCGTTGATGAAGTCGGCGTCCTCGTGGGCGAAGAAGCTATAGTAGAACGGAATGCGACCGGTGAGGCAGACGACGTCGGTATCGACCCACCAGCCACCAAATCTGTGCAGCAGCAGATAGCGAAACAGGTTCGAGCAGGCCGAGAACGAGCCACTGCCAAATCCGGTGCTATAGGCGAAGCACTGATCCTTCGGCAAAATCGCCGAAGCGTCGCGCAACTCGACACCCCGGGGCACCTCGAGACGATCGGAATAGGCATAGAGGGCGAACGCATGCCCGTGGTCGAGGAACGAGCGCATGCACAGCGCCTCATAGGGCGAAAGACGATCCCCGATCCAGAAGGATTGAAAGGTATGTCTCATCGTGCCCTCCCACGCTCATTGGTCTGCGTTGAAATCGCTTCCGCTGGCCGGTGCGGTTCGCGCGCGCCGGCCGGCGTCACCGCTTCCCGGTGGCCGGGCGCCGCGCGATAGGAGCGAATGAAACGTCCAGGACCGAGCGCCACCGCGCGTAGCAGCGCGCGGGCACTCAATGCATCGAACTCCCGCTGGCGCACGGCAGCGATGAGCGCGCGCTGCACATGGCGCTGCTGGCGCCGATTGATCGCGGCGGACAGAAGCTCCTGAAGCGGCCCTTCCTTTGGGTGGGTGCGCACCATCTCGAGCACCGCATAGAGTGCAGCCGACGGGACCAGAGCCTTCATCACCGGATGATCGTAGCCAGGGACAGCCTGCAAGCCGGCGGTTGGATCGCGTTCGCCAGCGGTGCGAAGCGCGTGCGTCGCCCGCGCGAGATCGGCGGACGCCATCTGGCGAATGGCGTGCCGATGCGAGACGCTTTGCTCGTGGACGCGATAGTCGATGCCGATCTGTTCCGTGTTATCGACCTTGCCCATCTCGGCGGCACGCAGGAGCATGTCGTAGTCCTCCGCATGCTCGTAGCACTTGCGGTAACCGCCGGCGGCGATGATCGCCGCCCTGCGGAGCATGGTGGAGGGTTGCGATATCGCTGCGCCCCGCAGCAGCGCCCTGCGTACCTCCTCCACGCCCGTCGGCCTTGCCATGTGACCGCGGACGTGTCCGCTGCTATCGATGATGCGGAGCTGCGTTCCCAGCACGACGAGGCCGCTGTCGGCCCTCATGCGCACGAGCTGATCCGACAGCCGCGTCGGCACTGAAATGTCGTCGGCGTCCGCACAGGCGACGAGCTCGGTTTCCGCCCGATGCAATAGCTCGTTGCGCGTTTCGACCTGTCCCATCCGGTGGCGCCGGATGAGCTCTATGCGCGCATCGGTGCTCGCCAGCTCCTGCAAGAGCTCGGCGGAGCTGTCGTCCGACCCATCGTCGATGATGAGAAGTTTCAGATTGGCGAGCGTCTGCGTCAGGATGCTCCCGACCGCTGCCCGCAGGTACGGCCGGGCGTTGTAGACCGGCATCATCACGGTAACTTCTGGGATCACGCTCGCCTCCTGTCGAAGACTATGCGGTTGCCTGCAGCAATTCTGGTTCCACGGGATGCGAGAACTGCGCCTTGTAGAGATGCGCGTAGAGGCCCCCCTCCGCGATCAGCTCCCTATGGGTGCCGCTTTCCGCAACGCTTCCTTCCGCGAGGACGAAAATGCGGTCGGCGGTCGCGACGGTTGACAGCCGGTGAGCGATCACGATGGTCGTGCGGCCCTTCATGAGCCCGGCGAGCGCCGCTTGAATGCGTTGCTCCGAATGGCCATCGAGAGCGGACGTGGGCTCGTCCAGAAGGATGATGCGTGCGTCCTTCAGGAACGCGCGGGCAATCGAAATCCTCTGACGCTGGCCGCCGGACAGCATCGCTCCGAGCTCGCCCACAGGCGTCTCATAGCCATCGGGAAGGCTTTCGATGAACGTGTCGATATGGGCGGCGCGCGCCGCCGCTTTGATGGCCGCTTCGGAATGGTCCTTCGATCCAGCCGCGATATTCTCCCGGATCGACCCTTCGAACAGGAAGACATCCTGGCTGACGAGAGACACCTGGCTACGCAATGACAGCGTCGACACATCGGAAATGGACTGCCCGTCGATCCGGATGATTCCGGTGTCTGGGCGCCACATCTTCTGGATGAGGTTGAGAACGGTCGTCTTGCCGCTTCCGGAAAGACCGACGATGGCGGTCACCTTGCCGCCCTGCGCCGTGAAGCTCAAATTCCGCAGCACGGGCTCGTCGGCGAAATAACCGAACGATACATTCTCGAAGGCCACGCTTCCCCTGTCGATCACAAGCGCGGGCGTGGCGCTTTTCGATTCCTGCGCCGGCGTATCTATGATCGCGTAAAGGGCCTTGGCGCCGATGGCGGCGGAAGCAAGCTGCAGTTGCATGCGCGATAGGCGCCGCAGCGGATCGGCTGCCATGAGCAGCGCGGTGAGGAAAGCGAAGAGCTCGCCGGGCGTCTGTCCGTAGGCGACGCTCCGCCAACCCGCATAGGCCACGACCGCGGCAACCGCGATACCGCCAGCGGCTTCGATCAACGGGTTGGTGAGGGATTGGATCTTCGTCAGCTTGTTGTTTATGCGCTCCACCGCACCGATGGCATCGCCCATGCGGCGCTCCATCAGCGGCTCGAGCTGGAACGACTTGACGATCCTGATTCCCTGGGACGCCTCGCGCATCGTCGCGATGACGGTGGTCATGGACTGGTATTCGCTGTCGGCTGCTTTGCGCACGCGCTTGGTGAGCTGCCGCAAGCCGACCGCAATGGCCGGTCCCGCCACCACGGCCATCGCAGTCATCAGAACGTCCTGCGACAGCATCACGCCCAACAGGCTGAGAAGCGTGAAGAGATCCCGCCCCACGCCGAGCGCGAGGATGTTCAAGACATCGCGGACGGCGCCTGCCCGCTGGCTCATGCACGTGACGAGCTCGGCGGAGGATTGGCGCAGGAAGAAGCTCGCATCCATCTGCAGCACGTGGGCGAACAGGCGGCGCTGCGTATCGGCCACGATGCGGTTGCCGATGTGGGCGAGCGAGATTTCCTGGAAATAGGCGGCGAAGCCCTTCGCTAGGAAAAGGCAGCAGATCACGATCGGCAGCCAGACCATCGCCACGCGATCCTGCGCGACGAAGATGCGGTTCACCACATCCTTCATCAGCCACGCCGTGACCGCGGTGCACCCCGCAAACACGGCCATCAGCACGAATGCGAATGCATATCGCGGCGCATAGGTCCAGAAGTGCTCGAGGGTCAAGCGCCGTACGATCTCGATGGTCGACGCATCGAGGTGGATCGCGTTCCCTGGGAACGAAAGTCCCCTCTTTTGAGGCTGCCCGCTCATCGCAGCGACCGCGACAGGTGGCGCATGATCCGCACGGCGGCACGCTGGCGGAAATTCAACGGCTGGCCGGCGCGCGAGAATGAAGAGACCCGCGTCGCGATCTTGCTCAGGTCCTTATGGCGGCTTCCGCCGACGTGCTGGCCGAAGAAGGATTCGCCGAGATACATGTATTCGCCGACGAACTCCCACACGTGCGGTGGAATGCTGCCGGCACCTCCCGACCCCAGTATCCGCGCGTTCGCCCTCGCCGTTCCAAGCGACATCGCCTCGGACCAATGGGCGGAAAGCGCATGCTGATGGCGGCGGTAGCGCCAGAGCACCTCGGGAATGATGCGCACCTGCCAGCCCTGGCGGAAGTAGCGCAGCCAGAACTCCCAATCCTCCGCCTCGCCCCCCATCAGCTCGGCGTCATAGCCGAGGTCGCGGAACACTTCGGTGACGCCCAGCACCGTATTCTTGAGATCGTTCCAGAGCGCGTGTGAAAAGTGCTGGTATATGACGGGGCCTCTCACGCCGCTCTGCGTGCCGAACAGCTCGTACCAGCCTTGCACGCAGCGCACGCCGTCGTCGAAATTCGCGCTCAGGTATTCCCGGCTCCTGGCGATGAAATTCGGCTGGAGCAGGTCGTCGGCGTCCACGAAAGCGAACAGCGGCGTGCGGCATTCCTGCAGCAGCCGGTTGCGCGTATCGGCCAAGCCGCGCCAGGGGAAGTGAACGACGCGCACGCCGGGGCGCTGCGCCGCCGATCTGAGAATGGCCTTGGCCGCTTCCGATCTGCTGCCGTCGTCGCCGACGACGATTTCGGCTGCCTCGACCGTCTGCGCGTGGACCGAGTCGATCACGTCCAGGAGATAGTTCTCCGGCTCGCGGGCGGGAATGAGCACCGAAACCTGCGCTTGCGCCCACCGCCCCCCGACGATGGACGCAACGCGCGGCCAGCTCCCCGCCAGTTGCTCGTAAGCTTCGCAATACGCCGAAGGCGCGGTAAGACGCCGTGCATAGTCGCAAACCTCGCCGGCATGGCGCGCCCATGCGCGGTCCAGCGCATCCGGATCAAACCGGTCTACGTCCGCAGCCGTGGCATTGATGGAGAATTCGTGCCGCAGCGCGTCCGGGATGAATTCCGCTTGCGCCGACGCGGCCAGCGCGAGCGGGCGGGCGCCGCTGAGCAAACCCTCGACGAACGCGTAGCAGAACGTTTCGCGCTTCGACATGTTGATGAGCGTGTGATGCCTGCCGATGCGGGCGAGCGCCTCTTCCCGCGGTAGGGCGCCAGTGATGCGCACCTTCTCCGCTGGCGCTGTCAGCGATTGAAGGATGTCTTCCGCGAAGGCTTTCGGCGCGCGGCCCTTGCCATGCAACGGCCCCATGAACTCCACGCACCAGCCCGGGCTCTGGGCCTCAAATCGGTTGGCGACGCGGATGAAGTCGCGCAGGCCTTTGGATACGGCGACGCTGCCGAAAAACAGGAGGCACCTATCCGGCGTCTGCTCCGATACGCGCTCGCGATGGAAGTCGAGCGGCTCGGGCACGACCGCGATGCGATCGCGCGGAACGGAATGGATCTCCGTCAGCGCGCCGGCCGCGGCGTGCGAGGGGCAAACGACGGTGTCCGCAAGTTGCAGGCACTGATATTCGAGGTTGACGCGCTGGAAAGTCGAGCGTGGCGTAAACGTTCCCTCGTGACGGGCGATCGCGTAGGTCAGTCCGTGATTGAAGACGCAGATCCGGCAATCGGCCATTTCCGCTTCGACATTGCGCCGCTGCAGAAGACAATAGAGCGGCGCCTTCCAATCGGTGCCTTCGATGATGTCGAAATGGAAGCGGCGCTGAAGATCGATGATCCAATCGGCAAGCGCGGCCGAAACGCGCAGATCCGGGTCCACGCCGGAGAGGTTTCCGCCATCGAACAGCGGGTTCGGATATCGATGCAGCCGGTAATGCGGCCTATTCTTTTCACAAGGTTGCTCGATCTCCTCGTCCCATGTCAGGACGTGACACTCGTGGCCGCGCTTCGATAGCGCCGCGGTCGCCTGATCGATGTAAGTGGCGATGCCCGCGCCACCGTTGTCGGGCGTTTCGGGACTGACAAAAAGTATCCGCATTGAGCGACCCACTCCATAAGCGAAAAGCTACAATGTCTGCTGGCTCGTCTCACGTGGCGCAACGATCGGCACGGCGCCGAACATCCACCGGTTCAACCGGCGGCTCGCGTTCGCTGCGAGACATCGCGCCCAGGTGAGCGGCCCGAGCTGCAGGATGTTGAATGCGGCGCTCTCGACGGTATGGAATGGACTTCCCACCGGATAGCGCAGGGTGGGCCTGTGCACGCCTCGCCGGCGGCGGGACCGCTCGCCGTATTCGAGTACGGCCGATTTCAGCACGCCGCTGTGTCCGACGAGCTTCGGCGTGACGCCGAACACGTTCGTGCTGAACACCCAGGGCTGCCTGATATCCGTGTCGACGGGCCATTCGCGCGGACGGCGCGCGAGAAATTTGCGCGCGCCGGCCTCGCTCATGAGGTAGCCCACAGCTCCGCCGGGGATACGCGAATACCGGATGATCTCGCGTCCCTGGCGGAGCCACTTGATTGGCTTGAATGCGTGTGTCGGTTCGGCGCAGAGCTGGACGATATCCCAGTCGGAGGGAAGTGCTCTCAGGATTTCCATCAGATCGCGGCACAACGTTGCCGGCAGCGTGGCGTCATCCTCGATGATCAGTGCGTAGGGTAGGCCACGCACCACGATACGCTGCGCAGCGAGGAGATGGCTTGCGTAGCAACCGATCTCACCGGCACTCAGTTTGGACGTGAGCTTGCCGCTCTCAAGGAAATAGTGGCGCAAAATCCGGGGCACATCGCGCCCGTCAATGGCTCTGATGCGCTCGGCAGGCAGGCCACAGGACGCGAGCTGCGCCTCTATGAAGCTGCGACGCTCTCGATCCCGGTCCCGGTTGATAAAGAACGCGGGTATGCATTCGACGGCATTCGGCAACAGCCGATGGGCGCTGTAATTCATTTCGCGTACTCCGCGTGAATTCAAACAGCAGTTACACAAAAGCTACTGTTCGCTACGGGTACGCAGATCTTGCGATGCTTCGTTGCACACCAAACGGCGCCGCATCGCTCATGTTCGTAGATCGGTGCGTGCAATCGCGTCAAAACGCATTGGTGTACACAAGCGCACGCATTGGATGAGGCGGTGCGCTTGCGTACGCAAAATCGCACTATTGCCACAGACACGGATTGAACCGCGCACTTTGCAATCCAGCTTTGCATAGCGATCAGCGGCACATCCCGATGCTTCCGCGCATCACCAGCAGCGCCGTGATCCAGCACGCGCAGTCACCTCGCACCTTTCGACAGCTAAAACCGTGCGGGACCGCACAGAGCCCTGCTGCATGCTTCAACGGAGAAGGTGTCTGTCGCTAGGGTGCGCTTTCAGGCCGGTTCGGATCGAAGAGGGAATGGTGACAGGATGCGGCATGAATTGATCACGGTCGTCATTCCGATTTTCAACGAAGCGCAGAATCTCGAACGCCTGTTCCACCGCTTGCTTCCCGTGCTCGATCGCCTCGGCACGCGGTGGGAGCTTCTTTGTGTCGACGACGGCTCGGCCGACGATAGCCTCGCCAAGCTGAAAGAGCTGAATGCTCGCGACAGGCGCGTTCGCGCCATTTCGTTGAGCCGCAACTTCGGGCAGGAGATCGCGCTAGCTGCAGGACTGAAGTATGCGCGCGGCGATGCGGTGATTCTCATGGATGCCGATCTTCAGCATCCGCCCGAGCTCCTGGAGACTTTTGTCAAGGAATGGCGCAACGGCTGGCAGATCGTGTTCGGCCAGCGGATCGACGCTGCGGTCGGCCGCCCGCGATCGCGCCGCTACTCATCGAAGCTCTACTACGGCCTGTTCAACGCACTTGCCAAGGTCAAGCTCCCGGAGGGATCGGGAGATTTCCGCCTGCTCGACCGGCGCGCCGTCGATGCGATGAACCGGCTCGGCGAATCGGCGCGCTTCAGCAAAGGCCTTTATTCCTGGATCGGCTTCCGCACGCTCGGTGTGCCCTACACCGTGTCGGAACGCGCAGACGGTGCATCGCGCTGGAAGCTGCGGAGGCTGGCTCGCCTTGCGATCGACGGCATCACGTCTTTCTCGACGGTGCCGCTGCGCGTCTGGTCGCTGCTCGGAATCATGATCTCGGCGGCGGCATTCTTCTACGGCCTGGTAGTACTGTTCCAGACGCTCGCCTTCGGGCGTGATTCTCCCGGCTTCGCCACGCTAATCATCTCGATCTTGTTCCTTGCGGGCATTCAGCTGATCTCGCTGGGTGTCGTTGGCGAGTATCTCGGCCGCGTATTCGAAGAAGTGAAAGGCAGGCCGCTCTTCATCGTGGCGGACGAAATCGGTATCGCGCCACCTCACCAAACCGAGGACCGCGTCGTAACGATCGGGAGCGAGCACCGTGCCCACCTCTAGCGTCGGCACCCCGCCCCTCCTTTGCGCGGACGACTTCGGCATCAGCTCGGGCGTGAGCTCCGGAATCGAGGAACTCGCAGAAACGCGCCGCATCTCGGCGACGACCGCCATTGTTACGCTTCCCACCTGGCCCCGCGAGGCTCTGCGTCTCGCGGCGCTCCGCGAGGGCATCGCGATCGGCTTGCACGTCAATCTCACGCTGGGCGCGCCGCTCGCTCCGATGCCCGATCTCGCGCCGTCGGGCACGCTGCCAAGCTTAGGCGCACTTCTCCAGCGCTGTCTGTTCGGCCGCAGGCCCGCCGCAGAAGAAATTGCAACTGAAGTGACACGCCAGATCGATCGCTTCGAGGAAGCGACGGGATATTTCCCCGATTTCATCGACGGTCATCAACATGTGCACGTGCTCCCAGGTATTCGCGAGGGTTTCCTGCGTGCACTCGTCTCACGATTTCCCGATCGCCGTCCGCTCGTGCGCGATCCGAGCGATAGATTTGCCGCAATTGTCGCGCGAGGATGCGCGGTTTCCAAGGCCCTCGCCGTCGCTGCGTTGAGCTACGGATTCGGCACCGCCGCGCGCCGCGCGGGCTTTCCAACCAACAGCGGCTTTTCCGGTTTCTCGAGCTTCGACTCACGGATCAGCTTCACCGACGAATTCGAGCGATCATTTCGCTGCGCCGGGCGCCGTCACCTCATCATGTGTCATCCCGGCTATGTCGATTCGGAGCTGAGCCGTCTCGACCCCGTCGTCACACGGCGCCGCGAAGAGCTTCGCTGTCTTCTATCGGCGCCGGAGCTGGAAACGCGCATATGGCACATGCCTTCTCGCGCCGAGTGCCGCCTGCAATCGTGGGCGGAAGGAGCGCGGCAACCGGCCGCCGGCTATCCAACCGCCGGTGCCCATCGCGGATGCTAGGAGCGATCCGATGAGCGAAGCCAAACGCCGCATTTCTCTGGCGCTGTTCTTTGTCGCCTATCTCGCCTTCGGGCTCATCTTCAGCGGCGTTGGCAACGGGAATACGGTGCCGCGCATCGCCATGACACTCGCGATGATCGAGCGCGGCTCGCTCTACATCGACGCGTTCGCATCCTTCACCGACGACAAGGGTGCGGCCCACGGACATTACATTTCCGACAAAGCGCCCGGCTTGAGCTTGCTCGCGCTGCCTGCAACCGCCGCCGCCGTGAAGGCTCTGCGATGGCTCGAACCCGGCACACGCTGGATAAGTATGGATGCGAGTAGCGGCAGCGCCGTCCTCACAGCGGAGCTGCATTGGGTGCAGTGGGTGGCGACGGTATCGACCTCGGCGCTCCTCACCGCGCTCGCCGTCGTCGTTCTCTTCCGCACCGCACTCGTTCTCGGCGTCTCCGAGAAGGGATCGCTCTTTGCGGCGATGATCTATGGCTTCGCGACACCAACATGGGGCTGGGCGACGACGTTCTTCTCGCATGCGCCGTGTGGTGCGTTCCTCGTCTTCGGTTTCGGGGCGGTGGTTGCGGCGACGACACGCAGCGGCGGCGTCGGAGATGATTGGACGGCGCTAAAGTCATGGTGCGCGGGCGTCGGATCGGGCTTCTTGCTCGGTGTCGCGATCCTGCTGGAGCTGACATCCGCGCCCGCCGTGCTCAGCATAGCGCTCTACGGCGCCTGGCGATCCTGGCGCATGACGCCGCTCCGTACGGTCCCAATGGCGGCGGGAGCCGTTCTCGGGGGGCTGGCCGCCGGCGCCCCGTTCATGCTGCACAACCTCCTGCTGTTCGGTGATCCCCTCTCCGTCGGCTACAGCCACTCCATCGCCCCGCCGGGATACGAAGCCATCGCGTTCACGGCGCCGAGCCTGACGGTCGCTGCGCAGCTCCTCTTCGGCGGTGGGCGCGGACTGCTGTGGCTGTCGCCGGTCTTGCTTCTCGCTCCGCTGAGCTGGCTGGCGATGTGGCGGGCCGGTGCGCGGTCGGCGCTTATCCTTTGCATGGCAGTTTTTGTCGCTTTCCTTCTCATCAACGCGGCGTACGTCAACTGGTATGCAGGCGCCAGCACCGGTCCGCGATACATCGCGCCGGCACTCGCTTTCGTTGCGCTGCCATTCGGCTGGCTGTGGGACAGGAGCAGTGTCATCGCGCGGCGCATCATGGGTAGCGTCGCGATTCTAAGCGGCATTCTTTGCTTTGCGATGGCGGGCATCCAGATGTTCTCGCCGTGGGACTACCAGCGACAGAGCTCGCACGTCGACAACGTCGTCGTGGATACGCTACTGCCGCAGCTGGTGCGCCAGGACCTCCCGAATCTCGTCGTGAGGCAACTCGGCGCCAAGCGCCGCGCGGCATTCCTCTCATACGCGTTGCCGGTGGGCGGGGGACTGCTGCTGCTGTGGCTTTCCGCCGGCGTCTCTACGCTTCCCGCCGCCAACCGCCGAATACCGCAACCGGCATGCGAGACCTAGCACTCCGGGAGAAAGCCGCGTTCGTCCTGATCGGCGCCTCGGCGTCGGCGGGCTACATCGTCATCGCGAAGCTGCTGAACTGGGCAGGTCTGTCACCGACAGCCGCCTCCGCCGCCTCGTACCTGCTGTGCATCCCCTTCGCCTATGCCGGCCAGCGGCGGGTCACGTTCCGCTCGTCACGTCGACACCGTATCGCGATGGTGCGATACGTCGCGACGCAGGGGCTCGGTCTCGCGATTGCGACGGCAACCGTCCATTTCGCCTCGTCCGCGGGCGTTCCGGCGCTGCTGGCGTTCATCCTTGCCGACCTCTTGGCCAGCGTGCAAACCTACGTGTTGCAGAAACATTGGGTTTATTGAGGCTTCAGCGGACGCGTACGCCCTTACGCCTCGAGCAGCGCCGCGCCACGATGGGATGCGCAATCAGATCGCGCGGCACATGAAGTGCACCATCCAATCATCCGGCGGCGATGAAAAATCGAAAGGCCGTCCCTTCAGATCCAGCACATCGAGCGTGGCGAAGTCCGCCGCCGCCAAGTCGCGAAGCTGCACATGGGGATAGACGTAGTGGGTGACGACGCGGTCGGCGTAGTCGACGAGGTGATACCATCCCTGCGACGCCATGCGCGCAGCATCCGCGTGCCTGTTCCGCGCCTGAATCACCGGATCGCGGAACGGGTATGCGTGCAGCGAGTGGGTGGAGAACAGGAACAGCCCGTCGCGCGCGAGCACGCGCCGCACTTCGCGCAGAGCCCTGTTCCGGTCCTCGTGGCGAATGTAGTCGAGGCTGTTGCCGCTCAAGAGCACGAACCGATACGCGCCGTCCGCGTGGGCCGCGAGATCGCGAACGTCACCGACAGCGAATGTTTCAGACGGGCACGCCACGAACCTTCTGTGGCAGACCTCGATCATCCCCGGCGCGTAATCGATTGCCCGGTAGGACCTGCAATTCGCCAACAGATGCAGCGTGGTCCTTCCGCCGCCGACGCCGATATCGAGCACGTCGGCATTTTCGATTTCCAGACGGTATTTCTCGAGGAGCACCGCTTCGGCAGGGTAGAGGGACGACCGTTCGCCGAAGTCCGATACGACGCCGCCGAGATTGTAAACCTGTAGATTGTGCTCGTCGAAGTTCTCGACGAACCCGCTGAGCTTCGTGTCTTGCATAGCCCCACCGCCCCAGCATGCGCTCCAACGATCGGCGAGCCTAGGTGTGCATGTCAGCGAGGGTCAACGGCCGGGTATAGCAAAGCGCCATGACCCACATGCATCAGCGTACGCTAGTGCGCCAATCTCGCCCGACTATCGTCGCCGCGTTGATCGGTCGTCAACGCGCGACGACGGTCGGCACGGCGTCGAGGAATATCTGCTTCTTGTACCCGCCGTAATTTCCGCTCACGCCGTAGTCGAACGACGTCGCGCCCGCAGCGCAAAGACGCTTGATCTCTTCCACGGCCAGCATCACGCCATAGCCAAAGCGGCTGCGGCGCGCCGCGGCGATGCTTATCCCCGAGTGCGAGAGGTGATCCGACACGGCCAGTTGAACCGCCTTGCAGGCGCCGGTGTCGGTCTCGATCAGCGCCGAGACGGTAAACCACCCTTGGGGGACACCGGGATTAGACGCGATCGCGCTGCGCCAACATTCATCGCCGGTGTGCTTGTAACGGGCGTCTTTGAGCGCGTCATACCAGCGTGCAAAGCGCTCCTCGTTGCCGTGCAGCTTCATGTGCTCGAGGTGGCATCCGAGGCGCGTTGCGGCGCGCGGGTAGGTTGCGCGGGATGGAAAATGGTCGCCGGGGCGGCTGTTCGCGGCTGAGCAGCGGTCGAGAAAATCCTCAAAAGCCGTGATCCGCAGGAACCAGTACGGCAGCGCCTCCCGCTTGCCGGTACGCAGCGGAACCGGGTCCGGACTATCGGTAAAATGGGCAACCGGCGCCCACTCGTTGAGCGGCCTTGGCGCGCAGATGTGGAGAGCGCCATCGATCGTCTGCAGCATCATGGTCTCGCAGAACCGTTCGATGTCCCACGAGAAGTGCCAGACACCGCACGCGGGCTTCAGGTTATTCAGCGCGATGATGCGCACCCCCTCACGCACCGGTATCACACGCGCGCGCGCCACGTTGCGATCGCGCACCGCCGCCATTCCGGCGTCGATCGGGTTCCAGCCCGTGGTGCCATCGAGCTGCCCGGGGTACGCACTCGCCGAGGTAAGAAACCGGGTTACATCTCGAAACGCTCCCATGACGATCGCCCTCCCCTACATCGAAGACCGATATCCGGCAGCGGCTATGATGGCCGCTACCGGATCCGTTCGGGTGTCCTACCAAGTGAGCTGAGCGCCCGCGCGTCCACCAACCGTGTTGCTGGTGCCGCGGCCGGCATAGTCTTTCTCATGAACGCTCACGCCGACTGCGCCTGCCACTGCGAGGCGATCTCCGGTGCCGAGGAGGTTGTAGCCGAGGACACCGATGGCGCTGAAGCCAAGCGCAACGTTCTCCTCCCAGTAGGCCACGTTGCCGGCGATTCCGAAGGTCTCGCTGCCGACGAGGTCCGGATTCTCCAGCGCCATGGCGATGGCAACACCGCCGCCGAGCTCGCCGAGTGCGCTGTAGATCCGCCCGCCATCGGTCGCGAGGTGGCCATTGGCGTCGGAGGTTACGACCTCCAGCGGTCCGGACTGGCGGGACTTGCTGAGATCCGAGGCGATGCCGGGCATGGTGTACGTCGCCGAGCCATTCTTCGCGCCAAGCGAGACTTCATTGCTGAACTCGGACTGCGCGCCGTAGCCAATCGCGGTGGAGTTGGTGTGGTTCGCCGCGACCTGCGCGTTGGCGCCGATGGCCGTCGAGTTCTGCGCCGCGGCCCTCGCGTTCGTTCCCACCGACAGCGAGTTCGACGCTGTGATGTTATTGCCCGCATTGCTTCCGATCGCGACGTTGCTATCGCCGAACACACCGTTGCCGGCATTTGCACCGCTCGACTGGTTGTCGAAGCCGGCGACATGATTGCCGGACCCGATGCCGGAGGCCTGGTTCCCAACACCGTGCACGGAGTTGCCCGAGAGCGACCCCGTCGCCTGGTTTGCGAAGCCGGTCACCTGATTTCCGACGCCGATGCCGGAGGCCATGTTGCCAATTCCGGCGACGTCGTTCCCCGAGAACGCTCCGGCAGCCTGGTTCGAGAAGCCGATCACGCTATTGCCCACGCCGAGGCCGCTTGCGCTGTTGTTGATGCCGGCAACCGCGTTGCCCGAGCCGGTGCCACTCGCCTGGTTTCCGACCCCGAGCACATCGTTGCCCACCTCGAGACCATCGGCCCGGTTGTTCGCGCCGATCACGTTGTTGCCCGAGAAGGCGCCGGAAGCCTGGTTGGCGAAACCCGCCACCAGATTGCCGACGTTGTTTCCGGAAGCCTGGTTGTCGGCACCGATCACGAAGTTACCGCTTTCGTTCCCGCTAGCCTGGTTGTTGACGCCCGCAACAAAGTTACCCGTCTCGTTGCCGCTGGCCTGGTTGTTCACGCCGGCGACAACGTTGCCGCTCTCGGTTCCCGACGCCTGATTGCCCGACCCGGCAACGAGGTTACCCGTGCGCGTGCCGAATGCGAGGTTGCCGGAACCGAGTACGAAGTTGCCGCTCTCGGTGCCACTTGCCTGGTTGCCGGAGCCAATGACGAAGTTGCCGACGCTCTCGCCCGTCGCCTGGTTGTTGAGCCCGATGACGAAGTTTCCGGCCTGCACGCCGCTCGCGATGTTGCCAGCTCCGAGAACGAAGTTGCCGCTCCGCGAGCCGGCCGCCTGGTTGTCGCGGCCGAGCACGAAGTTGCCGACGGTGTCACCGAATGCCTGATTGTTGGTGCCGGCGACGAAGTTGCCGCTATCGGTTCCACTCGACTGGTTGCCCGAACCGACGATGAAGTTTCCGACGCGCAGTCCACTGCTCTGGTTGTTGTCGCCAATCACGACATTGCCGGTTTCAGTTCCGCTCGCCTGGTTGCCGTCGCCGATGACGATGTTGCCGCTCCGCGAACCGGCCGCCTGGTTGTCGCGACCGAGCACGAAGTTGCCGGTGGTGTCACCGAATGCCTGATTGTTGGTGCCCGCGACGAAGTTACCGCTATCGGTTCCACTCGACTGGTTGCCGGAGCCTATGACGACGTTTCCGACGCGCAGGCCACTACCCTGGTTGTTGTCGCCAATCACGACATTGCCGGTTTCAGTGCCGCTCGCCTGGTTGCCGTCGCCAATGACGATGTTGCCAGAACCCAGGCCCGAAGCTTGGTTGGCGTCGCCGAGGACGAGGTTACCGGAGGCCGTGCCGAAGGCCTGATTGTTGGTGCCGGCGACGAAGTTGCCGCTATCGGTTCCACTCGACTGGTTGCCGGAGCCTATGACGACGTTTCCGACGCGCAGGCCACTACCCTGGTTGTTGTCGCCAATCACGACATTGCCGGTTTCAGTGCCGCTCGCCTGGTTGCCGTCGCCAATGACGATGTTGCCAGAACCCAGGCCCGAAGCTTGGTTGGCGTCGCCGAAGACGAGGTTACCGGAGGCGGTGCCGAAGGCCTGGTTATCGCTGCCGACGACGATGTTGCCCGACCCATCACCGTTCGCCGTGTTGCGGTCGCCGACAACCACGTTGCCCGCGAGCGTTCCCGTCGCGTTGTTGTCGTTGCCGATGACCGCGTTGCCGGAGAGAAACCCGTTGGCGCTGTTGCGATCGCCGATCACGACGTTTCCGGATCCGTCGCCGAACACCTTATTATTGTTGCCAACGACGATATTGCCCGACCCGTCGCCGACGGCGTTGTTCGCGTTTCCGTCGACGATGTTGCCGGTGAAGTTGCCGATGGCGATGTTGTCGTTGCCGAAGACGAGATTGCCCGAGCCCACCCCCGAGGCTTGGTTGGCATCACCGAAGACGCCATTACCGGAGAAGGCGCCGCTGGCCTGATTGTTGTCGCCGAACACGCCGTTGCCGGAAACGAAACCTGCGGCCTGGTTGTTGTTGCCCTGCACGATATTACCCGTGCCCGTGCCCGATGCCTGGTTGCCATCGCCCTGGACAAGATTTCCGGAGAACGCACCGGCCGCCTGGTTGAAATCGCCGTTGACGAGGTTCCCGACGACGAAGCCGGAGGCGCTGTTGCCCGTTCCCGTCACGCCGTTGCCGGAGAAGGTTCCGGCAGCGGTGTTGAAGTCGCCATCGACAAGGTTGCCGCTGCCGAAGCCCGAGGCGCTGTTGCCCGTGCCGGTGACGCCGTTGCCGGAGAAGGTTCCGGCGGCGGTGTTGAAGTCACCCTCGACAAGGTTGC
>JBIQJE010000002.1:0-37909 GCA_044507625.1 Hyphomicrobiaceae bacterium | reverse complement strand
TGTTGCCCGTGCCGGTGACACCGTTGCCGGAGAAGGTTCCGGCGGCGGTGTTGAAGTCACCCTCGACAAGGTTGCCGCTGCCGAAGCCGGAGGCGCTGTTGCCCGTGCCGGTGACGCCGTTGCCGGAGAAGGTTCCGGCGGCGGTGTTGAAGTCACCCTCGACAAGGTTGCCGCTGCCGAAGCCGGAGGCGCTGTTGCCCGTGCCGGTGACACCGTTGCCGGAGAAGGTTCCGGCGGCGGTGTTGAAGTCACCCTCGACAAGGTTGCCGCTGCCGAAGCCGGAGGCGCTGTTGCCCGTGCCGGTGACGCCGTTGCCGGAGAAGGTTCCGGCGGCGGTGTTGAAGTCACCCTCGACGACGTTGCCGCTGCCGAACCCCGAGGCGCTGTTGCCCGTGCCGGAGACGCCGTTGCCGGAGAAGGTTCCGGCGGCGGTGTTGAAGTCGCCATCGACAAAGTTACCGACGCCGAAGCCGGAGGCGCTGTTGCCGGTGCCGGTGACGCCGTTGCCGGAGAACGACCCGGCGGCGGTGTTGAAGTCACCCTCGACGACGTTGCCACTGCCGAACCCCGAGGCAGTGTTGCCCGTGCCGGTGATGAAGTTGCCCGACAGCGATCCGAACGCGCTATTTCCCGAGCCATTGACGGCGTTGCCCGACAGATTGCCAACAACCGTATTGTAGCTTGCGCCGTCGCCGTAGCCGTTGCCCGAGAAATCGCCGATGACGGTGTTGTTGGCGACATCGTCGCCGCCGCCGTTGCCGGAGACGTTGCCGATGATGGTATTGTCTTTGAAGTTGACACCGTTCAGCGAGCCCGACCCATCGCCCATGATCGTGTTGTCGGCAAAGTTATTGCCATTTCCGGTGCCGGACAGGTCGCCGAAGATCGTGTTGCCGGTCACATTGCCCTGATTGAGGCTGCTGGAGCCGTCACCAACGATGAAGTTCTTCGAGACGGTGGTGGCCCCACCGCCGATACCGTTGCCGGATGCTGAGCCGTTGCCGTAGACGACGTTGTCGGTCACCGTCGCGTCGCCGCCAGGCACACCGTTGGCGCTGCCCGAGTTGTTGCCGAAGAGCAGGTTGTGCGTGACGGTTGCATTGCCGTTGCCGCCAGCGTTTACACCGTTGCCGCTGCCGGAAGCATTGCCGTTGATCCAGTTGCCCGTCACCACGGCGTTGCCATTGCCGCTACCGGTCCCGTTCAGACTGCCTGAGCCGTTGCCGGTGATGAAGTTGTTGCCGACCTGCGCGTTACCGCTGCCGGCGCCCGTGCCATTACCGGAGCCGGAGTTGTCACCGGTGATGATGTTGTTGGTCACGGATGCGAGGCCACCCAGGATGCCGGCGCCGTTGCCGCTGCCGGAGTTGTTGCCGTTGATCGTGTTACCGGTGACGGTCGCGCTCGAGGAACCACCGCCTGCGGTGCCGTTCATCGAACCGGAATTGTCGCCATTGATGGTGTTGTCCCACACCTTCGCGAAGGCCGTGCCGCCTGTGCCCAGCGCGAGGCTGCCGTTGCCGGCGCCGGAATTGTTTCCGTGGACATCATTGTTCTGCAGGTTGACCGTGGCGTTGCCTGCTCCGCCGAGCACCGAGCCGTTGTTGGCGCCAGCTCCCGCGCCGCTGAACTCGTTGTTCACGATGACGGCGTTGGCGTTGCCGGTGCCGAGGAAGACGCCGCCGTTGCCCGAGCCCGCGCCCGCGCCGTCGAAGAAATTATTGCGCAGCTCGGCGTTGGCGGTGCTGCCCGCGCCTACTCCGACAAATCCGTTGTTACTGCCGGCGCTGGCGCCGTAGATCGTGTTGTTGGATAGGTTTGCCGTCGCGGTACCGGCGCCGCCGAAGATGCTACCATTACTGTTGAACGCCCCGGCGCCCTCGACGTAGTTGTTGCGCATGGTCGCCGTGGCGTTGCCGCCGCCGACCGTGATGCGCCCGTTGTTGGTGCCCGCACTGTCGCCAATAAACGTATTGTCGGTCAACGTCGCGTCGGCGGTACCAGTTGTCGTGTAGCCGTTTCCGCTACCCGCACCAGTGCCGGTGATAAAGTTGCCGATCACGACGGCGTTGCCATTCCCGACGGCCAGCGAACGGCCGTTATCGCTGCCGGCGTCGTTGCCGAAGATCGTGTTCCCGATAACCTGCGCATTGCCGTTGCCCAATCCCGCCGCGCCATTGGCACGGCCGCTGTTGTTACCCGTGATGACGTTATTGGAGACCACCGCAGAGCCGGATCCCGTGCCAGTTCCGTTACTGCTGGCCGAATTGCCGCCGTTGATGATGTTGTTGGCGAGCAAGGCACTGCCGGTGGTCCCGCCAGTTCCATTGCTGCTTCCTGAGCTGCCGCCGTTGATGATGTTGTTCGTTAGCGTCGCGCTGCCGCCGCCCGCAACTCCGGTGCCGTTGGAGCTGCCAGACGAGCTGCCGGTGATGACGTTGTTGAGGAGAGTGGCACTACCCGTTCCGCCACCGGTTCCGTTGCCATTGAGTGAGCTTGTGCCACCGCTGACCGCATTGCCCTGGATGTTTGCAAATCCCGTAGAGCTCATCCCGATACTGGCGGCCGAACCGTTGCCGCTCGCGTTGTTTGCCCCGTTGACAACGTTGTCGACGATGATACCGGTCGCGCTCGCACTACCAGTGGCGACCGCATTCCCGTTTCCGCTCACCGCATTTGACCCGGTGATCGAATTGTTCGTGCAGAGGATCGCGGAGGACGTACCGAACGCAAGGGCAGTTGCATTGTTTGTGCCCGCGCCGCCGCCGCTGATGATGTTGGGGCCGTTCGGAAATGAGCCCGTGGTGCAATTGGCGGCCATGGCGTCGTCAGGTGCTGCCAGCCACAACATCGACGCGAGGGCGATGACGCTGACCGTAGAAAATAGCTTCGTTTTGGCATGCGGCATCCCGCCGAGAGCAGCGTGCATCGAAACCGTCCCCTGATCTGAAAAAGGCTGGCAAATGCACGCTTGCCGACTATCGCGCCCGCCGAAAGCCCAGTGCCGAAGCGAAACACTCGCGTTCAGGCCGATATCGAGAACTCGCCCGTATTTGTTCGTAACCGAACAAATCCCCGAAACTCGAGATCCTGGCCATTCCAGCTATAAAACCGCTGCGACGATATTCGCGCGTCAATTATTCGTGCAACATCCCGGCGAAGCAGAAGAAACTGCGAATAAGAAAACGTAGATTTTACGCCACAGCGTGACTCCAACGCTTTGCCTCGCAATCCCTTGGTTTTACTGACTTCTTTTAAACAGCGACCGAGCGCGCAATGGTTTTATTGCACGCCCGGCGCCCTCGTCTCACCAACAATCGAATGTACCTAAGCGAACGAATAAACACCGGTAATTGGTGCGAAATCGTACCTATATGGATAGCGGAATAGGTATCTCCAAAAATTCGTCCGAATCAGGCCTGCAACGTGCGGCACAAGCAGACCGCTTTCGGAAGGGTGCAGGCCAAACCCGGCCGCAAGCGCCATTCGGATGAAACGCCGCAATTCATCGGCGTTCATGGAGATCGCGGGCGCAGCACGACAAGTGGCCCGGCCGAAACCTTCGAACTGGCCCTTCTCACTGGGGCATGCGCATTTTATCGCCTGCCGTGCACATAGTTGCCTCGTGGCCGCGCCCCACGCGGCGCCGACAGCGCATTCGATCCGGCATCGGCAGATCCGCGGGCGTGGCTCGCCTGGCCGTGTCCGACGCCTATCTCTCCTGGAGAGGAGTATCCCATGTCGAAGGTCCGGCTCCATGTCCTCCGCATCTGAACCACAAACGGGCGTCGGCTCGGTCGCAGCGAACCTCGCGAGCATACGCGCGCGCATCGCCCGCGCCGCGATGCAATCGGGACGGGACGCGGACGCCGTGCGTCTACTCCTCGCCACCAAGACCCAATCGCCCGAGCAAATTCTCGAAGCGCTTGCGGCGGGGCAACACGACCTGGGTGAAAACCGCGTGCAGGAGGGCCAGGCGAAGGCCGGAGCGCTCGCCGGTCACGACATTCGCTGGAGCATGATCGGTCACCTGCAGACAAACAAGGTGAAGGATGTGCTGCGCTTCGCGGACGAGGTGCAGTCGCTCGACCGTCTGCCGCTGGCGGCGACACTCGACCGCCATTTGCAGCGGCTCGGACGCGGCATCGATGTGCTCGTGCAGGTGAACACTTCCGGCGAGGCGACGAAGTATGGATTGCCGCCCGATGACGTCCCGGGTTTTCTCCGTGAGCTCGCGGCGTTTCCGTCACTCAAGGTGCGCGGCTTCATGACCCTTGCACGCTTCACATCCGACACGGAAGAGGTTCGGCGCTGCTTCCGCGTGCTGCGCCGGATACGGGATGCGGCGCCAGGCGCTGCGGAGCTTCCGGAGCTTTCCATGGGCATGTCGGGTGACTTCGAAATTGCGATTGCCGAGGGCGCGACGATCGTGCGCGTGGGGCAGGCGGTGTTTGGCCAGCGCGCGCTTCCCGACACATTCTTCTGGCCGGGCGACGGCAAGCCTGCGCCGCGATAGCCGCGCCCGGCGCTCTTGCATTTCCGGTACCATCGGTTCCGGCATGGGTGTGTGGGAGCTAAGGATCGCGCTGCCGGCAACAGGGGGTGTTGCCGGCAGCAACGTCCACGGGCCCAGCGACGGGAACTGGACCGACCGGTGATACCGTACAGCGCTTGCGAAGGGCGCTCGCGACGATGCTGCTCGATTCGGTCCATTGGCGGCGCGCTATTGTTACGAGCGATACATATACATGCCAGCGTGTGCGCTCCGCGCAACGGTCTGCATAAGGATGTTCTTTAGATGAGCGGCCCCCATGCCCTCAAATGCTGGCGACTTGGCGCGTGTCCACCTATCTGTGAGTGATGCACGATATTCCTTTCCACGCTCGCTCGAGGCTTCGATACCAATGATCGGCATCAACCCTGGAAAAGTGCAAGAGCGGTAAAGCAGACGGCATAGCTCCGGCATTGCAAACGGAGCGACGCAGGAGTGAAGCACGAAATGAGCGTGCCGCAGCGACTACTACTCGCCACCGACCTTAGCTGCCGCTGCGACCGTCCGCTCGACCGCGCGGCTCTCCTGGCCAAGGAATGGCATGCGCGCCTCACGGTGGTGCACGCCATGCCTGACGACACTGCGTTGCGTGTCGGCAGCGATGTGCCCGTTCCCGCATCGCGCCGCGTCGATCCGCGGCGACTTGCCGAACGGCGGGTGCGTGCGGACATCGGTGATGTCGCACCTCAACCCGCTGTCGTCATCGGCACGGGCGAGCCCATCGACGTGATCCTCGAGGCGGCGCGCGCCAACAATTGCGATCTGATCGTCACCGGTCTTGCGCGCGATGAGCCGCTGGGACGGCTCGTGCTGGGGAGCACCGTCGACAAGCTGATGCGGCGTTCCCCCGTGCCGATCCTGATCGTCCGCAGCCGTGCGCGCGGGCCCTACCGGCGGATTGCCGTAGCGACGGACTTCTCCCAGCCATCGCGGGAGGCGCTGGAAGCGGCCATGGGTGCTTTCCCCGAGGCGCGTTTCGACCTCGTGCACGCCTACGACGCGCCGATGTCAGGGCTCGTCAGCGATCAGCAAGCTCACACGGCAGAATTCCGTGCCATGGCGGAAGAAGACGCCGCGGCGTTCCTCGCATCGTACGAAGCGGCTTTTCCGCAACGCGCGCGCCCGCGGCTGGTTCTGCGCCGCGGCGATCCGGGTCGTGAGCTGAGCGCCTATGCCGATGAGGAAGATATCGAGCTTGTCGTGATGGCGGCGCAAACCCGCTCGGCGCTGATGGATGCGCTGATCGGCAGCGTGGCTGCGGAGCTCATCCGCATCGTGCCGTGTGACGTGCTCGTCATGCGTGGCGAGGCCCGTTGGGGTGCCGCAACGTCATGATTGCGCGCGGTTGAGCCACGCGGGGCCGCTGACCCACGGACTAGAGCGCACGAAATAGCGCCACGGCTGGTCTGCGTTGCGCGTGATGCCGATGCGTTTCGAGCTTGCAATCTCGTTCGGCTTGAAGCCGTCATCGGCGAGCCAGATGCCGTTTTCCGGCGCATAGAGCTTTCCGTCGAGCGCAAAGCCGATGTCGAACGCCTGCGCGAGGCAGCCGGGCCCCCGCGCCAGCCGCCGCACATCATCGATGCCGCGCCGCGCGTGCATGGCGGCTATCCCGCTGAGCGGCTCGGCCGCGCGCACGAGCACACCCGCGCCGATGCCTTCCTCCTCGCTCGATATGTTCAGCATCATGGCCGAGCCGTAAGCGCGGTAAACATAGACGTGCCCGCGGGCCAAAAACAGCGAAGCGTTCCGCTGGGTGCGGCCGCTACGGGCGTGGCATGCCTCATCGCCCGGCGGATATGCCTCCGTCTCGACGATGCGTCCCGTCACGGGGCCGTCCGCTCCGTGGCGCACCAACATCTTGCCGACGAGAAATTTCGCCAGCGCAATGGTGTCGAGCGGCAACGCGTCGGAGGCGAGCGGCCGTAAGGAAATAGCGGACGAATTGTCGTTGGGGGAGCGTCGGGCCATGGACGCACCATAGCGCCGAATTGACGGTAGGGAAGTCCGCGCCCCCCTATGTTGCATGGCTCATGCGGCGCGCGGCCCGACGAGCTGCTCGATGGCTGCCTGGAGTGGCCGGGCGGCGGATCGGTAGTCTTTCCAAGGCTTCGTCTTGGCAAGCAAGGAAGGCGCCGTGCGAATATCGAAGCGGCTGGGATCGAGACCCGACCTCACCTGCGACCAGTTGAGCGGCATGGACACCGGCGCGCCGGGCCGCGCCCGCGGCGACAGCGGCGCCACGGCCGAGGCGAAGAGGTCATTGCGCAGGTAGTCGAGATAGATGCGTCCGGTGCGCAGCCGCTTCGTCATCTTCACGAGGTAACGGTGCGGGCTGTCGTCGGCCATCTGCGCACATACCGCGTGCGCGAACGTCTTCGCCTCCGTCCAGCCGAGTGGCCGGCCTTTCGATGGCTTCAGCGGCGTGACGACGTGCAGCCCTTTTCCGCCGGTCGTCTTGCAGAAGGCGATGAGGCCCAGGTCGTCCAGGCGCGTGCGCAATTCCTTTGCCGCCTCGATGACGGCCTCGAACGCCACATCGGGCGCCGGATCAAGATCGAAGATCAGGCGTCCCGGCACGTGGGGATCGAAAGGCGCGCAATTCCAGGGGTGAAACTCCACCGCGGCCACCTGCGCCATCGCGATCAGTCCGTCTACACGGTCGATCTCGATATAAGGCTGGCGGTCGCCCTCGACGCTGACGAGGTCGATCGTATCCGACATGCCGCGCATGGCGTGGCGCTGGAAAAAGCGCTCGCCGTCGATGCCGTCGGGCGCGCGGACCAGGGAGCAGGGACGGCCCTCGATGTGTTCGAGCATCCAGTCGCCGACCTCTTCGAGGTAGCGCGCCAAGTCCAGCTTCGTCACGGGCGGGCTTTCGCCCTCCGCCGGCCACAGCGGCTTGTCGGGCTTCGAGATGGTGATGCCCAACACGCGGTCAGGGTGTGCGTCGTCGCTGGCAGCTTTTTTCTTCGCCGGGCGGGCGCCGGACTTCGGCTTCGCGGTCCTCGTGCCCGGCTTCGCTGCCGCGGTCTTTCTGGATGCGACGGACTTGCTCGGCACCGTCCTGCTCCGGGTAACGGCTGTCCGTGTCGAGGACGGACGCGTCGCGGCGGAGCGCCGCGCCGCAGGCGGGGGATCGGCTGCCTCGGTCTTCTCCGAATGCCAGATCGCGTCGGGCTTGAAGGCGTGCCGACCACCGGTCATGAACGGCGTCGGCGCTTTACCGGTGCCTTTCGCGATCTGCGCCATGGTGCGGCCGGAAGCAACCGAACGGTCCTTTGCCAGAACCGCCTCGCCGTCCTTGTCGGCCCACTCGTCCTTGTGCTTGATCAGCAGCCAGTTGTTGCGCTTGCCGCCGAAGCGGTCGCCTTTCATGCGTACGAGTACGAAACCGCCCTTGAGCTTTTCACCGGCGAGAACGAACTTCAACTCGCCTTTGGCCAGCGCTTCATCGACGTTCTCGTCACCCTCGGGCAACCAATAGCCGCGGTCCCAGAGCATGACGGTGCCGCCGCCGTATTCGCCCTTGGGGATGGTGCCTTCGAAATCGCCGTAGTCGAGGGGATGATCCTCCACCTCGACCGCGAGCCGCTTGTCTTTGGGATTGAGGGATGGACCTTTCGTCACGGCCCAGGACTTGAATACGCCGTCGTGCTCGAGGCGCAGGTCGTAATGCAGTCGCGTTGCATCATGCTTCTGGATGACGAAGCGCGGATACTCGGCGCCACGCACCTTTCCCCGTCCACTGGGCTCGGCGGTCTTTTCGAAGTCTCGTTTCTGCCGGTACTTGGCAAGGCTGCTTGGCATAGGGCACCTAAGCTGCTGCGTCACGGGGGCGCGGCGGCAGCCGGGCATCGATGCCACGCGCGCTCCTTATCCTCGCGCTCGATAGTGAACGTTTTCCACCCCTTGCGGCCTCGGGAGTGTCGCTCCACCCGCTGCCAAGCGTAAAGACCGTATTAATCGGGCGGCTGGTGGGGCATTTTCTCGTCCACCTTGCGTTTGGTCTCGCCGCGGTAGGCGTGATGGGGATCATCTGTCGGCGCCGGACCCACCTGCGATTTCTTTTTCTCGGTGTGACGCTCGGGATTGAAGCCGCCGATCTCTTCCTCGTCCTGCTTAGGTTTTCGCGTTTTGCTCTCGCCCATGAGAACCTCCTTTCAGGTTCTATGGATCAATGGCCGCGGACGCAGAACCGTTCCATGGCCGGGGGTTGGCCCCCGTGCATGGGCCGGTCACCGAACGCGCCTTGCCTGCTATGCCGCCGCGGCACAAATTGCATCGTTCACTGGCATCATCACAGAGGCACGACGATGGGCGTCACCATTTATCACAACCCCGGCTGCAGCACGTCGCGCCAGACACTCGCCATCATCAGGGAGGCGGGTGTCGAGCCGGACATCGTCGAATATCTCAAGACGCCGCCGACGCGTTATGAGCTGAAGCGAATGCTCGCGGCGATGGGACAGACCGCGCGCGACGTGATGCGGCGCAAGGAGGCGCTCTACGGCGAGCTTGGCCTCGACGACCCCGCATTGAGCGAAGATCAGCTCATCGATGCGATGGTGGACAATCCGCGCCTCATCGAGCGGCCCATCGTCGTGACGGAACGCGGCACCCGCCTGTGCCGGCCGGCCGAGCGGGTGCGCGAGATCCTATAGCCTCGCGCGGCCCGCGGAGCCCCGACAATCACGCATAGCCCCAGCCAGTCACGTCGAGCACCTGTCCCGTCACGCCGTGGGCGGCATCGCCCGCGAGGAAGACGACGACATCGGCGATCTCCTCGCGCTTTGCCCACTTGCTCGTATCCGACGGTTTCATCATCGCGACGTTCGACGCCGTGTCGACGAGCCCGGGCGCGACCGCATTGACACGGATATGCGCGTTCTTGCCTTCGAGGGCAAAGGTGCGCGTGAGTGCGACGACGCCCGCCTTGGCAACGTTGTATGGCAGCATGTTCGCCTGCGCGTTGCCGGCGCGGGCAAAGTTCACAATCGAGCCGCCGCCCGACGTGGTCATGTGCGGGAATACGGCGCGCGTTGCAAGGAAGGCGCTCAAGACGTTGTTGTTCACTTCGCGCGTCCACTCTTCGACGGTGACCTCCGTGGAGGCCTTGTAAACGGAAAGGCCGCCCGCGAGGTTGACGAGGATATCGATACGGCCGAACGCCGATACCGTCTCCTCCGCCAGACGCTTCGCGTCGGCCTCGTCGGTCAGCGATGCGACGACGGGAATGACGTTTGCGCCGTCCGCTTTGAGCTCTGCCGCACGGGCGACGACATGATCCTTCGTGCGTGCGCAGACGGCGAGGGAGACGCCCTGGGCGGCGAGCGCGCGGGCGACCGCCTGACCCACCTGGCCGTCATTGCTGACGCCGGTGACGATGGCGACCTTGCCTTGAAGATTGGCTTGCATTTGATTTTCCTGTCTCGGGCTGGGCGGTGCGCGGCACCGGCTATACACTGGCGCGGACGCCGAAATCATCGCTGCAATGGGAGCGTGAACATAAATGAGCTGGAACCCTTCCGAGGATCCCGAGCCCGGTGATGTTCGCGCTTGTGACGCGCTGGAGCAAGTGATCGTACCCCGCGCCCACGACCTCGGCGGATTTTCAGTCCGCCGGGCGCTACCGGCCGCAGGGCGGCAGATGGTCGGCCCTTTCATCTTTTTCGATCAGATGGGCCCGGCGGAGTTTCTCATCGGCAACGGCATCGATGTGCGCCCGCACCCGCATATCGGCCTTGCCACCGTCACCTATCTTTTCGACGGCGAGATCATGCACCGGGACAGCCTCGGCACGACCATGTCCATCCGGCCGGGCGAGTTGAATCTCATGTCGGCCGGCGCCGGCATCGTCCATTCCGAGCGCACCTCGCCGGAGCAGCGCGCATCGGGGGCACGCCTTTTCGGCATCCAGGCCTGGGCGGCGCTGCCCAAGTCGCATGAGGAAAAGACGCCCACTTTCGCGCATTTCGATGCTTCGCAACTGCCGCGCATATCGGGGGAAGGGAAAACGGTGCGCCTCGTGATGGGCGACATGTTCGGGCGCTCATCGCCCGCCGCGTTTCCCCATCCGAGCTTCTATGCGGAGGCCGTGCTGGCACCGGGCGCCGTACTGCCGCTCGATGCGGACTATGACGAGCGCGCCGTCTACATCGTATCGGGCACGATCGACATCGCAGGCGACACGTTCGGCGCAGGACGGCTACTCGTGTTCCGGGCGGGTGACCGGATTTCCATCCTGGCCACGGGGCAATCGCGGCTCATCCTGCTGGGTGGGGAGCCGATGGACGGACCGCGGCACATCTGGTGGAATTTCGTCTCGTCCTCAAAGGATCGTATCGCTGCGGCCAAGGCCGACTGGAAGGCGAAGCGGTTTGCACCCGTGCCAGGGGATCTGGAAGACTTCATTCCCCTGCCCGATCGGCCTTGAGCAGCGCCAAAGACGGAATTTCAGCGCATTTTATCTTTGGCTTTGGACTGGGCCTTCTGCAACCAGCCGCCGAGCTTGTCGAGGGCCGATCCGACGGACGGGCTCGGATCCATGCCGGCGAGCGTTTCGAGCAGGCGCTCGAAGGTCGGCGCGACGGGAGCCGTCGCGGAACTCGCGGCGCGGGATACCGAGCGCTGGATGTTATCGGCCATGTCGTGAAGGTCGGCCCTGGTGATATGCGGCATCCAGCGCTCGAAACGCGAGCTGCGGGTGCTGCCAAAGCGGGGAACGACCAGAAGGGCGATAACGGCGCCGGCGGCGGCCGCTACGACCATCGATAGCTCAGGGTGACGCCTGATCACACGGGAGACCTCGTCGGCTCCCGCTCCAACCGCCTCCGAGGCGGCTGTACCGGCCGCCTTCACGCGGCGCTCCGCAATGGTTGCTACTTCCTTTGCAAGCGCGGCTACACTGTCACGAAGCTCGGCGAGCGCCTCCGGGCTCACGCCTTCCTGGGTATGTTCTTGCACACCGGTTTCCTTCGAGGCACCGGCTTCTTTCGCGGGACTGGCCATCTTTCCCCTGCTCCCTTTACGCCTGATCGGCAGCACTTTCGGCTGTGCGCCACGAACGTTCCGGTTGATTGTTCGGTTCCTGATTCAAATATCATGCTCGCGGCAGGCAAAACGGCGGAACCGGCATACTAGCGCCAACGTTTTGCGAAGGTCTTTCCATTATCTTTCGGCAAGCCCGAAATCGTCCGCACAGTGGAGGTTGTTCATGCAGTTCTCGTCCAATCGCTCGTCCGACCAACAGTCGGGTGCCCGGTCAGCCGCGTCCGACGTGGGCGACAACGTTCAGTCGCTGCGCGATGACATTGCCAGCCTTGCAGAGTCCGTGAAGCGGCTCGCCGCTGAGCAGCTCGGCTCGAACATGGAGGATGTGCAGGACAAGGCGAAGGAGAAAATCGGCGACATCGAATCCGCCATCCGCCGCAACCCGAGCCAGGCCGCGCTCATCGCCGCCGGCGTCGGTTTCGTCTTCGGTCTCATTCTTTCGCGCTGATCAGCAACTGAGAAACAAGAGGTAGATCCATGGCTTCCTATACGCAGGGCGGACAGTCGGCTTCCCAGACCGAGCGCCAGGTTCGAGAGGTCGCTGGTGCGGCGCAGGAAAAATTCAACGAGACCGTCGAGCAGGCGCAGGCGCTTGCCCAGGAGCAGTACGACAAGCTCGCCGCGAGCATTCGACGTAATCCGCTGCAGGCCGCAGGGATCGCGGCAGGCGTCGGCTTCGTACTCGCGCTTCTGGCACGCCGGTAAGCGCGAGTGAGCCATGATAGGGAATGCCGTCCTTTACGCCGCGAGCCGCGCTACCCACAATGCAGTTGAGAACGTGTCACGACGAGTGACATGGACGGCTATAGGCGCGGCATTCTTCATCGCCACGCTGGTGCTCGTCCTGTTCGCAGCCTACCTGCTGCTAAGGCCGGGCCTCGGCGCGCTCGGCGCGGCCGCGGTGTTGGCCGGTGCGTGCTGTCTCATCGGCATCGCGGCGCTGTATGTGCCTTTGATGGTCGAAAAGGCCGAGGAGCGAAGCCGTTCCAACGGGACGCCCGTCGCCAACGCCGTTGCTGCCGTCGACGAGGAGGCGCACGAGGCCGTCGATTACTTCGGCGCGCTGAGAATGGTCAGCGCCGCCTTCCTCTTCGGGCTCGGTGCGGCGCGCCGTCTGCGGCGGTAGTCTTTGACGTTACATCGCTGTGCAACGGCGCGATGGGGATTCGCCCGCCGCGAAAGGGGCCCGCATAACTACATTCCAATAACAGGATAGCGCTATGGCCGACCGCCCTACCCGAGCGACGCTCCCCCTCGCCGCACAGGCGATTCCGGCCTCGCCGTTCGAGATGACGGTGATCGGCTTCCTCATCGTCATCGTGCTCTATATCGGGCAGCCGGTGCTGGTGCCGCTGGCGCTCGCCGTCATTCTGGCTTTCGTACTTTCACCGGCGGTGCGCGTGCTGCGCCGACTCGGGCTCGCGAACTCGCCATCCGTCATCATTGTCGTCGCCGTCGCGTTCGCGGCGATTTTTTCCGTCGGCGCCCTCATCACCCAGCAGCTCGGCTCGCTCGTCAGCGAGCTTCCCCGCTATCAGATGACGCTGCGCGAAAAGGTGAAGGCGCTGAAGGACGTGGCGGAGGGAAGCAGCGGCGCGATCAAGCAGGCCAGCGAGACTCTCAAAGATCTACAACACGAGCTCGATGCCCCTGACGCCCCTGCGGTGTCCGGAAATCAGCCTTCGATAAACGGGACCGTGCCGGCGCTCGGACAAAAGCCGGTGCCGGTCGAGCTGCGCAATCCGGTCGCAACGCCCCTCGATCAGCTGCAGAGCATCATCGGTGTTGCTCTCACACCGATCGCGACAACGGGACTGGTGCTGCTGTTCGTTCTGTTTCTGCTGTTGCAGCGCGAGGACGTGCGCGACCGCGCCATTCGCCTGCTCGGCTCCCACGATCTTGAAAAGTCGACAGCGGCGATGGACGATGCCGGCGACCGCCTTGGCCGGTACTTCCTCACGCTCACGGCGATCAACACCGGCTACGGCATATTCATCGCCGCCGGTCTTTGGATGATCGGCGTTCCAAGTCCGATACTCTGGGGTGTTCTGGCGGCGCTGATGCGCTTCGTGCCTTTCCTCGGCTCGTTCATCTCGGCCGTCTGCCCGCTCGTGCTCGCGGCGGCGGTCGATCCGGGCTGGTCGATGTTCCTATGGACGCTCGCGCTCTATCTCATCAGCGAGCCGCTGATGGGGAACGTGATCGAGCCGGTGGTGCAGGGTCAGCGCACCGGGCTTTCCCCGCTCGCGATCGTGCTGTCGGCGGCGTTCTGGACGCTGCTGTGGGGGCCCATAGGACTGCTGCTCTCGATCCCGCTCACGGTGGTTCTCGTCGTTCTCGGCTACCACGTCGAGCGGCTCGAATTTCTCAACGTGCTGCTGGGCGATACCCCGCCGCTTTCCCCCGCCGAGCGCTTCTATCAGCGCATGCTCGCCGGGGATCCTGCGGAGGCTGTCGAGCAGGCGGAGAAGATCCTGAAAAAGAAGACGACGCTCATCGACTACTACGACGACGTCGTCATCGAAGGGCTGCGGCTGGCGCAGAACGATGCCGACCGCGGCACCCTGGAGCCGGAGCGCCTGGCCGACATCCGCGACACGGCCGAGATCGTTATCGAAACGCTGAACGATTGGGATATCGCGCCGGCGCGCGCGGAGGAAGCCAAGGCCGGCGAGGCTGAAGATCGCACCGAGCCGGTGGTCGAGGTGCCCGAAGCCGGTGCCCGTAATGCGGCAAAGAAGGACCTTCCGCGCGAAGCTTCGCGCGGACGGGACAACGGTAAGGACGAGGAGGAGGAAGAGGCTCCCTCCTTCGATATATGCGAGATTGCCGGTGGGCCGATCGACCCGACGTGGCGGCATGACAACGCCATCCTTTGCATCGCCGGGCGCACGCCGCTGGATGAGACAGCCGCGATGGCTTTCGCACAGCTGGTGGGAAAGTGCGGGATCGGCGCCCGGGTGATCGGCGGTGAGCGCATTCGCCACGGAGCGCTTTCCCCTGAGGATGTGGAAGGCGTGCGGCTCATCTGTCTTTCCGCGCTCGACGTGCGCGAGCGCAGCTCGCACGCCCGCTTCCTCGTGCGCCGGCTGCGCCGCTCCGTTCCGGGTGCGTTGCTGCTGGGCTGCTTCTGGAAGCTGGACCCCGACGCTTCGCGCGACAGGGCCATCCTCGACAGCATTCCCGTCGACGCCAAGGCGCATACACTGCACGAGGCTGTCAGCTTTGCGCTGCGCGCGGCAGCGACCCCGGCGGACGAGGAACGCACCGGAAGCACGCGCGAGCATGTCGAGGTGCAAGGCGGCCCGCCGCCGGCATTCGTTGCCGCTGCCGTGTCTTGAGGTGGCTTAAAGTCAGCCCTTGAAAACCTTCGGAAGCATCGAGCGGGCGGCGGTGCGCGCCGCATTCCCGGCCTGCCCTGCGAGACGCTTGGCGCTCCAGCGGGGGGCCGCATCTTCCATGAGGCGCAACAGCTGAGCCCGACGCGCGTCAGGCACGCGCGCGGCGATACGCATCGAAAGCTGCTCGATGTTCTCGGGCGCGCGGCCCGGTGCCAAGCTCACCGGCACGACGTCGTTTTTCGGAACGCCCAGGCCCTCGGCAACGACGCGCACCATTTCCAAAAGCGCCGGATCGCTCCGGTCCAATTCACCGCCTTCCGCGGGGAGGCGACGAACGATGCGGTCGATGTGCGTCAGCGCAACGAGGATCGGCGGCTGGCGCCGGTTCGGGTGCCCGGCGAAATGTTTGCGGATGCCGGTGATCGAAGCCAGGTCGAGCCGGGCGTCGACACGGTCAGCGGCGATGGCCCAAACGATGAGGTCGGTTTCGCTCGCCCGCTGGGTAAAGGCGCGCTGCTCTTTCGCCGATGCGCCGATGCGCGGGCTGTCGATGACCATCGCGCCGCTGAGGCCTTCGAGCTCCACCTCGAAGGGTTGATAGTCGCGCGTGCCGCCGGGCGCATCGACGACGGCTCGCACCTCCTTCGACAGGGCATTGACGAGGCTCGACTTGCCCGCTCCCGCCTGTCCGGCGATGAGGATGCGCAACGGCTCCGCGCGGCCGGCGGCCTGCTGTCCGCGATCGCGCCGGGTCGAGGCGCTGATGTGTCCGGCAAGCTCGCTTTCGGAGACGCGCAGCCTTCCGCCATAAAGATCGATCGCCGCCCGCCCGACCTCGTGCACGTAGGCGCGCACGAGCTGGCGCGCGAGCTGATCGCGCACGTTTGCATAGAGATGCTTGGTGATCTGCTCGCGCGCCTCCTGCGCCGCGGCGGTGACCGGATTGGCGAGGCGGATCAGGCGCCAGATGTCATAGGCCTTCTCCGCCATGCCAATGGCGGAGCGCCAGCCGTAGATCTTCAGGACCTGGCCCACGGTGAGCTGGTCGCCGAGGGGAATGTTCTCGACCACGAATGGGCGCAGGTCGCCGCTCACCCGCTCGATGAGCGCCAGCGCCTCGGGGATGGTGAACTTCCAAAGCGGGTTGTGGTCCCCCGGATGGATCTGGCGCGCCACCGCTTCGATAGTGCGGACACCGAGATTCAAGACTTTGTCGCGGTCGGTCAGCTCGGCGGGTTTCACGCCGGCCGCGATGGCTTCCACGGCGGTCCAGGCGGCCTGCTCGCGGGCCGTCCACGAGGGATCGGGTGGGACCGGCTCGGGGGCTTCGCTCATCTCAAGCGCCGGACGCCGGGTGAGGGTCCGGCGCAGCACGAAGAACTCCAGCGCATAGGCGCTCAAGCCGAGGACGAAGGCGGCACCGATCCAATAGAGCGCCCATCCCCGCTCCCACAGCCACAGCCAGCCCAGCGGCAGCAGCGAAAGCATCGGGAGCAGCAGCGCCAGGAAGACCATGGCGCCGCGCAGATAGAGATTTGCTTTACCCTTCGCGGCCAAGTGAACCTGCCGAGCCTCATGCATTGCCGCACAGATGTGCCGCGTACCGGTTGCGCTTCACAAACACGCAGAGCGGGTGCCGCGTGCCATAAGGTAGGCAAAAATTGCCTCGGCCGGAATGGCCACCTGTTGAGCCACCGCTATGTTTGGTCCTGAATACGGGCAACGGGGGTTCATGCCGACATGGACGAAATGGGTTGCAGCTCCGACGTTACGGGGTCGACCGGCCCCATGCCCCCCGCGTCTTTACGCCCTTCCCCGATATTTCCGCCATCGGAGCCATGACGCGCTAAGACCACTTTCCTATATTCCGGTTGGACTTGGCCACTGCCCCAAACCGGGTGTGGCACGAGAGTGAGAATGATGAAACGCCTGACCGCCCGCCCCGTTCACCTCAAAGACTATCGTCCGCCCGCCTACACGATCGATCGCGTCAGTCTCGACATTTCGCTGGAGCCGACGCGCACGCGGGTGCAGTCCAAGCTGTCGGTGCGCGCCAATCCGCAGGTCACGGGCAAGCGCGACCCGCTCCGCCTCGACGGAGAACACCTCGAGCTGGGCGACATCAAGCTGAACGGCAAGGCGCTCGGCAAGAAGGACTACAAGCTCACCGATACCTCGCTGACGCTGGCAAAGTCACCGACGAAGCCCTTCACGCTCGAAATTACGACCTACGTCAATCCTGAAGCGAACAAGGCGCTGCAGGGCATCTATCGCTCGAACAATGTCTATTGCAGCCAGTGCGAAGCGCAGGGCTTTCGGCGCATCACCTACTTCCTCGACCGGCCGGACGTGCTCGCGACCTACACGGTGCGCCTCGAGGCCGATCCGACGGCCGCACCGATCCTGCTCTCCAACGGCAACCTGCAGGAGCGGGGAATGCTGGACGGGGGCCGCCGGCATTATGCGGTCTGGCACGACCCGCACCCCAAGCCGTCCTACCTCTTCGCCATCGTCGGAGGGGATCTCGCGCCGATCAGCTCGTCGTTCCGCACCATGTCGGGGCGCAAGGTCGACCTTGCCATCTATGTGGAGCACGGCAAGGAAGCGCGCGCGGCGTGGGCGATGGATTCACTGAAGCGCGCGATGCGATGGGACGAGGAGCGTTTCGGCCGCGAATACGATCTCGACGTGTTCAACATCGTCGCCGTCTCCGACTTCAACATGGGCGCGATGGAGAACAAGGGGCTCAACATCTTTAACGATCGGCTGATCCTCGCCTCACCCGAGACGGCGACGGATACGATCTTCGAGCACATCGAGAGCGTCGTCGCGCACGAGTACTTCCACAACTGGACCGGCAATCGCATCACCTGCCGCGACTGGTTCCAGCTCTGCCTCAAGGAAGGGCTGACGGTCTATCGCGATCAGGAATTTTCCGCCGATGAGCGCTCGGCTACGGTGCAACGCATCATCGACGTGCGCCAGCTGAAGACGCATCAGTTTGCGGAAGATGCAGGCCCTCTCGCACATCCGGTGCGTCCCGAGAGCTACATCGAGATCAACAACTTCTATACGGCGACCGTCTACGAGAAAGGCGCCGAGCTGGTGCGGATGATCGCCACCATTCTGGGGCGCGACGCTTTCCGCAAGGGCATGGATCTCTATTTCGACCGCCACGATGGCGAAGCGGCGACCGTCGATCAGTTCATCGCCTGCTTTGCAGAAGCCAGCGGTATCGACCTCAGCCAATTCAAGCTCTGGTACTCGCAGGCAGGTACACCGGAGCTCATCGCGCGCTTCAGCTACGACCGTGACCGCAGGACGGCAGACCTCGAGATCGAGCAGGTGGTGCCGCCGACACCGGGGCAGCCGAGCAAGAAACCGATGCACATCCCCGTGCGGCTCGGCCTATTGGGTGCCAACGGGCATGACATCGACCTCAAGCTGGAGGGCGGCTCTGCTCCGCCGGACGGCGTCCTTTCGCTGACCAAGCGCCGGCAGCGTTTCCGCTTCGTGGATGTTCCTTCGCGTCCCGTACCCTCTCTGCTGCGCGGCTTCTCGGCACCCGTCAACATCACGCTCGATCTGCCCGATGAGGACGTCGAGTTGCTCATGGCGGCGGACAGCGACCTGTTCAACCGCTGGCAGGCGGCAAATACCTATGCAGCGCGTACGCTCGTCGAGGGCGTTGCCAATCTCGTCGCCGGCAAACGGGCGTCTGGGCGGGGGCTGCGCTATGCGCGTGCGCTCGGCGCTGCGCTCGTCAGCGACGATCTGGAGCCGGCATACCGCGCAGAGCTTTTGAAGCTGCCGACGCAATCGGACGTTGCGCGCATCATCGGCAAGGACGTCGATCCGGCGCTCATTCACCGGGCTCACCGACAGCTCTCGAAGCTGATCGCGCGCACGAACGGTCCGCTGCTCGAGGATCTCTATCGCCGCATGGCCGACAAGGGGCCCTTCTCACCGGATGCGGCAAGCGCCGGTAAGCGCGCGCTGCGAAACGCGGCGTTGACGCTGCTTGCGGCACGGGAAACGCCGGCCGACGTGAAGCGGCTCGCCCAGCACTACGCCAAGGCGAGCAACATGACTGACCGCGCGCACGCGCTCTACCTGCTTGCCTCCCGGGGCGGGCCGGAAGCCAAGACCGCGCTCGCTGATTTCTATTCGACCTGGGCCACCGATCACGTCGTCATCGACACGTGGTTCGCGGCGCAGGCGCAGTCACCGCTGGCGAACACGCTGGCGCGCGTGCGGGCGCTCACGGACCATGCGCTGTTCTCGCTCACGGCACCGAACAAAGTGCGGGCGCTCATCGGGACCTTCGCGGCTGCGAATCCGGTGCAGTTCAATCGTCCGGACGGCGCCGGCTATGCCTTCCTCGCCGAGCAGGTGCTCGCGCTCGATCGCATCAATCCGCAAATCGCGGCCCGTATGCTCGGCGCCATGCGCTCCTGGCGCGCGCTGGAGAGCGGCCGCCGGGCCAAGGCACGGCGAGCGTTGCAGCGTATCGTAAAGGCCAAAACTCTATCGGCTGACGTGCAGGAGATCGCGTCTCGGATCCTCGACGCATAGCCAGGAAAATTTATAACTCCGAACGGCTTATTCGGCCTCGACAGCCGATTCGCGATGGTGTGAAGTTATCTCGGTGATTCGGGGTAGCGGATTCGCTCGGGTCCGCAAGAAATCAGACCAAAATTCGGGGGATAAGAATGGCGTGGACCACGTCCGCGAGCCTGCGCGCGCGCCCGTCCGTCGCGCTCGCTGCCGCCGCAAGCCTCAAACAGGCCAAACAGCTTGCGGTCGGCATGCACGGGGCTATGCAACGTGGCCAACCCGGTGTTTTTCTCGCGCTCGCCATTCTTAGCTTCGGCATGCTGACCCCGTTCCTCCCCACGGCTTTCACGGCCGCCGTTCTGCTCCTCGCCGGAATGGCCGCCGCCGTCTACGCCTCCGGCACCAACCTCGCGGGTGCCATCTTGCTTTCGCGCCATGACGCCACGAACCAACACCACCCCGACGAGGCCGCGCAGCCGCGCGCGAGCCATTCCTCCATGCCCGACGCCTCCCCCCCGAGGCTTTCCCCGCATACCGGCCGACCGCGTCCGACACGCCCACCCGCCGGGCAGATCGTCAATCACGACTGGGCCGAGCTGATGGCGCGCATCAACCACGAGTTGCGCACGCCGCTCAACGCCGTGATCGGATTCTCCGATGTGATGGCGCTGGAGATGTACGGCCCGCTCGGGAATGAGCGCTACCACGACTACGTACGCCATATCAGCGAAAGCGCCGGCGAATTGCTGAAGTCCGCCGAAGACACACTTGCGCTCACCGCCCTGCTCACGAAGCCGCGCCAGAAGCAGATGCCGGAATCTTGCCCACTGGAACAGGCGATCGCGGATGCGTGGGGTTTCGTCGAGCGCAAGGCTGGCCTACGGAGTGTCGGTCTCGATCTAACGGTGCCTTCAGACATAGAAGTGCTCAGCGATGCACGCGTGCTGCGCCAGGTGCTCGTAAATCTATTGTCGGAAGGCATCGCCCGCACCGCGCCGGGCGGCTCGATGTCACTGCTCGCGGTAACCGACGGCGAGCTCATCGAGATCGTGCTTTCTGTGCCCGAAGACCTCACCGGGCCGGCGCGCCACGCGGGATCCCTTGCCGTATGCCTGGCGCGCACGCTCCTCGAAATGCAAGGCAGCTCGCTGCTCGAGATCGAGGCGTCCGGCGGCGGATGGACGGCCGTCACCGTGCTCGACCGTGCGGCACAGCCCGACTTCTTCGGCATCGTGCCGGTCGTGTACCGGCGCGCATCAAACCTCAATTCGTAATCGGCGCTGCATCGCGACCTTCGTTGGATCTCGCGCCGCTGGCTCTCCGCACGTGCGAGCCGCCTCGCGCTGGCCGCGGGCGGACCGAATATCGCCTCGATCCATTCAAGTCTCGGTTGGTCACAACCGCTCGGCTCGGCGGTTGCCGCGTTAGCGGATAGGCCGGCGCTTCTCCAGCCAATCGTGCAGCTGCCGGCGTTCGTCCGGGGTGAGCTGGCTCACAGTCGTACCGAACATGGCCACCTTATCGCGGGTGATGTTGTTTTCCGCCTGCGCGACGCCCTCCAGGGCCGCATCGAGCTTCTGCTGATCGAACGGCTCGGCGATCAGCGCCTCGCGCACCTTCGCGCGGGCATCGCGTATGCCGCGGCGGAGCGTTTCCATGTTTGGCTGTGCGTCGGCGAAACGCTGGCGGATCATGTCGGAGCGCTCACGGGGCAGGGTATGCGCAAAGCCGAGCAGCCCGGGGCCCTTCGATGCGAAGCCGTGGGGCGTCCCCCGGTGCGAGAAGCACACAGTGCCGGCGACGGCGCCGATAATCAGTACGTTGAGAGCGAGGGACGCCACCAAGGCCCAGCGCAAGGTACGCGGGGAAAAGCGCGACGGCGCAGGAACATCGCTCATAGCAGATCCTCGTAGGGGTACTGGCTGTCGATCTCATCACCCAGCGCAAGCTGCGCGCTATCGACAGCGCCGGCGTTATCGGACGCCGTGCTCTGCAGTCCTGCAACCTGCGCCATCTGGCTCATCGTTGCATCGAAGGTGCCGGCGGATCCAAGCATCACGCCCACGACCAGCGAGGCCGCAAGCACAGCCGCAGCTGGCCATTCGGCAAAGCGCGGGGCAATGGCCGGAAGCACAGGCCACCGCGACCAGATGCTCGTGACCGACGCCGCGGGCCGGATCGAAGCCGCGGGCCGGATCGACGCCGCGGGCCGCGTTGCAACGGAAACCTGTGCCGGAGGCTCACGCATCGCCGCGGCCATGATGCGATCTTTCAGGGCCTCGACGGCGGCATCGCTGGGGCGCGAGGCCCGGTCGAGCAGCGTGTCGAGCGCCTGCGCCTCGGCCAGCATGTGCGAAGCGGCATCGTCGTCACTGATGACGCTGGCAAACCGTAACCGCTCACGGGCGGGCCAGCGCGTACGATCGGCGCCGTAGATCTCGAGCAGGCGCTCCAGCGCCTCCCGATCCGCCACCTGTCTGTTGTTCTTCGTCATCGTGTTCGTTCTCGTCTCTCAGCGGTAGCCAAATTCTTGAGGCCGTTACCGACGCTCCGCTCACTCGGGCGGACTGTCGGACAGCAACTCCTGCAACTCCTCCCGCAGCGCGGCCTTTAAGCTGCGCCGCGCGCGGGCAAGAAGGGACTCAACAGCCTCGTCCGAAATGCCCATGATCTGCCCCACCTCGACCTGGCTCAGGCCCTCGTAGTGGAACAGCGTCAGCGCGGTCCGCTGGCGATCCGGCAGAGCCTTCAGGGCCGCATCGACACGCCTGCTCGCTTCCTGCGCCTCCAAGCTCGCGTGCTGTGTGGCCGGCTCGGCACGCTCGGGCAGCTCCTCGACGACCGTCAGCCGCTTGCCGGAACGCATACGGTCGACGCACAAATTCGAAACAACCCGGCGCAGCCAGGGCCGCAGCCCCATGGCGCCGACGTCGAGGCCTTCCGCCGAGCGCCACAGCCGAAGCAAAGTCTCCTGGGCCACATCCTCGGCCTCCGCATCATCGCGCAGCATCCGCCGGGCAACCGCCAGCACGCTCGATAAATGCCGGTCGACAAGCGTGCGGAACGCATCGGGATCGCCCTTCGCGGCAGCAGCCACCAGCGCGGCGTCGTCGCTCGCCACAGCCCCCATTGGGCGATCTCCCTGCCCGCCAGGCCTCTGTTTTTCCGCCACCGCCAGCCTCGACATGGCCACCAACGTTCCGCTCCACTTTAGCGCCAGTTTGGCGCTTTCTGCGACCCCAACGGGAACCCGGGGAGCCTGTCCCGGCCTATTCGAAGGGATAAACGGCGGTCCGGAGCAGAATCCGTCGCAGGTATGAAACTGATGCCCTGCGCCTCTCCGCCCAAACGAGACGGCGAAATTCCGGCGGTTAGCCGACGAGAATCTCGAACAATTCGGCAACATGCTGCTGCTGGCTGCGCAGCCGCTCCTCCAGCTCGGCAAAGTCGCGTGCCTCTCCTACAACAGCCAACAGACGCTTGAGGCCCGCTGGAGCCGTCGCGGGGTCAAAGCTCCCTTCGAGGCACAGTCGCACGATCTGGGTCAGATCGTGGAGCAGGCGCGTCGCAGAGATCAGCACCTCGGCATGCTCGGCGCCGAGCACGCCGGCGTCGCGCAGCTTGCGGTAGGCTTCGATGGTGTTCTGATCGAGCACGCCGGGATGCGCCGCGGCGTGGACGAGTTGCAAATACTGGGCGATGAACTCCACGTCGACCAGCCCGCCGCGCACGTGCTTCAGATTCCAGATGTCGCCCGAGCCCTTCTCTTTGAAAATGCGCGCGCGCATCTCCCGAACGTCGGCGGCAATCTTGGCGGCATCGCGCGGCCAAACGAGCGAATCGCGTACGGCGGCCTCGACGGCGGAGCAAAGCACCGGCGGCCCCGCCACGGCGCGCGCGCGTGTCAGCGCCATATGCTCCCAGGTCCAGGCTTCGCTGCGCTGGTAGTCGACGAACGAGCGCAGCTGCGTGGCGACAGGTCCCTGCTGGCCGGACGGCCGCAACCGCATGTCGACCTCGTAGAGCGTGCCCTCGGCGGTTGCGGCGGAGAGCGCATTGATGAGCCGCTGGGTCAGACGCGCGTAATATTGCGTCGGCGCGAGGGGGCGCCCGCCATCCGACTGCGCGGCTTCCTCGTCGAAATCGTAGATGAGGATCAGATCGAGGTCCGACGCGGCGGTCATTTCGCGCCCGCCGAGCTTGCCCATCGCCAGTACCGCGGCTGCACCGCCCGGCACTTTGCCGTGCGTGCGCTCGAGGTCGCGCTCCACCGCGCGCAGCAGCCCATCGATCATGCGTTCGGCGAGCAGCGCGTAGGCGCCGCCGGCCTGGTTCGCCTTGATCGCGCCTGAGAGAACCCGCACGCCGATGAGGAACTGCTGCTCGCTGCCGATGACGCGGGCACGGTCGAGCACGTACTGCATGTCATGTTCACCGGAACCGATCTCGGCGCTGATCAGCCGATCCAGCTCATCGGCGGTTGGCAGCGTGCCCAGCGTGCGGGGATCGAGCACTGCATCGAACAGCCGCCGCCGGCGTGACAGGATGCGCGCAAGCCGGGGTGCGGTCCCCATGATGTCGGCGAGGAGACGCAGCAGCGCCGGGTTGGCGCGCAACAGAGAGAAGAGCTGCACTCCAGCCGGAAGCTCGGCAAGGAAGCGATCGAAGCTCGTCAACGCGCGGTCGGGATCGACGGTATCGGAAAGCGCCTTCACGAGCAGCGGCTGCACCTCGGTGAGCCGTTCCCGGGCCCGCGCACTGCGCACGGCGGGATAGCGCCCATGGTGCCAGCCGCGAATGATCGCCAACACCTCGGACGGTTGCGTGAAACCCATCTCTTTCAGCGCGACCACCGTGCCGGGATCGTCTTTCTCGCCCGCGAACACCATGTTGACGCCACCCTCCGTCAGGCGCGGTGCGTCTTCGAACAGTGCCGCATAATGCTTCTGCACGGTGAGCAGATGCGCCGTGAGCGCCCGTGAAAACTCCTGCGTACCGGCATAGCCGCAAAAGCGCGCGAAGCTTTCGAGGCGCGCGGGGTCTTCGGGAACCTCGTGCGTCTGCTCGTCGGCCACCATCTGCAGCCGGTGCTCGATGCGGCGCAGATAGAGATAAGCTTCGCTCAGCTCCGCGGCGACTTCCGGCTTGATCCAGTGACGCTCCACGAGCTTCGCCATCGCCTCCAGCGTCTGCCGTGATCGCAAGTCAGGCTGCCGGCCGCCGGCGATGAGCTGCTGTGTCTGCACGAAGAACTCGATTTCGCGAATGCCGCCGCGGCCGAGTTTGATATTGTGTCCAGCAACGGCGATCTGCCCGAAACCGCGGTGCGCGAAGATCTGCCGCTTCATCGCGTGCACGTCGGCGATCGCGGCATAGTCGAGGTATTTGCGCCAGACGAAGGGCGCCAGCTCCTGCACGAGCGCTTCGCCAGCCGTGATGTCGCCAGCACACGGGCGCGCTTTGATCAGCGCAGCGCGTTCCCAATTCTGGCCGAAGCTCTCGTAGTAGATCAGTGCCGCCTCGGTCGAAAGCGCCAGTTGCGTGGCGCCCGCGTCGGGACGCAGGCGCAGGTCGGTGCGGAAGACATAGCCATCGGCGGTGCGCTCCGACATGAGCTGCACGAGGTCGCGCGTCAGCCTTACGAAGAAACTCGAAGGTTCGACGCCGGGAGCCGTGTGCGCACGCTCGCGCTCATAGAAAACGATGAGATCGATATCGCTCGAATAGTTGAGCTCGCCCGAGCCATACTTACCCATCGCCAGGACGATGTATCCGTCCGGCGTGATGCGGCCATCGCCGCTCGCAAGCCATTGGCCGCGCGCGACGGCTTCGCGGAAGAGGAAATCAACGGCTCCCTTGAGCGCCGCATCCGCGCACCGCGTGAGAGCGGTGGTAACCTCTCCCACGTCCCAGACACCGCCGAGATCGGCGAGCGCCGTCAACAGCGCCACCTCGCTCTTGAACACCCGGAGCGCGCGGAGCACTTCGGCTCGCTCCGCCGTCCGGGTCAGCGTGTGAGCCAGTTCTTCGCGAAGGCGCTCGAAGCGGATTTCGGGCGCATCGAGCAGAATACGGGACAGGCGGGCAGGATCACGCTCGATCAGCCCGGAAAGATAGGGAGAGCCACTGAACGTACCCGCGAGCAGCGCCTGGGCGCGCGGGTCGGCGAGCGCTTCTTGCAGCGGCGCCAAGGCGGGATCGGCCGCGATGCGCTCGGACAAAATGCGCATCGTTGCGGCGCTGCGGGTATCGTCGCCCGCAAGCGGTGCCTCGCTGAGGCGCGCCAACAGCGACCCCGATAGTGCCTTCTCGTCCGCCATGCGGCCTCGCCAACCCGATCTTGGGCCTTCCTCTTACCGGTCCTCGGGCCGCTTCGGAAGCGTTAGCACCACGCGCAGGCCGGGCTTGTTGTCCTCCAGGCGGACCGATCCGCCATGCAGACGCGCCACCGCCTGCACAAGGCTCAGCCCGAGCCCGGTTCCGGGCTCGGTCCGGCTCTTTTCCAGACGCACAAAGCGCTTCAAGACGCGCTCGCGGTCTTCCGGCGCAATGCCCGGGCCGTTGTCTCCAACGGCGATGACGACGCTGTCGGTGGCGTCGCTGAGATCGACGGTGATGGCGGATCCGCTGTCGGTGCCGGGCCGCTGGCGGCCCGAATACTTGATGGCGTTCTCGATAAGATTCGCCACGGCCTGCACCACGAGCTGCCGGTTGCCCGTGACGACGGCGCCGGCGTCCACGTTGTAGCTGAGGGTCATGCCCCGTTCCTCGGCCACGGGCTCGTAGAGCTCCGCCACATCCTCGACCACGCGGGCCGCGTCGAAGCGCTCTGCGTTCTCCTCCAGCGCCCCGGCCTCGAGGCGGGCCACCAGAAGCAGGCTGTTGAAGGTCTTGATGAGCTCGTCGGCCTTCTCGATCGTGTGCTCGAGACCCTCGCGATAGGCCCTCTCGCCGGTTTCCCGCAACGCCGCCTCCGCAGAATTGCGCAGGCGCGTCAGTGGCGTTTTGAGATCATGGGCGATGTTATCGGAAACTTCGCGCAGGCCGCCCATCAGCGCCTCGATACGCTCCAGCATGGCGTTGAGGTTGATCGCGAGCGTATCGTATTCATCGCCGATACCGCTCACCGCGATGCGGCGCGACATGTCACCGGCCATGATCGAACGGGCGGCGGCGTTGATCGTCTCGACCCGTTTCAGCGCAATTCGGCTGACCGCAAAGCCGGCGAGCAAGCCGCCGAGCGTGAGGAAGCCGAGAGCGAGAAAATAGATTGTGCCCATCTCGCCGGTGAAGCGGCGCTGCTCGTCGACATCGCGGCCGACGATCAATTGCTCGCCGGTGCCGATATCGACGGGAATCGCGACGGCGAGACGCTCGTCATCTTCCTGTGCGCCGGGCGTGTAGCGGAAAACGCCCCCGTAGGGCGTGCTGGCTATCTCCGGCGGGAGACGGCTGAGGTTGCCGGCGAGCTTGTGACCCTGCGCATCGGCGAGGAAATAGAGGCCGGGCCCCTCTGCCTGGCTGCGGGCTTCGACGGCGCGCACGACGGCGTCCCGTCCGCCCGATTTCGCCTCCGTCTTCAGCAGCGCCGCCTCGGCGCTGAGGGTGGACAGCACCTGGCTCGTCAATACGCGGTTGGTCTGCCAGAGCAGCAGCCCGACGACTAGCCCGGCAAAGACCAAGTATACCGCGACCGTTATGGCTGCGACGCGGAAAGCGGTCGTCGAGAATGCATGCGCCAGGCGTTCAGGCAGGGCCATCGCGGATTGTGTATCCTGCCCCGCGCACCGTATGCAAAAGAGGCTTGTCGAAGTTTTTGTCGATCTTCGCCCGCAGCCGCGAGACGTGCACGTCGATGACGTTCGTCTGCGGATCGAAGTGGTAGTCCCACACATGCTCCAGCAGCATCGTGCGCGTCACCACCTGTCCGGCATGCTTCATCAGATATTCGAGCAGGCGGTATTCGCGCGGCTGCAACTGGATCGCTTCGCCATCGCGCGTCACCCGGTGCGATAGCCGGTCGAGCACCAGCCCGTCGACGACATAGCGTGTCTCCTGCTCCTCGGGAACAGCGCGGCGGGCCAGAGCCTCGACGCGGGCGAGGAGCTCGGAGTAGGCATAGGGCTTGGTCAGATAATCATCGCCGCCGGCCCTCAGGCCCTTGACGCGGTCGTCGACCTCTCCCAGCGCGGAAAGAATAAGCACGGGCGTGCGCACGCCTTTCTTGCGCAACTCCCGGATCATCGAGAGGCCGTCGAGCCGCGGCAGCATGCGATCGACGATCAAGACGTCGTAGACACCCTGCTCCGCGAGCGATTGGCCGGTCTCGCCATCCTCGGCAAGATCGGCGCCGTGGCCGCTTTCCTTCAGCGCCTTTTGCAGGAACTGGGCGGTTTCGCGATCGTCCTCGACCACCAGCACGTGCATCTTGTCACCGCGTCTTTGCCGAGGCGCGTCGCCCCGATTCGCATTTTGCCTTGTGCGCTTCCCAACGTCGAGGCGGCCCGCACTCTCGCGCGGAGGGTGCGGGCCGCATCTAGTTTTCTCACTCGATCCTTACTCAGCTCTTGCTGAGCGGGATAGCCACGAGGACAGTCTGGTCGCCGCCCTTCTTGATGTGGAACATCACTGCGGGCAGTCCGTCGTCCTGGGCCTTCTTGACCGCCTTGGCCACATCCTGCGGCGTGCTGACAGTCTCGTTTCCAGCCTTGAGAACCACGTCCCCTTCCTTGATGCCCTTGAGCGCGGCGTCAGAGTTCGGATCGACGTTCGAAATCACGACGCCATCCTTGCCGGGGCCGGCCTTTACGCTGAGACCGAGCTGCTTGAGGTCGACGTTGCCACCCAGATCCTTCGGCTCCTCGGTGTCGCTGTTCTCCTCGGCGGGCTCGGACGAGTTCGGGTACGTGCCGAGCTTCACCTGCAGCGTCTTCTCGGCCTTGTCGCGCCACACCTTCACGTCGACCGTCGACTTGGCCGGCAGATCGGCGATGGTGCGGGCGAGATCGCGGCTGTCCTCGATCGCCTTGGTGTCGACCTGCAGGATCGCATCCTCGACCTTGAGGCCGGCGGCAGCAGCAGGGCCATCAGCCATGACTTCGCTGATGATCGCGCCCTTGGCTTCCTTCAGGCCAAGGCTACCGGCAAGATCCTTGTCGATGTTCTGGATCTTCACGCCCAGCCAGCCGCGGCTGACGGTGCCACCCTTCTGGAGCTGATCGACAACACGCTTCACCGTATCGGCAGGCACGGCGAACGCGATACCGACGTTACCGCCCGTAGGACTGTAGATCGCGGTGTTGACGCCAACGACGTCGCCTTCGAGGTTGAAGGTCGGGCCGCCCGAGTTGCCGTGGTTCACGGCGGCGTCGATCTGCATGTAGTCGTACGGGCCACCGATGTTACGGGCGAGCGCCGAAACGATACCGGCCGTCACCGTGCCGCCAAGGCCGAACGGGTTACCGACCGCCAGCACCCACTCGCCAACGCGCGGGGTCTTCTCCGCGAGCTTCACGACGGTCAGCGGCTTCTTGGGTTCGATTTTCAGCAGAGCCAAGTCCGTGCGGGCGTCGGTGCCCACGATCTTGGCGTCGATCTCTTCCTGGTCGTCGAAGCTCACCTTCACCTTGGTGGCGCCGTCGACGACGTGGTTGTTGGTTACGATGTAGCCGTCCGGCGAAACGACGAAGCCGGAGCCGGCCGCCTGGCGCGGACGCTGCTGCATCGGGCCGCCCTGGCCACCCGGCATGTTCTTGAAGAACTCATTCAGCGGGTGGTCCTCGGGAAGGCCGGGAATGCCTTCGAAGGGACGGCCGCCGGGGGCGCGGCGGTCGGCGACTTTCACCTCGTTGGTGGTCGAAATCGAAACCACCGCCGGCTTCACGCGCTCGACGATGTCGGCAAACGACATGGTTTCAGCGGGGGTGCCCGGCTTCAGCTGGGCAATCGCCGGGGCCGAGTACTGGGCAACTCCGAAGCCAACCAATCCGGCGCCGACAACCGCCACGGCGGCCAGTCGCCGCAAATCGCGGACGGTCGATGTTGTTGGCCCGCTCTTTGCTACGACCTCGGGCGAGCTGGGTTGGATAGGCATGCGCAGGAACCTCCATTCTGCAAAGCGAGAGTACTTCCGCTGAAGAAAGGCCTAGCGAAACGGGGATTACGGCAGCCTTTCGATTGCCTTAACAGTTGGTAATAAACGGGGCGTTCACCAATGCCCGAAACGAGGCACTGCGTATGAAGCGCCCCGCGCGTCCCGCTATTTTTCAAGTTCTGCGCCCGCTTGCCGGTCTGGCATTGTCCGCGGCCTTCGCGGGGATGGTGACGCTTCCCGGATCGCGGGCGACCGCCTCGATCTTCGGGGCCGATGAGCGCGTGCCGCTGCCCCAAAGCCTGCAAAAGGCGGGGGCGAAGCTCGGCCTCTTTTTCGATAAAGGCTCTCACTCGGTCTGCACGGCTTTCTGCGTCGCGCCCGACGTGATCCTCACTGCCGCCCACTGCCTCTATCGTACCAGCGGACAGCAGCCGCTGCGGCTCAACGATCTGTCGTTCAAGTTGCATGGCGTATCGCAGGCGGTGAAGATCGCGGGCGCCGATACCGGCGCGCCGGAAGCGAACGTTTCCCCTGGATCCACACAGCTTAATGTTCATCCGCCCATCGATGCGACGCGTGATTGGGCGATCGTGCGGCTTGCGCAGCGCGTCTGCACTGCGGGCGTCTTCAAGGTGAAAAGCAAGCCCGTCGACGAGGTGATGCGGCTGGCCTCATCGGGTCGCGTCTATAACCTCGCCTATCACCGCGACCTGCCGAAATGGCAGCCGATGCTCAACGCCGGGTGCAACGTGAAGCGCTCGTTCGACGACGCGGACTGGCCGACCATCAAGCGGGATTTCTCCAACCCCGAACAGCTTCTACTTCATACGTGCGATACGGGTGCGGCCTCTTCCGGCTCGCCGCTCCTGATCGACGGGGCGGACGGCCCGGAGGTGATCGGCATCAACGTCGGCACCTACGTGCAGTCGAAGGTGATCATGCTCAACGGCGAAGTGCTGCACCGTTTCAAATCGGACGATGTCGCCAACACGGGGGTGAATGCCCTCGCCTTCTCTCCAGCGCTCGACGCTTTCCTTTCGGCCGAAACGCTGCGTACGCGGCACGACGTCCGTCGACTTCAGGATGCGCTTGCTGCACGCGGGCTCTACACCGGCCCGCGTGATGGCGTTTACGGCCCGGCTCTACGCACCGCGATCACGACGTTCGAGCGGGCTTCGCTAATGCGCACCACGGGGCTCGCCACGCGCGCTTTACTGCAGGCATTGACCGTCGATAACGAACTCGTCACGGGCAAAATTCCAAGTGCTACGACGAGCGCCGCGACGGGGACGCGCTGAGACACTGCCATTGCACGCAGGTACGCCGGCGCTCAATCTTTTATGGGAGGCTCGCCTTCGGTCTCGGCGAGAATTTCGCGAAGCCGATCTTCCTCATCTGAGGTGAGCGGCTCGGCAGCTTGGTTCGGAGCGGCAGCGACGGTCTGCCGGCGGCGCCAAGCACGCGCCGTCGCCCAGACCGCGATGATGAGCGCCAGCACGGGCGCGAGCCACAACAGCAGCGTGTGCCAGCTCAAGGGCGGCCGCAGCAGCACAAACTCGCCGTAGCGATCTTCGACGAAGCGCAGCACGTCGCCGTCACTGTCGCCCGCCTTCAGACGCTCGCGCACCAGGAGACGCAGATCGCGCGCCAGGGGGGCGTTACTATCGTCGATGGATTGGTTCTGGCAGACGAGGCAGCGCAGCTCCGAGGAGATTGCCCGCGCGCGCGCTTCGAGCGCTGGATCGGGCAGAATCTCATCGGGCTCGACGGCGAAAGCGGCACCGGCGGCGAGCATCGCAGCCAGGCACGCGAGCGGCACACGCGCCACGCCCGCGCGGTTCAGCGGTGAGAACATTCTGCGCGTTGTCAGCTTGCGCATTGCCATGGTGAGCGGCCTCACTCGGCCGGCGCGGCCACGACCCGCCGCGCGCGGCCGGGCGCGCCGACGCGCAGGCGGCGGTCGGAGAGGGAGATCGCGCCGGCGATGAACATCACTACGGCGCCGAGCCAAATGAAGCGCACGAATGGATTGAAATAGACCCGCACCGCATAGCCGCCCGCCGTCTGCGCATCGCCCAGCACCACGTAGAGATCGCCGCGCCAGCCCGGGTGGATGCCGGCCTCGGTGGTCGGCTCCGGGGGCATGTCGTAGATGCGTCGCGACGGTTCGAGGTGGCTCACCTGCGTGCCGCCGCGGGCGGCATCGAATACGGCCACCTCCTCGCGGTAGTTCGGGCCGGTCCGCGGCGCAACGCCCCGGAAGGTGATGTCGTAGCCGGCAACGGAAACCACCTCGCCCGGCTTCATGACGAGGATTTTTTCTTCGCGGTAGGCGCTCGTCGAGATGACGCCTACGACCAGCATCCCGACGCCGAAGTGCGCAAGCGCAGTGCCGATGGCGGAACGCGGAAGATTGACGAGCCGGCGGGCAGCCTCCCCAAGCGGCACGCTGCCGATACGCACGCGCCAAGCGATCTCGGATATCGCGCCCGCCATCACGAAGACGCCAAGGGCGATGCCGAACGGCGCCAGCCACGGGCCGCGCTGAAGCACCGCAAGCGTACCAACCATGACGACGACGGCGAGCAGCGCGGCAAAGGCGAGCCGCTGCGCGGCGCCGAGAACATCGCCGCGCTTCCAAGCAAGGAACGGACCGAATGGCAACGCCAGAAGCAGCGGCACCATCAGCGGGCCGAAAGTCCAGTCGAAATAGGGAGGGCCGACGGAAATCTTGTCGCCCGTGAGCGATTCAAGCGCCAATGGGTAGAGCGTGCCGATGAATACCGTGGCGCACGCAGTCGTCAGCAGGATATTGTTGAGAACGAGGCTGCCCTCGCGGCTGATGGGCGCGAAGATTCCACCCTGCCGCAGATCGCGCGCACGCGCCGCGTAAAGCGCCAAGCCGCCGCCGGTGAAGAGCGTCATGATCGCGAGCACGAATACGCCGCGCTGCGGATCGACGGCGAACGCATGCACCGAGGTGAGGATACCGGAGCGCACGAGGAACGTGCCCATCAGCGACAGCGAGAAAGTGAGGATCGCGAGCAGCACGGTCCACACTTTCAGCGCGTCGCGCTTTTCCATCACGAGCGCTGAATGGAGCAGCGCGGTGCCCGCGAGCCAGGGCATGAACGAAGCGTTTTCAACGGGATCCCAGAACCACCAGCCGCCCCAGCCGAGCTCGTAATAGGCCCACCACGATCCCATCGCGATGCCCAGCGTCAGACACATCCAGGCGGCGAGCGTCCACGGACGCACCCAGCGCGCCCAGGCGGCATCGATCCGTCCGTCGATCAGCGCCGCAACGGCGAACGAGTAGGCGATGGAGAAGCCGACGTAGCCCGCGTAGAGGAAGGGCGGGTGAAACGCGAGCGCGGGGTCCTGCAGAATCGGGTTGAGGCCGTTGCCATCGGCGGGCGGCGGATCGAGACGCAGGAACGGATTCGACGTCAGCAGGATGAAAAGCATGAAAGCGACGGCGATCGATGCCTGCACGGCAAGCACGTTTGCTTTCAATGTCGGTGGGAGATTACGTCCGAAGGCGGCGACCGCGGCGCCGAAGAGCGCGAGGATCAGCACCCACAGCAGCATCGAGCCTTCGTGGTTTCCCCACACACCCGAGATGCGGTAGAGCAGCGGCTTCGTCGAGTGCGAGTTCGCGACAACGTTGGCGACCGAGAAATCAGACGTCACGTAGGCAATGGTGAGCGAGAGAAACGCGACGATCAGGAGGCCGAGCTGGCATAGCGCGGCGGGCTCTCCGACCGCCATCAGCCGCTCATCGTCGGTTCGCGCCCCGTAGGCCGGCACGACCATCTGGAAAATGGCAACGAGCAGCGCCAGTACCAGCGCGAAATGTCCAAGCTCGACTACCATCGATCGATCCTCGCGTGTGCGGCCAGGGCAGTCACTGCGTTAATCCCGCCGGATGCTCGGCGCCCTTGCCGAGCTTGACGCCCTTCGCTTCGAGCGCCTTCGCGACCTCGGGCGGCATATAGTTCTCGTCGTGCTTGGCGAGGACGGAGTCGGCGAGGAACGTGCCTTCCGGCGACAGCTTGCCCTCGGCAACGACGCCCTGACCCTCGCGGAAAAGGTCCGGCAGCACGCCCTCGTATACCACGGGTATGTTGCCGATGGTGTCAGTCACGACAAAGTCAACCTTGGTGCCTTCGCCACGCTTAACCGAGCCCGCGGCCACGAGACCGCCGAGCCGGAAACGCTGGCCGGCCGCGATAGGCTTCTCGGCGAGGTCGCTCGGCGTATGGAAAAATACGATCGCGTCGCGCAGTGCGAACAGGACAAGGCCCGCGGCAACCATCAATACCGCCACGCCGACCCCGATCAGAATTCCACGCCGCTGCTTGCGCGTCATGCCTCGTCCCTTGCCGCTTCTCTCATGAGCCGAGCCCCAGGCTTTCAGCCAGAACGTTGAGCTCGGCGAGGGATTTGTCGTCGCCCGAAAATTGGCCGCGCGCGCTCGACAGCGCGGTCACGGCATCATCGCGCCGGCCCAGCACCACATAGGAGCGGACCAGCCGCATCCAACCCTCAAGGTCGTTACCGTTCTGCTTCAGCCGCGCCGAGAGGCCCTCGACCATCTCGGCAATGCGCTTGTCGCGCTCCGCTGGGCTCATCGCTGCGATGCTATCGGCCGCGGAGCCCGCAGCGGGCGCAGTGGCGGGAGGTATCTCGGGCATGGGCGTGCCGAGCTTCTCGCTCGCCGATTGAAGGCGTGTCACCAGCAGGCCACGCCATGGCTCTTGGGCGCCGTTCAGCAGCTTGCGGTATTCGGCCTCGGCGCCCTTGAGGTCGCCGTCCTGCTCGCGCCCGATTGCAAGCCAGACCTGCGGCTCGATGTTGTCGGGCTCGAGTGCCTTCAAGCGCTCATACGCCTGCCGCACCGGCTCGCTCACGACGCCGTTCTGCACCATGATGAGGGCGCGGGCGAAGCCGGCGAGGCGCTTGGGCGATTCACCCAGGAGCCGGGCGGCGCGCTGGAAGGCATCGGCGGCCTGGGTGAAATTTCCCAGGCGCATATACACCGGCGCCAGAACATCCCAGCCGCGGCCATCCTCCGGGTTGGCGCGCAGATGCGCTTCAACTTTCGCTACGAGATCGGCTGCGGTTGCATTTTCGGTTGGCGCATCGAGGCGTGCTGCGTAGGGGCGGCTCGGAACCTGAGGCGAGCCCACGCCAAGATAAAGCGCGATGCCGATGACGGGCAGCGCCGCGGCCGAATAAATCGCCAACTGGCGCAGACGGCCGGAGCTTGCGCTTCGCGCCGCTTCAGCGTGCCGTTTTTCCTCGGCGCGGCGGAGGAGCCGTCGGGCCAATTCTATGCGTGCGCCCTCGGCCTCTGCGTCGCCGAGAAGCCCCTGCGTGCGTTCAGCTTCGATCTCCGCAAGCTGGTCGCGGTAAACGGCAAGCTCGCTATCGGCCGTCGCATCAACCGCACCGGGTGACAGCAATGGCCGGGTGACCGCCCAAACGACGGCAGCCGCCATCACCGCAAAGAGAAGCCAAAGCACCATGCCGCCATCCAACCCCCGCCGCGAGGCTGGAATACGGCCCAAGCGCCGGAGTTACAAGCCTCGACGGCCGCGGCAAGATTTCTACCGCAGTGCAAAATAATGGAAATTTTGCCGGCTTCGCCATGGGATGGCAGCACCAACCGCGCCAAGGCAGCGCCTCAACGCGTGCTTGCACCCTGTGGTGTGTTGTCCGGCTACTATCCCCAGGCGCCTATCCCTAGGCGACGTTGCGCCAAGTGCCGTCCCGGTTGCGGCAGGCCGTGCCGCGCATGGTGCGAGGGCGTCCGTCGATGAAGACGGTGTGCGTGTAATCGCGGCAATCGAGCCCGCTGCGCTTATAGGGGCGGCCTGGGACGACGTCGCCGTAGCGGCCGTTGTCGGGATTGCGCCACCGGCGTGGGCGGTCCGATTCGCCCTCTTCGAGGGCCGCAAATTCAGCTTGCTCGGCGAGCCGGCGGTCCTGTTCGTCCATCGACCGGCCGATCTCGCTGCCGACGATGCCGCCGATCATGGCGCCCGCGACCGTGGCGAGAACGTTGCCCGTGCCTTTACCGACCTGATTGCCGATGATGCCGCCCGCGACGCCGCCAACGATCATTCCGGTGTCGGCCTTGCTGGGCCCCTCGGGCCCGCACGCGGGCAACAACGCGGGGATAAGCAGGGCCGCGAACAGACGCCCCCTGTCAAAGCTCCCGGATTTTGCGCTGGCGCGAGCCACGGCCTTGCCCATGTCGATGGTCTCCCCCGAAACGCGCCGGGTATCCGACGCGTCCCCTATGTATTCTGATCACAGTGTAGCCGACTAGCCAAGGAATGTGGACCCGCCGTGACAGAAAGCCGGCCCCAATTGGGCGTCGACAAATACACCTAACTCACCCTGCGGGCAGGTTCAGGTGTACCGCCAGCCCTCCCTGGGGCGCTTGAGCAAGCTCGCAGGTGCCTCCATAGGAACGGGCCAGCTCCAGAACGATCGACAGCCCCAACCCCGAGCCCGGCTTCGTCTCGTCGAGACGCAAACCGCGTTTGCCGATGCGGCTCCGCTGCTCCTCGCTGAGCCCGGGGCCGTCATCGGCCACGGTGATGGCGAGGCGGCGGTTCCTGGCGCGGCTGGTCGTCGTGGGGGTCTCGATGGTCAGCTCCACTTCCCGGCGCGCCCACTTGCAGGCGTTGTCGAGAAGGTTGCCGAGCATCTCCTCGAGGTCCTGCTTCTCGCCGGAAAAGCGCGCGTCGGCCGCGCAATCGACGTTGATGATGATCCCCTTATCCTGATGAATGCGCTGCAAGGCGCGTGCGAGGGATTCGACGACCGGCGCAACGGGCGTCACCCGGCCGATGACACCTACGCGCGCGGCCATGCGGGCGCGGTCGAGATAGCGCGTCACCGACTGTTTCATGATCTCGGCCTGCTCGACGACTTTATCGCCGAGCCCCGTTTTATCGGCGCGGGCTTCGTTGGTGATCACGGCCAACGGCGTTTTCAGCGCGTGGGCGAGGTTGCCCACCTGGGTGCGCGCGCGGTCGACGATCGCCTGGTTGGAGCGAATGAGCGCATTGAGCTCCGACTGAAGCGGCTCGATCTCTGCCGGCAGGTCGCCATCGAGCGTCGTCGCCGTGCCGGAGCGTATCGCGGCCAAGCCCCGCTCGATCTGCCGCAGCGGCAGCAATCCGAAGCGCACTTGGAACAGCGTCACTGCCACTAGGCCCAAGCCCGCGAGAGCGAGTGCCGTCGTCAGGCGATAACGAAAATTGGCAACGAGATGATCGAGCCAATCCTGCGGACCGGCGACGACAATGGAGTAGCGCGGCTTGCCCGGCTCGTGGCCTAGCGAATCGATGACCTCCACGATCCGCAGCGGCTCGCCCTTCGGCCCCTTAATGTTGAGCCAGCGCGCGCCCGATGCGTCCGGCGCAACCGATTTCGCCTCCGGCGAGGGCAGCGTCCAGGTTGCGAGCGATGGCGAAACGAGCTTGCGTCCGGTTGCGGGCTGCAACGGCGTTATCTGCCAGTACCAGCCCGAGTGCGTCACCTCGAACAGCGGCTCATAGAGGTTGCTGGGGGGAAGCGGTTGCGCCTCGCCGGCGGCGCTGCCCATCGAATCCACCGTGATGGCGTTGACGAGCTTCAAGAGCTGACCGTCGAAGCTCGCCTGCACGTCGTCGCGATAGAGCTGGTAGATGATAAAGCCGGCAATCGGCAGCACCAGCAGCGTCCAGGCCGCCGCCGTGGCGAATAGTCGGAACGCGAGCGAGTGGAAGCGCATGCGCTCTAGTGCCCCGTCACCGGTCTTCTCCTGAGCCTACCGCCGCGCGATACGCCGCTGCTCTCGGTGATGGGCGCGGGGGCGATCATTCAGGCCTCAGCCGGTGTTTCGCTCAGGCGGTAGCCAAGCCCGCGCACGGTCTCGATCACGTCGGCGGGAATTTTCTTGCGCAACCGGCCAATGAAAACCTCGATGGTGTTCGAATCCCGGTCGAAGTCCTGCTCGTAGAGGTGCTCCACAAGCTCGGTGCGGGAAACGACGCGGCCATTGTGGTGCATCAGATAAGCCAGCAGGCGATACTCGTGCGACGTCAACTTTACCTGCTGACCGTTGCAAGTGACGCGCGCGGTTTTGGTGTCGAGCCGCAGCGGACCGCATTCGATCTCGCTCTTGGCGTGGCCGGAGGCGCGGCGCACCTGGGCGCGCACGCGGGCCAGCAGCTCCTCCATGTGGAAGGGCTTGGCGACGTAATCGTCGGCGCCGGCATCCATGCCGGCAACCTTGTCGCTCCAGCGGTCGCG
>JBIQJE010000024.1:0-42359 GCA_044507625.1 Hyphomicrobiaceae bacterium | reverse complement strand
AAGAAGAACGCGCCCTGCATCATCTTCATCGACGAAATCGACGCCGTCGGCCGCCATCGCGGCGCCGGTCTCGGCGGCGGCAACGACGAACGCGAGCAGACGCTGAACCAGCTGCTGGTCGAGATGGACGGCTTCGAGGCGAACGAGGGCATCATCCTCATCGCGGCGACCAACCGTCCCGACGTGCTCGATCCGGCGCTGCTGCGGCCCGGCCGCTTCGACCGTCAGATCACCGTGCCGAACCCGGACGTTGCGGGCCGCGAGAAGATCCTGCGCGTGCATATGCGCAAGGTTCCGGTGGCGCCGAATGTCGATGCACGGGTGCTGGCGCGCGGCACGCCTGGATTCTCCGGCGCCGATCTCGCCAACCTCGTGAACGAGGCCGCGCTGCTGGCTGCCCGCCGCAACAAGCGCCTCGTGACGCAGCAGGAGTTCGAGGATTCCAAGGACAAGGTCATGATGGGCGCAGAGCGTCGCTCCATGGCCATGACTGAGGAGGAGAAACTCGCCACCGCCTATCATGAAGCGGGTCACGCGCTCGTCTCGCTGAAGGTTCCGGGTGGGGATCCGCTGCACAAGGTGACGATCATCCCGCGCGGTCGCGCGCTTGGCGTCACCATGAACCTGCCGGAGCGCGACAAGCTCAGCTACTCCAAGCAGTGGTGCGAAGCGCGCATTGCGATGTCGTTCGGCGGCCGCGTCGCCGAGCAGGCGATCTACGGCAAGGACCATCTCAATACGGGTGCCTCCAGCGACATCATGCAGGCGACGGACCTTGCCCGCCGCATGGTGACCGAGTGGGGCATGAGCGAGAAGCTCGGCCCGCTGCGCTACAACGAAAACCAGCAGGAGGTCTTCCTCGGCCACGCCATCACGCAGCGCCAGAACATGTCCGAGGACACGGCGCGGCTGATCGATCAGGAGATCCGCCGCATCGTCACCGAAGGCGAGGACAAGGCGCGGGAAGTGATCGCGGCGCACCGCCATGAGCTCGAGGCCATCACCCAGGCGTTGATGGAATACGAGACCATTTCCGGTGACGAGGTCCAGGCGCTGCTGCGCGGCGAGAAGATCGTCCGTAGGCCGGACGACGATCTGCCGAAGGGCGAGGTCGGCTCGGCGGTTCCCACGGCGGGCGGGCGCTTCCGTCCTTCCGGCGGTATGGAGCCCGCGCCGTCGGCGTAAGCTCGCGGTGGAGCTTTACCGGCGCGAAGCAAACACTTTAGATGCGGCCGCGGATATTTTCCGCGGCCGTTTCTTCTTCGAGGGACCATCCAGCCCGCCATGCAGCGCGCCACCTATCTGGGGCCTATCGGCCTTTTCCCCGCTCCTGTCTCTTCCGGCGATGAGGCCTTTGCCGGCCTGCCGCTCGCGGGGCAGCCACTGCGCTTCGCCACCGTGGAGATCAGCGCGCGTGAGAACGGCGTCGTCACGCGCCGGATCGTATCCCTCACCGATGCGATCGAGCGCGACTGGGGCCGCGCGACCCTCAACGCCGCCCAGGATCTTGAGGCGATCACTGCCCCGCGCGCACGGCTTGCGGGTCTCGCGCTCGATCGGCCGCGCATCATGGGCATCATCAACGTTACGCCCGATAGCTTTTCGGACGGCGGGCTGCACGACCGGGCGGCGGCCGCCGTTGCGCATGGGCTGAGCCTTGCCGAGCAGGGGGCCGATATTCTCGACATCGGCGGGGAGTCGACGCGCCCTGGCGCCGACTACGTTCCGGTGGAAGAGGAGCTGCAACGCGTCATTCCGGTGATCGAGGGGCTGCGGGCCAGGACCGAAAAGCTCATCTCGATCGATACGCGCAAGGCCGAGGTGATGCGCCAGGCTGCCGCGGCGGGCGCCGACATCATCAACGATGTCTCCGCGCTGACGCACGATCCCGATGCCATGCGGATTGCGGCCGCGACGGAGCTTCCCGTCATCCTGATGCATGCGCAGGGTGATCCGCGCACGATGAACGATAATCCGCAATACGATGACGTCGTACTCGACGTATTCGACTATCTGGAGCAGAGGATCGCCGCCTGTGAAGCCGCGGGCATTCCGCGCACGCGGCTCGTCATCGATCCCGGTATCGGTTTCGGCAAGCACCTTCACCACAACGTGGCGGTGATGGCGCGGCTGTCGCTTTATCACGCGCTGGGGGTGCCGATCCTGCTCGGTGCCTCCCGCAAGAAACTGATCGATCACATCTCGGATGTTCCAAACCCGCGCGCCCGCCTGCCGGGGTCCCTCGCGGCGGCGCTCGCGGGGGCGGCGCAGGGGGTACAGATCGTGCGCGTGCACGACGTGGCGGAAACGCGACAGGCACTCAATGTCTGGCGCGCCTCACTGGCGGGCACGGACGAAGCGCTCGCATGAGCATCGCGCGCGGCGCGGACGGTCAAAGCCGTATGGTTTCGGCTTTTTAAGGTGCCGGGTGTAACTTCGCCCAACAGGATTTGATTGGGCTCGGCAACCCGACGCACCGCAAAAGTACCCGGCGGGTGCCAGCGCGCTCGTAAGCGTGGGTTCGCGGGGGTAGTCTATGCAATCGAAGCCGCGGAATGGTAGGCAGAAGCCTCACAGCAAAGCCAAGGGGATAGCTATGTCGCGCCGCTATTTCGGTACCGATGGTATTCGCGGTCTCGCCAACCGGGCGCCGATGACATCGGAAGTCGCGCTGAAAGTCGGGATGGCCGCAGGCAAGATCTTCCAGACGCAGACCGACTACCGGCACCGCGTCGTCATCGGGAAGGATACGCGGCTCTCCGGCTATATGCTCGAGGCGGCGCTGATGTCGGGCTTCACGGCAGTCGGCATGGACGTGTTTCTGCTCGGACCGATGCCGACACCCGCCGTTGCGATGCTCACGCGCTCGCTGCGCGCCGATCTCGGCGTGATGATCTCCGCCTCGCACAACCCCTATGACGATAACGGCATCAAGCTGTTCGACCCCGATGGCTACAAGCTTTCGGATGAAACCGAGCGTCGCATCGAAGACCTGATCGATGCCGACACCGCCGATCTTCTGGCGCCCGCCGGAGCCATCGGCCGCGCCACGCGCGTTGAGAGCGCACAGGAGCGCTATATCGAGTTCGCCAAGCGCACGCTGCCGAAGAACCTGCGCCTCGACGGACTGCGCATCGTCATCGATTGCGCCAACGGCGCCGGCTACAAAGTGGCGCCGGAAGCGCTATGGGAGCTGGGTGCGGAAGTCATCAAGATCGGCGTCGAGCCGAACGGACGCAACATCAACGACAAGTGCGGGTCGACGGCGCCGGAGGCGCTGATCAACAAGGTGCGTGAAGTGCGCGCGGACGTCGGCATCGCGCTCGACGGCGACGCGGATCGCGTCGTCATCGTCAACGAGAAGGGCAACATCGTCGACGGCGATCAGCTCATGGCGGTGATCGCCGACACCTGGTTCCGCTCGGGCAAGCTGACCGCTGGTGGCGTCGTCGCGACGGTGATGAGCAACCTCGGGCTGGAACGTTATCTCAAGAGCATCGGCCTCGACATGGTTCGCACGCCCGTCGGCGACCGCTATGTCGTCGATCATATGCGCAAGCACGGATATAATGTGGGCGGCGAACAGTCCGGCCATATCGTGCTGTCGGATTTCGTCACGACGGGCGATGGGCTCGTGACGGCGCTGCAGCTGCTCGCCGTTGTCGTCTCCACGGGTTCGACGGTGAGCGAAGTCACGAACCGGTTCGAGCCGCTGCCGCAGATCCTCAAGAACGTACGCTATGAGAGCGGCCGTCCGCTCGAGGATACGCGTGTGGTCAAGGCCATCGACGCGGGCAAGGAAAAGCTCGGCACGGGCGGCCGTCTTGTCATCCGTCCATCGGGCACGGAGCCCGTCATCCGCGTGATGGCGGAGGGCGACGACGAGCGTCTCGTCAATACGGTCGTCGGCGATATCGTCGAAGCTGTGCGTGCCGCGGCCGCAGCGGCCTGAGGCGCTCCGATCCCCATTCCGTGGCGTGACGTGGGAAATGCGCGCGGCGCTGCATGCGTCCGTTCGACAGCGCACAATGCATTAATAGGTCGTTAACGGACTGCCGGACCGCCCGCGTTTCAAAGCGAGACGCCGATTAAGTGTCCTTTAAAGCTTCTCCTCCATAGTCGACATCGGAGCACGTTTCGCGTTCGCGCACGAGGGCCGCTCCGTTGGCGGCACGACGAATTCGAAGGGGAAGTTTAATGAATACCAATCGCAGTTCCTACTCGCTAGGTGCCGCGCTCGGGTCGGCTATCGTGCTCGCCTTGTGCGCTCCTGCCCACGCAGCAGACATTTACAGCGGCGGCCTCAAGGGGGGCTATGACGTTCCTCCTCCGCCCCCCACCGACCGCGGCCTCTATTTCAAGGGTTACATCGGTCAGGCGAATCCGGATGTCGGGAACATCTGGACCGAGGACTACGCAACCAACACGTTCAGTGTCCATCACAAGGACATCAAGTCGAGCCCGCTCTATGGCCTTGGCGTCGGCTGGCAGGCGCGCCATTGGCTGCGCTTCGACCTGACCGGTGAATACCGCGGCGATGCGCTGTTCGTCGGCCATGACAGCTATCCCGGGGCTGGATTTCCCGCGGGCACCAACGAATACACCGCCGACATCAAGAGCTGGCTGGGGCTTGCCAACGCCTACATCGACATGGGCAACTGGTGCGGCTTCACGCCCTACATCGGTGCGGGCATCGGCTTCGCCTCGATCAACGTCTCCGGCATGAAGGACATCAACGTGCCGACCGGGGGCGCTGCATTCGGTGGCGACAAGACGACCACCAACTTCGCCTGGGCCATCCATGCGGGCGTGAGCTACGACGTGACGCCGCAAATGGCGGTCGACCTGTCGTATCGCTACACGGACCTCGGCAATGCCTCCAGCGGTGCCGTTTACGACTATACGGGCGCATATGCGCACAGCGGCGTGCACATCAAGGACATCACTTCGAACGATGTGCTCTTTGGCGTGCGCTACAAGCTGCAGCGCGAGCCCGTGACCTATCAGGCGATGAAGTAATCCTTCCGGCGCTCTCCTGCGCCTTCCACAAGCGTTGCGCCGGGCTCTTCCGATTAGGGCCCGGCGCGCACGGCCCGGCGTCGATCGCGGCCGCCCTGAAAGTCTCAAGTTCGATTTCCTGGTTTGCTTACGCGTAGCCGGCGTTCCCGGTCGGAATGCTGCGCCTCAAAGCAGAGTTGGGACGTCGGCGAGGCTTCAAGGCCAGCCAGCCGTCAAGCAAGGATCGACGCAGATGAATCGCGCCCTGAAAATGATTTCGCTCGCCCTCGCTCTCGGCGCCGGCATGCTTGCCCCGATGGCTACGCAGGTGCTGGCCGATGGCGATCCCTACTATTCGAACGGCGTCAATCCTTCCGGTGTGCGCACACCGATCCCCGCGCCGATTCCCGTTCCCGTCGAGGAGGCGGATTGGTATTTCCGCGGCGACTTTGCGGCCGGCTTCGGCGGTTCGCCTTCGGTGAACGTGCTCGGCGCCAACTTCATCGAGCAGACGTTCGGACCAACAGCGCGTTCGGAAAGCTTCGAGCCCTCGTTCACGGGCGGCGTCGGCGTCGGCTATGTCTGGGCGCCGTACTTCCGCACCGATCTGACGGTCGACATCCATTCGATCATGAATACCGAGCAGTCGGGGTTCAACGGGGCTGCTTCGGGCGTCGACAAGACGAAGTTCATGTCGACGATTTTGCTGCTCAACGCCTACTACGACATTCGCACAGGCTCGCCGTGGACGCCCTATGTCGGCGGTGGCCTCGGTTTCGCCGTCAACCAGCTGACGCGCAACGTCGACTACACGGGCCCTCTCGGCACGGTCTCGGCGGGCGGCCGCTCCACCGACGTGCAATTCGCTGCCGCTGCAATGGTTGGCGTCTCCTATGATTTCTCGTCCTTCTTCGCCATCGACGTCGGCTATCGCTATCTCTACATTGGCGGCTCGAGCGTGGGTCTTGCACCGGCCTATCCGTCGACCACTGAAATCGGCAGCCTCAACGAGCATCAGATCCGCGCCGGTCTCCGGTTCTACGTCAATTGATCCGGCGCTGAGTTCGCGCGTAGCAAGGGGCGGCCGCGTGCCGCCCCTTTGCATTTGACGATGCCGTTGACGGGGGGAGTGTCAGCTTCTAGAGCGGTCCCGTAGCGCCGTCGCGCACGGCACGGTTTTCGAAATATCGTGCTACTTGCCGGAAGATCGACATGAGCAGCCCAGCAAAGCCGGCGCAGCGGCCCGCCAATCCAAATTTCTCCAGCGGCCCGTGCGCCAAGCGCCCCGGCTGGACCCCCGATGTGCTTTCGTCCGCGCTGCTCGGACGCTCGCATCGTTCTGCCGCGGGGCAGGCGCGGTTGAAGCGCGCCATCGATGAAACGCACGCGTTGCTCGGCCTGCCGGATGATTATCGCGTCGCCATCGTGCCGGGCTCCGATACCGGCGCTTTCGAGATGGCGCTGTGGAATCTACTCGGGGCGCGCGGCGTCGATGTGCTGGCGTGGGAGGATTTCGGGCGGCGCTGGGTGACGGACATCGTCGCCGAGCTGAAACTCGCTGATGCACGCGTGCTTGCCGCCGACTACGGCCATTTGCCCGATCTCGGTACTGTCGATTTCGAACGCGACGTGGTGTTAACCTGGAACGGAACCGCGGCGGGTGTGCGCGTTCCCGATGGGAAATGGATTGCCGCGGATCGGGCGGGGCTGACGATCGCGGACGCGACCTCGGCGCTGTTTGCCCAGAAGATCGACTGGGAGAAGGTGGATGTCGCCACCTTTTCCTGGCAGAAGATTCTCGGTGGCGAAGCCGCGCACGGGATGATCGTCGTCTCGCCGCGCGCCCTGCAGCGCCTCGCCGACTATCGTCCGCCGTGGCCGATCCCGAAACTTTTCCGTCTGGTGCATGGGGGCCGTATCGATGACGGCCTCTTCGAGGGCGTGACCATCAACACGCCGTCCATGCTTTGCGTCGAGGATTACCTCGATACGCTCGCATGGGCGAAAAAGATCGGCGGTCTTGCTGCTCTTCACCGCCGTGCCGATGAAAACGCCGCGGTGCTGTTCGATTGGATCGCGCGCACACCCTGGATCGCCAATCTCGCCGTCGATCCGCGAACGCGCTCGAATACGTCCGTGTGCCTGCGCTTCACGGATTTGGGTGGCGGAGAGGTCTCGGAGCGGCACATTGCCGATGGAATCGCAGCGCTCCTCGCTGAGGAGGGCGTCGCGTACGACATCGGTGCCTACCGGACGGCGCCGCCGGGGTTGCGCATCTGGTGCGGGGCAACGGTGGAGCGGGCCGACATCGAAGCGCTCGTTCCGTGGCTCGAATGGGCATATGACGGGGTTCGCGGAACCCGTTGACGGCGGGGCGGGAAGCTTTCCCGCTGCGGCAATCAAGGCGTCATAATTCAGACGTGAACCGCCGCCACTCGTCACCGTGGGGACGGCCTCTTTCCGCATCGGGCAGGGGCCGCGAGAGCAAGCAAGGAATGGGGCTCTATGATGCGCACGCTCGTCGTGATCGCCGGGATGTCTTTGGCCATCGTCGCCGGGGAGGCGGTTGCCGCCGAGATCCCCACCGACTCGCGCATCGAGAGCGTGACGGTCTTTCCGTCCGGCGCGGAGGCAACACGCGCGGCGCGACTTTCGCTCGAGAAGGGCGAGCATACGCTCGTCTTCAGCGATCTTCCCGCTGAAGCGGTACCGAGTTCCATTCGCGTCGATGGCAAAGCGACGGCAGGTCTCGAGATCCAGTCGGTCGATACGCGGCGTCGCTACATTCCGCGCGCGGATCAGGAAGCGCTGCAGAGAGAGCGCAAGAACACCGAAGACGAGATCGAACGCTTGCGCGACGAGCGCGGTCTCTTGCAGGGGCAGGAAGATGCCGCGCAAACGCAGAAGGTGCTGTTGCAGAATCTCGCGCAGCTTCCCGCGCGGCCCCAGGCGGCTGAAGGGCAGCCAACCGCTCCCGGTGCGCCGATACCGCAAGTCGACTGGGCGCAGATTCTCACCGTGATCGGGACGGGCATGCCGGAGGCGCAGCGCCTGGCACTCGATGCCGAAGTGAAGCGCCGCGATCTCGATCGCCGCATCGAGGAACTCGAGAAGAAGCTTTCCGCACTGGCGCCGGGCCGTACGGAGCAGACGGAGGTGAAGGTTCACGTCGTCGCCGCGGCCCCGCTCGAGGCCGATCTCACCCTACGCTATCAGGTGCGCAATGCGCGCTGGACGCCACGGTACGATGCGCGCCTCGACACCGGCTCGAAGACAGCGCCGCCGCAGCTCGAGCTTGCACGCCGCGCCGACATCGTTCAGCGCACCGGGGAAGACTGGTCGGACGTTGCGCTCCATCTTTCCACGACGCGGCCGACGGCCAGCGCCTCGGCGCCGAACATCGAAAGCCTCATCGTCGATTTCGAGCCCGAGCGGCATCCTGCGCCGGTTGCGGAGGCCATGCCCGCACCGACGGCCGCCTATGACGGCGTAAGCGCCCGCAGGCAGAAGATGGCCCGGGACAGCGAAAGCTTCAGCCTTGCCGCGGGGGGCGCCGTGCCGCTGCAGGATATTGCGGAGCAGGGTGCGAACATTTCCGCGGCGCCTTTTCAGGCGAGCTTCGCGGTGCCGGGCCGTTTGACCGTTCCGGCGACCGGTGAAGCAAAGCGCGTTTTCCTGCAGCAGGATGCCATCGAGCCGGCGCTCACGGTGCGTACCGTTCCGAAGGTCGATGCCAAGGCGTACCTCTACGCCAAGCTCGTGCTGCCGAAGGGCGCGCCGCTGCTGCCAGGAGAAGTCTCGCTCTTCCGCGACGGCACGTTCGTCGGCACCGGGACGCTGCCGGTTCTCGCCCCCGGGGAGCAGCACGAGCTCGGCTTCGGTGCCGATGACCAGGTGCGCGTGCGCCATGCGCTGGCGGAGGAAAAGCGCGGGGAGACCGGGCTCATTTCCTCGGCGCGCACCGACAGCCGCAATTTCCGCATCACGGTCAAGAACATGCACGAGCGCGCCGTCGATCTCGTCGTACACGACCAGATTCCGGTGTCCCAGAACGACGACATCAAGGTCGAGCTGATCGGTCCCGCCCAGCCGACCAAGAAGGACGTCGACAACAAGCGCGGCGTCATCGCCTTCGAATCGAAGCTCAACCCGGAAGAGGAGCGGCTGATCGAGTTCGGCTACCGCGTGATCTGGCCCGGGGCGCGCGCCATCGTTTACCGGTGAACGGGGCCCATTTCATCCCGCTGCCGTTGTTTTAAAGGCTCCCGCGGCCCGAATCGCCAGCCTCTGCCGCGGCAGAGGCGCCGGGGAGGGCTTAGAGGGGGTTGGCAAGCCCGAATCTGCGCTATAAGCCCCCCGATGGCCCCGGCCGCCGAGCCGGGGCTTCGTTGCGAGTGGGATATCGAATGGCAAACGTCGCGGTGGTCGGCGCCCAATGGGGCGATGAAGGCAAGGGCAAGGTTGTTGATTGGCTCTCTGAGCGCGCCGATATCGTCGTGCGCTTCCAGGGCGGTCATAACGCCGGCCACACGCTGGTCATCGGCGATAAAACCTTCAAACTCTCGCTGCTGCCGTCCGGCGTCGTGCGCTCGGGCAAGCTCGGCGTGATCGGCAACGGTGTCGTCGTCGATCCTTGGGCGCTGTGTGCGGAGATCGAAAAACTCGGCGCGCAGGGTGTGGCCGTCAACCGCGACAACCTGCGTATCGCCGAGAATGCGACGCTGATCCTGCCGCTGCACCGCGAGCTGGATGCGCTGCGCGAAGAGGCGGCGGGCGCGGGCAAGATCGGCACCACCGGACGCGGCATCGGCCCGGCGTACGAGGACAAGGTGGGACGCCGCGCGATCCGCGTACAGGACCTGCGCAACCTCGCGACGCTCGGCGGCAAGATCGAACGTATTCTCGTCCATCACAACGCGCTGCGCCGCGGTCTTTCGCAGCCGGAGATTTCCAAGGACGCGCTGATCGCGGAATTGACCGAGATCGCGCCGAAGATCCTGCCCTTCGTCGACGTGACGTGGGATCTGCTGGACCGCGAGCGCAAGGCTGGCAAGCGCATCCTGTTCGAAGGCGCGCAAGGCGCGCTGCTCGACATCGATCACGGCACCTATCCGTTCGTCACCTCGTCGAACACGGTGGCCGCGCAGGCGGCGACCGGCTCGGGCATGGGTCCGCGCAGTGTCGGCTATGTGCTCGGCATCGCGAAGGCGTACACCACGCGGGTCGGCGCCGGCCCGTTTCCGACCGAGCTCGACGATGAGATCGGCAACCGTATCGGTGAGCGCGGCCGCGAGTTCGGCACCGTCACGGGGCGCAAGCGCCGCTGCGGCTGGTTCGATGCCGCGCTCGTGCGCCAGACGCTGAAAATTGCGGGCGTCGACGGCATCGCGTTGACGAAGCTCGACGTTCTCGACGGCTTCGAGGAGATCAAGGTTGGCGTCGGCTATATGCTGGATGGCACCCGCATCGACAGCCTGCCCGCCAGCAGTGGCGCGCAGGCGCGTGTGACGCCCATCTACGAGACGCTGCCCGGCTGGACGCAGTCGACGGCGGGCGCGCGCTCCTGGAGCGAATTGCCCGCGCAGGCGGTGAAGTACGTGCGCTACATCGAAGAGCTGATCGAGCGGCCGGTGACGATGCTCTCGACGAGCCCGGAGCGCGACGACACCATCCTCATGAAGGATCCGTTCGCCGACTGAGCCATCAACGGCGCGGCCAGCTCCGAAGCGTGCACCCACAAGATAAGGACACCTCCCTCATCGCGAGGGAGGTGTCCTATCAATAGGGTGGACCCGTGCCTCGACGAGGGGGATGGGGAGGGGAGGCGAGGCGCGTGTCCGGTGATAGAATGCCGGAGACGCCGATCCGTTCCTTCGATTTGGCCGGAAATTTTAAGCGGCCGGAACGGCGCAGCAAAAAGGCGCTGAGCTGACATGCAACTCAGCGCCTTTGTCTGGTCGTGCTTCTCATCGGAAAACCGGTGCCCACTTTTCCGGAAGCACTCTTAATTTGCCCGCTGCCTGAAGCACTTCTCAGATGACGTGGAAGATGTTCATCAGGATGATGATGCTGATCGGCACACCCAACAGCCAGAGGATTACGCTGCGCATAGTTGGCTACTCCTTCTTCTTTTGGAGTTGAACCCATCGCGCGAACAAGAGTTCCGGCGGTTGCAGATCGTGCCTGGCGGACGTCGGAAATCTCCGCATGCGGGCAGGCGGACATTTCGCTCCGTAGGGGCGGCTAACGGGTTCTATTCCTTCGGGAAGAGCCCGATGGAATCGGCAGAAAGCACGCCGCCGGTGATCTCGATATCCTCGAAGGGCGTCGCCGCGGCAATCTGCCGGGCGGTGATGTCGATCTGTCCGATGCGCGGGCTGAGCTCCGCGATCGATGCGGCGTAGACGAGGCGCTTGATGCCGCACCAGATGATCGCGCCCATGCACATCACGCACGGTTCACCGGAGGCATAGAGCGTTGCGGCGTGCAGCGCTTCCGGCTCATGGCCCTGGAGGAAGGCGCGGATGGCCATCATCTCCGCGTGGGCCGTCGGATCGGCGTTGCGCTTGGTGCTGTTGCGGCCGAGGGCGAGCACGCGGCCTTCCACGACGATGGCTGCGCCGAAGGGAACGTCCGCTTCCTTCGCCTGCTCGATGGCAAGCTGCATGAATTTGGCGTCGTCGGCGGTTGCGGGCGTCGATGTCGCGCGCCCATGCGCCGTGCCGGGGAGCAATTGCGCGGTGAGAAGAGCGCCACCACCGCCGAGCAACGACCGCCTGTCCATGCCCCAATCTCCCATGCGCGTTGCGGATAACCAACTCTATGCGCATGCGGTGCCCAGGTCACCCGGCGCGTTCGCCTGCAACGATGCCTTTGAAATGCGTCAGTGCGCCGGGCGCCAGCTCGGCCGCGAGCAGACGCCGCGGATCGACGGGGCCGGGCAGGCAGATCTGGCCAAACGGCACGGGGCGAAAGCCGAAGCGGCCGTAATAGGGCTCATCGCCAACCAGCAGCATCAGCGCTACGCCGTCGAACTTGGCTGAAGCCATTGCCTGGGAGATGAGGCGCTTGCCGAACCCTTGACCGGAAAACTCCGCATCGACCACGAGCGGCCCCAGCAGCAGCGCGCCGTCCTTGCCGCCGATGGTGATGGGCGTGAAGCGGACCGCCGCGATGGGCCGATCCGCCAGCATGGCGACGCGGCAATAGCGTGAGATGGCCGGCGTGCCCTCACGCACACGGTAGGCGGTGCGCGCAAAGCGGCCCGGGCCGAAGGCTTCGGCGTGGAGGCGCGAGACTGCGGGGAGGTCGGCCGCGGTCATGGGCCGATCGAGAACGGTGGGTGACATGGGAGCTTCCGGGCGGACCGCCGTGGCTCGGCGGACCTCAAGGTCTAACGCGGATAAACGGTCGGGTCAGCGCGCGCGCCGCGTGCCGCCTCGTCGCAGTTCCAAGCCTCGGAGCCATCTCATCATCATGGGTGTGCCGTGTAGCACGGGGCCAAATTCCGGTCCAGCGGCGCTCCAGCGCGGCGCCGGGCAGCGGGGCAGGACAGGCTTGCTTCACCAGAAGGCACTTCGGGGGGCGCTCGCAAAGATTTCGGCGAGGCGCCTCCCGGTGCCTGCGCTTATGTCGCCTGGCACGTCGCCAGGCGTGAAAAAGCGCTGCTCGGCAATCTCGTAGTTGGGGTCCGGCACCCGTTCCTGGCGCCAGCTGCGCACGACGAAAAGCACGATGTGGTCGTTGGGGAACGAGGCGGCGTTGGCGTAGATGCCGAAGAGCTGCGGTTCGCCCGTTACCGTGACGCCGACCTCTTCCTCCAGCTCGCGGGACAGCGCAGCTGCGACCGTCTCGCCTTTCTCGACGCCGCCGCCGGGAAAGCGCCAGCCCGGCTGGTAGGTGTGGCGGACGAGGAGGACGCGCCCTTCGGGATCTACGATCGCACCCTGGGCACCGAGCGTCAGCGCGCGGGTCAACCGCCAGTAGCGCTGCAGGAGCTTCTTGACGATATAATCTCGCGGCACGCTCTCTTCCCCGTTGTGCGACATCCCGCGCTTTGCCGGCGGCAGCGCCGGCAACGGGCGATGCATGCTAGGCTGCCGCCCGGCATCCTGCCATGGCCTTTGCCGGGCTGGAACGGGCCGGCTCTACTCATATGATCATCACGGCCAAGACAATCGGGAGCGAGACGATTTCGAGCGACACCATCACGCTTGCGCACATTTCCGATGTGCACCTCGCGCCGTTGCCCGCCCTCGGGCTGCGCCATCTCAATCTCAAGCGCGGCCTTGGCTACATCAACTGGCAGCGCGCCCGCAAGCATACGCACAGCCGCTTTGCGCTCGATCTCATCGTAGCGGATGCGCTGGCCCACGGGCCCGACCATGTCGCGGTGACAGGCGACCTCATAAACCTGGGCCTGCCGGCCGAATATGAAGCGGCGACGGCGTGGCTCGCCTCGGTCGGATCGCCCGAGCGCGTGGCGGTCGTTCCCGGCAACCACGACATCTACACCACGCTGCGCAACGATCCGGGCGTCGCGCGCTGGGCCGACTACATGCGGTCGGACGCGTGGGGGCAGCGCTTTTCCTCAGAGGCGACGGCGAGGGTTGCGGGCCTGCCGTTTCCATTCGTGCGGCGCGTCGGGCCCGTGGCGCTCATCGGCGTCAACTCCGCGGTCGAGACGCCACCGTTCGTCGCGGCGGGGGAGGTGGGTGAAGCGCAGCGCAAGGCGCTCGGCGAGGTGCTATCCCAGCTCGACGGTGAAGGCCTCATTCGCGTGGTGCTGATCCATCATCCGCCGCTGCCCGGCCAGGCGCCGCCGCGGCGCGGGCTGCGTGATGCGCCGGAGCTGTCGCGGGTTCTCGCCGAGCATGGCGCCGAGCTCGTCCTGCACGGTCACAATCATTGTGACAGCCATATGGACTTCGCGCGCCTCGCCGAGGGAGGCGGCAGCATACCGGTGATCGGCGTCGCGTCGGGATCGATGGCGCGCATGCACGGGAACGAGCCGCTCGGCCGCTACAACCTCCTGCGCATCGGCCGCGTCGATGGTCGGGTGCACATCGAGTGCATCACGCGTGGCCTGGCGGAGGGCGGTGAAGGGGTCCTGCAGGTCGACCGCAAGCTCGTCACATGAGGAATGCATCGTCTGCATAGGCGATTAAGGCGCCGCGCTTTGTTGTCGCACGTTTCCGCCGCGCCCTATTGCCGGGTGCCCAACCTCTGCGCAGATGCATTGCGACAGCGTTGCCACGCCGCGCTAACCCTATGGCGCCCGTGCCACGCTTCGTCCACGAGCGACATGTCGCGTGCGGTTCCCCAACTATCGATCGTCACGGCATTATATAGGGCTAGGGCGATGGACACTCGTGGAGTGCCCCGATCTGCGGGATGAGGAAAGTGCGGCGGCTGTTCAAGCGAAACGTCCGAGTGAACCTTGCCCTGCAAGGCGGCGGCGCGCATGGCGCCTTTACGTGGGGCGTGCTCGACCGCCTGCTCGAGGACGACGATCTCGAGATCGGCTGGGTGAGCGCCACGAGCGCAGGGGCCGTCAACGCTGTCGCCGTCGCGGCCGGATTGAGTGAAGGCGGCAAGACGAAAGCACGCGAGAAGCTGCGCGAGGTGTGGGAGGCGGTGCAGCAGTCGGGCGTTCCCGATCTCGTCCGTCTCAATCCGTTTCTCTACGGTCTTTCCCGTGCGCCGCAGATCGCGCACATGGCGAGCCTCTGGTCGCCGTACGAATTCAACCCGCTCGGCTTCGATCCGCTGCGCCGGCTGCTCGCCGACAGCATCGATTTCGCCAAGCTGCGCGAGCACTCGCCCATCGAACTGCTGATTGCGGCCACGGAAATTGCGACCGGGCGGGCGCGTCTTTTCAGACGCCCGGAGGTCACGGTCGACGCCGTGCTCGCCTCTGCCTGTCTGCCGACGCTGCACCATGCCGTGGAGATCGACGGGGTTGCCTATTGGGATGGCGGCTTTTCCGCGAACCCCGATCTCAAGACGCTGGCGATGGAAAGCCCCATCGAAGACACGCTCATCGTGCAGCTCAACTCGATGGTGCGCGAAGACCTGCCCACCGGCACGCGCGAGATTTCCCTGCACGCCTATCGCCTGGCTTTCAACGCGCCGTTCATCCGCGAGGTGGAGCTGATCGAGACGGTGCGCGAGACGATGCAGGGCCGGATCGGCGGGCCGCGCGGCCGTTTCGGCAAACTTGCCACGCATCGCTTTCATCTCATCGATGCAGGCCGCTACACCGGAACGCTCAGCGCCGACAGCACGATGAAGCCCGACCGGGAGCTGCTGGCTCATCTCTTCAATGCCGGCCGGGATGAGGCGAACAAATGGCTGGTCCGACACCGGGCGAGCGTCGGCAGGCGCTCGACCGTCGATCTCAAGGCGCGCTTTCTCACCCACGACCGGGGCGGTAACGGCGAGACTGACAGTCTCGGCGAACAGATCGCCAGTAAAGCGAAGGCGGTGGGGGCGAGCGATATTCCTGAAGGAATATAGCGCTCGACGGGTGCTCTGCGGCATCATTATCATGCTGAGCGATCAGGCACCCCGGAGGTTCCATGAACTATTCGTCGAAGACCGCGAAGGCGGCCGTCTGCCTGGCATTGGCCAGCGCGCTCCTAACACTCGGTTTTGCTTCCCATGCGTTCGCGCAGGAGAAACCGGCCGCGGCGCCCGATACGGTCTCCAAGGTCAGCGCCACGCCGAACATCGCGGCGGCGGCGAGCCTGCGCTATTCGCTCGACGAGATCGCGGAGCGTTACACCAAGGCAACGGGCAAGCATGTCAAACTGACATACGGCTCGACGGGAAACCTCGTGCATCAGATCGAATCCGGTGCGCCGTTTCAGGTGCTGTTCGCGGCGGACGACAGAAGCGTCAAGAAGCTCGCCGCCTCGGGCAAGACGGAGAGTGAGCCGGTGATATTCGCGCGCGGTGAGCTGAGCGTGGCGGCGCCCAAAACCTCACCCATCGCAGTGGATTCCGATCTCAAAGGCCTGCGTGAAGCGCTGGCAGCGGGCAAGGTCCGTCACGTCGCGGTCGCGAATGCGGAGACGGCGCCCTACGGCCGCGCCGCGGAGGAAGCTCTGAAGCATGCGGGCCTGTGGGAGCAGGTGAAACCGCTTCTCGTGACGGGCGAGAATATCGGCCAAACGGCGACATTCATCTCGACAGGCGCCGCCGAGATCGGGTTTATCGCCCGCTCGTTAGCGGTATCTGCTGAATTGTCTCCCGGCATCGTTTCGGCTGTGGTTCCTTCGAGCTGGCATCAGCCCATCAACCATGGCCTCGCGGTCATCAAGGATGCGCCACCCGAGGCGAAGGCGTTCGTCGACTTCGTGCGGGGGCCGCAGGGCCGCGAGGTGCTCGAGGCGAACGGCTTTGCCGTTCCTTCACCGTGACGTCATGGGTTGAAACACGATGGACTGGCCTGCGTTCAGCCTGACATTGCAGCTCGCCGTCTGGACGGTGGTGCTGTTGCTGCCGTGTGCGGTGATGATCGCGCGCCTGCTCGCGTGGGGGCGCGTCCCCATGAAGGGCGCGGTCGAGGCGCTCATCATGCTGCCGCTCGTGCTGCCGCCGACGGTGCTGGGCTTTTATCTTCTCGTCGCGTTCTCGCCTCAGTCGGAATTAGGGCGGATGCTCGCAGCGATTTTCGGGCGCGCGCCGGTGTTCTCGTTTACCGGCATTCTGCTCGCTTCGCTGATCGTCAATCTGCCGTTCGCCGTGCAACCCATCCAGCGCGCGTTCGAGGCCATACCGCGCAATGTGCGTGAGGCCGCGTTCGTGAGCGGGCTGTCGCGGTGGCAGACGATGCGGCGCATCGAGCTGCCGCTGGCATGGCCGGGTATCGTATCGGCAATTGCGTTGACGTTCGCCCATACGCTGGGCGAGTTCGGCGTCATCCTCATGATCGGCGGCAGCATTCCGGGGGAGACGCGGGTGCTGTCGATCGCCATCTATGACCGCGTGCAGGCCTTCGATATCGCGGGGGCCAGTGTGATGTCCGCGGTGCTGCTCGGCTTTTCGCTGTTCGCCATCGCCATCGTGCACACGCTGGCTCGCCGCAAGGGTACGGCATCGCATGGCATCTGAGCCGCCCGCGCTGTCGCTCGCATTGAGCCAGGGTGCGCCGATCCCGCTCCATGTCTCCCTATCAGTTCGCCGGGGCGAGCTATTGGCGCTCATCGGGCCGTCGGGCAGCGGCAAGACCACGGTGCTACGCTCCGTTGCGGGGCTATACCGGCCCGCCGGAGGGCGCATCACCGCGGGGCGCGAGACTTGGCTCGATACGGATGCTGGCATCGACCTTGCTCCGCAGGCGCGTCGCGTCGGTCTTGTCTTTCAGGATTATGCGCTGTTCCCGCATCTGACGGCGCTCGACAACGTGCGCCTTGCGATGATGGGCGAGCGGGATGAGGAGCGCACGCGCCGCGCAAAGGAACTGCTCGCACGCGTGCATCTCGCGGGTCTGGAATCGCGCCGTCCGGATCAGCTCTCGGGCGGCGAACGCCAGCGTGTCGCCCTTGCGCGGGCGCTGGCGCGCGATCCCAAGGTTCTGCTGCTGGACGAGCCGTTCTCCGCTGTCGACCGCATGACGCGCGAGCCTCTGAAGGAGGAACTGGCGGCACTGCATCGTGCGCTCGATATTCCGATTGTGCTCGTTACGCACGATCTCGAGGAGGCGCAGTCGCTCGCCGATCGCATCTGCGTTCTGGAGCGCGGACGGGTGCTGCAGACCGGCACGCCGGAAGATATCCGGCTCCGGCCTGCGGCCTTGGGTGTTGCGCGCCTCATGGGGCAGACGAACCTCATTCCGGCGGTGGTGCTCGATCAAAGTCACATCCGCTGCGGTTCCCATGTCGTTGCTGTTCGCCAATTGGATGGCGCACGTCCGGGCGATGAGGTGACGGCGCTGTTGCCCGCTGATTGCATCTCCCTTGTCGATGCGGGCGGCGACGGTCCAAACCTGCTGCGCAGCACGATCTCTGCGTTGCAGCCGCTGGGGGACGTCACCGCACTGACGCTCGACTTCGATGCGATGCGCCTGCGGCTGAAAGTGCCGACGCGCGAAGCGGCGGTGCGGGCGCTGCGTCCTGGGTTAACGGTTGATGTCGCGCTCGACCCAGCGTTCGTGCATGTGATCCGCAGGAGCTGAAGTCGCCCTGGCATCCTCGTCGTTGCGCACTTCGGCGCACCTTCGGTCCGCGACATCCGATCATGGTCCGGCGCGAAACCTTCGCGCTCTCGCGGCGTTGGCGCTGAATACCAAATCAGCAGCTTGCATCAGCGAGGGTGGCGCGTGAGGCGACAGACCGGGAACGTTACATCTATTTCGACGCCTTGCGTTGAGGGAATGCTCACTACGGTCCTGGCGCCCATCGCAGCGCTGCTGTTCAGTGTATCGCTCCTGCTGATGGGCAATGGGCTGCAGGGCACGCTGGTGCCCGTGCGCGCGAACATGGAAGCGTTCTCCAGCATCGATCTCGGGCTGCTGGGCACGGCGTACTTTCTAGGCTTCGCGTTTGGCTGCGTGCATGGCCCGCTGCTCATACAGCGTTCGGGCCACATCCGCGCATATCTCGCGATGACATCGCTGGCGTCGGTTGTTGCGCTGACGCAGGCGCTGTACGTCGATCCCGTGAGCTGGTGGGCGCTGCGCGCATTGACCGGCTACTGCTTTGCAGTGCTCTACATCGTCATCGAGAGCTGGCTCAACGCGCGGTCGGACAACAGGACGCGCGGCATGGTCTTTTCGATTTATACGGCCATCAACCTGACGGTTATCACCGCAGGGCAGATGATGCTGTCCCTTGCCGATCCACGGACGTTCAGCCTTTTCGCCTTCACGGCGATCCTCGTCTCGCTTGCCGCGCTCCCCATCGCGTTCACGCACTCGGCATCTCCCGAGCAGCCAGAGTTCGTGAGACCGCGGATCGGCAAATTGTTCCGTATTTCGCCGGTTGCCGCTGCGGGATGCTTCGCCGTCGGCCTTGCGAATGGCGCATTCTGGACGCTGGGCCCGGTATTCGCGCAAAACGAAGGCTTCGACATCAATGAGATCGCATACTTCATGAGCGCGGTCGTGCTCGGCGGTGCGCTGGCCCAGTGGCCGCTCGGTACGCTTTCCGACCGCATGGACCGCAGGCTGGTGATGCTCGGCGCGGCGATCATGGCGATGCTGGCCGCGCTGACTTTGATGCTCATACCGTCCGCTGACAAGCTTTCGCTCGTGCTTGTGGGCGCGGTCTTCGGCGCCGGTGCATTTCCGCTCTACGCGCTGGCTGTTGCCCACGCCAACGATTGCGCGGACGCGGGCCAGAGCGTCGAGGTGTCGAGCGGACTGCTGCTGCTTTACGGCGTGGGCGCTGCTGCGGGGCCACTGATGGCCGCGGTATGGCGGGACATCTTCAGCACGCCGTCGCTATTTTACTTCACCGCCGCGGTACACGTGGCGCTTGCGTGTTATGTCGCCTGGCGCATGTCGCGGCGTCAGGCGCCCGACGCCGATCAGCGCGTGCACTTCAACGAGGCTGCCATCGTGGCCCAGACGGTGCTTCCGATCGAGCCGCACGCGGTGAGCGCCAGCGCAGCGGACGATGATACCGAATCCGGGGCGCGCAGCGGAGTTGAGCGGAGTTCGTGAAGCCCGCGTATCGCGGGGTCAGCGCGGTCGTGCGTGGCGGCCGATAAATCCGGCGATTGCGTCCGCGACGCCGGGTGCCAGGGGCAGCGTCGCATCGCCGTAAGTGGCGAGGTTCGCAGCGCGGTCGTCGGAAGTGACCTTCTTCAGCACGTGATTGACGTCACCGAGCAGTACCAGTTCGGCGTCAACGCTCGCCGCTTCGAGGCGTTCGGCATCCGTGATGGGGATCTGCAGATCGCGCCGCCCGTGGAGGATAAGCACCGGCCCTGCGTAGCGGCCGATCAGGTCTGCGGGGTCGTAGGCCATCGCGTCACGCATAAATCCCTGCACGGAAGGACGAAAGAGCGGCAACAGCGCCGGATCGAGTTTCGTTGCGTCGACGCTCTTCCCGGCTTCGAGAGCCGCGATGGCATCGAGAGCTTGGCCGAGGACCGGAGCGTTCGCCGGGTTGCCCTTCAGTTGCGCGCGCAGAATCTCGCCGAGCGGGCGGCCTGGCGATGAGATCAGCACCAATCCGCAGATGCCGGCCTCCTGCGTGGCGCCGGCGAGCGCAACGAGGCCGCCCTCGCTATGGCCAAGCACCCATACACATCGAGCACCGGTCTGTGCGCGAATGCCGGCTACCCATGTGCGCACGTCCACGGCGTAGTCGCCAATGGTGACGCTATCGGCCTTGGATATGGCGCGTGTGCTGCCGAACATGCCGCGCTTGTCGATGCGCACCGATGAAATACCGCGACGGCTGAGTTCTTCGGCAAGAAGCCGGTAGGTCGACGCCTTCACGCCGAGGGGATTGTTGCCGTCGCGGTCGGTCGGACCCGATCCCGGCACGATAAGAGCCATGGGGGCGTCGAGGGCTGCCGCAAGCATTGTTCCTCGCAGCGGGCCTAGTGGCCCCGGGACTTCGATGGTGCTTCCGGTCATCGTGGTTCCGGTCGGCGTGCTTTCGGCCGACGCTCCGTTCTGCGCAATCGCCGCAATGCTGACCAGCCACGTAAGCGCGACCGCCACTGGAAGCGCGAAGAGGCGCGCGTTTACGCGGCTCACTTCACGAGCCGCGCGTAGCCCTGCTCGAGCGTCTCATCGAGCATCTTCCTGTATTCGGGATAGCAGGGGCTCGTTGCGTCGATGTCACCGAGCTCGCCATCGAAGGTATCGCGCTTTGCGTAGACGATGGGGGTCGCGACAGGCACCAGCATTGCGCCGTGCTTATGGATGGTGGTGATGATGCCGCGCATCTCGCCGAAGCGATCCACCTGGGAAACCACCACCATGCGCATCGCGCCCTTCGTGAGCGACACGAGGTGGATGAACATCGACGAGGACGGAATGTAGAGCCGTCCGCGGTGGGAATAGGGCGCGTCGGGGCGATCGCGCTCCTGGAACAGCAGGCTCGGCCAGTCGGCATCCCAGACGATGTCGGTGCGGTAAGCGATGATATGATCGGGATGGGAAAAAGCGGTCCGCAAGGTCAGGTAGCTGCCGATGTAGTGGTCGACCGCTGCGCGCGTATAGGCGCCCATGTAAAGCGGAGCGACGAGACCGCCATTTTCGCCCTGCAACTCGGCCTGAGAGGATGGAAAGTTGCCGCCGCCCGTCCACGCGCTCTTCAGTTTGTCGAAATCGAGTCCCAGGACCATGCAGACGTCGAATAGGGTCTGGTCGCGGACCGAGCGGCCCCCGAGCAGGTTCTGAATGGTCTTCTCGTGACAGTCCGCGGCGTCGGCAAGCTCACCCTGTGTAAGCTTTTTTTCGATCATCGCAGTGCGGATCTGATTGACCGCGCCCTCGCGCGCTGATCTCGACACGGTGGCCTTCATGGATGCCGTTTGCCTCGGTGTGGACGCGTTCGTGAACGCAATTTGCCGGAATTTACCGGCAATTCTCCCTTCTCGGCAAACGGAACCATGCGCCAGCTGCGTTTCCTTGATGTTGGGGGTTGGGCGCCTCGTTTTTCCAACGGGGCGCGGGCAATGTCGAAGTGGTTTTTTTGTCGAGGCGCGACAGTGCGATTGCGCCAGCAACAGGAGCTCAATGCCATGAAGGCCCCGAGCGAGTATCTCAACGATCCCAGCCGTATGGGTAGTCCTTTCGCTGCCGTCTTCGTCGCCCTTGGCGGCGCCGTCGTCGTCGCGGGCGCCATGCTGCTGGTGGGTGTGCGCCACATCAGCCTGTCCCGTTACATGCCTGACTTCGCGGTGCTGCAGAGCCTCGTTGGCTAAGGGGCTTAGCGGGGGCATCAGCGAGCCCCCGGGGGAGAGCCGACTTTCCCCCAGACCCTGAACGTCCAGCTGCTTCCCAGCAAAAAGGCGACGAAGCCGATGGGCTCCGCCGCCTTTGCCATTTCCGGGGCTGTTTCCAGCCTGTCTCAGCGTCCCCGTGCGGCGTTAGCCGCCGATGCGCTCCACCGTCACCGGGGCGACGCCCGATGAACGCATGCCGATGACGCCGGCCGCAGCGTTCGACAGGTCAATGATGCGGCCGCGGATGAAGGGACCACGGTCGTTGATGGTGACGATCACCGACTTGCCGTTGCGCTTGTTGGTGACGCGCACCTTGGTGCCGAACGGCAGCGTGCGGTGGGCGGCCGTCATGGCGTTGGGGTTGAAGCGAACGCCCGAAGCCGTCATCTGGCCCTGCCAGTAGTAGGAGGCCATGCCCGTCTGCGTGGAGACGACGCGGTGGGTGCTCTCGGTCTCGACCTTGCGGATGGTGATGTTCGGCTTCACGGCAACCGCGGCGGTCTTCTCGCCGGTCTTGGTGTCACCGGCCTTGTTCGCGCTGGCCTGCTTGTCCTGCTTTGCGGCGGGCGTCTGGGCGTCCTTGCGCTCGGGGACTTCCACCTTCGCCTGCGGCTTTACCGCCGGCTGCTCGGCGCGGGCGATCCGCTGTCCGGACTTCGCCTTCGTCGTTTCCGCCTTGGCGTGGCGCTTGTGGTGACGCTCGGCGCTCACCTTCCTGATCTTGCGGCCGTAGCCATCGCCGCCGAAGGACGTGCGGTGGCTATGGACGACCGGTGCGTCGCCGCAGGCGAACGCCGGGCTCATGCAGGTCCAGGGCGCGTTCTCGGCGCTGGCGGGGGTGACGGCGAGCAGGCCGAAGCACGCAGCAGCCATGGCGGAATAGAAAAGGGTCCGCATTCGATAACTCCTCATCGAGGTGGCGGGATACTCGGGACAGTGCTCGATCCCCGGACCAGCGCGTAGCGTCTGGAGGCGCGCTCGTTGATTCGGCGCGCGCTTGGGAGGGAAGGGATCGCGTTGCAGTCGATTGTCCGGAGCACGAACACCAGAACCCGTTCGAGCCACCTGGAAGTTGCGCGGGGTAGTCCCCCCGTTCTGGCGCGCGTTACGGACCACCGGTAATTGTGGCGGTCAATGCTTCAATTTGAGATGCACTTCAGTAATATTTGAAGGAATGCCGGTGCCTGAAGGACTTAGCTTCACGATGGCTGTGCATTGCCGCGACGGCGGGTCGCACATCGGACGCTAGCTGGCGCATCCACGAGTTGTCGCACGGAGCTGCTACGCGTCGCGCTCGTGTAGAATTTACTCCGGTCACACCGCTGGAATTTGCGAAGTCAGAGCGCCCTGCCTCTGTGCGCTTGCTAGAGCCGTTGCATGGAAATGATGCGCAGTGCCGCCATGGCGCCCCTTCCTGAACCCGAAGGGCCCGTCGCCCTCGAAAAGATCGTCGCGACGTTCGGCAAGATCGGATTGCTGTCGTTCGGCGGACCGGCTGCCCAAATCGCGCTGATGCACCGGGTGCTGGTGGAGGAGCGGCGCTGGCTCGATGAGCGCCGTTTTCTTTCCGCTCTAAGCTTCTGCATGCTGCTTCCAGGGCCGGAGGCGATGCAGCTCGCGACGTACGCGGGCTGGCGCATGCGCGGCGTTTCCGGCGGGCTGATTGCCGGGCTGCTTTTCGTGCTGCCGGGCGCCGCACTCGTTCTCATGCTGGCCATGCTCTACGGGGCCTACGGGACGACGCCGGCTGTCACGGCGCTGTTCGTCGGCGTGAAGGCGGCGGTGCTCGCGATCGTATTGCAGGCGCTGGTGCGCGTGGCGGCGCGCGCGATCCACGGCTGGCTCGATTGGACCGCGGCCGTTGCGGGCTTCATCGCGATTTTCTTTCTCGGCTTGCCGTTTCCGCTGGTGATCGCAGCTGCCGCTGCCGCGGGATTTTTTCTGCGTGCGACGGACGCGCCGACGGGCGACTTCGCCCGGCTGGAGCGCGTGCCATTATCGCAAACGCTGCGTACGCTGGCGGTGTGGCTCGCGGTATGGCTCGCGCCGCTCTTTGCCATCGCGGCGTTGTTCGGCACCGGACATGTGCTGGCGCAGCTCGCTTATTTCTTTTCGAAGCTCGCGGTGCTCACCTTCGGCGGCGCGTATGCCGTGCTCGCATACATGGCGCAGGAGGCCGTGACGGGCTATGGCTGGCTGACGGCTGGAGAGATGCTCGACGGTCTCGGTCTCGCCGAGACGACGAACGGCCCCTTGATCCTCGTCACGGAGTTCGTCGGCTACATATCCGGGTTGCATGCCGGCGGCGTCTGGATTGCCTTGATGGGCGCGCTCGTCGCGCTGTGGGCGACGTTCGCGCCGTGCTTTCTCTGGATCTTCGCCGGTGCGCCCTACATCGAAAGGCTGACGCACGCGCCGCGCCTTGCGGCGGCATTGCGCGCCGTCACCGCGGCCGTCGTCGGTGTCATCGCGAACCTGTCGGTGTGGTTCGCCCTGCATGTCATCTTCACGCGGGTCGAGGTGCGGCAGGCGGGTCCGTTGCGCCTGCACGTTCCCGACCTGGCGAGCGTCGATCCCGTTGCGCTCACGCTGACGGTGCTCGCGCTCGTGCTGATCTTCGCGCTGCGCTGGGGCATCGTTGCGACGCTGGCGCTGTGTGCCGCTGCATCGCTGGCGTGGCTGGGTATGGCCGCGTGAGGCGCGATGCGCCAGCCATCGGCTGGCACGCGCCTCGGGAAGCAACTCTAGAACCAGCCCTTGCGACGGAAGTAGATGAGGGGCCCGATGGCGGCGAGCAGCATCAGTCCCAGGGCCCACGGGTAGCCGAAGGTCCATTCGAGCTCGGGCATATGCTTGAAGTTCATGCCATACACCGAGGCGACCAGCGTCGGCGGCAGCAGAACCACAGCCATCACCGAGAACAGCTTGATGATCTGGTTCTGCTCGTTGGAGATCATGCCGAGCGTGGCATCGAGAATGAAGCCGATGCGCTGGGACAGGAACTTAGTGTGGTCGAGCAGAGAGTTGATGTCGCGTAGTGCGCCCTTGATACGCTGGCGGATGCGCGGATCATCGTCGCGGTCCTGTGTCGCCTGCATGAAATAAAGCAGGAGGCGATTGAGCGATGCGGCGCTGTCCTCTGCGCGGGCGGTGATGTCACCGGCCTTGCCGATGCGCTTCAATACGACGTCGAGGCGGCGGTTCCGGGTCTGCTGCCCGCCGCGCAGGTCGAACACCGATTGCGCCAGCCGCTCCACTTCATCCTGGATGCGCTCGATCAAGTCGGCCATGCGGTGCACGATCGCATCGATGAGCCCGGTCATGATGAAGGCGCCGGTGGCGCAGGTGGCGTCACCTTTTTCGACCCGCTGCATGAAGAGCGGAAACGCGCGCGGCTCGGCGTAGCGCACCGTCACCAGCCGGTCGCCCGCGAGAATGAACGTGACGGGGGTCGTCTTGGGCATCGGCGTTTCGACGCTGTAGACGATCGACGCGGTCATGAAGTAGGCGCCGCGCTCCTGGTAGAAGCGGTTCGAGGGCTCGATCTCGCGCATCTCGGCACGGGTGGGGATGTCGATGCCCATGGCCTCCTCGACGAACCGGTCTTCCTCGGTCGTGGGCTGCAACAGGTCGATCCACACGCAATTGCCCGTCAGCGGCGCATCGGAGGGATGCGGCTTCAGTGCTTTGCCGTCGGATTCGTAGATCGTCATCATGCGCTATTCTCCGGCGCCGGCGGTGGCCGTCCCTGCGGCCGTGTCCGGGCTTCCTACGCCGCCTGCAGGCGGCGCGCAACCGCGCGTGAGAGGGTGCGGCTTCGGCTCCCGAAGCCGAGTGCGGACGGGGTCTTATGGGGGCTCTTGGCAGAGTAAGGCCAGCGGACCCGGCGGCGCTTTGAGCGAGCGCCACGTAGAAGCTGCCGCGAGATGACATGGGCGGCGCTCATCCGTGGGAGCGGGCTACCGTTTGCATCCGAATGTGACAGGGCGCGGAGGAAAGCTATGCCTCACCCGACGAGCTTGGGATCCTCGCGGTCGTGGGCGTGGCCGACCGCTTTCAGCAACGCGGTATCGACCTTCGCAGGGTCGAGAACGACCTTTTCGTCGTGTACGGTGCGGATGGCCGAACGCGGGATCGTGAACTCGCCGGCGTTCTCGACGTAAATGACGATGTAGTCCCTGTCCGTTTCCCGTACGGCGGCGATGCCTTCCTTGCCTTCGGCGAGGAAGACCATGAAACCGGTCTCGATCGGCTCGTTCATCGCTTCTCCTCGGATGCGCAGCGTCGGATGGAGGTTGCAGCTCGCTTGCCGGAGGTGGACCGCCGGCACGCGCCCAGGGGAAACGGCTCCGGGCGCTTGAGGTTGCGCTGGAGAGCCTTAAACGAGCGTTGCCATGCGGCCGGGGAGCCGGAAAGGCCTGCTGCCGGCAATGGAAGGAAGGCGCGCGTGACGCGGGCGTTACTCCGCGGCCGCCTGGCTGGCGTGCCCAAGCTTCACGTTGAGCTTATTGATGAGGTCGGCGGCTGCCTCGGGAATGTTCGTGCCCGGACCGAATACGGCCTCGGCGCCCGCCTCGTGGAGGGCGGGATAATCGGCCGGCGGGATGACACCGCCGACGACGATCATGATGTCGCCGCGGCCTTCCTTCTCCAAAGCCTGCTTCAAGTCCGGTACCAGGGTGAGATGGCCGGCAGCAAGCGAGGACACGCCGATCACGTGCACGTCGTTCTCGACGGCCTGGCGGGCTGCCTCGTCCGGGGTGGCGAACAGCGGGCCGATGTCGACGTCGAAGCCGAGGTCGGCGAATGCGGATGCGATGACCTTCTGGCCGCGGTCGTGGCCGTCCTGGCCCATCTTGGCAATGAGAATACGGGGGCGGCGGCCTTCGTTCTTGTCGAAGGCCTCGACGAGCTGCAGCACCTTGGTGACGTTACTGTTCATGGCTCCGGCCTCCGACCGGTAGACACCCGAAATGGCGCGGATCTCGGCGCGGTGGCGGCCGAACACCTTCTCCATGGCATCGGAAATCTCGCCGACGCTGGCCTTGGCACGGGCGGCCTTCACAGCGAGGTCGAGCAGGTTGGCGTTGCCCGCGGCGCCCTCGGTGAGCGCCTGCAGCGCGGCCTGCACGTCCTTCTCGCTGCGCTCGCTGCGCAGGCGCTCGAGCTTGGCGATCTGCTGCTCGCGCACGGCCTTGTTGTCGACCTTGAGGATCTCGATCTCGGCTTCGTCGGTGACGCGGTACTTGTTGACGCCAACGATGGTCTGCTTGCCGCTGTCGATCCGGGCCTGGGTACGGGCGGCGGCTTCCTCGATGCGCATCTTCGGGATGCCGGCTGCGATGGCCTTCGCCATGCCGCCGAGGCGCTCCACTTCCTCGATGTGGGCGAGGGCCTTGCGCGCAAGCTCATAGGTGAGCCGCTCGACGTAGTAGCTTCCGCCCCACGGATCAATGACGCGGCACGTGCCCGTTTCCTGCTGCAGCAGAAGCTGCGTGTTGCGGGCGATGCGGGCGGAGAAGTCGGTCGGCAGCGCGATGGCCTCGTCGAGGGCGTTGGTGTGCAGCGACTGCGTGTGCCCCTGCGTTGCCGCCATGGCCTCGATGCATGTGCGCGTGACGTTGTTGAATACATCCTGCGCCGTGAGCGACCAGCCGGAGGTCTGGCTGTGCGTGCGCAGGGAAAGCGAGCGCGCGTTCTTGGGCTTGAATTCTTCTTTGATGAGCTTCGCCCAGAGCAGACGCGCGGCGCGCATCTTGGCGATCTCCATATAGAAGTTCATGCCGATCGCCCAGAAGAACGACAGGCGCGGGGCAAAGGCATCGATGTCGAGGCCGGCGGCCACACCGGCGCGGGCGTACTCGATGCCGTCGGCGAGGGTGTAGCCGAGTTCCAGGTCGGCGGTCGCTCCAGCCTCCTGCATGTGATAGCCGGAGATCGAGATCGAGTTGAATTTCGGCATGTGCTTCGACGTGTAGCCGAAGATGTCCGAAACGATGCGCATCGAAGGTTCGGGCGGATAGATGTAGGTGTTCCGCACCATGAACTCTTTGAGGATGTCGTTCTGGATCGTGCCGGCCAGCTTCTCGGGCGGCACGCCCTGCTCCTCGCCCGCGACAATGAAGAGCGCGAGGATCGGCAGCACCGCGCCGTTCATGGTCATCGAGACGGACATCTGCTCCAGCGGGATGCCGGAGAACAGCGTGCGCATGTCGTAGATGCTGTCGATAGCGACGCCCGCCATGCCGACATCGCCGCGCACGCGCGGATGGTCCGAGTCGTAGCCGCGGTGGGTGGCGAGGTCGAAGGCGACCGACAGGCCCTTCTGGCCGGCGCGGATGTTGCGGCGATAGAACGCGTTGGAGTCCTCGGCCGTCGAGAAGCCGGCGTACTGGCGGACCGTCCAGGGCTGCAGCGCGTACATCGCCGGGTAGGGGCCGCGCAGGAACGGCTCGATGCCGGGGAAGGTGTCGAGGAAATCGAGCCCCGCGGTATCGGCGGCCGTATAGACCGGCTTGATCGGGATGCCTTCCGGGGCCTCCCAGGCAACGGCATCGGTGGCCGGCGCGATGGTGGCCGCAGCGCCGTTGCCGCTATCGAGAGCAATGGTGGTGAAATCGGGAAGCCCGGTCATTCCTTCGCCTTCGTCCTTCAGAAAATTCCGGGCCTTAGCCCTTCGCGCGCGCCAGCATAGCAGGTTATCGGCACTTTGCGGTGGGGCGCGGTATAGCCCAAGGCTCCGCCGCTCCGGATTGCCGAACCGCCAGTGTGCTCAATTCCCTGCCCGAGGCCAATAGCTTGGGCGAAGCCTCACGCCAAGCCCCCGTCGGCGGGCACCCCTGCGGCGGAGAGGCCGCCGGGTTTGCATACCCGCGCGCATGCCCGCCCCGCGCCTAGTCAGAGTTCGATCGGGCGGCGCCGGCGACGCCCCGTCAGGCGGGTGCGTTCTCGATGCTTTCTGCAAAAGCCGTCAATGCCGCCAGGTCGTGCCGCTGCTCGAGCGCGCACGCCTTTCCGCCGGCGATGCGCCAGACATGCTGGAAGCGCGTTTCGAGCACTTTGCCCGTCTTCTTATGGCGGAATTTGACGTCGGTGTCGGCGCGGGCCAGATCGCCCGTGACGGTGATGGGGCCCGGCTCGAAGCGCAGAATATCGAACTGCGACATGGACTGATGGACCATCAGCGCGATCTCGGCGCGGCTGCGCGGACGTTGCCGCTCCTCGGGCGAAGAATGCGGCAGCTCGGCTCTGAACTTGAAATCGTCGCTCAGGCGATCGACGACATCGGCTAGCCGCTTCTCCCGGAAGCAGCTGTAGATCTCTTGCAGCAGTACGGCTTCATCCATTGCCAGTTCAGCGCAGCTCTGCTTTTGCCTGGGCGCGGATGCGCCCGGTGAGCGCTAGCTTGCACCGCTCCAATGTGAAAAATGTCTTTGAGAGCCGCAGTGCGGATTGTGGCAAACAATCTAGCGGCCGCGCTCCCTCTAACCGTCAGTATGCGGCGATAAGTGCATTATTCGTTGCCGGACATCCAGCAAAAAACGTCCGGCGTCAGACGATAGACCCAAGTGCTGACCTAAGATGCCGCAGCCAAAGGAGAAAGCGCGGTGAGCTCATTTTTTGGCCAGAAGCGGATGCTCGAACGGATCGCGACGCCGGGATAGAATCGTTCTGAAGAGGGGGAGGAAGATGGGCCAGCGAAGCGACGCTATAACCGAGCGGCTTGGCGGCATTGCTAGCAAGATCCGGGCCGAGCTTCAGCAGAACTGGCGCTTTCTCTTTGCGGGCGTGCTTGCTCTTGGAGCCATAGCCATTGCGATAGAGGTGAGCGACCGTCAGGGCCGGATGGATATTCCATCGGGCTATGCGGTGAGGATGGTCTGCGAGCCCGATCCTGAATCCCACCTGTGGGGCGGTGGATGCGACCGCGTGGCAGGCGACATAGCCCGCACCGACAAGCCCTCGTTCGGCGAACTCTACCGCGCCTTCGTCACCGTTCATCACCGGCGCATTCCATCTCCCGTCGTGGAGCGGCAGTATCGCCAGGCTTCATGCGAGGACGGCTTCGATCTCGACGCCAAGCTCGCGGGCACACGCTACGTGTTCGTTCCGCTGCGTCCGCTTTTTGCAGGCGCGTGTACGGCGGCGCAGGTCGAAGCGGTGAAAAGCGAGATCGATGCCCGTGACCGGGCGCTGCTCGCCATCGAGCGGGAAGGATTGAGCCACGCGGCGCTCTTTGCGGGCGCGCTGGCAAACCTCACAGAGCCGCTCGTCATCCTCGGCGCGGCGGCGGTCGTGGCCGCGCTCGTCCTGCTCTAAAGCTGCGCTTTCTCCGGCGCGGCTTGGAAATCGCTTGTGCTTTCAGGGCTCTATTTTCTGCCAAGGTGCGGCCCGGGGGTCATTGTGCAGCGGGGAAGGAATCGCCTAAGCTCCGAAAATCGAGGAGTGCCACATGCAATTGAAGCCCGTGTTCGCTGCTCTCGGTCTGGCCTTTGCGGCCAGTCTGATCGCGCCTGTAGCTGCCGAAGCCGGTTGGTTTCACCGCGACCGTGATCCGGACGCGCCCGACCGCTATCCCTATGTCTTCGAGCCGCCACGCTACTACCCCTACTACAACTCGGGTGAGTGGCGTCCGGTCCAGGAAATGCGTCGCCCGCGTCCCTACTACAACCAGCCGGCCTATTTCCCGGCCTGGGGCTATCCGGTTGGCTGCGCGAGCGACTGCGAAGCGGCACCGCTGAAATAAGCAGACAACGTCGAGCATTCGTCGAGCCATGCCGGTCGCCCGCATGGCTCGCTTTGCGTGCCGCTCCGCCGCATTGAAGCGGAACGCTGTCCGTGCGGATTGCACGTAGGCTGGCCCCGGCAGGCGCGCACCGAAAGGTGAAGCCGGGCAGCGCGTGGAAGCATCGGCTCCGCGCGCCGCCACGGAACGGGAAGCTACTTCACGCCGAGCAATTCAACGTCGAACATCAACGTCGCGTTGGGTGGGATCACGCCGCCGGCGCCGCGCGCGCCATAGCCGAGGCTCGGGGGAATGATCAGCGTGCGCTTGCCGCCGACCTTCATGCCGGCGACGCCTTCGTCCCAGCCCTTGATGACCTGACCCTGGCCGAGACCGAACTCGAAGGGTTCACCGCGGTCGACGGAAGAATCGAACTTCTTGCCCTTCGTGCCATTCTCGTAGAGCCAACCGGTGTAGTGCATCACGCAGCGGTTGCCGGGCTTCGCCTCTGCGCCGGATCCCGGCTGGGTGTCTACGATGGTCAGGCCGGATGGAGTGGTCATGGTGTTTCCTTGCGCGAGAGCCGGAGTGGAGACAGCGCCCGCAAAGGCGCTGAGCGAAACGGCAAGCGCGAGGGCCATGACGGCGCCCCGGCGCGAAATTCCTGACATGCTTCTCTCCCTGGGGATTCTTGTTCCGCCGCCTGTCTACTCCGTTTGGCGGCCGACGGCCAACGTGCGCCGACGTACAGCGTTACGGAAGGCTTGGCGCCGGCGTTAGCGGCGCGGGCGGTTCAGCGGCTGCGCGCGCCGTGCTCGTGGCAATCGAGCCATTTGGCGACGACGGAGCGGTCGTGGAACTGGATCGCCCCGCAATTCTGGCAGACGAGCATCAGCACATCGACGGCGGTTTTCTCGCCACCGCATGAGGGCGATTTCTGGCAGGTGATGGTGTGGACGTCGAGATCGCATTTAGAGCGGAAACGTCCGCACGCCGGGCAAGCAGTTATGTGCTTGCCGAAAAGGAAGCGCTCGACGTCGGCCTTGCAGATGTCGTGCCTTATTGCGCCGGATAGGCCCTCCGGCATGGCGGTTACAGTCATGGCAATCACCGTGGGCAATACGTGCAACGAGCGTATGCCGGTGTGAGGCGCGATGCAAGTCAATGTGTCGCAGGCTGCCGTACGTGTGTGCGAAGTGCGGCGGCGCAACCGAGAGCCGTCCTAACGGAGAGATGTCCGCGACACCACCGCGGGTGAGCAGCGTGCGCTGCACACATTTCTGCTTGCGAGCGCTCTTGCGCCCCATCAAAGCCAATCCGGTAGCGAAGATCCCTCTACGCCGACCTCACCTCAATGGAGAACCCGAGAATGAAGCCCGCCTGCCTTGTCGCTGCCCTTGCCGTGGCCATCCTTGCGCCCGCTGCGCACGCCGAGGATCCCCACGCCCACCATCACAATACGGCAAACGGCGCAGCGGGGGATCCATCGACGGTCGCCTATCGGGCCGCCAACGCGAAGATGCACCAGGACATGGATATCGCGCTCGCGGGGGATGCCGACGTCGATTTCATGCGCAGCATGATCCCCCATCACCAGGGCGCGATCGACATGGCGAAGGTGGTGCTGGAGCACGGCAAGGATCCTGAGGTGCGCAAGCTCGCCGAGGAGGTGATCCGTGCGCAGGAGGGGGAGATTGCGTTCATGCGCGAGTGGCTTGCCAAGCGGGGGCAGTGACGGGACCCTCCAATTCGTGAGAAAGTCCTGCGCGGCTTTCGATTGAGGGAGGGATCATGCGCCACCTCGCGGGCATCTTTCTTTGGCTCGGCCTGCTGACCAGCGCGGCGAGCGCTTTGATGGCGCCGGAATACTACCGCCAGGCGCGCGCGGAGGCGCCCTACCATGTGCAGGTCGCCATCGATAAGGTGACGCTGCCGGACAGCGAAATCGGAAGCTGCCTCGTTGCCGGCAAGGTGGTGGAGACTTTCAAGGACGAGGGCGGCAGGCTGGCGCCCGGCGCGTCCGTGAGCTTTGGCGTTGCGTGCTATCGCGCGAACGCCGAGGTGCCCGTCGGCGGCGTGATCTGGACAGGTATAGAGGCGCTGGAGAAGGCGCGTTTCATCGAGGTCTATCTGGTCGAGGATGGCCAGGGTTTCGATCTCGCGCTCTGGAATTCGCGCATCGTCGAGGCGCCGACGGAGGAGCCCCAGTTCCCGGTCGATTGAAGCTGTGCACGCTCGCGGCTCAGCTTTGGACGTAACGTTCGATGGCATAGGCATCGGCAAGGGCGAACAGGCGCGCGCGCGGCCAGTCGACCAGAACCAGCGGCTCCTCGGTGGTGAGCGCAGCGGCAGCGCGTACGATTTCTCCTCGCGCTTGCGGTGCTCCATCGAGGAAGAGATGCGCCGTCCCGATGCGGACGCCACTATCGTCGGGCGTGATGACGATGGCTGCGCCCTGGCCGAGGCCGAACCCCTTCACCCGCGATACGCGGCGCGCTTTAGAGAACGTGCCGGTCGTGATCTCGTGGAAGGCGGGAAGGCGCTGCTCGAGCTCGGACATCACGGCAGCAAGCGGCAGCGCGAGATCCGCCAGACCAAGCGGGGGCGCTTCACGCACATAGATTTCGGTCCATCCGCTGTCTCCGGGAGCGACATGCGTGGCGGAGAAGGCGCGGATGCGCGCCATTTCGTGCGTGCACCAGCCGGCGCAAGCCGCCGGCAGCACTTCGATCTGGCCCCAATCGTCCTCGTGGACGAAGAGACTACGGCGCTGCCCTCCGTTCCGGCGCCGCAGACGCCCTAGCAATCCTGCGAAAATTCCCTCGCCCATGTCTCCCCGCTTCGCGCCCATCTTCGCGTATTTGCGGTGATTTTCTGACGCTTCTGCGCAACACCGCGGCGCGGAATGTCAGTATGAGCACAAGCGAGACGACACGCCACGCCCCATGGCCGTTATCGTGCCCCGTCCGGGTGTCACGGTGTGTACGGACATTCAGTTAGGGGGACGATACGAAAATGGGGAACTGCTCCTCGCCGGTACGCCATCTGGGCGCCGGTATCGTCGCGCTCGTGCTTGCGATCGTGATTTCTGCGCCGCGCGCTTCTGCCGAGCCGAGCCCATGCGCGGGCGTCGACTACAACGCGAAGATACTCGACATCATCCGCACGCTCCCGACCGGCGGCGGCTACAGCCTCGGGTCGTCATTCGTCTCGCCGAAGCTGCAGGCGCACAACATCGGCGGTGGCAAATGGGAGCTGCGCGTCTATGACGGCTTCCCCTCCCATTGCACGAGCGCGACGTACGCGCTGTTCGCCCATCTCGTGGCGCTGCTGCACAACGGCGGCAAGATTACACTGACGGCTGAGCAGCTGCGCATGCTCGAGGTGAAATGGGAGATGCCCGACGGCAGCCGCCTCGTCGACGGTCAGGATCCGTGGTGGATCTTCAACTCCAACGGCGCGGGCGTCGCGGCACTGCTGAAGCATACGGGCACGGGCATGAGCTTTCGCGACGACAAGCTCGCCTATGCGCGCCCCGGTGATTTCTTAAAACTGTTCTGGAACGGCAGCGTCGGGAAGTCGGAGCAGGGGCATCAGGTGGTCTATCTGGGACACCGCAAGATGGACGGCCGCGAGATGGTCTGCTTCTGGGGCAGCCAGAAGCAGCGCAAGAAAAGGCGCGGGCGCACGCAGCCGCTGTATTATCCCGCGCGGGCCGGCAGCAAGGTGCAGGACGGCTATGGCGAAGTGTGCCGCCCGCGCAGCGACATCAAGGCGATGATCTTCTCGCGCATCACCTGCATGGAGAACCTTTCCGCGGGGCTTGCGGACATGCGCGCGAAGGCGGATGCGCGGGGGACGGGGCCCCAGGGAACGCCGCTGCCGTTCGAGGATAGCTATCTCAAGTCGCTTCGAAACACGTCCTCGGATCAGGCGACGCTCGACCGCATGTACGACATCCTGCCGGAGCCGTCCTCGTTTGCGGGGCTGACCGGATCGACCGAGGCTGCGTCGCCGTAGCGGGCGTCGCTGGGCGTGAGGGGCCCATTGCGCGCGCATTGGAAGTACGGGCGGTCAACGCCCGCTGATCCCGCGCTTCGAGAGAGGTTCAGTTCGCCGATCCCGTCACGATGTTGGCCGCGCGAAGCTCTTCGGTGTTCGGATACCAGACGTCGTTGGACGGCGTTTCAAAGATGCGCGCGATGAAATCCTGCGGAACCTCGGCTGCGGCGAGCGTCTCGGCGGCGTGCGCCTGCATGCGCGAGAGCACGACCTCCGTATTGCCCGCCATGGCATGGAAGCCCAGGCGCGCGCCTCGACCGAGCACGCGCTCGCGTCCGCCGAGGAATGCAAACGTGCAGGCGCTGCCGCACATCTCGGTCGTTACCGTGGTGAGGCCGCGGTCACGGATGAGGCGGCCCATGCGCAGCCCCACGGCGTAGTGTCCACCGGGGCTGTTGAGGACGACAGTGCGGATGGCCGGGTTCGCCTGGAGCGCGTCGACGAATTCGTAGTAGAGGCCCCAGGAGAGGTAGCCGGAGACGACGATGCTATCGCCGGCGATGGTGAGCGTGTGGCCGCGCTGGCCGATCCAGTCGGCATCGGTCGCTTCGGCGTAATAGCTCGTCATGGCGCCGGGCACCGTGAGCAAGGCGACCGCGGACAGCGCGAGCGAGGTGCCGGCGACGGTGCGGCCCGTCCAGCGGGCGATGCGCCCGCGGGCCGGCGTGCGCGAACGCGACGTGGCGCGCCAGGTGCCGACGAACTGCCATACGGCGAGTAGCGCAATGAGCGTGAACACCACCGCCGCGGCAACCATGCTCGCGTAGGGCGTCTGGTCGATGGTGAAAACGGAAAGCCAGCTCAGGCCACCGAGCACGAGGGCCCATGGCAGCAGCAGCGAGGCGAGGAGGACGCTGGTCCAGAATGGCGCTTCCCCGCGCCACTGCCTTCCAATGAACTTGAACATGCTTTGTGTGCGAACCGTTTGCGCAAGAAGAACGCATAGTAGCGGGACGCCGGTCGTGCTCAAGCGCTTTGCTTGCGACCTGCGTACGGACTTGCTGCGAGAGGCCCGAGGCGTTCGGTGCTGCGCCTCCGGCGATGCGCTTGGCGCGGGTCACTGCGGAGCGCGGGTTGCGTTGTGGCTCGCATTCCGGGGCGGTTGCCGATCGCCGGAGGCGTTCATTCGCGGCGACGCGGTGTCGGCAACGGACATCGCGGCGCGATTGGCGTCGACCTTGGCCGCTCAAATCGCGCCACAATCAGGATATTATATCATCCGATCGAAGGCCGTATTCGAGGGTGACCTGACATGAAGCCGTCCACGTCCGCAATTATCGGCGCCGTCATCATTTCGGGAGGCTGGATGAGCCTGCCTTCCGTGGCGTTCGCCACCGATACGATCGCGCCCGCCCGCGTCGTCATCGGAAATACCGTCCGCGACAGCGGCGCGGCACAGGCGAGCAACACGCACGCCTCGACATGCCAGGCCGATGCCCATGGGCATGCCTCGTCCTGCTCGTGTGCGCAGTGCGTCGCGGCGCAGGCCGAGTAGCCTGCGCCCCTGTCAGGCGGAGATCGCGCCCTTCGCCGGCGACCCCGGCGGGGTGATGCCCATCGACACGTAGACGCTCATCAGCTCGTCGATGCCGCCCTCGGCGGGCTCGACCCAGGCGGCGGGCACGTAGACCAGCGCGCCGCCGAACGGCACCGGCGCGGAAGGAATGAGTACGGCGAGATAGCGCTCGCCGCCGAGCTGGATCGGCGCGTTCGACGGCAGCAGCGCGAGAACCGCAGCACCCGGCTTGCCGCCGAAATAGCACCAGGCGGGGCTCATGCTCTTCAAGCTGTCGCCGTTCTTCGTGTCGACGATCGAGACGAAGCGGCTGGAGAGGTCGTAAAGGTTGGACACCAGAGGAATGCGCCGGATCAGACGGTCGAAAAGAGTCGCGATCCAGCCGCCCAGGCGGGACTGCACGGCGAGCCCGAGCGCATAAATAGCGGCGATGATGATGCCGATGCCGATCAAGTAGGGCGCAAGCTCGGAGGTTCCGGCACCGAAGCCGAGCGATCCAAGGAAACGGCCGAACCCGCTGCTCGGTCCGAGATACTGGTTCAGCAGCGAGAGCAGCCAGGCGGCTATGAATATCGTGAGCAGCAGCGGCAGTGCCGCGATAAGGCCGGTGATGAATACGCGGCCGATGCGGCTCATGTGCGTGTGCTCCGTGGTTGAAGCATTGAGAATTGTCTTACCATCCCCGCGTGCTCGCAAGTTCCTCGCGCCTCGCTTCGACGGCCTGGACTAGTTCCTCCAAAGACGAACTCAACGCAGCGTGGCTGTTCCTGGGAGAATAGGCGAGAAATCTTACATTTCTGGTTTCACGCATTAACGCGTCTAGGTCTGGGGTAACCGGAGACGGCATCGTAACGTAGTGTGGCGGCGCGGGCGGATGCGTATACCTATAGCTTTCAAACAAGAGCTCGACGTCGGGATCATTAAGCCCGCAGCCCAAAAGCAGAAACGTGTGCGTTACCATCAGTGACCGAAGTATCTCGTAGAACCCCGAATTATTAATTCTCGCTTTGGCGTAGTCCTTTCTTGAGAAAATCATCTTATCTGGGGCGTCAATTGTGCCGTGTATTTTTAGTACGACCCGATGTTCACCCCTCACTAGCTGTGTGAGGTCGTCGTCGTAGTAGGTTTTGATTATCGCGGTGCCCTCAGATTGCGCTATGGCGAGGCCATCAAATATTTTGTCGAAGTTTGGTGTTGCGACAATAGAGGAGTCCAATTGGTATATTGAGTTGTGGGCATTTGATGCCTTATACTTTTGGTCTACGAATTGTTCGCGCAATATTTTGTTCCAGCGGTCGTCGAGATTGGCTCGTAGCCACTCGCAAGCGGTCAGATAATCGCCACTCTTTATCGCCCTCTTTATATGGGTTGTCTTTCCTTTGCACCTTCCCAGGGCAACATTTAGGAATTCCAGCCATGTAGGTGGCACGGTTCCATCCTTGCCTTTGCTGTTGCGCGAGATCCCTGCGCCCAGAAAAACGACAGACCGTCGCCTGGCAATCGCATCGACCAATTGAGGAGGCCAGTCAATTCTTGAGGGAGGCGACATTGGCGATAAATCTTTCGGCGACCACTTCAAATAAATCCTTGGAATCGCGTACTTTAGTAAAGTGAGCACCAACAACTCCGTCCTTAGCCTTCAGCTCAAATATTGGTCTGCGTGCTACTTGGGCCATCGGGACTAGGCTGTGCAGGTTGGGGACAGAGCCGAGCTGATAATTGAGTGCCCTTTTCTTTGGCTGAAGAACTTTTACGAAATTCTTGTCGATCGACTGCGGCACTCTTCGCATTATTTTTTCGTACGCCTTCACCGCGCGTTTTTCGCCGGTGCCAGTGGTTTTTGCCGTGTACTGCTGCGTTACGTATCCTGCAAATCGTATATCCAATGCGGATTTCGGTAACATCTGGAGAGCTTCTTTGTCTTGAGCTAGGCTGATGCCGTTCGCAAGATGCTTGGTCCACGTCTCAAGGGCGACGCGAATGTTTTCGATCGCGCGAAGGCTGAAAATATCAATCGACATAGGGCTAATGAAAAAGTCACAGGCCATTAGGACGGCGCGGTTTATGGCGCCTAAGGAAGGACCGACATCGAAAAAGACAAAATCATAATCGCCACAGCGCTCCAGAAGGTCCCGAAATACGAACGTTGTCTTTAAGCCTCTAATTTCGCCCCCGAGGCCACTACTCCAATCTTTCGCAAGAAGGTCTTCGAGTAGCGCAAGACGTGGGTCGCCGACCAATATGTCGACACCGAACGATTCCTTCTGAACTGTGTGGAATTTCTCAGCATATCCGCGACCTAGAGACAGAGGGTTTATAACGCTGTAGACGGAAAAACGATGATCGTCGTCGTATAGAGTCTCGAGTTCGATATCGCTGAACATTGCTTGTGTGGCGTTGCACTGAGGATCGGCATCGACCACCAAGACACGTTTGCCGCGCTCGAGTGCAAGAAACGCGGCAAGGTTGCACAGGAGCGTTGTTTTGCCGACGCCCCCTTTGTTGTTAAAAATGGCGGTCGCAAACATGTGGGGTTCCAGAAAACGTGCGATTCGCGTGGGATGATAGTCGGTCTGCGGTTGGTTGGCGAACTCTCAGGTGTGACCAGTGCCCTGGACGGCCGGTTTTGCGCGGGCTGCCGCGGCGGCCTTTCTTTTCCGCATCGGATTGAATCTCGATGATGCGCGTGGAGCGCGGTGGCGCCGATCCGGTCTTCGGCGGCAGCATGGCGTGCGGACCAATTTCATCCAGTGTCGGCTTGTGCGAGCCGCGCACGTGTCGGCAGCGGCACGGCGCTCTGCTGGGCGTGGGTCGGCTGGACAGGTTGGTAGTCAGTATGGATGCGCGAAGGACTGCCGCCAACGTCCGTCGATTCCCCCTCCCTGCCCCCCTCACCCCGCGAGGGGGGAGGAGCCAGAGAACCGCAGCACCCGGCTTGCCGCCGAAATAGCACCAGGCGGGGCTCATGCTCTTCAAGCTGTCGCCGTTCTTCGTGTCGACGATCGAGACGAAGCGGCTGGAGAGGTCGTAAAGGTTGGACACCAGAGGAATGCGCCGGATCAGACGGTCGAAAAGAGTCGCGATCCAGCCGCCCAGGCGGGACTGCACGGCGAGCCCGAGCGCATAAATAGCGGCGATGATGATGCCGATGCCGATCAAGTAGGGCGCAAGCTCGGAGGTTCCGGCACCGAAGCCGAGCGATGCGAGGAACCGGCCGAAACCGCTGCTCGGCCCGAGATACTGATTGAGCAGCGACAGCAGCCAGGCGGTGACGAAAATGGTGAGCAGCAGCGGCAGTGCCGCGATAAGGCCGGTGATGAATACGCGCCCCATTCTGCTCATCAGTCACCCCTGTCGATTGGCCGGTGCACGCGCGGTGGCTTTCCGGCGAAGAATCCCACCCCAAGCATATTGCGCTTGAGGCGATGCGCAAACGACGTGGTATTGCCGGTGCCATTGTCCCGGGTGGACGGCTGTCCGGGCGTGGACCGGCTAGCCAGGCTACACGTGCTGCTTCTCTTCCGCCTTCGGCGTCGAGCCGCGGCTCTTTTCGAGCCAATGGGTGAGGGCCGCGCGATCGTGCTCCGTCTGCTTGGCATAGGCCATGGCGAAGCTCGCCATGGCATCGTCGAGGACCTGTCCCTTGCCCATATAGCCCGCGAGCATTGCGGGATCGCCCGAGCGGGCGTGGGCGCGCGCCAAGGTGCGCCCGCACAGCGTCGCATAGGCGGTCAGCGCATCGTCCTTCATGGCTTCGCCCATCCATCCCAGCCGCCGGTTCTTGAGGTGGCGGACGTAGAAGAAGCGCCGGGTCTTCGGTTCGTCGGTCCAGCCGAGGAAGATGTCGCTCGCTGCCTGCATGATCTTCTGGCCTTCGACGACCCGCTGGCCTTGATGGGCGGTCGGGTCAGCATGGACGAGGCATTCGAGGACCGAAGCCTGCGCCTCCTTGATCTGCAGGAACAGCGGCTCGCCGTCGCCCGTGGCGAAGAGTCCGACGGCACAGAATGTCCCGACGCTGCCGATGCCCACCACTTTGAATGCGAGATCGCGGAGAGCGTAGCGGTCGACGAGGACACGCCGCTCGGGAGGAAGAGACTTGTCATAGGCCGCAAACACGGAGCGCGCGCGGATCGTATGCTGCGCGTCTTTCGCGTCGTTCAAATGATAGATCGTGGGCGGGCGATCCTCGATCCGAAGTTTGCCACCCCTGACGGTTGCAAGGTGGGGGAAGTTGTCGTCGGCGGCCGGATCCTTCTCGGCCTTCGCCAGCTCCGCATGGATCCTGTTTCGGAGCTTGGCATCGTCGATCAGCTTGATCTCGCGTGCGAGTTCCATCCGCGTATGCCAGATCTTCAGCGGGTCCAGCTTGGCGAGCATGATCATGAACTCGCGGTAGGCGCGGGCTGTCGATCGCGCGATCGACCTGGCCGTTTTGTCGCCTATTCCAGCGTCGCGTGCGGCGACCGCGACGCTGGCGACCAACCGCTTGAGGTCGATGGTGAAGTCGACACCGGGTAGTGTTTCGTCGAAGTCGTTGATGTCGAAAAGGACGTCGTTCTCGGGTGTCGCGAAGGCATTGAAGTTCATCAGGTGGCAGTCGCCGCAGGCTTGGACGGGGATGCCGGCGCTGGGTGTGGAACTCAAGTCGCGCGCCATGACGGCGGCGGCGCCCCGCAGGAACGCGAACGGTGATGCCGCCATGCGCCGATACCGGATCGGAAGCAGCTCGGGGATGCGCGTTGCGTCTACTTCGGAAAGAACGGCGATGGGATCGCGCTTTGAGGCTCCGGTGTAGTCGGCGTGGCTCTCGCGGGACGTGCGGGTGCGAAGCTTTTTGCCAGCATCGAAGCGGCCGGACCGCGATTGATGGGTGCACCCGTCTCCTTTCGATCGATGGGCCATGGCATACGCTCCTCAACGCTCGGCGTTCGGCTGCGTCTTCATCGCGGCGGTGTGCGCCGCACCGCTCTGCAACCACTGGCGTGGCAATGGGCGAGCGGCTGCCGTTGCCGCGCGGCACATTACGGATTTGAGGCAGTGAAGTTTACTCCCGCCCTTCGATCTTCCGCGCATTTATCTGAATAGCCGCGGGCGACGCCGCCTTAGGCCGTGCGTGGCCTCACACGCGCGTCAGAAGCTCGATGTTGTGGCCGTCGGGCGTGAGGAAATAGAAGCCACGGCCGCCCTCATTGGCGTTGAGCTTGCCTGGCCGCTTGTGGAACGGATCCGCGGCTATCGAAACGCCGCGTTCCCGCAATCGCGCAAGGATGCTGTCGAACTCCTCGTCGCTGACGTGAAATGCGTAATGCTGGGGCCGGATGTCCTGCACGTCGTCGAATGCGAAGTTTACGCCGCCAACCTGGACCACAGCGAAACGCCCTGGCGTGGTGCCGGGGTTCTCCCGGCCGACGCGGGTGCCGAAAATATCGGCGAAGAATTGCGCCGCCGCATGCTTGTCGCGCGCGGGAACTGTCGTGTGATTGAGTTTCATCTCGCGAGCTGGCGTCCCTCAGCAAATTCTGCGCGGAGCATCGTTTCGGCGTGTGATCAATGCCCGGGCCTGCCCGTTTTGCGCGGGCGGCCGCGCCGGCCCTTCTTTTCCGCTTCGGTCGGGATGTCGACGGTTCGCGTCGGGCGCTGGGGCGCAGTTCCGCTCTTCGGCGGCAGCATCGCGTGCGGGCCCATCTCGTCGAGGGTCGGCTTGTGCGGCCCGCGCACGGCCTCGCCGAATGCGCCGGCCTTCGTGCGCGGATCGATATTGGGCTTGCGGGCCGGGACGGCGCGGTCGGTGCCCGGGCCCATGTTGTCCAAGGTCGGCTTTCGGGCACGCGTGGGTAATGGCACTGCGCTCTGCTGTGCGTGGGTCGGCTGCACGAGCTGGTATTCCGTCGCGATGCGCGAGCCCGAACGGGTGCCACCGATGTCCGCGGTCGGCCCGTACTTCCTGTCGCCCTTGTAGGCGCCCGCCTTGTCCTCGACCTCGGTCTGGCGCGCCAGTGGATCATCGGAGATGGCAAGCTCGGTCTCGCGCAGGCGCTTGATCTCGTCGCGCAGGCGCGCTGCGGTCTCGAACTCGAGGTCGGCGGCGGCCTCGTGCATGCGCCGCTCCATGTCCTCGATGACGGCCGCGAGGTTGTGGCCCAC
>JBIQJE010000023.1:0-45173 GCA_044507625.1 Hyphomicrobiaceae bacterium | reverse complement strand
ATTCGCCGCCCGATGGGAATCCCTCCCGATTCAGCCAACCGTGAACACGCTCTAGGTATCGTTGTCGGCACTCTTGCGCCGCCCGAAGGAGGCCTGCGCGTGGCGGCGAGGCATTTCCGGTTTGGGCCAATCCTTCCGGTCCGCAAACCGCACGCCCAGAAGCATATTGTTGCGCCATACAACCGCGCATTTGCGCAGAGTACCGGACATCACATCCTTTAGATTGAAGGCGTAGGAGATCCAGCCGGCCCCGGAAATTTCGATCCGCGCGCCGTCCGGCGACATATCGCGGATCCAGCACGGCATCGCGCCTTGGCCCCCTAAACTGGCTTTCGCGGGGCGGCGGGTCAGGTGGCGGGCGTGCTTTCTACGTTCCATGCCCGGCCCGGTTGCAGGTTCGGGGCCAGCCAAGTGAAGCGAGCGGGGCAAACGGCTGTCGCGGTTAACGCGTCCGGCCGTCTAAGCCGTTTCAGTCGGGTGAACTACTTCCACGTGTAGGTAACACGGCCCGTATGATGCCGGTGCTCGGTGATCTCCACGTGATCCCCGACGTGCGGGTTGGTGGTCTTCAGCGCCATCACATTGATCCGTCGGCCGTCGAGCAGCGCCACTTCCACGGAAAGGCCCTCCTCAACGAGACGCGTGTTCTTGATGTTGAGCGGCGCGACAGCGGTGACGGTGGCCGGAACGCGCACGTTGTCGACGTGCGCGTCGTAGTCCTCGTAGACGAAATAGGCGGCAATGGCGACGAGAGCGACCGCGCCGAGGGCGGCCTTCTTCAGCCGCTCGCGCCACAGCATTTTTTCCAGCTTGCGACGGGTTTCATCACGCATGGGACGGGTGGCCCTTCGTAGTCGGTTGCGATGCCGAGTAGTGCCGGTCGAAAGTAGATAGAGAAAAGTGGCGAAGCGTCAGGCAGCCATGGCCTGGCTGTCCACCAGGCGCACGATATCACTCATGATGTCGTTGAGCTGGAAGTTCTTTGGCGTGTAGATCGCCGCCACCCCGAACGCTTTCAGCTTGACCTCGTCCTCGGGCGGGATGATGCCGCCGACGACAACCGGCACATCGCCGATGCCTTCCTTGCGCAGGCGCTCCATCACTTCCTGCACCAGTGGAACGTGGCTGCCCGACAGGATCGACAGGCCGATCACGTGGGCGCTTTCATCGACGGCCGCGCGCACGATCTGCGCCGGCGTCAGGCGGATGCCCTCGTAGACGACTTCCATACCGACGTCGCGCGCGCGCACTGCGATCTGCTCGGCGCCGTTGGAGTGGCCATCGAGGCCGGGCTTGCCCACGAGGAATTTCAGCCTGCGGCCGAGCTTGTTGGAAAGCTCGTCCACGGCGGAGCGCACGGTGTCCAGGGCGGCGCTGTCGCGTGCGACCGCGGACTGTGCAACGCCCGTCGGCGCGCGGTATTCGCCGAACACCCGGCGCAGCGTCGCGCCCCATTCGCCGGTCGTCACACCGGCCCGTGCGGCGGCGATGGACGGCTCCATGATGTTGCGGCCTTCCTTCGCCGCGCGCTCGAGCTCGTCGATGGCAGCCTGCACGGCCTTGTTGTCGCGCGATGCGCGCCAGGCCTTGAGGCGCTCGATCTGCTCGGCTTCGACGGCGGGATCGACAACCATGATCGCGCCTTCGCCCGCGGTCAGCGGCGAGGGCTCCGTCTCGGTCCACTTGTTGACGCCGACGACGATCTGCGCCCCGCTCTCGATGTTGGAAAGCCGCGCGGTGTTGCTCTCGACGAGGCGGCGCTTCATGTAGTCGATGGCCGCGACGGCGCCGCCCATCTTCTCGATGGTGGCAAGCTCGTCCTTCGCCTGCTCCTTCAGCTCCTCGACCTTGCGCGTGATCTCGTGCGAGCCGTCGAAGATGTCGCCGTATTCAAGCAGGTCCGTCTCGTAGGCAACGATCTGCTGCATGCGCAGGGACCATTGCTGATCCCACGGACGCGGCAGGCCGAGCGCTTCGTTCCACGCGGGAAGCTGCACGGCGCGGGCGCGGGCGCGCTTGGAAAGCGTGACCGCCAGCATCTCCAGCAGGATGCGGTAGACGTTGTTCTCCGGCTGCGGCTCGGTGAGCCCGAGGCTGTTCACCTGCACGCCGTAGCGGAACATCCGCTCCTTCGGATTGGTGACGCCGTAGCGCTCGAGCGTGATCTCCTCCCACAGTTCGTTGAACGCGCGCATCTTGCAGATTTCGGTGACGAATCGCATGCCCGCGTTGACGAAGAAGGAGACACGGCCAACGACCTTGCCGAAATTCTCCGGCGGCACTTCGCCCGATGCCTTCACCGTGTCCAGCACGGCGAGCGCGGTTGCGAGCGCATAGGCGAGTTCCTGCACCGGCGTCGCGCCCGCTTCCTGCAGATGGTAGGAGCAGACGTTGGTGGGGTTCCACTTCGGCACGTTCTGGTAGGAGAAGACGATCGTGTCCTTGATGAGCCGCAGCGACGGCTCCGGCGGAAACACGTACGTGCCGCGCGAAAGGTACTCCTTGACGATATCGTTCTGGATCGTGCCCGTGAGCTTGTCGCGCGAGGCGCCCTGCTCGTCGGCGAACGCGATGTAGAGCGACAACAGCCACGCAGCGGTGGCGTTGATCGTCATCGAGGTGTTCATCTGGTCGAGCGGAATGCCGTCCAGCAGCGTGCGCATATCGCCGAGGTGCGAAACCGGCACGCCCACCTTGCCGACCTCGCCGCGCGCGAGCTCGTTATCGCTGTCGTAGCCGGTCTGGGTCGGCAGGTCGAAGGCGATCGAAAGCCCGGTCTGCCCCTTGGCGAGGTTCTTCCGGTAGAGAGCATTCGACTTCGCGGCCGTGGAATGGCCAGCGTACGTCCGAAAAAGCCAGGGGCGGTCGGGTGCCCGATTCTCGGCCCCGCTCTTGCCTTCGCGCATAAATCAACCTCGGTTGGGTTCGGCTGCTGCCATAAAGTACCCTTAACCGGCGATGCAAGGCAAAATGAACTTTGCCGCAATTGTCCGGCGGCCCAGCGGTCGCGGGCCTCGGGTGCGCTTCAGGGAGCGATGTTTAGACCTGGCGTACTTCGCGGCGGAAGGGCTGCGCGCGTTTTTCGATCAGATCCTGCTGGAAGTTGTGATTCTCGAGCCGCATCCGGGCCAGAATCGCGCTGAACCGCAGGCAAAGCAGCAGCGCCAAAAGGGCAACGATGATGCCGAGCGTGCACGCGACGACGATATTCGTCTCGCGGTCCGGCGTGGGGTAGAAGCCGTAGATCTCGAACAGATAGGTGGTGACGAAGGCCCCCATGATGAAACCGGGGACGAAGGCGAACGCCAGGAGCGTCCGCGAAAGCACGTGCAGCGTCAGGACGCCCGCCCAGCCGGAAAGCATGGCCACGACGACGATCGTGTAGGTGTCGACCGTGACCGCCTTGTGGAGAAAATCCAACATACGCAGCTATTATCCGCCCTGCCGCGCCTGCCTTAAGCCGCCAATGGGTTAACGCTGGACGCAAGAATGACAGTATCCTCTAGGCTGCAGCCGCTTAAAGGTTCGTTGACACGATCGCATCGCGGCGCCACAGCCTCTTCATTGCAGCGCGAAATCGTGCTTGAAACGCCAGCAGACCGTGCGGCTGCCCCGACCAGGGCCGCCGCGATCCTCCATCGCCGCCGGCCTGGGGCCGGGATTTTCATTCACGGGAGCCAAGAATGACGAGCCAAAGCGCCGCTAGGACGGAAGTTGCCATGGGCGCACCGGCGACGACCGAGAAGAAGGATCTCTATGAAATCGGTGAGATTCCGCCGCTCGGTCACGTTCCGAAGAACATGTACGCCTGGGCCATCCGCAAGGAGCGGCATGGCGATCCGGACACGGCGATGCAAATGGAGGTCCTTCCCACGTGGGAGCTCGACAGCCACGATGTTCTCGTGCTCGTCATGGCGGCGGGTGTTAACTACAACGGCATCTGGGCCTCGCTGGGCAAGCCCATCTCCCCGCTCGACGGCCACAAGAACCCCTATCACATCGCCGGTTCCGATGCTTCGGGCATCGTCTGGGCGGTCGGCTCCAAGGTGAAGCGTTGGAAGGTCGGCGATGAAGTCGTCATCCACTGCAACCAGGACGACGGCGACGACGAGGAGTGTAACGGCGGCGATCCCATGTTCTCGCCGAGCCAGCGCATCTGGGGATATGAGACGCCGGACGGCTCCTTCGCCCAGTTCTGCCGTGTGCAGGACCGCCAGCTGCTCGAGCGCCCGCGCCACCTCACCTGGGAAGAGAGCGCCTGCTATACGCTGGTGCTGGCGACCGCTTACCGCATGCTGTTCGGCCACCGCCCGCACGTTCTGCGCCCCGGCCACAACGTGCTCGTCTGGGGCGCGTCCGGCGGCCTCGGCTCCATGGCGGTGCAGCTCTGCGCCACCTCCGGTGCGAATGCCATCGGCATCGTTTCCGAGGAGGACAAGCGCGATTTCGTCATGCAGCTGGGCGCGCGCGGCGTCATCAACCGCAAGAACTTCGAATGCTGGGGCGAGCTGCCGAAGGTCGGCACGCCCGAATACGACAACTGGTTCAAGAGCGCCCGCAAGTTCGGCGCTGCGATCTGGGAGATCACGGGCAAGGGCAACAACGTCGACTGCGTGTTCGAGCACCCCGGCCAGTCGACGTTCCCCGTCTCAGTCTTCGTCGTGAAGCGCGGCGGTATGGTCGTGATTTGCGCCGGCACCACCGGCTACAACCTGACGATGGACGCCCGCTATCTGTGGATGCACCAGAAGCGCGTGCAGGGCTCGCACTTCGCGAACCTGTTGCAGGCTTCGCAGGCGAACAAGCTCGTCATCGAGCGCCGCATCGACCCGTGCATGTCGGAAGTCTTCCCGTGGGACCAGATCCCGAAGGCGCACATGCGCATGTTCCGCAACGAGCATAAACCCGGCAACATGGCGGTGCTCGTGTCCGCGCCGACGACCGGTCTGCGCACCTACGAGGATGTGCTCGAGGCGAGCCAGCGGATGCACGGCAAGTAAGCCGCAGAACCGCCGGTTACGCGGCCGATCGCGATAGAGGGGCTGCCGGACCAGATGGTGCGGCAGCCTTTTTCGTACCTGTTTCCGGCATTGCCAGGAGGTAGAGCGCAAATCCTGCCGCGGCGACACCGGCCAGAAATAGAAACGCCGCCGAGTAGCCGGCCGCCACCACGATGAAGCCGGCAACGAGCGTGCTGAGGGCGCCGCCGAGGCCGGCTGCTGCGGCGATCCCTCCGAGCGCGGCGTTGAAATGCCCTTGTCCATGCGTGATGTCTGCGACGACCACGGGAAACAGTGCGCCGAATATCCCCGCCCCCACGCCATCGAGCAGCTGCACGCCGACGATCCAGTAGAGCGAATCCGAAACCGGGTAGAGAAGTCCTCTGATCGCCAGCACCGCGAATGCAGCCAGGAAGATGGGTTTGCGCCCCCACGCATCGCACTTCTGTCCGGTCAGGTAGGCGACCGGCGTCATGATCACCTGGGCCGCGACGATGCAGGCCGCCATGAGCGACGTCGCGAGTGTCGGGTTGAGCACCGCGAGCTTCTGGCCTGCCAGCGGCAGCATGGCCGCGTTGGCGAAGTGAAACGTCACCATGGAAAGGGCGAAGATTCGCAGGTTGCGGTCGTCAAGCACCGCCCTCCAGCTTGCCGATGGCCGGGTCTCGGATGCCTCCGAAGGGTTGAGGCCGCGCGCCACGCGGTTGTCGATGGCATCGGCGGGAATGGCGAGCGTGGCGGCGATGGTGCCTATCGCCATTGCCGCCATCAGCCAGAAGACGACGATGGGTCCGAACGAGTAGGCGAGGAGGGCAGCGGCAGCCGCCGCCGTCGCGTTTCCTGCATGGTTGAAAGCCTCGTTCCGCCCCATCCGGCCTGGAAACGCCTTCGGCTTGAAGATGCCGAGCGTGATGGCCGCGATGGCGGGAGGAAACACGGCCGCCGCTATGGCCGACAGACCTTGGAGCGAGGCGATGGCGAGCCGTCCATCGAAGAATGGAACGAGAAGCGATGTTACGGTGACCAGCAACGCCCCGCTTACGACCACGGCGCGCTTGGCGCTGGTCCAGTCGACGAGCGCACCGGCCGGGGCCTGCGCTACGATCCCCATGACCCCGGCGACCGACATGACGGTCCCGATCGAGGCCGCGTCCCAGTGGTGAACCGACAGCAGAAAGATCGCCAGATACGGCCCCAGGCCGTCGCGAACATCGGCAAGAAAGAAGTTCAGCGCATCGAGTGCTTTGCCGGCCCGGCCTGCATTCCGCTGGAGCATGTAAGTGCCGCCATCGACGCCCGTCCGGGCAAAGAATGCGCGGCAATGGTCAAGGTTCCACCTTGGCAACTTAAGGCGGAGGTGGTGGCCTCCAGCGGGGCTAGCGGCGCGTCGGTGTGCGCGCCGCCACCGCATCGAGCCCCATCGCGCTCATGCGCTTGAACTCGAAGATTCCGCGGTTGAGCTCCGCCCCGAGAATGACGATCGCCGCGGTCATCTGGAAGAAAATCATCGCAACCATCAGCTGCGACAGGCCCGCATAGAAGCGCGTGTAGTCGGACAGGTTAAGGTAGTACGAATAAAGGCTCGCCACGGTGAGCCACAGCGCCGTCGAAACGAGCACCCCCGGCCATACATCCTTGATGCGGCGCTTTCCGGCGGCGAGCCACAGATGGAAGGCGAAGAGCTGCCCCGAGATGACGGCTGCGGCGGAGAGATAGCGGAACGTTGCACCCATCCACGTCGCGCGCATCAGCGTGAAGGACTGCGTCAGCGCCGGATCGAAGCGCTCGGCGAGCGCGGGCCCCACGACCACGACCCACGTGAGGATGAGCATCGAGGCGGCGGACGCGAGCACGAACACCATGCTCCGCGCCAAGCAATAAAGGTATGGTCGCTTTTCGATGACCCGGTAGGCGCCGTTGAGGGCCGTCCTCAGCGTTTCGATCGCGTTGGTGGCAAAGAACAGCGACAGTCCCGCGCTCACCGTGAGCAGATCGATACGGGTGCGGCCCATGATGGCCTCGACCTGGGGTGCGAGACCCGCGGCAACGCCGCTCGGGAGAATCTGGAAGAGCTGCTCGATGGCATGGTTGGCGAGATCGCGGCCGCCGAAAATGCCAGCGAGCGCCCCGAGAAAAATGCAGAACGGGAAGAGTGAGACGACGAACGAGAAGGCCACCGCACCGGCCATCGCAAATCCGCTGTGCTCGTAGAGGCGATAGATGGCCTCTAGCAAGGTGCGGTAACGCTGCATTCCTGTTCTCCCCCCGGAGCCGCCGACTTTTCGCGCAACCTAACGGCGCCCACCGGGACGGTCTACGCTGGTATTGCCGCGCCGTTCTGGGGCCCTGTTGCGCCGAAAATCACCACGCGGAGGCCGCAGGACCGGTGCAGCGCGTGGACGGGGAGCGCCGCAATTTCTATGATGGCAGCCCAATCGGGACATACGGTGATGGCGGTGAAGGGTAAGACAAAGGATCGCGATCGCGCTGGGGCGGCATCCGTCCCCGGGGCCCTCTATGATCCAACGCGCCCCGCGCGGCTGGCCGCCGCCACCGATCCGCCGCCCGTGCCCGAACCGGCGGATATCGATCCCGATGGCTTTGGCACGGCGGACGAGGACGGGCTGCGCATGCTTGCGGCGCTCCAGAGCTTAACCAGCCTCGAGCCCGATTACGCCGTCGATCTCGCCGCCGAGGCCTCCGTGACCATCATCGAGGCCGCTCACATCGATGCCGCGCCGGATGATTTCGACCGTCCAGCCCACCCGCAGCGCGCCCTTTCCGCCAACGCTCCGCCGATCCGGCCTTATCCGAGCGGCTTTGACCCCTTTGACGGGACTGCCGCCCCCCTGGATGAAGAGGCGACCGTCGAGATCATCGAGACCCCGTCGGCCATCGAGGAGGCCGCTGTGCCCCCCTCCCGGCTGGTGCCACAACCCGCGTCGCTCTCCGAGCGCATCGCATCGGTGGCCGGGCGGACCGCGGGCGGGCGCTTTTTCAAGGCCCTGTCGGGAGGGTGAGGAGAGATTCCGGGCGGGGATGATCGGCGCCTGCGGCACCGATTGCCTTGACGAAAGGCCCCTTTATCCGCAACGCAAACATCACGTTCTGAAATTAGCGGCGCCGCTCAGGCGTTACCGCTGCAAAATTCCCAGGGAGGTCAAGATGACGACGTCGGTGAAGACGGCCGGGCAGGATTTGCTTGCAGCGGGTCCCCAAGCGCTTCTGGAGCGTGCAGCCCGTGCGGTCGCTTCCGCCGATCGCGTCCTCGAGGCGGCCAAGGCCGGCGTCAAGGGCAAGGTGGCGGAGGCGGGCGGCGTCGACAACATCCAGCACGCCGCGCACGGTCTCGCCTGGCTTGCGACGGCGGTCGAGGGCCTGCGCCAGCTGCAGGACTGGGGCAGCCGTCTTTCCGCCGAGGCTCGGTTCGGCGACTTCGAGCAGTTGATCCTGCTCGTAGGTTTCGCCGAGTACCTGGCGCAGATCTCCGGCGGCATTCCCATGAGCCAGCTTGAGTTCGTACGCCCCGAGCAGCTCGGCGTCGGCCGCGATGTCGTCCGCGCCTACGAGGACGAGGTCGCCGATCTTGTCGCATCCGGCGCGACCCAGGACGTGAAGAAGAAGCTCGCCGACCTTATCGCTGCCCAGCCGAACGCCGCCAACTTCGGCGATCCCGGCCTCGATGAGACGCACGCGGCGATCCTCGACCAGATGCACACCTTCTCCGAGGCGGAGGTCATCCCCTACGCCCACGAGTGGCATCTCGCCAACGAATACATCCCGCTCGAGGTGATCCAGAAGGTCGCCGAGCTCGGCGTGTTCGGACTGACGCTGCCGGAGGAGTTCGGCGGCCTTGGGCTCGGCAAGGAGAGCATGTGCATCGTCTCCGAGGAGCTGTCGCGCGGCTACATCGGCGTCGGCTCCCTCGGAACGCGTGCGGAGATCGCCGGCGAGTTGATCCTCAACAACGGCACCGACGAGCAGAAGCAGAAGTACCTGCCGAAGATCGCGACGGGTGAGCTGCTTCCCACCGCCGTCTTCACCGAGCCGAACACCGGCTCCGACCTCGCCTCGCTCAAGACGCGCGCAGTGAAGGAAGGCGATACCTACAAGGTGACGGGCCAGAAGACCTGGATCACGCACCCCGTCCGCGCCGACCTGATGACGCTTCTGGTGCGCACCAATCCGAACGACGCCGGCTATCGCGGCCTATCGATGCTGCTCGCGGAAAAGCCGCGCGGCACCGATGAGAATCCGTTCCCCGCCGACGGCATGACGGGCGGTGAGATCGAAGTGCTCGGCTACCGCGGCATGAAGGAGTACGACATCTCCTTCGACGGCTTCGAGGTGCCGGCGACCCAGCTCCTCGGCGGCACCGAGGGCCAGGGCTTCAAGCAGCTGATGAACACCTTCGAGGCCGCGCGTATTCAGACGGCGGCCCGCGCGGTGGGCGTCGCCCAGGCGGCGATGGACCTCGGCCTCAAGTACGCGCTGGAGCGCATCCAGTTCGGTAAGCCGATCTACGCCTTCCCGCGCATCTACAATAAGATCGTGATGATGGCCGTGGAGACGATGATCGCCCGCCAGCTCACCTACTTCTCCGCGCGTCAGAAGGATCAGGGCCACCGTTGCGACCTGGAAGCCGGTATGGCGAAGCTGCTCGGCGCCCGCGTCGCTTGGGCGAACGCCGACTGCGCGCTGCAGATTCACGGCGGAAACGGCTTCGCGCTCGAATATCCGATCAGCCGCGTGCTCTGCGACTCGCGCATCCTCAACATCTTCGAGGGTGCCGCCGAAATCCAGGCGCAGGTGATCGCGCGCCGTCTGCTGGAAGACAAGTAAGCCGGAAGCGGGCCTTCCAGACTGCTGCTCTCGACAGCGCGAGAAACGCAAAACCCGGCACCGAAAGGTGCCGGGTTTTTGCTTGTCCGGCCGGCCGCGCCGCCACGGTGGCCTACAAGCGGGCACGCTTCTTCGCCAATGGCGCGATAGAGAACTGCGCTCATGTTTTATGCTTCGCCTTGATATTTGGGTGTCTCTTTCCGAGCTATAGCCTTGCCGTTCGCATCAGGGCTCAGCCCCGCGAGACTGCCTGCTGACGCTATGCGGCCACCCGGCGAGGCACCCATGGTTCAGTCGATCATCGAGACGCGGCAGCACCAGATGTTTCCGACGCTCTCGCCGGAGGAGATCGGCCGCGTACGCCGGTTCGGCGAGCGGCGTACCTACGCGTCGGGCGACGCATTGGCCCGCGTGGGCGATATAGCCCCCGGCCTGATGATCATCCTTTCCGGCCACGTCGACGTGTTCGAGCGTGACGAGAACCGGGGGCGCGAGCTGATTGTGCGCCATGTCCCCGGCGCGTTCATGGGAGAGCTGGCGCAGCTCGGCGGGCAGCCCTCGCTCGTCGATGCCATCGCGGCCGAGCCCGTCGAGGTCGTCGTCGTCCCGCCCGCGCGGCTGCGCGCGCTGCTCGTCGGCGATGCGGAACTCGGCGAGCGCATCATGCGCGCGCTCATCCTGCGCCGGATGGGACTTCTGGAAACCGGCACGGGCGGGCCGATCATCGTCGGCAGCGCGGATAATGCCGACGTGTTGCGGCTTGAGAATTTCCTGGCCCGCAATGGACACCCCCATCGACGGCTTGATCCACGCACCGATTCCTGTGCCCAGGTGCTGATCGACAAATTCCAGGTTGCACCGGACGAGCTGCCGATCGTCGTCTGTCCCAGCGGGCAGATGCTGCGCAATCCATCGGAGATGGAGCTTGCGCGCTGCGTCGGTCTCATCTCCTCGCTCGATCCCGATCGCATCCGTGACGTGGTGATAGTTGGCGCAGGCCCCGCCGGATTGGCGACAGCGGTCTATGCGGCTTCCGAAGGCCTGTCGGTTCTGGTGCTCGACGGCCGCGCGATCGGCGGTCAGGCGGGCGCGTCGGCGCGCATCGAAAACTATCTTGGCTTTCCTACCGGCGTGTCGGGAATGGCGTTGATGGGCCGCGCCTATAGCCAGGCGTTGAAGTTCGGTGCCGAGATCGCGATCCCCTGTGAAGCGCAGCGTCTCGAAGCGGAAGCCGTCGATCACGGCGGCGCGGTGTTCACCGTGCGCTTGGGCGATGGGGAACACGTGCGCGCGCGGGCCGTCGTGCTCGCTTGCGGCGTGCGTTACCGGCGCCTTGCCGTCGATCGGCTCTCCGAATTCGAAGGCAGCAGTGTGCACTATTGGGCCTCGCCGCTGGAGGCCAAGCTTTGCGTGGATCAGGAGGTGGCTCTCGTCGGCGCCGGCAACTCCGCGGGCCAGGCGATAGTCTTTCTGGCCAGCCGCGCCAAGAAGGTATGGATGCTGGTGCGCGGGCCGAACCTCGAAGCAACCATGTCGCGCTACCTCGTTGACCGCATCTCTGGCCTGCCGAATGTCGAGGTCCTGACGAGGACGGAGGTGTCAGGTCTGGAGGGCAAGGACGGCCGCCTCGAGGCCATCACGTGGCGCACCGGGGACAAGGAAGAGCGCCACGACGTTCGCCACCTCTTCCTGTTCATCGGCGCTGACCCGAATACCGGCTGGCTGCGCGATACCGCCGTCGCCCTCGACAAGAAGGGCTTTGTGCTCACTGGCCGCGATTTGAATAGCGTGAGCAAGCCTTTGGAAACCAGCCGGCGCGGAATTTTCGCGATTGGCGACGTCCGTTCCGGTTCCATCAAGCGTGTTGCAGCTTCGGTCGGCGAAGGTGCTCAGGTCGTCGCTGCGGTGCACGCCTACCTGGCCGATCTGCCGGCGGCGGCGGCCGCAGCACATGTTTGATGTTCCGATTGTCCGCTTGCAACGCAATTGTCCGGGTGCGATCAACGAAGCCATGAGCAAGAACAGCCCTCACCCCCGCGTCGTTTCGCTGATCGCCAGCTCCACCGAGATCCTGCACGCGCTCGGCGCCGGCGATCTTCAGGTGGCTCGCTCCCACGAATGCGATTGGCCGCCGTCGGTGTTGAACCTTCCTGCCGTGACGCGCCCCAAGTTCGACGTGAAGGGCACGAGCGCTGAAATAGATAAGCGCGTGCGCTCGCTCGTCGAGAACGGGTTGTCGGTTTACGAGGTCGACGCCGATGCGCTGCAGAAGCTGAAGCCCGACGTGATCTTGACGCAGGATCAGTGCCAGGTGTGTGCGGTTTCGCTCGCCGACGTGGAGCGCGCCGTGTGTGAGTTCGTGCACAGCCTTCCGCGCATCGTCTCGCTGCATCCCCATACGATGGCCGACGTCTACCGCGACATCGGCCTCATCGCCGACGCCATCGGCCGGCCGGAAGCGGGAAAGCAGCTGGTCGCATCCATGCAGGAGCGGCTCGCCGCCGTCGCCAGGAAGGTCGCAAAGCTTCCGCGCAAACGCCTCGCCTTTATCGAATGGGTGGATCCGCCGATGTCCGGCGGCCACTGGATGCCGGAGCTGATCTATACCGCCGGCGGCGACAGCGTGTTTGGCACCACCGGCCAGCCCTCGCCCTGGATCACGTGGAAGGACGTCGCCGCTGCCGACCCCGATGTGATCGTTGTGGCGCCGTGCGGCTATGACATCGAGGTCACGCGGCGCGAGGTAAAGCCGCTCGCGCGCTATGCCGTCTGGCAGCAGCTCCGCGCGGTGCGCAATCACAACGTCTTCCTGGCCGACGGCAATGCGTACTTCAATCGGCCCGGACCCCGGCTCGTCGATAGCTGCGAGATGCTCGCCGAGATCATGCATCCCGAAGCGTGCGACTACGGCCTGCGCGAGAAGGGCTACATCGACTACAAGATGATGCCTGCCGGTGTGATCACCGCCGCGTCATAGATTGTCGTTCATTTGCCTGAGGCGCCGCGACAGCCGCCGCAGGAGATCGAGCGCAAAGCCGGGATTGCGCGCCACGAGATGGTTGAAGGCGTGCTCGTCGATCACCGCGACCTCGGTGTCTACCCGGGCGATAGCGGTCGCCCCGCGCGGCTCGCCGTCGATGAGCGAAAGCTCGCCGAAGGTCTCGCCCGGTCCCGCGATCTCCAGCACGGTGCCCGCGGAGATAATGCCGACCTCGCCGGAGCGCACCGCGTACATGACGTTTCCATCGTCACCCTCGACGAAGATCCGCGCGCCTTCCGCGAAGCGCTGCAGCGGGTAGCCTGCCTCGGCTAAGTCATCGAAATCAAAGGTTTGCACCGCCATCTGCCGGTCCTGCCGAACGTTGCGGGTGACGAGAGACTAGGGTGCTTCCAGAAACGTGGGAACCGGCTTTCCGGTAAGAAGCACGACCAAACAATGGTCCAGAGCCGTTCTGCGTTCCTGCTGGACCGGGAGGGCTCCAGGTCGGACGCAAGCCGGCGGCAACCCGAACGCACATGGGCGACAACCTCCCGCCGGGCTGGCGCGTTATCCCGTTGCGGGCGCGTTACGCTCCGGAAGGCCCGTGCGGCGGCGCATCGCAAGCGGCGCGACAAGAGCCGGATTTTCCGTTATCGGCCTATACAAGCCGACCGGTGTGAAACGGGGGGAAAGCTGATGGCCAATCCGAAAGTGGCGTCCACGTCCATGTGGGGACGCGCAACCGACTATCTGCTTGGACGCAACACGCTTATCGGCGTCGCCTCGATCATGCTGCTGCTGATTTCCGGTTTTGCCACCTGGCACGGCATGCGTGACTTCATCATCGGAGTATCGACCTCCCCCGCGGCGGGCGCGCAAGAGCTGCCGGGCGGCATGTCGTTCTCCAATGACTTCCTCGTCATTATCGTCGTCGTCGCGCTGACCTTCCTGATGTGGCTGATGCTGCGCGAAACGTTTGCGCAGGGGCGTCGCCTCACCGACCGGCTCGTCACGTTTCCGCTCTATGTGTTCCTTGCCATCTGGTCGATCGGATTCGGCTACGGTTTTTGGTGGAGCCTCATTGCGGGCGAGGAAGCAACGCGCACCGGGCTTTCTGGACTTCAGCAGGATGCAGGCGATGCCGCGAGCGCGGTTGCGGCGCGCCTCGATGCGGTGAAGGTGGGGCTCGACGGCGTCGTGACGTGGTCCGAAACGCAGATGGCGCGTGAAGAGACGAGCGGCGGCTCTTGCGGCACATCATCGGGCGCAGGACGCGGACCGCTCTACAACGCACGTGTCGGCGTGCGCGATCAGATCACCTCCCTGCGGGACGGCGTGCAGAACTCGTGGATCGCGCCGGTGCAGGCGGACATCGCCTCCCTTCAGCAGAGCGTTGCCCAGCTCCAGGGCGCGACCGTTGCCGAGCGTCAGGCGAGCTTCAATGCCATGGCGACGAATATCCGTTCCCGCGCGCGCGACATCGCGGCCCGTTCCAACGAGCTCGGAAAATCGACTGCAACGGAGATGCGCGCGATTGCAGCGGCGGTCTCGGTTGCGCCGGGACAGCAGGGCTTCTCCTGCTATGATCCGACACTCGCGCAGCGCCTGACCCAGGCGGCCGTGCAAGCCGATCAGCCGGCGCGCCTCGAACTGCGTGAAGCAGCATTCAACGAAGGCCCGGCCGGCGTCGCCAACGCCATCAAGCGGCTGTGGGAGAACATCGGCGATTACATGTCGAGCCTTGCCGGCTTTATCTCCGGCGGCACCGCCGAGGCGACCACAAAGGCCGGTCAGCCGATCACCGGCCGCGATATGATTGCGTTGCTGGCGACGATCGGCATCGATCTCGGCCTGCTGGCGCTGGCGATCCTCAATCCGCCGCCGCGGGAGAGCCGCCGTCCGTCATCGCAGGTGATCCGGCAGATCCGCTCGGCCATGAACACTGCGATCCAGCGTGCGCCCGGCGCGAGCATCGAGTGGGTGCGTCGGCACTTCATCTATCACCGTGGCGCCTCGTATCTGGTGATCCCGAACCTCTACAGTTGCGATCCTGAGAACAAGGACGAATGCGCCAAGGCGCTGGCGATGAATCAGCTCGCCGGTGTGCTGGACGATCTCGACCTCGTGCGCTGGCCCCAGCGGGCGCGCTGGTGGAAGCTGCAGAAGGGCGAGCTCGATCAGCTCAAGAAGGAGGAGAGCCTGCCGAGCGACACGGACCTCAGCAAGATCCGCAAGGAGTGGATCAAGCGCAAGGAACAGGACGGGGAAGCGAAGTCCGCGGAGGACGCGGAGTTCGAGAAGGCAGCGTCGATCCGCAATCATGGCCTCTTCTCGAAGGCCGAGCGCGCGCTGACGTTTGCGGGCTGGAGCCCCAAGGCCCGCAGCGATATCGAAATCTTCCCGCTGGAAGACATCGAGGGATTGACGCCGATCCTGATGGTGCTCGCTGACGATGGCTCCTTCGAGGCTGAGGAGGAGGCGAGGGCAAAGGCGGCGGCGCAGAAGCGCCCGTGGTTCTCGCTCGGTGGTCCTAAGGAGAAAAGTGCTTGAGGGAGGGAGCGGCGCGGCGCATCCCCCGGCACCGGTAAGGACTTGGCGATCGCACCGTGGCAGAAGGGGCGCCCCGCTGAGGGATGCGCCCAGCCGTCTCAACAGCAAAAAGGCCGTCAGTGCATCAGCACAAATGTGAAGGCCGCGGTCGCTGCGACGAGCGCGCCCGCCGAGAAGCCGAGCATCAGCGCGGAGAAGAAAGAGGTCGAGTTCGGCGGTGCGCGCGAGAAGGTGATTTCGTTAATCGCGTCGTTCAGCGCACGGCGCAGCTCGGATGCCGTTAAGCTATCGATCGATCGGTTACGCCACGTGACCATGGGAGCGGGGCTCCATACTACTCCATCGTTACGTCACCCCTCAGCAATGAGCGTGCCACTGTTAGATAGGTATCCGGCCGCGCCTCCTCAACGCAGCGCAACGGTCAGAAGTTCGCCCGGTAGAAGTCGTGGCAACCGGCGTCGGACAGCACCGGAAGCGGCCGCACGTCCTTGATGACCTGCTTGTCGACGAGGATTGCCGTGTAATAGCGGGCATGGCTGCCCTCGTCGCGGCCGGGAAAATCGCGGCAATACTGCCAAACCTCGGCCGTCCCGTTCGATCTCACGTAGTCGGGTCCGCCGACGAGTGAAACAAGCTCTGCGGTGTTCATGCCGGGGCGCACCGCCATCCACGCTTCGGGTGGAACGCCGCCGCATCCGCCGAGCCAGAGAGCGGATGCAACTGTTACCCAGAGTGCCATAATGGGACGCGCTAGACGCTTGCCCTCAAGGATGACGCGAGCGAATGCGTCAGCAACCCAGAGCTGACCTGAACCCCTTGAGCGTGGTGCCTGCTGCAACTCGACCACGCGCACCGGCGGCGGGCTGACGTACGTGCGGACAGAAACAGAAGAGGTCTCCTCCGCCGCGAGCGTCCTTTGCCAAAGCAGCGCGTCCGCCCGCTGCAGCGCGGTCTCGTGGAGCCGGTTGCGTTCCCGTTCCTCGAGGTCAGGTGATAAGCCCAGCCATGCCAGGATCGCGATGGGTCCCGCGATCATCAACCCGATGACGCAAAGGACCACTGCGAGTTGTCCACCGCCGAGCAGAATGCACGAATGCACAAGCAATACGGCAGCTGCGGCGGCGATGATGAGTGCCGATCCCTTGGGGAGCATCGCGCAGGATCCCGATCGAAAAAAGCCGGGATCTGATTAAACGAGGCAGCCTGCGCCAAGCTTGCGATGCTGAAAAGCTGCCTGCGCAACACGGGAAGTCTGCGCAACAATAGATGCAGCCTCGCATCACTTGGTGCGTCAATGATTTAAAGTGCGAATGATCGCCTTGGTAAGATGTTGTGAATAACTTGAAGAATGACATCCTGATCACCGAATGATTCGGGGGCTGCGATGATCATAATCGTCGATGATCGTGAAGCGTTGGCGGAGGTAGACACGCTTGGATTCAGCCGTGAGGGCATTTCGACCGAAGGCCTTGCGGCATCGGATTTTGAAGATTGGGTGAGAACGACCCCCGAGATGGAACTCGCGGCCGTCGAAGCTTTCGTGCTCGGCGAGTTCGGTGACCGCAGGGCGTTCCCCAAGATCATCAAACAGCGCACGCGCGCACCCGTGCTCGCCCTCAACGGCGACCAGTCTCTACAAGAGACGCTCGATCTCTTTGCGTCCGGTGTCGATGACGTCATCGGCAAGCCGACTCACATCCATGAGATTCTGGCGCGAATTAAGGCCATTAAACGGCGCGCGCTCGTCGAGACGGAAGGCACCGTCAGCGGACAGATTCGCGTGTTCGGCGATGGACGCGATCCGGAAGTGGGCGGCGAGCAACTGCACTTGCCGCGCCGTGAGCGGCGCATCCTCGAATACCTTGTGAGCAACAAGGGCCGCCGCGTAACGAAGACTCAGATCTTCAATTTCGTGTACGGACTGTTCTCCGAGGAGATCGACGAGAACGTCATCGAGAGTCACATCAGCAAATTGCGCAAACGGCTCCGCCATCGCCTCGGCCATGACCCGATCGATAGCCAGCGCTACCTGGGCTACAGGCTCGTCGACCTCTAGGTGAGCCACGTAAAACGCAAGCGCCTATTCAGTTTCGCGCAAGGCCTAGGTGTTCCAATCGCAACGCGATTTTATGAGCGGGAGCAGGGCTGATGGGTCTTTACAGTACGATGAGGACGAGCGCGTCGGGCATGGCTGCACAAGCCAACCGCCTCGGCGCCGTCTCCGACAACATCGCTAACGCGACGACGGTAGGTTACAAGCGTGCGACGATGGAGTTTTCCTCGCTCGTGCTCGACAGCGGCGGCACGGAGTACGTCTCGGGCAGCGTTGAATCGCACACGCGCTACCACATCAGCGAGCAAGGTGCCCGCAGTTTCACGACTTCGGCGAGCGATCTTGCGATCAAGGGCAACGGCTTCTTCATCGTCAGCTCTGAAAACGGCCAGACGTACATGACGCGCGCCGGTTCGTTCGTGCCCAACGGCAAGGGCGAGCTGGTGAATGCCGCGGGCTACAAGCTCATGGGCTACAATGTGATGAACGGCCCGCCGAATATGGTCATCAACGGCACCGCGGGCCTCGAGGTTGTCAGTATCGGTACGCTGGCGCTGCAGGCCAATCCTTCGACCGTCGGTAACTTCAACGTCAAGTTGCCGGAAGGTGCGAGCGTGGTTCCCGCGGCGGACTTGCCTTCCGCCAACACTGCCGGCACGCAATATACGGCCAAGTCTTCGCTGCTTGCCTACGACAACCTCGGCAACCAGATCACGCTCGACGTCTATTCGTCGAACCTCGGCGGCGGCAACTGGGAAATCGCGGTCTTCAATCGTGCGGATGCAGCGCCGGGCGGCGGCTTCCCGTATTCGAGCGGGCCGATGTCCACCCAGACGCTGACGTTCGACACCACGAACGGCAAGTTTGCGTCGGCGAGCCCGACATCGGTAGTGGTGCCGATCCCCAACGGTGCAAACCTCGTGCTCGACATGTCGGGAAGCAGCATGCTCGCCGGCGACTATACGCTCATCGACGCGACCGTTGTGAACGGAAACGCGCCGAGCGCCGTCGACCGCGTCGAGATTGCGGAGGACGGCACGCTCTATGCCGTGTTCCAGAGCGGCACGCGCATGGCGGTCTACAAGATCCCAGTCGCGAGCGTCGCGAGCCCGGACAACATGCAGCCCCTCGCTGGCAACGTATTCGTGGCCACAGCGAAATCGGGCGAGATGCAGATCGGCTTTCCGGGCGAGAACAAGTTCGGCACCCTGATATCCGGCGCTCTCGAGCAGTCTACGGTCGACCTTGCATCTGAGCTTACGACGATGATCGAAGCCGAACGCAACTACACGGCCAACTCTAAGGTGTTCCAAACCGGTGCCGAGCTCATGGACGTCTTGGTCAATCTTAAGCGCTAAGGCACGCGCGTGCACTCGTCGTGGGAATGAGCAATGTCGCTTTCTAGCAGTCTGAATACAGCCATATCGAGTTTGGCTACGACGGCGGAGCAGACTTCTGTTCTCTCACGTAATGTCGCGCGCGCAAACGATCCGACTGCTTCGCGGAAGATCGCGAACATCACGACGATTCCGGGTGCGGGGGTGCGACTTGCCTCCGTCACCCGGGTCGTCAATGTCGCGCTGTTCAACAACGTGCTCTCATCCACATCGAGCGCAGCGGGACACGGTGCGATCGTCAATGCTCTGGAGCAGCTCGAGCAGACGACAAACGACCCCGAGCTCGACGCTTCGCCCGCCGCGCTCTTGCAGAAGCTCTCCAACGCGCTTCAGCAGTATTCATCGGCGCCCGATAGCTTGGCGCATGCCCAGGCGGCCGTGAGTGCCGCCCGCGATATCGCGAATGCCCTCAATCGCGGTAGCGACCTCGTTCAGGAGGTGCGCAGCCAGGCCGACGCCGACCTTGGCGGCGCCGTCGAAAATCTCAACACCCTGCTGTCCCGCTTTGAATCGGTGAATACGCAGATCGTCAAAGGGACGAGATCGGGTAGCGACGTTACGGACTATCTAGACCAGCGCGACCAGCTGCTGAAGGAGATCTCCGCGGAAGTCGGCATTCGCACTGTGACGCGGGGCGACAACGACATGGCGATCTACACCGACAGCGGGGTGACGCTGTTCGATGTTGCTGCTCGTCAGATCACCTTCCAGCCCACACCCTTCCTGTCCGCCACGTCGAGCGGAAATGCCGTCTACGCCGACGGCGTGCCGATCACCGGCACGGCGACCACCATGCGCATCAGCTCCGGCCGCATCCACGGCCTTGCGAAGGTGCGGGACGATATCGCCGTAACCTACCAGAGCCAGCTCGACGAGATCGCGCGCGGGCTCATCAATGCATTCGCCGAAAGCGACCAGAGCCCGGTTCCGCTGCTGCCGGACGTCGCGGGTCTCTTCACCTGGAACGGCGGGCCGGCCCTCCCCGGCAGCACTCTCACCCCCGGATTGGCGGGATCGATCAGGATCAGCGCCGCCGTCGACCCGGACCAGGGCGGCGATGCCATGCTCGTGCGCGACGGCGGAATCGGCGGCGCCGCCTACGTGTACAACGGCACCGGTGTTGCCGGCTTTACGGACCGGATCGATCAGCTCATCGATAAGATGAGCGCGCCGCAGGCGTTCGACCCGGCAGCCAAGCTTTCATCGTCCGCGTCGCTCGGAAACTACGCCTCCACCTCCGCAGCCTGGCTGGAGGAGGCGCGCCGCTCGGCCGGTGCCGAGGCGGACTATCGCGAGACGCTGCTGATCCGCTCGACGGAATCGCTAAACAAGATTACGGGCGTCAACCTCGATGAGGAGATGACCTTGATGCTCGAGCTCGAGCGCACCTTCCAGGCTTCCAGCAAGTTGATATCGACGATTGATTCGATGCTGGAAAGTCTCCTGGCAGCCGTGAGGTAGTGCTGTGAAGACGACTTTCATCTCCACCAACTCGATCTCCGCATCGACCCGCCAATCGATGGCGCGGGTGCAGCAGCAGCTCGCCGATGCCCTGAAGGAGATGGACACCAGCCGGTATGCGGATGTCGGCAAGACGCTCGGTTACCGCACCGGCTACTCGATTTCGCTCCGTCAGGAGCACGCGCGCCTGACGACGATGATCGAAACCAACGCGATGGTTTCATCGCGGATGGAATCGACGCAATCGACGCTTCAGAACCTCGTCGACACCGCGAAGGACTTCGTGGCGCAGCTCCTCGGCTCGCGCGGCGGTGGGCCCAATGCGCTCAGCGTGCAGACCGAAGCCAAGAGCCGGCTCGAGGGCTTCATCAACACAGTGAACATGGCATTCGGCAGCGGCTATCTTTTCGCCGGCGTCAATTCGGACGTGAAGCCGCTCAGCGACTATATCTCCACGCCGCCCTCCGCGAGCAAGCAGGCCGTCGCGGATGCCTTCTTTGCCGAGTTCGGCTTCACCCAGGACGATCCGGCCGCTGCCAACATCAGCGCCGCCGACATGCAGACGTTCCTCGATACGACCTTTTCCGCCCTGTTCGAGGATCCAGCATGGAGCACCGATTGGTCTTCGGCCTCGTCGCAGAACATGCGCAGCCGCATTTCTTCCAGCGAACTGATCGAAACGTCGACCAACGCCAACGAGTCAGCCTTCCGCAAGCTTGCTAAGGCATACACGATGGTCGCTGACCTCGGTGTGTCAAACCTCAGCCAGCCGACCTACGAGAAGCTCGTCGACCAGGCGCTCCTCGATATCAACACGGCGATCTACGAGTTGGGGACGCTGCAGGCTGGGCTCGGTGGGGCTGAGAAGCGGGTCAGCGACGCCAGCGAGAGAATGACGCTGCAGATCGACATCATCGGCAAGCAGGTAAAGTCGCTTGAAGAGGTAGATCCGAACGAAGCGGCGGCGCGTATAAGCCAATTGTTGACGCAGATGGAAGTCTCGTACGCTCTGACCTCCCGTATCATGGCACTCAGTATTCTGAATTACCTGTGATCCTCATTCAATCAACGCGCAACCATCTCTGAGTCGGGGCGAGACGATGTATCAATTTCCCTATGCTGATGTGCTCGAGAACAGCTCCCAGGTGACGCGCGAGCGGGAACGCCAGGTCTTCGAGCGCTGCCTCGAGCTGCTGAAGGCCGCCGACGAGAAGGGCACGAGTTCCTTCGAAGCCATTGAAGCGCTGTCCTACTGCCGCCGCATGTGGGCGACGCTGCTGGAGGATCTGGCGAGCGCGGACAACGCGCTGCCGAAGGAGCTGCGCGCGCAGATCATTTCTATCGGCCTCTGGGTGGTGCGCGAATCCGAGAACATCCGCCTCGGCGAGGCAACCGACTTCAAGCCCCTGATTGAAGTCACAACGGCGCTCTTCGAAGGCCTGCAATGAAGAAGCTGCAGATCTCGCTGAAGCCAGGAGCGCGAATATACGTCAATGGGGCTGTGCTCAAGGTGGACCGCAAGGTCTCCATCGAGTTCCTCAACGACGTAACGTTCCTGCTTGAGCACCATGTCCTTCAGCCTTCGGACACGTCCACGCCGCTGCGTCAGCTCTACTTCATCGTCCAGACCGTGCTCATCGATCCGGCGAACAGCGATGACGCGCGCGCGGCGTTCTACAACTCGTTCGAAGCGCTGATCCAGCTATTCAAGAATGAGACGATCCTCGAAGGTCTCGCAGACGTTCGCGATGCCTTCGACCGTGGGCGCCCGTTCGACTCCCTGAAAGTTCTGCGTTCACTCTTCGCGATCGAGGACGGTATCCTCAACCCAGCTGCGCGGCCTGAAAAGGCTGACGCTCACCAGGAATGCGAGGTTCGCTGATGCAGGTTCCTTCGACCACGATGACGGGGTTGAGCAACAACACCGAAACCACCGCGAAGACGCAGGCGGCGGGTCCCTCGCTCGATTATTCGGCGTTCCTCCGGCTTCTCATCGCGCAGATGAAGAACCAGGACCCGACCGCACCTGCCGATCCGGCCCAGTGGATGGGGCAGATCGCGTCCTTCTCCAACGTCGAGCAGGCGATCCAGACGAACGCCAAGCTCGATGCCTTGATGACGTCGATGGCCCTGTCGCAAGGCGACAGCTTGATCGGCCGCACCCTGACGACGATGGAAGGCGACGTCACCGGCACGATTACGTCGGTGCGCATCTACTCCGACGCGACGGTGGCCGTCCTCGATAGCGGCGCGGAAGTGATCCTCGGCGCCGGCGTGATCATCGCCTGATGAATCAGGCAGACGCATTGGATCTGGTCCAGGCCGCAATCTGGACCATCATCGTCGCTTCGAGCCCGGCCGTCGTCGTTGCGATGGCTGTCGGCATTGTCATCGCGCTCCTGCAGGCGCTGACCCAGGTGCAGGAAATTACCCTCACCTTCATCCCGAAGATCGTCGCCACGCTGCTGGTGACTTCGCTGATGGCGCCCTTCATCGGCACGGTGATCTACGCCTTCGCCGAACAGATTTACGGCCGCATACAACACGGCTTTTAAGCGCTTCCGCGCAACGAAGGCATTTTCGCGCAAGCTTCGGCATCTATTTCTGCCTCGGTTAAGCCGAGGAGAATCATGGCCGAATCCACCATCGTTGGCGCGGTGAGCCCCGTTAAGCGGGCCGGAAACCAGGATATCAGCCTGGCAGTCGGCATCGTCTTCATTCTGGCGGTGCTGTTCCTGCCGCTGCCGGCGCCGGTGATCGACGTCGGTCTGGCGTTTTCGATCGCACTCGCCGTGCTGGTGCTCATGGTGGCGCTGTGGATCCAACGCCCCCTAGACTTCTCCGCTTTCCCGACCGTCCTTCTGATCGCGACCATACTGCGATTGGCGCTCAACATCGCCACGACGCGCCTCATCCTCTCCCACGGCGCGGAAGGCACCGCGGCGGCCGGGCACGTCATTGCCGGCTTCTCAAGCTTCGTGATGAGCGGCGACTTCATCATCGGCACCATCGTCTTCATCATTCTGATCACCGTGAACTTCATCGTGATCACGAAGGGTGCAACGCGTATCGCCGAGGTTGGCGCGCGCTTCACGCTCGACGCCATTCCCGGCAAGCAGATGGCGATCGATGCCGACCTTTCGGCCGGCCTTATCGACGACAAGGAGGCCATGAAGCGTCGCCGCGAGCTGGAAGAGGAAAGCTCCTTCTTCGGCTCGATGGACGGTGCTTCAAAGTTCGTGCGTGGTGACGCCATCGCCGGCCTCATCATCACCGCCATCAACGTGTTCGGCGGCATCGTCATCGGTGTCACCCGGCACGGCATGTCGTTCTCCGAAGCCGTCGACGTTTTCACGAAGCTTTCGGTCGGCGACGGTCTCGTCACGCAGATCCCGGCGCTCATCATCGCGCTCGCGGCCGGCCTCCTGGTCTCGAAGGGCGGCACGCGCGGCAGCGCTGAAAAGGCGGTATTCGGCCAGCTGGGTGGCCATCCCCGTGCTCTGACGCTCGCCGGCGTCGTCATGTTCGTGCTGGCGTTCTCACCGGGCCTGCCGTTCCTCCCCTTCGCAATCCTCGGCGGAACCATGGGCTTCATCGCCTACGCCATTCCCCGCCGGAACGCGGCCGCGCAGGCGGCGGAGGAAGCCAAGGCGCTCGAGGAGCGCCAGAAGGCCGACGAGGAAGTGCGACAGTCGGTGAAGGAATCGCTGAAGACCGTCGAGCTCGAGCTTTGCCTCGGCAAGCAGATCTCCGGCAGCCTCATGGCGTCGCACAACGAGCTTGCTCAGCGCGTCAGCAAGATGCGTCACAAGTTCGCGCGCCAGTACGGGTTCGTCGTGCCTGAGATCCGTCTGACGGACGACCTTTCGATCTCGCCCAAGAGCTACCAGATCAAGATCCACGGCACCGTCGTCGCGAGCGAGGAGCTGCGTATCGGCGACGTGCTCGTCATCGTGGGTGACGGCAAGGTGCCGGACGTGCCCGGCGATGAAACCCGCGAGCCGGCCTTCGGCATGAAGGCTATGTGGACCTCGGAGATGTTCTCCGGCACGCTACAGCGCGAAGGCTTCACCGCCGTTGACAACATGTCGGTGCTGTTGACACACCTCGGCGAGGTCATCCGCAACAACCTCGCGCAGCTCCTCTCCTATAAGGATATGCGCGCCCTTCTCGACCGGCTCGAGCCGGAATACCGGCGTCTGCTCGATGAGATCATTCCGTCGCGCATTTCCCATTCGGCGCTGCAGGCGGTGCTGAAGATGCTCCTTGCCGAGCGCATTTCCATCCGCAACCTGCACCTGATCCTCGAAGCGATAGCCGAGATCGCACCCCATGCGCAGCGCGCCGAGCAGATCGCCGAGCATGTGCGCCTACGCATGGCTCAGCAGATCTGCGGTGAGATGGCGGACGATGGGGTACTGAAGGTGCTGCGCCTCGGCAACCGCTGGGAGCTCGCGTTCCACCAGAGCCTCAAGCGCGATCCGAAGGGCGAAGTGGTCGAGTTCGATATTGACCCCAAGCTCATCGAACAGTTCAGCACGGAGGCGACCGGCGTCATCCGCGGGCTTATGGATCAGCGCCACAAATTCGTTCTCGTCGCCGCGCCCGATGCCCGCCCCTACGTGCGCATGATTACCGAGCGTCTTTTCGCAACCCTTCCGGTGCTTTCGCACCTGGAGATCGCGCGCGGCGTTCAGATCAAATCGCTGGGCACCATCTCGTGACCGACATAGGGCCGCAGGCTGTCCTTGCGACCTTTCTCATTTTCTGCCGCATCGGCGCGTGCCTGATGATGATGCCGGGCTTCGGCACGCCGCGTGTCCCAACGCGCGTGCGCCTGTTTCTCGTCCTGACGGTGACGCTGGCCCTCGCTCCGCTGCTCGTGCCCACGGTTCAGGCCGCAACACCGAATGATTCGCCGGTCGCGGTGTTCGGTCTCATCGCCTCGGAATCCCTCATCGGCGCGATCATCGGGCTTATGGGACGGATGTTCTTCCTGGCGCTGCAGTTCGGCGGTACATCGATCGCGATGCTCATCGGTCTTTCCGGCACGCCGGATGCGCACATCGAGGAAGACGAGCCGACGTCGGGCGTGACGAGCCTCCTCACCTTCACGGCGACCGTGCTCATATTCCTGACCGACCTCCACTGGGAGATGCTCCGCGCCCTCGTCGATTCCTACGCCACCGTGCCGGTGTCGAAACAACTCGCGGCCAACTTCGGCCTGATCCGGATCGTCGATGCCCTGACCGACGGCTTCCTCTTGTCTCTGCGCATCAGTGCGCCGTTCATCGTCTACTCGCTGATGATCAACCTGATGTTCGGCATCCTTGGAAAGCTGACCCCGCAGATTCCCGTTTACTTCATATCGATCCCGTTCGTCCTCGCGGGCGGCGGGCTCATTCTTTACTTCACCTCCACCGAGATTCTGCAAATCTTCATCGGCGGTTTCTCCGAATGGCTTGCGAGACTTTGAGCGATGATCAAAGCGCGGCTTGAAAAGGCTAAGCGTCTGCTCGACCTCAGCCGCGATCTGCAGCGGCTGGAGGAGGAGAGGCTCGCGCGCCTGCGCAACCGCCAGGCGGAGATCGCCACGCAACAGGAAGAGCTCGTCGGCTCGCTCAATAGCGACGCCAGCCTGCAGGGCCTTCTCATGCCGGTGATCGTGCGCCGCCTGAAGGGACTGGGCGATGAGGCAACGCTCGTTGAGCAGGATATCGAGCGGCGCACCAGCGCGCTCCGGGGTCTCGCCACGCGCACGAAGTACGCCGAGCGTCTTTCCCGCAATTACCAGCAGCAGCACACGCGCATCGAAGGCGAAAAAGAGCTCCTCGACGTAATAGAACGTATACTGCGCACCGACGGCGCAAGGCTCCCATAAGCTTATTGCGGCACCCTTCGGGAAGCTAAATCCTGCTTTCAGAGGTTAAGTCACAGGGTATGACCGGCTCCGACCTCATTCTCGGCGTCGCCAGCGCCGCCAACGCCACGAAGCACCGCGAAGCCGTCGCACGGCTGGAGCGTCTGAGCGGTCAGACGGCCCGCGCCGTGGATACGGCCGCTGCGGCGACGGAGACAGCTTCTTCGTGGAGCACCGCGGTGAAATCCGCCGCCGCCAACAGGCCGCGCGCAACCGCGCCCATTGCACCGCCGACGCCGAACGAGGGCACCAAGCCAGACGAGGTTTACGTCCAGTTCGAGGCGGTGCTGCTGCAGAGCATGGTCGAGAACATGATGCCAAAGGACAGCGAAGCGATGTTCGGGAGTGGTACGGCGGGCAGTATTTGGAAGTCGATGTTGGCAGAGAAAATTTCCGCAGAGATTGCGCGCGCGGGCACGGTAGGCTTGGCAAAGCAGATCGCATCGGCGCAGGCCGCCATTTCCGGCGCCAAGGCTCCCGCTGAGCTGAAGTCGGGTGACGCATGATGGGAACGATGGACCGCGACCGGGCCGCGCGCAGCCTGATCGAAAGAACCATGCAGCGTGTCGAGAAGCTGGTCGATTTCGAGACCGAAGCCTTGCGCACGCGCGCAGCGATTGATCTCAGGCAGACGAACAACAGCAAGAGCCAGGCGCTGCTCGAGCTTGGAATGGCCGCTCGCGTCCTTGAGGGTACGGAACTCGAGCCCGATCTCGTGGACCGGCTTAGGGCGCTGCGTGGCAAGCTCGAAGAGAACCGCCTCTTGCTGAGCCGTCATCTCGAAGCGGTGCGCGAGGTTGCCGGCGTCATCGCCGAGACGATCAAAGATAGCGAATGGGACGGCACATATTCCGAGTGTGATGCCGCCAGCGGCATCGGTCGATGATCCGCCTTGTCGTCACCGGTGTGTGGATCTGCCTTGTGACGGTGCTTTCGACCTATGCCGCCACGGTGTGGCACGGGCAGAAGACCGAGGAGCCGGGCGTCGAGAAGCTCTTTGGCGGGTTGCAGTCGATGCAAACCGGCATGATCAGCGTGCCGGTCATCTCCGCCGGAGCGGTCGACGGCTACGTGCTCGCGCAGTTCACCTTTACGATGAGCTCCGATGTCGTCAGCCGCATGTCGGTGAAGCCCGATGTCTTCCTGCTCGATTCGGCGTTTCGGACGATTTACGCGGCCGACCCGTCCACGCTGCGCGGGTCGAAGAAGCAGGACTTTTCCGTCCTCACCACCGCAATCAAGGAGCGCGTGAACGAGCGCTTCGGCGGCCCCTTCGTCGAGGATGTGCTGATCGAGAAGTTCAGCTTCGTTCCCAAGGAGGAGACGCGCAGCGGCGCCAATCTGGCCAAGATCGGCGCGGGCGAGAAACGCCCATAGGCGCAGCGATAGACCTACAGCACTACGAGAACAACGCATATTGAGCGTGCAACGCGCGCGGTGTGCGCAGCGATGCGCGAGCGGTGCTCAGCTCTGGAGCGCGCGCGCCATTTCTTGAAACGGATCGATGCTCGCCGGATCGCGCGGACTTTGCTTCATCGCATCGAACAGCTTCGGCACGATCTCTATCGCCTTGTCGAGTTCGCCGTCCGAGCCCTGGCGATAACCGCCCATGAGGCGCAGGTCGCGCGTATCCTCGAAGCGGGAAATGAGCGCACGCAGCTTGGAGACGAGATTGGCCTGTTCCGGCGTCCAGGCGTGCTGCGAAAGGCGCGATATCGACGCCAGCACGTTCACGGCCGGGTAGCGTGCCTGGTCGGCTATGGAACGGTCCAGCACGATGTGACCGTCGAGCGTGCCGCGAATGCTGTCGGCGATGGGATCGTTGTGGTCATCGCCATCGACGAGAACAGAATAGATGCCCGTGATGGAGCCTGCGCCTTCTTCGCCCGGGCCCGCCCGCTCCAGAAGGTTCGGCAGGCTGCTGAAAACGCTCGGCGTGTAGCCGCGCGCAACCGGCGGTTCGCCCGCGGCCAATGCAACCTCACGGGCCGCATGGGCAAAGCGGGTGATGGAATCGACGATGAGAAGCACCTTGTCGCCGCGGTCGCGGAAGTATTCCGCGATGCAGGTCGCTGTTTTAGGCGCGAGACGCCGCATCATCGGGCTTTCATCGCCGGTGGAGACGACGGCGATCACGCGTTCCCGGTTGTCCGCGAGAGCATCCTCGAGAAATTCGCGCACCTCGCGGCCACGCTCGCCCACGAGTGCGATGACGACGGTATCGAACCCCCGGGCCCGCGAAAGCATGGCCAGCAGCGTAGACTTGCCCACGCCCGACCCGGCGAAGATGCCGATCCTCTGGCCGAGACAGAGCGGCGTGAAAAGATCGATCACGCGCACACCGGTTTTGACCGGCTCGGTGATCCGCTGGCGGCGCAGAGGAGCCGGTGCGGCGCAATCCGGAAAAACGGGCCGGTCGCCGTGCGCCAGGGATTCGACGTCGCTCAGAGGCTCGCCGAGCGCGTTGAAGATGTGCCCCTTCCACGAGGGATCGGGACTGAGCGTCGCCGCGCCCGCTTTCCATGCGCGCGCGCCAAGGCCGGCCGCGAGCGGCTCGTCGAAGGTCTTGACGGTGACCCGTTCCTCATCGAGGCGGATCACTTCGCCGAGCTGCACTTTCCCTGCCGAGGCAAGGCTGACGCGATCGCCAAGCTTCACGAAGGCGGAGAGACCCGAAATGCAGCAGAACGCCGGCGTCACCTGCGTAACGGTGCCGCCGACCTGGATGAGCGGCTGCGTAGCCGCGGCGGCAGAGACGCGGTCGGCAAGCAGGTCGAGCCCGGTGCGGGGAAGCGTATCGGTCGTCACGGTGAAGATCAGGATGACGGCGCGAGGGCTTTGATGGCCTCGCGCAACGAGCCTTCGGATTGCTCAATGGAGGTCGAGACGGCGTCGAAGTTCCGCGAAGCAAGGATGAGCTGCGACATCTCCCACATCGGGTTGACGTTGGAGCCTTCGATGTGGCCCTGCAGGACACCGACGCGGTTGAAGTCGAGCGCCGGGGTAGCCGGCATGTCCGGAATGACGCCCGAGTTCTCGAAGCGCGAGAGCTTCGCCTGCGGGTCGATGGTGTAGAGCCCGATGGCGCCGAGCTGCACGTTATTCTGCGTGATCATGCCGTCGCTGGCGATCGTCACCGGGCCGCCGTCCGGATTGATCTGCAGCGGCGCGCCGCCGACGTCGAGGATCGGATAGCCGGCCATCGTATGCAGCTCGCCCTCCGGCGTGATCTGCATGCGCCCGTCGCGCGTGTAAACGATGCCCGAAGGTGTCTGGATCGCGAACCAGGCGTCGCCCTGTGCGGCGACATCAAGCGGATTGCCGGTGCGGATCGTCTGCCCCGGATCGCGCTTGATATGGGTATCGCCGGGCGAAGCGAACGCGACCGGTTCGCTGGCATTGTGGCCCATCACCGTCTCGAACTTGATCTCCTCGCGGCGGAATCCCGGCGTCGACGTGTTGGCAACGTTGTTGGCGATCGTTTCGAGGCGCCGCTGAAACGCCATCTGCGAGGACAGCGCGACGTAGAGACTTGATTGCATTCCTATGCACCACCCAGTTTCAGGCTTTGCAGGTTTGTCAGGATATCGAGGCTGAGGACGGCGCCGAGAGGCTGGAACAAGGTCGAGGCTTGGCTGGTGGCGTTCGACGGATTGTTGAGCTCCCACGCCGCGGCAAAGCGTGCGATGAACTTGCTGAGCTTCGCCGGATCCTTCAGGTCGTCGAATTTCATGCGCTTGTTGATCAGCGCCGCCTGCTTGTCGATATCCATCAGCGACATCGACTCCGGCAGCCAGAGGGCGGTCTGCACAACCTTGAGCAGCGCCTTGTCCGCGAGGACGGAATAGGCGCCGGTTATGGTGGAAGCCTTGCGCTCGAAGTAAAGGGCAAGCCGCACGCCTTCATTCTCGCTTCCGGCGTCCTCTTCCACCTGCTGGCGGTAGTAGAGAGCCCGTGTCCTGAGGATATCGGCCCGGTCCTGCGCCACGTCGACCGGCAGGCGCGCGACACTGCCATCGGCGTTGAAGTTGAAGTCGGCGGCAAGGGATTTATAGGCTTCGTTGTTCGATCTGTTGGCGAAGCTGCGCCCATCGAGCGGATCGCTGGTGAGGATGCTGCGCAACGTGCCGTCGGAGACATTGCTGAGGCCGTAGGCCTTGACGACATACGCCTTGAGGCGCTGGTTGCTGAGCAGGTCCTCGACCGATGAAACGGTGAGGATCGTCTCGGCGTAGTACTGGCTCTCGGCTCTGCCAAGCTTCTGATCGCTCGCGCGCGTGCCGACCTTGGCGTTGTAAAGCGCGACCGTATTCTTGGCGGCATTCGCCGTCTGCACCTGCGCGACGCCCTGCGGAAAGCCGTCCGCATCGAAGTTGAAGGCCGAAGCCAGTGCGGTGAAACGCGGATCCCGCAGCAAGTTGGCGTAGCTCGTCACGTTCTGCGGATCGCTCAGCAGCACCATCTTGATTTTTGACTTCGAAACTTCACCGGGATCGATGCCGTACGAGGAAAGCACGAACTTATAGAGCTTGCTGTCGTTCAGGAGAGCATCGACGTGTGATACGCCCCAGATGGCATTCTGATAGTATTGGATATCGAGTTTTTCGGTTCGGATAGCGTCGCCATCGTAATACTTGGTGAACAGGCTCTTGAGCGCTTCCACCTGATCGGGGTCCAGCGCCGGGACGCCTTCATCGAGCGATCCGTCGGTGTTGAAGTTGAAAGCTGCAGCGACGGCTTTGTAAGCAACGCTCTTGTTGGCAGCGCTGTCGGGATCGGAGAGATCGCTGACGAGGATGTCCCGCATCGTCGTTGCCGATGTCACAATGGGATTGAGCCCAGCGGCCGTGGCCACGAAGTCCCGCAGGAACACGTTGTTGATGAGATCGTCCACATTGGTGACGCCCGCCATGAGCTGGTTGAAATAGTCGGCCTTGAATGCCGCCGCGGCCGGCGACTCGCCCGCGTTGGTCGCCTCGTAGTAGGCGAGCATCGTCTTGCTGGCCTGTTGCGAGGTCTGCGCCGACCCGCCCGGGGCCACCGATCCATCGGCTTCGAATGAGAACGCTGCCGCGAGGTTCTGATATCTCGTGCCAAGGCGATTGGCGGCGCTATCGGGATCGTCGAGATCGCTCGTCAGCACATCGCGGATAGCGGATACGGAGGCGATGCTGGCGTCGATCCCGTGCGCCGTCAGGGCAAACTTGAAAAGGCGCTCGTCCGCGAGCAGCTGGTCCACCGAGGTGATATTTCCGATCCGGTTGCCGTAGTAGGTGGCCTCGGTAGCCGCCGTCTCACCCTTGCGGACGCGCGCCTGCGAATAGAGGCCGATCATGGCATCTTCGCTGGCGGAATCCTGCGCGGTGACCACGCCCGGCTCGATGCCGCCGCCCGGGGTAAAGCGAAATGCCTTCGCGAACTCCACGTAGCGCTTGTCGGCAAGCTTGTTGACGAAGCTCGCGCTGTCCTTGAGGTCGCTCTCGAGGACCTTACGCATGAAGGCCTTCGCGTAGTCCATCTCCTCCAGGCCGAACGCCTTCATCGCGTACTTGAAGAGCCGCGTGTTGGAGATGAAGTCGTCGACCGTCTTCACCTTGGAGATGTTCTCAAGGTAGTAGGATGTATCGCGCGCAACCTGGGCTTGCTTTGCCGTATTGCTGAGCGTGCGCTCGAGATTTGAGGTGACGAGGCGATAGCTGGCAAGGGTGGTGAGCACGGCAGGCCTTCCCGGTCATAGGTGGCGAGAGGTTGCACGCGTTTGCTTTCCCGAAGCTGGTGCCGCACTCGCCACAGATTCCCCCGGCGGCAGCCAGTTTCACGCAAGGAAGTGATGCTTCAACTCATAAGAGGATAAAATCACTTCGGATTTCCTCACGTGACCATTGTCATCGGCCTCCTGGTTACCCTGGGCTGCATGCTCGGCGGCTTCGTCGCCATGGGCGGCCACGTCGGCGTGATATGGCAACCGTGGGAGTTCGTGATCATCGGTGGGGCGTCGCTCGGCACCTTTATCGTCGCTAACCCTATAAAAACGATCAAGGATACCGGCGCGGGCATTAAGGAGGCATTGACCGGGCAGGCCCCTGGCCGCCAGCAGTACCTCGAAGTCCTCGGCATCCTTTACTTTTTGATGCGGGAGTTGCGCAGCAAGCCCCGCAACGAGGTCGAGGAGCACATCGACAGCCCCGATCAGTCGCCGCTGTTCCAGCGTTTCCCGTCCATTGCCGCCAACCGCGATCTGACGACGTTCATCTGCGATTATTGCCGCCTCATCATCATCGGCAACGCGAGAACGCACGAGATCGAGGCGCTGATGGACGAGGAAATCAACACCGTGCGGACCGACAAGATGAAGCCCTATCACGCCCTCATCAGCGTGGGTGAAGGGCTTCCCGCGCTTGGCATCGTCGCGGCCGTTCTCGGCGTCGTGAAGGCCATGGGCGCGCTCGACGAGTCGCCGGAGGTGCTCGGCCACCTCATCGGCGCTGCGCTTGTCGGCACGTTCGCCGGAATTTTTCTGTCCTACGCCGTCGTGACCCCGGTCGCGAACAAGATCAAAACCCTCCGGGAGAAACAGCTGCGCGGTTATGTGATCGTCAAACAGACGCTGCTCGCCTTCATGAATGGCGCAATGCCGCAGGTTGCGCTCGAGCATGGCCGCAAGACCATCTCGATCTATGAGCGCCCGTCCATCGATGACGTGGAGCAGATTGCGCTCAGCTCCAGCAGCAGCGCCGGCGGGGAGTCGGCGGCCGCCGAGGCCGCCTAACCGATGGCACAGACAACTGCACAGCCGCGCAAGAGCCTCGACGGCCTGTTTGCTGGACCGCAGGATCTTGTCGAGCGTCTGCCGATGCTGCGCACGATCCTGCAGAAGACGGCGCAGTCGTGGATCGAGCGCATGAGCAGCATCTCCGCGACGGTGCCCGAGGTCGTTCTCGTCGGCGTCGAAAGCGGTCCGCCCGAGACCATGATTGCCTCGACGGCGAACCAGGCTATAGCCTGCGTTCTGGAGGCGCCGAACTGGAATGCGCGCATGATCCTGTGCGCGGAATACGAGTTCGTCTTTACGATCGTCGAGATGCTGCTCGGGGGCGACGGCTCCGAGCCCGCGCCCATGTCGGATCGCCCCCTCACGAGGACCGAGCTGGGCCTGGCCCAGCTCGTGTTCGACCAGTTTGCGCTCTCCCTCGAGCAGGCATTTGCCAAAGTCGCGCCCACGAATTTCGTCGCCGGTCCGGCTGCGGCGCGGGTGAGCTTCGATGTGCTTGGCCGCATGACGATGCCCGTCGTCAGCGCAAAATACCACCTGTTCGCGCTCGGCTTCGGTGGCGGTATCACGCTGATGATGTCGCAATCGGTGCTCAGTCCGATGCGCCACGAGCTTTCGCGCACGGCAGGGCCTGAATCGGTGCGGCCGGACCCGGCGTGGAGCCAGAAGATTCAGAGCGAGGTATCGCGCGCCAACGTCGAGCTTGTCGCCGTGCTCGACGAGCAGGAGCTTTCGCTGGCGGATATCGCACGCTTTGCCGTTGGCCAGGTGCTGCCGCTGGGCGCATCGCCCGATAGTGTGCTGCGCGTCGAAAGCAACGGGCAGCCGCTGCTCAATTGCGAGATCGGAAAGTCCAATGGCGTCTACGCGCTGCGCATTCGCGACTTCGTCGATCAGGAGCGGGAGTTCATGAACGACATCCTTGCCGGCTAGCTCCGGTTCGGCGGACGGAACGCATTGCGAAGGAAATAAGATGTCGAACTTCGATCCACTGAATATGCAGAACGATGGTGCGCCGGGCGCCCTCCCCGACCAGGGATATCCCAATCCGCCCACCGGCGCGCCCACCTACGGACCTGCGTCGACCGTGGCCGGCGCCGCCGGCACCGAGGGCCTCAGCCTCGATACGATCATGCGTATCCCCGTGACGGTGAAGATCGTCCTGGGCTCCGCATCGATGCCGGTCGCCGCGTTGATGAAGCTTGGGCGCGGCGCCCTCATCCCGCTCGACCGCAAGCTCGGGGAGCCCGTCGATGTGATCGTCAACGGCCGGGTCGTAGCGCGCGGCGAGGTTGTGGTCATGGACGATGACCCTTCGCGCCTCGGCATTTCGTTGACCGAGGTCGTCGGGCCCTCCGGCGTCGAAACCCTGCCGTAACGGAGCGTCATGGCCGCCACCTCCTACTCCCGCAGCGGATCCAAGCGGAACGTGCTTTCCGGCCCCGAGAAGGTCGGCATTCTGCTGCTTGCGCTCGGAAAGTCGCGGGCTGCGCAGCTTTTGCGCCGCCTGGAGCCAGAGGAGCTGCGCCTTCTAACCCGTTCGAGTTCGCGCCTGCGTCCCGTCACTTCCGACGAGGTGGAAGCGCTGATCGAGGAATTCGCCGACAACTTCAAGGGTGGCGTCAACTTCGCCGGCACGGCCGACGAGGTCAAAAACCTGCTCACCGATGTGATGAGCGAGGACGAGATCGCGCAGTATATGCGCGACCAGCCGACGGAATCGCAGCCCGTGTGGGACCGGCTCGTCCCGCTGCGCGACAACGTTCTGCAGCCGCTGATCCTGAAGGAGCATCCCCAGACCATCGCGGTGATCCTGTCACGCATCGATTCGAACGTCGGTGCGCGCCTTCTGCGCACCCTCGAGCCGGAGATGCGTCACTCGCTTCTGCGCCGCATGCTTGGCCTCAAGGGCGTCGCCGATTCGGCGATGGCTGCCATCGAGAATGGTCTGCGCGAGGACCTTCTGGCGACCATGCTTGCCGCGCCCAACCCCGAGACGCGCAAGACGATCGCCGGCATCCTCAACAAGCTCGACGGCTCCCAGGCGAACGAAATCCTGAAGAGCATCGCTGCGACGCGCCCCGAGGACGCCAACGAGCTCAAGAGCATGCTCTTCTCGTTCGCCGACATCGCCAACCTCAAGCCCCGCGCCCGCGCGCTCATCATCGAGAAAGTGCCGACCGAGCAGGTAGTGCTGGCATTGAACGGCGCCGATCCTCACCTGCAGGATGCCGTGCTTTCAACGCTGACGGCCCGCGTCCGCCGCATGGTGGAAGCCGAGCTCGAGGCCGCGGCGCCCGCGCGCTCGCGCGACATCGAGGAGGCCCGCCGCGGTATCGTCGCCACCGTTCTCAACCTCATGGCCCGCGGCGAGATCACGCTCGAGGATCGCGTCGGCGAAGGCAACGAGTTCGATTGACGGATCTAGATGGCAGGCAACGACGAGGACAAAGAAAGTAAAACAGAAGAGGCATCCGAAAAGAAGATTCGCGATGCCCTTGAGAAGGGCAACGTTCCCTTTTCGAAAGAGCTGACGGCGTTTGCCTCCCTCACCAGCCTCATCCTCATCACGAGCTTTCTGATCGTCTCCAACGCGATCGAGCTTGCCGCTTCCCTCAAGGGGTTCATGGACGACCCCGGCCGGTGGCCGTTGGAGAATACGGCAGATATCGTGCAGGTGTTCGGCGTCATCAATCTAGATGCCGCGCGCCTTATCTTGCCGATCGTGCTGCTGCTCGCGTTGGCCGGCGTCGCAAGCTCGCTCATCCAGAATACCCCGCGCATCGTCGTCGATCGCATACAACCGAAGCTTTCCCGCGTTTCGATCAAATCCGGCTGGAAGCGTATCTTCGGCCTGCAGGGTTGGATCGAGTTCCTCAAAGGGACGTTCAAGCTGGGCGCGCTCGCCGTTCTGGCAGTGCTCCTCGTCAACGCCGCGCGCTACGAGGTGTTCAACGCGCTGGTCATGTCGCCCTACATGCTGCCGAGCCTCCTTCAGAGCATGTCGGTGCGCCTGTTCGCGTCGGTGGTGGCGGCCCTCATCGTCATGGTGGCGCTCGATGTTCTGTGGACGCGCTTCCACTGGCGGCGCGAGCTCCGCATGACCAAGCAGGAGGTGAAGGACGAGCACAAGCAGTCGGACGGCGACCCCATCGTCAAATCCCGCATGCGCTCGCTGGCGCGCGACCGCGCCCGCAAGCGGATGATCTCGCGAGTGCCCCAGGCGACCGTCGTCATCGCCAACCCCACGCACTATGCCATCGCGCTGCGCTACATCCGCACGGAAAACCACGCCCCCATCGTGGTTGCGAAGGGTCTAGACCTCATTGCACTGAAAATTCGCTCGATCGCCGAGGAACACGGCATTCCAGTGGTCGAAGACAAGCTTCTCGCAAGGTCGCTGTATGACAAAGTTGATGTCGATCAGCTTATTCCCACTGAGTTCTACAGGGCCGTTGCAAACGTGATCCTATACATCATGTCACGCGGGAAACCGATGCAGTCAGGCGGGCCGCACCGATGATGAAGCAACCGAACAAGTTCACCTATGAGCGTGAGCGGGCATTGGGCCACGGCATTCGCGAGCTGGCGTCGGACTTACGCCTCGTCGAGCCGGGCGACTACATCAACTACGTCCGCACCGAGCGATTTGCGAACATCGCGCATCTCGTCTCGTCGTCCGCGGAGCTGTTCTTCAAGCCAGGGACGATCTCGTTCGGCCACTCGGGCGACGTCGCCGTGAGCTGGGGCGAGCCACCGACCGTCGCGCTCGACATGGAGTTCAGCCATCGCTGCGTCAACGTCTACTTCCGGCTGATTCTCGCCGACGAGCGCGCAGGGGTCGAAATCACCTATGTCGCCTTCGAAGGCGCCTCCGAGGAGCCGGACGAAAACACCCGCCGTCTCGTCGAGGCCATCGCCGACGCCCGTCTGATGCCCGTACCCGAGCCGGACGACGCGCTGCTGAGGCTCGACGAACAGTTAACGACAAGCCTCGGACAAGCTTAGCCGGTTACGCCTCGGTGAGGACAAAGGACGGCTACCGGCATGAGCTCCATATATCTTTTCGATGTCGCCTCCCAGCGGAGCAACTGGCTTTCACTGCGCCAGGAAACCGTCTCCGGCAACATCTCCCATGCCAACACGCCAGGCTACACCGCGCGCGACGTACAACCTTTCGATGAAGTCCTGCAGTCGGTGCGGCCGGAGCTGGCGACCAGCGATCCGGCGCACATGAAGTATGCAAGCGGCCCCGCAGAGACCATCACACGGGACGATGAAACCGCGTGGCATGTCTTCAATTCCGGCAACTCTGTCAGCCTCGAGAAAGAGGTCGTCAAAGCCGGCGAGATCAACAGTGCCTTTGCGTTGAATACCAGCGTGGTGAAAGCGTTCCACCGTATGCTGCTAACCAGCGCGAAGGGCTAAGACGTTGTCCGATCCACTTCAGATTTCGCAGAAGATCTCCGCGGCCGGTCTCGACGCCCAGTCGCACCGCATGCGCATCATCGCCGAGAACATGGCGAATACGCAGTCGACGGCCACGACGCCCGGCGGCGATCCCTATACGCGTAAGACCGTCGTCTTCTCCAACCGGTTCGACGACGTATTGGGGACCAACATCGTCGGCGTCGAGCAGATCGGCAAGGATCCTGCGCCGTTCCGCATCGAGCGCAACCCGACCCACCCGGCAGCGGATGCGAACGGCAACGTCAAGTATCCCAACGTGAACATGCTGATCGAGATGGCCGATATGCGCGAGGCAAATCGCTCATATGAAGCCAACCTTCAGATGATGAAGCAGTCGCGGGCCATGGTGATGATGACCGTCGACCTGCTGAGGAGTTCATAAGCATGCTGGACCAGATTGTTCCTGCGCTTCCCGGCGTCGGTCAAAGCTCGCCCGTCCAAGCTGACGCCACCATCCGCGCGCGCCCCGCGGCCGCTTCCGACGCTTCGAGCGACTTCGGTAGCATGCTGTCCCGGATGACGACCGATGCCATCGACACGCTGAAGAACGCAGAAGCTGTCTCCATTGCCGGCATCAGGGACAAGGCGTCGGTACAGCAGGTGGTCGAATCGGTCATGGCCGCCGAACAGTCGCTGCAAACGGCCGTCGCCGTGCGTGACAAGGTCGTCGCCGCGTATCTCGAAATCAGCCGCATGGCAATCTGAGGAAGTCGATCATGAGAGCGCTGGCCATTGCAGCGACGGGTATGAATGCCCAGCAGTTGAACGTCGAGGTGATCGCGAACAACATCGCGAACATCAACACGACGGCATTCAAGCGCGCCCGCGCGGAATTCACCGATCTTCTCTATCAGTCCGAGCGCCCCGCGGGCGTGCCGAACCGCGGTAACCAGAACCCCATCCCGGAAGGCGCACGGGTCGGCCTGGGCGTCCGCAACGCAGCCATTCGCAACCTGCACGTTCAAGGCGCTCTGACGAGCACGAGCAACAAGCTCGACGTCGCCATCAACGGCCGCGGCTGGTTCCAGATCGAAGGCGACAATGGCGAGACGTTCTATACGCGCGCCGGCACCTTCAACAAGAACGCCGAGGGCCAGATCGTCACCATCGACGGCAACCTGGTCATGCCGCAGATGACCGTGCCGCAGGACACCACCGAGATCATCATCAACAAGACGGGCGAAGTGTTCGCGCGCATCGGCACGCAGGTCGATCTGCAGTCGCTCGGCCAGATCACGCTCGCGAACTTCGCCAACGACGCCGGCCTTGAGCCCATGGGCGGCAATCTCTACCGCGAAACCACGGCCTCCGGAGCGCCCGTCGTCGGCATACCGGGCGATCCGAGCTTCGGCACCGTCGAGCAGGGCTATCTCGAGTTGTCGAATGTCGACCCGGTGAAAGAAATCACCGAGCTCATCACCGCGCAGCGTTCCTACGAGATGAACTCCAAGGTCATCCAGGCCGTGGATGAAATGTACAGCACCGTTTCGAGAAGGTAGCCATGAACGCCCTTTCGTTCGGATCCCGACTGCTGCACGTCGCCGTCTTCGTTGCGGCGACGTTGTTCGCCGGCGCGCATTCCGCGCAGGCCGATCACGTTCAGTTGCCGGTGCCGCGCGTAACGATCTATCCCGGCCAGGTGATAGATGGGGGCATGCTGGTCGATCGCGCCTTTCGGCTGAATGGCGCGAAATCCGTGACGATGTCGAAGGACGACTTGATCGGCAAGGTGGCGCGGCAGACGCTGCTGCCCGGACGCCCCGTCAACAACGATGCGGTGCGCGCGCCTCACACCATCACGCAAGGTCAGGCGGCGACCGTCGTTTTCCAGAGCGGCGCGCTGACCATCACCGCGACGGCCGTTGCGCTCCAGAACGGCGGCACCGGCGACGTCGTATCCGTACGCAACGTCGACAGCGGCCGGATCATCAAGGGCACGGTTGGGGCCGACGGCGCAGTGCACGTGGGTGACGAATGAAGCGTAGCCTCGGCATCGTCGGACTGCTTTGCGCGTTCCTGCTCGCGATTCCGGGGGCTTCGTACAGCGCCGATGTCGGCCGCCGCTTCGACGGCGATATGGGACCCTCCGGGCTGCCGCAGTTCGGCAGTCCGACCCGCATCAAGAATATCGTATCGGTGCAGGGCGTGCGTCCCAACCAGCTCGTCGGCTACGGTCTCGTGATCGGCCTCAACGGCACCGGCGACAGCCTGCGCAACTCGCCGTTCACCCAGCAGTCGCTGCAGGCGATGCTGGATCGCCTCGGCGTCAACATTCGCAAGCAGAACACCCGTACGCGCAACTCTGCGGCCGTCGTCGTCACGGCCGAGTTGCCCGCGTTCGCACAGACCGGCACGACCATCGACGTGACGGTGTCCTCGCTCGGCGATGCGACGTCTCTGCTCGGCGGCACGCTCGTCATGACGGCGCTCTACGGTGCCGACAATCTCGTCTATGCCGCGGCACAGGGGCCGCTGACGGTTTCCGGCTATCAGATCACCGGCGCCGCGCAGACGATGACCCAGAACGTGCCCACCTCCGGTCGCATTCCCAACGGTGCTCTGGTAGAGCGTGAAGCACCCGGCCAGTTCCTCGAGGTCGATTTCCTCGGTCTTGAGCTGCGCAACCCCGACTTCGCAACGGCAATTCGCATTTCCGATGCGATCAACGCCTATGGAATCGACCGCTTCGGCATGGAGCTCGCGCGCGCCGCGGACCTGCGCAGCGTGGCCGTCCGCCGTCCTCCGGATATGTCGCCGACACGTCTGATGGCCGAGATCGGCGAGCTCATCGTCGAGCCGGACGTACCCGCGCGCGTGGTGGTGGACGAGCGCACGGGTACGATCGTTATCGGTCGCGACGTCACGATCTCCACGGTCGCCGTCAGTCACGGCAACCTGACGGTCACGGTCACCGAGACGCCGCAGGTCTCTCAACCGCTACCGTTCTCCGAGGGGCAAACCGTCGTCACGCCGGAAACGAACATTGCCAGCTACGAGCAGGGCGGCGCGCTGCGCATCATACGCGGCACCAGTCTCAATGTGCTCGTGCGCGGCTTGAATAAGATGGGCCTGAAGCCGCAGGGCATCATTGCGGTGCTGCAGGCCATCAAGACCTCCGGCGCACTCCAGGCTGACTTCGTGGTGCAATGATGGCTGACGCCGGCGGGATGCCTGGCCTTTTCGCAATAACGGGCGCGCTCCTTGCGAGCGTGCTTTTTGCCGTTTGGCCGGCTGCGGCCCAGGAAGGCTGGGAGCCGCTCGTTTCGCGGCCGGCGATCAAGCCTTACGATCCCCCGCCAACCTCGCCGTCGCACGCGCTCGCGAAGGCGGCTCGGTCGATACCGACGGCACGCGTCGCGCCGCGCCCGCCCGTGCCGCAGATGAAGCCTGTGGCAGCGAAAAAAGCTGCACCGGCGATCTCGTCCGTACCGGAGGGCACGCCGATCCCGGTCGACGGCGACGACATCATCACCGGGTCGGTTGATTCGTTCCCCGCGCGCGCTCCACTGGCCATCGAAGATTCGGCCCGCCTCTTTGCGGAAAGCGGCGGTCTTAACGCGAGCCCCATCACCACGGGAGCCGTCGACGGCCCCAACTCCGATCTCGCGAAGAGTTATTGCGTTGCCATATCGAGCGCGGCCGTCGATGCGCGCATCGCCGTGCAGAAGGCAAAGCTCGCCGAGGTCGAGAAGCAGATCAGCCAGCGCATCGCGGCACTGGAAGCCAAGACCGCCGAGTACAAGTCCTGGGTCGGCCGCCGCGACGAATTCCTGAAACGCGCCAATAATTCGCTCGTGAAGATCTATACGCAGATGGAGCCGGATGCGGCGGCGCTGCAACTCGTCGAGATGGACGAGGAGACAGCCGCATCCTTGCTGCTGAAGCTCGAACCGCAGAATGCGAGCGCGATCCTGAACGAGATGGTGCCTGATAAGGCCGCACGTCTGGCGGGCACCATTTCCGGCTCTGCGCGCATCAAGCGTCCCAACACTCCGCCGCCTGCCGCAGCACCTCAGCGCCCCGCCCAGGAAGGCGTGCCGCAGCCCGTGCCGGAGCGAGCCTACCCAGACGGGGGAAGATCATGATCACACGGCTCGCTCTCATCTCGACTATGGCCGTTCTCATGGGCGCGTGCGCGGTGGACGTGCGCGATTTCAACCGCGAGCCGCATATGACGCCAGTGGGCAGCGGCATGGTGCCGAAACGCGTCGCGATGATCACCGAACCCTCGCCGGAGAACGTCTACCGCGGCAATTCCTCGATCTGGCAGGATAGTCGCGCGGATCTTTTCTCGGACATGCGTGCGCGGCGGATCGGCGATACCGTCACGGTGAAGATCTTCATCAAGGACAAGGCGTCGATTGCCAACGATTCCGAGCGCAAGCGCGATGCCTCGAACAACCTCGGATTCGACTACGCCTACGAGTTCAGCTCGAAGGATGCTTCGATCCCCTATAGCGCTGCGCTCGATGTGAACACCAACTCGCGCACGCGCACCAAGAGCGAAGGCGGCATCGAGCGCTCGGAGAAGATCGAGCTGCTCGTTGCGGCCGTCGTCTCGGACGTACTGCCCAACGGCAATCTCGTGATCAGCGGCTCCCAGGAGGTCCGCGTCAACTTCGAGATGCGGGTGCTCAATGTCGCCGGCATCGTCCGGCCCTTGGATATCGCTGCCGACAACACGATCGCCTACGAGAAAATTGCCGAGGCGCGCATTGCCTACGGTGGCCGCGGGCGCCTGATGGAAGTGCAGCAGCCGCCCTGGGGGCAGCAGCTCGTAGACAACATCTCTCCGTTCTGAGCGGTGGGCGGCTCCGATGTCGATGGTAGGCGCAGATGGAAAGTCGGGTGAACCTGGCCAACAGGCCCAGGGTCAGCCGTCGATGCTCTACTTCATCGCCATTGTTGCCGTGCTGACGCTTGTCGCCGCCGGTGTGGGCTATTTCAGCGGCAAGGAGCTTTTGTCGACCGCGCAGGAGACGACCGCCAAAGACGAGAGCAACGCCGGCTATCTGGGCGAGCGGTTCCGCATGGAAAGCTCCAAGCTGCGGCCCTTGGCGCCCATCGTCACCAATCTTGCGGGCACCGAGGAGACCTGGATCCGGATCGAGTCCTCGCTCGTGTTCAACGAGGTTCCCGGTGACGTGGACGCTCTCACCGCCCGCATCACCGAGGATATCGTGGCGTTCCTGCGCACCGTCAAAGTGAGCGACATAGAAGGAGCGATCGGATTTCAGCACCTCAGCGAGGATCTGAATGACCGCGTGCGCGCGCGGGGCGATGGCAGTGTGCGGGAGATCATCATTCAGGGGCTGATCGTAGAATGAAACGCATTCTGCTGATCGGCGCGCTGTTGCTGCTGGGCACGCTCGGTGCATCAGCCCAGCAGTTGCCGGGCCTCGAGCAGTTGCTGCCCCCCGGCGATGCGTCCGCCGCCGGCCGCATGGTGCAGCTCGTGCTGCTCATCACCGTGCTGTCGGTCGCGCCGGGCATCCTCATCATGGTGACGTGTTTCACGCGCTTCGTCATCGCGCTATCGTTTCTGCGGGCGGGGATCGGTTTGCAGACCACGCCCGCGAACCTCATCCTTATCAGCCTCGCCCTCTTCATGACCCTCTACGTCATGGCGCCGACGTTCGACCGCGCCTGGGAGAACGGCGTCTCGCCGCTGATCGAGAACAAGATCACGGAAGCGGAGGCCTATGACCGCATCACCGCGCCGTTCCGCACGTTCATGATGGCAAACGTACGCGATAAGGACCTGAAGCTTTTCAACGACCTGGCGCACGAGTACCTCTGGCCGAAGCAGAACGGGGTGGAGGGAGCTCCCACACCCCCTCCGCCTCCAGCGCCGTCACCCGACGGCCAGATCGAGCTGCGCATTCTCATCCCGGCCTTCATGATCTCGGAATTGCGGCGCGGATTCGAAATCGGCTTCCTGATGGTGCTGCCGTTCCTGGTCATCGACATGATCGTCGCGACGCTCACCATGTCGATGGGCATGATGATGCTCCCCCCGACCGTCATATCGCTGCCCTTCAAGATTCTCTTTTTCGTGCTGATCGACGGCTGGAACCTGCTTGTCGGCGGCCTCATCCGTTCGTATGCGTAAAAGTGACCACCGCGTTAACCAATCCGCAATGTGCTCGCGTTAAGAATCACGGCAGCGTTGCCTATGAGTAAAAAACTCGACGACAGGTTGGGCCATCGGCCCAAAGGCATGATGCCGTACTGTCGTGCCGGCAACGACCCGGTATGTCCCCCATTAACCATTCCGACGATAGGGACAGCCACACATGGCAAGTATTAACACGAACGTCGCCGCCCTGACGGCATTGCGCGCGCTGACGCACACGAACACCTCCCTCGAGCAGACCCAGAACCGCATCTCGACCGGCCTGCGCGTCAACGACGCCTCCGATAACGCCGCCTATTGGGCCATTGCGACCACGATGCGCTCCGACAGCAAGGCGCTGTCCGTTGTGCAGGACTCGCTCGGCCTCGGCGCCGCGACCGTCGACACCGCCTACGCCGGCATCAACTCGGCGATCGGCCTGGTCGACCAGATCAAGCAGAAGCTGCTGAGCGCCCGCGGTGAAGGCGTCGACCGTTCGAAGATCCAGAAGGAAATCACCGAGCTCCAGGGCCAGCTCCGCGGTATTGCCGACGCGGCCGTCGTCCCCGGTGCCGAGAACTGGCTGTCGACCGATTCGAGCGTTCCGGGTTACAACGCGCTGAAGAGCATCGTGTCGTCGTTCACCCGCGTCAACGCTTCGGTCTCCGTCCAGACGATCGGCGTCGATACCACGAACATCAAGCTCTATGATGCGAGCCCCGCCGCGGTTACCGGCACCACCACGGGTACCTTCACCGCGGCTGCCGCCACTTTCGCTGTGTCGGTCGGCGGCAACGCCGTTGGCACCATCACCACGACGGCGGGCTCGACGCTCAACAGCATCGCTGCTGATATCAACGCCCTCGGCGCTGGCATCACCGCGACGGTGAACGGCACGCAGCTCGCCTTCACGAACAACAACGGCGCCGCCGTTACGTTCGCCGCCGGCTTCGCAACGGGTACGGGCCTTACCGCGCCGCCCCTTGGTGCAGCTGGAACCGGCGTCGTCTATGGCAACACCACCGGTACGTTCACCGCCGCCGCCGCCGGTCCCATCAACATCACGGTAGGTGGCGTCAACGTCGGCAGCTTCTCCACCACGACGAGCTCGACGCTTGCCAGCATCGCCTCCGACATCAACGCCCTCGGCATCGAGGGTCTCAGTGTGGCGGTGAAGGGCAATCAGCTCACGTTCGCCAACCGTACCGGCGGAGCAGTCGCCTTCAGCGGCGCCTTCTCTGGCTTGACGGGGCCGAACATGGCCGCCCCGGCCGCGACCAATAGAGGTGTTCTCGATAGCTCCATCATCGACACCTTCAACGGCACCAACTGGGTGAGCTACAGCGTCACCGATCTCGACATCTCGGCTCTGACCAACAGCACCGTGGACCTCAAGACCCTTGAGGCCCTGATCGGCGGTGTCGACGCGCAGCTCGGCAAGCTGACCGACGCGGCAACGAACCTCGGTTCAGTCAAGTCGCGCATCGACCTGCAGAAGGACTTCGCGAAGAACCTCATGGACACCCTGGACACGGGCATCGGCCAGCTCGTCGACGCGGACATGAACGAGGAATCGACGCGGTTGCAGGCGCTGCAGGTGAAGCAGCAGCTCG
>JBIQJE010000001.1:0-376291 GCA_044507625.1 Hyphomicrobiaceae bacterium | reverse complement strand
TTCGCCCCCGATGGGAATCCCACACCGATTCCGTCAGATGGGAAAATGCTCTAGCTTGGACCGATGATTCACGCTTCGACCTGATGTGACCCGAAGCGATCATGGTCTTGCTTGGACCGATGATTCACGCTTCGACCTGATGTGACCCGAGGCGATCATGGTCTTGCTCGATCGCGCTGTTATCGGGAGGGACGAACGTGCGGGTTTTTGCGATTACGCCGTCTCGGTCGGGACGGCCGAAAACGAACGCGCGGCGAGACCCGAGGCGCCACGCCGACGTGCGCTCCCCACAGCCGCCGATTTCTGGACATCGACGACGGAACGGGGGCGCTGCGCGTCCCCTCAACCCGATTTGGCGGAGAGGAGGATGTCTGCGCCATCCTGGAGCACGGCAAGACGCATCCCCGCCGTCGCCGCCAGGCGCCACGTGTAGTAGGCCTGGATAGTCATGGCATCGAGCGGCGGGGCGTGCTCGCCGGCGATGAATTCGGCAAGATGGAGCGGCGCGCGGGCGTTGGTGCCGCGGCAGCGCACGAGAAAGCTCGGCGTTTCCATCGTGCCCGCCATCTGCACCTCGATCTCTCCGCCGCGCGGCAGGGCGGTGATGGCGCTGGCGACGAGATTAAGCAGCAACTTCGCCTTGTCCTTCGGCATGTGGCCCGGGGTCAGACGCCAGTTGAGCTTGTGCTTTCCCTTGCCGACAAAGCCGCGGGAGATCTGCTCGGCGATGCCAAGATCAATCATGGCGCCGGCGGAGCCCGCCGCGCCAAAGGCGAAGCGGCAGAATTGCAGGCGCGCGGACGCTTGCTCAGTCACATTCCGGATCACGTCGAGGGCGTAGTTCTTCGCCTCCTGATCGTCATCCTCATCGAGGATTTCGAGACCATTGTAGATGGCGCCGACCGGTCCGATGACGTCGTGACAGATTTTGCTGGAGATGAGTGCAGCGAGTTCAAGGTCCGTCGGATTGGCACGCTGGCCCATCGATGTGCCCCCTAATTGATTGTCGCAGATCGGAGAAGACGGAACGGCTATGATCCCAGATCAGTGCGGGGTTGCCCGCAGCAGACGGACAAGGGCCGCTTGCGAAGTGTTGTTGCCTTCTGTTACACGCGCCGAAACGTCATGCAAAGGTCTGCCCTGTACATTGCTTCGGCCCACCCCGCGAAGCATCCCTGGCGACCAATAGCCAATGCAGCCGGCGCACGGTCGGAGCAGCGAATCAAGGTACGAACTGCGTATGAGGCTAGAGGATTACCGCGGCCTGGTCGAGGCATTGCTACCCGCAGTGCTGGCTGCCGGGCGCATCGAGATGGCGCATTTCAAGTCGGATGTGGCGGTCGAGACAAAGGCGGATACAACGCCTGTAACCGCCGCCGACCATGAGGCCGAAGCGGTTCTCACACAAGCGCTGCATGCCGTCGTTCCCGGCGTTCCGGTGATCGCCGAGGAGGCGGTCGCTGCGGGTCGCGTGCCACAGGTGGAGGACGCATTTTTTCTTGTCGATCCGCTCGACGGAACCCGCGCCTTCATCAAGGGAAGCCCGGAATTCACCGTCAACATCGGGCTCGTCGTGGCGCGGCGCCCTGTGTTCGGCATCATCTATGCCCCTGCGAGCGCGCAGTTCTTCGCAACGTTCGGTGACGATGAGGCGATCGAAGCGACCATCGCACCCGATGCCGATGCGTCCGAGTTTGCAAAGTGCACGCTGCAGCGTCTCAAAACACGCGAGCCGGACAAGGGCGCGCTGATCGCTTTTGCGAGCCGCTCGCACGCGGCCCAGAGCACGGAAGAGTTTTTGCAGCAGCTTCCGATCGCGGAGAAGCGCAAGGCGAGCTCGTCGCTGAAGTTCTGCCTCATCGCCCGGGGAGAGGCGGATCTCTACGCGCGCCTTGGGCGTACGAGCGAATGGGATACGGCCGCAGGTCACGCCATCCTCAGCGCGGCCGGCGGATGTGTAACGACGCTCGACGGCGAGCCGTTGAGCTACGGCAAGCGCGACGGGGGCTATCTCAACCCGCAATTCATCGCCTGGGCGCGGGAGCCGCTGCTGCGTGTTGCTGATGCGGGACACGTGCCGCAATAGGGCCACAACGCACCGCAGGCCGGCCACACTTTCGCGACACTTTCCAAGGAAGGATTTCAGCGCGTTGGTGGCCCCGCCACCGACCGAAACGATGGATAGCACCATGGCGCTGACTGCGGGCGCACGCCGCCTTTTCCTCATCATTTTTGCCGTTACCCCATTCGCCGCGCACCTCTGCCTCGCTCCCGGGGCCAGTGCGCAGCAGAACTCCTATGGGCCCTATTCAGGCGGTCGCACGGGCAACGACGCCTATGTGCCTCCGGCGAACGACGGTTATGCGCCGCCGGCCAACGGTGACGGACGCGCGCCTGCGGCCAATGACGCCTATTCGCCTCCGCAGGGCGGTGGCGCCGGCAATTCACCCTATCGTCCCGATGGCGCCTACAGCTCGGGCGACGACTATCGCCGCTATGACGACAACCGGGCGGCGCGCTCTCCGGACTATGGGGAGCCGGCTCCCGGCTACGGCGAGCCCTACCATGCGCCCGGCGAAGCCTACGAGGGTCCACGCGCAGACGGGCCTCCGCCCGACGACGGCGGCTATTCACAGAACGAGATCGTGGAGGCGGGGGGCCGGTTCTTCGGCTCGGTGAGCAAAGGCCTCGCCAGTGTCGTCGAATACGCCTTCCGCAAGTCCGGCCGGCCCAACGGGTACATTCTCGGCACCGATGCGGGTGGGGCGTTCGTCGCGGGCCTGCGCTACGGGGAGGGCATCCTCTACACCAAGGATGCCGGCAACCATAGGGTTTACTGGCAGGGGCCGTCGATCGGCTATGATTTCGGCGGCGAGGGCTCGAAAACCATGGTTCTCGTCTACAACCTGCGCGATCCGTCGCAGATTTACGAGCGTTACGCGGGCGTGCAGGGCTCGGCCTACGTGGTCGGCGGAGTCGGGATCCAGTACCAGACCTATGGCGATGTCACGCTGGCGCCGATCCGGTCGGGAATCGGGCTGCGAATAGGTGCGAACGTCGGATATTTGAAGTATACCCGCTCCCCGACGTGGAATCCGTTTTGAGTCGCCGCGCGGCTTTGTAATAGGCCTCGGGTGAGAACGCGCGGGATGAAAGCATTGCGCAGGCAGCTGGCCAATCGGATAATCAGCCATAGGGTTCTGCAACGGACCGGCCAGTTGGGGTATGCGTTGGCTAGCCGCGCGCAATCGGGGACGCAGGCGTGATCACAATCGAGATGGTCATGCTGGCGGCTTTGGGCTTCCTCACGGCGGCTCTTCTGGCGCTGTTCATCGCGCCGCTCTATCGCCGGCGGGTCGCGCGGCTCACCACCGACATGCTGAAGCGGTCGATGCCGCTCACCGAGGCCGAGATCCGCGCCGATAAAGACCGGCTGCGGGCCGAGGCCGCCATCCGCATCCACAAGCTCGAGATCATGGTGGAGGAAGCTGCCGAGGCTTCCGCCCGGCAGATGGTCGAGATCAACCGGCGCGATGCCACCATCAGCGAGCTCGAAGGCGAGCTTGCGGCGCAGAGCACGGCGCTCGATGAGCACGAGAACGCCCGGCGCGTGCTCGAGCAGACCATCATGGACCGGCTGCCGAAGGTGGAGAGCCGCCTCGCCGAGGCGCGCAAGCTCCTGTTCCAGCGCGACCGCGAGATCGTTTCCCTCACGCAGTCGAGCGAGAAACAGGCCCGCGCGCTGGAGGAAGCCACGCAGATCAACGCGCAGCAGACCGACGAGGTGCATCGCCTCAAGGCGGCGCTGAACACGCGTGCTGCGCGTAACCGGGAAGGTTTTGCCGACCCGCGCTATGACGGTGAGGTGGCGCTGCGCACTGAGATCGAAGCACTGCGGGCCAAGACGCGCGAGCAGAGCGCGCTCATAGCGCGGCTGCAGTCGCTCGTCGCGCGGGCGGGACCTGCCGCGGAAAGCACAGATGCAGCGGCGCCGGGCGATGCATCGCGTCCGGCGAAGGTCGTCGGCCGCGCAGCCAAGACCAGCGAGCCGCCGGCGCTCAAGGCCGTCGATGGTCCGCCGGAGACGCCGGGCCAGAAGACGCTCGCGGAGATCCGCCGCCTGAAGACGGTGAACCAGGATCAGGCTGCCGAGCTCTCGCGGCTCAAGGCTGCGCTTGCGACCTACGAAGCCGCAGATCAGGACGACCGTAGCGTCAAGGAAAGCAAGATCGCCATGAAGGCGCGGCTTTCGGCGATGGCGGCGCTCACGGAAGAGCAAACCGGCACCATTCAGGCGCTGCGCGCCGAGCTTGCTGCGGGTAACGAGAAGCTCGCGCGGCAGGCCGCCTATTTCATGGAGGAGATGCGCCGGCTCGGATCGGTGCCCGCGCCTCCGCGCCGCGCGCCGGAGAACGCCGACGCGAAGCGCCCGCTTGCGGAGCGTATCAACGATCCGCGTGTGGCACGCCTCGCGCGCGCTGCCGGTGAGCAGAAGGCGGACGCGGCGATGACGCCGGCGGCGGCGCCCGCGTCTGCCGCAAGCCCCGAGAACGGGAACGAAGCTCCGCGCCGCGGCGGCGGGTTCCTCAAGGCACTCGATGCGGCCGCGCTCGAAGCTCCGATCGAGCATGCGCCGTCCGCCGAGACGGTTACCGGGCCCGACGGCTCGGAGGTGAAGCGCGCGCGCAAGACGCGCCTGCTGGACCGGATCACCGGTCTCGACAAGAACTCGGCCTGAACTTCATCTCGAGCGTGGAAGCGATGGGCGACGCGTAGGCGCGGAGTGCCATCCGTGGCGTGCCACGCGCCAGACATGGCGCTGCGCATTGCGGCGTCCGCAATCGACAGAGCTCAAACGGCGCGGAAAGCGTCCGGCGAAGACCCGCTCGGCTCAGCCGGTCTGGGCGTGGAGATTGAGATCGAGCGTCGGCTGCCAGTCGCTGGCGTCCTTCGCCTTGCGTACGCGCCCGTCGAACTGCGCGCCTTCGGCGATGACGAGGTTCTTCTGCATGATGTCGCCGTTGATGCGCGCCGTCGAATGGAGCGCAACGGTTTCCCCGCGCAGCTGGCCGTTGACCTCGCCGTGGACCGTAAGATTGCGCGCGACGACCATGCCGGTGACCTTACCGGTCTCGCTGATGGTGATGTCGTCGCCGTGGATGTCGCCTGCGACTTCGCCGGAGATGACGAGTGCGCTCTTGCAGACGAGCGTGATCCGCTGACCGACGATTGCCAGGTCGGGGCCAATGACGGAAGCGGGTCTGGAGGGTGTCATCATCGATGGAGCCGGGGTGTTGAGGTCACGCATTGGAGCGGGCGGCGTCGCGGGGCCGGGCGTGGGCACGCCTGAAGGCGAAGTCGCTGGTTTTTGATCATTGAATCCCCGGCCGAACACGACAGCACCTCCTATGACTGGCCACCCCTGGCCGAGCGGAGCGGAGCATGTGAGGATGAGAGAATTATGTCGAGAAATCTATGTGCTCGAATGGTTGCTCCGCGGCGCTCCCGCCGCTTCGGTTGGGTTTAACGTTAATCGCGCGGCGCCCATCGATGGCTGCCGCTCCGTATCGAGCTGCTGCGCATGCGCAGCGCCGCTGGCCGCAGGGCGACCGTCTCACGATTTACAGACGTCGATCCACGACAGGCAGGTGTAGCCGCTGCCGTCCTTCTTGCACTTGTAGCGCTCGTTGCGGAGCGTATCGGTGGCGATGGGCCAGTTGCCGGAGAGCTGAGCGACGATTTCCCAGGCCTGAAAGCGCGCCATGTCCTCGGTCCATGCCCAGCCCTTGCCGCGCTTGGTGACGCACCGGGCTGCCGCTTCCGCGGAAGAGGTGTATTGCGCGACGGGCGCGATGAGGATTCCCATCGCCGAGAGACCCAGCACGACAGCGACCTTTACTTTCATGGCATTACTCCTTGCGCATGCACTGCGCCTTCGGGCCTATGCCGGATGGTGGTGACAGGGCAATGCCGCAATGGCCACACCGCCGGGACAATCATCCGACGTGTGATTGTTTCCCGCGCGAAGGCGCGCCCCTGCGTTCACTCGGCAACACTTTGCGCCACGCCGCTGCCGCCATTCTGGACTCCTCTTCGCGCCCCCCCTAGACTCGTTCCAATGGAAGCGGGCCGGGGGGCGCGTTTCGGAAAGCAGTATGCGTCTGGGGGAAGTGCATGTCCGACGGCTCGGGGGAGATCGATATCAAGGCGCTCCCCAAGATGGTGCGCTGGTACAGCCCGGCGCATCTCGTCAGCACAGGCTGGCGCTCGGTCGTATCGGAGATATTCGGACAGTACGCCGACCAGCGGATCATGCAGGCCACCATCGACGGCTTCGGGCCGGAGGTGGTGAAGCAGGTCGTCGGCCGCTACGACTATTCGGATCTGCGCCACCTGAGCGATGGCAACGCCGTGTGGGTGGATTACATCGCCGACCTCGGAGACGGCTTCGATTCCACCTACGCCATGGCCTCGCTGGTCAGCGCGCCACAGATCACCGTAGAGGGCGCAGGCACGCTGCCGGGCGGCAAGCTGCTCATCATGGGCGGTGATCAGGTTTATCCCTTCCCAACGCGCCAAGCCTACCGCGAGCGCTTCGCGATGCCCTATGCGACGGCGCTGCCGCCGTCACCCGACGGAAACTGGCGCCGGCTCTTGTTCGTGCTGCCCGGCAATCACGACTGGTACGACGGGCTATCGTCGTTCGATCACATGTTCTGCAAGGCCCGCTTCGGGCGTGCGAGCGAGAATCGTATCGGTGGCTGGCTGTGTCCGCAGCACCGCAGCTATTTCGCGATCCGGTTGCCGCACAACTGGTGGATCTGGGGCGCGGACATCCAGCTCGCACAATATCTGGACGCCGGGCAGATCCTCTATTTCGAAGGTGTTGCCGAGGCGATGAAGCAGCATCCGACGGAGGCGCCGAAGGTCGTCCTGTGCATCCCCGAGCCGAGCTGGAACTACAACAGGGAGGAGGGGCTTCAGGGCGAGGACAATCTCTCCACCATCACGAAGATCGCCACCGACGCGGGCGCGCGCATCGCGGCTGTCGTGGCGGGCGACCTGCACCATTACAGCCGCTATCACTCGGCGGAGACGGGTGCGAGCTTCTTCACGGCCGGCGGCGGCGGGGCGTACTTTTCGCCCACGCACTATCTTTCCGACACGCGCACTCTGACGGCGGGCACGGGCAAGAAGATCGAGCTCGATATCCGCTGCAAGGTGAAGGATGGCCAGAACACCGGAAAGCCGTCCTGCTGGCCCTCGCGCGGTGAAAGCCGCTGGCTCAGCCTATCGACACTCGGCTTCCCGTTCCGGAACTATGGCTACTCCGTCGCGCTCGGCGCCATCTACTGGGTGATGATCTGGATGTTCTCGACGACGCCGTACGGCACCATGACCGTCGGCGAGACGATGCTCTATGATCCAAACTTCCACTGGTGGCCGGGCATATTCATGCTGGCGCCGCTGGCCGCGGCGACCAACGTCATCCTCGGCATATGGTGTCTCGGGTTATGGGTGGTCCTCTACGGTTATGCTGACGGCGCGTGGGGCGGAAAGGTGAAGGCGCTGCTCGGCACGCTGCACTGGCTCGCGCACATCGCCATGATGATCACGCTCTATTATGCGGTATCGTATTTCTCGTTCTGGATGGTCGATACGGTGTGGCCGCAGGCGCGCGAGGTTTTGCAAAACCTCGATCTGCGCACCTCGCCGGACGTGCGTGAATTGCTGCGCACCATCGTCATATTCCCGCTAACGATGATCTTTCTCGGCGGTATCGCCGCGGGTTTCGTGTGGGGCACATATCTCACCCTCAGCTGCTTCCTGGGCCTGCATTGCGATCAAGCGTTCGCATCGATGGCCATTCCCGACTTCAAGAATTTCCTGCGTATGAAAATCGAGCCCAACAAGCTGACGGTCTATCCCATCGGTCTACGGCGCACGCCACGCCGCTGGGCGTGGAAGCATGCCAAGGACCGTGGCCTCGGCAACGAGGTAGGGCCTGCGATCGTGCCATCGCGGCCGCTGCGTCCGTCGCTGATCGAAGGTCCGATCGAAATTCGCGTGGGGGACTTGAAGCGTCCGGGGCCGCAGAATTCCGGGCCGGGCATCGTTTGATCGCGTAGCGCGTACGCCGGTGTAAGCACACGGGCGCTGGGGGAGAGTAAAAGCCTATGCAGGCGCGGCTTTCGATGCCCGCTTCGAAGCTCAAGGCGCACTACGATGCGATCGTGGTGGGTTCCGGCTACGGGGGCGGTGTTGCCGCGGCGCGGCTCGCGCGGTGCGGGCGCAAGGTTGCGGTGATCGAGCGCGGGCGCGAGTTTCTGCCCGGCGATTTTCCCGACGGCGTGGCGTGTGCAAGTGCGGAAACGCAGATCACCGGCGCGCATGGCCGTCTCGGCTCGGCGACGGCGCTGTTCGATGTGCGCGTCGGCGAGGATGTCGATGTGCTGATGGGCTGCGGGCTGGGCGGCACCTCGCTCATCAACGCCAACGTCTGCCTTTCGCCAGATGCGCGCGTCTTCGAGGACAGCGCGTGGCCGCAGCCGGTGCGCTCCGACCGGCTTCTGGCGGAAGGCTTCGTGCGCGCGCGGCACATGTTGCGGCCGGAGATATCGCCGTCGGCCGCCAGCTACGAGAAGGTCGCGGCCCTGCGCCTTGCCGCCTCGGCGTTCGGTCGTCCGGTGACGCCCATTCCGCTGCACGTCGCCTATCGAGCCGGCCCCAATGCCGCCGGTGTGCAGCAGCCGGCCTGCACGTCCTGCGGCGATTGTTGCGGGGGCTGCAACGTCGGCGCCAAGACGACCGTCGCCTGCACTTACATCGCCGACGCCGTCGCTTTTGGCGCCGAGGTGTTCACCGGCGTGAAGGTGCTGTCGCTCGCGCGGGACGAGCGCCATGGCTGGCGCGTGTGGGCCATGCCGGCCGATGCCGACACTGCGCGCGGACACAAGTATTTCATAACGGCTGACGTCGTCGTGCTGGCGGCGGGCACGCTCGGCTCTACGGAGATCCTGCTGCGATCGGCGGAAGAGGGCTTGCCGCTGTCGCGGTGGCTCGGCAGCCGGTTCACCTCCAACGGCGATGCCGTCGCGCTCGCCTACAACAACGACGTTCCGGTAAACGGCATCGGTGTCGGTCACCCGCCGCGGGCGCAGGTGCCGCCCGTCGGACAGGCGGTGAACGGCCTCGTCGATCTGCGCAACACCGAGGACGTGCGCGACGGGCTGGCGATGTGCGAATGCGCGCTGCCGAGCGCCTTTGCCGGCGCGCTGCCTGCTGTACTGGCGCCCGCTGCCGCCGTTTTCGGTGAGCGCGAGAAGCGCACGCTGGGCGAGGGGCTCGAGGCGCTCGAGCGCGCCGCGGGCGGCCTTATCAAAGGCGCGTATCAGGGCGCGGTCCACAATACGCAGACGTTTCTCGCCGTAGGACACGACGCGGGCAACGGCGTCATGCGCCTCGAAGGCGACCGCCTTACCATTGCCTGGGGCAACGGTCCGAAGCAGCGCGTCTTCCAGCGCATCGAGACCATGATCAAGACGGCGACGCATGCGACGGGCGGCACATACATGCGCAATCCCGTTTCGGAGCAGGCGCTCGGCGGCAACCTGATGACGGTGCATCCGCTCGGCGGCTGCACCATGGGCGAGACGCGCAACGGCGGCGTCGTCAACCATAAGGGACAGGTTTTCGATGCGAGTCCCGGCGCCGGCCCCGACGCGGTCCACGAAGGCCTTTATGTGTGCGACGGCGCCGTGATCCCTTGTCCGCTGGGTATCCATCCGTTGCTGACGATCACCGCGCTTGCCGAGCGGGCCATGATCCTGATGGCGCGCGATCACGGCTGGGAGATGGACGAAGGCACGACGCCGGTGCGCGCAGTAATGCATGCGCCTTCATCGGAGAACGGGAAATCACGCGCGCGCAACCTGGCATGGTTTGCACGCTGGCGGCGGCGCAGCCCTGCGCCGGTCGAGGGAGAATAGAATGCGGCGCTTGTCGAAATCGGTCGCCGACCTGAAGCTTCGCTACGACGTCGTCGTGGTGGGGTCGGGGTATGGCGGGGGCGTTGCCGCCTCGCGCATGGCGCGGGCGGGCAAGCGCGTTGCGGTGCTGGAACGCGGGCAGGAGTTCGCCATAGGTGACTTCCCCGACCGCATGATCGAGGCGCACGAGCAATTCCAGGTGAGCCGCGACGGTGCGCGCGTCTCGGGCTCGCCGTCCGGTCTCTACGATCTGCGCCTCGGCAAGGACATCCATGTTTTCGTCGGGTGCGGCCTTGGTGGCGGCTCGCTCGTCAATGCCAACGTGTCCCTGCCGCCGGACCCGCGCGTGTGGGACGATCCGGTGTGGCCGCCGGAGATCGCGCAGGATCAGACGCGACAGGAAGGCTTCGCGCGGGCAACGGAGGTGCTGCGGCCCGTGCCTTACGAAGGGCCCGCGCTCGACAAGCTCAAAGCGCTGGTCGTGAGCGGCAACGCACTGCATCGCGACGTGGTGCGTCCGCCCATCAACGTCACGCTCCAAAAGCAGGTGAATTATGCGGGCGTCGAGCAGCCGGCGTGCACCCTGTGCGGAGATTGCTGCTCGGGCTGCAACGTCGGCGCCAAGAATACGGTGCAGGTGACCTATCTCGCCGACGCGTTCCACCACGGGGCTGAAATCTTCACCGAGATGCGCGTTACGCACGTGGCGCAGGAGCGCGGGCGCTGGCGCGTGTTCTTCGAGCCGCTCGGACATGAGCGCGAAAAGTTCTCCGCGGCGGATCAGTCGATCACGGCGGACGTCGTCGTTCTCGCAGCGGGCACGCTCGGCTCGACCGAGATCCTCCTGCGCTCCCGCCAGGCGGGGCTCGCCGTTTCCGATCAGGTCGGGGAACGCTTCACCGGCAACGGCGACGTGCTCGCGTTCGCATACAACAACGACGTGCCCGTGAACGGCATTGGTGTCGGTGCGCCGCCGGTTGCGGAGACGGGCCCGGTGGGGCCGTGCATCAGCGGCCTCATAGATCTGCGCGATACCGAGCGGCTCGAAGACGGCATGGTGATCGAGGAAGGCTCGATTCCCTCCGCGCTCGCGCCGATCCTGCCTGCGCTGCTCACCATCGGCGGCGACAAGCTGGGCGAGGATACCGACCGCGGCGTCATCGATTTTCTCGCGGAGCGCGCGCGGCGGCGCCAGAGCCTGCTGTTCGGCGCCTATCAGGGTGCTGTCAACCGCACGCAGACGTATCTCGTGATGAGCCATGACGATGGCAGGGGGCGCATGGCGCTCGAAAATGGCCGGCTGAAACTCACCTGGCCGAAGGTGGCGCAGCAGCCGATCTTCGAGAAGGTGGAGCGGAACCTGCGCAAGGCGACGCTCGCGACCGGCGGCAACTACATCCGCAATCCCCTCACGGAGACGATGCTGGGCAACAACCTCATCACCGTGCATCCGCTGGGCGGCTGCGTGATGGGCAGGGATCGCACGAGCGGCGTCGTCAATCACAAGTGCGAGGTGTTCGACGGCAATCCGGACGCGCCGGCGAACGCCGTCCTCCAAGGTCTTTATGTTTGCGATGGATCGATCATTCCGCGACCGCTGGGTGTCAATCCGCTGCTAACGATCACAGCGCTTGCCGAGCGTGCGATGATCCACCTCGCCAAGGACCGCGGCTGGGAATTTTCCGACGCGCAGCGCTACGATGCACCGCTTCTCATCGCGGCGCCCGAGGGCCGCGAGACGACACGACCCGCTGGGGTCGAATTTACCGAGCGCATGGCTGGTTTCATGTCGAGCGCGATCACGCTGCCGCATGAGACGGCGGCGCGGCGCGGCAAGGAGGAGGGGCATAGCTGCAGTTTCACGCTTACGGTGATCGTCGATGATGTCGACGGTTTCATCGCCGATCCCAAACGCGCGGGACGCATCGTCGGAACGGTGGAATGTCCGGCACTGTCGCCGGAGCCGATGGAGATCTTCGACGGTAAGTTCAACCTGATGCGTGTCGACGAGCATACGGTCGAGACCAAGCGCTTCGATTACTGCTTCTCGCTCGCTGCGCGCGATGGCTCTGAATACCATTTCAGCGGTTACAAGGTCGTCCGCTCCGACGCGACGCTCGACCTGTGGCGCGACACCACGCGCCTCAACATCGACATTTCGCGGGGAGCGCAGGGGCAGCTCGGCCATATAGCGCGCGGCATGCTAGAGATCGCGCCCTCCGATTTCTACGTGCAGATGCAGACGCTGCGTGGAACGGGCGGCAGCAGCAACGCCGACCGGATGCGTGCGGTGGGCAAGTTCGGCACCTTTTTCAGCCGCGAGCTGTTCGATACCTACGGTGGCGTGCTGGCGCGCTCGGGCCGCTACGATGTTCTCAATCCGCGCAAAAAGCGCACCCTGCGCGTGCCCGAGCCCGAGGTGCATCTGGTGCGTACGGACGACGGCAAGGTGCTGAAGCTCACGCGTTATCGCGGCGGTGCGAAGGGGCCGGTGATCCTCGCGCATGGGCTTGGCGTGTCGAGCCTCATTTTCTCGATCGACACCATCGACACCAACCTGCTCGAATATCTCGTCGCGGAAGGCTACGACTGCTGGCTGTTCGATTTCCGCGCCAGCGTCGACCTTCCTTACGCGCACGAGCTGTGGAACGGCGACAATGTCGCGACGCAGGATTATCCGGCTGCGGTGGCGAAGGTGCGGGCCGTCACGCGGTGCTCCACGGTGCAAGTGATCGCCCACTGTTTCGGCGCCACCACCTTCACCATGTCGCTGCTGGCGGGCCTCGAAGGCGTCCGCTCCGCCGTGATTTCACAGATCTCCACCGACTATGTGGTGCCGTGGTATCCGCAGCGGCTGCTCGCCTATCTGCGTGCGCCGCAGATCTTCGAAGCGATGGGCATCGATGTGGTCAACGCGCGGGCTACGACGGCTGATCCGCTGCGCGAACGGCTCCTCGACAAGTTCCTGCAGCTGATCGTGCCGGTGCCGTGGTCAGAGCGTACGCACGACGCCACCAGCAATCGCATCACGGCGCTCTATGGCCGGCTTTACAACTTGTCCCAGCTCAATCAGGCAACGGTCTCCTCGGGGCTCGCGGAGATGTTCGGTGAAGCCAATATCGAGGCCTTCCAGCATCTGGCGGTGCTCGCGCGGCACGGCAGTCTGCTCGACGCGGACGGGCGCGACATCTACCTGCCTCACCTCGATCGCATGGCGCTGCCGATCCTCTTCCTGCACGGCGCCGACAATGTGTGCTTCAAACCGGAAAGCACCGCGCGCACGGTCGAACGCCTGGCGCAGGTGAATGGGCGGCAACTCTATGACCGCCACGTCATTCCGGGCTATGGGCACATCGATTGCATCTTCGGGAAGAATGCGGCGACGGATGTCTTCCCGCTCATCTCCGCGCATCTTGACAAGACGGCGGATATCTAGGGCTGTTGCGATCGCGTCGATCCGCATCTCGTAACGATTTTGAGCAGCGCAAGGCCGAAGGCAACGTCGGGCCGGCGATCGGAGATTTACGCTTCGGACCCACCGGGTCCGAAGCGATCACGGTCTAGTCTGCGATGTGCGCGCGCTGGGCATCTTTCAATAGCGCGCGGAACGCAGCGCCGGAAACGTGCACGAGGCTGCGGTGGTCGCCGCCCTCGAGGAAAATCTCGGGCTGCGTATCGAAGCTTTCATCGACAAAGGCATCGATGGCATAGGCCTCGGGGATAGGCGGCACGGCGCCGACATCGCAATCGGGAAACAACTCGCTGATCTCGTCCTCGTTCGCGAGATCGATCGGGCACTCCAGCATCTGCTCGATGATATCGAGGCGAACGCGCGCGGTCGCCGGCACAATCGCAACGACGAACCCGCCTTCGCGCGCCAGAACAACGGCTTTGGCGATGCGCTCGCCGGGCACGTGCGATGCGCGCGCGGTGTCAAACGCGCAGTGCGTGCGCTTGTGCTGCCTGACCCGGTAGGGCACGTGGTTGTCGTCGAGGTATTCCTGCAGCGTCAGTGCGATACCCATGGCTGTCCTCCTGCCATATTCGCGAGAGCGCTTATCCAGCGGCGCTTCGTGCACGCCGCGGCTTCTCGAAGACTATTCCCGGGAGTGGAAGCTCGCAAGCAACTGCGCGCCGGAGACGCCTGTTGGCTAACCAAGTCTTGCGTTGGCGAAGAAATGTCGCCTGCTTCGGCGGATATGGCGAGGGCGTGCGGCGCGTGCAAATGAAACGCGCGGCGTTGCACGACACCGGGTGTGCGCTAAAGCGCGATCGCTTTCCTAAAATCGCAAGGCGGCTCCAGCCTTTTGCTGAGTCAGCCCGAAGCGATCACAGTCTCGCGTGCCGGCGTCTCAAGCGCCGGATTTGGACTTGCCCGCGAGCGCAGCCGTGACGAGGGGAGAGAGACCTTCTGCGCCACCATCGACGTACTCGTAGATCTGCTTGCGCATGCGCGGATCCCAGAAGCTCTGGATGTGGTTCGCGATGCCCTTCAGCGCCTCGGGGCGCGAATAGGATTCGAAGTAGGCCGCGATCTGGTTGGCCATGCGGATCATGTCGCGGTTTTCCATAGTGCTCGAGCTTTCCGAAATTCGTTTCAGGAGTTGAGAATGACAACCTGCGCGCCGGCAAGCGAGGCGACGAACAGGCGCGCCTTGCGGGCGATGTCGAGAGCGAGTGCAGTGGGAGCCGAAACGGTGACGAGGGCGCCGATGCCATAGGTGGCGCACTTCTGTACGAGCTCGAAGCTGCAGCGGCTCGTCATCATAACGAAACCGGTGTCGAGATCGACACCCGCTTCGGTGATGGCGCCGACGAGCTTGTCGAGCGCGTTATGGCGGCCAACATCCTCGCGCACGAGCATGATGTCGCCGGCAAGGCTCACCCAGGCGGCGCCGTGCACCGTGCGGTTGAAGCGGTTCATCGTCTGGCGGCGCGGGAGCTCGGCGGCGGCCTTCAGCATGGCGGCTGCTTCGGGGCGCACGGTGCGCCGGATCGGCTCGGTGACGCGGACCACATCGGCGATGTTTTCGACGCCGCACAGGCCGCAGCCCGAGCGTCCCTCGATGGACCTGCGCGGCATGCGCGCCCTGGCGAGGGCTTCCGCCTCGACGGCGACATCGACCGCGAAGCCATTTTCGACCGGCATCGCGAGCACGCCGAGAATATCGGAACGCGCGGACACGATGCCTTCGGCGAGCACGAAGCCGATGCCGAAGTCGGCGAGGTTGGCGGGCGTCGCCATCATCACCGTGTAGGGCTCGGAGTTGATCTGCAGAGCGACCGCGACTTCCTCGGGCAGCTGCCAGGTGACGGCTGTCTCATGGCCTGCAGCATCGACGCCCACGGCTTCGACGGGCACGGAACACAGAGATCCCGCGCCAGATGGCGCTGCCTTGACGTTATGGGTCATGGCGGTCAACGGAGTCGGCCGGTGGTATTATCGCGGGGACGCATGGCGCGCGAGATCCTTCAGAGACTGTGATGCCCGCGCGCCTGCACCTTATTCCGCAGCCACCAACGGCTTGTCGATGCGCTTGTTCTCGCGATCGCGCTCTTCCCACTCGTCCTGCCATTCGGACTGACGATTGGAGGGCGTGACCTGAACCGCCGTCACCTTGTACTCGGGGCAGTTGGTCGCCCAGTCCGAGTTCTCGGTGGTGATGACGTTGGCGCCGTTCATCGGGAAGTGGAACGTGGTGTGCACCACACCCGGCGGAACACGGTCGGAGATCTTGGCGCGCATCGTCGTGCCGCCGACACGGCTGGTCACGGACACTATGGAGCCGTCACGCACGCCGCGCATCTCTGCGTCGGAGGCGTGAATCTCCAGGATATCCTCCCCGTACCAGACGTTGTTCTCGGTGCGCCGCGTCTGCGCGCCGACGTTGTACTGGCTGAGGATGCGGCCCGTGGTGAGGATGAGCGGGAAGTTGCGGTTCGAGCGCTCGGTGGTCGGCACGAACTCGGTGAGCATGAAGCGCCCCTTGCCGCGCGTGAACTCCTCGATGTGCATGACGGGCGTGCCTTCGGGCTTTTCGTCATCGCACGGCCACTGGATGCTGCCGAGCTCCTCGAGCCGCTTGAACGAGATGTTCTTGAAGGTCGGCGTCAGGAGAGCGATCTCGTCCATGATGGCGGCCGCGGAGGTGTACATCATCGGGTAGCCCATCGCGGTGGCGATGCGGCACACGATCTCCCACTCGGCCATGCCCTGCTTCTCCTTCATTACCGGGCGCACGCGGTTCACGCGGCGTTCGGCGTTGGTGAAGGTGCCGTCCTTCTCGAGGAAGGACGTGCCCGGCAGGAAGACATGGGCGAAGGCGGCGGTTTCGTTCAGGAACAGATCCTGCACCACCACGATTTCCATCGCTTCCATCGCATGGGTGACGTGGTTGGTGTTCGGATCGGACTGGACGATGTCCTCGCCCTGCACGAACAGGCCTTTGAAGGTGCCGCTCGCAGCCTCGTCGAACATGTTCGGGATGCGCAGGCCGGGCTCGGGATCGAGGCCGATCTTCCAGTGCTTCTCGAACTGCTGGCGCGTGGCGAGATCCGACACGTGGCGATAGCCGGGGTACTCGTGGGGGAACGAGCCCATGTCGCACGAGCCCTGCACGTTGTTCTGACCGCGCAAGGGGTTCACGCCGACGCCCTCGCGACCGATGTTGCCGGTCACCATGGCGAGGTTCGCGATGGCCATGACAGTGGTGGAGCCCTGGCTATGCTCCGTCACGCCGAGGCCGTAGTAGATGGCGGCATTGCCGCCGGTCGCGAACAGGCGAGCCGCTTTGCGGACATCCTCGGCCGGAACGCCGGTGAGGGCTTCAACGGCTTCAGGCGCGTGCTTGGGATCGGCGATGAACTTCTCCCAGCGAGCGAACTCTTCCTTATCGCAGCGGGCGGCGATGAAGCTGCGGTCGACAAGACCCTCGGTCACGACGACGTGGCACATCGCATTGAGCACGGCGACGTTCGTCGACGGGCGCAGCTGCAGGTGATAGTCGGCCTTAACGTGCGCGCTCTTGACGAGGTCGATGCGCCGCGGATCGACGACGATCAGCTTGGCGCCTTCGCGCAGGCGCTTCTTCATGCGCGAGCCGAAAACGGGGTGAGCATCCGTCGGGTTGGCACCGATGACCATGATGACGTCGGAAAGATCGACGCTCTTGAAGTCCTGCGTGCCGGCGCTCTCGCCGAAGGTCTGCTTCAGCCCGTAGCCCGTGGGTGAGTGGCAGACGCGGGCACAGGTGTCGATGTTGTTGTTGCCGAAGGCGGCGCGCACCATGCGCTGGACAACGTAGACTTCTTCGTTGGTCGTCCGCGATGAGGAGATGCCGCCGATCGAGCCGCGGCCGTACTTCGCCTGCACCGCCTTGAAGCGGTCAGCGGTGTATTGGATGGCCTCGTCCCAGGAAACCTCGCGCCAGGGATCGGTGATCTTCTCGCGGATCATCGGGCTGAGGATGCGATCCTTGTGCGTGGCGTAGCCGAACGCGAAGCGGCCCTTGACGCACGAATGGCCTTCGTTCGCGCCGCCGTCCTTGTAGGGCATCATGCGCACGACGCGCTCACCCTGCATTTCGGCCTTGAACGAGCAGCCGACGCCGCAATAGGCGCAGGTGGTGACCACGCTATGCTCGGGCTGGCCGTGGTCGACGATGGACTTCTCGATGAGGGTTGCCGTCGGGCAGGCCTGCACGCAGGCGCCGCAGGATACGCACTCGGAGGAGAGGAAGTCCTCGTCCATGCCGGCGGCGACGTGGGAGGCGAAGCCGCGTCCATCGATGGTGAGCGCGAAGGTGCCCTGCACCTCCTCGCATGCGCGCACGCAGCGGGAGCAGACGATGCACTTGGACGGCTCGAAATGGAAGTAGGGGTTCGAGAGGTCCTTCGGCTGCCACTCGGGGTTCGCTTCGCCATTCTGGCGTGCGAACACGTGGTTGCGGCCGTCGTAGCCGTAGCGGACCTCGCGCAGGCCGACTTCGCCGGCCATGTCCTGCAGCTCGCAGTCGCCGTTGGCGGCACAGGTGAGACAGTCGAGCGGGTGGTCGGAGATGTAGAGCTCCATCACACCCTTGCGGATCTTGGCGAGGCGGTCGTTCTGGGTCGTCACCTTGATGCCGGGGGCAACAGGCGTGGTGCACGATGCCGGCGTGCCGCGGCGGCCTTCGATCTCGACGAGACAAAGGCGGCAGGAGCCGAACGGATCCAGGCTGTCGGTGGCGCACAGCTTCGGCACCATGATGCCGAGCTCGGCCGCGGCGCGCATGATCGAGGTGCCTTCAGGCACCGCGACCTCGCGGCCGTCGATCTCCAAGGTGACCGTCTTGTTGTCGACGGCGTGCACGCTCTTGGTGCCGAAGTCCTTTTCCTTGATGAGCGTCAAGGGCTGATTTTCGCTCGTCATGGCGTTGCCTCGCATTTTGTTCATTCTGCCGCCTCGGCCCGCACCGGGCGGTGGAAGTCTTCAGGGAAGTGACGCAGTGCGCTCATCACGGGCATAGGGGTCAAACCGCCCATGGCGCAAAGCGATCCATCGGTCATGGTCTCGCAGAGATCCTCGAGGATCTCCAGATTACGTTCGCGGTCGATGCCGGCAATAATGCGTTCCATCGTTTCGAGGCCGCGCACCGAGCCGATCCGGCATGGGGTGCACTTGCCGCAGGATTCGATGGAGCAGAACTCCATGGCGAAGCGCGCCATCTCCGCCATGTCGACGGTGTCGTCGAAAACGACGATGCCGCCGTGCCCGACCATGGCGTCCACTTTCATAAATGCCTCGTAGTCCATCGGCGTGTCGAGCAGGTCCTCGGGCAGGTAAGCGCCGAGCGGGCCGCCGAACTGGGCGGCGCGGATCGGTCGCCCGGAGCGGGTGCCGCCGCCGTAGCCTTCGATCAGCTCGCGGGCGGTGACGCCAAACGCCTTCTCGACGAGGCCCCCCTGCTTGATGTTGCCGGCGAGCTGGAAGGCGAGCGTGCCGAGGGATCTGCCGACGCCGAAGTCGCGGTAGTAGTTTCCGCCCTTGGCGAGGATGATCGGCACGGAGCCCAAGCTCAACACGTTGTTGATGACGGTCGGCTTGCCGAAAAGACCTTCGAGCGCGGGGAGCGGGGGCTTGTAGCGCACCAGGCCGCGGCGGCCTTCGATGCTTTCGAGCATCGAGGTTTCCTCGCCGCAGATGTAGGCGCCGGCGCCCATGCGCACGTGCAGTTCGAAGTCGTACGGCGAGCCCTGGATGGTGCGGCCGAGCCAGTTGGCGCTGGTTGCGACGCGGATCGCCTCGCGCAGGGTCTCGACGGCGTGGGGGTATTCCGAACGGACGTAGATGTAGCCTTTGGTGGCTCCGACCGCGATGCCGGCGATCGTCATGCCTTCGATGAGGCAGAACGGGTCGCCTTCCATCAGCATGCGGTCGGCGAAGGTGCCGCTGTCGCCTTCGTCGGCGTTGCAGCAGATGTATTTCTGATCGGCCTTCGCGTCGTGGACCGTCTTCCACTTGATGCCAGTGGGGAAGCCGGCGCCGCCGCGGCCGCGCAGACCCGACGTCGTCACTTCGTTGACGATGTCGATCGGGGCCATATTGATGGCCTTGGAGAGACCCTCGAAGCCGCCGTGGGCGCGGTAATCCTCAATCGATAGCGGATCGATCAGGCCGCAGCGCGCAAACGTCAGGCGCTCCTGGTTTTTGAAATAGGGAATTTCCTCGGTGAGGCCGTGGCAGAGCGCGTGCTTCTCGCCTTTGAGGAATCCGGCTTTGAAAAGGGCGGGAACGTCGGCGGCCTTGACGGGGCCGTAGGCGATACGCCCTTTCGGCGTCTCGACCTCGACCATCGGCTCGAGCCACAGCATGCCGCGCGAGCCGTTGCGCACGATCTCGACGTCGACATTTTTCTTCTTGGCTTCCGCGGCGATTGCCTTGGCGACGGCATCAGCACCCATCGAGAGGGCGGCGGCGTCGCGCGGTACGTAGATCTTGGTCATACCGCTGCTCCGCGATCGAGATCGGCGATGATGCTGTCGAAACGTTCCTTGTCGACGCAGCCGTGAAGGTCGCCGTCGATCATCATGGCGGGCGACAGGGCGCAGTTGCCGAGACAGTAGACCGCTTCGAGGGTGAATTTGCCATCGGCGGTGGTCTCGCCGAACTTCACACGCAGCTTCTCCTCGGCATGGCGGCAGAGGTCCTGCGTGTGCATGGCCTGGCACGCCTCGGCGCGGCAGATCTTGATGTTGTGCCGGCCGCCCGGGGTGCGGCGGAACTCGTGATAGAAGGTCAGCACGCCATAAATCTCGGCGCGCGAGCGGTTCAGCACGTCCGCGATGACGGGCAGGGTTTCCTCAGGCACGTAGCCGACGTCGTGCTGCAGGTCATGGAAGATTTCCAGCAGCTCATCGGGGCGATTGTCATGGGCAGCGCAAATCGTGCGCGCCAGCTCCTCGCAACCAAGCGGAGCCTCAATCTTGACATTTAGAGTAGACTTAGTCATTCATCGCTGCCTTTGACGGCTCTTGTTTCGGTAAACCAAGTTCTCTCAACTTGCATCCAGCGGATCAAATCGACCCTGTCGATGCTTCAATCGAGGGGGTCGATGCTGCGCCGCACCAATCGGCCAGCTTTCGGAACCAAGTCGCTAGCCATATCAACGCGCTCAAGCCGGCGTCGACGGCGTGAGCTGCGCTGCGGTTTCGCGCAGAGCCTCGATAAGCGGGGACAACGGGTCACGGTCTGCCACTACGAGGCCTACGCTGTGCTCGATAGTCGGCGCGTCGAGTGGAATAGCCTTAACACCCGACGTATTCCCAAGCACCTCTAATATATATTGGGGCATGATGCTTGCCAGTCCCATCAGACGCACATTTGAACAGAGGTTGATGACGGAATTCGTCTCGAGGCGGGGCGTTGCCTGGCAGTCGGCGGTTTCGAACGCGCGGTCGATGATGCGCCGGTTCTGCATGTTGGGCGTGAGCAAACCTAGCGGCTCATTGGCCGCTTCGCGCCAAGTTATCGAGGTGCGATCGGCCAGCGGATGGCTGTCGGAAACAAAGAGACAGTAGCGCTCCACGTACAGCGGCGTCGCGAGCAAGCCGGTGATCGGCTCGTTGTCGAGATAGGTGATCCCCACATCCACGGAGAAGTCGGCGATGCCGCGCAAAATCTCCTCGGAGCTCTGGGACAGGACCGTGAACTCGATGCCCGGATGCGTAACGCCGATCTTCTTGGTCAGTCTTGGGATCATCGGCAGCGCGGAAGGAATGCCGCCGAGCACGAGCCGGCCGGAAAGGCCGCCGTCGGCCTCCTTGAGATGACCGATCTCCTCTTGCATCGACTGCCAATTCTTCAGAATGACTTGGGCCCATTTCAGCACCCGCTCCCCTTCGGGCGTCAGACCGCGGTAGCGCTGGCCGCGCTCGACGATGGGAACCTCCAGCTCCAGCTCCAGCTGGCGGATGCGTCCTGAAAGGGTTGGCTGGGTGACGTTGCAGGCGACCGCGGCGCGCGTGAAGTGCTTCTCGCGAGCAAGCGCAGCGAGATACTGAAGCTGTCGGATATCCATGGTGCCCCTCCCGAGGCGGCGGTGATCGCGCACTGCGGCCCTGCGTCCGCCGGTGCCGGGAAATGCCCGCCGCGCGCGCCTCTCCGCTTATGCTGATCATCGGGCCAACGCCGTCGAAAGGCAATGCAGACAGCGACTTGTCCGCCATTTTGAGACGCGGGTGAACGCCATGTTATTGCCTTGTAGCCCCTTAATATTCGTCCCGAGCGGAGACGGGATGTCGTCAATCCCGTTGGCGCGCCGGCGTGCAATTGGCTGCAGGCGCTGCCTCTCCGCAGACACGCAAGTGGAGCCCGGGTGGAACGGCGAAAAACTTGCGTGCAACTCTGGGTGGGTGTGACGCGGGGCGTCTGCCGTATGCTAGAATTGAGGTCTGCCTTGCGGCACCTCCAATCCGGCCGGTGGGTCGGGGGGTACAGCGTATGAACGTATGTGGAAGCGCATGCCTATTGGGCATGCTCGCCTCTGTTGGCATCGCGGTGGAGGCCGGCGCTGAGGAGCTAGGCCAGTCAACTTTCGACCAGCCAGTTCTGCACCAGCCACTTCCGCAGCAGCCACTTCCGCACCAGTCAACGGCGACGGCTCAGTCGCAGGGTTTCGCATTGCCATCGTTTCTCGACGGCCTTCCGGATCTGCAGGCCGCGTGGCGTGAACACTTTGGCGCCGCCGAAAAGCCGGCGTTCGCCGCGCCCATGGGCATCGGCGCGCGGGATATCGCAGCGGAAACGGACGAGGGCTCGGTGCGCGCACGCGCGGAGGCGCTGAGCCGGCGCTTTGCCGTTGGCGCGGATGGCGAAGATGCGTCGCAGGATGAGGCCAGTGTAACCGTTCAGCCGGTTGCCGCTGAAGAGACGCTGAGCGCGGACACGGGGCCCGCTCCCACAGAGACCGGCTCGATCCATATCAACAATTCCGCCGATGTCGCCGGCACCGAGCAAGCATTGCCGCGGGCCAACGCCCCCGATCGCGTGGACGGCCGATCGGCAAAGCAAAAGGTTTCCGCGCCGCCGCCCGTCAGGTCTGCTGCCATCGACAATGCTCCGGTGATCGAAGACATGGCAACGAAGCAAGACATGGCAACGAGATACGCTCGACGCGCAAGCCGTTCGCCAGTGCCAATTCGCAGGATCGAGCGGCCCGCGAGTTCTCCGACGCTGCTGACGACGATCGGCGGTCTGTTCGTCGGCAGTTCCGAAACGCCGGAGCCCGAAGGCGCAACCATGTTGCCGACGGAGTTGCGCGCGTTCGGGTGGAGCTCTCAGCCGTAAGACGTCCGCTGCAATTATAGCGCTGCGCTTTCCGCCGCCAAACGCGTGCGAGCCGTGTCGCGCGTTTGATAAGACGCGGCGCGCGATCGCCGCCGTGGCTCTGGCGCGAGCCCCGCGTGCGCTCTGCCAACGCGCACCCTAAAGAAACATCCAAACGAAAAAGGCCGCCCGCAGATGTCTACGGGCGGCCGATCTATTTTTGCGTCAGGTTAGGAGCGGCGGGGATTACATCATCCCCATGCCGCCCATTCCGCCCATGCCACCGCCGTGGTCATGGCCGTGACCGTCGTCCTTCTTCGGCGCTTCGCCGATCGCGGCCTCGGTGGTGATGAGCAGGCCGGCGATGGAAGCGGCGTCCTGGAGAGCGACGCGGACAACCTTGGCCGGATCGATGATGCCCTCATCGATCATGTCGCAATACTCGTCCGTCTGGGCGTTGTAGCCGAATGCCTGGCCCTTGCCCTCGAGCACCTTGCCAACCACGATCGAGCCTTCGACGCCGGCGTTGTTGGCGATCTGGCGGATCGGAGCCTGCAGTGCGCGCTTGACGATGGCGATGCCGGCTTCCTGGTCGGCGTTGTCGCCCTTGACGTCGAGGGCGTTGCCGGCCTTCAGCAGCATGACGCCGCCGCCGGGAACCACGCCCTCTTCGACGGCGGCGCGGGTTGCGTTCAGAGCGTCGTCGACGCGATCCTTGCGCTCCTTCACCTCGACCTCGGTCGCACCGCCGACACGGATCACGGCAACACCGCCGGCGAGCTTCGCCAGACGCTCCTGCAGCTTCTCACGGTCGTAGTCCGACGTCGTCTCCTCGATCTGCGCCTTGATCTGACCGACGCGGGCCTCGATGTCCTTCTTCTTGCCGGAGCCATCGACGATCGTCGTGTCTTCCTTGGTGATCGAGACGCGCTTGGCGCGGCCGAGCATGTCGAGGGTTACGTTCTCGAGCTTGATGCCGAGATCTTCGGAGATCGTCTGGCCGCCGGTGAGGACGGCGATGTCCTCCAGCATGGCTTTGCGGCGGTCGCCGAAGCCCGGAGCCTTCACGGCAGCAACCTTGAGGCCACCGCGGAGCTTGTTGACGACGAGCGTTGCGAGCGCCTCGCCCTCGACTTCCTCGGCGATGATGAGCAGCGGACGGCCCGACTGCACAACGGCTTCGAGCACAGGCAGGAGCTGCTGCAGGTTCGACAGCTTCTTCTCGTGGATGAGGATGTAGGGGTCCTCGAGCTCGGCGATCATCTTCTCGGCGTTGGTCACGAAGTAGGGCGAGAGATAGCCGCGATCGAACTGCATGCCCTCAACGACTTCGAGCTCGGTGTCGAGGCTCTTGGCCTCTTCAACGGTGATGACACCCTCGTTGCCGACCTTCTGCATGGCCTCGGCGATCATCGCGCCGATTTCCTTCTCGCCGTTGGCGGAGATGGTGCCGACCTGGGCGATCTCGCCCGAGTTCTTGACCTTCTTGGCGCGCTTGGCGATCTCTTCGACGACCTGGAGGACGGCCTTGTCGATGCCGCGGCGCAGATCCATCGGGTTCATGCCGGCGGCGACGGCCTTGAGACCTTCGCGCACGATGGCCTGGGCCAGAACCGTGGCGGTGGTGGTGCCGTCACCCGCGAGGTCGTTGGTCTTCTGGGCGACTTCGCGCACCATCTGCGCGCCCATGTTCTCGAACTTGTCCTCGAGCTCGATCTCCTTGGCGACCGTCACGCCGTCCTTCGTGGTGCGGGGCGCGCCGAACGACTTCTCGATCACGACGTTGCGGCCCTTGGGGCCGAGCGTCACCTTTACCGCGTTGGCGAGGATGTCGACGCCGCGCAGCAAGCGCTCGCGGGCGTCAGCGGAAAAGCGTACTTCCTTGGCTGCCATGTGAGTGATTCCTTGGTGTTTGCGCCGTGCCTGACGGCACCGGCGAGGGGGAATGGCGGAGAAGGCGGATTGAAGAGCGAAGGGGCGCACAGAGCGAGCCGACCCGGGCTAGCCGCTGGGCGCCGGGCCGCTTACTTCTCCAGGACGCCCATGACGTCGCTTTCCTTCATGATCAGCAGTTCCTGCCCGTCGATCTTGACCTCGGTGCCGGACCACTTGCCGAACAGGACCTTGTCGCCCTTCTTGAGGTCGACCGGGACCAGCTTGCCGCTTTCGTCGCGCGTGCCGGGACCAACGGCAACCACTTCGCCCTGCTGCGGCTTTTCGGTGGCGGTGTCGGGGATGATGATGCCGCCGGACGTCTTGGTCTCGCTGTCAACGCGCTTGACGACGACGCGATCGTGCAAAGGACGGAACTTCATGGGAAATTTTGCTCCAGATGGCGGGGTCGGCCGCAGGGGACCGGTCTCTCTCAATGGGTGCGTTGGCACTGTCGTGAGGAGAGTGCCAAGCACGCGGCGGAGATAAGCGCTGGTAAGGGGGCTGTCAAGGAAGGTGCTCCCTTCAACGCCGTAGCGTCCAATATCGGCAAGCGTGCGAACGGGGCGTTAATTCCCGCGATAAATATGCAATCTGGAGGCTATCCGTGCCTGAACTTCCCTCGCTCGAAGGAATGGCTGCAAGTTCCTGGCCGCGCGTGCGCCAGGCCATCCAGACGACGGTCGCCGCGTGCGTGTCCTATGTGGCGGCGGATGCTGCAGGCCTATCACAGGGTTTCTGGGCGGTGATGACGGCGATCCTCGTCACCCAGGCGAATGTGGGGGCCTCGCTCGGTCTCGCCATCGAACGGCTGATGGGAAGCCTGCTCGGCGTTGTCGTCGGCGGTGTCGTGGCGATCGCCCTGGCCGATGCACACGAGTGGCGATTTGCCGGCTTGGCCGTGACCGTGCTCGTGCTCGCGTTCTTCGCCGCGCGCCGGCCTGCCTTGCGTATCGCGTGCGTGACCGCCGCGATCGTGGTGCTCGGCGACCCCAGCCTCGGCCCGCCGATAACGTCGGCCGAAACCCGCATGCTGGGAATCGTCATCGGCACCGTGGTCGCCATTTTGACGATGCTCATCGTTTTTCCATCGCGGGCGGGGATCGCGTTCGCGGAGCATGTGAAGAGCACGCTCATTCCTCTGATCGATCTGCTCGGCGATATTCTCGCAGGTGCGGTCGGCAAGACGGGTGACGGCCTGGGCGGCGGTCAGCCCATCGATGCCGAGCGCGCGGCGGAATACGGCGCGAAGATCCGAAGTGCGCTCGGCACGGGCAATAAGCTGGCGGGAGACGCGCGGCTCGAGGTGACGGGATACGTCGGCGATTCGCCCGATCCGGAATCGATCCTGCGGGCCCTGCGCCGGCTGTGGCATACGGAAATCATATTGCTACGCGCCACTGCGCAACCGCTGCCGGCGCGTGCCATCGAGCGGCTGGGACCGGCAATCGACGAACTGCAGGAAGCCGTCGGTGAAGTGGGCAAGAGCCTTGCCGCCTCGGCCGGCCCCTATGCAACTCCAAACCTCTCCGCGGTCGAAACGGCGCTCGCGAAGATCGTGCAGGGCATGGAGGAGATGCGCGCGAAAGGCGAGATGCGCGAGATGCCGATGGACGATGTGATCCGGCTGCTCGCGTTCGACTTCGCGCTGGGGCAATTGCGGCTGAACCTGCGCGACCTCGCTGACCGGGAAACGGAACTCGCGGCGTTTGCGGGCTCTACGTTCCCGCTCCTGCGGCGCATCAAGGGACTGATCGCGCAAAGGGGGCTGAAGCGGGCCACGCCGTAGCCGGTCAGTCCGCTATCTGCCGAACCTAATCATTCGTGAGCCGCTCAGCAGCCGCGGCGGGCCACGCCGGTGGCATCGAACACCTGTCCCGTGAGCGCGCGCCCGGGCCGGGAGGCGAGGTAAAGCGCGAGCGAGGCGATGTCGTTCTCACTCGCGAGCGAAGCGCCTTCATCTTCCTGCGTCGTCGAGGGGCCGACCGCATTGATGCGAATGCCCTGGGGCGCCCAATGGGCGGCTTCGCCCCGCGTCACGGCAGCGAGCGCCTGGCGCGCGATGCCGGCAAATGCCGCCTCGCCCGCGGTGCGGGGTGTGGGGAGCGTCATGACGTTCAGCACGAGGCCTTCGTTGAGGGTCAGACGCATGCGGTTGGCGACGATGCGCGTTACATGTACCGGCAGGTTGAGCTTCTCGGCGACGAGGTCCTCGATCTCCGACATGCTCGCACATCCGTGCGTTTCGCTGGCGTCGAGGGGGATCAGGTTGATGACGACATCGAGGCCGCCGAAGGCCTGCGCGGCGATCTGGGCAAAGCGGACCGCTGAATCGCTGTCACGGCAGGCATCGGTGAACAGTTTCACCTCGGTCGCGGATTCCGCCAGCATGGTGGCGACGGCATCGATCTCGGGCGCATGGGCATTCGCGTGAACGACGAGGCGCGCCCGGTGGTCGGCAAACTTACGTGCAACATCAACGCCGCAGGTCGGAGAAAGCCCGGTGATCAGCGCGCGAACGCCGGCAAGCTCACCATAATAAGACGCACTTCGATCGCGACCCATCACCGTCATCAGCATTGAGCATTCCCTTCGATTATACGCCGGGACTTTTTGGGAACGCCCCGACACAACAGATACCATGGCGATTCGCCTAACGAGTCCTAAACAGCACCCCGATTCCGGTCGGCCTTAGGCCGGTCTGCGGCGCCACTGGGGCGTTCCGTGGCAATCCACGGGAAGATGCGAAGTTCCGGGAGAACGGGCTTCAGCTGTGGATGGCGCCCGTGCTCAGGCGTAGGACATGCGCACGCCGTTCGAGCGGTGGAAAAACGCTTTGTTTTTCCACAGGCAGGGGTGCGATCGCGCCACGCGAAGGTCACGAATCGGCTCGCAGCTGCGAAAGCTGGTGAAAGTGGTCCTGCTGCCATTGCGCGGGGCGGACACGGGCGAAAAGCTCGGTTGATCAACGAATCGGCAAGGGGGCGTCGTCACTCTTCCATGGCGAGCATCGAGAACAGCGAGGGCGGAATGCCGAAACTCAGCGGCATGGCCGATCTCATCGTGAAGGGAGCCATCGTGCTGGTCACGGCGGCGATCTTCATCGGCGCATATCTGCAATTCCAGATGCCGTTCTGGCCGTCGCTCATTGCGGCGCTATCGGTCTGCACCGTGCTGCTGACCGCGCACGTGCTGAAGCGGCGCTCCGAGCGCGAGCGCGAGCTTGCCGGTGAGCTTGCCCGCCTGCAGGACGAGGTGGAGCGGCTGCGCACGCCCGAAGCGCCGAACGGGACGCTGCCCGGAATGCGGGCGCCGCGCGGGCCGACGCTGGCCGTACCGGGTGCTCCGCGCGCGCCGATGCCGCCGCCGCTTTCGGCTGGACCGTCTCTGACCGCCGGTGCTCCGATGGGTGCGCCGCCCGTGCTCGCGCCTTCCGCCGCGGGGGCTGAGCCTTCTCTTTCCATGGCGCCGCCTTCCATGCCGCCTCCGATGTCTCCGGGTGCCCCCGCACCGAAGGCAATGGCCCCCAAGGCCCCGCCGCCTCCGCTGCGCGGGCTCCGTGCCGAGCCGGGCGATGCTGCTGCGGGCGGTTTGCCGCCCCGCGAGCCGCGTCTGACAACTCAGCGTCCAGGCGCCTCGGCCGAGCCGCAGCGCGCCGAGCCGCAGCTGCCCGGCGCCGCCGCTGCAAAAGATCCCACGCTGCCGCGGGCGGCGACCGGTGCTTCAGTTCCGCCTGCTCCGAAGCTGAAGCTCGGCGTGCCTGCTAGCCCGAACCTGGGCCCGAGCCTGGGCGCTCCCAATCCGGGCGCACCGAGCCTTGGTGCTTCAGGCCTCAAGGGCTCCGCCGCCCCGCCGCCCAAGGCCGAGGCGCCTACGTCGCCCACGCTTCCCGACTGGTCGGCTCCGCCGCCCGCGCCAGCCGCATCTTCCAGCGACCAGATGCATGGGCAGTGGTCGTCGCGCCGCGGAAAGCCGACATTGCCGGAGAGCCCGCGCGCCGAACCTTCGCTTTCTTCGGATCGCGAGACCGATCTCGACGCGGTTCACGGCATGATCAAGCGTCTCGCCGAAGAGGTGGACGTCGGTGACGAGCCGCCGCTCGAGGGCCTGCCGCAGCGGCAGGAGAGCGCGCTGCGCGCCTCTCTCAATGCGCTGCAGACGACCGCGAACGTGATGCGCGCGACCAAGAAGAAGCCGGGTGCTACCGGCGCAGCGGCGGGCGGTGACATGCCGCCTCCGATCATGCCGTCGCATACGCGGATTGCCTCGCTGGCCGAGGCTGTCGCCTCGGGCCGGATCGACGTGGCGCTCGCGCCCGTCGTCGGACTTGGCGACCTTCAGGTGCACTATCACGAGGTGCTTGCCCGTCCGTGCGATGAGCGCGGTATGCCGCTTTCCATCTCCACGCGGGATCCACAGCTCGCGGTTGCCGGCCTGCTGCCGTTACTCGACAGCGCGCGCCTGCGCCAGGCCGCTGCGGTCGCGCGCACCTTCGCCCATGGGGGTCGCGATGTGCAGCTGTTCGTCCCGGCAACCGCGGTATCGCTGGCCAACGACGGCTTCCTCGACGAGCTTGCGACCGTTTATCAGGACCGTGAGGCACTGGCGGGTGAGATGGTGCTCACCTTTGCCCAAGCGGACATCCGCACGTTCGGCAATGCGGAATGGAGCGCGCTGACCGACATGCGCGATCTCGGTTTCCGCTTCGGTATCGAGGATGTGACCGACTTTGACTACGAGTTCACCGCGCTTTGCGCCGCCGGCTTCGCCTTCGTGAAGGTCGACGCGGCTACGCTGATGGCCGGGCTGGTCGCGCCGAACGGGGCTATGCCCGCGGACGAGGTCTGCCGCAGCCTCAACGAGCTGGGCCTGACCGTTATCGTGGGCGGCATCGCCGACGAGCAGATGCGCGACAAAGTGCTCGACGCGGGCGCTCCGCTCGGTCAAGGCGCGCTGTTCGGCGCACCTGCCAGCGTCGCAGGCGCCGGTTTTGCCGGGCCGGGCGAAGCCGCCGCTTGAGATTTGCGCGGGCGGCGGCTAGCTAAACGCCATGCCGCCCGCGTCATCTTCCGAAATCATCCCTCTCATCAATTCCATTGCCCCGGTCGCCGCTGGCACGCGTGCCTGGCTGGTCGACGTCTGGGGCGTGATGCACAACGGCGTGGCGCCGTTCGCCGATGCATGTGCCGCTTGCATGCGCTATCGCGAGAAGGGCGGCATCGTGGTGCTGGTTTCGAACTCGCCGCGTCCGCACCACAGCGTGGCCGCGCAGCTCGATGGCATCGGCGTGCCGCGCGCGTGCTGGGATGCGATCATCACGTCGGGCGATGTCGCGCGCACGCTGATCGCCCGCTATGCCGGCCGGCCGATCCTGCACATAGGTCCGGAGCGCGATCTCGCCACGCTGGCGGGACTCGATCTTATGTGCGTCGATGCCGAAACGGCCGAGGCCATCGTATGCACGGGCCTCTACGATGACGAGAGCGAGACGCCGGAAGATTATGCGGGGCTCCTCGCCACGTGCCGGGAGCGACAGCTGCCGATGATCTGCGCCAATCCCGACGTGATGGTGGAGCGTGGTGGGCGCATGGTCTACTGCGCCGGCGCCGTGGCGCGCGCCTATGCGGCTCTGGGTGGCTCGGTCGAATATGCGGGCAAGCCCTATATGCCGATCTACGATCTGACCTTCGCGACGCTGGAAAAATTGGCGCCCGGCAGTTCGGAGAAATCTGCGCTCATTGCAATCGGCGACGGTGTCGGAACCGACATCGCCGGCGCGGCTGCTGCCGGCATCCGGTCGGTGTTCATCGCCAGCGGCGTGCATGTCCGCGGCAAGCTCGATGCGGCAGCCGTCGCAACGCTCTTTCCGCGGGGTGCGCCCCGTCCTATCGCGGCGATGGAGAGCCTTGCCCTGTAAATCGCGGATGCGGCCGCCGTCGTCGGCTTGACGGCGCCGGTTCCCAGGCCGATCTATCGACGATGCCCGACAAGGATACGCGCGCAGTTTCGCCGGAAGTGCCGGCGCCGGAGCAGCCGACAACGGTTCCGCCCGACGGGGCTGCGCCTGCGTCTGCGTCCGATGCCGCGGCGTCCACGTCGCAGCCCGGCGTGCAGGCGCAAGCCGCACTTGGCACGGAAACGGCTCCGATCGTCAGCGGGCCGGAGGTCATCTCCAGCTATCTGAAGCTGCTGCCGGCGGCGCCGGGCGTTTACCGCATGCTCGATGCGGAAGGGAACGTCATCTACGTCGGCAAGGCGCGCAGCCTCAGGGCGCGCGTTTCCAACTATACGCGCCTCGGCGGGCATACGAACCGCATCGCGCGCATGATCGCGACTACGGCGAGCATGGAGTTCGTGACCGTCCGTACCGAGGCCGAGGCGCTGCTGCTCGAAGCGAACCTCATCAAGCGCTTCCGGCCGCGCTTCAACGTGCTGATGCGCGACGACAAGTCGTTTCCGTATATCCTCATCGCGCGCGACACGGCCACGCCGCAGATCATGAAGCATCGCGGCGCGCGTACGCGAAAGGGCGACTACTTCGGCCCGTTCGCTTCTGCGGGCGCCGTCAATCGCACCATCAACATGCTGGAGCGGGCGTTTCTTCTGCGGTCATGCTCCGACAGCGTCTATGAAAGCCGTACGCGTCCGTGTCTGCTCCACCAGATCAAGCGGTGCTCGGCGCCCTGCACGGGGGAGATCGCGCTCGACGACTATGGACGCCTCGTGGACGAAGCGGTGCGCTTTCTGCGCGGTGAAAGCCAGAACGTGCGGCGCATGTATCAGAAGCTGATGGAGGAGGCGGCGGCGAGCCTCGAATACGAGCGCGCCGCCCGCTTCCGTGACCGGCTGTCGGCGCTCGCGCATGTCACGGCGGATCAGTCCATCAATCCGGAAGGCATCGAGGAAGCGGACGTATTCGCTGCGGCCCAGGAGGGCGGGCAGACGTGCGTCGAGGTGTTCTTCTTCCGCACCGGTCAGAACTGGGGCAATCGCGCGTACTTCCCCAAGGCCGATCGCGCACTGCCCGTCGAGGACGTACTCGATAGCTTCATCGCGCAGTTCTACGACGACAAGCCTGTGCCGCGGCTGCTTCTGCTGTCCCATGACGTGCCGAACCGGGAGCTGCTCGCCGAAGCGCTGTGCATCAAGGCCGAGCGAAAGATCGAGATCCGTGTGCCGCAGCGGGGCACGAAGTCGGGCATCGTGGATCACGCGCTCGCCAATGCCCGTGAGGCGCTGGGGCGCAAGCTTGCGGAGAGCTCATCGCAGCGGCGCCTGCTGGATGGTCTGGCCGAGCGCTTCGCGCTTTCGGCGCCGCCGCGGCGTATCGAGGTCTTCGACAACAGCCACATCCAGGGCACGAATGCCGTCGGCGCGATGATCGTTGCGGGGCGCGAGGGCTTTGTGAAAGGCCAGTACCGCAAGTTCAACATCAAATCGCAGAATCTCACGCCGGGCGACGACTACGGCATGATGCGCGAGGTGCTGACGCGGCGCTTCAAGCGGTTGGTGGTGGAAACCAACAGCAAGGAGAAAGCGGACGGCATCGCCGCCGTGGTGGCGGAGGAAGAGACGAGCAGCCTCGTTGCGCTCGCCGCCGCGGCTGCCGATGTCTCGCCGGATGACGTCGAGGATGACGCCTTTCCCGACCGCCCGGACGTCGTGCTGATCGATGGCGGCGCGGGGCAGCTCGCGGTCGCGCGCGATGTGATGGCCGATCTCGGCTTGCACGACATCTGTCTCATCGGCGTCGCGAAGGGGCCGGACCGCGACGCCGGACGCGAGCACTTCCACATTCCGGGACACGAGCGGCCGATGATGCTCGAGCCGCGCGATCCGGTGCTCTATTTCGTGCAGCGGCTACGCGATGAGGCGCACCGTTTCGCCATCGGCACGCATCGCGCGCGGCGGTCGAAAGCGATGGGTGCAAGTCCGCTCGACGAGATCGAGGGCATCGGTCCGCGGAGGCGCCGCGCGCTGATGAATCACTTCGGCTCCGCGAAGGCCGTCTCGCGCGCGGGTGTCGAGGATCTCAAGGCGGTGGACGGTATCTCGGGCGAGATGGCGCAGCGCATCTACGATCACTTCCACGAGCGGCGCAGCTGAACCTCTTCGCGGCCCGCGCGGACCCACCGGGATTTAGCGCGCTGTGTTTCAGCGCACACGCACACGATCACGACCGGGAACGTGTGCGCCCGGCCGCGTGTGTCCGCGGTGGAACCGTACGTTTCTTAGATGGGTGGCGTGGCGGCAGGCGGGAAGGCGAGAGCCGCGAGCCAGTACACCCACAACACATAGAAGACGGCGAAGAACAGTGCGGTCAGCACTGCGCCAGCAAAGCGATTTCCCAAGGCGATGGCATTGCCGATGATCGCGGAAAGAAATGCGATACCGGAATAAATGGCGACTGTGACCCAATCGACGGTCGCCAGGTCGAACGGCAAGTCAGGCATACGAACCACTCCCCCTAAAGCCCATCTTCGTGGGCTGATTAGACGTGCTCGTGCACGGCGAGTTTCTGCCAACGGGGCCGACGATGCAAGGCCGCATGGCGATAGCGCTGTGCGCAGGCGCTCTCTAGAGCACCATCGCTCGCCCGATAGAGCCCGAAGCGATCATGGTCTAGCCCGCTATCATGACGGAACGATTGCAGCCGTTCGTCTCGGGCGACCGATTATGCAACTCCATGCGTGCGGAAAAAGGCGAGCATCCGTTTCCAACCGTCTTTCGCAGCCTCAGCACGATAGCTCGGGCGATAGTCGGCATTGAACGCGTGCGGTGTATCCGGATAGACGACCAGCTCGCACTTGCCGGAGGCCGCGCACGCCTCGCGCATGCGCTCGATCGTGTCCATGGGGATGCCCGTGTCTGCGGCGCCGTACAGCCCGAGAACGGGCGCCTTCAGTTCGCCAGCGATTTCAAGCGGATGGCGTGGCGTGTTGGTTGACGCGTTGCCGACGAGCTTGCCGTACCAGGCGACGCCGGCCTTGAGCTTGTCGCTGTGCGCCGCGTAGAGCCACGTGATGCGCCCTCCCCAGCAGAAGCCCGTGATGCCGAGCCGGGTATCGTCCCCTTTGCCCGTGCCTGCGGCCCAGGCGACGGTTGCATCGAGATCGGACATGACCTGAGCGTCGGGAACCTTCGAGACCACCTTGGAGATGATCTCCCTGATGTTGGAGATGTCGGCGACGCTGCCCTGCCGGACATAGAGCTCCGGCGCGATAGCCATGTAGCCGGCCTTGGCGAGACGCCGGCACAGGTCGCGGATATGCTCATGGACGCCGAAGATTTCCTGCACCACGAGCACGATGGGGAACGGGCCGCTACCAGCGGGCGCGGCACGGTAGGCGGGGATTTCCCGGTCAGCCGCGGGAATGGAGACCGTTCCGGCGACGAGGCTTTCGGTATCGGTGTGAATGACGGTCTGCGCGGAGACAGGACGGGTCGCGGTGGCGAAGCCCGCTGCGAGGCTCACCGCGAGCATTTCCCTTCGGTCGACGCGGGGCTTGGGGGCGAGGCTGCGGCGGTCGTCTTCGAAGCCGTCCATTTTCGGGTCTCCCTGCGGTGCGCGGACCTGCGATATGGCGGGTCCAAAAGGGGGGCGGCTTATGGCTCGGTAAATAGCCGCTGGATTACAATCGCATTTTCGCCGCTCTGACGGCGGATGCTGGGCGCGAGGGGAACAAGCACGGCTCTTCGGCTATTATCGACCTGCAGGTGTGCATGGCGACCGGGATTTCCGTTGACCAGACGCTGGGCCGTCTTTCCACGTGGCTGTCGGGCGCAGCCTTTACGGGATTGGTCGCGCTCGTGCATTTGCCGGTCCGCCAGATGGATCCGCCACCTTCCGCATTGCAGCGACCGGCCGAGGTTAAGCCTCCGGCGCCCGCGGTCGTTCCGCCGGCTTCTGCTGTCGTCGCACCGGCCTCTGCTGAGGCGGCGCCAAAACATGCGAGGGATAGCGCCGAACAGCCGCCGCCGGTCATGCAACCCTCTTCGATTGCCTCGGCATCGCCTGCGCCTGAAAGTGCAGCTCCGGCAGCCACATCCGCGCCCGGGGTCCAGACGCCGGGAGCGCCAGTCTCCGGCGCGACCAGCCCCGCTAGCCCCCAAGGCACACAGGGGCAGGCTGCTACTGCAACGTCGCCTGCCAATAGCCCCGCGCCGGAGACGTGGAGCGCGGAGGAGCTCAACGCCGGGCTGCGCCAGTGCCTGGAGTTGCTGGCTCCCGCAGCCGTGGGGATGGAACTGGAGGAGCCCATGCGCCGCGGGGCGTGCGGGACACCGGCTCCGCTCGCGCTCCGCAGCATCGGAGCCGCGCAAAAGGTCGAGTTTTCACCGCCTCCGACGATGAATTGCCGCCTTGCCGCCTCGCTCAGCACGTGGGTGGACAAGGTGCTGCAACCGACCGCTCAGCAGGTTTTCGGCTCGCGGGTCACGCGCATCGTGGGGGCCTCGTCCTATTCGTGCCGCAACATCTACAACAACCCGAAGCTGACGCTCAGCGAGCACGCGACGGGGAATGCCGTCGATATCTCCGCCTTCATGATGGCCGACGGACGCACGATCACCGTCGCTAAGGGCTGGGGGCCGACCGAGCGCGATATCACCGCCGCGCGCAAAAAGGCTGCCGAGAAGGAGGCCGTCAAGCCGAAGCCGCCGGCCGACGCGAAAGGAGCCTCCGGGCAGCCTTCCGCCGGCGAGAAGCCGGCCGCGGGCGAAGCCGGGAAGCGGGCTAATCCCAAGGAGGGAAGCCTTCAGAAGGCCGACTACCGGCGCCCCACGGCGAAAGACGGCGGCAAGGTCTCCGAAGATTCCAAGGCGACGGCCGGCAAGGCTGCGGGGAGCGAGGAAGCGAGCCTAAAGCCGGCAACCACCAAGGAGGCGGTATTCCTGAAGCGGCTGCACGAAGGCTCGTGTGCCGTTTTCGCGACCGTGCTCGGCCCCGAAGCCAACGAGGCCCATCGCGACCATTTCCACCTCGATATGAAGGTGCGCCGCTCGAGCCGCGGCATTTGCCATTAATCGGCTGATTTCCGGCCTATTTAGCGGCCAGCCACTGCGCCATTGACGGGCGTGCGCGGGGATGGTGTACCAAGGGGCGATGGAACAAGCTGCCGCCTCCCGCGCCCTGCCGATGAGCCTGCCGAACGTGCTGACGTACGTTCGCATTGCGGCCGTTCCTGCGCTCGTCGCCTGTCTGTTTTTCCTCAAGGGTGATGCTGCGCGCTGGTCGGCCTTCGCGCTGTTCGTGTTTGCCAGCGTCACCGATTGGCTGGACGGATATCTTGCGCGCATCTGGGAGCAGCAGTCGACGCTCGGCCGGATGCTCGACCCCATCGCGGACAAGCTGCTGGTGGGCGCGGTGCTGATGATGCTGGTGCACGACAACACCATCGGCGGCTGGTCGATCTGGGCGGCGATCATCATTCTGTGCCGGGAGATGCTGGTTTCGGGGCTGCGCGAGTTCCTCGCCGAGCTCAACGTGAAGATCCACGTCACGCAGCTCGCCAAGTGGAAGACCACCATGCAGATGATCGCGCTGGCGGTGCTTCTCGCGGGGCCTGCGGCGGAAAAGATCGTGCCCGGCATCATGACGGGCGGCATCGTCATTCTCTGGATTGCGGCGCTGCTGACGCTGTGGACGGGATACGACTACCTGAAGGCTGGCATCGTGCATGCCATGGAGCGCTAGGGCGCGCATCGGCAAGGCAGATATGGACAACCGGATGCGCAACGTGCGCCTTTTGTATTTCGCCTGGCTTCGCGAGAAGGTCGGAACCGCCTCCGAAGAGGTCGAGCTTCCCGCAAGCATCGCGACCGTTGCCGATCTCATCGATTGGCTGGAGCAGCGGGGGCCGCAATACGGGGAGGCCTTCGCGCGGCGCGAAGTCGTGCGCGCAGCGCTCGACAAGGTGCACGTGAAGCCCTCCGCGGCGCTCGGCGAGGCGCGCGAGATCGCCTTCTTCCCGCCCGTCACCGGAGGGTGAGCCGTGGCTGTTCGCGTGCAGCTCGATGATTTCGACGTCGGTGCGGAAACGGAAAAGCTGGTCGGCGGGCGTACCGATATCGGCGCGATCGTCACGTTCACGGGCCGCGTGCGAGGTGCGGACAGCGAACGACAGATCAAAGCGCTGACGCTGGAACACTATCCCGACATGACGGAAGCGGAGATGGCGCGCATCGAAGCGGAGGCGCACGCGCGCTGGCCGCTACAGGCGAGCCTTCTCATCCACCGGGTCGGCGAGCTCCATGCCGGCGACAACATCGTCCTCGTGATCGCCGCATCCGCGCATCGCCAAGCGGCATTCGAGGCGGCGGCATTCCTGATGGACTACCTCAAGACGCGGGCGCCGTTCTGGAAGAAAGAAACGATGCCGTCCGGCGAGACCGCGTGGGTCGACGCGCGCGCCGAAGATGATGGCGCGGCCGATCGCTGGCGCTAGTTTTCGCGCACCAATTCCCTGCCCCGATCGCAATTTGAACCGCACCACGTGGCGGTTTCGTCTGCAATCCGTGCCGCCGTTAGCAAAATATTAAGGCTTATTGGGCAATAACCCTAACAATGCCTGAAGGACGACCGCAAACGGCCATCATTTCAGGCAACCTTGACCGTCCCACCACTTGGAATTGTATCGCGTAAACGGGGGTCAGACGTCATGGTTTATGGCACTCCGTGGCGCTTGCGCCGCGGGATACTATTCCTGCTTGTCTTGTTCTGCGCGCACACACCGCTGCAGGCGCAGAGCCTGCTCGACGAAGCGCAGAACCTTATCAACAAAAGTGCAGACAGCCTCTTCGGGGGTGGCAGCGCTGCGAACACGGCGGTCGCCAACGTGCCGCCGCAGCGCACGCGCTTCGTGGTCGGTCTGCCGAAAAAAGCAGAGTTCGAGGTCTTCTCCCTCAGCAACCCGAACCGCGTGGTTGTGCAGGTGAAGGAAACGAAGCTGCGCCTGCCGCAGCAGCCGAAGGACGGCCCGATCGGTCTGATCAAGTCGTTTCAGGCTGGCCTTTCCGGAACCGACCGGTCGCGCATCATCATTTACGTTACCGAGCCGGTGATCGTTTCGAGCGCGCGCATCGAGAAGGCGAGCGGTGAAAGCGACGAGCATCTCGTCGTCGAGATTTCCTCCTTCACGCCCATCACCGCCAGCATTACGGCTCCCGTAAAGCAGAAGGTGGCGGCAAAGTCCGACATCGCGCCGCCGACCTATTCACTCGGCGCGGCGGGACTGCAGCCGCCGCTGCCGCGTCCTGCGGTGCCGCCGGATGTGCGGGCGGAGCGCGCCTTCAAGCCGGTGATCGTCATCGATCCGGGACACGGCGGCCACGATTCCGGCGCGATGAAGAACGGCGCCGTCGAGAAGGTCATCACGCTGGAATTCAGCAAGATCCTCGAGCGCAAACTCAACGAGACGGGCCGCTACAAAGTGCTGATGACGCGGGACGAGGACGTATTCATCCCGCTCGGCGATCGCGTCGCCTTCGGCGAGAAACACAACGCCAACCTCTTCATCGCCGTGCACTGCGACTATGCCGGCGGCGGCAGCAATGCCAGCGGCGCCACCATCTATTCGCTGCGGGATTCGGTGGCCGCAAGCCTGCGACGCTCCACGCGCGGGGATGTCGATGTGCTGTCGAAATCCGAAGTCGAGACCGTCAAGCAGATCGGCACGAACCGCGACGTCAATTTCGTGAAAGACATCCTCGCGGATTTGGCAGAGCGCGAGATCGATGCCACGCACGACCGCACGAACGTCTTTGCGAAGACCGTTATCGAGACGATGGGCGCCAGCACGACGATGCGCAGCAAGCCCGACCAGCAGGCATCGTTCCGCGTGCTCAAGACGGCACAGTTCCCGTCCGTGCTGATCGAACTCGCCTATGTGACGAACAAGCAGGACGCGGCAAACCTGCAGTCGGATGCCTGGCGCGACAAGGTCACCGACTCCATCATGTCGGCGATCGACAACTACTTCTCCAATCAGGTTGCTCAGCTGCCGATGTAAGCATCGAGAGCGGCGACAGTCCTGACCCCTTAGGCGTCAATAATAATAAAAAGGCCGGTCCTTCGGGACCGGCCTCATCGTTTGTGGCCGAGAGTCAGGTCGCACGCCTTCCTCGGCTAAAGCCCCGTCAAGTCATACTTGGAGGCCGCATCTGTTTTTGGCGCCAGAGCAGTATCCAAAGCCATTCCGTTTGAAGCCGAAGCGAGGATGCAACGCGAGAACGAGAAGATACGGTGTGTGGGACCTTCGTATGAGGAAGGCGCTTCAGCATTTTCCACTCCATCTTCCAGTAGGTGCCGCGATGCCGTGCAACCCGAAACAAAGCCGATGCGCACCACGCGGCGACGCGCTGCCCGGGGAGGGCGCGACGCCTGTGTGGCGGTCATCGGGGAATGCAATGGTTTGCGGCGGTCGTGGACAGGGCTCGGCGGAGGCCGACAGACAAAGCCGGCGGATGCTCCCTGGGGCGGCCCCGTCCATGCCCGCCACGCATCCAGCCGACTGATTGCGTCAGTCATTCGACTATTCTTGCACGGAGAGTCCAAGGGCAACTGCCCTCCTTCTCTGACGCGCACCCGTCGTCCTACGCATAACTCCGTGCGGCTCCAAGGGTGGAGACGCGAGAGGTCGGCCCCCTCGCAGAAAAGAGTAAGTGATTCGACTGCAGATACGAGTGCGCTGCACGGCGAATTAATGTTGCATGCACGGTGATGCTTGCCGTGCCGCAAAGCGGCCTTCTAAAGGCCACACACTGCTGTTTCTGCGGCATACTGCGGTTCACGTCGAATCGCGAAAACTGCGAGGAACGAATGCACCGAGCTTACTTCACCGCGCTGGCCCTTTTGTTTCTGGTGTCGCCCGCTGCTGCGGCCTGTGTCGAGGCGGCAGGGTCGGGCGAATTTCAGATGGGCGCCAGCGCCTGGGGTGAAGCCGACGATCAGTTCAAGACGCAGGGAAACGAGGCGACACTCACACCGCAGATCGGCACGCAGACCGCGCGGTGGAATGATGGACTATCGCTCAATAACGTCGAGGTCTGCGCAACCTTTGCGATGCCGGAAACGACGGCGGATGCATCGCGCAGCTATGCGGGGCTGCTGTTCTGGGTCACCGACAAGGACAACTTCTATCAGGCGGTGATTTCGCCGAACGGTATGTTCACCGTGGCGCGCAAGGTGGCCGGACGCATCGTGCAGACACCTCCGGTCAACTGGACACAGTCGACCGCGGTGAAAACGGGGCCGGGTGCGAAGAACGCTCTGCGCGTCACGGCCAATGGCCAGAATGTCATCCTGCATGTCAACGATACGGAAGTGGCGCGCTTCCGCGGGCAGCCGCCGGAAGCGGCCAGCCATGCCGGTATCGTCGCGTCGTCGGCACCTTCCGCGGTCGACACCTGGCGCGTGTCCGGTTTCAGCGCCGCGGACCCGGCGCCCGCTTCCGCTCCCGCCGAGACAGCGGCGGCGGAAGGAAAATCGTCAGGAGAGGGTGAGGCGGTCACCGGCGCGATCGAAGCGGCATCGCCCGGCTGCGGAGCGGGCAAGGCGCTCTATGATAGGGCGTTCGCGGAATACGATGCGAACTGGGGCCCGAAGGACAGCAAGTTCGACATCGCCGACGGTGTGGCGACGTTCACTCCGGCGCCCGGCACGCCGGCGCTGCGCTGGAACCGCGTGTTCGTCTTCGGCGACATGGACGCGTGTGCCGAGTTCACGCTCGCGAACAACACGGCGAATCCGACGGCGAGCTATGCGGGGCTCGTATTCTGGGTGCAGGACAGCCGGAACTACTATCAGGCGGTGCTCGCGCCGAACGGCTACTTCACGGTCGCGCGCATCGTCGACGGCAAGGCGCTTCCCAAACGCCCGGTGGCGTGGACGAAGCTCGCCGCCGCCAAAACAGGCTCGAAGCAGAAGAACACCATGCGGGTGACGATCAAGGGCGAACAGGTGAACATCGCGGTCAACGGCAATCCGGCGGGCAGCTTCAAGGGTGAGCCGCCACGGTGGCCGAGCCATATCGGACTGCTGGCCGCTTCCGCCGCCAGCAAGACGGGCGATACCTGGCAGGTAGGCGATCTAAAAGTAACGGCGCCGCAATAGCGCGGCGCCGCGGTTATTTCTGGCGGTCGGTCTTGAGGAGGGCGCTTACCCGTCAGTGCACGCGGGCGGCGTCGTCCGCCGTCGCGGCCGACTGCACCGCCTTCTGTACCTTCTCGAACGCGCGTACCTCGATCTGGCGGATGCGCTCGCGCGAGACGCCGAATTCCGTCGACAGGTCCTCGAGCGTCGCCGGCTGCTCGGTCAACCGCCGCGCCTCGAAGATGCGCCGCTCGCGGTCGTTGAGCGAGGCAAGCGCGTTCGACAGGTAGTTCTTGCGCTGGTCGAGCTCCTGCTCATCGCCGAGGGTATCCTCCTGCGTGGGCGCATCGTCCGCCAGCCAGTCCTGCCATTCGCCGGCTTCGGAATCGGTGCGAACGGGTGCGTTGAGCGACGCATCGCCACCGAGGCGGCGGTTCATCGACACGACGTCGGCCTCGCTGACACCGAACTTGCGCGCGATCGTTTTGACGTGATCGGGGTGCAAGTCGCCGTCATCGAGGGCCTGGAGCTGGCTCTTGGCGCGCCGCAGGTTGAAGAACAGTTTCTTCTGCGCCGCAGTGGTGCCCATCTTCACGAGGCTCCACGAACGCAGGATGTATTCCTGGATCGAGGCACGGATCCACCACATCGCATACGTCGCGAGGCGGAAGCCCTTGTCCGGATCGAAGCGCTTCACCGCCTGCATCAGGCCGACGTTGCCTTCGGAGATGACCTCTCCGATCGGCAGGCCGTAGCCGCGATAGCCCATGGCGATGCGGGCGACGAGGCGAAGGTGCGACGTCACCAGCTTCTCGGCTGCGTCCTGGTCGGAGTGCTCCTGCCAGCGCTTGGCCAGCATGAACTCTTCGCCCGGTTCCAGCATCGGGAATTTGCGAATCTCCTCGAGATAACGAGCGAGACCCAGCGAGCCCTGCGCGATCGTCGGAAGTTTCGTTGCCATGTCGTCTACCAGCCGCCCCAGTGCCAGGGCGGTCCCTCTCAGTCATCATAAGCGGGGAACCGTTCGCGGGCTTCGCCGACTTTCGGCTGAACCCTTTTAGAAAACGCACCAGATGCCTATTTTCCGTCGATCCGGTGCCCGCCTTACCCCCTATACGCAGGTCAGGGATATATTGTTGCACTCCATCTATGTCGCAAGCGCAGTGCAGAAATGTTTTGCTGAGACAGCGATTATCCCGTTCACGCCCCATTCTTCGGGCCGCGAGAGTGTAGCGCTGGGCGCTCATTCGCCATACGGGACTTGGTATTGGACCTAATCTGCGATTTGCGGCGCGCGCCAATTTTGCCGCTAATCCGCCTCCAAGGCATTCAACAGATTGGCGATATCGGCCGGCAGCGGGCTTTCAAACTGAAGTGATTGGCCCGTGAGGGGATGCTCGAAGCCCAGTTCCGCGGCATGGAGGGCCTGGCGGCCGAGCGCCTCCAAGGCGCTCCTGGAGCCCTCGCCGAGGCGGCCCACCTTCGCTTTGAAGCCGCTGCCGTATATCGAATCTCCGAGAACAGGCATCCCGACGTGGGCAAGGTGCACGCGGATCTGATGGGTGCGGCCGGTTTCGAGCTCGAGGCGGAGCAGCGACACGGGGCCCGCGTCGGTCTCGAAGGTTCTTAAGAGCTCGTAATGGGTTACGGCGTGGCGGCCGGCTTCGCCGCGGGTCACTGCGATCTTGGTGCGGTTCGACTGGCTGCGGCCAAGCCGCGCCGAGATGGTGTCACGGGGACGCAGGGGCTTTCCCCATACCAGCGCGCGATAGGCCCGGTACATTCGGCCATCGGCGCCGTGGGCGGCGAACTGCTCGGCAAGCCCTTGATGGGCGGCATCGTTCTTCGCCACGACGAGAAGTCCCGAGGTGCCCTTGTCGAGCCGGTGCACGATGCCGGGCCGGCGCACACCGCCGATACCCGAAAGGCTATCGCCGCAGTGGGCGATGAGGGCATTCACGAGGGTGCCTTCGGCGTGCCCCGGCGCGGGATGCACAACCATGTGCGCCGGTTTGTCGATGACAATGAGGTCGCTATCCTCGTAGACCACGCTGAGGGGCATTTTCTCAGCGCGCGGCTCGGCGGCGACAGGCGGCGGCAGTACAACTTTGAACGTGTCGCCAGGCTTGACGCGGTAGGCGCCATTGTCGACGGCGTTACCATCGCCATCGGTGATATTTCCGGAGCGGATCAGCGCCTGGATGCGCGCACGGCTCAGCCCATCGACGCGCTGGGCGAGCAGCTTATCGAGGCGGGTTCCCGTATCTTCCTCGCTCGCGGTGAGCTGCAACGGGTTTGCGCTGGGTCTCGGCTCGGCGCTAGACATAGCCTTATAACTGGCCTCCCGATGGCCTCCGCGAGATGACGGAAGGACGTAGAATGCACCCGACCGATGCCGCCGACGCAGCCCCCGCGGCGGCGGCAGCTCCCATGCCGAACTCAGCGGAAGCGCGCCTGCAGCGCACGATGAAGATTGTCGTCGTCGCGCTCGGGGTGCTGCTGTTCGCCGGCCTTGCGACGGTTGCCGGCCGCATCATCTATCTCGCGTCCGCCAAGACGACGCAACCGCCGCCAGCGCCGCGCCCGGCCGTTCCGCCCGAGGCGATGCTGCGCTTGCCCGCAGGCGCGCAGGTGCGCTCGATCTCGCTTTCGGGCGACCGGCTTGCGGTTCACTATGAAGCCGCGGGCGCGGAAGGGATTGCGGTCTACGATCTCGCTGCGGGCCGCGCGCTCACCGACATCGGTATCAAGCGAACAGCGCCCGATTGACGCTCTTTGGGTATTGCAGGACCTGAAGCAAAGAAACGGCTTGATCGATGGGCGCTTAGTCCCATATAGGTTCGCTCCAGCGCTGTCCCGTTCGTCTAGTGGCCTAGGACACCAGCCTCTCACGTTGGGAACAGGGGTTCGAGTCCCCTACGGGGCGCCATCACCCACTTAAGCAATTGATTCTGCTTATTTTCTTGCCGGTATTGTCCCACCGGCAAACTTGGTGGGACAGTTACGTTCCTCCTTTGGACCTGACTAACCCCATCGCATCGCCTGCCATCTTCCGTCGCGTTCCGTCGCGGCGCCGCCTTCGTGTCGCGCCGGCTATGACCTGCGTGACCCGCCAATTCCACCGAGAGGCTCATTCGGATTTGGACATCGGGGCTAGCTCGCGGCACGCGCGGTCGACTGCCACCAAGAGCGTTGGTAAGCGATTGAAGCCGTGCATGTCGCGGATCAGTCCCTTGGCAATCTCAAGCGCGATCCCGCGGCTCGTCACATAGAGTGGCCGCTTGCTCTTGCCCCGCAAGACCTCTGTCTCGGCTGGCGTCCCAATGAAACGACTCTTTGCGACTCCGATAACGGCAACCTGTCCCCGGAGAGCAGAAAAGAGCCGCGCGCCTAGGCCGTCGCGCTGGTCCAGTCCCAACGTCACGTAGCCGTCGATAACGATCGTCGCCGGTATCTTCGGGAACCGATCCATAAGTTCCAAGACGTGCGGCAACTCGCGCTTGAAGAAATGTCCGGGCTCGTACGGCCGCGCACTCCCGAGGCGCACCACCTCGGTTCGGTCGATCACATCGGACCGCCAGTCGGCGAACGCAACCCCGGCAGCAACGGCCCGACCATCGCCGTGATAGTGTACATCGACGGCGAGGTGGAAGCTCACGACGCTTCGCCCTCGCTCTCATGGTTTGACTCTCGGTCGCGCACGAGCGCCTCATGGCCATTGAACCAGCAATACGTGCAGTCCGCGTTGAGATGGGCTCGATAAAATCGGTCCCGATCGAAGCGCGTCTTCGCATCGTCCCTCACCCAAATCTCGCATTCGATGGCGTCGAGTGCGAATAGAAATGCGTGGTAGATGAGAGGCTCAAGCGGTGTACGCTCCTTGGCAAAGAGCTTGTCGCCGGTGCCGAGGATGCCCTCGAAAACGAGCATACGGTCGTAACGGAGCATGATCCGCCGCGTGTAGCCCTTCGCGCGTCGACGAAAGATTTTTCCGGTGATCCACATCTAACGCGCCTCGGTAAAGCGGTCACTGGCACTGGCAGTGAGCCGCCCGATAGAATCGCCAAGCGGCGGCCAAAATCAACGACCAGCCCGTTGCAGACGTTGCCACCCGGCAGGTCGTTTTCTGGGGTGGTCATCCGGCTTGCTCCGGTTCGCTCCCCTGAACCGCTGCCGGCAGGTCCCACTGCCGAGGAGGCAAAGCAGACCTTAGATGTCGCCCCGTCTCAGCATGTCGGTCAGATTCCTTCTGAGGCCGGTCTCACCAACTCGTCATGCCGTCCGCATGCCTTCTGGACGGCTTGATCGACGACAATGATAGTCGCGAGTGCAAGTTAGGAGTTCGAGGAGAACGTGATGTCGGCCAATCCATCACCCGTCCGCGTGTTGGCGCTGCTGTGCATTGCCGGCGCGACAATGCTGTTCACAAGCGCCGGCCATGCGGACCCGGCAGGGGTTCAGGCGTACGAAGGAACCGGATTTACGCAAGACCCGTGCTCCCTTCTCACCGATGACGAGGTGTCGCAACAGCTCGGACGCCAAGTCCGAGCAATGTCCAACCGCGATCATGAGCCGATGTGCGAGTGGACGCCTGATGGCCGACCTGGGCTCGATACGTCGACCTTCCTGGAATACCAGAAGCTAAATTCGCGCTTACATCTGGACGTCGTTCGTGACCTCAAGCGAGCCAATGCCGGCCCCGGCATCCGGCGCATCGACATCGGAGATGGCGCGCTGCTGAGCATTGCGCGCCGGGACATCACCGTGCTGGTCGGCGGGTCGACGTTCAGAATCAGTGGCGGAGGGGCGATATCGCTCACGGACGATGCCCTGATCAATCTGGCCCGGCTCGCGCAACCACGAGCACACTAGTCAGGGTCATGGCGCCGCGCTGCCGTGGCTGTCATTACTGATTGTCGACGCAGGCGTCGGCCAAGCATCCTTCAATCTGCTTGAGGAATCTGATGCCGGGGGTGTCAGCTTCGAGGATTCTTTCCATGGTGACGCGATCCGCGTGGCAGGCCGTAGCCTTGCGTAAGCCCGCCAGGGCTTGGGCCAATGTTTTGGCATCCGATGCGTTGATCGTCACCGCGTCCGAGGGCTCGGAAAAAAGCGCAGCGACAGGCGCGCCTTTCAGAAGTTCCGGCACATCAATGGCCTTCCCCAGCGATATCAGAACCGCCCGGTCCTTCGGATCGAGTTCCACATTTGTCTGAGGATCGATATTGCAAGCGAGCGCCGAAGCGCCCGAGAGGACGATCGTTGCTGCTGCAGTCACTATGAAACGCATTCGGTCCTCCCGCAGAGATCACCATCTAGCACCCACTCTGCTGTAAGCGGCACAACAACTCAATGTCGGTGACCGTTGTGCGGGTCCGTTCGGCCGGCGATAGCAAGCCCGAACTAACGTCGTCGAACGACCCCGCACAGCCTCGCGAAAGGAGCGACGACACTGCGGTGCATATCTGGACGTTCGCTCTAGCCGTAAGATTTAGACAGTGATGATCGGTTCGACGCACAAGCGCTCATCTCCACCGTCGGAGCTGCGGGGTGACCGCCTGCCAAGGTCCGCTCATGAGTGCATTGTTGCCGTCGGGTGTCGATCGCCTGACTGATGACGGCGCGCAGCACGAGCACCATGATAGTGCACATGGTGGGCGTCAGTCCCCCGTGTCCTTGCTGCCCTTCCTCGCGGGAGCACGGCCTAAATTCCTGGGCGATAGCACTGCGGAGCGTTCTAACTCCTAGTCGCGCACCAAGCACACCGTCACACCCTTATCGTCCTCGGTAACCTGGATGAAGAAGGGATCGAAAGGCAGGTGCTCCGGTGGGATGACAACCCGCTCCCTACCACTCATAGCGATCAGTCCAGCGATTACCTGAGCGTAAGTGCTCTCCAACTCCGTCGGCATTACGCGGAACTCTCAGCGATGTGCTCGGTGCGATGTGCTCGGTGCCATTCGGGCATGGTGATCATCTTTGTCGAGACAGCGTTGAGAGTGTGTGGACGCAGCGTCGATGGTACTTCGAGGGGTGGCAGCGCGTGTTCTAGCTTCCCTGGGAATTGTCCGCCGACAAGCTGACGTCAGAAGAGACGGCGCTATCTTTGCGCCGCTCAAATAGCCTCATGACGACCACGTAGAAGACCGGCACGAAAAAGATCGCCAACACGGTGGCGGAGACCATACCGCCGAACACTCCGGTGCCGATGGAATGCTGGGTTGCGGCGCTTGCGCCGTGGGCGAGCATGAGCGGCACGACGCCCAATGTGAAGGCCAGCGAGGTCATGAGGATGGGGCGCAGGCGCAGGCTTGCGGCCGTCACGACGGCCTCGCCTATTCCCAACCCCTGCAAACGGAGTGTCTTGGCAAATTCGACGATGAGGATGGCATTCTTTGCGGAAAGGCCGATGATGGTGACAAGTCCCACCTTGAAGAAGACGTCGTTGTCGAGGCCGCGGAGCTGCACGGCAAGAATGGCACCGACGATGCCGAGAGGCACTACCAGCATCACGGACAGGGGAATCGACCAACTCTCGTAGAGGGCGGCGAGGACTAGGAAGATGACGAGCATCGAAAGCGCGAGCAGCATCGGCGCCTGAGAGCCGGATAGCTTCTCCTGGAGGGACTGGCCGATCCAGTTGACGTTGAAGCCTGCAGGCAGCTGCGCGGCCAATCTTTCCATTTCGGCCATCGCGTCACCGCTGGAAACGCCGGGTTTGGCATTGCCGGTAATGCGGGCCGCTGGGAAACCGTTATAGCGCGTCAATTGGAGGGGGCCCGCTTCCCAGGTGGCGCTCACGACCTCCGCGAGGGAAACCATGCCGCCGGCGTGATTGCGCACGTAGAGCTTCAAGACGTCGTCGATCTGCATCCGGTTGGGGGCATCCGCCTGCACGATCACCTGCTGCATGCGCCCAGCATTCGGAAAGTCGTTCACGTAAGAGGATCCGATGGCGGCAGCGAGCGTGTCGCTGATCAAGGCAAAGGGAACCCCAAGGGCTTCCGCCTTTTGGCGATCGACCACCAGCTTAAGATTCGGCCCATCGGGCAGTCCTTCGGTGGTGACGCCGGTGACGAGCTTGCTTTGCGCCGCAAGTTCTAACAGGCGGTTCTGTGCCGCAGCCAATGCCGCGTTGCCGCGATTGGCCCGGTCCTGAAGCCGCAGCGAGAATCCCGATGTCGTACCGAGCGCCTCGATGGCCGGTGGCTTCATGCTCATGACCATCCCCTCCCGAGCCCCGGCCATGGCTGCTGTAGCACTCGCGATCTCGTCGTCGACGGTCCCGGTGCGCTGCTTCCAATCCTTGAGAGTCGTGAAGCTCATGGCGGCGTTGGAACCGGATCCATACAAGCCGAAACCGACAACGGAGGTGTTGCTTTCGACGTCTGGGCGCTGGGCGACATGCGCATCGTACATCTTGACGATGTCCAAGGTCCGTTCCGCTGTCGCATCGGCGGGAAGGGAGAACATGGTCATAAAGTTCCCTTGATCTTCGTTCGGCACGAAGGAGGATGGCAGCCGCACGAAGGCGTAGGCCATCGCGACGACGATGACGAGGTAGATCACCATCATGCGGCCGCCTCGTTTGACGAGAGCGCCTACCCAGCCCGCATAGCGTTCCGTGAGCCGATCAAAGACGCGATTGAACCAGCCATAAAAGCCCCGTCGAGTGTGATGTGAAATATCAACCGGCTTCAACAGGGTGGCGCATAGCGCCGGCGTCAACGTTAGCGCCAGAAAGGCGGAGAATAGAATGGATACCGACATCGCCACCGCGAACTGCCGATAGATAGCGCCCACCGAGCCCGATGCTAGGCCCATCGGAACAAAGACCGCGGAAAGTACGAGGGTGATCCCGATGACCGCACCGGTGATCTCCCGCATCGCTTTCTGCGTAGCTTGCTTGGGCGACAGGCCCTGCGCAACCATGATGCGCTCGACGTTCTCGACGACGACGATCGCGTCGTCGACGATGATGCCGATGGCCAGGACCATCCCGAACATGGTGAGCACGTTGATCGAGAAGCCCGCCACCCACATGACGGCCAAGGTTCCAAGCAACGCGATGGGGGCAACGATGGCTGGAATGAGCGTGTAGCGAAGCTTCTGCAGGAAGAGCAGCATCACCAGGAAAACCAGCACCATGGCTTCGACGAGCGTGTAGATGACCTTTTCGATCGAAATCTTGATGAAGGGCGAGGTGTCAAAGGAGATGGAGTACTTGATGCCCTTCGGCATGGTCGGCGCCAGCTCGGCGAGGCGGGCCTTGATCGCGTCGGCAGTGCGTACAGCATTGGCACCCGGCGACAGTTGTACCCCGGCCGCCGCCGCCGGCCGTCCATCTTCGCGGATCGAGAAGGCCATGCTCTGGGCGTTTATCTCGACGCGCGCGACGTCACCGAGGACGAGCTTGGAGCCGTCCGGCCGGGCGCGCAACACGATCGCCGCGAACTGCTCTGGCGTCCGCAGCTGCCCCTCGACGGTCAGCGGCACGCTGATTTTCTGCCCCTTGACCGTCGGTTCGGAGCCGATGCGTCCAGGCGCGATCTCGGCGTTCTGCGTTCGTATCGCCGCCTGTATGTCTGACAGCGAGAGCGAGTAAGAGATGAGCATCGCGGGGTCTATCCAGATACGCATGGCTTTCTCGGAGCCGAATGACTGAACCCGGCCGACACCTTCCACGCGCTTGAGTTCTTCGGCGATGCTGCGGGTCATATAATCCCCGAGCGCGAGCTCGTTGTACGTGGCGTCACTGGAGCTCAACGTCACGATCAGCAGGAAGTCGGAGGTTGCCGATTCGACTGTGACGCCGAGCTGGCGCACCGCCTGGGGGAGGCGGGGCTCGATCGCCTTCAGCCGGTTCTGCACATCGACCTGCGCAAGCTCCGGATCGGTGCCGGGCTTGAAGGTCGCCACGACACTGGCGCTGCCTGATGTGTCGGCTGACGACTCGAAGTACAGCATGTTCTTGACGCTCGACAGCTCCCGCTCGATCAGGCTGACGACGCTGTCGTTGATGGTTTTCGGGGTGGCGCCAGTATAGGTCGCGTAGATGCTGACGCTCGGGGGAGCGATGGTGGGGAAGCGCGACACTGGTAGCTGCGGCAGAGCCAAGGCACCCAAGAGCGCGATGAAGAGCGCGATAACCCAGGCAAACACCGGACGGTTGATAAAGAATGCGGGCACTCTGCCGTCTCCGCTCTAGGGCTGCGCATCAGCTGCTGCCACCACGAAGGGCACGGCACTGACAGGGGCGCCGTCGCGCACGCGCTCCTGGCCCTCAACCACGAAGATCTCGAAAGCCTTGAGGCCGGCAGTCACGATGTAGCGACCTTCAACGAGCTCCCCCAGCTCGACGGTACGGTGCATCGCCCGTTTGGCTCCGTCGACGATGACAAGCTGAGGTTGTCCAGCTGCGTCCCTCAAGACCGCCTGCTGCGGCACCATCACAACGTCGCGCTTGATACCACGCGGCAGTCGGGCCCTCACGTACATGCCCGGCAGCAGAAGCCGGTCCGGATTGTCGACCTCCACGCGCACACTGACATTGCCAGTGCCCTGGTCGACACTGATGTCGGAGAAGAGAGCACGGCCTGCGACAGGATAGGGATTGCCACTTGCTGCGAGGATGGTGACCGGAACTCGCGAGGTATCTTCGAGTTGGCCCGATCGCGCCAAAGCGCGGATTACTTCAATCTGGGACGCCGGCCGGCGGACATCGATATATACGCGGTCGATCTGCTGCACGATCGCGAACGGCGCGGCGCCCGAGGCAGATGCCAGCGCACCTTCGGTGACCAGCGCCTGTCCGATGCGTCCCGCGATCGGGGCGCGTACCGTGGCATACTCAAGATCGAGGCGCCGGCGCTGCAATGCCGCCGTCGCTTCCGCAACGTTTGCCTTCGCCTGCGCCAGTTCGGCGACCGCGTCGTCATACGCTTGGCTGCTGATTACGTTGGTAGTGATCAGCTTCTTAGCACGATCGAACCTGTTCTGGGTTCGCACGACGCCTGCTTCGGCGCGCTGCAGCACCGCGGCAGCGCTTTCCAACTCCGCTGCGAAAGGAGCGGCATTGATTTGAAATAGAGCCTGGCCGGCGACGACCTCGGAGCCTTCGACGAACATCCGCTTCTCGACGATACCGCCGACCTGCGGCCTGATCTCGGCCGTGCGCAGCGCCACCACGCGGCCCGGTAACTCGTCAAACAGCGTCACAGTCTCAGTTCGTGCTGACAACACAGAGACTGTTGCAGGGGGAGTTTCGGCTTCGGTCGTCTCCTCTACGCGACAGGCCCCTAGAGCCAAGGCAACCAAGAGGGGACTGACACGCAGGTAGCTGATCGAGGTCATAGTCGCACCCAGAGCACGTGGCTCCGGAGCGGCCACACGCGTCAGCTTGCCCGCCCGAGGTTGGCTGAATGTCCAGGCCGCGTGGAGACTGCGTGGAAAGCGCCGCCGTCCTCTCAGACCGGATTCGAGGTGGGCCGCGGCGTGAAGCGGATCTAGCCGATGTTGGCACCGAGCCGCAACCCGAGGCCGGTGCGGATGGGTGCCATGAGCACTGGGCCACCTTTAGGAAGGTGATGCAGACGCCGCCAATAAGGTACGCCGTTCCATCGATGCCGGTGAAGGTGTGGTAGAGGGCCGGCACGCCTCGCAGGCGATAGATCGGGAACATGGTGCGTGAGCCTTCGCCGCCGAAGTCGTTCCCAATCGACGGGCAATACCTTCTCGTCGCCGCCCGTGTACAGGTAGAGCGCGCCGGTGCCGTAGCGCACGCCGGCGAGAAAGGCGCCGGCGCCCCTTCCGTGCCGAGCACGTAGCCATCGGGACGTGCGGTCGCATGCTCCACGAGCGCCTGCGTCGACTTATGTTTCAACGGTTGCCTGCAGCCGTTCCGCTTCGTGTAAAGCCGACTCGCGAGCGGCAATATATGATCGCGTAAGTGGGGTGACCGCCGGCTGTTTGGTCAGCTGAATTTGGAAGACGTTGACGTCTTCATACTGAAAGGCCGCTTCGCCTGCGGACAAATAGAACTCCCACATCCTGCAGAAATGCTCGTCGTAGAGAAGGGCGGCTTCGCTCCAGCGAGCGAGGAACCGTTCTCGCCAGTGACGCAACGTCAAGGCATAGTGACGTTGCAATACCTCGATGTCGCTGATCACGAACCCCTGACGCTCAATGACAGGAACGATCTCCGAAAGCGACGGGACGTATGCTCCGGGGAAGATGTACTTGTTGAGCCATGGCATGACAAATCCGGGTACTGCCGAGCATCCAATGGTGTGCAGCAGCATAATCCCATCATCGGCCAAAAGTTCGTGGCATCTGGCAAAGAACGGCTCGTAGAACTTGATGCCGACGTGCTCGAACATGCCGACGGAGACGATACGGTCAAAGGTCCCTGAGACCTGCCGGTAGTCCGCCAGCGCGAACGTCACCGAACGACTGCCCCAAGCCTCGCCTTTGCGGTTGGTCGCGATGCGCAGTTGTTGTTCTGAGAGTGTGATTCCAAGAACACTGGCAGCACCCGCCGTGTTTGAGAGATAGAGAGCAAGGCCGCCCCAGCCGCATCCGATGTCCAGCACGCGATGTTTCGGCTCAAGCGCCAGCTTCGCGGCTATGTGCCGCTTCTTGGCGAGCTGCGCGGTGTCCAGATCGACATCGATGCTTTCGAAGTAGGCACACGAGTACTGCATGTCCTTGTCGAGAAACAGACCGTACAGTTGTTCGTCGAGGTCGTAGTGGTGTGCCACGTTGCGCCGGGATTGCGCCAGGAAGTTTGTCTGCATAGTGCGAACCCACGCAGAGCGTACCCGGTCGATGATGCGCGCGAGCATCGGTTGCCGACGATCACGGGACCCCCGCAACAGCAAGCAGAGAAGATCGTAAATCGATCCGGCCTCCATCGTCAGGCGGCCTTCCATGTAAAGTTCGCCAAGCTTCAGGTCTGGGTCAGTTATGAACGCAAAAATTGCGCGCGAGTCTTGGAAGCGGCAAGCGACGCGCGGTCCACTGCCATCGCCAAATTTGTGTTTGCCCGAGGGAGTAAGCACCACGAGGTCGCCCACCGGGACGACACGCGACAGGGCGAGAACGAGGAGTTTGTCGATAGTGATGACTATTCTCCGAAGCTGCCAACGTTGACACGGTCGGTTCCAGCGAGGTCAGGAGGGCGGGTACAGGCTGTAACCTCTGCCGCGCACCGTATGGATCAACCTCGTGGGATAGGTTCTGTCGATCTTCATTCGCAGCCGGCTGACGTGCGTCTCGACGACACTTGTCTTCGGGTCGAAATGGAAGTCCCAGATGCGCTCCAACAACGTTGTCCGGGTCAACACCCGTCCCTCGTTTCGCATTAGAAGCACAAGCAGTTCGAACTCACGTGGTAGAAGGTCAATCACACGGCCTGCCCGTATCACCGTCCGTGAAATCAGGTTCACTTCCAAGTCAGCAACTCTCAATGTTGTCTGCTGGGCTTGAATTGGCGGTCTGCGCGCGAGGGCGCGAACGCGCGCCATCAGCTCACTAAAGTCGAAGGGTTTGAGCAAATAGTCGTCCGCGCCGGCTTCGAGTCCCGCCACACGGTCGTTGACGGTGCCGAGGGACGTCAAGAATAGGATCGGGGTCGCCGTGCCGGTCTGCCGAAGGGTCTTAACTACCGAGAGGCCATCAATCCCGGGCAAGTCGCGATCAAGAATGATCACGTCATAGGTCGATGTAGCAGCGATCATCAACCCTCTATGGCCGTCCGCGGCGGACTCGACATGTTGACCCGCTCTACGGAAGCTGGAGGCCAGATAGTCAGCGGTTTCGGGGTCGCCGTCGATCACAAGAATGCGCATAGCGGCTGCAGCGGCACCCGGGAGGGTCATGTCATGCATCCGCTGCAATTTGTCTCGTTCGGGAGACGCGCTTCTTATCAAGTCACACGTTTGCATCGGTATGCATCGTCGCCGCCCGTTGTTTCCCACCACGCGGAAGTCGGCCGCCGCCGCGTGCTCCAGGACACTGCGGCGAGAGCGCATTGGCCGAGCCCGCCACGTGCCCCTTTGCCAGCTCCGGGCGAAGCTTGCACCCCACTGCCCATGGCTTGTGAAGACTTCGTAGAGATTGCGTCGAGAGCGTAGGGGGGCAGGGGGACGAGTTCGATGGTCCAAGCGGAGCTGGACGCCATTTGAGGGCCGCTTCCGCTCGTTAGGTGCGGTCAAAGCAACCGTCATGACGTCCTTTCTAGTGGGCCATACTTGCAAAATGATGAGGTCGGGACGCGGGGTCCACATCCCGCATGAGCATTACGCTTTGTGAGCGAAGTATCTTAGGCAGCCTCCTTCGACCCATGTGCGGCGAGAGCACGAAGCGGCTAATCGCCGTCCGCAATCGGATAAGAACGGTCCGATGTTCGCAAGGCTGGCCTGAGCTGACAGAGAGGATTGGCTGCCACCACCAGTGCGTATGCGCCGGGCTCGGCAGGGCAGCCCACTATGCTCCTACACGCGGCCTCCACGATGCATTCACGGCATCTGGTCAATCCAGTGGAACATGGGCTCCACCATCAGCGTCAAGGAGTGAACAGAATGCGTAAGCCAATGTCTCTGCTCGGTGCCGTAGCGTGCCTGTCTCTTATTGCAACAGAAGCCAGTGCCGCCGAGGTCACGGGGGTCATACAGACCATCGACCCGGCTGCAAAGGCAATCACTTTGAGCAATGGCCAGCGGTACGCAATCGGGCCAACCCTCAAGCTCGATTCGTTCAAGGTCGGCGACAAGGTGAGGGTGACCTTCGGCGTATCGGGCAAGAAGCGGATGGCCTCCAAGGTCGAAGCTGCGAAGTAAGTAGTAAGTAGGCTGAACGAGGTCCTGCAATCGCGACCTATCTGATGCGCGATGCCTGCACGATCATTCGAAGAGAGGCAACAGGGGCGACGCCCACCACGATCACCGCGTCACTCCTGTCTGCAGGCGCTCACGCTTTCTGCCGAACCTTACAGACATGTAAGGCTCGCGCCACATTGCCGAGTGCCCGCCGTGGCATCTGGCATTGAAACGCGGGTGGTCGGCGGGGGCGCCGTCGTCAACCAATAGCGTGTGCCCGAGGGAAAGAATGATCGGCATAATTGCACTCAAGAACCTGCTGCACGATCCAGCGCGGTTCTTGGCAACGGCCGCGGGGATCGGATTGTCGTTCGTGCTTGTGACCGTGCAGCTCGGTCTGCTCGCCGGCTTCGATCGCACGATCTCGGCGATGATCGATCATGCGAAAGCCGATCTTTGGATCGTTCCAGCCGGTACTGCAGCCTTTGACGACCCCGCGCTGCTGGAGGGCACCCTGCGATATGCCGCAGCGATTGTTCAAGGGGTGAGGCGCGTCACACCAATGCTGGTGGGGTTTGCCGAGTGGCGAAAGCCGGGCGGCGGCAGCACGACCGTAATTGTGGTTGGTAGCGATCCCAAAACGGGCGCAATCAAACCCTGGAACGTATCGAGCGGAAAACCTTACGATCTCAAGGCGCCCGATGCGGTCGCGATCGATACTTCGTACACGCAACAGCTCGGCGTGAGTAAACGCGGCGAAGTTGCCCGTATCGAGGGACTCCAAGCACGCGTCGCGGTTACAACAAACGGCATCCGGTCGTTCACGACATCACCATACGTCTTCACATCGCTCTCGCAGGCCCGCGCGTTTCTCAATGCGGATGCCTCGCGCGCCTCTTACCTCGCAGTTCAGCTTTCGCATAGCGCCGACGCCGCACTCACAAGAGAGCGCATCGCCAGCAAGCTGCCCAACGCAGAGGTGCTGACGTCGGCGGAGTTTCGGCGTCGCAATGTAGAGCGGTGGCTGCTCGAGACGGGTGCCGGAATAGCACTCCTGGCCGGAGCCGGACTCGCCGTGGTTGTCGGCTCGGTGATCACGATGCAGTCGCTCTATACGAGCGTGAACGATCACCGCAAGGAATTTGCGACGCTGCGCGCAATGGGTTCGTCCAAACGCTTCCTTATGTCGGTGGTCGCTTGTCAAGCAGGTATGTGCACGCTTGCAGGATGCGCGTTGGCCTTGATTGCAAACGTAGGCGTGATCGCAATTTCGGCGACCTCCAGTTTGCCAATCCAAATAACCCTGTCCTTGATGCTCGGATTGGGCGCAGCCGCCGCCCTCATGTCCTTCGCAGCTGCCTTTGCAGCAGCCGTAAAAGTGGGGCGCGTCGACCCTGCAGAGGTGTTCGCGCAATGAGCAACGACGCAGTTCTTGAAGCGGAGAATGTTGAAATGGTGTTGGGCGACGGCGCGCGTCGCGTTCAGGCGCTCAAGGGCGTGTGCTTGTCGCTGGTCGTAGGCGAGTTCGCACTTCTCGTGGGGCCATCAGGAAGTGGCAAATCGACCCTCCTCTCGATCATGGGCTGCATTCTGAAGCCGACGAAGGGAGAGGTGATAGTTGAGGGGCGCCCAACAGGAAACATGGACCCTGAAAGTCTTGCGCAGCTCCGACGTCGGCATGTCGGCTTCGTGTTCCAGTCCTACAATCTGTTTCCCGGACTGACGGCGCGCCAGAATGTCGAAGCCAGTTTGGCAATTCGAGATCGCCGTGTGGGTGACTCTCGTGAGGCCGCAGAAAAAGCGCTTCGGTCGGTCGGTCTTGGCCATCGACTCCAGTCCCTGCCCGGTCAGATGAGTGGCGGAGAGCAGCAGCGCGTCGCCATCGCGCGGGCAATCGTAGCCAATCCGAGCATCATCCTGGCCGACGAACCTACAGCGGCCCTCGATCGTGAAGCCGGGCGCGGTGTGCTGCAGGAGCTTCGCCGCCTTGCAAGGGAAGAAGGTCGTGCAGTGCTCGCGGTGTCGCACGATGCTCGCGCATTCCCCTTCGCGGACCGGATCGTCTGCATGGAGGATGGGAAAATCCTCAGCGCGGCGAGTGAGCCCGATCTTGCGCCGGCGTCGCCTCGCATCTCGGGAGACAATAGGCATGCTTAGTCGTCGGGCGGTATCCGCGCTTCTCGTACTCGTTGGGGTTGGGATTGGGGCCGGCTTTCTGCTGTCGAAATCCCCGACGGGTTCTGCCGACGCAGCCATTGCAGCGAGGACAGGCCGGTCAGAGCGGGTGTCAGCGGAACCGAACTGGATTGCGGCTGGTCCTGGCACGGTCGAACCGATTTCAGGGGAGATCAGAATCTCAGCCACCACCGCAGGGCGGCTCGACAGGATCGTCGTTCGCGTGCGCGACAAAGTCGCCGAAGGGTCGCTTCTGGCGATCGTCGACGACAGCGAGCAATTGGCACGTGTGCAAGCGGCCGAGGCCGACGTTTCGTTTCGTGAGGCCGAGCGGGACACCGCTATTTCAAGTTCGTTGTCCAATCAACGGCAGTCGGCTGAAGACAGTGTCGCGAACTCCCAAAGCGAGGTCTGGAGAAACCAGATGGCGCTCGATCGGCTCGCGGCGGCTGGCGCTCCCGCCGAAGCCTTGGATCTCGCCAAAGCGTCTCTTGCCCACAGCCAAGCGCTCTTGACGGAAAGCCGGCACACACTCGAATCCCTACAGAAAGCGAACGACGCGCCGCGGCCGAGTCGGACTGAATCGGCCCTCGCAGCTGCCCGGGCAGAACGCGCCATCGCGTACGCGCTTCTCGAGAAGACCCGCATTCGCGCGCCGCGCGCGGGAACCATCTTGACCGTCCTCAAACTACCAGGCGACGGGGCCAGCGCGACGTCAGACGATATGGTGATGACGATGGGCGACATCGATCGACTTCGCGTCAAGGCTGAGGTTGACGAAAGCGATATCGACAACATCACTCTTGGACAGCACGTCGTCGTACGGTCGGACGCCTTCCCGGAAAAAGACTTTCCCGGCGCAGTATCGTTCATCGCCGCCATCGCGCGTCCGAGGGCACTGGCTGCGCACCACGCAATCCCGACCATCAAAGATAACGCTCTTCAAGTCATCGTCGACCTCGACGCGTCGCCGCGGCTAGTGCCCGGCATGAGGGTAGACGTGTTCTTCGAGGCCATCAAACTTTCCAACAGCAAAGGAGACGGACGTGGCGCCAACTAAGACTGTAGAGGCCTCTCGATGGCTCCGTGGGTGCGCCGCAGCCGCGTCCTTCGCCGCATTGCTCGTCAGCGGTGCCGTGGCAGCAGCGAATTCCCAACCAGCATTGTTCGTACAGAACGCTGCGACCGAAGCAATTGCGATACTGTCGAACAGGAGGCTCACGGATCAGGACAGACGTGTACAGTTCCGCGCTGCAATCTTGAAACACTTCGATGCTCTGGCAATCGGCCGGCTAGTCGTGGAGCCGTACTGGTCTCGCTCCAGTTCCGAGCAGCAGAGCCGCTTCCAACGCGTATTCGCCGGTGCGCTAGCGAACATCTATACCGAACGCTTCTACGACTACGACGGCCAGTCGCTTCAGATCAAATCGATACAAGCTGGAGCGCCAGGCACAACGATAGTTCGCTCCACAATCTCAACGCCGACCGGCAACAATGTCTACGACGTCGATTGGATCGTGACCGGCTCAGCCGGTAACGAGAAGTTTCTCGATGTTGTGATCGACGGCGTCAGCACGTCGACCACCACGAAACAAGACTATGGCTCGTTCTTGCGGGGGGCCAACGGCAGCCTCGATGCCCTGACTGCCGCTCTGCAAGCGAGAGCGAACTAGCAGCAGCAATGCGGCCGGGGGGCTCTTGCACGTGAAGTTTTCATTGAGTCTAGCACGCATGATCGTGGCCGGGTTGCCGCCGTTGCTCGCTTTGTCTGGGTGCGCGGCGCTTCCTTCAGATCCTGTCGCGCGCGCCGAGGTGGAGCGCGTCAACGATCCATTCGAGCCGATAAATCGTGAAATCCACGCGTTCAATACCGTGGTACGGCGGGCGCTAGAGCCACTGCGGAAATCCACCAATCGGGGAGAGCCACTCGCGCCCATTTGGACTGGCATCCGCAACGTGCTCGTCAACTTGCGCGAGCCTCTGACCTTTGTAAACGATCTAGCTCAGGGGCGCGAATGTGCGGCAGGTGCATCGCTGCGCCGCTTCATGGTGAATTCGACGTTGGGTGTCGGCGGCATTTTCGACGTTGCGAAGGCGTACGGCGTCGAAGCCCACGAAAATGACGTGGGGCGGACCCTTGCGGTCTGGGGGTTACCTGACGGTCCCTACCTCATGTTGCCCGTGCTCGGGCCTTCCGATCTTCGTGGGACGGCCGGGATTGTAGCCGAGTACTTTGTCGATCCCGTAGATATCGGGCTCAGCCGGGCAGGTGCGTCCGCCCTCACGTGGCCGATCGTCGGTTTGGATGTAACCGACCGGCACTTCGAGTCGGCGCCGGATCTCGAAAAACTGGAGCGCACGTCTCTGGACGGCTACGCAGCGCTGCGATCCGCCTACCGGCAATACCAGTCGGAAGACCTCAAAGACGAAAGCTGCCCCGACGTTCTGCGGACGAACTCAGACGCTCCTGGATCATCCGTGGCCACAGATATCGGCAAATAGAGCAACCTTACAAATTTGCGATGTTACCGTCGGATTCCGGCCCGCATCTGCGCCTCTATCTCACTTCGCGATCTAGTGAATATCGGAGAGCGGCTTCGAGTGGAGGCCAGGAAACAGAGTTGCCACGCAGGACCAAATCGAGAGCGCTTACAACGCTGTTTGGGGGACACCGTGCAGCGATCATCTTCAAGGGGGGAGTTCATGCAGTCCTACAGGAACCGTTGGATCGTCGTTTGCGATTTCGACGAAACCATTTCAACCATTGATGCGACTGATCGCCTGCTCGAGGTCTATGCGGACCCAGAATGGCTACGCATAGAGCAAGAATGGAGGGAGGGGAGCATAGGGTCGCGAGAATGTCTCGGTCGTCAAGTTGCCCTCTTGCGCGCGAACCTCACGCAAATTGAGGCACTTGCCGACACCATCACCATCGATCCGCACTTCAACAGCTTCGCTGATTTCTGCGAACGCGAACGAATTGAATTGGTCATCGTCAGCGACGGACTTGATAGAGTCATCGCGCGCATCCTTGATCGCCACGGCCTCGGCCACCTCCCGGTGTATGCCAACGCGCTTCTGGCGTCTGAAGGTGGCGCGCATCGAATGGTCTCACCGCATCAGAATTCCGACTGCTGCGCCGGTGCGGGCACCTGCAAATGTGCCGTTGTCTCCGACCTCGAGGGTGACGGCGCAGGCGCGCCGCTCGTCCTGTTCGTAGGCGATGGTCAGTCTGATTTCTGCGTCGCCGCCAGAATGGCTGATGTGGTCGCGGCGAAGCCAAAACTGCTCGCTCACCTGCGAAGCATCGGCAGGCCCTGCTTTCCGTTTGAGAACTTCGCGGATGTGAGACGTCTCCTCGCAGAATTGATTGGTGTAAATAACGCGCTCGCAACGGAAGAGCTGGTCCATGAATGTAATTGATCGCAATGCGCCGGAATGGGTCGAGGAGGCGCACAGCGGCACCCGATCGCTCCTTGAGCTAGAGAGTAAATACTGCTCGCACGGCGATACGGTGCATTACACCGACCCTCCGAAGATATTTGAGCGCTGCGAAGGCTCCTATATCTACGACGCAGAAGGCCGGCAATTTCTCGATCTTCAGATGTGGTACTCGGCCGTCAACTTCGGCTACGCCAACAGGCGCCTGAACGACGCCCTGAAGAAGCAGATCGACCGTCTGCCGCAGGTCGCGAGCCAGTATCTCCATCGCGAGAAGATTGAACTCGCGGCGATGATTGCGCAGGACGCCGAAAAGAAATTCGGCCAGAAGGGTCGCGTGCATTTCAACGTCGGCGGCGCGCAAGCCGTGGAAGATTCGCTGAAGTTGGTGCGGAATGCTTCGAACGGAAAAAGTCTAATGTTCGCGTTCGAGGGTGGCTATCACGGCCGCACGCTTGGCGCATCGGCTATCACTTCGTCGTATCGCTATCGCCGCCGCTACGGCCATTTCGGAGACCGCGCGCAGTTCGTTCCGTTCCCGTATCACTTCCGTGGGCCGAAGGGCATGACCAAGGAAGAGTACGGCCATGAGTGCGTGAAGCAGTTCGCGCGGCTGTTCGAGAGCGAATATAACGGCGTGTGGGATCCCAAGGCGGGCGAGGCTGAGTACGCCGCATTCTACGTCGAGCCGATCCAGGGAACGGGCGGCTACGTCATCCCCCCGATGAACTTCTTCAAGGAGCTGAAGAAGGTGCTTGACGAGCACGGCATTCTGCTCGTCGTCGACGAAATACAGATGGGCTTCTATCGCACGGGCAAATTGTGGTCGATCGAGCATTTCGGTGTCGAACCGGACGTGCTCGTTTTCGGCAAGGCGCTGACGAACGGCCTCAATCCGCTCTCCGGAATCTGGGCTAAGGAAGAACTCATCAATCCGGGAGTTTTCCCGCCGGGCTCGACGCACTCCACCTTCAATTCGAACCCGCTCGGCACCGCAGTGGCGCTCGAAGCCATGAAGTTGATGGAAGAGAACAAATACGCGAAGTCGGTACCGGACAAGGGCGCCTACTTCCTCGAGGGCCTCGAGGATATGAAGCGGCGCCACAAGATCGTCGGCGACGTCGATGGCCTCGGCATGGCTCTGCGCATCGAGATTTGCGAGCCGCACGACAGCTTCACACCGGCGAAGGCGCTGGTGGATAGGATGGTCGCCGAGGGGTTGAAGGGCGATCTCGAACATCGGGGCACGAAATACGGCCTCGTGCTCGACATCGGGGGCTACCACAAGAACGTCATCACGCTCGCCCCGTCGCTCGAGATGTCCTACGGCGAAATCGATCTGGCGCTGATCCTGCTCGATCAGCTTTTTCGCCGCGTACAGGTCTGACGGGCTCGCGATGCAACTCAATCTTCTCCATCTGGACAATGCGCTGCTTGAGCAGCCGTGTTTCATGGATGTGTGCAGGAGATTCGACGCCAAGCAGATCAGTATGCAAGACGAGGGGCGTCAGGTACGGCTTTGGGCGACGACACCGCAGATTGAGAAAATTCGCGACCAGCTGCGCGGTCTCCTGGCGGGTCTCGACACCAACGCGCCGATGGTTACGTGGTATGGCTCTGGCGATTTCCATCATGTTACGGCGGTCATCGTTTCCCTGCTCGCAGAGCGTAGAGATGCGCCGATCACTATTGTGCACTTCGACAATCATCCAGATTGGGTGAGGCACACTGGTGGAATCCACTGCGGCTCATGGGTCCATCACGTCCTTGAGAGCGGATTGGTTTCGCGCGTCATAAGCATCGGCGTATCGAGTAGCGATCTGGCGTGGCCTGAACTGAAGGGTGCCGCCCTAGATTACGTTGCTAGTGGCAAACTCATCGTGTTTCCGATTGAGCCGCCGGCGACATGGGTGTGGCGCTGCCTGGCCTCGGGCGCCGCCCATCGCATGGATGGACATCGGGTGGTCTGGAGCCAGTTCGACGGCGTGCCAAGCCCCAAGAAGCTAGCCGCGTTGAGGGCGCTGATCGGGAGCGACGTCATTTATGTTTCGATCGACAAGGATGTACTGATCGGGGCAGCCGCGGCAACGAATTGGGACCAGGGCCAGCTCCGTCTCGACAGCCTTATCGGCTGGCTCGAAGGACTTCTGACAACACAGAGCGTCATGGGGGTCGATGTTGTCGGCGACTACTCCCCCGCCGAGCTCGAAGGCTGCTTGATCACCCGCGCCTTGAAGCGAAGTGAGCTCCTGCTTGATCAACCATTCGCGCGCGTGACGGGAGTCGCAGCGGCCGCCGCCAACCAAGCAACAAACCTCAAGCTGCTGTCAGTGCTCGATACGCTGCTATGCTAGTCCTACTGATCATTCTCTCCATCACGTTCGACGTTGTGCGAGAGCTCTGCTTCAAGATCGCGGCCGGCAGGGAAGCCGAACACTATTTGTCACCGATCCCTGTGCCGCACCCAAAAATTGTCCGTCTCCAATGTGGCTGGACCGCATGTGGCTTTCTCTGCTGGGCCGTTGAGATCACCATCTGGACAGCTGTTCTGGCCCAACTCCCATTGAACATCGCGTTTCCGCTCATGAGCATCACCTATGCTGCGACACCACTCGCGAGCTGGCTGTTCCTGGCTGAGAACATCAGCGTTCGGCGATGGATAGGCGCCGGCTTCGTCACGGCAGGCGCGGCTATCATCGGATCGACAGGAATTGGCTAATGCACTCAATACGGGAGGTGGCCGGGCATCGAGGCATCGGCCGTGGACGGGAGCACCTGTCGATCTTCAGTCGGGGAACCAACGGGCATGGTGTCCTTCTGATTCACGGGATTACGGGTTCGCCGCCGGAAATGAAGCACGTGGCAAAGCGGCTAAATCGTGCTGGCTATACGGTTTACGCTCCGCTGCTGGCGGGGCATGGCGTCGACATTGCCACGCTGCGCGCCACTCGGTGGGAGGATTGGTTTGAAAGCGTTTGCAAGAGCGCACTCTGGCTCGGCGAACGAACCGATCGGCTCTATGTCGCCGGAGTGTGCGTAGGGGGCTTGCTGGGATTGCACCTGGCTTACACAACGCGGCGTGTCCACGCCGTCGCGGTGTACTCGCCGGTTCTGAACTATGACGGCTGGAATACGCCCTACTACTACCGCTTGGGGCACATCAGCGTTCCAGTCGCTGTGGCTTTGGGCATCAGCCGTTTCATAAGTCTCAAGGAGCGCCCGCCGTTCGGCATAAAGTCGGAACGCATTCGACGACTGCTGAATGCGAGCGAGACGGGGATTCGGGGGACGCTGCCGGCTTTCCCCGTCGATACCCTGTGGCAGAATCTACGTCTGTTCAAAGTTATCAGAGAGATACTGCCGCGCACGACGACACCCACACTGCTCATCCACGCCCGGGACGACGATGTCGGCGGTCCGAACAATCCCCACTACATCGCCAAGAATATTGGCGGTCCTTGCCAGATCGAATGGCTCCACAACAGCTACCATATGATCCATGTTGACCAGGAATACCCAGCCGTCGCTGAGCGAACGCGCGCGTTCTTCGCTGAGCACCTTTGACGCGGTCAACGCGTCCTGCCGCTTCGTTCGCTCGATCGACGAGCTCGACCGGGCATCGTGGGAGCGTTGCTATACTGGCTGCATCGAAGGATACGACTATCACCTGGCGATCGAAAGGGCCGGGATCGACGGATTCTCTTTTGGCTGGTTCGCGGTCGAGCAAGGCTGCTCCGTTGTTGCCGCGGCTCCGGTATTTTTTACCGAGTACGACTTGGCGACGACGGCCCAGGGTACCGTAGCCGCTGTTCTGAGTGCGTTACGCCGCTGGGTCCCGGGGGGATTGAGGTTGCGGCTTTCGTGCCTTGGTTCTCCGGAGACGGAAACCTGCAACTTCGGCTTTGACCAAGACCTCAGCGCCGAGCAGTGCAACTCGCTGTTAGAGGTGATGCTCAACGCGTGGTCGGAACATGCGACCAAGCGTGGTATTTCGCTTCTTGGCCTCAAGGACATTTCTCAAGCGGATTATGATCGGTACGGCGGTGTTCTTCGTCGCCACCGGTATACTCCGGTTGCCAGCTTACCTACGGCGTATCTGGCCATCGATTTTGACAGTACGGAGGAATATTTGTCCCGCCTTAGTCTCGCGACGCGCAAGGACATGCGGCGGAAACTGCGGCGACGTAGCGAGGTTCGTGTGGAGTTCGCCGATCGGCTTGACGATGTACTTGGCGAGCTGATGGAAATGTACAGCGAGACGCGAGCGCGAAGCGACTGGCAGTTCGAAACACTAAGCGGCGACTATTTCAAGAACCTGAAAGCAGGTTTGGGTGATGCAGCGCTCGTCGCGCTATACTACAGCGGTCGGCAGCTGATCGCGGCCAATCTGCTGTTGGTGGACGGCAATACGCTTCTCGACAAGTTCTTTGTCATGCGTTCCGACCCTGGCCGCGATCTCAACCTCTATTTTATCAGCTGGTTTACAAACATCGATATCTGCCTTCGGCGCGGACTGAGGCTTTATCTGAGTGGACAAGCCGCGTATGACGCGAAGCTCAGATTGGGCTGCAAACTGCAGCGCAACCGGCTGTTTTTCCGACACAGCAACACCGCCGTCAATTGGCTTCTGCGCCTGGCTGCCCCGTTGCTCGCGGTCGAGACGCCACTCGAAGGGCGAGGCGCGAATAGGCCGACCGCCAGATGATAAGCTTTCACAGCCGTGTGCACCAACTCTGGAGCTGGGCGGCTCTCATCGCAATCGAGAGCGCGGCGCAGATCTCGCTCAAGCTCGCTGCCAATCAGATCGGTGAGATGACCTGGGAGTGGACCTGGCTTATGCGTGCCGTGAGTAACAGTTGGTTCATCGCGTCACTTGTTTGCGATGTAGCAGGCTTCCTTGTCTGGATTGTGCTGCTGCGCCGCCATGACCTGAGCTTTGCCGTGCCGGTTTCAAGCCTCTGCTTTGTGTCTGTCCTGGCGTTGAGTGTTGCGGTTCTGAACGAGCCCGTGAGTGCTCTTCAGATTGTCGGCATGGCAACAATTGGGGTGGGCATCTATATAATCGCCAAGGACGAGCGGCCTCCGCCCCAATCGCGCTCCGCGGCCGCGTCGAGCTAGCAAGTCTGCAAGGCGATCAGCCCTTTCCCAGTTCTGCGTTTAGAGATGAGAAAGCCTACGGCTCATGCAAGCGAGCAGTCATCATGGTGCGAGGCTTTCGGCAACGAGAGTGACGTGCGCAAATCGTTTGATAGCCGCCGTTGCCAAGTATTTGACCAGCCCAGCATCAGGCCTTTAGTGCCAAACGCCATCTGGGCCCACCCCCAAGGGTCGAAGTCGTCCACGTGATGTCGGATCAGGCGATCGCGAACATGCAGCAGCGAGTCGAAAGGACACGATACTCGCCTGCCGGAGACGAGTAGCACGTAGCTGACGCGCCCTTCCACACGCGCGCTCACCAGACCCGCATCGACGAGCTTATATGTCAGTATATTGTCCCGTGTTCTTGAAAAAAATAGCGTCCAAAGGCGTTCCAGGTGCTGCGCGGGCACATCGCCTAATATCGGTGTCGTGAAGACGCCGGCACTATCGTAGCAAGCGGCTATGGCTGACGGGTTGCGGCAACGCAGATTGTTGCAGCCGCTTTGATCACACCTCCAACCGAGCGTCGACGCACAGCACGGCCGCCCCCGCCACGAGGGCATCGAAAACAGTCGAAACATTGATGTCGCGATCCGGTCTTTCTGCAATCAAATGACGGAATGTTCGCACGAGCGACCGGGCTATGCGTCCCCCAGATCGGGTAGGCCGAAGCCACGAAAAGCGGTCATTCCTGCTCGCGCAACTGGCACATCTCCCGAATGGGGTATGCATTTACCCCGGGCCGAATGGTATGGATGTTGGCATGCCGCCACTATAGGTTGCGCGGCTGCTTATGCCGATTATAGTGAGATCTTATTTAGTGATTTTTGCGCGAAGAACGCGAATTAAATGATGTCTGCGCCAAGCGTTCCAGATCCGGCAAGAATTCTGCCCGCGATCCGCGTGCTCTATGCCGCGGCAATTGACGGGAAGCGCTGGTTCGAGTTCCTGCAGACGCTCGCGGACGCCTTTGACGCCAAGGGCGCACAGGTGGTCCGGGTGCACCCGCGCGCGGCGGCGCTGAACTTCTCCGCTATCTACGGATTCGATGATGCGATCCTTGCGCGATACGGCGCCGAGGGCGGCGTGCCGGGCGCTATCATCCGCTACCAGCAGCACTTCATGCAACTCACACCGACCGATCCGCGCGTGCGTATCTTGGAGCAATATCCGGGGCGGCCTTTGTCGTGCCGCCTGCAGATCCGGGAGGAGGAACTGCACGCTTCGAGGGTTTACCAGGAGATGCTGCGGTTTGGCGATGTCGAGTACTCGCTCCTCGTAAGCCTGCCGGAGGAGGACGGCTCGCTGATCATGCTCGGCGCATTTCGCGGCAAGGAGGCCCAGCACTTTAGCGAAGCGGATGTCGCCCTGTTCAGCGAGATCATCCCGCATCTGAAGCAAGCTGTCAGATTGAGTGAGCACCTGGCCGACGCAAGCTTCAAGGCTCATGCCGCCCGCGGTGCACTCGACACCTTGGCGATGGGGGTCGTGCTCGTCGACCGCGAGGCCCGCATCTCCTGGGCCAATTCATCGGCGAGGCGCATCATCGAGCGCGGCGACGGCATCAGCGCGCCCGACGGTTGCATGAGGTTGGATACACACGTGGAATCTATCCGACTTCGCCGCCTCATCGCGACCGTCGTCGATAACCGCAGCGCTGGCGATGCTGCATCAGCCTCCGCCATGCCCGTCGCGCGCCCATCAGGGCGCGAACCTATCGATCTTGTCGTCGGTCCCCTGCAGCTCGCACCTGGCGATGACCGCACGCGCGGCCTTGAGCGTCCCCTCGCTGTCCTCTTCATCTCGGCGCCGGAGGACCCTGTCGAAGCGCCAGCCGAGCTCTTGCGGCGGCTATTCGGATTGACGCTGACGGAAGCGCGCGTCGTCGAGCGGCTTGTCGCCGGCCAGGCTCCGCGGGACATCGCTGAAAGCATGGCCATCTCCGTGGAAACCTGCCGCGTTCACCTGAAAAACGTCTTTGCCAAGCTGGACGTCGACGGCCAAGCCCCGCTCGTCGCAAAGGTGCTTGCGAGCCCCGCCTGGATGCAGAGGTCGCCCGCCGCTATCGCTGCACAATCGCGAACACATCTCACATGACAGTCGCTGGTACTCCAGATGCGGTCCGCATCCTCCCCGTCATCTCCAAACTGTATGACGCCGCGATCGACGGCACGCGTTGGCCTGTCTTTCTGCGCGAGATGACAATCGCCTTCGCCTCTAAGGGCGCGCAAATCGTGCGCGTCCAGCCGCGCAACAGCCTGCTCAATTTTTCCGCGCTCTACGGCTACGATGCCGATATACGCCGGATGTACACAACCGACGATCTAAGCTTGGCCACCCAGCGCTTCGAGCGGCATTTCGCCGAGCTGATGCCGACCGACCCGCGCGTGCGCCACCTGGAGCGCTACCCGAGCCGCCCGCTGTCGTGCCGTCTGGAAATCGATGAAGCCGAGCTTCACGGCTCGCAGATCTACCGCGACATGCTCGTGCACGCCGACGTCGAGTATTCGCTCCTCGTCAGTCTTGCGGAGGACGATGGATCGCTTATCATCCTCGGCGTCTTCCGCGGGAAAGAGACGTCGCATTACACGCACGACGATGTCGCCACCTTCGGCGAGATCATTCCCCACTTGAAGCAGTCGATCGCCATCAGTGAGCATCTCGCCGGCGTACGTTTCGAGGCCGGCACCGCCCTTGGCGCTCTCGATAGCGTCGGCATGGGTATCTTTCTCGTCGAGTGGGACGGACGCCTCATCCACGGCAATCGCGCAGGACTGAGGATCGCTGAGCTTGGCGACGGATTATCCATCAACGCCGGGATGGTTCGCGCGCACCTGGCAGCCGACGATAATGCCTTACGCCGAGCCATCAGCGACTGCCTCAGCTCCGCGCCTAGGACGACAGCGCAAGCGCTGTCAATTGCGCGGCTGTCCGGCCGCGAACCCATTCGAATGACCACACATCGACTGCGCGATCGAATCCCGGGCGCGCCCGACCAGTCCGAACGGCCCGTCGCGGTGCTTCTGTTTTCCCTGCCCGAGCAGCCAATCGAAACCCGCGTCGATCTTCTGCGGCGCCTCTTCGGATTGACGCCTGCAGAGGCGCGCATCTGCGAACGGCTCGTCGTCGGCCGGTCGCTGAGCGAAGTCGCGGCCGAACTCGGCATCGCGGTCGACACCGCCCGTGCTCATCTCAAGAAAATCTTCTCCAAGCTGGGCGTCAGCCGCCAGCCCGAACTGATCTCGAAGATCGCCAGCAGCCCCGCGTGGCTGCACCGCGGCGCCTGAACGCCCCTAGTGTGATCCAACGACCACAATCGCATAGATGAAGAAGGTGTCCTACCTCAATCAGGGTATGCGCCACGTTTCCATCTTCCGCAACTTGAGTCCGGAATATGTAGCAGCGTGAGAATTAAGTGTGATGCGTTCCTCGATTTGGCTTTGTCCTTTGCTTTTCTTGACTCTTTTCACCAGCGCAACGGCCGATGGTCGGGGACCCGCAGTGTCTGCGCCAAATGTAAAATTTGGCGTCGAAGCGGGTTCCTACGACGATGAAGGGTCCGTCTTGGCCTTGGGCAGCTATGCACTTCCCGTCGGACACGCGCTTGGCCTGCAATTCGATACAGCGGTTGGCTCGATCGACGGCGAGGTCTTGGGCGGTGGTGGCGTGCATCTCTTCACGCGCGATCCGTCGAGCCATCTGCTCGGCATCTATGGCAGCTACCACACCTGGAACGACATCGACATCTGGCGCGCGGCTGCGGAAGGAGAGCTATATCTCGGCCGCTTCACGCTCGGAGGGATCGCCGGCTACGAGAGCGTCGAGACGCCGTCAACATTGAATGGTACACCCATGATTGCGCTCGATGACGGGCACTTCTTTGCGCAAACCGACCTCACCTACTATGTCACCGACGACTTCAAACTTTATGGCGGTTATCGTTATATAAATGAGGTTAGCCTCGGCGCCGCCGGCGCCGAATTCCTTTTCCGTGCTGGTGACGTTCCGATCTCCGTATTTGCCAACGCAAATTTCGGCCAGGAGGAACACACGAGGATCACGAGCGGTTTCAAAGTTTATCTCGGCGAAGCACCGAGCAAATCCCTCATAGCTAGGAACCGCACCTCTGATCCTGACATCTACACACCGGTGTTTCCGGTGCTCTCCAAACTCGCCTCGCCGAACGGCCCGGCGGACTGCTCCAATCCCCAGTATGCGTTAAACAATATCACGTGTATTTGCATCAACGATCCGAAGAACCGAATGTGCACGCAAGCCGAACAGTTCCCGTGATACACGGTAAGCTGCTGCCAAACATCATCTTCCGCATCTAACCCAAACGGGACATGCGCAGAGCCTGCTTAAGCCTCAAAATCTTTTCCAGTTGGCCAGCCCGGACCGCGAGGGCCCTGCGTGGCGCATCCGCGTTTCGCACCGCTTACGATTTTACCACGGCGATCGAAGCCGTAGCGGCACGGGCAATATTTAACTCGCCCGCGGCTGGCCATCTACTTTTTCCAGGAGGAAACCCCGAGGCTTCGATACCCGCGGAAACAATTCGTCTTTCGATGCGATGCGGATATGAGAAACGAGGGCATGGACGTGGCATTCCTCGGCCATCTAAGACACGGCGGCATCTCCTGAGTACCGGCCGCACGCTGTCGAGGCATTCTCGCGCGGAATCAATTCCGCTGGCGCCATTCCGGTCGCGGTAGACAACGGTCAGACATCACCCAGGAGCTTGAAGCGGCCGGGCGAACGTGGGCATCGGTGCCCGGCAGTCCAAGGGAAGCCTTCGCTCTCGTAGAAGCCCCAAGACCTCGCTGCCATCCGCGTACCCTTTCGATTCATAGTTACTTGGCACGGCGTCAGCGGGGGATTGGGCCTGGCGCGATATCGACGCTATGCGTCCCGGAAGCGCAGTTACCGTCCGGTGGACAAGGCGCAACGCCAAGTCGACACAGTCTCGACGCAGTCTCCACGGAGATCTTCCATGATATCAGCAATAGTAGGGGCCCCGCGCCCTCACGCCGGAAGACCCCATGAACGCTCTTGCGCTAATCGCCGAGGATGACGCGGAAGTCGCTGGAATTCTCGAAGCCTATCTCATACGCGAGGGCCTGCGGACGGTCCGCGCGACCGACGGGGCGACTGCCATCGAGCTCCACGGACGACTAAAGCCGGATATTGTCCTGCTCGACGTGAAGATGCCAAAAGCCGACGGCTACCAAGTGCTCGCAGCGATCCGGCAGCGGAGGGAAACACCTGTCATCATGGTCACGGCGCTCGACGAAGATCTGGACAAGCTCCAAGCGCTGCGTATCGGAGCGGACGACTACGTTGTGAAACCCTTCAATCCGCTCGAGGTGGTTGCCCGGGTCAAAGCCGTGCTCCGGCGTGCTCACGGTCAGACGGCACCGGCGACGCTGCGGATTGGACAGCTGGAAATCGACGAGTCTTCGCATGTCGCCTATGTCGACGTCGCCGAGCGCGGACGCGTCCGGCTCGATCTGACACTCACGGAATTTCGGATCCTTGCTCACATGGCCAGGGCGCCCTCGCGCGTGTTCAGCCGCGCAGAGTTGATCGATGCCTGCTTCCCGGAGAGCGACGCGCTCGAGCGAACCGTCGACAGCCATGCGAGCAACCTGCGGCGCAAGTTCGATGCGGCCGGAGCGACGGGCTTTCTTGCGGGTGTCCGCGGTGTTGGATATCGATTGACGGAGCTGCCATGAAATCGACAACGGGGCTCAATCGACAGCTCGTCATCTGGATGGCAGCAGTCACCGGCCTCGCACTCGCAGTCATGATTGTCGGCATTACCCTATTCTATGCGCTCGTCATCTATTTTGATCCAAAATTATTGATGGGAGACACACCTCTACCAGAGGGGGGGCTCAACTGGTTCGACCTCTGGCCGGGGCCGCTCGAATGGGGCGCTTTCCTTGTGCTTTGGCTATTGGGCATGGCGGGAGCGATTGCAGCCGCCGTGCGCTTCTCGCGTCGTCTTATCCGGCCCCTCGATGCCGTGGGAATGGCCGCACGCCACATCGCGCGCGGAGATTTGTCGGCCCGCGCCACTCCTGAGGGCGCAATGTTTGACGAGACGCGACAGCTCGTTGACGATTTCAATGGAATGGCCAGTCAGTTGAGGCAGTCCGAAGCTGAGATGCGCGCTTGGAATGTGGCGATCGCACACGAGCTGAGAACGCCACTGACGATTCTCCGCGGTCGGCTGCAAGGGGTCGTCGATGGGGTATTCGCGCCGGACGCGGCAGCAATTCGGGGTTTGATTGCCCAGGTCGACAGTCTCACACGCATCGTCGAGGACCTCAGAGTTTTCACGCTCGCTCAAAGTGGTCGGCTTGAGCTCCGGCTCGAAACCGTGGACCTCGCAGAGGAGGCCGCCAAGGTGGTTTCCGTTGTCACCCCAGAGCTCAAAGACGCCGGCATCGATCTTGTGTCCGATTTGGGCAGTGTACAGGTTAGAGCCGATGGCGCGCGGGTGCGGCAGGCACTTCTCGCTATTCTCGAAAATGCGCGGCGGTACGCAGCTCCGGGCGTCCTCCGCGTCGAAACGCGTGCAACGCTCGAAAAAGGAATTCTGCGGGTTTGCGATAGCGGCCCCGGCTTGCCCCCTGGGGCGGAAAGCCTGGTGTTTGAGCCCTTCTGGCGCGCGGATGAAAGTCGCTCGCGCGCAGGTGGCGGTAGTGGCTTGGGCCTAGCTGTCGTGCAGGCCATCGCACAGGCCCACGGCGGAACCGCGCTGGCGCGCGCAGCGAGCCCCAATGGTGCAATCTTCGAGATCTATTTGCCGCGCGCAGCAGCAAAACCGACGCGGTTCGGCGGAAGGTTCATCGGCAAGCAGGCGCCGATAGAGCGATTGGAAAATAAGACTGCGTGATGCTCAGGTGACCCGTTCGATTGTCGCCCGATGAGCATCTCTGTCGCCCGTGCCCGACGTCGCCAATGCTGCGAACCTACTGATGCGCGCTTCACCAGACAGCACGATCTGTAGCGTCACGACGGTCTTTGCGCCCGACAGTTCGCAGACGGTCCCTCTACGGGTTCTCCATGAACGCCGGCTACCTCGTGCAGCCTGAGACGGCCGCAGGAGCTTCCACGCCCTCGGCCACTCATTGGGGCGTATGGGGCGCATTTCCAGGGGAGCGTCAGAATGCGATCGATGCTGTTAGCAACCTTCGTTGGAGCCATCGCGTGGGCGTCGGGAGATCCCTTCACATGGCCGCCGTCGCTGTTTGATGCTTCCCTGGCCGCCAACGGTGAAAAGCGTAGAGACGAGTTTCGATACTTCTTCAATGAGCTGAAGCCACATGGCCAATGGCGTCGCCACGCCCGGTATGGCTGGACCTGGACACCACACGTTTCTGATCGCTGGCGCCCCTACACAGCAGGAAGGTGGGTCCATACTTCGCAGTATGGTTGGGTCTGGGATTCGCACGAGCGATTTGGAGCGATCGTCTATCACTATGGATGGTGGGACCGCGACCTGCATGGCTATTGGTTTTGGGTGCCTGGGTATACTTGGGCGCCCGCATGGGTGGTGTGGAAGTCGGGACCCACGCACATCGGTTGGGCACCGTTTCCACCGGCGCGCGTCTGGGGCAAGACCTGGCGCGTCGCTCTGAGCCCCACTTGGCAATCTGAGTACGATCCCGCCCCGCATGAATGGTGCTTCGTTGAAGCGCAGGAGATTGCCTCACCCTTCGTGTCGCAAGTCGTTTTGCCGGTCGAGGAGAACACAACCCGCGTAGAAGAGTCCGCCACGATTCAAACTGTGGCCGTCGTCAGCCAGACAATCGTCAATCGCGGCATCGACATCGCCGACCTTGAGCGCGACTATGGTGTCAAAGTCGACGACGTAGAAACCAACCCCTCTTCGGCTCTGGCGGGGCAAGATCTGAGAATTATGCAACTGTTCGGCGGCGAAGCGCAGCCGCCCGACGTCATCGTTCTCCCCAGCCCTGACGACGCGATCCCTGCCAGCGATATTGATGCGGCGAACGCTGCGGAAGCGGCAGGCGCGCGGGGCACCGTTCCGCCGCCGGATCGCCAGCCGTCGGATGACGACGTGCTGGTGCAGCATGAGCACGCGTTGCACCGTGCCGAGGAAGATGCTGCGGCTCCGGCAGACGATCGCCAGATGAAATGATCGTACCCGCGATGCCGAGCCCGGAAATTGAAGCTCTGATCGAAAGTTGCTGCAGGGATCAGAAACGGCTTCTCGTCCGCAACTTTATGTGTACGGCGCTGATGGTTGGCTTGCCGGGCATCCGCCAGGAGTCGGCGCTCGATGAGATATACGGAGGATGCAATGTGGTACTTCTGGGCAAGCGACAATCAGAAGATGCAAGACGTCGACGACTTGGAACTCTCGGACATTGAGGCACGCAGTCCCAATAACACCGAAGGCGTCCGAGATGTCCGGCAGGGAGAGTATATCGCGCGTTCTGGCGACCCGGCACAGTCGCGCTTCTACATCATTGCCGGCGTTCTGGGTATCGAATACCCAGACACGCGAGGACGGGTCGCGTTGGTAGATACCCTGGAGAGGGGGGACGTCGCCGGATTCTCGACGGTCGACAAGATGAAGTTCTCCATCCGCGCTGTGACGTCGGCCCGCTTGTTTGCGTGCTCGGCAAAGACCGTTTCGCTCGGGCGTGGATGCCGAACGCTCGACGGCACGCGAGCGGACCGCGACGCTGCTGCCAGCGTTGCGGACAGGCTTGCGGTGGCCGTGCTCCGCCGCAATGCGGACCCGTCGATCCGAATTGCCTCCTACCTTCTCGCCCGCTTCAACCGCAGCGAGCCGCAGTTAAACGGCAGAGAAATCCTCAATCTCGGCGAGGCGCTGCCCCAATTGCCAGACCTCGTCGGAACGACCGCAGATATTCTGCGGCAGTCGCTGGCTGGTCTCGTTCGCGAGCAGATCATCGCATTCATGCCGGCGGGCCGGCTCCACCTCCTGAACCGCAAACAGTTGGAGCGCTTTGCCCTCGGTTAGGGATGCTTCGGACAGGCCGAAGGACTAATTGCGAACGGCAGCCTGCGCATTGGGCGGCCCAACGCGTCGAGACGCTCGCCGCGGATGATGTCTGTGCCTGTCTCAGGAAGGCGTAAAAGTGGAACTGGAGACGAGTAGATGGTGAGCGAAGAGATTGCGTCCGTACGCCAAGTGACCGATCGTCTGTTTTCGATGCCGCTCGTGGGGTGCTGTGCGTCGACGCTCGGTTGGAGGTGAACGGCTCCGGTGGAGGGCTGAGCAGGTGCCGGAGCCGCAGCGGCTCGCGTGTCAGGGAGGGGGCTGCAACAATCGTTTTGCCGAGACGACCCAGGTCGGGGGGTTCCGTTAGGGTATCCTCAGGACCTTGCGTGCGGCGCGAGCGAATGCCTGCGGCCGGATCACCGACGCAGCGGTGAAGCTGGTGCAGACGGGCTTGTAGCGGCCGCAGCTGCGATAACCGACAGGATTCCGATGGCTCCCTAAACAGGATGACCGGCCGCTCGCGAACGAGCTGGTCCATGACATAGTGCTAAGCTGGCGGTGACGTCTCCCTGCTATCCCAGTTGAAGACCTCTTAGGCGACGTTTACGCGGTTATTCGCCACCGAGGTAAATCCGCCTTACGGTCCCGCAGCACCCGCAACGCCTTCGGCGTCGTTTGCGTCAGCGGGTTCGAGCGCGTTGTCGTGGATCAAAAGGAACAGCCACAATGAAGCTAGTCCCAAAGAGCTTCTTCCTGACGCGCGGTATCGGCGTTCATCGCGAGCGGCTCACCGCATTCGAATTAGCGCTACGCGAGGCCGACATCGAGCAGCAGAATCTTGTGACCATCTCGTCGATCCTGCCGCCGCATTGCGTCGAACTCGAGCGGGAGAATGGCGTTGCCACACTTCTGCCCGGCGAGATTACCTTCACGGTCCTCGCTCGCGCAGAAACAAACGAGCCCGGACGGCGTGTCCATTCGAGCATAGGCTTGGCCCGGCCGACAGATCCGTCGATGTATGGATACATCTCCGAGCACCACGGGTACGGCATGACTGCGGAACAGAGCGGTGACTATGCTGAAGACCTTGCGGCGTCGATGCTGGCCTCGACGCTCGGCATCGAATTCGATCCCGACGCTGCATGGGATGAACGCAAGCGGGTCTACCAAACCAGCAACCTCATCATCGGCAGCACATCGGTGACTGCATACGGCGAAGGTGACCAGCGCGGATACTGGACGTGCGCCGTGGCTGCAGCGGTTTTCCGTTTCGACTGAAGCTAAGTGACCTCGTAGTCGATCGGCTTGAAGGACCCGTTATTGCTCTGGGGCGCCGAGCATGCCGTGAGCGCAACGATGAGGTCCATCTTCGCGTGGAAGACGATGAAATCACCTGCGCGGCTGCGCGGCGGCAGCACGGTGAGCTTGCCGCTCTCGCCATCGATCGCAACGTTCATGAAGATGTTGAACGCGACTGGAATGCGATCACCGGGGATCCCATACGGAGCGAGCGCCTGCTCAAAATTTTCCTGACAGCCACCACGGGGCTCGGGATCGCCATAGATGATCTTAAAGGTGTCGGCCGAACAAGGCGTCAGCAAAAAATCATGGCGGGCGACAGTGTCTTCGACAATTTGCAGCATTGGCCGGCTATGATTGGAATACAGAACGTCGCCTTTCGTTAAGTACAGTCGACCCGCGTAATCCAGCGATCGCCCGGAGGATATCACCTCCCGTGTGTCGCCCAGCGAAAAGGCCAGCATGTCCGAGACCTGCTCGCCCATGGGATCGTAGACCTTCAGCGTCTGACCCCCGCGTAACTCGAAGGCGACGCCGGAGCGCGGGGCAATGCGGCTACGCATGGCGAAACGGACACTTCCAGTTTTTATCGACCCGCCGGCCGCTGTATTGAGCCGCCTCCGAGCCGTTCCCATGTCGCGCCAACATGGGGTTTTGATAGCCTTGTAAAGCAACGTCCCGGGCGATGATGGACTTCCGCAACGCTTCGTAGCGCCCTTCCTCGCGCAGCTTTTCAAACTGGTCATGCAGGTTGAAGACGAGCGTCGGATATTTGAAGCGCCGCGCAAGCCTGCTGGCATTCGGATGCAGGCCCACGACGAAAAAGCCCTTTCCGCCGATGCTCAGGCTGAAGTGCGGCGAGCTGGGGTCTGAGGCCACGGCGGGATCCCAGCGGTTATCTTCGACGTCGATGGCATGGAGCGCGCTCAGGCGCTCCCAAAGGGAGGTTTCGAATTGTGTTTCGCTAAGGTGGGCGGTTCTGGGGTAAATCACCGCCCGACTGACGAACATACCGCCGTTTGCGTCGTATTGATGTGCAAGAGACTCGAGCCATTCAGCGAGTTTCCGATCATGCCCGTTGTCGCGGATATCGGATGCAACGAGAATTTGCAGCTGGTGCCGCCGGAGCGCTGCCTTCGCCCCCACACACGGAAAATCAGGCTGTTCCACGAACGACCGCAGGTCGTCCGCAACCTGCCGCGTGTCGAGGCAGCCCGTATCTTCACGCTCAGAAACATATCGCATCTTATGCCCGGTTTTGCTTCGCACCGGAAGGAACGGGCAATGCGCGAGACGGTTCCGCACCGGCCTCGATCAGCGCGGGCTCGCTTTTGAGCCGGCCGAACTTCGGAAATAGCCCGCCGTTCGGCACCACTGGCCACGACTTCAGTCGTAGGGCGCTTCGATCACGCGAAACCGTCTACTGAGCGGGCCGTCAACCAACCGCTTGCCATTCACTCATTGCTTCTCGCGCGGGCTTGTTCAGTCGAACAGCTTCGTCAGTCTTCTCCACCCAGTCGGCCGGAATCATGTGATGCTTGCCACCTGAAGCCGGATCGCTCTTGGTCAGCTTGATCCTGCTGCCATCGATGCGATCGACGGTGCCGACATGCTGACCATCCGACCCGACGACCTCCATGTGCTCATGGATCCGAGAAATATCTGCCATTGCTCACTCCTGGAGATTGCGGTAGCTGCCCGCGGCGACGACCTCAGCAGAGTCATGCCGCTGGACAGCGTTTCGTTGAGTGCGTTCGCTTTACAACGTTGCCGTCGCTGGCTTGGTTCCGAGCCACAAGTCTCCGAACGATCACCCTCTCCACGCCGGCTCCCGCAACTGGCATCGATCGCACTTTCCATCAGCGTCGCGGGTTTTAAAGCTGCGCGTTCATGCGGCCTCGCGCTGCCAGCGCGGAAACGGATCATCGAGACGCGCCCAGGCCCTGGTGTCGATCTCGCCGTCGTTCGGCAGGTCTAAAAGGCATGCGTCGAGCGCCGCCGTCAGGGCCGCCTTGTCCATCTCGCGGGTGCCGATGAAGACCAGCTCCTGGCGACGGTCGCCCCACAACGCATGCCAGGCGCTGTTGATGCGTCTGATGAGGTCTTCGTCCTGCGGCCAGTTCTTTTTCGGCACCGCGGCCCACCAGTAGCCCATCGCCTCGACACGCACCTGGGGGCCGGCTTGGGAAAGCTCGCCGACGAATGCCGGCCGTGACGCAAGCCAGAAAAAGCCTTTGGCGCGTACGACGCCGGGCCACGGCTGCACGAAGAAGGCGTGCAGCTTCGCCGGGTCGAATGGCCCGCGTGCGCGGTAGACGAAGCTCGAGATGCCGTACTCTTCCGTTTCCGGCCGGTGTTCCTTGAAGCCGTTGAGCTCCTTGAACCAGGTCGGGTGCTGGTGCGCTGCATCGAACGAGAACAGACCGGTATCGAGGATATCGGCGAGCTGCACCTGGCCGTGGCTGGTCTCGATGATCCGCGCGTCGGCGTTAAGCGCGCGCACGATCGATTTGGCGCGCTCCAGCTCTTCGGGGCTGGCGATATCGGTCTTGTTGAGGATGACTACGTCCGCAAACTCGATCTGCTCGACAAGCAGGCCGACGAGGGAGCGCTCGTCCCCATCGCCCGCGATCTCGCCGCGGTCTTTGAGAAATTCCTGCGAGGAATAGTCGCGCAACAGATTGGCCGCATCGACGACCGTTACCATGGTATCGAGCCGCGCCACATCCGACAGGCTCTTGCCGTCCTCATCGCGGAACTCGAACGTCGCGGCGACAGGAAGGGGCTCGGCAATGCCGGTCGATTCGATCAGCAGGTAATCGTAGCGGCCGTCCTTCGCGAGACGATCGACCTCTTGCAGAAGATCATCGCGCAGCGTGCAGCAGATGCACCCGTTCGACATCTCCACCAGCGTTTCCTCAGTGCGAGAGAGGTTGGCGCCTCCTTTGCTGACGAGGTCGGCGTCGATGTTCACCTCGCTCATGTCGTTGACGATCACCGCTACTTTCCGCCCCTCGCGGTTGTTGAGCACGTGATTGAGCAAGGTCGTCTTGCCGGCGCCGAGAAAGCCCGAAAGCACGGTCACGGGAAGCCGCTTGTCTTCAGCGGGGGTGGCGTTTTGGAGGTGACTGGATAGCTCGAAATCCATGGATGGCTCCTCATCTGGCTTTGCGATCACAAAGCGGATAATATAACATCCGTCAAGGCCGTTCTTGGGGTTTCGCGTGGTTCGACGATGGGGCGCCGCTCCCGGTGAGGACGCGCTGGGATCGCTTTTTTCGGCGCTCAATCGTGCCGGGTTTACGGTTGGCGTCTATACGTCCCGGGCGCGCATCGCGCGCCGAATTGGCGCTTTTGCGCGGCGACCGTCCGCCGTGCGCGAGACGCTCGTCGCGGAGCCATGCCGCAGGACCCGAGTTGCTGGATGCGTTCGACGCCTGCGCGCGCAGGCGGCGATGCTTCAAGCCGCGTTTCCCTATGCGACGGCTGCGTGACCGTTACGCAATTTGCCGAACGCGCCGTGTCAACGGGCGTGTCGCTACGCCGGCAAACGTTCTCGCCTGCTATCGCGTGACGTGACTGACGACAACTGCGCCGAACACTGGCGTAAATTTCGTAAAAATCGGAAGTCCAGCCTCGACGGTTGATTTTCCCAATGCGGCGAGGGCCGCACGGGAACCGTTCGGGCACCGCAGGGTTGTTCAGCAGCCGCAAGGAGGTTGCCCCATGGAGCGGATGCGAGCGCCCGTCGAGTCACCGATTGCTCCCGCGCGCGCGATCGAGGTTGTTCTGCGCATAAATGGTATCGAGCGGCGGCTGCGGCTGGCACCGTGGACGACCCTCCTCGATGCGCTCCGCGATCATCTCAATCTGACCGGCACCAAAAAGGGTTGCGATCACGGCCAGTGCGGGGCCTGCACGGTTCTCGTGGACGGCCGGCGCATCAATTCCTGTCTCGCACTCGCGGTGATGAAACAGGGTGCGGAAATCACCACCGTCGAGGGTCTCGCACAGGACGGCGTTCTGCACGCCGTGCAGCAGGCGTTTATCGATCACGATGCCTTCCAGTGCGGATACTGCACGCCGGGCCAGATCTGCTCCGCTGTGGGGCTCCTGCTGGAAGGCCGCGCAAAGACGGCCGATGAAATACGCGAGCTGATGAGCGGCAATATTTGCCGCTGCGGCGCCTATCCCAACATCGTCGCGGCCATTCAGCAGGCCATGGAGGCCTCATGATCAATTTCGGATATGCCCGCGCGAACGACGTTGCCGATGCGGTGCGGCTCAAGGCGGCCGAGCCGGCGGCCAAATTCATCGCGGGCGGCACCAATCTCGTCGACCTGATGAAAAAGGACGTCGAGCAACCCTCCACGCTCATCGACATCACGCACTTGCCGCTCACGACAGTCGAGGAAACGGCGGAAGGCGGAGTGCGGATAGGGGCACTCGTTCCCAACACGGATCTTGCCTACCATCCGCTGATCGAGGAGCGGTACCCGTTGCTCGCGAGTGCCATTCTTGCCGGCGCGTCGCAACAACTGCGCAATATGGCGTCGACGGCGGGCAATCTTCTTCAACGTACGCGCTGCTATTATTTTTATGACACGGCGACGCCTTGCAATAAGCGCGACCCGGGCAGCGGCTGCTCGGCGATCGACGGTTTCAACCGCATCCACGCCATCCTCGGTACCAGTCCGTCATGCATCGCTGCGCATCCTTCGGACATGTGCGTGGCGCTGGCGGCGCTCGGTGCGACAGTATCGGTTCTGGGACCCGCGGGCGAGCGATCGTTCCGCTTTCTCGACTTTCATCGCCTGCCCGGCGACACCCCGCAACGGGATACGAACCTGGATCCGGAAGAGCTGGTGACGGCGATCGAACTTCCCGAAGTGGGGTTCGCGGACCACTACAGCTATCTGAAAATCAGGGACCGGGCCTCGTATGCCTTTGCCCTGGTTTCGGTCGCAGCGGCCCTTGAGCTTGAAGGAAAGACGATCCTCGAAGCGAGGATCGCGCTCGGTGGGGTCGCTCACAAGCCTTGGCGGGATCCGTTGGCGGAGTGGAAGATCCGTGGCCAACCGGCGAACGAGGCGACGTTCGAAACGGCCGCCGAGATGCTGTTACGCGATGCAAAGGGCTTTGCCCATAACGGGTTCAAGATCGATCTTGCACGCAAGACGATCGTGCGGGCGCTAACCCAGGCCGCACGCGGGACGCCTCAATCCCAGACCGAAAAGTCGATCAGGTAACGGTGCCATGCAACTCTACATCGGAACGGCTACGTCGCGGGTCGATGGGGTCGCCAAGGTCACCGGGCAGGCAAAATATGCGGCCGACGCCGATACGCAAGGGCTGGCCTACGCCAGCCTCGTGACGGCGACGATTGCGAGGGGAAAGGTCCTCGACATCGATGCCTCCGAAGCCCTGCGCGTTACCGGTGTATTCGATGTGCTCAGCCATAGGAATCGGCCGGCAATGGCGAGTACCGACAAGGCCTACGACGACGACACGGCTCCTGAAGGCTCGCCCTACCGCCCCCTCTACGACGATCGCATCCGGTTCAACGGCCAGCCGATCGCACTGGTGGTTGCGGAAACGGCGGAAGTCGCGCGCTTTGCGGCTTCGCTCGTCCGTGTGAAGTACCAGCAGGAGGACCATTCGACCGACCTGTTTCACAGGCGCTATCCCGAGAAGGATATTGCTCCCGGTTCGGGGCAGGGTACGCCGCCGAAACCGCGCGGAACTTTGCAGGATGGCTTTGCCGCCGCGGATGTGCGTCACGAGGGCGAATACTGCGTTCCCATCGAGAACCATAATCCGATGGAGCTCTACGCATCGACAGTCGTGTGGGAAGGGGAAGGCAAGCTCACGATCTGGGATAAAACGCAGGGCGTGCAGAACGTACATCGCTATATCTGCAGCGTTCTCAGTCTCGATCCCGGCGACGTGCGGATCATGACGCCGTATATGGGCGGCGGCTTCGGTTCTGGCTTGCGGCCACAGTTTCAGGTCGTTCTAGCGACCATGGCCGCACTCGCATTGAAGCGCTCGGTGCGCCTCGTGCTGACCCGTCAGCAGATGTACGTTCTGGGCTACCGTCCGGCCACCTTGCAGCGCATTTCCCTGGGCGCAGACAGCTCAGGATCGCTCGATGCGATGCTTCACGAGGCGACGACGATAACGTCCACCTATGAAAACTTTCATCGCCAGGAGACCGGGTGGTCGGGGCTTCTCTACAAGTGCGACAACGCAAAGTTCGTGCACAAGCTCGCACCCCTCGATCTTTCGACGCCGTGCGACATGCGCGCGCCGAGCGCCGCGACGGGCGTGTTTGCCATCGAATGCGCCATGGACGAACTCGCCGTCGCCGCGGGCATCGATCCGCTGGAGCTGCGTCTTCGAAATTACTCCGAGATCGATCAGAACGAGAACCGTCCCTATACCAGCAAAGCGCTTCGCGAGTGCTACCGCCAGGGTGCTGAGGCCTTCGGCTGGGAGGGGCGCAATCCCGAGCCGCGTTCGATGCGCGATGGGAACGATCTCATAGGCTGGGGCATGGCAACGGGCGTTTGGGAGGCGCTGCAGATGCCGATAGCCGTACGGATAAGGCTGACGCCGGATGGCCGCGCTCGCGTGTCCTGCGCGGTGACGGATATCGGCACGGGAACTTATACCATCATGGCGCAGGTGACGGCAGACCGGCTCGGCCTTCCCATAGAGCGGGTTGGCGTTGATCTGGGGAAATCCGAGTTGCCGCAGTCGCCCGTTCAAGGCGGATCGTGGATCGCCACCTCGGTGGCGGCCGCGATTTGCACCACCTGCGACGCGATCAGGGATGAACTGCTCGCGCTTGCAAAATCGGTCCCCGGCTCACTGTTCGCCGGCGCCGTGGCTGAGGATGTCGTCCTTGCCGGCGGCGCGCTGGCGAGCAAGCGCAACGCCGGCGAGCGGATCTCCATCGCCGATATCATCAAGCAAAGCGGGAAAGACCACGTCGAATGCGAGACCACCGCACAGCCGACGAAGCATAAAGGCTACTCAAGCAACACCCATTCGGCGATCTTCGCGGAAGTGAAAGTCGACGCCCAATTGGGCGTCATCCGCACAACGCGCGTCGTGAGTGCGGTCGCCGCGGGCCGGATATTGAATACGAAGACGGCGGGCAGCCAGATCATGGGCGCGGTCGTCGGCGGGATCGGCATGGCGCTGCAAGAGGAGACGCTGGTCGATAACACATTCGGCCGGATCATGAATGCGGATATTGCTGAGTACCACGTGCCGGTGAATGCCGACATTCACGACGTGCAGGTCATCTTCGTGGAGGAACGGGACGACCTCATCAATCCGCTCGGCATGAAGGGGGTCGGCGAGATCGGTATCGTCGGCGTGGCGGCTGCCATCGCGAATGCCTGCTATCACGCGACGGGGACTCGCGTGCGCCATCTCCCGATCACGCTCGACAAGCTGGATGTCTCCAATCGGCTTCCGTAATTTCTCGACAGACCTCGATCTTCCCAACGCGCTCGTTGGATCGTCCATCGCGGGCGGACTAGCGGAGGATCCCATCGAGCCCCGGCAGTCCTCGACGGGCCGGGCAATGACGGTCTTCCTGAAAGCCCGCAGCGCGCGCAAATGCCATTTCCGAGGTCGGCGGTTGCGGCGGCGGGCAACGCCTTCAGGTTGTGCTATGGAGCTGGCCAAACCGGGCAACGGTGCCTGATCGCGTAGAGCTATCGAGCCATTCTCATTATCCACATTATCGCAGGACGATAAGGTCCTGCCCCGTGCCCAGGTACAGGGGCGGCGGCCTGAACCGTTGACGGCATGCTGCTATCGGAATACTCGACGTCTGCGATTTTAACCCAGCACCCCGTGGGATGCAGAAATCGCGCGCGCGGATGCCATGGCGGCCGCGCATCAACGACGGGGGGAATTCCCAACGGCGCCTGGAGGGATCGCGATGGCACTCAGGTATCTCGGCACTTTTCTCCAAGTGCTCGTGGTCCTTATGGTCATCTCGATGCCGGCGGTCTCGCGGGCGGATGACGGGGATGTGCAAACAGCCTGGCGCCTGCTCGACTACATCGGCGTCGATTATCCGGAAGCGGTCTCGGACGGCCAGATCACAAGTCCGTCGGAATACGCCGAACAGCAGGAGTTTGCGGCGACCGTCGCGAAGAAGCTCGCGGAGCTGCCTCCCAATGCAAAGCGCGAGACGTTGATTGCGGGTGCAGCGCGGCTGCGAGAGGCGATCGACGCCAAATCAGATCCCAAGGACGTCGCAGAAATCGCGGGATCCCTCGCGGCCTCGTTGCTGGCGGCCTATCCGGTGCCGCTCGCGCCCACCACGGCGCCATCCTTCGAGCGTGGTGCCGCGCTTTACGGGGAACACTGCGCCGCCTGCCACGGGGCGTCCGGCGATGGGCAGGGTGCGGACGCTTCCGGGCTGAACCCGCCGCCTATTGCGTTCACGGATGCGGAAAGGGCGCGGCAGCGCAGCATTTTCGCGCTCTACCAGGCGATCACGCAGGGCATCGACGGTACGTCCATGCCGAGCTTCGATAGCCTGCCCGCCAATGATCGGTGGGCGCTGGCCTTTTACGCCGGGCACTTCGCGTTCCCTGACAGAGCGGCCAGCGAGGGCGAGCGGCTCTGGACGACAGACAGCACGCTGCACGATCTGCTTCCCGACCTGAAAAGCCTGACCGGGACGACACCGGCATCCCTGGCGGCCCGGCTGGGCCAGGACAACGCGGACGCCGTCATGGCCTACCTGCGCCGGCATCCCGAAGCGGTGGTTCGGCGGCAGGCCAGCCCGCTTGCGCTGGTCCGCGAGCGGCTTGGGCAAAGTCTGAAGGCCTATCAGGCCGGAGACCGCCATGGGGCGCGCGAACTCGCTCTATCGGCCTATCTCGATGGCTTCGAGCCTCTCGAACCCGCGCTCGCCACGCGGAACGGGAACCTCATGGAGCAGATCGAGGGGAAGATGGGCGAGTATCGTGCGGCCGTCGAGCGCGGCGACGAAGCCCGAGCGCTTGCCGATCACCTCCAGGTCCTCAACGTGCTGTTCGACGATGCCGAAGCGGCGCTGATGTCGGGAGCGGGAAGCAGCGTCAGCACGTTTCTCGGCGCGGCCACCATCCTTCTGCGGGAGGGGATGGAAGCGTTGCTGATCGTCGTCGCGATGATTGCCTTCCTGCGCAAGGCGGAGCGAACGGATCTCGTTCGCCACGTTCACGCCGGTTGGGTTTCGGGGCTCGTCGCGGGTCTGCTGACGTGGGCGGCCGCGACATGGATGATCGGCATCAGCGGGGCGAGCCGCGAACTCACGGAAGGGTTCGGCTCGGTCTTCGCGGCGGTCGTGCTGCTGTCGGTCGGCATCTGGATGCACGACAAATCCCACGCAGACCAATGGCAACGCTACATCCGTGATAAAATGTCGAAGGCGCTGTCGGGACGTTCAGCGTGGATACTGTTCGGCCTCGCGTTCGTTGCGGTCTACCGCGAGGTGTTCGAGACGATCCTCTTTTACGCGGCGATCTGGACGCAAGGAAACGGTACGGCGATGCTCGCTGGCGCGGTCGCCGCCTGCATCGCGCTGGTGCTGATCGCCGCGGCGATGCTGCGCTTCGCCCGCCGCCTGCCGATCGGGAAGTTCTTCAGCTACAGCTCGTGGCTGATGGCCATCCTTGCAATCGTTCTTGCCGGTAAGGGTGTGGCTTCACTACAGGAGGCCGGCATCGTCGGCATTTCGCCGCTGTATTCCCTGCCGCGCTTGTCCCTGGTCGGCATCTATCCGACCGTTCAGACGGTTGCGGCGCAACTCATGATGCTCGGTGCTCTCGGGATGGGCTTCCTGTTCAATCGGCGGGTAGCCTACGCGCGCTGAGCCGCTAACGCGGCACTTTTCGGAGCCTGGCAATCTCGCTCATGCTAGGGTGTGCTGTCCGCCATCCAATCGGGAGGGACGCCGAAATGCATGAGCTGCCGCAAGGGCTGGCGCCCTACAGCCGTTCGCCGGAATTCAATCAGGACACGTTGCCCGCCTCGTTACAGAACGGGCACCGGACCAAAGCGGGCACCTGGGCGCTGATCCACGTCCTGGAGGGCAGCCTGCTTTATCGGATCTTGGAGCCGCTGAGCGAGACCGTGCTGACGCCGGGGCGCCCCGGTGTCGTCAGACCGGAAGAGCCGCACGAGGTACATCCGCGCGGGCCCGTGCGCCTCTACTTGGAATTTCTCCGCCGCGTGGAACCGGACGCGTAGTCGAGGCTACCGATCGTCTTGCGCCATTGAATTCGCGGCTCAGCGAACGGTCTGCGTCCGCGGCGAGGTGAGGACCGCGAGCGGGTGCACTACAGTCGATGCCCCGCTTCCTTCGGCACAACCTTGCGCCGCAGCTCGTCGGAAAGGGATTTGTGTACGATGCCGGAGTCCTGTTGCAGGAGATCATTGCCGGTCTGATAGTAATCGGTCTGGAAGGTGTGCTGCTTCATCTCCGCGATCCAGGCGGGATTGACGCCCGCGGGAAGCCAGTATTTCTCGATGAGCCGCTCCCACTGGGCGCGGTCGAGCTCATAGATTTTGCGCGTGTGCTTGTCTGAGCGCGACACCTCGTGAAAGAGCCAGATGCTGGCGGGCGCTGCAAACCGCTTTTGCCCTTGCACATAGATAAACACACACATGGAGCCGCACCGCTTGCCGGGCATGACAACGGTGTAGAGCCGGTGCGTCGCCTTGATGTCCTGCAGAACTTCGATGACGCGCTCGCCCTCCCGTACCGAGCCGCCGGGTGAATCGAGGATGAGCCGGATGGTGCGATAGGAGGATTTATGTCTTTCGAATGCGGCGTGGATCTTCTCCGCCATGCCGCGCCGCACTTGCCCTTTCCACCGCATGGTGAGGACTTCGGGGTGACGGCTCGACTTGGAGAGCTTCAGCTGGCCGGATGCTTGGGCGTTGCAGGGGATTGCCGCGATCGTGGCGACGGCCGCAAGGAAGAGCACAAGCATTGCGAGTGGTGAACGCATCGACCTTTGACCTCCCGGCTTTCGGCGAAGCTATTCAAGCAAATGCGGCACGCCAGCGGTCATGTGCGGCACGCGTCGTCGCGCACCGGACCGGCGCGATAGGATGTCGGCGCCAAGTCTAACCCTTCGTCAGCTTTTCGACGCTGGCGATGTCGATGGCGCCTACCGCCGCCTTTAATTGCTCGACACTGACACCGTGGCCTTCCGCCTTGACCATAACCCTGTCGCCGATGAGGACGGCATAGCTGCCGATGCCGTCCCGGGCATTGAAATCCTCCATCGTGATACGCCCGTCGATGGTCGACAGCTTGCTGTAGTTATCGGCGTTCTGCTCGGTGCGGCTGACCCCCAGTGCGCCCGTCAGCCCGGCCATGGTGCCCGCAACTCCCATGTCGGAGAGAGACAGTTTGATGGTCTTTTCTCCGTCGGCGTAGACCGCCGATACCGATGCCAAGTCGAGACCGGCGATGCTTTCGTCGGTGGAGCTTTCCGTGCGGTTGAAACCGGGCAAGGTCATCGGCATCAGCTCGACGAGATCGACGGTCGCGATCACCGGCAGCTTGCCATCGCCGCTCGACAGCGCATCGAGCCGCTTACCCAATTCGCCCAGCTTGGATAGATCGACTTTGCGCATGCCGGGAGGGGCGAGCGTCTCCGCGGGTGCTGCTGCCTGTTCGGTTGCTGCGGGGACAACCGCTGACGAGGACGTGGAGGAAGGAGCCGAACGGAGCATAGGCGCTATGAGGGCAAAGAAGATCAGTGAAGCGAGGATGCCGATGCCGACAAGGCTCGCAGTGAACTGCAGCGCGCGCTCTTGAGGGACGCCAAGCAGAACGGGCGCTCCAGTTTGGATGAGATAGAGGGTGTAAAGAACGCCGAGGACCGTAAGGAAGCCCAGCCAGGGAATGAGCAGGAAGACGTTGGCAACCCAGGCGGCCGTAGCGGCATAGGCGGCAAGCTTCAGCGCGCCGATGGGATCCTTCCGGCCGCCGAGGCGCGGCGCCAACCAGTTCATCGCGAGGGAAGCGGCGTACACCCAGGCGAGCTGTAGAGCGTAGTTCCAGAGTGCCGAGCCCGCAGCCTCGCCGAAGGTCGGCTGGTCGTTGAAACCGAATGCCGAATATCCCAGCACATCGCGGATGAACTGGCAGCTTACGGCAAACCCGGCAACGGGAATTATGTAACCGGTATAGATGGTTGCGATGCTGGCTGGCTCAGTGGCAATCGTTGGCCATTGGCTCTTGGGATCGAGCAGGATGTCTCTGATCCGTGCCACGAGCGAGGGTTCGGATCGGACATTGGGATCTAAGGTCATGGTGCTCGCGCTGGCCTCGTTCAAAAACCTTCCGCGAAAGGAATAACTGTGAGAAAAAGTGGTGACCTCCTCCGAACGGAGGAAAAATTATTCAGTAGCTGAAATTGTCGCGTGCTATGTCGCGCACCCATTTTATGTTTGGCTGGAGGCCCCCGTGGTCGACGAGCTGCAGCAATTATCTGTACTCATTGCAGACATCTATGACGCCGCGCTGGTTCAAAGCGCCTGGGTCGACATACTCGCCAAGGTCAGCACGTTCGTCGGGGGCTCGAGCGCGAATTTCTTTTCCCAGAACTCGTCGAGCCGTAACGCCACGCTGCATTGCCAGTGGAACAACGATCCCCATTACGAACGACTCTACGTTGAAGAGTATTACAAGCTCAACCCGCTCGCGCCGGCAACCAGCTTCGTAGATCCCGGCATCGTCTTCAGCCAGTCCGACCTCATTTCTTACGAGGAATTCCACGAGACGCGCTTCTATAAGGAGTGGGTCGCACCGCAGGGGCTGGTCGACGTGATCGGCGCCAACCTCGAAAAGTCGGCGACGAGCGCGGCGCTGTTCGCGATACGGCGCAACACAACATTCGGCCGCGTAGATGCGGAGTGCCGGCGCAAGCTCGAGCTGGTCGTTCCCCATCTGCGCCGCGCGGTTCTGATTGGGAACGTCATCGACAACCAAAAGATGACGGTGGCGGCTCTCAGCGACATGTTCATGGCGCTTTCCGATGCCGTGTTTCTCGTGGACGCGCGCGGGCGCATCATATTCGCCAACGCCGCGGCTGACGGACTGCTGCGCGAAGGCAAGATCGTGCGCAGCTCGCGCGCGTGCCTCTCCGCGGTGGATCCCAAGGCCAACCGCCTGTTGCAGGACGCCATCACGGCCAGCGGGGGGAACGGCAGCGACATCACTGCGAAAGGCGTCGCGGTGCCGATTGCACCTGCCGGAGCTGAACGCTGGCTTGCGCACGTGCTGCCACTAACGGCGAGCACGCGTGAGAAGGCGGGAATTCCTGATACGGCGGCTGCCGCGGTTTTCGTCCGGCGCGCGTCGGTCGAGAATCCCTCGGCGCTGGAAACCGTTGCGAAGATGTTCAAGCTGACGGCGATGGAAGTGCGCGTTCTGCAGGCGGTGGTCGAGATAGGCGGCGCACCGCTGGCCGCCGATGCTCTCGGCATCTCCGAGACGACGGTTAAAACTCACCTGCGGAATTTGTTCCAAAAGACAGAATGCCGGCGCCAGGCCGATCTCGTGAAGCTCGTAGCCGGTGCCGCCAGTCCATTTTCGCGAACACCTTCAGGATCTCGTCCGAACGGATGAGGCGTTGCGTCTTCAATCCTGGGAAAGTCGTCGACCGGAGTTGGCAGGCTGGCACAGGATAAAGATGAGCGTGTCCCGATTGATGGGCCGATTTTCAGCGGCGGCCGTAGTCGTTTTCGCCTCTCTGGTCATGGGAGCCAGCTCTCCGGCCTCGTCCGGAGACGAGGTGAAGCCGCCATCCCTGCTCCAGCCGGGCGATCTTGCCGTCACCGGTTTCTCCGGCACGGTGCTGGCAACGGACAAGCTGCCGCTGGGTGTCGATCCTCTCGATCGCACTTTCATTGATCCAAACGGGCCGGCCTTACGCATCTTCGATGCATCGAGCCTCAGTGGCACGCCGGCCGGCCAGCTGGTCAATACGCCGCCACGCCTCGATGTGCCCGCCAAGGACATCGGCCAGGTTTTTGCGCTCGCTATCGATCCAAGCGACAACGGGGGGCCACCGCGCATCTTCGCAGCGGCGACATCGGCGTTCGGCTTGCACATCGTCGGGGCCGGCCGCGCCGCCGATGGCAAACCGATACGTCTCAAGGCTGGCACGCCCGATGCGAGCTTCATGGAGGGCCAGTTCGGCAGTCTGTCCAGCAACAGCCCGGGCGCCATTTATAAGATCGACGGTGCGACCGGTGCAGTGACGTATCTGGCGGACACCGCATTCTCCGGCATCCTCAACACCGGACCGGGCATTGGCGGACTGGCCTATGATCCGAAATCGCGCACGCTCTTTGCGTCCGATCTCGACAGCGGGCTCATCCATCGTTTCGGCCTCGAATACAACGCCGCCGACCTCGGCCAGTTTGACCACGGCGTCACAGCGCGGCGCGCCAACGGAATGGAGGCCGTTTCAGACGATGGCAGCCGGCTCGACATCACGAGCAACGACTTCAAGGCTGACGATCCCGCGACGTGGGGGTTCACACAGCCCGCTCGACGGGTCGACGCGTTCGCCGTCCATGATGGACGCCTCTATTATTCCGTGGCGGAGGGACCGGAAATCTGGTCGGTGGGGCTGAACGGCGGCGCTTTTCTGAATGATGCGAGACGTGAGGTCGCGGTCGAGGCTGAGAAGCCGTTTCCCATCACCGCCATCGCCTTCGATGCCACCGGCCGCATGCTGCTTGCGCAGCGCGGTCCGGTAAAGAACCCCTACGACTACGGCAGCTTTGCCGATTCTGGCGCACAGGTTCTGCGGTACACGCTGGAAACGCCAGACGATCCAAACACGCCCGGCCTCTGGAGCAAGGAGCCCGCGACCTACGCCGTCGGCACGGCCGACAACAGCAACGCCGGCAGCGGCGGCGTCAGTCTGCAATACGGCTACAGGCCGGACGGCTTCATCGACCTCAACACGTGCGACGGAGCGGTTGCCGTCACCGGCGATACGCTCAGCACCACCGCCAGCGGCGTTCAGCTCAACGCGCTCGAGCTGGTGCGTCCCACCAACGTGCCACCGGCACAGAGCGCATTCATCGGCTACGATTCACGGCAGGGAGATCCGGAGGTCCGCGGGCATGTCGGCAGCGTCGCAGCGCTGCGCCTGTGCGGTGTCGACGCCGGGTTCCCGCCCATCGCCGCTGACGCGGCACCGGGAGAGGGCGGTGACGCCTTCCCGCCCGTTGCGGACGGCGGTGCAGGCGGAGGTGGCGAAGCCTTTCCGCCGGTCGACGATGGAGGTGGCGGCGCCACCACCGCCGACGGAACGGCCGGGGAGACTTTTCCGCCTGTCGAGGATGACGGTGGCGGCACGACGGCCGACGAAACCGATCCCAACGCACCCAATCTCGCGCCCGTAAAGACGCAGACTTGCAAGCTCGTCGCGGCCGACAAGGCAGAGTGCGACTACCTCATCAACGTGACGAACACGTCGCAAGTCCCATTCGTGGCGAATGAAGTTATCCTAGAGGATCGCTTCTCGGTTGCACCGCAGTCGTTCGATATCGGCTTCTCGGCGGCCAAGACGGCGACGGGGTTCACGACGGAGCCGAACGAGTTCGGTGCGACGACGATTCCACCCGGTTCGCGGGAGTTCAGCAACCAGGTCAAAGCCACCTTTGCGGTGCCCCCGGGCGGTCTCACGGTCGAAAACTGCGTCACCATCAAGCCAGGACCGGGCGGGGAACAAGCGAGAGCCGGTTTCGTCTCGGCGAAGGAGCAACCTGCACTCCCCGATCTGGCGGCAAGTACCACCAAGGGCCTCGACCGCGCCGTCGCCATTACCGGCGCGCCGCAGTGTACGCAGCGCGGCAACTTGCGCGACTGCTCATGGATCGTGACGATTTCCAATCCCGGTACAGTCCCGAGCGATCTCTTCTTCTCGGTGACCACCTCGGGCACCAATCCCGGCCTCGGCAGCAGTGGCGGCATCGCTACGAACCAGGAGGGCAACACCACACACTTTTCAACGCCGGGCGTGCTGCCGCCGAAGGGTCAGAAAAGTTTCGAGGTGAAGGGCATATTCCCTGCCGAGCCGGCCGGGCCGATTACGGCGACGGCAACCGTCGCATCCCCGAACATCGCCGACGTGAATGCCGCCAACAACGTTGCGTCGGCGGCGGCCGGCACGGCCGCACCTCAGGAGGTACCCTCGACGGGCGAAACGAGCGCGGATTCCAATCCGAACGACAATACGTCGTGCATCAAGTGGGATTCCACCAAGCCGGACGACCAGGGTACGCCGACGACCGAGCCGACCCTCCCGCCTCCTGTTGAGCCGGAGGAGCCTACGCCGTCGCAGGCAGGCCAGCTTTCGCTGCTGAAGACGGGCGTCGCCTGCAAGAACAACCGGATCTGCGAATTCAGCTTCGCCATCAAGAACACGAGCAACGCCGAGTTCGACGGCGAGGTCGAGTTCGACGATTCGATCACCGGCGACGGAGCCATCTTCGGCGCGACGGCCATAGCGCCCGCGCCCGCCGCGCCGTGGTCGTGCCCCAAGAACGGGCAGGGCTTCAAGTGCACCGCCAAGCTGAAGATACCGGCCAATGGTGCTGCGCCCCCGCTCAACCTCACGTTCGATCTCGGCCCCGGCATCGGCGCAGTGCAGAACGTGCAGAACTGCGCAACGCTGAAGGATGCACCGGCCAAATCGTGCGCGACCCTGCCGATGAACGCGCCGGAGCCAAAACCCGGCCAGCAGGGTCAGCTCGAGGTTGCCAAGGAGGCGCTGGTCAACTCGTGCTCGGCGCTGGGCGGCGGCTGCCTGTTCAAGGTCACCATCAAGAATCCGGGTCCCGGTGATTTCAACGGTGACATCGAGTTCGACGACGACGCCACCTTCCTCGATAAGAAACTCAAAGTTGGGCAGAACTCGTCGTTGCCGAACGGCTGCAAGCACGACGGCCAGGGGAGCATGCACTGCAAGATTCCCGGTCCGCTCAAGGCGGGTGGCCCGCCGCTCGAATTCACTTTCAACCTGGTGCCACAGGAGACGACCGACGCCGGCAGCATCCGCAATTGCGTCACCCTCGCGGGCGCGGCGAACAAGACGTGCGCGGAGATACCTCTGCGCAAGGACAAGACGCCGCTACTGCGCGCAACAAAGAAGCTCGAGTCGGGCGATTGCCGGCCGGAATGCACGTTCGTCATTTCAGTGCGTAACGTGGGCGAAGGCGAATTCAACGGTACTTTCGTGTTCTTCGACGAAGCGATGAAGGTGGGAGGGAATAAGTTTACTCCATTCGAGCGGCTCAATGCCGAGGTGACGGCCGTCTCCGCTTCGACGGGTGTCACCTGCCCCAAGGGGGTGAATCCAATCTGTAACTTCACGGGCAAGATCGAGCCGAACGGTACTGTGGGCGCTACCTTCAAGATGGTCGTCATCGACAAGCAGTTCCACGGACTCAACTGCGGAAGCGTGTCGGGCAACTCCGTCGACAATACTCAGAACCGCGAGCGCTGCGTTGAAATAAGCCGCGACGCGAAGACCGAAAAGCCGTTCGCCAACCTCAGCATCGAGAAGCGCAACGCCAGTCCCACCCAGAAAGGGGCGGACCACTGCGAGCTCAAGAAGGAATGCCTCTTCATCATCCGCGTGACGAACACGGGAACCGGCGACTTCACCGGACCGATCAAGGTCACCGATACGATTTCCCTCGGTGTGCCCGAGGTGATCGAAGAAGGACCGGGCGGCAACATCGGCTGGAAGTGCTCCACCGCGAAGAACGGGAAGGGCGGTATTGCGACCAACCAGTCCATCGACTGCGAGATCCCCGGCGCGCCGAATCCGCTCAAAGCGGGCACCTTCGGTCCCCTGGCTCCGGGCAAATTCATCGAGCTAGGAATCTCGGTCAAACCCGGAAGCACCTGGCAAAACAGCAACTCGATCAACAACTGCGCGGAGCTCGTGCCCCTTGGAGCGGACTTGGGCCCGCTGACCGGCGACAAGAAGAAGTGCGCTTCTCAGCGGCTCGATCCGTTCAAGGTAAAGGTGGTGAAGACGGGCGACCAGTCGTGTCAGCCCGGCGGCGAATGCAGGTTCGAGCTCGACATCTTCAATGATGAGCAGATCGTCCACGACGATCCCGTCACCGTGTCCGACAGGCTATCCGGCCTGTCTTCGGCGCAGATCGTTTCGATAACGCCGCAAGCCGGCGCCGATCCCTTCCCGTGCACGCCCGCGCCTACGCAGATCCCCTTCACCTGCACAGGGCACATGAACCTCACGCCCGGCGAGCACAATAAGTATGTCATGATCGTGCGTTTGCCCGCGGATGCGACTGCCGCGTCGTTTTCGAACTGCGCGTCCGTCGGCGAGGGCCAATCGTCCGAGGGCGCCTCCGAGCCCGCCTGCCATAGCGTGCAGCTCGCGCCGCCGGACCAGCCGTTCAGTCTCAAGATCGAGAAGACGGGCCCTGCGTCCTGCAAGCCCGGTGTAGAGTGTGCATTCGACCTCACGCTTTCCAACGCGGGGGCGAAGGACCACGCTGGCGCGGTTACGCTTACGGACGGCCTTTCCGGCATCGATTCAATGTCCATCCTGTCGATCTCGCCACCCTTGCCGTGCACCCAGCAGCCGGCGGAAATTCCCTTCAACTGCAAGACGGGCGATGACTTCACACTATCTGCCGGCGGTAAGCGTACGTTCCACGTGACGGCGCGCATGCCCAGAAGCGCCGGCGACTTCACCAATTGCGCAATTCTCACCGGCGGGAAGCGTGAAGCCACGGCGCCGCGTGGCGCAGACGCGGCGAATAACACCTCGTCCTCCTGTCACAACGTCAAAGTCACTGAGAGCAAGACCGAGGAGCCGGCACGCAAGTGCTCCGGCGGCATGATCCGCGTCGGTGAGGATGCGTGCGCCTGCCCGCCGGGTACGGAGTGGAATGGCCGCAATTGCACCACGGCGCAGCCACCGCCTCCGCCAATCCAAAATAACGCCGGAGGTGGCGGCACAACGGTGCCTGTCAATGTGTGTCCGCGCAGCCGCCCGGTTGGTACGTTCCCCAACTGCTGCGAGCGCAACACGCACTTTGATCGCCGGGTCAATCCCCCGCGCGGTGCATGCGTACCCGACAAGCGCGATCAAGGCGATGGCGGTTCCAACACCAGCAAGGGCGACGACGGCAAGGCGACCGAGAAGGTCTGCAAGCCGCCACGCCCGGTCGGAACGTGGCCAAGGTGCTGCCCCACGGACACGCACTTCGCGCGCGGTGCCTGCCGTCCAGACAAGTCGCCCGAGGGCGATGGCGGAGCCAACACCAGCAAGGGTGACGACGGCAAGGCGACCGAGAAGGTCTGCAAGCCGCCGCGCCCGGTCGGGACGTGGCCAAGGTGCTGCCCCACGGACACGCACTTCGCGCGCGGTGCCTGCCGTCCAGACAAGTCGCCCGAGGGCGATGGCGGAGCCAACACCAGCAAGGGTGACGACGGCAAGGCGACCGAGAAGGTCTGCAAGCCGCCGCGCCCGGTCGGGACGTGGCCAAGGTGCTGCCCCACGGACACGCACTTCGCGCGCGGTGCCTGCCGTCCGGACAAGTCGCCCGACGGCACCAACCCCAGCAAGGGCGATACGGATGGCCTCAGATGCCCGGCCGGCACGTTCGGCCGCCCGCCCAACTGCAAGTGTCCGGTCGGGATGACGGGATCGCCGCCGAACTGCTGTCCGCCCGGCACGCGGTTCCAGAACGGCAAATGCGTGAAACCGCAGCCAAAGGAACGTTGCACCGGTGGGCGTATCGGCACGCCTCCCAACTGCAAGTGTCCTCCCGGCACCCACTGGACACGCTCGGAGCAGTGCTTGCCGGATCCGCCGCCGAAGCAGACTGATCCGCCCAAAACCGACACGTCCAAAGGCAAATGCACCGGTGGGCGTATCGGAACGCCGCCCAATTGCTTCTGCCGGCCGCCCGCTAAATTCATCGGTCACCGATGCAGGATCATTTCCTCTCCGAGCAAGAAGGGCGACGAAATCATTGTGAAGTGAGTGAGCCTCGATACCGTGTCATCAAAGGAGAGCAATATGCTTCGCATAGCCGCTGCCGCCGCGGCGATCGCATTCATTCCGACGTGGGTGCTTGCGCTATCGCCGGGCACGGGGCAACAGGGCCGGAGCATCGTCGTGCTCTCCGGCCAAGTGATCGATTCCTGTTACAAGAAATGCGTCCTCGAGGCGAAAGACCGTAGCCGCAAGTATGCGTGCCTGCGCATCTGCAATGCGAAACCGCAGAAGAAATGCGAGGACAAGTGCTGGCTCAAACACGGCAACGATCCCAGGGCGCGCGGAAAGTGCCTGTCACGCTGCTCGTAGCGGTGTGACGGGCGGGACTGTTCCCGGCGGGACTGCGCTGTGCCGTCTCTCCTCTAATTGTCGAGGGGTAAACAGACGGAGCACCCACCATGACACCCGCGGCGCGCACATCTATTGCTTCCCTCTTAGCCCTCGCCTCCATCCTGTCGGCCGGCGCGGTCAACGCGGCCCCCGGCGGCGCGGCGCCCCAAGGCGCTGTACCCGATCCGCAGCTTTGCGCCGAATATCTCCGCGACCTTGCCGCGTATCGCCGGATGGCTGTGTTGCTCGGGTGCGAGCTTCCTCAAAGCAATGACGCGGCGCTAGGGTCGGATGAGGCGCAATTTCCTCCGGTCGTCACGGACGAGGGTGCTTCGTCACAGGTGCAATTTCCGCCCGTCGTCGCATCGCAGAATTCTTCCGTCGATACCGGGTCGGCGGCAGGAGACGGCCGGACGGGCTTTCCTCCCGTAGAGGAGGTGAGTGCCGGGGCGGAAGTGACCGATCATTCATCTGCCGATTGGCCTCCGGTGGTGTCGGAGCAGAGCCATGCGTCCAGCCGGGGCGCACGCGGTCAGTCCGGGCGTACTTCGAGAAAAGGTTCGTCCGCTTTCCCGCCGGTCGTATCCGAGGATGCCGATGGGCGTGTCGATGCTCCTGCGGATACGGCGCGAGCCGCCATCGAGGAAAGGCTGATCCTTCTCAAGGAGGAGGCAAAGGCACGCATCAGGGATGCGATCGCTGAGAAGATCGAGCGGGTGAAGGATCGCGTCGAGGAGAAGATCAAGCACAAGCTCGAAGATGCACACTCAAACCATCACCACCATGGCGAAGAGTCGAAGCTGCGCCGCGCTGCCAAGGATGCGCTGAAGCGGAGAATCGATGGCCTGCATCATCACGGCGGTCTTCTGGGCAAGCTCGCCCAGCGGCAACGCCGATAGCGGCGCGTGTAGGTGACACGGGCAAGCCACGCGGCGGTGACACGTCCGTGCCGGCAAAAATGCAGACGCCGAACCCGGTTTGATTTTGGATAAGCCACGCGCTGCATAAAGTTGATAATTGGCGTCAACAATCGTTCTGCGCGTAGGGGCCTTGCCGAAGCGCCGCCACGGTTCGAGAGAACGCGCCAATGACCGGGCACAGCAACCTGCACGTTCGTAGAAGCCCTTCGCAACGACGAGACATCGGCGCTCGCATATTTACGGCCGATGCCGAGCCACTCGCGACCTATGCGGCGCAGCGTGGTGTCGATCCTCTCACGGGGGCATTTGGGCGCCGTCATTTCGTCGCGCCCTGGCAGGGCAGCGAACCTGTCGCGCAGGACGACGCGGGCACGACCCTCGGACGGATTTTCGCAACACCGCGCACGCAGTCCGCCGTTGCCTACGTGCATGTGCCTTACTGCCAGAACCATTGTCTCTTCTGCGGCTTTTTCCAGAACGTCTGGCGCCCGGAGGGTTCGGCCGCGTTCGTCGACGATGTGGTTGCCGAAGTGGCGCGGCTTGCGGACAGGCCGCTGGTGGCGTCGGCGCCTGTCGAGGCCGTCTACATCGGAGGCGGGACGCCATCCGCGCTGTCCGGCGACGACCTCGCGAGGCTCGTCGCGGGCCTGCGCCGCCACCTTCCGCTCGCACTCGACTGTGAGATCACGGTTGAGGGGCGGGTCCACGATTTCGGATTGGCCAAGGCGGTTGCCGCCCTCGATGCGGGCGCCAACCGAATCTCACTCGGTATTCAGTGCTTCAATACCGACGTGCGGCGGCGGCTCGGACGCAAGGCAAGCGGCGAAGAGGTGTACGCGTTTCTTGCCGATCTCATAGCGCTGGGCCGGGCATCGATCGGATGCGATCTCATCTATGGACTACCCGGCCAGACGCAGGAGATCTGGCATCGGGACATCGAGATGGCGATCGATCTGCGCATCGACGGGCTGACAATCTATGCCCTCAACATCTGGCCGGGCGGTCCGCTTTTCCAAGCGATCGACGCCGGTAAACTCGCGCCGGCGGGGCCGTTGCCCTTTCAGGCCGAGGCTTATCGGAAGGCCGCCGATCTCCTGGCCTCAGACGGGTGGCGGCAAGCTTCGCAGGCGCACTTCGTGCGTTCACATCGCGATCGCAATCGATACAACCGGCTGATCAAAGCAGGCGTGCCTTGCCTTGCATTCGGTCCGGGCGCGGGAGGCCAGGCACATGGGCACACCTGGCGAAACATTGTCGATATCCCCCGGAGACGCATGCTGATTGCCCAGGGTCGTATGCCCGTCGAAGGGCTTGCGCGCCTGCCGCGCGATCACGCCGCGCGCACGGCGATCGCTTCCGGCCTCGAGGATGGCATGCTCGACCTCGCTGGCGTCGACCGCCTAGCGCCCGGCTTCGCGGAAGCTTCCCTGCCGCTCCTCCAGGATTGGGCCGAGGCTGGGCTCGGCGACTTGGAAGCGACGGGCTTTCGCACCACGCGCGCAGGCGCATTCTGGATCACGACTCTCACCAAAGGCCTCTACGCGGCGCTCGCACTGCGCGAACGCACCAGCATTGCTGAAGGAAATGCCCACATGACCATTGCAGACACGTCCGAAACCACGCGCGCCCAGCTCGCTTCGCGCCTTGCCGCCGACCAGGACGGGGTGATCGAGACGCTCGCGCGCGAGCATGGCGTTACGGTTCTCGAGGCGACCCGCATGCTGCCGCAGGCAAACTGCCGATGGGCGCCGGCGGCTGTGTTCCACGACGTATTCACCGCGCTCGCCGCGTGGGGCGAGGTGCTCTTTCTCGTCCATACGCCGAACGTCATCTTGGAATGCGTAGGGCTGATGCCGCGCGGAACCACGGCGCGCGGTTACTTCAATCTCGGCGGCAAAGGACCAATCGGCGGGCACGTGAAGGCCGATCGCTGTGCCGCTATCGCCTTCGTGAGGCGGCCGTTCATGGGACTCGACAGCTGCTCGATCCAGTTTTTCGATGTCGACGGTGGCGTCATGTTCAAAATCTTTGTACGCCGGCACGAGGATCACAAGCTGGACAAGGACCAAGTCGCAGCGTTTGAAACCCTGGCGCGGCGGCACGCCAATGTGAGGTCGTAGCTGTGCGTTGACACGCCGTCGCTGCTGACGCACCCGGCGCATCTGGTGTTGCGCACTGCAGTCAGTAGCGGCATCCGCTATTCGCCGCTCGACGTAATCGATACGCTCGCGAGCGATGGCGAGCAGAGCGCGTCCGATGGGTATCGAAGCGTGTTCCACCTGCGCATCGCGCGCCGTGGTTGCCCGCAGCGCGTGCATCTCAGGTGCTCGCAACATGCGTGCACAAGACCACGTAAAATCAATGCAAAACGTTGGTTTTGCTCATTGGGAACTAACAGTGCTTCAAGAGGTTGCGCGCGGGGGAGCATTCCGCTTCCGAGAGGAGTATCATTATGAAGTCTGCAATATTGATTGCCGCCGCCGGTGCAGCACTCGTCATGATCCCTGCCGCTAATCCTGCTTCCGCCTGCGGGTGGAGGAGGGCCTACTACGGAGCCGACGTTGCCCCGGTGAGCTGCTATCGACCCGTGAGATACTATCGGCCTGCGAGGTATTACAGGCCCGTGAGATACTACTCACCGGTTCGCTTCTATCGGCCCTGGGGCTGGGGCTACCGGCGTGGCTGGGGCCACCGCTGGGGCAGATGGTGATCGTCGGTATCTGAGAAAGTCGGGCTGACGCGGCGCACCCGCGTCGGCCTTTTCTGTCGTCTCGACTGCCGGTCCGCAGTGGCGCTCTTCACCCGAGTGACGCCCAGCAGGCTATGAACTCCTCAATATTTACGGTTCTTTTGCGCCAAACAGCAGCGGAGCTTTTGCTCATTTTTAGCGCTGCCGAGCGCGCTTATCTGTGGCCGGCCGGCACACCACATATTGGAAAGGCGCCCGCTGCTATTTTGACGGGCGCCGCTGTGTGAGCTGACGGAACCACCCGATCGCGCGCCGGTCATGGGCTAGCCAGTATGTTGGACGAGAGCGACTCGCCGGAGATCCGTGGACAGGACGGGACCGAACGCCTCCCTGAAAAGCCCAGCGTGGCGCGGGCCGAGGCCGCGCGTCCGCGACGCAAATCCCGTGTTCTTCGTTGGCTGTTTTCGCTCGTGGTGCTCCTCGGCATAGGCGCCGGAGGCGTCTGGTGGCTCGAGAACCACGGTACGGCGCGCGTGGAACATCGCGCCGCTGTGCCTGAGCCGCCCGTGAACGTGTCGCTCGGTGAAGTGACGCGGGGCGACATGCCGGTCGCGCTCGATGGCCTCGGCACGGTCACGTCCCTCGCGACGATCACGCTGCGCCCGCAGGTCAGCGGCAGGATTACGGAGGTGGGATTCAAGGAAGGTCAGTACGTGAAGGCTGGCGACTTCCTCATTCAGATCGACCCGCGGCCGTATCAGGCGGCTCTCGACCAGGCCTCCGGTCAACTCGCGCGCGATGAAGCGCTGCTCGGCGTCGCGCGGCTCGACCAGAAGCGCTACGACACACTGCTCAAGCAGGATTCCATCGCACGCCAGCAGGTCGATACGCAGCGCTCTCTCGTGCGCCAGGATGAGGCGATCGTGCGGGCAGACAAAGCGGCGGTCGAAACTGCCAAGCTGAACCTAGAATATAGCCGCATCGTCTCGCCGGTCGATGGCCGGATCGGCTTGCGGATCGTCGACCCGGGCAACTTCGTGCAGCCGAGCAATGCAAACGGTCTCGTCATCGTGACGCAGACAAAGCCGATCTCGGTGATTTTTCCTCTGCCCCAGGATACGATACCCCAGTTCATCGGAAAATTGCGTGCTGGCGAGAAGCTGCCGGTGCTCGCCTACAATCGCAGCGGCAACAAGCTGCTGGCGACGGGCGAGCTGTCGAACGCGGATAACCAGGTCGATACGACGACCGGTACGGTCAGGCTGCGCGCGCGCTTCGAGAATAAAGACGAGGCGCTCTACCCCAATCAATTCGTCAACGTGAAACTGATCGTCGACAAGCTGCACGACGTCGCCATCGCTCCTAACTCGGCCATTCAGCTCGGCGCCGTTGGCCACTATGTCTACGTGGCGAACGACAACGGCACCGTTTCAGTCCGGCCGGTGACGGTCGGGCCAAGCCAGGGCCAAAAGGTCGCTATTCTCGAAGGATTGACCGCCGGCGACAAGGTTGTGGTGGACGGTGCGGACCGCCTGCGCGACGGCGCGAGGTACTCGGTCGTGCAACCGTCCAAGCCCGGCAAGCCGATCGCCGATGCGAGCGGCGCGAGCGATGCGGCGGGAGCTCAATCCAGCAGACAGGACTAGCATCGAACGGCGATAGCCGAAGGCACGCTCGTCATGAATCCGTCTAGGATCTTTATCCTGCGGCCGGTCGCCACCACGCTGTTGATGGCGGCCATCGTGCTTTCTGGCCTCGTCGCTTACACGATGCTTCCGATCTCGGCCCTGCCGCAGGCGGACTATCCCACCATTCAAGTGCAGACGTTCTATCCCGGCGCCAGTCCGCAGGTGATGGCCACGTCCGTCACCGCTCCGCTCGAGCGGCAGTTTGGCGAGATGCCCAGTCTCAGCCAGATGTTGTCGACGAGCTCGGCGGGGGCGTCCGTCATCACGCTGCAATTTGAGCTCAACCTCGACCTCGACGTCGCCGAGCAGGAGGTTCAGGCGGCGATCAACGCGGCTGGAAACCTATTGCCGGCCGATCTGCCCGCGCCACCCATCTACGCCAAGATCAATCCGGCCGACGCCCCGGTGCTCACGCTGGCGCTCACTTCCAAGACGATGGTGCTGACCAAGGTGCGCGACATCGTCGAGACGAGCTTCGCGCCCAAGATATCGCAAATCCCGGGGGTGGGCCTTGTGACGCTCAGCGGCGGCCAGCGTCCGGCGGTCCGCGTGCAGGCCGATGTGCGTGCGCTGTCGGCCCATGGCCTCAACATCGACGATTTGCGAACGACGCTCGGCAACGCGAACGTCGATGTCCCGAAGGGCAATTTCGATGGTCCCGCGCAATCCTATGTCATCAACGCGAACGATCAGCTGAAGACTGCCGCGGCATTCAAGGATCTGATCATCGCGTACCGCAATGGCGCCGCGGTGCGCCTGTCGGACGTGGCGAAAGTTATCGACGGCCCGGAGAACGCGAACCTCGGCGCCTGGGCCAATACGACGCCCGCGATCATCCTCAACATCCAGCGTCAGCCTGGTGCCAATGTCATCAAGGTCGTCGACGGCATCAGGGAGATCCTGCCAAATCTGGCGCTCGCGCTACCGGCGGACGTGCAGCTCTCGGTGCTCGGCGACCGCACGACCACGATCCGGGCTTCGATTGCCGATGCGCAGTTCGAGTTCGCACTGGCGGTCGTGCTCGTCGTGACGGTGATCTTCCTGTTCCTGCACAGCGCGCGGGCGACGGTCATCCCAAGCCTCTCGGTGCCGCTCTCGATCGTCGGAACGTTCGGGGTCATGTACATTTGGGGGTTCAGTCTCGACAACCTGTCGCTCATGGCGCTGACGATCGCCACCGGCTTCGTCGTCGACGATGCCATCGTGATGATCGAGAATATTTCCCGGTTTATCGAAGCCGGGCATAGACCGCTCGATGCTGCGCTCGAAGGATCGCGGCAGATTGGCTTCACGATCATATCGCTCACCGTATCGCTCATCGCGGTTCTCATTCCGTTGCTGTTCATGAGCGACGTGGTCGGGCGTCTGTTTCACGAGTTCGCGATCACGCTGGCGGTCACGATTATCATTTCAGCGGTCGTCTCCCTGACGCTCGTGCCGATGATGTGCTCGAAACTGTTGCTGCCTGCGCAGCAGCAGCAACTCGGATTCGTCGGGCGCTGGAGTGACCGGGTCATCGGCGGCGCCATCAGCGGTTACGACAGGTCATTGAATTGGGTGCTCGACCGGCAAGGCCCGACGCTGTTCGTCGCGGTTCTCACGCTGGTCCTGTCGGTCGCGCTGTTTATGATCGTGCCGAAGGGACTGTTTCCGACGCAGGATACAGGTCTCATTCAGGGCGTGTCGCAGGCGGCTCAGTCGATCTCGTTCCACGGCATGGCCGAGCGTCAGCAGGTGCTCGTGGCTGCGGTGCTCAAGAACCCGGATGTCGCCAACGTCTCATCGTTCATCGGCGTTGACGGCACGAACGCCGCCCTCAACCAGGGGCGCCTGTTGATCCAGCTGAAGCCGCGCAGCGAACGGACGCTTTCCGCGAGCGAGGTCATTCGCAACCTGCAAGCGGAGACGGAGGACGTTGCCGGCATCACGCTGTTCATGCAACCGGTCCAGGATCTGACGATCGATGCCGCGGTCAGCGCGACGCAGTATCGCTTCACCGTGCAGAGCACGAACACCGCGGAGCTGAACAAATGGGTTCCTGCGATCGTATCGCGCTTGAAGGAGCTGCCGCAGATCACGGATATCGCGAGCGACCTGCAGGATCAGGGTCGCGTCGTCGAGATTACGATCGACCGCCCCACGGCGGCACGCTTCGGGATCACGCCCGCGACGGTCGATAATGCAATCTACGATTCATTCGGCCAGCGTATCGTTTCGACGATCTTCGGTCCGTCGAACCAGTACAGGGTGATCCTAGAAACCGATCCGTCGCTGCAAAAGAGCCTCGGATCGCTGTCGTCGATCTACCTGCCGTCATCGACCTCGATCGGTGGACAGGTGCCGCTGACGGCCATTGCAACGGTCACAACCCGGCATGGCCCATTGCAGATCAATCATCTTGCGCAGTTTCCGGCGGCAACGATATCGTTCAACCTCGCGCCGGGATGGTCGCTCGGCGAGGCGATCTCGGCAATCCGCGCCGCACAGCAGGATCTCGATCTGCCACGGGGCTTCTCGACCCGCTTCCAAGGCGCAGCACAGGCCTTCGAGAAATCGCTCGGCAATGAGCAGCTGCTGATCCTCGCTGCGATCGCGACCATGTATATCGTGCTGGGGGTTCTGTACGAGAGCTTCATCCATCCGGTTACCATTCTTTCGACGCTGCCTTCGGCGGGTGTGGGCGCGCTCATCGCCTTGCTTATGGCGGGCACCCAGTTCGACATCATCGCGCTCATCGGCGTCGTGCTGCTCATCGGCATCGTGAAGAAAAACGCGATCATGATGATCGACTTCGCATTGCGCGCCGAGCGGGAGGAGAGCGCATCGCCGCGCGCGGCGATCCATCAGGCCTGCCTTCTGCGCTTCCGGCCCATCATCATGACTACGCTGGCCGCGCTGTTCGCAGCATTACCGCTGATGCTGGGTACGGGGACAGGCTCGGAGCTGCGCCGGCCGCTGGGTCTGGTCATCGTAGGAGGACTTCTGGTTAGCCAGCTCCTCACACTTTTCACGACGCCGGTGATTTATCTCGCGTTCGACCGCCTGGCGCGCCGCCTCGATTGGAGTGCCGAACCCAATGGGGGGGCGCTCAGCGGTGAGGGGGAGCGGCCATGAACCTCTCCGCGCCATTCGTTGCTCGACCGGTTGCGACGACGCTCATCACCGCCGGCATCGCACTGTTTGGTCTGCTCGCCTATCCGAACCTGCCCGTCGCGCTGCTGCCGCAGATCGATTTTCCAACGATTCTCGTCCAGGCACAGATGCCGGGCGCCAGTCCCGATACAATGGCGACGAGCGTCGCTGCGCCGCTCGAGCAGCACCTCGGCCAGATCGCGGCCGTCAATGAGATGACATCGACTACGACGCTCGGTCTCACCCGCATCGTGCTGCAGTTCGACCTCAGTCGCAACATCGACGGAGCAGCGCGGGATGTGCAAGCTGCGATCAACGCGGCGCATGCGGATTTGCCGACTTCGCTGCGGACCAATCCGACTTACCGCAAGGTCAATCCAGCCGATTTTCCCGTTCTCGTTCTCGCGCTCACCTCGAAGACGCTGACGCAGGCCCAGCTTTACGATTCCGCCGCAACCGTTCTGCAGCAGCAGCTCTCGCAGATCGAAGGTATCGGCAATGTCGACTTAAACGGCAGCGCGCTGCCGGCCGTTCGGGTGGAGTTGTCGCCGAGTGCGCTGTTCCGGTATGGCATCGGCTTGGAGGACGTGAGGGCGGCGCTCGCCTCGGCGAATGCGCACAGTCCGAAGGGCGCCATCGAGGAAGGTCCCGTCCGGTATCAGATCGAATCCAACGACCAGGCGACGCGGGCGAAGGATTATCTTCCGCTGATCGTCGCCTACCGCAACGGTAACGCGGTGAGGCTGACCGATATCGCCACCGTGCAGGATTCGGTTGAGGATTTGAGAAACCTCGGGCTCGCGGACGGCAAGCCGGCCGTGCTCGTCATCCTCTATCGCGAGCCGGGGGCCAACATCATCGACACTGTCGATCGCGTGATGAAGGCGCTGCCGACGCTCGATGCCTCGCTACCCGGCGATGTGACTGTGACGCCCGTCCTGGACCGGGCGACGACGATCAAAGCATCGCTCGCCGAGACGCAGCGAGCGCTGCTCTATTCTGTCATTCTCGTCACGCTCGTCGTCTTTGTCTTCCTGCGGAAACCGCGGGCAGCGCTCATCCCGGCGATCGCGGTCCCCACGTCGATCATCGGCACGCTGGGGCCGATGTATCTGCTCGGCTTCAGTCTCGATAACCTGTCCTTCATGGCGCTGATCATCGCCACGGGTTTCGTGGTCGACGATGCGATCGTCGTGCTGGAGAACATTTCGCGGCACATGGAAGCGGGGCAGCTGCGGCTTACGGCTGTCCTCGAAGGCACCCGCGAGGTGGGGTTCACCGTGCTCTCGATCAGCGTGTCGCTGATCGCTGTGTTCCTGCCGCTGCTGCTCATGGGTGGCATCGTCGGGCGTATATTCCGCGAGTTCTCGGTCACGCTGTCGCTGGCCGTCGCCATTTCCCTGCTGCTGTCGCTGACCGCGACCCCGATGATGTGCTCGCGCCTGCTCAAGGGTGGGCCGGAGGCGCCGCCGGGACGCATTGCACGCACGGTGGAGAGCATCTTCGACCGTGTTCTCGGCGCATATGTTTGGACGCTGGGCATAGCCCTGCGCCATTCGCGCATTACCATGCTCGCACTCGGGGCGGTCATCGTGCTCAACGTGGCGCTCTATATCGAGATTCCCAAAGGGCTCTTTCCGCAGGTCGATTCCGGACGGCTCATGGGCAACGTCGTTGGCGACCAGAGCATCTCGTTCCAGGCGATGCAGGAGAAGCTGCGGCGGTTCGTGGCGATCATCGGTCAGGATCCGGCGGTGGCGCATGTCGCAGGGTTCACCGGTGGCCGCCAGATCAATACCGGCATGATCTTCATCGCGCTGAAGCCGCAATCGGAGCGGGATGTCACGGCGGACCAGGTCGTCGCGCGCCTGCGCGCTAAGACCGCCGTTGTGCCGGGTGCGGTGGCCTATCTTCAGTCGATGCAGGATATTCGCATCGGCGGGCGGCAATCGAACGCGCAGTACCAGTATACGCTGCAGTCCAACGATCCAAAGGAGCTATACAAGTGGGGCGACCGCCTGACGCGCGCGCTGCAGGCGTCGGGCCAGCTCGCAGACGTCAGCTCCGACCAGCAGCAGAATGGACTTTCAACCGACATCGTCGTCGATCGCGATCGCGCATTCCGTCTGGGGCTCACGATGAATGCGATCGACAACACGCTCTACGATGCGTTCGGGCAACGGCAGGTCTCGACGATCTATGACCCGTCGAACCAATACCATGTGGTCATGGAGGTGGCGCCGGAATACTGGCAATCGCCCAAGATGCTCGAGCAGGTCTATATCAGCACCGCTCCCGTCAATGCGAGCGGCACTCAGATCACTAATGCGCCCGCGGGTGACGTCGCCGCCTCGACAACGGGTGTGCCCGGCGGAGCCGCAGCGGCTGCTATCGCCGGAGATGCCGCGCGCAATCAAACCTTGAACTCGATCGGCAGCTCCGGGCACAGCATTGCCTCCAGCGGCACGCCCGTGAGCACGGTGGCCGAGAACATGGTGCCGCTGAGCGGTTTCGTCTCCTATAAGCGCGGGAATACGCCGCTCGCGGTCAATCATGACGGCGTGCTGCCGGCGATCACGATCTCGTTCAACTTGAAGCCTGGGCAGGCGCTGAGCGACGCGGCGGCGATCATCGACCGCACGGTTGCGCAGATCGGAATGCCCAAGTCCGTGCGTGGCAAGCTCGCGGGCACCGCGGCAGCGTTCGTTGCTTCCCTGCGCAGCGAGCCGCTCTTGGTTCTTTCCGCATTGCTCGCGGTCTACATCGTGCTCGGGATACTCTACGAGAGCTACGTGCATCCGCTTACCATCCTCTCGACGCTTCCGTCGGCCGGCGTCGGTGCCGTGCTCGCGCTCATGCTGTTCAAGATGGAGTTCAGCGTCATCGCGCTCATCGGCATCATTCTGCTGATCGGAATCGTGATGAAGAACGCCATCATGATGGTGGACTTCGCCCTGCAAGCCGAGCGCGGCGGGATGGGGGTTCAAGAGGCCATTCGCACGGCGTGCCGATTGCGCTTCCGGCCTATTCTCATGACAACGCTGGCGGCGGCGCTGGGTGCGCTTCCGTTAGCACTCGGATCGGGAGAAGGGGCGGAGCTGCGTCAGCCGCTCGGCGTTTCAATCGTGGGCGGACTTCTCGCCGCCCAGCTCATGACGCTCTACACGACGCCGGTCGTATACGTCTATCTCGACGACTTCCGCCACTGGTGGCGACGCAGACGCGTACGCGTTTCGACCGGGCCGGCGGCGGGTGCGCTTCCAAGCGAAGTTTAGGCACTCTCCATCAGAGACACGGCGGCAGGCCGGCTGGTATTTCGCCGCGGATGGAACCGATGACATCGACGCATGAGCGCCAATGGCGCAACTCGTCATAGGTGGGCAATTCGCTCACGTGCCAGCCGCCGCCAAGCGCCTGGATCAGGTTGACACTGGCGATGAAACGGTTCTGCCGGATCGTCAATGCCGTCTGCTCGTTCGCGATCAGCGTCTGCTCGGCTGTGACGACGGCAGTAAAGGCGACCGTACCCGCCTTATAAGCATTGACGGAAACCCTGACCGCCTCCCGGGACAGGCGCACGGCATCCTGCTGCACCGGTTCCTGCCTCGCCAGGATACGCAGCGACGACAGCGCATCCTCGACCTGTTGGAATGCGGTGAGGACCGTTTGCCGGTATGTCGCGACGGCCCGGTAGTAAGAGGCCTCGGCGCCCGCGAGCTGAGCGCGACGCAGGCCGCCGTTGAAGAGAATTTCAGTGGCGGTGCCGCCGACCTGCCAGACCTCATTAGCGACGGAGATCGGGAACGCCTTCGAGCCTATCCAGCCGATGAAATCGGAGGTGCTGATGTCGGGAAAGTAGGCGGCGGCAGCCACGCCGATGAGCGCGCTTTGCGTTTCGATCGAGCGCTCAGCGGCGGCAATGTCGGGGCGGCGCTCCAGGAGTGCTGCGGGAAAGTCCGACGGAATGTAGGGGACTGTCGAGGCGAGGGCGCCGCGCGGAATGTAAAGCTGCGCCGGAGGCACGCCTATCAGCAGCGCGATGGCGTGCTCGAACTGCGCGCGCTGGACTTCGACGCCGATGGCTTGCGCTTCCGTCGACCGCACCTGGGCCTGCGCAGTGACGACATCGTACCGCGAGACGGTTCCTTGCTTGTATTGGTTCTCGGTGATCGTTTGCGTGCGGCGGAACTCGTGCGCCAGGCGGTTGAGCAAGCTCTTCAGGGAATCTGCCGCCCGCAAGTTGAAATAAGCCATCGCGAGCTGTGCCTGGGCCGACAGCTTGGCGTTGGCGACATCCGCTGCGTTCGACTGCGCGTTGGCGGCATTGCTCTCGATCATCCGGCGCACACGTCCCCAGACGTCGACATCCCAATTGGCGGTCGTCTCCAGCGTCACGACGGTATTGGTGAAGCCGTCCGCGAAAGTCCCAAAATTTCCCGAGGACTGGGCGCGTACCGCCGCCGGGCCCTCGTGCTCGCGTATGGCATTGTAGGTGAGGCCGAAAACGGGAAACAGCGCGGCGCGCGCCTGTTGCACGAGCGCGACCGATTGATGGTATGCGGCCTCGAACGTCGCGATATTCTGGTTGGAGACCTCAACCTGGCGCTCGAGACGGTCCAAAATCGGATCGTTATAGATCAGCCACCAGTCGCCGCGATCAACCGCGTCGAGGGGCTCGATGGGCTTCCAGCCTTCGATCTCTTTGTAATGAGTCGGGACGGTCGTCCACGGAGGGATGTAATCGGGCCCGACCTCGCAACCGCAAACGCCGGCTGCGAGCGCAGCACATAGCACGCTCCTTAGAGAGCAATTCAGCCGAAAGACCGTAAAGGCACCCAAGAGCCGAGCTCCGTTTGTGTACGGCGCACGTGCACGGGGTATGCATCGGGGGATTCGCGATCGGAATCCAATGCGGAAGTGCTGGGCGGCGCGGCCGACGGTGCGGAGTGGCCGCAAATGCTGCGAGTCGCGCAGCCGCTTGTGGACAACTTGTGTGTTGCGGCTCGCGGCTGTGGCTAACGGGATGGGTGATAGGCAAGAGCCGAGATGCCAAGCAAGCGTTGGACAGAGCGACCGTCCGGTGAATGATTGGCCCGTTTAGGACCCAACACGCGCCGCGCAGGAATCTGCACGATGACGTTTATAGAAGGCTAGGTGCTTCGACCATTGCACCGGCGCCGTGGCGGCGCGCGGTGCGTAGGTCGAAGCAGTTTGAATCGTGCAAAGACCTCAGGATCGAGGTCCCTGCTATGTTCCGTCAGCTTTTCTTCAGTGACCGGACGAAAGCCATGATCTTGAGGATTTCGTCCTGCTTCAGGCGTTTGCCGAATGGCTGCATGGCGCCGGTCGCACCGCCATAGATGATCTCGAACATGCCCTTGTCGGTCGTAAAGCGTGGATAGTGGTGTGTGTTCCCGATGAGGCTGGGGCCGATATGTCCGCTTCCGTCGGGCATATGGCATGCTTGGCAGTTCGCGTCGTAGAGCGTCTTGCCTTCCGCAAGCGCGGCCTTGTCGCCATTGTAGGGATTTTCTCCTGTGGCATAAAACTTCTCGACCGCCGGGGAGAGTTTCTCCCCGGGAAGCGGCTTAACATCCAGCGGACTGCCGTCGATCACGCTCGTGAACTTCGGTGTCTCGACGGCGTAGGCGGCGAGCGATGCTCCGAACAGAGCAGCGAGTACGGCGCCAATCCGCGATGCGGGTGCTAGGTTCATCGCCCGCATCCTTACGGCTTCTTCAGTTCGCGTGCCCGCTCGGCGCCGGCAGGTACCTTGTCGGCCGGCACGGCGCGCCAGAGCGATCCCTCAGGATTGGCGAGGGGGCCCTTGTCGGACGTGTAGAAGCAGTAGCAATTGGTGGCGACAACGTAGCCGTCCTCGTCGACATTGCCCGAGGTGAATTGCAGCTGCGTTTGCATGAACTCCTGCATCTGCCACTTCTTCTGCTCTGCATCCCAGCCGACACCCCACAGGCGTCCCGAGCACCAGTCGCCGACGAGATAGGTATCTTTCATACCTGCGTAGTTGGCGACCCCGAGCCCGATGACGGAGCACCCGGTGCCGGCGTTCTCCGTGGGCGCGCCCGGATAGGCTTGCGGATGGGGGTATTCAGCGACAGGAAGCACGCCAACCTGCGGGCACTTGTCATCGGGTCCGGTCATGGGGAAGCAATGCGTTCCCATGTTGAAGGACCAGCCGTAGTTCTCGCCGCCCTTGCTCGTGTGCGGCTGCCAGTCGATCTCCTCCCAGTGGTTCTGTCCTACGTCGCCGATGAACAGATCGCCGCCCTTGGGATTGAAGTGAAACTGGTAGGGATTGCGCAGTCCGTACGCCCAGATTTCCGGCTTGGCGTGGACCTTGTGAGCGGCAAAATCCTTTTCGCTCACGCCGAACAGGAACATCAGGCGCTTCTTGACGGCGGCGTAGAACGGGTTGTCCTTCGGGACGAGGTAAGGGATGTCGTCGTCGGGCACGTGCACGTTGATGCGCAGCAGCTTACCCCACCAGACGTGGATGTTCTGGCCGGCGTTGAGTGGATCGCCTTCCCAGCCGCCGTCGCCCCGGCCGACGTAAAGATAGCCGTCGGGTCCAAAGGCGATCATGCCGCCGTTGTGGTTATAGAAAGGCTGGTCTATCTGCAGAATGATCTTGGCCGTCTCTTTGATGCGGTCCGCAGAGATCACATCGGGCTTGGCCTTGTCGGCGGTGACACGCAGAACGACACCCGAGCCGTTGAACGGCAACGAGGAGTAATGGAGGTAGACGTAGCCGTTCTCCTTGTACTGTGGATCGAAGGCAACGGACCATAGTCCCTGCTCGACGAAGCCCGCCTGTACCTCGTTGCCAAGTGGATTGATCTTCGTGAGATCGATGAAGGGTTCGGGCAGAACCTTGCCGTCCTTCTCGACGATCTTCACGCGGCCTACACGTTCGGCCACGAAAAGCCGGCCGCTGCCGTCATGCGCGGCGGTGACGCCGACGGGATCGTGAAAGCCATCGGCGACCTTCACGAGCGCAAGCGGTTCCGCGCCCGGAATGGTACCGCCGGGGCGGGCCACCTGGGATCGCTCGGTGGGGACTGTCTGCGCTAGCGTCGAAGAGGATATCGCGCCTATGGCGGTGGCAGCGGCGGTGAGGGAAAGGAGAGTGACAGCACGGGATGCGTGAAGCAACATGCGGCGCTCCTATGTAAGGCGATTGCACGTCACGGATTGCGACTGTGAAGGGACAGCTACCGGAACCGCTCCAGCGGCGCGATGAAATTGACCGCGCAAACAAAACTCAGGGCTAAATCGAACGGATCAATGAGAAGGACTATTTGAGAAAGAATTGGTTCGAGAAAGAACTGGCATCTGCGCATATCGCAGGAATTTCTGGAATTCTGCGGTGCGGCCGCGATGATCCCGCGACCGCAAATGCCTCGTAATCCGAGGTAAATATCGAAGCCGGCGAGCGTGGTCCCGGCGTTCGGAATCCTTTGTGTGTCAAGAGGATGCGCTATGTCGGACACGGATGCCCGACGACTGGCGGCGGATGATGCGCACAGCGGTGTGCGCTGCGATGGGGATGACGGCCGTCGCCTTTTTTGTAAGGGCCGGCTTCGCATGGCCGGGTTCGCCGGTGGGCCGTGGAACATAGCCGGCCGCCACTACGGGCCAATGCAGGCTGCTCACCGGTGGCGAGGCGATGGGGTGCCAAGGCGAGGTGCGCGGCGCCGATCTTGGCTTGCCGGCGCGCGGCACCTCGCCTAGCGCTTTATGGTGTGGGGGAAGCGGCGGTTTGTCCGCTTCCGTTGCGCTCCTTGCCGGGATTGCGCGCCTTGGCCCGCAGCTTCTCCAGTGCCTCGCGCACCGGCTTTTTCAGGTCGTCGCCGCCGCGAGCGAGATGGTCGAAGATTTCCGCCCGCATGCGGGGATCCCAGAACGCTTCGATGTGGTTCGCGATATCGGCGACGGTGTTTTTCGGCTGCGTCTCGAAGAAACTGCCGATCTGATTTGCCATCATGACCAGCCTCTTGGTGTCCATGTGTGGGCCTCCCATGACGTTATGCGGTGGCGATGCGATTACTCGGCGGGCACCAGAGGCTTCTCGACGCGGCGGGATTGCGTGCTTTGCTTGCGATATTCCACCTGCCATTCCGACGGTCCATTGGACGGGCTCACCTGCACGGCAGTGACCTTGTATTCCGGGCAGTTGGTGGCCCAATCGGAGAAGTCCGTCGTCACCACGTTCGCCTGGGTGTTCGGGTGGTGGAAGGTCGTATAGACGACGCCCAGTGCCATGCGATCGCTGATCTTAGCGCGCAGCGTCGTCTCGCCGGCGCGGCTCGCAACCCGGACCCAATCGCCGTCCCGGATGCCGCGCTGTTCGGCGTCGAAGGGATGGATCTCGAGGCTGTCCTCATCGTGCCACATCACGTTGGCGGTGCGCCGTGTCTGTGCACCCACGTTGTACTGCGACAGGATGCGGCCGGTGGTGAGCAGAAGCGGGAAACGCGGTCCCGTCCGTTCCTCTGTGGCGAGGTATTCGGTGCGCACGAACTTGCCCTTGCCGCGCACGAAACCGCTGATGTGCATCACCGGCGTGCCGTCCGGCGAGGCGTCATTGCACGGCCACTGCACCGAGCCCATCTTCTCGATCCTGTCGAACGAGACGTTGGCGAACGTCGGCGTGAGGGTTGCGATCTCGTCCATGATCTCGCGCGGATGGGTGTAGTTCATCGGATACCCCAACGCATTGGCGAGGCGCTGCGTGATCTGCCAGTCCTCATAGCCGTTGCGCGGCGACATCACCTTGCGCACGAGCTGGATGCGACGCTCGGCGTTAGTGAAAGTGCCGTTCTTCTCGAGGAACGTCGAGCCGGGCAGGAACACGTGCGCATAGTTCGCCGTCTCGACCAGGAACAGGTCCTGCACGACGACGCATTCCATGGACGATAGGCCAGCCACCATGTGCTGGGTGTTGGGATCCGACTGCAGGATGTCCTCGCCCTGGATGTAGATTCCCTTGAACGAGCCGTCGATGGCGGCATCGATCATGTTCGGAATGCGCAGGCCGGGCTCTGAATCGAGGTTGCGGCCCCAGAGCGATTCAAACAGCGCCCGCGTGGTATCTTCGGCGACGTGGCGATAGCCCGGGAACTCGTGCGGGAAGGATCCCATATCGCAGGAGCCTTGCACGTTGTTCTGCCCGCGCAGCGGATTGACGCCGACACCGGGTCGGCCAATGTTTCCGGTGGCCATGGCGAGATTTGCGATGGCCAGAACGGTCGTCGAGCCCTGGCTGTGCTCGGTAACGCCGAGGCCGTAATAGATGGCGCCGTTGCCGCCGGTGGCATAGAGCCGCGCCGCGCCACGGATGAGCTCGGGGTCGACGCCGGTGAGGCTCGCAACAGCCTCCGGGCTGTGGCGCGGATCGGAGACAAACTCGGCCCAATCCTGGAATTCGTCCCACTCGCAACGCTCGCGCACGAAGGCTTCGTCGACGAGGCCCTCCGTCACGATGACGTGCGCGAGCGCCGTCAGAATGGCGACATTCGTGCCCGGACGCAGCGGCAGATGGTATTGCGCCTCGACGTGCGGCGTGCGTACGAGATCGATGCGGCGCGGATCGATGACGATCAGCTTCGCGCCTTCGCGCAGCCGCTTCTTCATACGGGAGCCGAACACCGGATGGCCATCGGTCGGGTTGGCGCCGATGACGAGGATCACGTCGGAGTGCTCGACGGAGTCGAAGTCCTGCGTGCCTGCGGAGGTGCCATAGGCGGTCTTCAAGCCGTAGCCGGTGGGCGAGTGGCAGACCCGGGCACAGGTGTCGACGTTGTTGTTGCCGAAGGCCGCGCGCACGAGCTTCTGAACGAGGAAGGTTTCCTCGTTGGTGCAGCGCGAGGACGTGATGCCGCCGATGGCCCCGCGACCGTACTTGGCCTGGATGCGCCGGAATTCCGAAGCCGCGTAGTTGATCGCCTCGTCCCACGAGACTTCGCGCCAGGGATCGGTGATCTTCTCGCGGATCATCGGGTTGAGGATGCGGTCCTTATGGCTCGCGTAGCCATAGGCGAAGCGTCCCTTGATGCACGAATGGCCGCGGTTGGCCTTACCCTCCTTGTAGGGCACCATGCGCACGATCTCCTCGCCGCGCATCTCGGCCTTGAAGGCGCAGCCGACGCCGCAGTAGGCGCAGGTGGTGACGACGGAGTGCTCGGGCGTGCCGATCTCGATCACGCTCTTTTCGTTCAGCGTGGCGGTGGGGCAGGCCTGCACACAGGCGCCGCACGAAACGCATTCGGAATCGAGAAAGCTCTCCTCCATGCCCGGAGATACCACCGAGCCGAAGCCGCGGCCGGCAATGGTGAGCGCGAACGTGCCTTGCACTTCCTCGCAGGCGCGCACGCAGCGCGAGCACACGATGCACTTCGATGGCTCGAACGTGAAATAGGGGTTCGAGGCATCGACGCCCGGGTTCGGGTGGCGCTTGCCCTCGTAGCCGTAGCGAACCTCGCGCAGGCCAACGGCGCCGGCCATGTCCTGCAGCTCACAGTCACCGTTTGCGGAACAGGTCAGGCACTCGAGCGGATGCTCGGAGATATAGAGCTCCATCACGCCCTTGCGCAGCTGCTTCAGGCGCGGCGTCTGTGTGTGTACGACCATGCCTTCGGCGACCGGCGTCGTGCAGGAGGCGGGCGTGCCGTTGCGGCCCTCGATCTCCACGAGACACAGGCGGCACGATCCGAATGCGTCGAGCATGTCGGTGGCGCAGAGCTTGGGAATTTCCGTTCCCATCTCCATGGCTGCGCGCATGATGGAGGTGCCTTCCGCAACCTGCACCTTCATGCCGTCGATGGTCAGCTCGACAGTCTTGCCGGACTTGGCTTCCGGTGTGCCGTAGTCGATTTCCTCGACAAGGGACATGGCGTGCTCCTTGATAGATTGCCTATTCCGCGGCTTCGGTGCGCGGCTGCGCGATGCCGAAGTCCTCAGGGAAGTGGGTGAGTGCGCTGAGCACCGGATAAGGGGTGAAGCCGCCGAGCGCGCACAGCGAGCCGAGCTTCATCGTGTTACAGAGGTCGGTGAGGACATCGACGTTCTCGCGGACCCGGTTGCCGGCTATGATCTTGTCGACGACCTCGACGCCGCGCGATGACCCGATGCGGCAGGGCGTGCACTTTCCGCATGATTCCGCCGCGCAGAACTGGAATGCGAAGCGTGATTGCTTGGCCATGTCGACGGTGTCGTCGAACACGACGATGCCCCCGTGGCCGATGAGGCCGTCTCGCGCCGCGAAAGCCTCGTAGTCGAATGGCGTGTCGAACAGCTCGCGCGGGAAGTAAGCGCCGAGCGGGCCGCCGACCTGCACCGCGCGCACGGGACGTCCGCTGCGGGTGCCGCCGCCGATCTTGTCGACGAGATCGCCGAGAGTGATGCCGAATGCGGTCTCGAAGAGCCCGCCGTAGCGGATGTTGCCCGCGAGCTGAATCGGCATCGTGCCGCGCGAGCGGCCCAAGCCGAAGTCGCGGTAAGCGGCGGCGCCCTTGGCGAGGATGAATGGCACCGCGGCGAGCGAGAGCACGTTATTGATGACGGTCGGCTTGCCGAAGAGGCCCTGATGGGCGGGCAGCGGCGGCTTGGCACGGACCTCGCCGCGCTTGCCCTCGATGCTCTCCAGGAGTGAGGTCTCCTCGCCGCAGACATAGGCGCCGGCGCCGACGCGCACCTCCATGTCGAAGGTGAATTGCGAGCCGCCGACGTTGCGGCCGAGCATCCCGCCGCGACGGGCCTTTTCGATCGCCGCCTCCATGGCGGCAACCGCGTGCGGATATTCGGAGCGGATGTAGACGTAGCCGTAGGTCGCCCCCGTGGCGATGCCGGCGATGGTCATGCCTTCGATGAGGCAGAACGGATCGCCTTCCATGATCATGCGGTCGGCGAACGTTCCGGAATCGCCCTCGTCTGCGTTGCAGACGATGTACTTTTGCTCCGCGGCGGTTTCAGCGACCGTGCGCCACTTGATGCCGGTGGGGAAGCCGGCGCCGCCGCGTCCGCGTAGGCCCGACTGGAAGACTTCCTCGACTGTCGCCGCCGGGCCGATTTCGAGCGCGCGCGTCAATCCGGTATAGCCGTCGTGGCGCTGATAATCCTCGAGCGAACGGGGATCGATCACGCCGCAGAGGGCGAAGGTCAGGCGCGTCTGCTGTGCAAAAAACGGGATGTCCTCCACGGGCCCCAAGCACAGCCGATGGTTGGCGCCTTCAAGAGCGCCGCCGGAGATCAATTCGGCAATGTCGTGAACGCTGACGGGGCCGTAGCCGATGCGCCCTTCCGGACGCTCGACCTCGATCATCGGCTCGAGCCAATACATGCCGCGCGAGCCCGTGCGCACGATTTCGAGGGAGAGACCCTTCCGTTCGGCTTCGATGACTAAGCGGTCGGCGATCTCGTCGGCACCGAGGGCCAGCGACCCGGCATCGCGGGAAATGAAGACGCGCATGCTCAGTTCTCCAGCTCTTCGAGAAGGGCGTCGAGCTTCGGCTCGTCGAGCAGCGCATGCAGCTTGTCGCCGAGCATGGCGGCCGGTGCACTGTGACACAGCCCGAGGCAGTAGACGGCTTCCAGGGTGGTGCGCCCGTCGCCGGTCGTTTCACCGCAAGCGATGCCGAGCTTGCGCTCGGCGCGGGCCGCGAGGCGATCGCCGCCGACGGCCTGGCAGGCTTCCGAACGGCAAAGCTTCAACACGCGCTTGCCCGCGGGGGCCTCGCGGAAGTCGTGATAGAACGTGAAGGTTCCCCACACTTCCGCGCGCGACAGATTGAGCGCGTCCGCGATCATCGGGATGGCGGATTCCGGCACGTAGCCGAACTGCTGCTGCAGATCGTGCAGGATGGGCATCAGCGGACCGGGGCGTGAGGCATGGCGCGCGATTATCTGCGCGATGTCTTCCCGATCCCGTGGTTCGTCGATCATCTGCGCACTCCCGTTTCGATGCTGCATCATCGATAGTAATCCATCAATTAATTAGTTTCTAGAGGCGCCGACAAATCCACAGGCCGGAGCCCGAGCATGTGGCAGATCGCGTAGACGAGGTCGTCGCGGTTCAGCGTGTAGAAGTGGAACTCGCTGATGCCGTGCCGGGCGAGTTCGAGGACCTGCTCGGCGCAGGTGGCGGCGGCGGTTAGCCGGCGCGTCTCGCGGTCGTTCTCGATTCCACTGAAGCGGCGGTGCAGCCAGTGGGGCACGCTCACGCCGGCTCTTTCGCAAAAGGCAGTTATGTGGCGGAAGTCGTGGATCGGCGCTATGCCGGGAACGATGGGAATGAAAATTCCGCGTGCGTGCGCACGATCGAGGAAGCGAAAGAACGCGTCGTTGTCGAAGAAGAGCTGGGTGACAGCGCTCGTGGCGCCTGCATCGATCTTCGCCTGGAGCATGTCCAGATCGGCCATGAAGCTCCCCGAATCCGGATGCTTCTCCGGGTGCGCCGCGACGCAGATCTCGAACGCTGCGACGGCCTTGAGGCCCTTTATCAGCTCTACGCTACTGCTGTAGCCGCCTATTCTGGGAACGAAGGGCGCGCCCGTGCCTCCGGGCGGATCGCCGCGCAGCGCCATCGCACGTCGCACACCCATATTCCAGTAGGAGCGCGCGACGTCATCCACCTCTTGCCGCGTGGAGCCCACGCAGGTGAACCGCGCCGTGGGGCTAAGCGTCGTCTCGTCCAGCAGCCGCGCAATCAGGGCATGCGTGCGTGCGCGCGTGTCGGCCTCGATACCGTAGGTAACGGCAACGCCGGTCGGGCACAAAGGCTCGAGGCGTTTGACCGATTTCCAGAGCCGTTCGGTCATGCTGGCCGTACGGGGCGGGAAGAACTCGAACGAGACTTTGAAATCGCCGCTTCCGAAGATGCGACGGCCGCAGTTGGCTGTCCTGCTGCGAGGCATCGAGATGTGGGGCTCAAACATGCTTTGCTCCCGCATGCAGTTTCAGCACGTGGCCGGCGAGATAGAGCGACCCGCAGATCAGGACGCGCCCCTTGCCCGCCAGCGTGCTCTGCGAAAGGTGCAGCGCGTGCGGCACGCTCTCGACGGCGGTTGCGGGAATGCCCTCACTGACGGCGACTTCCGCCAACGCTTCGGGGGGATAGCTATTCGCTTCGCCGGGAATGGGCACCGTGTAGACGTGCTCCACCAGGCCATTGAACGACTGGATCACCGAACGGGCGTCCTTGGTGTCCATCATGCCCCAGACGAGGTGCACCTTGCGGTGATCCTGGCGAGTGAGCTCCTTCAACGCACGCGCGACAGCCTGGCCGCCCGCCGCGTTGTGACCGCCGTCCAGCCAGATCTCGGTGTCGTAATTGACGTAGTCGTGCAGGAGACCCGGCGCCAAGCGCTCGAAGCGGGCAGGCCACTGCGCTTTCGCCAGTCCGCGCTCGAGCGCATCGATCGTCAGATCCTGGCCAAAGATGCGGCGCGCGGCGGCGACCGCGGTGCCGGCGTTGTTGATCTGATGGGGGCCGAAGAGTTGCGGGAGCGGCAACTCGACCATGCACCATCCGATCTGAAAGCCGAAGCTGTCGCCGAGCGCATGGACTTTGAAATCGCGCCCATGCCGGCAGAGCTCGACGTCGAGGTCCATGGCGCGCATCTGCAGGACATGCATGGCCTCGGGGCTTTGCGGGCCCACGACGCACGGAACGCCCTTCTTTAGAATGCCGGCCTTCTCGCCCGCGATGGCTGCAAGTGTTTCCCCAAGGAAAGAGACGTGGTCGATCGAAATCGGCGTGATCACGGTGAGGAGGGGATCGTCCACGACGTTGGTAGCGTCGAGGCGCCCGCCCATGCCGGTTTCGAGCAGCACGAGGTCCGCCGGTGTTTCCGAGAACGCGAGCAGTGCCGCCGCGGTTGTGATCTCGAACTGCGTGATCGGCTCGCCGCGATTGGCGACCTCGGCGCGCAACAGACAATCGACGAGATAGTCCTCGCGGATCGGCTTGCCGCCCGTGCTGCTTCCCAGAACGATGCGCTCGTGGAAGTCGACGAGATGGGGTGAGGTATAGACGTGAACGCGCTTGCCGAACTCCTCGGCGATGGCGCGCAGAAACGCAATCAGCGAGCCCTTTCCGTTCGTGCCGGCGACATGCACCACGGGGGGCAAGCGGCGCTCGGGGTTTCCGAGCGCTGCCAGCAGGCGCCGCATCCGGTCGAGACCGAGGTCGATCGACTTGGGATGCAGCGCATTGAGCCGCTCGAGAAGGATCGAGCTGCGTCGATCCTTCTCGATTGACGGCTTAGCCGATATTTCCGGATACGTGTGCGTATACATTGTCTCTGGCCTTGCGCCCGTCTTCGAGAAGGGTTGCAGTTTCCGACAACGTCTTGGCGTTGAACGCTTCGTCCTTGATCGACGGCAAATTGATCTTGACGTTCATCACCGCGCCTTCGAGGCCGGCGTAGGCCTGCATGGCAGCGACCCCGAGATCGCTGATGGCATTGGTGTTGGATTTGCCGGTCGCGGACTGCGCCAGATGCAGCACGCTCACGCACTCACGCGCGATGGAGAGCGGAGACTGGACGGCCTCCTTGTATCCTTCCTGGATGGCAGCGGTTCTCGCCTTCTTCTCGTCGTCGCTTTCCTTCGGCAGCTTGAACGCCGCCATGACACGGTTGAAGGCCTGCGTATCGAGATCGACCCGGTGCATGAGGCTCTTTGCGACCTTCTCCGACTTCTCGAGAACGTCCGCGATCAACGCCTGGTGCTCCTCGAGCCCTTTCTTTCCGATGCTCAATCTGCACACCATGCAAACGAGCTCGGCACCCAGGGCACCGGAGAGCGCGGCGACGCTGCCGCCTCCCGGCGCGGGAGCGTCCGATCCCAGCACCTTTGCAAATTCATCGAGTTTCAGTGCGACAAGCATTGCTCTTCCTCCCGTTGGCAGCTTTATTTGGTGCTGCTCTCTGTTCATAAAGCTAGCACCGGCACCTTAGATAATCAATCGATTAATTAGTTCAGAAGAGACCTTCGATCTGATTGTCGGCATTTATCCGGATGTTTTCGGCGGCCGGAACACGCGGCAATCCCGGCATGGTCATGATCTGTCCGCAGATGACGACGACAAAGCCGGCACCCGCCGAAAGACGGACCTCGCGCACCTCAAGATTGAAACCTGTCGGCGCGCCGCGCAGCTCCGGATTGTTGCTGAAGGAGTACTGCGTCTTCGCCATGCACACCGGTAGCTTTCCGTAGCCGGCCTTTTCCCATTCCTCGAGCTGGCGGCGGATCGATGCGTCGGCAATCACGCCGTCGGCGCGATAGATTTCCTTGGCGATCTTTTCGACCTTGCCGAAGAGGCTTTCGTCTTCCGCATAGAGCGGGCTGAATTTCGCCTTTCCACTTTCGCAGAGCTTGACGACCTTCTCAGCGAGTTCACGCGTTCCCGCCGAGCCCTCAGCCCAATGCTTGCAGATGACGGCGTCGACGCCTTTGCTCTGCGCGTAAGCCTGCAGGGCCTTGAGCTCGGCTTCGGTGTCCTTGGCAAAGTGGTTGATCGCCACCACAACCGGCACGCCGAACTTGGCGAGGTTTTCAAGGTGCCGTCCGAGGTTCGCTGCACCCTTCTTCAAGGCTTCGACGTTCTCGATGCCGAGATCGTCCTTCTTGACCCCGCCGTTCATCTTCAACGCGCGAACGGTCGCGACGATGACCGCTGCCTTCGGCTTCAGGCCGGCCTTGCGGCACTTGATGTCGAAGAACTTCTCCGCCCCGAGATCGGCACCGAAGCCGGCTTCGGTGACCACGTAGTCTGCAAGTCTCAATGCAGCTTTCGTAGCGGTCACAGAATTGCATCCGTGGGCGATGTTGGCGAAGGGGCCGCCGTGCACGAAAGCGGGATTGTTCTCCAGCGTCTGCACCAGGTTGGGCATGATCGCTTCTTTGAGCAGCACGGTCATGGCGCCGTCTGCCTTGATGTCGCGACAGTAGACGGGCGTGCGGTCGCGCCGGTAAGCGATGATCATGTCGCCCAGACGCTTGCGCAGGTCGGCAAGCCCTGTCGCGAGACAGAGGATCGCCATCACCTCCGAGGCGACGGTGATGTCGAATCCCGCTTCGGCCGGGAATCCGTTGGCTGCGCCGCCGAGGGACGTCACGATCTGGCGCAGCGCGCGGTCATTCATATCGAGGACGCGGCGCCATACGATGCGGCGGGTGTCGATATTCTGCTCGTTGCCCCAGTAGATGTGGTTGTCGATCATCGCGCTCAGCAGATTGTGCGCGCTGGTGATCGCGTGGAAATCGCCGGTGAAGTGGAGGTTGATGTCTTCCATCGGCACGACCTGCGCGTAGCCACCGCCAGCGGCGCCGCCTTTCATGCCGAAGGAGGGGCCGAGGGAAGGCTCGCGCACGCAGACAACGGCCTTCTTGCCGATGGCATTGAGACCATCGCCAAGTCCTACGGTGGTGGTCGTCTTGCCTTCGCCGGCGGGCGTCGGTGAGATGGCCGTCACGAGCACCAGGTTGCCTTCGGGCTTCGAGGAGATTTCCTCCAGGTATTCGTACGAAACCTTGGCTTTGTGTGCTCCGTAGCGGAACAGATGCTTTTCCGGAATCCCGAGCTTGCCCGCCACGTTTTCTATCGGCTGCAATTTCGCAGCGCGTGCAATCTCGATGTCGCTTCCGACCGTCTTGCTCATCGTCGATATCCTTCCATTCCGCTTGTCTGAGACAAGCCAAACTTTCGCTACCTGCCGCGCCGCGAGGGCGTCGCGGCGTCCGGTGTGTTCCGTGCTAGAGGCCGGCCGATGCGCGCTGGAGCCGGTGTTCTTGTTGAAGGGGCCGATCGGAGTTCAGCGTGCTTGCAGCATGGACGCTGCATGTCCGATGACGACGACCGCCCCCTTTCTTCAATTGAAGATTCCCGTCCAGAAGATCGCGTAACCGAGGCCGCAGAAGAAGATTCCTCCGGCGAGTGCGACGTAGGGCAGGATGCCAGCCCGTGTCGGTGGCAGCGTCGTCCGTCCTTCCGGCAGCAGGTCGTCGAGCATGTCGGGCGGGAACTTGCCCTTGTCGACGATGTAGTGGCGGTACCAGAACACCGGCGTAGAGATGAAAGCTGCAGCCAATCCGAGGAAGAGGATGTGGTTGCCCCAGAGGTTCGCGCCGACGCCGATGAGGAAGGCGTTCACGTAGGCCAGCACCGTGCCGAAAGCCATCAGCCAGTTGGGCGCCCGATAAGGACGTACGGCATTCGGATTATCGAGCCGGTGAATCCAGCCTGCGTTGAGATTGAGGTAGTGGAAGAGCACGTAGTTGACCGCCGACACCGCCATCACGAACATGTAGTCGGACATCAACAGGAGCATCGCGTTGAAGGCGAGGTCGGTCCACATGGCGCGCGTGGGAACGCCGTTGTGGTTGAGCTGGTCAAGGAACTTCGGCATCCAGCCGTCGTGTGCACCCTGGTAAAGCGTACGCGAGGATCCGGCCATCGCGGTCATGATGGCGAGAAACAGCGTGAACGTGAGCATGACGACGAGAATCTTGGCGAAGAAATCGCTCGCGTGCACCATGCTCGCCAGTGCGACGCCCACGCCCTCGCCGGATTCGATGCCGGGTGAGCGCATGTAGTCGGTGCCGAGCACGCCCTGGAAGACAAAGGGAACGAGCGTGTAGAGGATCACGCCGACGATGCCCGACCAGATGATGGCCTTGGCGCCGTCACCGCGCGGATCGGTCATCTCGCTCATGTAGCAGACGGCGTTCTCGGCGGCGTAGGCTGCCCATGCGGCGAGGAATAGTCCGCCGATAAAGAGCCGCCATCCATCGAGATCCCACGAGCCGTTGAGCGGGACGAATGGTGTGAAGTTGTCGATGTGGACGCTGCCGGTGAACAGCGGGATCAGCGTTACGAACAGCAGCGGGATGATGCCGCCGAGCGTGAGAATGATCTGAACTTTCGCCGTTCGGCCGATGCCGGTGTGCTGGATGCTCCACACCGCCACCATCAGAATCGTTCCGACGATGAACTGCGTGTTGATGCGGATCGAGAGTCCTTCTTTCAGGTACCCGAGGTCGAGGAGCGTGAGCTTCCAGGTGTTGAGAGCGTGATCAGGTGGAAGGAAGATCGAAAGGAGGTAACCCGAGCCGAGCCCGGAACCGATAGCAAGAATGGGACTCCACGCGAGCCAGTTCGACCACACCGACATAGGTGCGATGATATGGCTATGGCGAACCCATGCAGTGGCGCCGTATACTGCTGTACCTCCCGACTTGTTCGGATGCATGCCTGCGATTTCGGCGTAACTGAAGATCGCAACGAAGCCGATCATCACGGAGATGAACCACACGAGCGGGGAGACCGTGCCAGTAACGGCGGAGATGCCGCCGAGACTGAACATGACGAGCGCCGGCGATCCCGCCGCGATGAATACGACTTGCCACCAGTTCACGTCTCGCCGCATCCGCGGCTCGGCGTGAGAGGGCAAAGTAGCGCTACTCCCATGCGACAGTGCTTTGTCCATAGAATCCTCCCAACGGGATCGGTGGACTGACGCCACCGACCCCGGGTCCTATTGAGTTTTTTAGATTTTCCCTTTGTGCTGTCCTCGGCTGCTGTACCGGCTAGCCTTGGAGCTCAAGCAGGTGGTTTTCGAGGATCTGGCTCTTGTAGTCCCACGGGCCGTTGATGCCCTCGAGCTGCAAGTACCATTCTGCGGTCTGCACCAAGACCTCTGCAGCGATCGTCCCGCAAACCTGTCCTGCCAGCACGTTAACCCCGTAGCGCGCTGCTTCTGCCTTCAGCAGATTATAGATGCGGTGCAGCGGTGTCTTCAGGGGATTGCTGACTTCGCAGGACACGATCGTAACAGCCTTGCCCGTCCGGCGGTGGGTGTTGGGAAGGCCGATGACGCCCTGAATGTTGGTAAAGCCGCCCGTCTTGCCGCGCACGTAGCTGGCCAGCTTCTTGGCGATCGCTAGGTCCGTGGTGTCGAGAACGACGTTAAAATAGGCGTCGTGCTCTTCGAGGGCTCCGACGATGGTGGCGCCGGCAGTCGGGTGCAGCTTTGCCGGTCCGAGGTCCGGAGCCCGGTCCGGGTCGGTTAGAACAGACTCGCGCAGACCCTCGTAGTTGCCCTTGCGGATGGCCGTGAGGCCCTCGCGGTCGGGGCGACGGGCGTTCTTGCCGGTGAAGAAGATCGGCACGTCAAAACGCTTATACAGCTCCTTGCCGAGCTCTTCGGCGAACTCGCGGCACTCCTCGATGCTGATGCCCTTGGCGGGGTAGATTTCGATGGTGTCCACGGCGCCGATCCGCGGGTGGCGGCCGTGCTGCTTCTCCATGTCGATGTGCTGATAGGCCTGACCGGCTGCATTGAGCAGAGCCTCGCGCACGGCCTCGGGACGGCCGAGAATCTCGACGGGAAGGCGGTCGAAGTCTGCGTCGGGCTCGTAGCCGATCAGCTTCAGGCCCGGTTTGTCCCGGAACTCCCCGACGATCTTCTCGATGACGTCCTTGCGGGTGCCGTCGCTGAAGTTCGGGTCGGACAGGATGTACTGCGCCATGGGCATTCCTCCAAAACTGGCTTCATTGGGGGCGGCGGAGCCCGGATAGGGCCTCACTACCCACCCCTGAAGAAAGCCTAGCACCACCCAAACGATAATCAATCGATTAATTATTACAAATGTCGCACCCGGCTGTGGGGCGACGCGTACGGATGCGTGGTGCCGACGTTGCGAAGGGCAGCAGACAGCCCGACTGCCGTACCGGATGGAACGGCGCGATCGGCCCCTTGAAGCTTACGTTATTGCGGTGCGGCATAAAAAAACCCTCCAGCTTTTGGGGCCGGAGGGTAGTTGGGCGACCCTAACAGTGTGGGTCGGGAGCTAGGGAAGCTTCGCTGATGAACGCGCACCCAGGTCATGCGTGGGAGCGATCCTCCGGCGCTCGTCCATCGGCAACTAATTTAATCGCTCAATTAATGATTGGCTAGCGGAATCCTCTCGGCGGGCCCGTTCGGTCACCCTGGGGGGTGGGTTTCAGGGTAGGCGGAGGTGCCTGCCTGTCATGGTGTCTGGCCCAAGGCGGCCGTAGCGCGAAATCCAGCGTCAACAGAATTTTTCTGCTGGAAAAATTTTGCAAATGTGCGCTTCGTGGACGCTCGCTTTGTCGCACGCATTTGATTTGGAGCGCCGCCCGGCGCTGGTGTATGTAATTAGTTGAGTGATGAATTTCAGAAGGGGCAACAGCCGACGTGTCCAAGGCATCCGAAAAGAGCGTCCGCACCGAACCAAAAAGAGGAAGACGCACAGCCAAATCCTCTGGTCCGGGTCCGGATGAATTGGCTCGGATTGCGCTCGACCTTTTCGCCAAGCGCCATTTTGCATCCGTAACAATCAAGGACATCGGACGCGCGGCGAACGTCAACAGCGCGATGATCTACTACCATTACAAGGACAAGTCGGACCTCTTTCGCGCAGCCGTCGAAACGGCGGTGCAGGATGCTTTCAATCTGTATGCAAAGCACTGCTACAGGAGCCACGAAAGCGCCGCAGATTCGATCTCGTCGTGGTTCGATGTCCACGTGACGCTGCATCGGCAGCTGCGAAACGTCATAAAAATAAGTCTCGACTACAGCGGAATTGGCGAGGTCAATCGTTCGATAGATCGCTTCTATAAACACGAGAATGAGATTCTGCAGCGGATTGTGTCAGAAGGGGTCGAGGCCGGCATTTTCAGGAAGTCGGTGGATCCCTCCGAGGTCGCTACAATGATCTCGACAAGCCTCGACGGTATTCTGGCCCGCTCGCTCATTCTCAAAGATTTCGACATGGTCGGCACGGTGGAGTGCTTCAAACAGGCTCTGTGGCTTTATCTCGGCTACGAGCCGGCGAAGAACAAACAGGCGCGGTCGCAGCCGCGCGAACGTAAAATCAAAAGCCACGTAGAACACTAAATCCGGGCGGCGCGCGGAGAGTCGCGATTGGCTTCTGGCGCGCTCCACGACGGGCTTTCAGGGGATGCGGGAAGCACCTCCGCGCCTGTCTCCTCGGCCGAGAGAGTGGCCTCGAAACGCGCAGATTTTTCAGCGGTCAGGCGGCTTGCCAGTGACCCGAAAAAGGCGCTCGCGTGGCCGGGTGGAGCGGCGGCGCCTACCTCGATTCGTGTTCCCGGTCGGCCCCGAGATGATGGCCGCTGGCAGGAAGGGGTGGGGCGGAAAGTCACCACGTGCGGCCAAGCGCGGGCTGTCGCGCGCCTCTCAAACCGGGATGTGCGATGCAGCATCGAGGACCGGCTGGAGCATCTCTTTTTGCAATGCAAGGGATCAGGTCCGCTGTTCCAATTGAAGCGCTCGCCACCCTCCGTAACCATGTTTGCGTGTCGCTGCGCTTCGAGCCGCGCTGTGGAAGAAGTTGCACCGTGTGGCGCTTGGAGCACCCTTTTCGGTGACGGTTGACGGGTTAAAGACGATGTTCGGCGCTCGAATCGAGCGGCCGCATGGATTCTTCCTCTCGTTGGCGCACCGGAGCGCGCCCTGGAAGCAATTACACGCCCATGCGGTGCCGCCTTGAGTGGCAAACGCCTGATGGCGGCCGGCGCGCTTGTGCGGCCCTTGTACCGGCCCGCAATGGGCGTCTTCCGGCGTCGAATGGGCGCAACGCGCATCACGTGACTACTGGATGCACGTCATCGGCTCACCGATTGGGATCGCACCGCGGCGTCGCCGGGAAGACGTGACCGCGTTCCGGTTTCTTTCGATGTGGCAGGGAATTAGCACAAAATTGGACGCGCGCAGGTCTGTGCCCGCGCGCGCCGTGCGGCTGTCTCGAATGCGAAGTCGGTCTACTGCGTGTACTTGCCGTTGAGCTCTTTCACCATCGCCAGGTGATGTTGAAGCGTCGGCAGCGTCTTGGCGGCGAAGTCCTTCACCGCTGCGGTCGGCCCGTTCGCGGCATAGTCGCCAAACAGCTTCACCGCCTCCTGATGCGCCGTGAGCTGCTCCGAAACGTAGGAGCGATCGAACCCACTTTCGGTGGTGAACAGCCGCAGCTTTGCGTATTTCGCCTCGTGGGCGAGGTCGAGAGTATCCGGCGGCGGCTTGATGTTCGCGGCGGTGAGGGTCGTCTTGAATTCTTCGCCGATCTTGGTGTGGTCGGTGATCATCTGCTGGGCGAAGGACTTCACATCCGCGCCCTTGCCGTATTTCAACGCGAGTTCGCTCGTGTCGATCTCGAACTTGTTCGCGACCGCGGCTTTGTCGATGAAGCTCTGCGTGGCCTCCGGCAACTTTTCGGCGGCCAGCGCTGGAAACGACGCGAGCGCCAAAATCGCAATGAGCACGCTTCTCATGGCTGGCTCCTTTATCTTGGACCTGCTGCGAACGGCCGCGAGTGGCAAATGGTTCCAAGGCGGCAGAGGCCAAACCGAGAACGCCCACAGCCAGCAGTGACTGGATCCAGCAGCCTCGTCGGTGTTCAGCCGAGCGACCCCATGAGCACAGCGCATCAATTCCGCCGTAGCGCGAACGTCACCTTTCGGGAACAGCCGCAGGTGCGATTGTTGGGTGCATCAAACCTGCATCTGAAAATCCCAACTCAAACCCAGATGGGTAAAATTTTCAAAGACATGGGACTTCCAAGACATGGGTCTTCGCAGCGGCGACCGCGCGCAGTTGCGTCGGTCGCCGCCTCCCTATCGGAAACGGCGCTCACAACCGGATGGTCGAGGAGCACATGGCGCAATGCCGCTTCCGATTGCCTCCAAGATGTGGATCGCATGCCCGTACAGCGAGGTAGCGTCACCCTACGGTCAGCGTTCTACCAACCCAGCGATAGGCGACTGTAGAACACGGACGGCGAGGGCTCACGGCTCACTGTTCTGGCCGTGACAGTGCCGGCGGAATTGACGGTGGTCAGCGTGCGCTCATCCGCTGGCCGCAGCAGGTTGCTTGCTGTCAACGTCAGCACCACGCCTTCGTCCAGCGAAATACGCGCTGACGCGTCGAGACGGTCGAGTGCGGAGAAGGATGTCAGCTGGTGTGTTCCGCCGATCAGCTCGATGTCCTGGTCGTACGCATAGGTGCGATTGTATCCCAGGCCGAACGTGGTCGCCCAGAGAGGCACATAGTAGTCGACACCGACATTGGTGATGAGATCCGGCTGGTCGGCGAAACGGCGCTTCTGTCCGGTCTGGCTGTCCTTCAGCTCCGACGTCATCGTCGTGGCGTTTGCCCAAAGGGTCAGATCCGGGATGCCTACGAGCGCCATCGGCAAGCGCCCTTCGACCTCCAGGCCGTAAAGCTCTCCATCGCCCGCATTGCGCGGCGTGGCTATCCAGCGCGTGTTGTCGGCGGGATTGCGCGAAAGAAGTGCCTCGATCTTGTCCTCGAAAGAGCGCGCGAAGAAGTTTGCCGAAAGAAGACCCGTCCGGTTGAACAGGAACACGTCCCCGCCGACGTCGAGACCCCAGATCTTTTCGGGACTGGTGGCTGGATTGCCGCGCGTGTCGGGATCGGACATCGAGCCGCCGTTGAGAACGATCGTCGGCGTAAGGTCGCGCAAGTCAGGGCGACGCAGCGTGCGCGCGATGCCCACGCGGAGGTCGACGTTCTCGGCGGGAGAGAGGCGATACTGAATGCTGGGATTAAGCTCAGTTGCGTCAATCTCGGATTGGGTTCTGGTGAAGTCGACCGTCTCAGTCACGCTGTGCTCGAGACGCAGGCCCAACGTCAGCAGGTCGTTGCCGAGAACAGAAAAACTATCGCTGACGTAAGCGTAGTAGATGTCTTCCGTAATGTCATAGTTGCGGCTTTGATACGGCGTGTTGGCGGCTCCGCGTACCTCGCTTTCCTCGCGCGAGGTTTGGGCCCAGCCTATGCCCGCCTCGACGGTATGTCCTGACATCGTGCTCGTGATGGCTCCGCCTGACGCGATGCGCTCCAGGTCGATTGGTACGAAACGAGGGTCTTGCGGACTGTTCGGCGAGCCTTTGATGACGCCAGGGGCGCTGTATTCGGTGCGCCAAGACCGGCGGGAGGTATCTTCGCGTCCGCGCTGATAATCGAAGAAGACGCGCGAGCTCGTCAGCGAGGTGAAATTGTGCAGCCACTCGGCCTGCCCGCCGTAGGTCTCGCGTACGCGTTCGCGGAGCTCGTGCGTGTCGCGGTCCACGAAGGTCTGCTTAGCGTTCAGGCGACGGGTGTGCTGGTCGCGGTTCTCGGTCGTCTTCAGGTAGCTCGGCGAGAAAACGACGGTATTCGCCGGGTCGATGGCGAGCTCGAAGCGGGACAGGAACGTATATTCGTCGAATTTGCGATGCTGCGGGCTGATCTGTCCGCGATTGGGTGTGGTGCCGTTTAAGCCGTAAGTCAGCTCGGAAGCGCTTTCCTGCACGAGGCGCCGCTGATAGCCGCCGGCAATGAAATAGCGCAGCGGGCCGCTCGTGCCGCCCTGCCAACCGGAGAATTCGCCGGGCTTGCCGTTGTCCTTGATTGTGCCCACGCCCATCGTGAGCTGGCCACCGGATGGCCCAAAGGAGCGGCGGGTGATGATGTTGACGGTGCCCGCGGCGCCCTGGGAATTCATGCTCGCGAGCGGGCTGCGCGTGATCTCAATGCGCTCGACGAAGGAAGCCGGGATGCGGTCGACCTCCATGCTACGGCTGGAGTCGCCATCCATCAGGGGGCGCCCATCGAGCAGGACCTGAGTGTATTCCTTGCCGATGCCGCGCAGCTTGATATCGCGGGAGCGGTTCACGCCCGGGAAGGTCACGCCGGGCAGACGGCGCACCACATCGCCGACGCTCAGATGATTGTATTGCTGGAGCTGCGCGCCCTCCATCACGACGGTGGCGTTGGGTGCTGCCGCGCGGACGGCATTGGCGCTGGCGGATGACGCACCGATGGCGTTGCCGGAAGCCGTCATCGTGGCATTCGCGGGAGGCCCATTGGAGGGCGCCGCCGAAGTGGCCGCTGCTGCCGGGGTGGGAGAGGCCGTTGCCGCCTGAGCTGTAGGGGCTTTTTTCGCGGCGTTGGCTTTTTTGGCCGCCTTCGCCTTAGCCGTCGTTGAGACTGTGACCGGCGGCAATGAAATTTCCGCTGCCTCTTGAGCCGTTCCTTCTGACGCGCAGCCTGCCAGAACCAGCGCTGCCACCACCGTACGCTTACTCACACCCACCACACTCACTCCGCTACACAAACGGCCGCGAAGTTTGCACGGGTGGCTAATGCTCGCAATAAAGTATACTCGTGGAGTATTAAATACTTTCGCTGCTCAGCAAAAATGTCACAAAGCGTCCGTGCACATCATATCCGCGATATCCGCGCCGAAACCCGGGCGCGTCGCGCGATGTCGTCGGCAAGCGGTCTCGTTGTTTGCGCAGAGTCGCCGCGGCGCGCAGCTACCTAGCGGGCGTGCGGGAGATCACGACGCTCGGCTACTGCTCAAGGCTTTTGCCGATTGCAGGTCGAGGTGTTGCAGACCATCGCTTGCGGCGAACTCGGCAGCTACGGCCCGTGCGGTCGATCAGGGTATGGTGGAGCGCTCGACAGCAGCTGCGATATCCATGCCGTTGCGGGGTACTGCTCGAGAATTGTCAGGATAGCGATCGCTACGGGAACGCCAATGAAGGTGCCAGGGATGTCCCACAGCAGGGCGGCGAAGAAGACAGAGAATGCAACGAGAAGCGGTGATATCGACAGTGCGCTTCCCGACAGCGGCGGCTCAAGGTAGCTGCCGATCAGGAACTGGACGACGATCCTCGCCGGCGATTTAGCTTGTCCTCTCATTCGCGCCGGGCGGCGGTATCGTTATCGCGCCCTGAGGCTCTCCGGGCACATCGATGCGCTGCGGTGCGTGCAGTTTCAGGGAATTGTCGGCGCCGATCTCAAGCGTGTGGATGTAGAAATAGCTGGCGTCGCCGTTACGCGACTCCATGACCGGCGACGGGGCGGACACTATGGTGAGGCCACCGCACTCGCCGATCCAATCGATGTGGCGATGACCGTGCATCAGGATCACGCGATCGGCCATCGAAACAAGGCGGCGCAAGAACCAGTTGCCGTTGACGAGGGTCGTTCCTATGCGCTCAGAGAGAACCTTCGCCCGGCGAGGGTACTCCACCGGGTGATGGTGCAGGCCGATGAGCCAGCAGGCCTTCGGATACCGTGTGAAGACGGCGTCTATCGCGGTGGCTTGCTCGACAGAGACGAGCCCCAATGCGTTCGTGAAGGAGAAGTGCGAATCCGCGTTGCTGTTCAGGAGGATGATGCCCAAGCCGTTCTCATCGGCTGGCGGCAGCACCATCGGGAAGACTTCGTTCCATAGATCCGTCGCCAGGGGCGACAGCATCGGCCGCCCGGCGCTCGCAAATTTCTTCAGTTCCGCGGTGTGTGGCTGCAGAAACGACCTGAGCGTTTCGCCGATGCAGCCCCGTTTGCGATTGACCACCCGCACGCGGTCGCCCTGGATCGCATCGATCGCGGAAAGGGTGCGTATCTTCCGCAGCCGGCTATTGGGACCGATGGAAAGGTCCAGGCGGGCCGGATTTGCGCGATCGACGATGTTGATGTCGTGATTTCCGGGCAAGACGAGCACGCGCTCGGCGAGCGTGGGATGCGCCGCGAGGGCGTCGAGGAATTCCGCCCATTCGGTCGACCGCCCAGCGTCCGTTGCGTCTCCGGTGATCAGGACCAGATCGAGCGGGTCCGCTTCGTGGCTCTCCTCGAGCAACTGCAGCAGGCGGCGGAACCGGCCATCTCCCTGCGGACCGGAGCGTCCACTCTCGATGCGAAAGCCATAGCGCTCGCCTACGGTGTGAATGTCGGAAAGATGTGCGATGCGCCAAGTTCGGCCATTCCGCGCCGGACCCGCGAAGGTCTGGAGATCGCGGGGTTGTGCCATCAGTGCATCGTCTATACCCCAGGCGAGCGCCGCAACGGCGAGATAGGCGCTGACGACGAAGACCGTATTGGCGAGCGCGATCCACGCAAGGTGTGCGGGTGCGGCGAGGTCGCCGATGGTGCCGATCCAGCGGGTGGAGGGCCATATTCCGAGCAGGACCAGCAGCGCTACGCCGGAAATGAGTATTCCCGAAGCCAGGGCGCCCCACGCGCGCGCACGCTCCCGGCGGCGGGCTTCGGCATCCTCCGGCAGCGCGCGCTCGGCGAGGTGGCGCACAGCCTCGCGCCCCATCGTATAGACAGGTTCGACGACGAGAGCGTTGAGGGACCAGAAGCTGCTCTCGGCGAGGCGGAAGAGCCGCTTGCCGAACAGCCAGCCGAGCACCGCCACTGCCAAGAAGACAGCAACCGGTACGATGCCCATAGCCGGCGTGATCTGGCCGGCGAGCTTGCCGAGCCAGGCGGATGTCACGAGCGGCGTAAGGCCGATGATGACGGCGGGCACGATGAAAAGGATCAGCCAGGCGGTGATCAGCTTGGCGAGGCTGATCTCACCCAGGAGACTTCCTGCCATGGTCAGGAGCGAATTCGATTTGGTGCTCGAGGCATCGTCCTCGACGTCGCCGTCCCGCGGATCGACCAGCGGCTTCATGCGTTCCCTCATCCCGCTCGGCGTGATTCACGCTTCGGGCTGACAGGGTCCGAAGCGATCGCGGTCCAGGCGACACCCGCTATAAGAGGCTGAAGGGGTAAAAAAGCCTTTTGCGGCGCGGACGTTCGATGAAGGCCCGCAAAATCCCTGGTGAGAGGTTCGTTCCGGGGAGGAGGTGCGCAGGCTGGAAGAAATCTCCTGCGGCGGCCAGCGGAGCGATCAGTCGCTGCCGAGCTGACTGCGATAGTCCTCGTAGCCGAACGAGCGCACGACGCGGTAGTTGCCGTCCTCGTCGAGGATGGCGAGATCGGGCCGGGGCGTGCCGTTGAAGGTGGTGTTCTTGACGAACGAGTATTGCATCATGTCGGTGAAGACGATGCGGCTACCGACCTTGAGCGGCTCGGGGAACGAGTATTCACCGATGACGTCGCCCGTCATGCATGTTTTGCCGCCGAGCACATAGGTGTGCGCATCGACACCCGGCGCCACGGTGCCGATGATGGCCGGCGTATAGGGCACCTCCAGCACGTCGGGCATATGGCAGCTCGCAGATGTGTCGAGGATGGCCAGGTTGCGCTCGTTCCAGTGCAGCCCGATCACGGTCGAGACGAGATAGCCCGCATCGACGACGATGCCGCCGCCCGGCTCCAGGAACACCTCCACGCCGAACTCGCTGCGGAACGCCTTGACGGCCGCGATCAGTTTGTCGACGTCGTAGCCGGGCTTGTTGATGAAGTGGCCGCCGCCGAAGTTCACCGCCTTGACCTTGCGGATATAGGGCGCGAACTCGCGCGCGATGTGCTCGATGAGCCCGACCGAGCCATCGGCCATGCTCTCGCAGAGCGCGTGAGCATGGAAGATATCGATGTCGTTCCAGGGGAGTTCGTCGATCTGCTGGCGCGTCGTACCGAAGCGCGAGCATGGCGCGCACGGATCGTAGAGCGCGCCGCCGAGCGTCGCGTTCGAATAGCCGGGATTGATGCGCACGCCGATTTTTGCGCCTGCGGCTTTCGCAATCGCACCGAAACGCGCGATCTGCTCGGGCGAGTTGAAATAGATGTGGTCGGCATAGGCCGTCAGGCGCTCCACCTCGCCGGGCGAGTACGCTGGCGCGTAGACGTGCACCTCCTTGCCGAAATCCTCCCGTCCCATGCGGGCTTCATATTCGCCACTGGCGGTCGAGCCGTCGAGCACATCGCGCATCAGCGGGAAGGCGTCGGGCATGGCCCACGCCTTGGTGGCGAGCAGGATCCTGGCGCCGGACTCGCGCTTGATGCGCGCGACGGTCTCGAGGTTGCGCTTCAGGGCCGCGACGTCGAGGACGTAGGCGGGCGTAGCCATGGATTGGGGCAGCTTCGGGAGCATGGCGGCGTGGTCCTTGGAGCCAATGGGCGAACGGAGCGAGACGCCGGTATATGGCATCCGCGGTGTGCGGTTGAAAGTAGGGCGTTTCGCGCGCGCGGCTGTGGAGCGCGGCTAAGCGCCCCGCATCGTCATCAGATGGTCGCAGACCGTATCGACGACGCGGGAATCGCGCATGTAGGCGTTATGGTAGAGCGCATCGCTCAGGTGCTTCCACATGGCGTCGGGATCGGCGAAGCCGCCGTCGGGGGCGTCGGATGCGACGACCGCCGAATAGAGCTTGTGGGCGGCGACGAAGATCGCTTCGTCATCGATGCCGCCGAGGTTGACGGCTTCGATGCGCGCCTCGCTGAGCTCGGTGATGTAAGGCGGAAAGTGTCCGACGCCTTTGAGCACGTAGGCTGCGTCGCCACCGTAGGCCGCGCCGACGACGCCGCCGTGGATGGCGGCCGTTAGCGTTTTAGCCCAGAGCCAGGCGCCGCCCGCCCGTGCGATGAGCCATACGGCGCCGAAGATGAGGCCGTAGACGATGGGGACCAGCAAAATGAAGGTGAAGTCGGCCGCTGTGGCGAGGCTATAGGTTCCGGCACGCAGCTTCTCGATGATCGGCCTGAAGAAGTAACCCGCCGTCGCAACGAAGAAGAGGGCGGTGCCAATCACGCCGGCGAGGCGCGCGAACGCCGTCAACGACCGCGTCGCGGCGGCGACAGTGACATACTGGGGCGAGATGGCGGCGGCGGTTTCGAGCAGGCGCATCGCTTCATCGCGCGGGCTGTGAATGACGAGCCACTGGCCCGGCCGGATGCCGCGGCCGCACCGGAGACGCGCGCGGTGTCGCCAGAGCAGCGTGCGCAGTCCGCGCGAAGCGCTCCATGCTACAAAGAGGAGGAGACCGCCGAAAAAGACGATGGTTTCGAGCACCTTGTTCGTGTCGCCGCCGGGGATCGTCACCAAATACCAGATCATGATGGGCGCGATGACGAGGCCCATGACGGTCTGGAAAAGGGCGATCAGCCACGGCACCGTCTTGAGGCGGCGCGTGAAGAAGGGCGTGCCGAACGTCACCACGCCGCCGCGCAGGTTCGACGGCGGAAGCTGGGCGAGCGCCTCGAGCGTGACGTTGCCGCCGTGACTGTGCGCGATGATGGAATATGGGGTGCCCGCCTTTTCCAGGCTGCGCACCGTTCTGGCGAGTTGCACCGCGCCGTGCAGGCGTCCGTAATCTGAGTTGAGGCCGGACCAATGCAGCGGCAAGATTTCGATTTCCGGTCCGGATCGCTTGGTGAAGGCGGCTTCGAGCTCGGCGGCGAAAGGGGAGCCTTTCTGCCACCAGCGATCGCCTTCATCGTCGGGGTGCTGGCTGTTCGTGCCGTGGACGGTGATGACCACGTGGCGCCGCGGGGAGCCGGCCGGGGGCGCCTCGGCCTCCGGTTGCGCGGTGCGTGTCAACATGCACTCCCCCGTTACTCGATGCCCGGCGCCGATGTCGACGGCTTAGACTTAAAACATGCAAAAAGGGTGGCACGGGCCACCCTTTCGCTGCAAGCCGGATCGATCGCACGGGCGCGTGTCTCAGGTCTTCACGGCGAACAGATCGCCCTGCTCGCCCGGCTCCAGCTCGCGCAGGTGCCAGGGCAGGCCTTGCTTGCCGATCTCGTCCATGAAGGGCTTGGGCGGAAGCTGCTCGACGTTATAGACACCGCCCGGCTTCTTCCATGAGCCGTTGAACAGCATCATCGCACCGACGACCGGGGGCACGCCCGTGGTGTAGGACACCGCCTGCGCGCCGGTTTCCTTGAACGCATGCTCGTGGTGGCAGACGTTATAAATCATAGCGCGCTTGGGCTTGCCGTCTTTGGTGCCAGTGAAGATGCAACCGATGGACGTGCGGCCGGTGTAGCCCTCGCCGAGCGACGACGGCGGCGGCAGCAGCTCCTTCAGGAACTCCATCGGGATGACGGGATGGCCCTTGTACATGACGGGATCGATGCGCGTCATGCCGACGTTCTGCAGCACCTCGAGGTGCTTGATGTAGTTGTCGGAGAAGGTCATCCAGAAGCGGATCTGCTTCAGCCCCTTGATGTTCTCTACGAGGCTTTCCTCCTCCTCGTGATAGATCAGGTAGGACTTGCGCGGGCCGACTTCCGGGTAGTCGATCATGGTCGAGATGGAGAGCGGGTCGATATCGATCCACTTGCCATCCTTCCAGTATTTGCCGCGCTGCGTCACCTCGCGCAGGTTGATCTCCGGGTTGAAATTGGTGGCGAACGCTTTGCCGTGGCTGCCGTCGTTGCAATCGATGATGTCGATCGTCTCGATGGTGTCGAACAGGAATTCCTGCGCGTAGGCGCAATAGATGTTCGACTGACCGGGGTCGAACCCGCAGCCGAGGATCGCCATGATGCCTTTGTCGGCATAGCGGTCCTGGTATTTCCACTGCCAGGAGTATTCGAACTTGGCGACGTCGCGCGGCTCGTAGTTGGCCGTATCCATGTAGTGAACGCCGGCTTCCAGGCAGGCGTCCATGATCGGCAGATCCTGGTAGGGGAGCGCCATGTTGATGACGAGGTCGGGCTTGACGCGGTTGATCAGCGCCACCGTCTCGGCGACGTTGTCGGCGTCCACCTGGCTGATCTCGATGGGCGTCACGCAGCGCTTGGCCACGGCTTCGCAGCTCGACAGGCGGCGCGAGGCCAGGTGAATCCGCTTAAAGACGTCGCGGTTCATCGCGCACTTCTGCGCGGTGACAGACCCAGCGGCGCCGGCACCGATGATGAGGACACCTTCCAATTCGCATCTCCCAAAGCAAACAGGGCCCTAGGGCATTGCTCCTCAGCGATACCCCGCAGGCCTGTCGGATTAGTGTAGTCGCCCCCGGAGCACAATACCTCCCGGACGCACGGGTTTTGTGACAAAGGCGTTGCAGGCAGGCGCAGGGCCACATCCGATGCCCCGGTCGCCCTTTTCGTCCTCTGGCGCCGGTTTCGAAGCGGAAAGGACCGTCGGAAACCGAAGTCTTGCCGCCTAGATCCCGGCGGCGGCGACCGGCTCGACGAGGCCTTGCCGGATGCACAGGTAGACGAGCTCGATGTCGGACCGCACGCGGAGCTTCGACTTTATCTCATAGTGATAGTTCGCGACCGTCTTGGGGCTAAGGTTGAATGCTGTCGCAATTTCCTCGGTGGACTTGGCTTCGAGAATCATACGCAGGATCTCGAACTCGCGCGGGGAAAGCTCATCCATGGGGGATGCGTCGCTCATGAGGCGGCTGGTGGCGATTGCCTCGTTGATCTCCGAGCAGAGTGCGGGACGGCCGGCAAAAAGGTTGCGGATGGCGCTGACGAGCACATCGGGAGGACTGCTCTTCGTAACGTACCCGCGCGCGCCGGCGCGGAACGCCTGCTGTGCGTATGTGGCGCTGGCGTGCATCGTGAACATCAGGATGCGTGCATCGCTGTCGAGCTGGCGAATCTGACGGACGAGGTCGATGCCGCCGCGTCCGGGCATCGAGATGTCGACGACGATGACGTCGGGCTTGCATTCCTTGAAAGCCTGATAGGCGGATGGAGCGTCCTCGGCCTCCGCGACGACATCGATATCGGGGTGCATTTCGATCAACCGGCAATAGCCGTGGCGCACGACGGCATGGTCATCGACCAGCAACACGCGGATCCTCGCGCCCATCACGCCCCCTGCAGCAAGGTGGGGAATTCGACTTCCAGTCCGAAGCCGCCGCGGGGCAGCGGGCCGGCGGAGAAACTCCCGCTCAGGGCCATGACCCGCTCGCGCATGCCGATCAGGCCTGCGCCCGCCGGCGGGGAGGGTTTTTCCGAAGCGCGCGCGCCGACCCCGTCATCGATGACCGACAGCCGGATCGTTTCGTGCACACTGCCGGTGTTCCGGCTCAGCAGAACCCGCACGGTTCTTGCATTGGCGTGCTTCGCAGCGTTGGTCAGGGCCTCCTGCACGATGCGGTAGACGTGTGCACTCGTCTCCGCCCGCAGCTTCTCGACGGGACCTGACGTCTCGATCGTATATTCGGTGCGCCCGTGGGCCGTCTTGTTGTGCTGGGCTACGAGGGCTTCCAGGCTCTGGAGCAGGCCAAGGTCGTCGATTTCCTGCGGCCGAAGGTAGGTGAGGGTCCGCCGAAGTGTCAGCATCACGTCGGACGTCATCGTTTCCAAAGCTCGCGCTTCCTCGACAAGGACAGGCGATTCGCGCTGGGCGCGGGTGCGCAGGCAAGCGGCATGGGCATTGAGGGCGCTCAGCTTCTGGGCAATCTCATCGTGCAACTCGCGGGCGATGTGCCGCCGCTCTTGTTCCTGGGCGTCCACAAGCCTGCGCGCCAGCTCGCTACGCTCCGACGTCGCCCTGCTGAGATCCTCCGAGAGGGCGTTAAAGACCTGGCTGATACGATTGAGCTCGCGCAGTTGAAACGGTGGAAGCCGAAGGGTCAGGTCGCCCTGTGCCAGCCGATTGAGCCCGCCGAGGATCTGCGTCGTCGGCCGCAACGCTCGATTGATGACGAAGTAGGTCACGAGACAAAGCATACCGACCAACCCTGCCGCGAAGCCCAGCAATGGCGCGATGGTGAACCAGGCCTCGCTCGCGGTTGCGAGGGGGTCGTAGTGGGCGACGACAGTGCCGTGGAGGACGCTCCGATAGGAGATCGGCCGCGCCGCCGACAGCCTGTCGTTGATAAAGGATCGGTACGGCCAGACGAACCAGCGCGGCGCGCTTACCGCCCGCGCGTCGAGGCCGGCGCAGTTCAATCGCTTTGTGGCGCCGTCCTCGCCGATCAGCTCGACACATTGCCCCGGCTCAAGAACCAGACTGGTGACGAGATCCCAATCGGGGAAGTTGGCGGGAATTTCCGTCGAGCGGCCGATGCGGGAGAGCTGGAGATCGAGCTGACGGCCGACGAGGTGTGCAAGCTCGGCGTTGCGCTGCTTCGCTTTCAATGCGGTCTGGTACATCGCGAGCGCCGCGCCGGCGGTTAGGCACGCCAGCGCCACCGCTGCGATCCGTCTCACCAGCAGCCACTTTAGATCCACGGGCTACCTCGCCTAGCCGCTTTTTCTGCAGGCTAGGGGCAGCGACCTGCGCTGTGAAGGGGCCGGCACGAACGTCAGGAAAATTGCCCAAGGCACGCCGGGGGAAACGCCGTTGCTGCGGCCGATGCCGGGATGGATGCTTCGTCCGAACGAGCATCCGGGGGCTTTCAGCATGGACAGAGCGCAGCCGAAACGGAGCCCATGGCAAATCCGGCGCAGCGAAGAAACGGAGGCCTCTCGGCGCTACGGCTGGAAACGGGAGGCCATCCTTCCGCTGCTCTTCGTGGTGATTGGCGCTGCCACGATGGTGACCACGACGCTCGCTTTCAGTCGATGGTCCGGCGCCGAACACAGCACCGACGCCCAGTCTGGCAACCCCGATGGGACAGCGATCCTTTGTGCGTCCGCAGCCCCGTCGACGCCGGCGGGCCGTTCGGCGCGCCCGGCACCGTTCCCCGGCGACCCCTCGCCCGCGATCAAGATGAACTTCACACCAGGAGAAACCTATGAAACGCAAACTTCTTGTTGCAGCCATGCTGGCGATGGCAGGGTCGGTGCTCGCTCATGACGCCCTCAACGACGGAATGAAGGAGCTGGCGCCGGACGAGATCGTCTTCCGTGACGATCCGGCTTTTCCGAACGGGGGCCAGACGGCACTTCTGCATGGCGATCCCGATAAGCCGGGGCTCTTCATTCTGCGCATCAAGTTTCCGCCAAACTACGTCGTTCCGCCCCACACCCATCCGGGCTTCGAGACCGTGACTGTGCTGACCGGCGCGATGGGGAGCGGCATGGGCCCGAAAGCCGATCTGACGAAAGGCAAGATGCTGAAGGCTGGCGGCATGCTCGCTCTGCCCGCCAATCACGCGCACTACGTCTGGACGGCGAATGAGGAAACGATCATCCAGGTTTCGGCGGTGGGGCCGTTCGACATCGTCTACATCAATCCCGAAGACGATCCACGCAAGAAGAAGTAACGGCACGCTTTTACCGCGGCGCAGTGCCGTCGGTTTCGATCTGCGCGGGGCGGCTCCATGCAATCCGGGACCACCGATCTGTCGGTTGTCTCGGGGACCGCCCCGCGCGATGCGCTTGCTTCCCGGCGCTGCCTGGTCGCGTGTTTTGTGCACGCACGCCGCCTTCTTCCGCGGACGGATTGCCACTCGCTGCCTATCGGCCATCGTGGGGCCTGATGGCTCCATCGGTGCAGCGCTAGCGTGTCACCGACAATTGATGCCTATGCGACCTTCTTGTGTTGTCCGCTTCGCATGAAGCATCCACCGTCGAGACCTCTTGTCGGTCAGAAAGGAGAGGTGCGATGGCGATATGGAATGATGCGAAGTCGATGTGGGCACGCGCGCGGCGGTTCTGGAATGGCGATTGGATCAACTATCGCCATGTGGGTGCGGCAGCGCTGGGGACGGCAGGTACGCTGCTTCTCTGGAGCTGCATCACGCACGGACCGTGGATCGGGCGCGCCGCCGCTGCGGGCGACGTTGCCGTCGAGGTGAAAGCCAGTCAGTGGAACTGGAAGCTTTCACCGAAGAAAGTGCCGGCCGGTCAACAGATCACGTTCAACATCACGTCGAGCGACGTCAGCCACGGCTTTACGATCTATGACGAGGCCGGAGCCGTAGTGGTCGAAAAGACCATCGTGCCGGGTGAGGTCACGCAGGTGAGCCACGTGTTCGACAAGGCCGGAAGCTACCCGGTGCGCTGCATGCTCTATTGCGGCATGGGTCACGACGGGATGAAGGGTGTGCTGACGGTGGTCGCCGAGTAGCCGGGTGGCGGCGCAGGCAAGCACTACGCCAGGGCCAAAAAAAGAGGCGCCGCGATTGTTGCCAACCGGGCGCCTGAAAACGCCACAAGGGCCCGAGGGAGGGCTCCGTCCGATCGATTCTTGGGGGTCGGTCGTAGCGCTGCGGATGATTTTAGGCGAGGCGCCCCGCCGCCGAAATGCAATTCGGGACGGGAAGAAAAGGCAGCCCGCGGATGAAATGGCGGCGGCCGATGTGGCTCCGCCAGGATGCGGCGGGGAAACTCGGCTCTAGGCTAGCGCGACGAGGCCAGATGGGGAGGCACGGGAACGGGCGCCGCCATCGCCTGCCCAGCCATGGGGCAGGAAAATTGGGGTGTCCGCTCGACGGGCAGCAGGGCTACGGGGACATGCCGTTTTGCGGCGCGCACGATCTCGGCGGACAGGTCTTCGAGCCCGCGTACATCATCGGCATTGGTGAGCAGTGACACACTGATCCAAGTGCCATCGCGCGGATTGCTGACGATTGCATTGGAGGCCGTGAATCCGGGCACGTAACCGGTGTGGGTGTGCCAGTCCCAACCGGCGTTGTGCTCCACGAACCAGCCCATGCCGTAGTATTTGGAGATCGTGACGCGGGCGGCGTTGGAGAACATGAGGTTGCGGCTCGCAGGGCTGACAGCGCGGTTCTCCATGACGGCCTTGTTCCAGCTGAAAAGGTCGGCTGCGGAGCTGACCATATCGGCGGAGCCCTTGAGCCACTCGGAGAGCATGAACGCAGGCCGGCGCAGATAAGGCGATGTCTTTCCCCATGACGGCGTCGCCATGCGCAGGTTGCGGTTCGGATCGAGATTGGAAGTGAAGCCGGTGTCCTCCAGCTTGAGGGGCGTGATCATCGCGGCACGTACGAACTCTGCAAAGCTCTGCGCCTTGTCCTGCGCTGCGGCTTCGATGATCTGCGCCAGCAGGAAGTAATTGAAATTGTCGTAGGCGAAGCCGCGGTGGCGGGTGGATGGCGGCAGGCGGCGCAGGCCCTCTAGCATCTGGGCTGCCGTGATGTGACCCCAGGGATCGGAACCTGGCGGGGGATGGTGGAGCAGGTTCTGGATGCCGGACGTCATGGTGAGGAGACGCCGTACGGTTACAGGCGGGCCATCATTCGCGCTGCCCCACGCGTCGAAGCCCGGCAGAAGCTCCTGCACCGGCGTAGACAGGGTGGGGGGCGTGTCGCGTTGCCGGGATGTTGCACTCTCGTCCACCAGCCGGAGTACGGCGGACGCGGTGAACTGCTTGGACAGCGAGCCTATCTGGTAAACGGTGTGCTCGTCGGCTGGCTGCCCGGGGCGCGCCTCGCCATATCCGCGTGCGAAAACGAGCTCACCGTTGATGCCCACGGCAACGCTTAGCGCGGGGGCGCGCCGTTTCGCACCGCTGCCGAGCCATTGCGTAATCATTCCGTCGAGCTGGGCCGTATCGTAGGCGGACCATTCGACGGCGAAGGCGTAACTCCAGGGCGCGAGCGTCAATGCTGCGGCGAGAACGAGCACAAATCGGCGTGTCGGCATCGCATAATCCCGCGAGAACATGCTGACGATATCTCTAACCCTCCTGGGAAGGAGAGATGAACACATGGGCGTGATGGACCGTGTATCGGTGAAGACGTCGCGCGCCTCCGACATCAATCAACACGCCGTTCGGGCATTCGATGCGCGGAACCTGCCTCGAAGGTTGCCGGGACGGTTGCAGGCGAGAGGCGATTTGCTCCGCTTTCGAAGCTAAAGCCCCGATTGGCGCTTACGGTTCGTCTCCAACGTGCCGAGCGCCGACCCGGACCGGACCGGGTAGTTCTTCCGGCGCCCGTCGCAAGCGCGTGGTCGTATACAACTTCGATAGGCGGCGGCCGGAACACGCAGGAAGGGTGGCGTTGGCGTGCGCGGCTTAACGGCGCGCCCGCTCGTTCGCCGGCAATTTCATGTCTGGCTATGGTGCGGCCCCTTGCGGTGCGCGAATTGTGCTGAAATTCTCCGGCCATGGCTGAGCGTGTCGTATTGGTCACCGGCTCTTTGGCAGAGCCCAGGGTGAAAAGGATCGCGAACGAGCTTGGTGGCGATGCCATCGAGCCGATCGTGGCAAGCGTTGGCGTGAAGGTCGCCGCGCTGATGACGACGGATATCGTCGAGCGACGGCTCAAGCTGCCGGAGGGCGCCGACCGGGTCATCATGCCGGGGCGATTCCGCGGCGACCTGGAGCGGCTATCGGATTTCTTCGGCACGCGCTTCGAACGTGGGCCCGACGAGATCGCCGATCTGCCGCAATACCTCGGCCAGGCGCAGCAGAAGCCCGATCTCAGCCAGTACAACATGACGATCTTCGCCGAGATCGTCGATGCCACGGCAATGACGATCGATCAGATCATCGAGCGCTCGCGCAAGCTGCGCGCGGAGGGTGCCGATGTCATCGATCTGGGCTGCCTGCCCGACAGCCCGTTCCTGCACCTGGAAGCGACCATCGCGGCACTTCACGCGGACGGCGCGCGGGTGAGTGTCGATTCCTTCAATTCGGAGGAGCTGTCCCGCGCCACGCGTGCTGGTGCCGATTATCTGTTGAGCCTGTCGGAGAAGAACATCTCGATCGTCGATGAGGGACCGGCGACGCCGGTTCTGATATCGGCGGGCGCCGCGGATATGGCTTCGCTCGACCGCGTCATCGACATCATGATCGCAAAAGGGCGACCCTATTACGCCGACCCGATCCTCGATCCCATCCATTACGGCTTCGCCGCCTCGATCGCGCGTTATTACGATCTGCGGATGCGTCGGCCGGATATTCCGATCCTCATGGGCATCGGCAACCTGACAGAATTGACGGACGCCGATACGACCGGCATCAACGCGCTGCTGATGGGCATCTGCTCGGAGCTCAACATCACGGCGGTGCTCGCCGTGCAGGTGAGCCCTCACTGCCGTACGGCGATCAAGGAGTTCGAATACGCGCGGCGCGAATACTATGCCGCGAAGCAAGCGAATGCGCTGCCGCAGGGTTTCGGCGGCGGCTTGATGGCCATCCGGGATCGCAAGGGTTTCGCCTCGACGCCGGAGGAGATCGCAACGCTCGCGAGCCAGATCCGCGATGCGAACTATCGCATCGAGGTCGCCGAAGACGGTGTGCACATCTACAACCGCGATGGCCACCACGTGGGGCAGGATCCGTTCGAGCTGTTTCCGCATATCGACACACGGGCGGATGCCGGGCACGCGTTCTACCTGGGCGTCGAAACCGCGCGGGCGGAGATCGCGCACAAGCTCGGCAAGCGCTATGCGCAGGACGAGCCGCTGGAGTTCGGGATCGTCGCCGGTACGAAGGGTGCGGCGGCGGATGCGCACGCGATGAAATTCAAGGAAGCGGGGAGCACCTTCAAGAAAGACGCGCCGGCCCAGAAGCGGGAGCCAACGGAACCGAAGATGGAAGAGGCCACCGCCGTTCCGGAGGGCGATGCCGCGCCTTCAAAGGTTGCAGTTCCGGCGCCGGCAGCGCCGCACGCCTCCTCCAAGGCGACAACGGAAGAGGCGCCGGCAAACGCGGCGCCCCGGGAAAAGCCGAGAGAAGAAAAGAAGAAGGCTTAGTCGCTCCCACGGCCCATCGCCGAGAAAAGGGAGCATCCCTTTTGCAGCCGCCTTGCTCGCGATGTGTGTGCCCGCGCGTGCGTGTCATGGCGGCGTATCGCGCGCGCAGCCGCCATGCGAGACGCACCTGCGATTTTACGCAGATCAGGCGAGCGTGCCGCTTGCGACGAACCAATCGGTGTCGCGATTGAGGTAGACCTTGAACCAGGCGGTGAAGCGTTCCGGGTTGGCGAGAGCGGCGTGGCGTACGTCATCGAGCGGACGCCAAGCCTGATCGGATACCTCGGCCGGGTCGGGCGCGACCTCGCCCTGCCAGCATCCGCCGAACAAATGCACCACTTCGTGTTCCGTGAGGCCGTTGCCCACGTCGGCGCGATAGGTGACGGTCTCGAGGGGGACGAGCGGGCAATCGATACCCATCTCTTCGCGCAGGCGCCGGCGTGCCGCATCCACGGTTTCCTCACCGGGGCGCGGGTGCCCGCAGCACGCGTTGGTCCAAAGGCCGCCGGAGTGATATTTGCCGCGTGCACGCTGCTGCAACAGCATGTTCCCCTCACCGTCGTGAATGAGGACGGAGAAAGCGCGGTGCAGCTTGCCCCGGACATGAGCCTCGATCTTGCGCTCGGTGCCGAGCGGCCGGTCGTCGATGTCGACGAGGATCACGTGCTCGAGTTCATCAATCATATCGCTGGGTTCACCCGTGTCGATGGCGCCGTCGCCGGCGAGCCGGATGACCGCGCCTCTCGTCCGAACACATGGTCGAGCATGATCTGCTTGACCGCGGTGGCTTCACAAACGCCCTCGGGCAGCAACTCCGGTGCGCTCGACATGATGAGCGGGCTGCGCGCTTCGGGCGCATCGGCGCGGCCGTGGGAGCCTCGCACGAGCGTAGCATCGAGGGGAATGACGTCCAGTAACGACCGAAAGCCCAGTTTCCGCTTCAGCAGGCGCCAGCCTACCGCCAGCTTGGGTGCGGAGGTGGCGGGATCGATGAACAGCTCGACGGGATCGTAGCCGGGTTTGCGGTGGATCTCCACGCAGCGGGCGAAGTCGGGCGCGCGGGTATCGTCCAGCCAATAGTAATACGTAAACCACGCGTTCGGCTCAGCGATGGCGACGAGCTCGCCGGAACGCGCGTGCGCAAGGCCGTTTGCACGCTTTTCGTCCTCGCCCCAAACCGCGGAAACACCGTCGACACGTTCCAGAAGCGCGCGCACCTGCGGCACATCGCGGGGATCGGTGACGTAAACATGTGCGACCTGATGATCGGCCACGGCGAAGGCGCGCGACTGCGGGGGATCGAGCAATTCGCCACCCTGTTCCTCGCGCACGGCGAGCAAACCGGCTTCGCGAAGAACGCGGTTGATGTGAACCGGCTTATCAACCGGGACGATGCCGTATTCCGAGAGGATCAGAACGTTGCGCCCCGATATCGTCGCGGCCTCGATGAGGCTCCCGGCAACGGCGTCGATCTCGGCGAGGTCCTTCGCGATGCTGGGATCGTCCGGTCCGACGCGCTGCAGGCAATAATCGAGATGAGGCAGATAAACCAGCGTGAGCGTTGGATTGCGCGTCCGCATCACATGCAGGGCGGCGTCGGCGATCCAGCGGGAGGACTCGATCGTCGTTGATGGCCCCCAGAAGGAGAACAGCGGGAAAGCCCCGAGCTTGTCCGTCAGCTCATCGCGCAGGGCTGACGGCTGTGCGTAGCAATCGGGCAGCTTGCGGCCATCGGCCTTGTAGATCGGACGTGGCGTGACGCCGATATCCGCGCTGGAGGCCATATTGTACCACCAGAACATGTTGGCGCATGTGAAGCCGGGGTTGAGCCGCTTGCCGGCATCCCACACGCGCTCGCCGCTCAGCAGCTGGTTCGACTGTCGCCACAGCCAGATTTCGCAGAGGTCGCGGAAGAACCAGCCATTGGCTACGGCCCCGTGCTCGCCGGGCATGAGGCCGGTGAGGAATGTCGCCTGGGCGGAGCAGGTGACGGCGGGCGTCACCGTGCGCAGGCGGCGCATGCCGCCGCCTGCGGCGAAGCGCTTCAGGTTTGGAGTGTGGTCGCCGATGAGCTCCGGTGTCAGGCCGACAATGTTCAGAACGGTGAGGGGATGCATCGCTGCGCGTTGGCGTACTCCGCTGGCTGTCACTTCTTCAGCGTGTGGATATAGGCGATGATCTTCAGCATCTGGTCCTGGGTCATGCCGCGCTTGGAGAACGGACGCATCGCGCCCGCGGCGCCGGAATGAATGACCTCGAACATGCCGACGTCGGTGTTGGCGCGAGCATTGACGACCGTGTCGTCGACGAGGCTCGGACCCATGCCGCCAGAGCCGTCCGGCTTGTGGCAGACCTGGCAGTTCTCGTTATAGAGCGCCTTGCCCGCGGCAATCGCGTCGGCGTCGCCGTTGTAAGGATTGGTGCCGGATTCGTGGAAGGACTTCACTGCGTCAGTGAATTCCTCGCCTTTGATGGGGTCCATGTCGATGGGTGAATCGTCGAGCGCGCTGCGGAACTCCACCGCAATAGCGGGGGCCACTGCAATGGTGAGGGCGATGAAAGCAACAGCAGGAAGGCGACGAATGTTGATCGGCATGGAGGCAGAGCTTTCCTAAAGCGCTTCGGCTGGTGCGGCTGGTGACCGCCGCTGGCAGGGAAGCACGAGCATGAGGCACATCCGCGGGAAGAGAGTTGGCACCCGTTTCCAAACGGTAGCGCGTGGCTGAACCCAAATGAGACGCATCGCGGCTGATCGCAGCCTTCAGCGTCTCTTTATCGTGTTCAATCTAGCGGCGGGACCCTTGCTTCTCAAGCCAGGGCCCCGCCTACTTTTGTAGAGACGTCAGCGATTACTTCTTCGTCTTGGCGACTTCGGCACCCGCGGGTACCTTGTCGGCAGGCACGACGCGCCAGAGTGCGCCCGGCGGGTTGGCCAGCGGACCCTTGTCGTCGGTGTAGAAGCAGTCGCAGTTGACGGCGAGGACGGTGCCGTCCTCATCGAGGTTGCCGGAAGTGAACTGCAGCGAAGTCTGCATCAGCTCCTGGATCTGCCACTTGTCGCCATCCCAGCCGGTGCCGAACACGCGGCCCGAGCACCAGTCGCCGGTCAGGTAGACGTTATTCATGCCGGCATAGTTGGCGACGCCGAGGCCCATCACGGAGCAGCCCCAGCCGTCCTTCAGCTTCTCTGCACCGGGATAGGGCTCCTGATGCGGATATTCTGCGACGGGCAGCGTACCGACGATCGGGCACTTGTCGTTCGGCCCGGTCAGCGGGTGGCAGTGGGTGCCCATGTTGAACTTCCAGCCGTAGTTCTGTCCGCCCTTGCTGTCTGCCGGCTGCCAGTTGATCTCTTCCCAATGGTTCTGACCAACTTCAGCGATGAACAGCGCGCCCGTCTTCTTGTCGAAGTCGAGCGAGTAGGGGTTGCGCAGACCGTAGGCCCAGATCTCGGGGCGGGCGCCCATGTGGATCTTGGAGAAGCCCTCCTCGGTGATGCCGAACAGGGACATCATGCGGTCCTGATAGGCCTTCGCGAAGGGGTTGGTCGGCGGGATGGAGTAGGCAACATCGTCCGGCGTGTTGACGTCGATGCGCAGGATCTTGCCCCACAGCACCTTAAGGTCCTGACCGGCGTTGAGGGGGTCGCCCTCCCAGCCGGCGTCACCCTTGCCGATGTAGAGGTAGCCATCGGGGCCGAACGCGATACCGCCGCCGTAATGGTTATAGTACGGCTGCGGGATGTTCATGATCACCTTGACCGACTTGTTGGCCTGCTCGACCGTGACTTCGTCGGGGCTGTTGGGATCAACGGTGTAGCGCGCGATGATGTGTGCGCCATTGAACGGCAAGGACGAGTAGCTGACGAAGAATTGGCCGTTCTCCTTGAACTTGGGGTGGAATGCGACCGACCAGAGACCCTGCTCGACGAAGCCGGTCTGCACTTCCGATCCAAGCGGAGTGTTCTTGGTGAGATCGAGGAAGGGCTTCTCGAGGATCTTGCCGTCCTTGACGACCTTGATGCGCCCCACGCGTTCGACGACGAAGATGCGGCCCGATCCGTCAAAGGCGGAAGCGACGCCGACCGGATCGTTGAAACCGTCAGCAATTTTGACCAAGGCGATCTTCGGATCGCCGGGAAGCTTGCCCGGCGGCCGCGCGACCTGTGATGGCTCCGTCGGCACCGTTTGAGCGACAGCAGCTGTCACCCCTACGGCTCCAAGCATTGCCATCCCCATCGAAGCGGCATGCAACAACCGCATTCCCATAGAGCGTTCTCCCATTCTCAATTGTCGTGTGGCGGCCGGTGATTTCCGTCGCCCCGGCGACGTTTTTACGCGTTGCGCATTTGCAGCAGCATGCTCTGATGCAGACCAGCTTAGGTGCGCCCTTTGGACGCTAATGAATGAAAATCGGCCCGGCAATGGATGTAGGGCTGAATTGCTTAAGATCCGTCCCATTTTGCCTAATGAGGCATGGATTTTTACCCTATCTTCCCGGTCAAATTTTCCACTTTTTCCCTTGGCGGGCGGTTTGCCGGCGGCGCGCCTGAAATTCCTAGCAAAACCGTTGCTTGCCTCCCCTGATCCGCGCATGATCGGGTGACGTCACCCCCCACGCAGACCGTCCACAGGGCATGTCTTCGCGGTCGGGAGGGAAGATGTGACAGCAGGTTTGGGAAATCGTTCGGGCAAGAATATCTCTGCGACGGCAGGGCAAAAAAGGAAGCGGCGCACGTGGCTAGTTCGGTGAGAGACGCACTTTCGAAAGTGGAATGCGCAGACGGACGTACGTTTATTCAGCGTTTTTCAGTGCCATATGAATTTCCCGTCTATTTCACGCGCGATGTTTTCTCAGATGCTAACCACATTTTTTCCGAGGCCATGGGGCAATCCGCCAATGGCCGGCGCCGGCGGGTGGTTTTTTTAATCGACGAAGGTCCCATTCGTGAAATGCCGGATTTGCTCCGGCGGATTGCAGCCTATGTGACCTCGCAGGGCGACACAATGGAGCTCGCAGGACCCGTCGAGGTTATCGAGGGGGGCGAGCGCTGCAAGAACGATCCGCAGATCGTCGAGCGCCTGCAGCACAAGCTCGTGTCGTACGGCATGGACCGCCATGCATACGTGGTCGCCGTCGGCGGCGGGGCGTTTCTCGATCTCGTGGGGTACGTGGCCGCGACCACCCATCGCGGCATCCGCCATATCCGTATTCCCACGACCGTACTCGCGCAGAACGATTCCGGAGTCGGCGTGAAGAACGGCGTCAACGCGTTCGGCTTTAAAAACATGCTGGGCACGTTCGTGCCGCCGGTCGCGGTGATCAACGATTCGGCCTTCATCGACGTGCTGCCGGGACGCGACAAGCGCGCGGGCATGGCCGAGGCCGTCAAGGTCGCTTTGATCCGGGATGGGGCGTTTTTCGACTGGCTCGAAGAGAAGGCGGAAGCGCTGGCGCTCTTTGCCTCCGAGCCGCTCGATCGTCTGATCCGTCACTGTGCGCTGCTGCACATGCGCCAGATTTCGACCGGTGGCGATCCGTTCGAGCGCGGCAGCGGACGGCCGCTCGACTTCGGCCATTGGTCCGCGCACAAGCTGGAAGCACTGTCGAATTACGAGCTACGGCACGGAGAGGCGGTCGCGATCGGTATTGCCATCGACACGCGTTACTCGGTGCTGGCGGGATTGATGCCTCCCGGTGGGGATGAGCGGGTGCGTGCGCTGCTGGAGAGGCTCGGGTTCAATCTCTGGCATCCGGCATGTGATGCGCGGCGGGAAAGCGACGGTCAGCGTCTGGTGCTCGCCGGGCTCGAGGAGTTCCGCGAGCATCTCGGCGGCGAACTGACCATCACGCTATTAAAGAGCCTCGGCACAAGCGTCGATGTGCATGCGATGGACCACGGGCTGCTCGATGATGCAATCGAGTGGCTGCGTCCGCGGGATGGAAGCTGATGAAGCTCGCCCTGCCAGGATCGCCACATCTCACCTACTGCACCAACATTCATGCAGGGGAGAGCTGGGCCGAGATCTTCGCTGCGCTGCGCAAGCATGTGCCTGGGATCAAGGCCCGTGTGAGTGCGGGCGCGCCGATGGGGGTGGGTTTGCGCCTTTCGGCGGCGGCCGCCGAAGCGCTCGCTTCTCCGCTCGCACACCAGGAGCTGCAGCGCTTTCTGCGCGAAGCAGACCTCTACGTCTTTACGGTCAATGCATTCCCCTATGGGGCCTTCCACGCTACGCGCGTGAAGGAACAGGTGTACGAGCCCGATTGGCGGACCGAAGCCCGGCTGCAATTCACGAACCGCGTGGCCGATATTCTGGCGGGGCTGCTCCCCGAGGGCGTCGAAGGCAGCATCAGCACGGTCCCCGGTGCATTCAAGGACGTCATCAAGTCCGACGCGGACATCGATGCCATGGTGCAGATGTTGCTCCGTCATGCGGCACATCTGCACGCGTTTTCACGCGATAGCGGCAAATCCATCGTTCTTGCGCTGGAGCCCGAGCCCTGCTGCTTCATCGAGACGATCGAGGAGGCAATCTCGTTCTTCAACGGGCGGCTGTTCGCGCGGTCTTCCATCGACGTCTTTGCGCGTCTTGTCGATGTTCCACCGGCGCAAGCCGAAGCGGTGATGCGCCGTCACCTCGGCGTCTGCCTCGATGTGTGCCACGCAGCGGTGGAGTTCGAGGATCCGACGGAGTGCGTTGCGCGCCTCGATGCGGCGGGCATTCGCGTGCCGAAGATCCAGCTCAGCTCGGCGCTGCGGGTGCCGACGGTCGATGCCCGGGCCATCGAGCTGCTGCAATTCTTCGACGACGGCATCTACCTGCATCAAACCGTTGCCGATGGCGAAGGCAGTCTCGCGCGCTATACCGATCTGCCCGATGCGATCGCGGCGCATCGCAGCGGCGGGGCGTCCGGCGAATGGCGCGTGCATTGCCATGTGCCGTTGTTCCGCGCCGACTACGGCGTGTTGCAGTCTACGCAGCAGCAACTCGCGGAATTGCTGGCGGCCTGCCGTGCGCGCGCGATGGCGCCGCATCTCGAGGTCGAAACCTATACCTGGGACGTCCTGCCCGCTGATATAAGAGAAGGCGACATCGGTGATGACATCGCCCGGGAGCTGACATGGGTTCGCTCGCAACTCGGCGCGTGAGCAGCTGGCGCACGGCACTTCGGCTTGGCCGTGTCTCCAACCTGCCCACGGTGTGGAGCAACGTTATTGCCGCCAGCGCACTGGCGGGCGGGGGATCGGTTGCTTCCATCATCACGGCGGCCGCCGCGATTTCGCTGATGTACGTGGCGGGAATGTTCCTCAACGATGCGTTCGACCGCGACATCGATGCGCAGGAGAGGCCCGAGCGGCCGATCCCGGCGGGCGAGGTGACTGCGGATGTCGTGTTCGTCGTCGGTTCTTCGCTGCTCGTCGTCGGCATCGTCGGACTTGCGGCACTGAGCCAGGAAGCCGGCCTCGCGGGCCTTGCGCTGGGCGCCGCCATCCTCGTTTACAACTGGCATCACAAGGCGAACCCCGTCGCGCCGTTCGTGATGGGCCTGTGTCGCGCGCTCGTCTATGTCGCCGCGGCGCTCGCCGTTGCGCGTGAGCTTTCGACGGAGGTCGTGCTGCCGGCACTGGCGCTCCTCGCCTATGTCGCGGCACTCACGTTCGCTGCGCGGCTCGAGAATATCGACCGCGTTGCCAGCCTGTGGCCGCTGCCGCTGCTTGCGGCACCGGCCGTCGTAGCTCTCGCGCACGGAGCCGTCTCGGTGCTGGCCTTCATCATCCTCGCCATGCTCGCTGTGTGCGCAGCGCGTGTGACAACGCTGCTGCGCCGCCGGGGCGCCGGCGATATCTCGCGCGCCGTCGCGCTTCTGATAGCGGCCATCTCCCTCAACGACGCTCTCTTCGCAACAACGACGGACGTGCACTATGCACCCCTTGCGTGCCTCGTATGCTTCGCCCTCACTCTCGTTCTGCAGCGGTATGTGCCTGCAACCTGACGGCATGCAGCACGGTGGAGCGGCGACTTCAGAAGCCGGAGCAGGCATCGCCCCGCGCCTGGAGCTTTTGCACGGCTGGCTCGCTCGGCGGCTTGGCGATGAGCCGCGCATCTGGCTCGACGCGCAAGCGCGCAAGATCATGGAAGAGCCCGATGCGCGCGCTCTGGCGACAGCCATCGGACTTGCGCCGCGGCGCGTCGGAAAGGCGCCGCTGGCGCTGGAGAGCGACGAGGTCGCAGACGCTGTGCATGTGCGTCCGGGGCTCGATGCCCGCGACTGGACCCTCGATCAAACGGCGCGCATCTATCTGATGCTCGTGAGCGGGGCTGCTGACGTGAACGGCTTTCCTGGGCGGCTCGACCGGCTGTTCCGGTCCGGGGAGATCGGCGAGCAGATTGCGCTCCTGCTTGGCCTGCCGCTCTATCCGGCGCCCGCGGAGATCGTGCCGACCGCCAGCGAAGGTGTCCGCTCGGCGATGCAGCCGATCTTCGAAGCGGTTGCGCACCATAGCCCCTATCCCGCCGAGCAGTTCAGCGAGGCGATGTGGAACCAGATGGTGGTGAAGACGCTGTTCATCGGCAGCACGCTGGCGCCGATTGCGGGCCTGGATGAACGCCGCAATCCCGATCTTGCGCGGATGCTCGTCGATTACGCCCACGAGCGCTGGGCTGCGGGGCGCACGGTGAGCCCGGAGCTGTGGCGCTGCGTTGGGCCCTTTGCCGAGAGCTATCTCGACGAGTTGATCAAAGTGTTTGAATCTCCGGTCGAGGCGGAGCAGCGTGCCGGCGCGCTCGCCCTTTCGGAATGCCCGACCCCAGAGGCCCTGGTCATCCTGGAATCGGCACCCCAACTCTGGCGTGAGATCCGCAAGGGTACGCTGAGCTGGAACACTCTCGCCTGACACACCCGAAGTTAATGGAGCATCCGATGGCTTACATCGACCCGCATGCGCACATGATTTCGCGCACCACAGACGATTACGAGGCGATGGCGGCCGCGGGGATCGTCGCTGTCATCGAGCCCGCATTCTGGATCGGCCAGGCGCGCACCAATGTGGGGAGCTACCGCGATTACCTTTCGCACATTCTCGGCTTCGAACGCTTCCGCGCGAGCCAGTTCGGCGTGCAGCATTACTGCTGCATCGGGCTCAACTCGAAGGAGGCCAACAACGAGGCGCTGGCCGAAGACGTGATGGAGATCCTGCCGGAGTTTGCGACCAAGGAGGGGGTGGTTGCCATCGGCGAGATCGGCTTCGACGAGCAGACGGCGCTGGAGGAGAAATATTTCCGGCTGCAGCTCGATCTGGCGCGCGAACTGGATCTGCCAGTGATGGTCCACACGCCCCACCGTGACAAGAAACGTGGCGCGTCGCGCTCGATGGACATCATCGTCGAGCACAAGCTTGCGCCCAATCGCGTCGTGATCGATCACGTCAACGAGGAGACGGTGCGCGAGGTGACCGAACGCGGCTTCTGGGCGGGGTTCTCGATCTATCCGCATTCGAAAATGACGGCGCCGCGCATGCTCGAGATCGTCCGCCAATATGGGGCCGGCCAGCTCATCGTCGATTCGGCCTGCGACTGGGGGATTTCCGATCCGCTGTCGGTGCCCAAGACGGCGGAACTGCTGGCGGAGCAGGGCGTCTCGGCCGAGGACGTGCGGAAGGTCACCTATGCCAACGCGCTCGCCGCTTATGGACAAAGCGGGCAGATGCGCGAAGAAGATTGGGCGAAAGCGGTGGTCGATCAAAGCGCGCGTTACGACGGCAACACGATCCTGCGCGGAGGGCAAACGCCGCGCGTGGAAGCGAGCTGATTGCCGGCGTCGCTAATGTAGGTTTCGAGCAATGTTACGATGAGGTGAGGTCCGTGCCGGTGCCGGCGCGCCTGCCCGTTGACGTGTGCTGGCACGCGTGGACAGCTCGCGGGATCGTGAATGCGAGCACAACCCCGTCGACCCTGAAGGGCAAGCCGCTTCTGAGGCGGCCTACACTCCCTTCCTAAACGTCGTGCTTTGCATTCGTCGGCTGTTGCAGCGAGCCGAAAGCCGTTCCGCTCCAGCGCTCCACCTTTTCGGGCAGGAACATAAAGCTGTGCAGCTTGTAGACGATGCCGTCCTGGATGACCGTGTGCTCGCCGGTATAGATCGCATCAGCGGGCAGGTAGTAGGCGCACGAGAACTTGCCGATGCTCTTGTTCACCGTATTGGCGGCGATCTCTTCGTTCTCCCCTTCGGCCTGGGCGCGGAGGAAATCGAGGGAATCCTGCTTGGCGTTGCAGAAGAAGCCGCGAACGCGCTCGGGGTACGGCTGATCGTCGGCATGGGTAGTCAAGGCGCTGGCGATAAATCCGGTACCCGCGAGGGCGAAGACCATTCCTATTATGCGCAGCGCGCGGCCGCGGGCGTGGACGCCGGTGCGGACGCAGCCGGCAGAAGCAAGGTGGTTCGGCACCGTCACCTCCATGGATTAGCAGACGCAATTGCCAAATAATCCTGTCGATGCCGGGAATTGTAGGCATAGTTTGCCGGTTGCGACTACTGATTTTGCCTGTAGTGGCAATTTAGCTGGGATGCTGTGTACCCGTCCGTGCCTCCAAGGGCACGGTAACTGCCGAGTTGGGGCGCGCTTCGGGATCGTCGGACGGCGTGCCGGGATAAAAGTAACCGGCGGCCGGGAACAATTTCACGTCGGTTTAGGCGTTTGGCTGAGGCCCTTTTGCGCGGTGTTTTGGCTAGGTTCGCAGCTCTTCACGGGAGGAGATGCGAATGCGCGTAACAACAAGAATTTGCCTAGCAGCCGTTGCACTTGCGCTGCCACTTGCCAGCCTTGCGCTGGCCGCGGGCGCCGAAATGCCCAAGCGTAAGCCGGGCCATTGGCGGATCACCACCGTGGCTGCGAGCCTCGGCAAGACGACGATCGACACGTGCGTTGGTCCCGACGACAACATCGCCGTTCCGGAAGACAGCGGCGACTGCGGCGAGCCGGAAATCACATCTGCGGGAAGCGAAACCATCGTCACGGTGGTGTGCCAGAAGCCCCACGGCAAGCAGACGATGAGCACGGCCTTCAATGGCGACTTCAACAAGCGCTACCACGGCATCATGCGGATGACGTTCGATCCGCCGGAAGGCTATCCCTCCCTGGGCGTGACGCTCGATGGCGAATACATCGGCCCGGATTGTCCGCCCGAGACGAAGAAGTAGCCTGGCGTTTCACTGACAATGGCCGTGCTCTCCTTTGCTCCGGCGAGACCGGAGCAGGGGACGAGGCCGCATCGCGCGCACCGGGTCAGCGCGCTGGTCGGGCTGCGGTGGCTCCACCTCGACGCTTCTATAGGGTGGATTTGCCCGGCATGTTGGGCAGGTGCTGGATGGCGATGCGCATGAGCTCCGGCAACGTGCGCACGCCGAGCTTTGCCTTCAATTGAGCGCACGTATTGACGACCGTCTTGTAGCTGACGTGCAGCTCCTCCGCGATGGAGATGTAAGGCTTGCCCTCGGCGATCAGCGACAGCGTCTGCAATTCGCGCAGCGTCATGCGGCTCAGCGGGTTGCGGTCACCGCGCGCTTCCATGAAGGCAATCTGCGAAGCGAGGTCGTGGCTGAGATAGGGCTGGCCATCGCGCACGCGGCGGAACGCTTTTGAAAATTCGTCGGGCGAGGTGTCCTTCAACACGTATCCGTTGGCGCCGACCTCCAGCGCGCGGCTGACGATCATGCGGTCCGAATGCATGCTGAGCACGAGGATCGGCGTGCGCTCGTCGTGCACGCGCAGACGGCGAATGAAGGAAAGGCCGCCGAGCGCGCCCGACTGCATCGACAGATCGACGATGATCACGTCGGGCTGTTTTTGCCTATAAAGACGGAAGCCTTCGGAAAGAGTGGCCGCGACGTAGATCTCGTCCACACCTGCGTCCTCGAGCAGCCGCCGGCAGCCCTGAATGACGATCGGGTGGTCGTCTATGACGAGAACCTTCATTTAATGCGGTCTTTCATGGGTGAAACAGTATAACAGTTAATCCCTATTGTGTGCCGGTGGCCGAGCGCAAGGGAAGTGTTGGCAACACTATCGGTGCCAGGCAGCAATTCCATGTGCGCGGCGCTCCGGTCCTACAACGGAAAAGAAACCACCGCTCCCGGGGACACTCCCGACGCGGCCCCGGCCATCAGGGGATCTGCTTTTTCAATGCTTCGATCGCCTGCTCCCGGTCGAGCCCGTCCATGCGGAGATTGTAGTACTGCTGCGTGAGCGATGCGAAGCTCTCGAGATAGCGCTTGTTTCCGGGCACTTCGCTCAAGGTCACGATGATCGTCGGCGCACGCTCGTCGATATGCTTTTCCTTGAGCATTTCCTCCAGCTGCACAGCGCGATTGGCAATCATTCGCGGATGATCGCGGAAGCGCAGCGCGGCGACCTCGAGCGTTTGGCGCATCGTGCCGACGTCGGGATCATAGAGATCGAGGTCGCGGCCCACCTGCCGGCTTGCGAGCCATTGCTCCGGCGCGACCGGATCGGTCTGCCTCAACCAATCGAGCTGATGGGAGGCGGGCGGCGCGCTCGTCACTGGAGCGGGCGGCGTTGTCGCTTCCTGCACGGGCTCCTCGCCGCAGCCCGCAAGCATGACACCGAGCGCGACGAGGATTGTGCAGACGCAGCAGAGTGGCAAGCGCGTGGGCGTATTAACGTGCTTGGAGGAGCCCATATCGAGGGTGTGCATTTGGAAGTCGACGCCTCCCTTTTTCCCGTTTCGGCGATCTTACAAAGGTTACACAGTAACGCCCCGACATCTTAACGCCGCTTCGCATCGCAACGCGATGCAACGACTTGCACAAGCGTTGCCACCTGTGCCGCCCCACTCTTGGAAGTTGACCTAAAGACGCGACAACATGTGCGTTCTAGCTTCGCTCACGGCTGAGACAGGATTCCGCATGGACATCCTTTCAGCCCGTGCAACTTCGGTCGGATCGACCGACCGATGGGTGCACCTCTAAGAAGGCGGAGATGCCCGTTTCAGCTACATATTTTCGTGTGGAGGACGGGCTTCGGCATCCTAAAGGAGCCGCCTTTTCCTGGGAGCGAAAACGCGAGGGTTTGTTGATGAAAGCACACCTCAAGTCAGGCTTGCTAGCGTCCGCATCGATTGCGGCGTTGGTAGGCTTCGTCGCTAGCGCTAGCGCTAACGACAAGCTCATCGAGCTGTCGAAGAGCGACGAAAACTGGGTCATGACCGGTAAGAATTATGACTCGAATAACTACAGCCCGCTGAAGCAGATCAATAAAAGCAACGTCAAGAATCTGCGGGTTGCCTGGTCCTTCTCGACCGGCCTTCTCCATGGTCACGAAGGCACGCCGCGCGTCGTCAACGGCGTGATGTATATTAACTCGTCCTTCCCCAACAACGTCTATGCCCTGGACCTCGAGAATCCGGGCAAGATCAAGTGGCAGCACAAGCCGAAGCAGGATCCTGCTGCACGCTCGGTCGCCTGCTGCGACCTCGTCAACCGCGGTCTGGCCTACTGGCCGGGCGATGGTAAGACGCCTGCCCTCATCATCAACAACCAGCTCGACGGCCACGTTGTGGCGCTGAACGCCGAGACGGGTGAGGAGTACTGGAAGGTCGAGAACTCCGACATCAAGGTCGGCTCGACGCTCACGATCGCTCCTTACGTTGTGAAGGATCTCGTCATCATCGGTTCTTCCGGTGCTGAGCTCGGCGTTCGCGGCTACACCACCGCTTACGACGTCAAGTCCGGTGCCATGAAGTGGCGCAAGTTTGCTACGGGTCCGGATGAGGAAGTCGGCGTTGGCGACAAGTTCAATGAAGCCAACCCCCACTACGGCCAGAAGGGCCTCGGCACGGCAACCTGGGAAGGCGACGCCTGGAAGATCGGTGGCGGCACCAACTGGGGCTGGTATGCGTACGATCCGGAAGAGAACCTGATCTATTACGGATCGGGCAACCCCTCTCCTTGGAACGAGACGATGCGTCCGGGCGACAACAAGTGGACCATGACCATCATGGGCCGCGACGTCGACACCGGTGAGCTTCGCTTCGGCTACCAGAAGACGCCCCACGACGAGTGGGATTACGCCGGCGTGAACGTGATCATGCTGTCTACGCAGAAGGACAAGTCGGGCAAGACGCGCAAGCTGCTTACCCATCCTGACCGTAACGGCATCGTCTACACGCTCGATCGCACCAACGGCGATCTCATCTCCGCCGACAAGATCGACGACACCGTCAACGTCTGGACGCACGTCGACCTGAAGACGGGTATCCCTGTCCGCAACCCGGAATACGGTACGCGGATGGATCACAAGGCGACCAACGTGTGTCCGTCGGCCATGGGCTACCATGACCAGGCTCACGACTCCTACGATCCGAACCGCCAGCTCTTCTACATGGCGATCAACCACATCTGCATGGACTGGGAACCGTTCATGCTGCCGTATCGTGCCGGCCAGTTCTTCGTCGGTGCTACGCTGTGGATGTACCCGGGTCCGAAGGGTGACCGTCAGAACTACCTCGGCCTCGGTCAGGTCAAGGCCTACAACGCCATCACCGGCAAGTATAAGTGGGAGGTGATGGAGCGCTTCGCAGCTTGGGGTGGCACGATGGCCACCGGTGGCGACCTGGTGTTCTACGGAACGCTCGATGGCTACCTGAAGGCTCGCGACAGTGACACCGGCGAGCTTCTCTGGAAGTTCAAGATGCCGTCGGGCGCCATCGGCTACCCGATGACCTACACCCACAAGGGCACCCAATACGTCGCCATCTACTACGGCGTCGGTGGTTGGCCGGGCGTTGGTCTGGTGTTCGACCTGAACGATCCGACTGCCGGTCTCGGCGCCGTCGGTGCGTTCAAGAACCTCGCCAACTGGACGCAGATGGGTGGTGGCCTCCTGGTGTTCTCGCTGGACGGCAAGAGCCCCTACACTGAGGACGTGATGCTCGACGAGTATCCGCCGCAGCTGCCGAAGCTCTGATAGGAGCCGGACGTTCCCGCCGAGCAGCGAAAGCTCTCGGCGGGGCGCCCGCCTCGCAGCGCCGATCCGTCTACTCCTCCAACGGTAAGGATGCTGTCTCCGAGTGTGTCGCCTGAATGGCAACCAGGCCGGGCATCGACAATAACAAGACTAAGGCTCGGCGCCGGAGCAGGTCTGCTTCAGGAAAGCATAGCGTCAATATGAGCAAGAAAATCAAATCCAATCACTCGGCCGGCGTGTTGTTGGCGACTGCAGTGATGCTAGGGAGCTTAGCAGCCCCGGTTTGGGCTGAAGAGAAGGCAGCGGCACCGGCAGATCCATCCGTTCTGCGCATCTGTGCCTCTGAAGTTGAGATGCCCTATTCGGGCAAGGACGGCACCGGGTTCGAGAACAAGCTTGCCAAGGTGCTCGCCGATACGATGGGCCGCAAGGCCAAGTTCGTGTGGACCGACAAGCCAGCGATCTACCTCGTCCGTGATCAGCTCGACAAGAATAACTGCGACGTCGTGATGGGCCTCGATACGGGCGATGAGCGTGTTCTCACGTCGAAGCCCTACTATCGTGCACCCTATGTGTTCGTGCTCCGCACGGACTCGCCGCTGGATATCACGAGCTGGGACAGCCCCGATCTGCTCAAGGCGCAGCGGATCGGTATCTCGGCCGACAGTCCTGCGCAGGTGATGCTCGAGAAGCTCGGGCTGTTCAACGGGAACTTCAACTACATGAAGTCCCTGACGGGCTTCAAGAGTAAGCGCAATCAGTACGTCCGCGTGCAGCCTGAGCGGTTTGTCGACGATGTCGCTTCCGGTAAGGCGGACTTTGCGGCCGTGTTTGCGCCTGAAGTTGCGCGGTACGCCAAGCAGCGTGGTGACAAGGTCAAGCTTGTCGTCATTCCCGACAACGCCTCGCGCGCTGACGGTCAACATCTGCCCTTCCACTTCGATCAGTCGATCGGCGTGCGCAAGGACGACAAGCAGCTGCTGGCTGACATCAATGCAGCGCTTGAGAAGGCGCAACCAGAAATCGAGAGCATCCTGAAGGAGGAAGGCATTCCCCTGGACCAGCTCGCGAAGACTCCAGAGGGACGTCAAGGATGAATAAACTGACGAAGATTGTGCTTGCGGGTATGTCGTTTGCAGTTCTCCCGCTAGCAGCGATGGCGCTCGAGCCGTTCCGTAACACGATCACGGGCGATCCTCTCGATCTGAACATCGCGCCCAAGGACGACCCGCAGCCCAAGGCTGTTACGGAGTTTCTCGAGACGGGGGTCAACCCGTACAACGAGAAGAAGGAGTGTTTGCCCCGCGGTGAATTCCTCTTCCTGTCCTCTTGCTCGGGCTGCCACGGCCATCTCGCCGAAGGCAAGGTGGGTCCAGGTCTCAACGACAGCTATTGGACCTATCCCAAGAACAAAACCGACAAGGGTCTCTTCGAAACGATCTACGGCGGTGCGCAGGGCATGATGGGCCCGCACAGCGATAAGTCGATCAACGAGATCCTGCAGATTATGGCCTGGATCCGCCATCTCTACACAGGCGAGCCCAAGACCGCGCGCTGGCTGACACCGGAACAGAGGGAAGCATTCAAGCCCTACGTGGACCAGAGGGAAGGCGAGCACGGCACCGCGGAGTTGGCAAATGCTGTCCCTGTCGAAGAGTGCGGACCAATGCGCCACTAAGAATGTTCGCTTCCGGTGGGCGCGAGCAAGAAGGCGGCCAAACCGCCGAACTAAGACGTGAAGGAAAGCCAGGAGGAAATTGTCATGACGAAGACTCTGTTCATCGCTACGGCCGTTGCGGCGCTCGTCGCTGCCTCGTCGGCCTTCGCTTACGACGGCACCAAGTGCAAAGCCCCCGGCGTCTGCTGGGAGCCGAAGCCGGGCTTCCCGGAGAAGGTTGCCGGCTCGAAGTACGATCCGAAGCATGACCCGGCCGAGCTTGCGAAGCAGGGCAACTCGCTCAAGGAGATGGACGCGCGCAATGCAAAGCGCACGGCTCACTTCCAGAAGACCGGCGAGTGGATCTACGACGTGGACGAGATCCCGAACTAAGCGCGGGGTAATTCCTCGGAGCAGTGCCACGCTCAAGCTGCTTCCTCCCGAGGAAAAGGGGTGCGGTTCGCCGCACCCCTACGCCGCTTTAGAGCTTCTTCAAATTCCATCCGGCGGCCTTTCGGCAGGCCGCGGAGCGCAGGAGTGTCCCCTTGTCCCGCGAAGGTTTGCAGGCGGTGAGGGCTTCCCACGGGATCGATCTTTCGAGCTGGCGTCAGCGGGCAGTCGATTTCGAGACGGAACTCGCCAAGGTTGTCGTCGGCCAGCGACGTATCATTCATCTTTTGACCATCGCCATCTTCGCGCGCGGCCATGTGCTGCTGGAGGGCGATGTCGGTGTCGGCAAAACGACGCTGCTGCGTGCGGCGGCGCGGGGGCTTGGTGGCGCGTATGAGCGCGTCGAGGGCACCATCGATCTGATGCCCGCCGACATGGTCTATCACACCTACATCGGCGAGGATGGGCGCCCGCGGGTGGAGCCGGGGCCGGTTATCCGCTACGGCAGCGAGCTGACCGTATTCTTCTTCAACGAGATCAACCGCGCGCGTCCGCAGGTGCACTCGCTGCTTCTGCGCCTGATGGCGGAGCGTTCGATCAGCGCGTTCAACCGCGAATACCATTTCCCGTATCTCCTCGTGTTCGCGGACCGCAACCGGATCGAGCGCGAGGAAACGTTCGAGCTGCCGGCAGCGGCGCGCGATCGCTTCCTCATGGAGATCAACATCTCGACGCCCGACGACCCTGAGATCCGCCGGTTGCTGACGTTCGATCCGCGATTCCATGACGGCGACAAGCTGATAGGCGAGGTGCCGGAATCCGTTCTGGATCACCGGGCGCTACCCGACGTTGGTGCGGCGATCCAAACGGAAATCACAGCCAGCCCGGATCTGCAGCGCTATACGCTCGATCTCTGGCAGGCAGTGCGCGATCCGGCCGGGGCGGGAATCGACATTTCGGATGTCGACATGGAACGGCTGATTGCTGGCGGCGCCAGTCCGCGCGGCATGAGCTATCTGTTGCGGGCGGCGCGCGTTGCGGCGTTCCTCGACAATCGCGATATGGTCGTCCCCGAAGACCTGCGCGCGGTGTTCTTCGAGACCATGGCGCACCGCATTTTCTTCGATCCCATTTACGAGCTGCGGCGTGAGCCGATCGTGCGCGAGCTGGTTCGGCAGCTGTTCGAGCGGGTACCGGCGCCATGACGGAGCAGCGCCCGCCCCGTGACAGAGGTCCGCCAGCCGACCTTCCCTATCGTCTCGCTTGGCGGAGCTCGGATGTCCGTGCGGGTGCTCATCGCGGAAAGCGGGAGGGCGCGGGAGGCTTTTTCCGTGATGTCGCTCCGCTTCTGCGCAGCCCCGACCCGCGCAGGCTCGACCTGCGCGTGAGCGCGCGCGATCCATTCGAAGGGCTCCACGTGCGCCGCTTCGAGCAGAAGGCTTCCGTGGTGGTCTACGCGCTGGTCGATGTATCGGCCTCGATGGGGTTTCGCGGCGCGGCCGACAAGATGCGCATTGCAGCCGACCTTTGTGCGGCGCTGGCTGCCGCAACGCGCCGGGCAGGCGATGCGTTCGGCCTCATCGGGTGCGATGCGATCGTGCAGCCGGAGCTCACCTTTCTTGCGACCCGCGCGCGGGGCGCGGAAATGGAGATGCTGCGGCGGCTGCGCAGCTTCATGCCGCGCGGTGCAGGAACCCGCGGTATGGTCGATGCGGCCGCGCTCGTGGGCGGCGGCCGTAAAGTCGTATTCGTAATCTCCGATTTCTACATGCCGCGTGAAGACATCGAGCGGATCTTCGGCGCGCTCGGACGGCACGACATCGTGCCCATCGTCTTGTCGGACACCGTCGAGATTGAAAAGCTGCCTCGGTGGGGGATCATGTCTCTCACCGACTTAGAGTTCGGCCGGCGGCGCCTTGTCGTCATGCGCCCGCGCTTGCGGGATGCTTGGCAAAGGAGGAGCAGGCGCCGCCGTGCCGATCTGAATTCGATTGCCGGGCGTTTCGGCCGGCTGCCGTTCGAGATCCGCGATCAGATCGACTGGGACAAGCTCAGTGCGCACCTGGTGGGTGGCGCGGCATGAAGTGGACGGCGCTACTTGGTCTGCTTGCCGGGGCTATCGCAGCCAACGCCGCTTGGGCGCAGCCGCCGTCGCTCGCGATCAAAGAGCCGCGCGCATTCGGCTATTTCATCGGCGACACGCTGACGCGCGAAGTCGTTCTGAATGTCGGTGAAGGCCAGTCACTCGATACGGCGTCCATTCCGCTGCATGGGCCGGTAAACTACTGGCTGGAGCTCAGCGACGTCAAAGTGAAGGCCGACGAGCGAAGCGACGGGACGACCTATCACCTGACGCTCAAGTATCAGACTTTCTATGCTCCGCTCGATCCGCGCCGGCTCGTCATTCCCGCGCTGACGCTGAAAGTGACGGGTGGGCAGGGGACGGGCGAGGTGCGGGTTCCCGAATTCGGATTCCTCACCGCGCCGATACGCCTGCTGTTTGCGCAGAGCAGCCAGAGCAGCGGCAGTGCGGTGGAACTGCAGCCCGACGCGCCGGTGCACCGGGTGACGACGGGGCGCGAGCGCACAGGTATGCTGATCTCCGGCCTCATCGCATTGGCTTCGTTGACCGGGCTTGCCTGGCACCAGGCGTGGTGGCCCTTCCGCCAGCGTCCTTCGCGGCCGTTCACCGAGGCGGCGCGGTATCTCAGGGCGAACGCATCGCGCCTGGAGGGTACGGGCGGCTATCGTACCGCGCTGCTCAAACTGCACCGCGCCTTCGATATCAGCGCGGGTAAACGCGTGCTGTCGGACGACGTGGCTGCTTTCCTCGCCACGCGTCCGGAGTTCGCTCCCTACGCCGATCAGGTGGAGCACCTCTTCTCGTCATCGCGCCGGGCCTTCTTTGCCGATGATGTGCAGCGGGCGCAGGCGGAGATGCCGCTCGCGGCGCTGACCGATCTCAGCGCACGCCTTGGGGCTGCGGAGCGGAGCGGGGCATGAGTATCGACCTCTCCTATCCCTGGGTCATGGCTCTGCTGCCGCTGGCCATTCTGCCGCTCGTCTTTGCCGTGCAGCGGCGCCAGGGATACCCGTCTCTGGCCGCTGTGGAGGCCGATCCACTTTCCCGTGCCGTCGATATCGGACTTCACATCATCGGCGCGGTTGCCATCGCCGCGCTGCTCGCTGGGCTTGCCGGCATCCACATCAATGGGCAGACGGTGGAGCGTGTGGGCGAAGGCTCGCACATCGTGCTGCTCCTCGATCGCTCGAGCAGCATGGACGAGACGTTCGCTGGCAAGACGCCGGCGGCGGATGAAGCATCGAAGTCGGCGGCGGCGCGGGAGCTGCTGCGCGATTTCATCGGCCGCCGTCCGCACGACCGTTTCGGTGTCGCCGCGTTCTCCACCATGCCGATGCACGTGCTGCCGATCACCAGCAAAAAGGATGCCGTGCTTGCGGCGGTCGATGCGATAGCGCGCCCCGGGCTCGCGTTTACGAACGTCGGCCTCGGGCTTGCTATGGCGCTCTCGATGCATGATGCCGATCCGACGGCTGCCTCCCGCGCCATCCTGCTCGTTTCCGATGGTGCTGCGGTCATCGACCGGCGGGTTCAGGAGCGGCTGCGTGCGCAGGTCGCCAAGCGTCCCGTCAACCTCTATTGGCTCTATCTGCGCACGGCCGGCGCGCCGGGGATTTTCGATCCTCCAGGCGAGGGCGTTCCCGATACGCCGCAGGCATTGCCCGAGCGCCATCTCAATCTTTTCTTCCAGACGCTGAAGGTGCCGTACAAGGCGTTCGAAGCGGAGAACCCGAAGGCGGTGGCGGAAGCCATCACCGAGATCGACAAGCTCGAGCGCAATCCTATCCGCTATCAGGAGCGCATTCCGGAGCAGAACCTTTCGCACATTGCCTATGCCGTTGCGGCCGCGGGTCTGCTGGTGCTCCTGCTGGCGAAGCTCGCCGAGGTGCGGCTCGATTCCGGCAACGGCGCGGCGCGCGGGACGAACGTCGTGCCGCGGGCTGCGGTCAAAGCGACGACGCGTCCAATGCGGGAGGCGGCATGAGCGTGAACCGGTGGCTTCGCGAAGCTCTCGTTGCGATCGGCGGCGCCAAGGGGATGCTGCTGACGGTGGCGTTCGTGTTGAGCGCGTTCTGCTTCGCGGTTTCTAGCTGGCTCTACGTCGACAAGCGCCAGACCAACACCGCCATCGAGAAACTGCGTGCGGGCTCGAATGTCGAGGTGGATGCTGCCCGTGCATCGGCTCCGCTGCTGGAGGCCCGGTCGGCTTTCCTGCTGCGGCGCGGTCGCTTCGAAGAGGCGCAGCCCTACCTCGACCAGGCGGAGCTGCGGGCAGCTCCGGCGATCTATGCGCGCATGCTCTACAACATGGCCAATGCGCGGATGCGGGCCGCGGTGCGTTCCATCGAGAAGGGCGACTTCGACAAGGCGATCCCGCTCGTGACGCTGGCGAAGTCGGAATACCGCAGCGCGTTGCGGATCGATCCGAAGGACTGGAACTCCAAATACAACCTCGACGTGGCTATGCGTCTCGTCCGCGACCTGCCGCAAGCGGTCGGCGAGGACGAGGAGAAGCCGCTCGAGACGCCTGAGAAGCTTTGGACCGATCTGCCCGGTGTCCCGAAGGGGCTGCCATGACCTGGTCCACCTTGCGCGATCCGAGGACGTGGCTTGCGGCGGGCGCGCTGGCGTTGACGCTGCTGGCGCTCGCGGTTCCCCGGATCAATCTGCAGCGCGAGGCTTTCGACGTTCTTGCCGTCGTCGACATCACCACGAGCATGAATACACGCGATGTCACCAGCAAAGGTGAGCCCATCAGCCGCCTCGAAGCCGCCAAGACATCGCTGCGCTCCACCCTCGCGAAGCTGCCGTGCGGATCGCGCTTCGGCTTTGGATTCTTCACCGAGCGGCGATCATTCCTGCTCTTCGATCCGGTTGAGGTTTGCGAAAACTTCTCGGCGATCGACGAGGCCATCGGCGAACTCGACTGGCGCATGGCCTGGGAGGGTGACAGCTACATCTCGAAGGGGCTCTTCAGCGCTCTCGCTCTCGCTCACAGCCTGAAGTCCGATCTCATCTTCATTACCGACGGGCATGAGCTGCCGCCGCTGCCCTATAGCGGTCTTTCGCCGTATGAGGGCAAGCCCGGCGATGTCGGCGGTCTCGTCGTCGGTATCGGCGCGCACACCTTCTCGCCGCTGCTGAAGTATGACGAGGAAGGCCGCGAGATCGGCACCTACAAGCAACAGGAAGTGCCGCAGGAGAATCGCACCGGCCCGCCGCCGCCGGATGCGGAGTCGCGGCCGGGCTATCATCCCAAGTGGGCTCCCTTCGGCAATGCTGTCGTCAACAACAAGGAGCATCTTGCGATCGTGCGTGAGACGTACCTGAAGCGGCTCGCGGGCGTGACGGGACTAACCTATGCGTACCTGCCGGACGACCGCGATCTGCTTGGGCCGTTCACCGCCGCTGCACATCCGCGCGTTCTGGAGCGCCCAGCGGACATCAGCGCCATTCCCGCGGGGTTGGCGCTCGCGCTTCTCACACTGCTTTTTGGCCTTGCAGCGCTAACCGCGTTCAGGGCGCCGGAATATTCCGTTCACAAAGCCAAATGACCCAAAGGAGTCTAACTGTATGAGGCTGTCGCGCTTTCTTGTGCCCACCCTTTTTGTCCTTCTGATTGGCGCGCCTGCATCGGCGCACGGGCCCACACCGCAGAAGGTCGAGGAAAGCATAGAGATCGCCGCACCGCCCGACGCCGTCTGGAACATCGTCAAAGACTTCGGCGGCATCGCCAACTGGAACCCGGCCCTCACGAAGAGTGAAGGCAAGGGTGGCAACGGGTCAGGCGCCAGCCGCGTGATCACGCTCAAGTCGGGCGGCGAACTGGAAGAGGGCCTCGACTATTACAGCGAGGAGGAGAAGACCTATCTCTACCGGCTCTCGAAGGAGAAGGTCGACGTTCTGCCCGTGAGCTCCTATAGCGCCGAGCTTTCCGTGAAGCCCGGCAAGGACGGCGGCAGCACCGTGAGCTGGAGCGGCCGGTTCTACCGCGCGGACACCGGCAACGAGCCGGCTCCCGACAAGAACGATGCGGCCGCCATCAAGGCGATGAAGAACTACATCACCGAGGGGCTCCAGGGTCTCAAAGCGAAGGCGGAGGCGAAGTAACGGCATGCGGGCGCGTCGGCTGATCGCATGGCTAGCGGCATCGCTCGTTGCGATGCCGGTGCTCGCTGCGGGCAACGACGCATTGGTGTTCGTTGCCAATCAGGACGCCGCGACCGTCAGCGTCATCGATTCCGGTGCCGATGAGGTCATCGCCAGCATCCCGGTTGCCTTCGCGCCCGCAGGCATCGCCGCCGATCCAGGCGGCGTAACTCTTTACGTGACACACCCCGAGCGGGGTGAGATCACCGTGATCGATGCCGATCAGCGCAAAGTGGTGCGCACGCTCAAGATCGGCGGCACGCCATTCGGTATCGCCGTCAGTCACGACGGCACGACGTTCGTCAGCGACTGGAATCAGGACACGGTCACAGCGGCGGACCCGCAAACGGGCAAGGTGCTGCGGCGCGCCGCCGTCGGTCGAGCGCCCGCCGGGGTCGTGACGAGCCCCGGCGGCTCTCTCGTTTTTGTGGCCAATCGCGAGAGCAATACGGTCAGCATTCTCAACGCCACCACACTGAACGTCGTCGCGACCATTCCCGTCGGGCGGGCGCCCTTCGCGCTCACCGTATCGCCGGATGGGCGATGGCTTTACGTTGCGAACGTGCAGAGCGCAAACATATCTGTGATCAGCATCGAGACCTTGAAGCCGGTTGCGACCGTGCCGGCGGGTCCGATGCCGTACGGCCTTGCCACCACACGCGACGGCGGGCGCTTGCTCGTCGCGAGCCAGGGTGCGGGGACCGTCAGCATATTGGATAGTAGCAGCCTGCGGACCATCGTGAGCGGTAAAGTCGGGCGCTTCCCCGAGGGGGTCGGCATCGGCCCCCGTGACGACAAGGCGTATGTCGCCAACTGGTTTTCCGGGGACGTATCGGTGCTCGATATTTCCACCGGCAAGGAGTTGAAACGTATCAGAACAGGGGGCGGCTCGCGGGCGCTCGTGATCGTCGCGCGCGGACACGGCAGGGAAGCGGCTGATCCCCACGCGACAATCGACGGGCTGCAGCCTTGATCGCCGGCGGCGGAGGGCGGCCTTTTCCATCATTGCGCGTCACCTTCGCTGCCGCCTTTCTGACGGTATGCCTTCCTCCGTTGCAAAGCCGCGCACAGCAGGCTTGCACCGAGGACACGATGATCGTCTTCGATGCCTCGAAGTCGATGGCTGCTTCCGCCGACGATAAGACAGGCTTGCCCCGCATCGACGCCGTGCGTGGCGCGCTCGCGCGCGTTTTGCCGAAGGTTTCCAAACGACGGCGCATCGGCCTCATCACCTACGGTCCGGGTTCGAGGCCGGCATGCTCCAACGTGTCATTGGAACTGCGTCCGGCGCCCGATGCGGCCGCGAAGATCATGGCGCGGGTCGAGCGCTTGCGGCCCGACGGGCGCACACCGCTGACACGCGCGGTGCGCCGCGCGGCGGAGGTGCTTCAGTTCCGGGAGCGGCCGGCGAGCATCGTGCTCGTCACGGATGGCGAGGAGACGTGTAGCGAATCCCCCTGTGCGCTCGCCAGGACCTTGAAAGCGGAAGGCGCGCGGACGACGGTGCATGTCATCAGCTATAAGATCGCCAGCGCCATCGGCCAGGACGGCGTATTCGTCTCGCGGTGCCTCGCTGATGAGACGGGCGGTGTCTATGCGGCCACCGACACGGCCGAGGAGGTGGCGGATGCGCTCGAGACGGCGCTCGCCTGTCCGCTGGTGAGCGATGCGGGGACGGCGTCCGGCGAGGCGGTGCAGCGCTGACGTAAGGCCGGCGGCGACATTGGCGTAATGGGCGCCGCGCGGCAATCGGTCGGACGTTATTCTCCTGTTTCCTCACCCGCCGGGCGCTGAACTGCCCGCGAACTTGGTGCCGTTGGTATCGGAAGCGGAAACCTCCAGTGCGTCTCCTCCGGCGGCATCGTAATTGAAGCGCAGGTGGGGGTTCTCGGAAATTGAAATTCCGCCCTCCATGCGCAGCATCACTTTGTCGCCGCGCCGGACCTCGAGCTTGTCGACATAGCGGGCGGGCGTGTAACCGCGTGTGTCGAGATCCATCTGCAACCCCGTGAAGTTCGGGTGACGGATCATCACCGTGCCTTCGCGCCAGTCTGCGCCGAGGGCGGGTGTCGCGGTCGTCTTCACCTGCATGCGGCCGAGGGAAGCCAAGGCTTCCTCCGCGTCCTTGGAGGCCGGAGCCGAGCAGCCGCCGGCGCCGCGCACGAACCGCGTCGCCATGTGCAGGGCGCCGTCATTCGTCTCAAGCACGGCGCGCATATTGGAGAAGCTGTCGACGCGCACGCGGGTCATGATCTTGCGCTCGCCGATGTCCGAGGAAGCGGCGTAGCCTTCGCCGAAGCGGAACGTGGCGGCGATGGGCGCGGGGTTGCGGTCGATGATGAGGGTGAGGGTGCGCGCGGTGTTGGCGACGCCGGGCGGGAGGTGAATGGCGATCGGAACGAGGGCCGCGTCCTCCGCCTGCTCGGGAACGTAGAGCGCCACGGCGCCATCGTTCTCGGCGATGGCGCGTTCCTCGAAGACAGCGGCGCGAATGTCGGGCCAGGGATCATCCTCGGCCCGCGCTGCAACCGATATTATCGCGAGCAGCGCAAAGCCACCGAAGAGCAGGCGGTGCAGTTTTTGAAAGTGCATGACGCAGTCTCCGATAACACTCCCTTTGATGCGCCGTTCTGCGCCGCCTGTCGCGGGATTTTTTCCCGCCCTGTCTTACAGTTTTGGCGGCTCGATCTTGAGGCCGTCGCGTAGCGTGAACTTGCCGTCGAAGAGACGCTTGTTGGGATCGGCTTCGGGCGTCGCGATGTTGCGCACCGGAATGCCGAGATCCTTATCCACGTAAATCGTCTGCACGTTGCCATCGCCGGGGGCTTGCGCGCCTTCCTTGGCGGCGCGCTTTGCGCGGTAGCCCTTATAGGTCTTACCCTCGAACTCGACGTCGCCCAGGCATTCATATTCCTGCGTGTCCTTGGGCGGCTCGGTGACCGTCTCCTTCATCTGCTTGGCGAGCGTCGCGGCGAAATTCGGCGGTACCTCGGCCCATCCGGCGTTCTCCTGGTTGGCCCAGGCTTTATCGCCGATCAGGATCGTTTCCATTTTGCTGGGGCCGCCGGTGCTCATCGAGACAGTCTGATGCATGCGGTCAGGGAGTACGTAGTCGTTGCTCATCGACAGCGAGCCCTGATCGTTGGTGATCTTCGTTTCCATGCGAAAAGCAGCGGACTTGCGGAGCTTCGCGAAGGCTTCGTTCACCTCGGAGGTGCAATCGGCGAAGGCGGCAGAGGTACCGAGCAACAGGGTAAAGAGGGCAAGCGAAGTGCGCATGTGTTCAGGGCTCGTCGTTTGTGTTGGAGGTGCCCGACGCTGACACAGATGGCCGCAGCAAGTCGTGGCAATCACGCTGGAAACAGTGGCAATAAGACGTTTGTGGTTACGCATCCCGCTATTGGGCGAGAGCGGCTAAGCGATGCCCCGCCAAACCACGTAGCCGCCCACCGCGGCGACGAGGACGGCGAAGACCGTCGCCAGCGCCTGCTTGTGAGCGGCGAGCCTGTGGGCGGCGAGGCGCCCTGCAAAGCCGCCGGCGATTCCGCCGGCTACGAAGAAACCCACGAGCACCCAGTCGATGAAGCCAGAAAGCGCGTAATTACCCGCCGTCGTCAGACCGAATGCAAAGACGGAGACGAGGGAGGACCCGATCGCATAGATGAGCGGCATTCCCGTCGCGGCCTTGATCGCAGGGACGATGAGAAAGCCACCTCCGATGCCGAAAAAGCCGGACAGCGCGCCAACGGCGGTGCCGTAGAGGAGGAGCAGCGGCATCAACTTCGGTGCCGAGTGCAGCGTGAGCCGCACGCTGACATCGCCTTCGGTGTCTCGGTTCCAGAACATGAAAGCGGCGATGACGATCATCAACGCGCCGAACAGCAACAGCAGCTTCTCTCCGTCGAATTGCTTGCCGAGCGTCGATCCGAGTGCGGCGCCCGCGGTGCCCGCAACGGCGAATACCAGCGCGCACGGCCACTTTACATTGCCGATGCGCGCGTGCCCGATCAGGTTGGCGAGCGCGCTCACCGCTACGGCGACGGCGCTCGTGCCGATCGCGACGTGGGGCGACGTGATGCCCACGACGTAGACGAGCAGAGGCACTGCGAGCACCGAGCCACCGCCGCCCACCAGTCCCAGCACGAGGCCGACGAGTACGCCGGAAGCGGTCGCCAGCAGATCCTGTGCAATCAAGCCATGTCTTTCGGTTTTGCGAGCCACTCGCGGCCCTTGAGCATCGCGAGCCAGTAGATCGGCGGCAGCAGGCGCTCCTTGAGGATCCACGCGGTGCGCGACGGCCGCGTACCGTCGATCACGTAGCGCGGGAAGGTGGGCGAGACCTTGCCGCCGTAAAGGAACTCGGCGAGGACGATCTTGCCGCGCTCCACGGTGAGCGGGCAGGAGCCATAGCCGTTATAGGCCCGTATGTTCTCACGCCGGCCCTTCGCGCACAGGACGTTCTCCGCCACCACTGGCGCCTGCTTGCGCGCCGCCGCGGCCGTCTTGGCGTTCGGCGTGCAGGCGGCATCGCCAAGGCCATAAATGTTCGGGTAGCGCTTATGGCGGAGCGTGGCGTGGTCGACGTCCACCCAGCCGGCGCTGTCGGCGAGCGGGCTTGCGCGGATGAAGTCGGGCGCGAGCTGCGGGGGACATACGTGGATCATATGGAAGTCGGTTTCGACGGTTTCGGTCGCGCCGTCCGGACCCGTCTTTTTGAACCAGGCGCGCTGGGCCGGTCCGTCGATGGCGACGAGGTTGTGGTTGAAGTTCAGTGTCGCGCTGTAGCGCTTCACATACTCCATCAGCGCGGGCACATACTCAGGCACACCGAAGAGGACGCCGGCCGCATTGTAGAACGCGACGTCGATGTCCTTCAGGCGGCCATTGCGCAGCCAGTGGTCGGCGGAAAGATACATCGCCTTCTGCGGCGCGCCGGCGCACTTGATGGGCATGGGCGGCTGGGTGAACACGGCTTTGCCCGCGCGCAGGTTGCGCACCAGTTCCCACGTGTAGGGTGCAAGGTCATAGCGGTAGTTCGACGTCACGCCGTTGTGCCCGAGCGTTTCCGCGAGGCCTTCAACGCCGTTCCAGTTGAGCTTGATGCCAGGGCAGACGATGAGGTGATTGTAACGGATCGCACGGCAGCCCTCGAGAATGACGCTGTTGCGCTCCGGCTCGAAGTTGGCGACGGCGGCTTTAATCCACGTGACGCGATGGGGCAGCACGGCGGCCATGGGCTTGGCGGTCGATTGCGCCGTGAAGATGCCGGCGCCCACCATCGTCCAGCCGGGCTGATAATAATGGACTGTCGCGGGGTCGATGACGGCGATGTCGAGATCGGGCGCGCGGCGCAGGAGGCTCGCCGCCACCGCTGCGCCCGCCGCGCCGCCGCCCACGATGACGATGTCGTGGGAGGCTGCGGGCTTATCCGTGTCGACGGCACCCTTCTGCGCCACACGCTGCATCACGCCGGTGACGTCGTAGCCTGCCAGACGCGCGCGCTTGATGATGTCCTCGGGCGGGCGATGCCCCGCTTCGGAGAGCGCCCACAGCGTCGTCGAGCGGGTGCCGCTGCGACAGTAGGCGAGCACCGGCTTCGGCAGCTCCGCGACGGCCGCGCCGAATGCCGCCGCGTCCTCGTCCGTCACCTTGCCGGTGGCGACGGGGATGTAGCGGGTTTCGAGCCCCGCGGCCGCGGCGGCCGCGGCGATCTCGGCGAACAGCGGCTGGTCGGAACCCTCGCCATCGGGCCGGTTGCAGATGACCGACCTGAAACCCTGCGCGGCTAGCTCCGCCATGTCCGACGGGCTGATCTGCTCCGCGACCGATAGTTCGTCCGTCAGCTCCTTGGCCATAGTCCCTCGCTCCTTCAACAATCTGAAGGGGGGTTATAGCTCATTGATCGGCACCTTGAGATGCCGTTTCCCACTTTCGTCCGGCTCGGGAAGGTTACCGCCGCGCATATTGACCTGGATGGACGGGATGATGAGCTTCGGCAGCTCCAGGGTCCTGTCGCGGGCCTCGCGGACGGCCACGAACTCGTCCTCGGTGACGCCCTCGCGGACGTGGATATTCTGGGCGCGCTCCTCGGCGACGGTCGTCTCCCATTTGATCTCGCGCCCGCCGGGCGCATAGTCGTGACACATGAAGAGCCGCGTCTCGCCGGGCAGCTCCAGTACGCGCTTGATCGAGCGGAAGAGCGTACGGGCATCGCCGCCGGGGAAGTCGGCGCGCGCGGTGCCGCCGTCCGGCATGAAGAGCGTATCGCCGACGAAGGCCGCGTTGCCGATAACGTGCGTCATGCACGCCGGCGTGTGGCCGGGCGTCAGCATGGCGAAGGCCTTCATGGAGCCGATCTCATAGGTGTCGCCATCCCTGAACAGGCGATCGAACTGGCTGCCGTCGCGCTGGAATTCCGTGCCCTCGTTGAAGATCTTGCCGAACACCTCCTGCACGACCTTGATGTTCTCGCCGATGCCGAGCTTGCCGCCCAGCTTGCCCTGGATGTAGGGCGCTGCGGAGAGATGGTCGGCGTGGGCGTGCGTTTCGATCAGCCATTCGACCTTGAGACCCTTCTCGCGGACGAAATCGATGATCGCATCGGCGGACTCGTATGCGATGCGTCCGGCCGCGTAGTCGATGTCCATCACGCTGTCGATAATGGCGCACGCGTTGGAGTTCGGATCCTTCACGACATAGCTGATGGTGTTCGTCGGCTCGTCGAAGAACGCGGTGACTTCGGGCTTCACGCTGAGGTCGACGGCGTGCGGAATCGTCATAGGGGCCTCCACTAGATCTTCGGTTGGGTGGAAAGACGGAAAGAGGGCTTGTCGAGTGCGCGCGCGAGGGCCATCCCGGCAAGCATCGCGCCGACAAAAACCATTGTTGATGTCATGCCTGACGATAGAGCCGCGACCGCAGGGCCTGGGCAGAAGCCGATGAGCCCCCAGCCGATGCCGAACAGCGCGGCGCCGCCGACGAGCCGCACATCGAGGTCGGTCGCGGCGGGAAGCTGGAAACTGCCGCCGAGCAACGGTGCGCGGCGCTGGAACACGATGCGATAGCCGATAGCCGTGGTGAGAATGGCGGCGGCCATCGTGAAGGCGAGGCTCGGGTCCCACGTGCCCGCCAGATCGAGAAAGTTCAGGACCTTTGCCGGATTGATCAGCCCAGAGACGACGAGGCCGAGGCCGAACAGAATGCCGGCGATGAACGTGCTGACGATCTGCATATCAGGCTCCGATCACATGCCGCATGACGAATACGGTGACGATGCCGGTTACCATGAATACGGCGGTGGCGACGATCGAACGGGGAGACAGACGCGCCGTTCCGCATACGCCGTGACCGCTGGTGCAGCCGCCGCCGCGCACGGCGCCGAAGCCGACGAGAAGGCCGCCAACGACCAGCAACGGCGCGCTATTCGACACCGTGATGGCGACGGCATTTGCTGTTGTTGCGGTGTAAAGCAGGGGCGCCGCGACGAGTCCGGCGACGAACGCGATGCGGCTCGCCGTTGCATCGTCGGTGTATGGCGGCAGCAGGCGCGAGACGAAGCCGCTGACGCCTGCAATGCGTCCCGTCATTGCCATGAGCAGGACGGCGGCGATGCCAATGAGAACGCCACCCGTGGCAGCCGCGAGAATATTTTCAGTGCTTAGGGATTCGACCATGTCAGCCTCCGATAAGGGCGGCGTGTGCTGCCCCATCCGCCGCCATTAAAGCATGTTCTAGCTTTTGGCTTTGCAACGGCCGGCACCGCAGGTGCTGATGCCCGTTACGGCGTAGAGCGGGCAAATGCCGGTAAGCCCTGAGATGAGGGGCACGAGGCCGACCAGGCCCCACAGGGTTTTCGGTCCCACGAACACAAGTGCGAGCAGGGCCACGCCGACGGCGATCCGCAGGACGCGATCGCATTTTCCGATGTTCCTTAGCATGTTGGCTCCTCCAGCAACTGGAGCTGGAATACCCCTTCGCCGCACGGAGGTATGTGACCTAGTCACATGGGAGCCCGGATCAGGGCGCGGCGGCGAGCTGGCGCAACTCGGCGGGGCGCGTGATGTCGATGGCGCCGCGGGAGGTGGTGATCCATCCGCGTCGCTGGAATTCGTTGAGCTGGCGGCTCACAACCTCGCGGGCCGTGCCGAGCTCGGCGGCAAGCTGCTGGTGGGTGAGGTCGATGCGCCCGGCACTATTGGCACGCTCGAGCAGGCGCTGGGCCAGCCGCACGTCTACGCGTGAAAATGCCACTTCTTCGATGACCTTGAAGAGATCGGTGACGCGGCGGCTGAAGGCGGTGAAGACGAAGCGACGGAAGTCGGCGGAGCGGGCGATCAGGTCATCGAAGGTTGCCCGCGGGATGGCGACCGCCTCAACGTCCGTCTCCGCGATGGCTTCGGCCTGATAGTCCTCATAGCCCATGAGGCACGCGGTGGTGAGGGCGCAGCTATCGCCGGCGGAGACGCGGTAGAGAACGATCTCGCGCCCGGTTTCCGAGACCTGCTGAACGCGCACCGTTCCGCTGATGAGCAGCAGAAACGCTTCCGGCGCCTGGCCGGGGCCAAATATGCGCGTGCCGGCGGGAAGGCGGGCGACGCGGCTCGCCGCGACGAGCGGGGTTACGATTTCGTCGGGGAGCTTGCCGAGGCCCGGGAAATGGGAGATCCAGTTTTCCGCTCGCATCGCCGTTCAGCACCCCGGTTGAGATCCTGCGGACCATAGGGCGCGCGGCGTGCGATGTCAGCATGGGGCGCATGCGCGCCGTTAGATTCCTTCGCATGCGGCCGGCGTCAACCATGTGCGCAATGGCGGGCGCATTTTGCTGGTATCGGCCGGCCGCCGGTGCCTATAGGGTCTCGACGCAATTCGAAAGACCTCCCCGTGACCGAACCGCTGCCAACGCTCGCCGAAATTCCCGCCGGTGTCGTTTCGCTGGCCGATTATGAGCGCCATGCGGAACAGGCACTCGACGCGAACGCTTGGGCCTATTTTGCGGGTGGTGCCGCGGACGAGATCACGCTGCGCTGGAACAGGGAGGCGTTCGATCGCGCGGCGCTGAACCCGCGGGTTCTGCGCGGGGGCGAGGGCGGCCATACACGTGTCGAGCTATTCGGACAAACGTTCGCGCATCCTATTCTGATTGCGCCCATGGCCCACCAGCGCCTCGCCCATCTGGACGGCGAGCGCGCGACGGCAATGGCAGCGGCGGCTCTCGATGCGGGGAACGTCGTCAGCACGCTCGCGAGCACAACGCTCGAGGATATCGCAGCGGTTTCCGGGCCGCGGCGCTGGTTTCAGCTCTATCTGCAACCGGACCGGACTGTGACGCTCGATCTCGTCCGGCGCGCCGAGGCGGCCGGTTACGAGGCGCTTGTCGTTACGGTCGATGCGCCGGTGAGCGGGGCGCGCAACCGCGAGCAGCGCGCGGGCTTTCGCCTGCCCGCTGGTGTCAGCGCGGTGAACCTCGCCGGCTATGCGCAGACGATCCCGGCAGGGCATATCGAGAGCCCCGTGTTCGAATATTTCCTCGCCATCGCGCCACAGTGGAAGGATGTCGCGTGGCTGGCGGAGAACACCTCGCTACCGGTCGTGCTCAAAGGCATATTGAACGCCGATGACGCCGAGATCGCCCTCGAGCACGGCGCAGCGGGAATCGTCGTTTCGAACCATGGCGGGCGCGTTCTCGATACGCTGCCGGCAACGTTCGCGGTGCTTCCCGGCATCGTCGATCGTGTGGCGGGGCGCGTGCCGGTGCTCGTGGATGGGGGGATCCGGCGTGGAACCGACGTGCTGAAGTGCATTGCCTGCGGAGCATCCGCCGTGATGGTCGGCAGGCCGGTCGTGTTCGGGCTTTCGGTTGCCGGTGCGCGCGGCGTCGCCCATGTGCTGCGCATTCTGCGCGACGAGCTGGAACTCGCCATGGCGCTCACCGGCTGCCGCACGCTGGGCGAAGCGAGTCGCGATCTGCTGCTGTCCCGCGCCGGCTAGGCTGCACCCTCTTCGCGCTCTTGCCCACATCAGGCGCACGCGATTCGCTCGTGCGAATCTGCGCCACGCCTGCATGAACAGCATATCGCCGCGATCGGATTGGGGACCAGTGAGTTACCGGCGTTCAGAATCCCGGCGCCGTTCCGCGAATCGGCTAATCCAATGCGTTCAATATATTGGATGGTGGCACCATGCGGAGGGTATCCTGGCACGGACGTTCTTGAGCGCACGCTGGGCGCTGCGGGTAGCTGCCTTCCTGTCTATGGTTCCGTCTGCCGCGGCCGAGGGTGTCGGCTCGCCCTGCTGCGCCGATCTCGATGCGCGGGTGGCCGAACTCGACAGCCTGGTGGCCCGTCGCGGAAATCGTGCTGTACGCCTCGAGGCCTACGGTCTCGTCAACCAGGCCTTGCTGGGCTGGTATGATGGTAAGGAGGGCGACGTATACGAAGTCACGAACGACAACCAGCGCACACGCTTCGGCTTCAAGGGCAAGGCCAAGATCGACGACGACTGGGAGGCGGGCTTCAAGCTGGAGATCGGCATCCGCTCTGCCAACTCCAAACGCGTCAATCAGTACAATTCCAAGGGTAACGATAATCCCGACGACATCGGTTTCGATCTGCGCGACATCTCCTGGTACGTAAAGGAGAAGCGGCTCGGCACCTTACTGGTGGGTTTGAGCACGGCGGCGACGGATAAGATCACCGAAGCCAACCTCACCCAGACACAGGCCTTCGCGAAATATTCGGATGTCGAAGATACGGGCCTCGGCATGCTGCTGCGCTCCGCCGTCAACGGGCGCTTAACGGGCAGCGGCATCTCGTGGCGGCGGCTACTCGGCGACAGCGGCGATCAACCCGGCGAGGGCGAGCGCGGCTTCGATGTGGTGAAATACATCTCGCCGACGCTTTATGGCTTTCAGCTTTCCGCCTCGGTCGGCACGCAGGAATTTTGGGACGTCGCGCTCCGCTACGAAGCGAAGATCGGCGATATCGAGTTCGAGGCCGGCATCGGCTTTCTCGGCCTGCTTTCGGGCGCGCAAATTCCATTGTGTGCCGCAGCCGAGAAGGGCCCAGACAATCGCGAGACAAGCGACTGTTATCAGATGGGCGGATCGTTCAGCATCCTCGACCATCGCTCGGGCCTGTTCCTCAATTTCGGAACGGGGCTGAAGGTCGACGACTTCATTCATAAAACGCAGCGTTTCGCCGGCACCGATGTCGATGACACCCAGTTCTTCTGGGCGGCACAGGCAGGCATCGAGAAGAAGTTCTTCGATCTCGGCAAGACGACGATCTATGGCGAATACTTCGACTATGATGGAGCCGGGGGAACGCGGCGCACCGTGACGGCAGGAGATGCACTCAATCCGACGGGCGTTGGGAACTGGGCGGAGTGGTACACGGGCGTCGACATCTGGGGGCTCGGCGTCGCGCAGGGCATCGATAGCGCGGCGATGATCCTCTACCTCTCCTATCGGCACGTGCAGGGCGACCTGCTGCTGCGCCAGATCGGTGGCAGCGGCGCCGTGGAAGGCCCGATCGCAAATGCGCCGCTGGAAAATCTCGACCTCGTCATCACTGGCGCGCTGATCCAGTTCTGATCGGAGCGGATTGGCCGGGCGCGGCCGGGGCAACATTTCTCAGGGAGCGGCGGGCGCGTCTGCCGGTGCGCTGATTTCGGCGTAGTCCGTCTTCCAGTCGGCGATGCCTTCCGCGGTGGCGCGGTAGACGGCCGCGCCGATCGCTTCACCGAGGGCGGTGTGCTTTCCGGCATAGCGGGTAACCTCGCCATCCACCGGAGCGGCGATGGCGATGCAGTCGGTTCCGGTTCCCGTGACAGCGAGGCCGCCCCGGCGGACGTCTGCGTCGAGCACCGCCGCCGTGCGGGCCTCCGTGGCGATGGACATGGCTTCGATAAGCGCCCCGTCGGTGAGGGGATGCTCGACATGCACGAGCGTGTTGATCGTGCCGGTCAGTGGCGGAGGCCGGTGAAGACGCACGCCGACCCGCTCGCTGTTGGATAAACCGACCGTCGTGAGGCACCTTGCCCGCGTATCCTCGACGCGCACATGCGAGAAATGATTGCGGCGGATGTCGCGCGAGGTGACGAGGACGACTGCGTCATCGAGGCCGGCGGCGCGGATGCGTCCGCTGATGACATCGAACGCATCGACGTTGGCGGGGAGGTCGGCGTTGCGGACCTCCAGCCATGCGATCCTGCGCACGGCCTGTATGCCCGGCCGCAGCATGGACCAGCTCAGCACGCGCTGGGGTTCGCGGAAGGTAACCGTGAGCAACGGCCGGTCGATTGCTATCGAAAAAGGTTCGTCCATCGTTTACCCGCGGCGTGTTCTGAGCTGAGTAGGCGTAGTTTGATCCGCATGCGCCGTCGCGCACTCTGCGATGGGGCACGGCATCATAGAACTGCGAGGAAGGCGAGGGCGCCGACCGCCAACGCCTGCAGCATGCACGCCACCCGGAAAAGGTGCAGGCCGCGGTAGATGTCGTCGGCGGTTGCGTCGGGTCGGCCATCGCCCATCCAGTGGTCGTCGACGGTTTCGCCACCGTAGATGCGCGGACCGGCAAGCCGCAAGCCGAGTGCTCCCGCCATGGCTGCCTCCGGCCAGCCGGCGTTCGGGGAGCGGTGGCTCCGTGCATCCCTCACGACGGCGCGCATCGCGCCTTTCGCGTCGTAGTTCGGCAGAAGCGCCGCCGCAGCGATGATGGAAACGGCCGCAAGTCGCGATGCGGGGAGGTTGACGAGATCATCGAGCCGCGCCGATGCCCAGCCGTAAGCATTATAGCGTTCGCTGCGATGGCCGATCATGCTGTCGCCGGTGTTGATGGCCTTATAAAGCGCGGCGCCGGGCAGCCCGCCCACGAGTAGCCAGAAGATGGGCGCGACGACGCCGTCGGAATAGTTTTCAGCGAGGCTTTCGAGAGCGGCGCGGCTGACGCCTGCGGTGTCGAGCTGGGCCGTTTCCCGTCCGACGATCTGCGCAACCGTGGTCCTCCCCGCGCCGATCCCATCGGTCTCCAGCGCGTGGGCGACGGCTGCGACGTGGTCGTTAAGGCTGCGCTGGGCGATGAGCGTGCTCGCGGCCAATCCTACGAGGATGGCGCTCCACGGCGCCGGGAGAAGGCCGTTCGCCAGCGCGACAATGGCGCCGGCGCCGGTCGCCGTCGCCGCGAGGATCACGGCAAGGGCCAGCACGCCGTTGCGGCGCCGGCGTGCGAAGGAAAGCCGCGGATCGTTCCAGCGGGCTTCGCACCGTGCTATCAGGCGGCCGATCCAGCTCACCGGGTGGCCGATGCGGGCAAATAGCCATTGCGGGTAGCCGCAGGCCGCGTCGAGCGCGATGGCTACGAGTGTGGTGAAGGGAAACATGCGTCGGCGATCCAGGCGCTTCGGTGGGCTTGAGGTGCTAGCATGACAGCGAGCCGCATAGAACCGGTGGCCCATGGGGGCGACATCGACGCGGTGCGCCGGCGCTTTCCGGGTGCTCCGGAGCCGTGGATCGACCTGTCGACCGGCATCAATCCCCATGCCTATCCGGTTCCGCCGCTCGACATATCCCTCTGGCAGCGGCTTCCGCAGTCGGGGGCGGAGCGGGCGCTGCGGGATGCGGCGGCGCAGCGCTATGGCGTGGCGAACGCCGATCAAGTGGTCAGCGCGCCGGGCAGTCAGGCGCTCATTCAGATCGTTCCCCGGATCATCAGCGCAACGGACGTTGTCATCCTCGGCCCGACCTACGGCGAGCATGCCGTTTCGTGGGCACGCTGCGGACACCGGGTTGAGGAACGGGGTAGTCTCACCGAAATCGGCGGCGCCCGCGTGGCCGTAATCGTCAATCCGAACAACCCGACGGGCCGGACCATCGCCGCGCAGCAGTTACGCGAGCTGGCCGGTGAGCTGGCGCAGCGCGGCGGGCTGCTTGTTGTCGATGAAGCGTTCGCGGATTTCGAGGGCGCGGGGTCCAGTCTCGTCCCGCAGCTTCCGGGGGCGGCGGCGGTCGTGCTGCGTTCGTTCGGCAAGACCTACGGGCTTGCGGGGATGCGGCTTGGCTTTGCCATCACGTCCGACGAAGCGCTGTGCCAGCGGTTGCGCGCGGAGATTGGGCCCTGGGCCGTGCCGGCGCCGGCCATCGCCATCGGCACTGCGGCGCTGCGGGATTCCACCTGGTTGAGCGCGGCTTCCGCAGACCTTGCGTCCGACTGCGCGCGTCTCGATACGCTGCTGCAAAACACCGGTTTCGAGATCATCGGTGGCACGCACCTGTTCCGGCTCGCAAGGCATGCCCGCGCGCGAGAGGTCGCGGATAAACTAGGCCGTGCGGGTATCCTCGTCCGCAGCTTTCCCGCGAAGGCCGAGTGGCTGCGCTTCGGCCTGCCCGGGAGCGAGGCAGAATGGCAGCGGCTGGCTTCTGCGTTGGCCGAGACGAAGGGGTAACCCGCCGTCAGCCGTGCTTGCGTTGCGCGGCAAAACGCACCCCGGCCTGTGCTCCGGCATAGCCACCTGCGCTGGCGCCCAGGATCAGGATGACGAGCGAGGCGACCGATTCCTCGAGCCCCATCCAAGCAGTGAAGAAATACGCCGCAACCGATCCAATGAGCCCGCCCACAGCACCGGTGAGGATGGCGACGACGCCGCCGGTCGCAAAGCCGATGATCAACGCAACGATGATGCCTGGATAGAGCGACGGCCAGAAATGGTCGTTCATGTCCTTTCCCCCAAACGCGGCGTCAGACACCCGGTGCGTGACGCGTTGCGCCTTCGTCGAAGTAGGAATCGAAACACGCCGCAATGGAGCGTACGAACGGGCGCCCGCGGTCGGTGACGCGGAACGCTTCGCCATCGCGCTCGACGAGGCGATCGCGGTCGGCCTCCAGCAGCGCTTGTGCCTCCTGCAGGATTTCTTCTGCGTGGTTGCCGTAGCGTAGCCGCAACTCACGCGCCGGAAAAGCGAGATCGCACATGAGCCGTTCGATGACGAAGCCGCGCATCCGATCCGTCTCCGAAAGCACGAAGCCGCGCGATGTTGCGAGGCGCCCCTCTCCGATGCGCCGCACGTATTCGCCCGTTGCAGGGTGGTTTTGCACGTAGCCTTGGGGCAGACGCCCGATGGCGGATGTGCCGAGGCCGATGAGCGCGTCGGCGGTGTCGGTCGTGTAGCCCTGGAAGTTGCGCGCCAGCGTGTTGCCCGCGAGCGGATCGTCGGGCAGGGCGTAATGGTCGAGGCCGACGCGCACGTAGCCTGCAGCGCCGAGTGTGCGCGCGATACGGCTCGCCTGCGCGAAGCGCTCGATAGAATCGGGAAGAGCCGTTTCGTCGATCATCCGCTGGTGCTTGAGGCGGGACGGTAGATGGGCATAGCCGAAAGCGGCAACGCGCGCGGGGCGAAGCTCCAGCACCTGCTCGATGGTACGCTGCACGCCATCGCGGGTCTGGTGCGGCAGGCCATAGACGACGTCGACATTAATGGCACCGATGCCGGCTGCCCGGAAGGCATCCGCCGCGAACTTCGTTTGCGCGAAGGACTGGTGGCGGTTGATGGCCGCTTGAACCTTGGTATCGAAATCCTGCACGCCGAGGGAGACGCGCGTGACGCCGGCGCGCGCGAAAGCCGTGACGCGTTCGTCGTCGAGCCCGCGCGGATCGATCTCCACCGCGAACTCGGCGCCGTCACCGATTTGGAAATGACGTGCCTGGACTTCGGCAAGACGCGCGATGTCGTCGGGAGAAAGGATATTCGGCGTGCCGCCACCCCAATGGATGTGCGTGACGCTGTGTGCGGCGGGCAGGCGCCGCGAAACGCCTTCGATCTCCGCATGGAGTGATGGCAAATACTGGCCGACCGGGTCGTAGCGGCGCACTTCCTTGGTGCAGCAGCCGCAATACCAGCAGAGCGAAACGCAATAGGGAATGTGCAGGTAAAGCGACAGGCGCGAGGCAGGGGACAGTGCAGCCAGCCACTCGGCGTATTGGTCGGGACCGACGTCGGAGGTGAAGTGCGGCGCTGTGGGGTAGCTGGTGTAGCGGGGCACCGGTGCCGAATAGCGCTTCACGACTTCGGGATTCATGGTCCGCCTACCGCGATTGCAGTTGTCATTCCGGGAGCGAAGCTAGAGCGGGTACGCGCGGCTGCTCTTGATGGCGATCAAGAAAAGCCTGGGTGCGCGGGGGCGTGCTGCGATCGGACGCGGGGGCGGCGGCAGGGCTCGCGGTCGGGCCGGGCAGGCCGGGCAGGCAGAAGTAGGGTGAGTTCGGGTGCGCGAAGAAAACCGTCGCCGCACCGAATACGGCCACGGCGAGGCCTGCGGCTACACGGGTTGCGCGGCTGCTTTTCACCTGCGCGAGGCGACGGAACCCGAAACTTGCGGCAACGAGCCCCGGCAGGGTGCCAATGCCGAACGCGGTCATAGTGACAGCGCCGCCGACGATCGAGCCTGAAAGCATAGCGGTGAACAATGCTGCGTAGACCATGGCGCACGGCATCAGCCCCCATGCGAGGCCGGAGAGGATCGGCACGTAGATGCGCCGTTGCGATCTGGCGTGAAGGCGCGCGAGACCGTCGGCGATCGAGGTGAGGCCGCGGTCAATGAGCGTGATGGAGGGGACGAGGCCGGCGGTGGAAAGTCCAATCCAGATCAGCGAAGCCGCGGCGGCCCATTGCAGAAGACGGAAAGCCGTATCGCGGTCGAGCCAAGCGATGGCAGGAGCACCGATGGTCCCTACAATCGCACCGGCGAGGGCATAAGAAGCCACTCGGCCTGCATGCGTGAGCGCAAACGCATAATGCGCATTGCGCTGGCCGCCTCGCTCCTGGGCGAGCAGCAAGCTGCACGAGATGGCGCCGCACATCCCCGCGCAATGGAGCGTGCTGGCGAGCCCGAGCGCCAACCCATTGATTGTGATGAGAAGGATGCCGTCCATCTGGTGCTAGCTTCCGACCCCCGTTGCTCTAATCAGCCTCAATGGACGCGGCCCGGCCCGCGCGGGATGGAATGGCCTCCCTCGCGCAGGAGACTGAGCGGGAAGCGCGCCGGGGGGCGTGTTCTCATCCAATGGATGCAGAAGGAACGCTCTTTCGTGGTGTAAGGCGCGGGCAGCGACGTGTGAAGCTCGGCGTCGAGGAGGAAGTGCGAGCGGCGCAGCGCCATGGTGGCGCGTAAGGTCGTGCCGAGCTGGTCGAGATCGGTAGGCCGTCCGTCGAGCAAACCCTGCAACACCGATCCGATCTCGGTGTGCTGGTGCGATAGGTTGTCGTGATCGGCGCGGAGCAGGGCGATGGATTTTTTCGTGCTTCCGCCGTGACGCGCCGCTGCGATGGGGAAGATGACTTCCTCCTGGAAGCTGACGTGCTCGGTCCAGCTCGGCCCGAGCGTTCGGGCTAATATCCGCACCAGCCGGAGGTCGCCGGTCATCGCGAGCCCCTCGGCGGTGGCGGAGAGCGCGTGGTTAATCTCCCTCTGGAGATGCGCGTCCGCGTCAATATGCGCGCGAATGTCGACGTCAGCTTTCATAGCCGCAAATTAGACGGCTGCAGCGGGCGCGCCTTGATTGAAATCATCAGCCCTGCGGCACGATGACCTCTACGCTGTTACACACTCTTACAAAACGTCACGCAGCGGACATACCCGCGCGACCCGGCGTCGTTAGACCATCGGAGGGAGATCCAATGACGGAGAAAGTGCAATGCTCGCGGCGCACCCGGAACCGACGGCAGACGTCAGGCGGTCGCACGCCGGATCGGCCTCGAGCTCGTTCGATGACCGGATGGCAAGTGCAACCATCCGCCGGCTGCTGGCCAAGGAGCACGTCTTCTGCGAGGGCGACAGCCGGGACTATGTATTCTACGTCGAAGAGGGTGTGATTGCCGTCTATAAGACCCTTCCTGACGGCCGCCGCCAGATCATCGACTTTGCCTATCCGGGCGATCTCATCGGGCTCGGGGTGCTCGGCGAGCATGTGCTGAGCGCGCAGGCGACCGTCACCTCGCGGGTGAAGTGCCTCTCAGTGGCAGCCTTGGAGCGCCTCGCGGAGACCGACGCCAGGCTGGCCCTGAAGCTCTATAAATCCGTTTGCCATGAGCTTGCCGCTACCCGCAGCCTCCTCGTTACGGTCGGGCAGCGCAGCGCCATCGAGCGTGTGGCCGCGTTCCTCATCAGGCTGCATCGGCGCACGGGTGTCGAGGAATCCTCGACCGTAAACCTCGCGATGCGCCGCAGTGATATTGCCGACCTTCTCGGCCTCACCATCGAGACCGTGAGCCGTACGCTCACCAAACTGCGGACGATGGGCGTCATCGAGATCGAGCAGGGAGCGACGCGCGTACATTTGCGCGATCTCGCGCGGCTCGTCGAACTCGCCAACGAGTAAGCCGAGACGAATGCCGCCGGCCGCAGGGTCTGGCTGGCGTCGCCGGCCCGCCTCTCTTCTTCTGCCAGTGCCGACCGGCAGGACGTGGGACCGCGGGCCGGCGTTTGCCCTCGAAGCTCGGCTGCCGTGCAGCCGGCCTGTCACTACGGGTGACCTTTCCTTTCCGTTTCTTCGCTCAGCACGGCATGGCCCAGCCCGGGCGGGGAGGGCCATGCGCGGGTGTTCAGATGTCGCCGCGGCTCGGTGGCGCTTCAGGCTGAGGGGTGAAAAGCGCCGGGAGGGACGAGCCCGGGGCTGACGTAGGCATGGTGGAGCGCGTCGAGCTGCACCCACAGGGTGTTGCACTTGAATCGCACGGCGGCGATGCACGCCTCCTGCTCAGTCCGCGTCCTGGCGTTACGCTTCACATAGTCGAGGGCGAAGTCGGCATCGCGCGGCGCCTGGCTTAGCCGCCGTTTGAAATAAGCCATCACCTCTTCGTTGACGAAGGAATAGCTCTCCAACATGCCGGCGATGCGCTCGCGGTGGATCGAGGGGGCGAACAGCTCGGTCAGCGACGAGGCCACCGCAACGGTAAGCGGCTGCTCGACGACGAACCGTACGTAGGCTTCGACGGCGAAGCGAGTCGCCGGCAATGCGCCCTCCATGCTGATCACGTAGTCGCGGTCGAGGCCGAGGGCATCCGTCAACACCAGCCAGCGCTCGATGCCGCCGTGCTCCTCGCCCAGTCCGTCGTGGTCGTGGATGCGATGGATCCATTCGCGGCGCAGCTCGCGGTCGTGCGTGCGGCTCATCAGTGCGGCATCCTTACGCGGCACGGCAGCTTGATAGCAGTAGCGGTTGAGCGCCCATGCCTGCACCTGGGCTTTGCTGAGCTTGCCGCCGTGCAGAAGCTTATGGAACACGTGCTTGTCGTGGTAGCGCTCCGCGCCAACCGCACGGATGGCCGCTTCGAATTCGGCCGGGCTCAAGGCCTTCGCGTCGTCTGCAATCGCCCTCGGCATCTGGTTCACTGCTTCCTCCATCGGCTTTGTGTTTGCGGACACGCACCATGGAAGTCGCCGGCGGCGTGCAGGTTGATCAGCGTCAAGTCTGTGGATCACGTGTCGGTGCGGGGCATGTGAAGAGACAAAATGCGCTGCCGTTCGTCGCAGGCTTGATCGCCGTCAATGGTCCTGTGACGCGTCTGCATATCGTCGGCAGCCTGGGTGAGGACGAGGGTTTCAATAATGAAGGCAGCCAGCGAAGAATTCATCGTGCTTTCGGGGGCCACCGCGACGATTGTCTCGGTGCTCGGCGTCATCGTTGGTCTGATACTTGCTCTATTTGGCCAGGACGAGGTGATACGCCTGCACGGGCTCCTCTTTCTCGCCGCCAGCGCCGCGGCCGGCTATTACGTGATGACGCATCCGCGTCCCGTCGATGCCGACGAGCAGTCCCATTACATGGACGGGCCGGTCAAAGTCGCGACCATCGCTGCGGTGGTGTGGGGCATCGTCGGGTTTGCAGTTGGCGACCTCATCGCCTGGCAGCTCGCCTTTCCGGATCTGAACTTCGACCTGCCCTGGACCAACTTCGGCCGCCTGAGGCCGGTGCATACATCGGCCGTCATCTTTGCCTTCGGCGGCAACGCGCTCATTGCAACGTCGATGTATGTCGTGCAGCGCACCTGCCGCGCGCGCATGTTCGGCTATTGGCTGCCGTATTTCGTCGTATGGGGCTATCAGCTCTTCATCGTGCTGGCGGCATCGGGTTACGTGCTCGGCGTCACGGCGGCGCGCGAATATGCCGAGCCGGAATGGTACGTCGACATCTGGCTGACGATCGTCTGGGTCGCCTATCTGCTCGTCTTCCTCGGCACCCTCTGGAAGCGCCGCGAGCCGCACATCTACGTGGCGAACTGGTTCTATCTCGCCTTCATCGTGACGATTGCCATGCTGCATATCGTCAACAACCTCGCAATTCCGGTCTCGTTCCTCGGCTCGAAGAGCTACTCGCTGTTTTCGGGCGTGCAGGATGCGATGACGCAGTGGTGGTACGGCCATAATGCCGTCGGCTTCTTCCTGACCGCCGGCTTCCTCGGCATCATGTATTACTTCATCCCCAAGCGTGTGGAGCGGCCGGTCTATTCGTACCGGCTGTCGATCGTGCACTTCTGGTCGCTCATCTTCATCTACATCTGGGCCGGCCCGCACCATCTGCATTACACCGCGCTACCCGAGTGGGCGCAGACGCTCGGCATGACGTTCTCCATCATCCTCTGGATGCCGTCCTGGGGCGGCATGATCAACGGCCTGATGACGCTTTCGGGCGCGTGGGACCGGCTGCGGACCGATCCGGTCGTGCGACTGCTGGTCGTGTCGGTGGCCTTCTACGGCATGTCGACGTTCGAAGGGCCGCTCATGTCCATCAAGTCGGTCAATTCCCTGTCGCACTACACCGACTGGACGATCGGCCACGTCCACTCCGGTGCGCTGGGTTGGGTCGGCATGGTGTCGTTCGGCGCGATCTACTGCCTCGTCCCGTGGCTATGGAAGCGTAAGGGCCTCTACTCGCTGCGGCTCGTGGAGTGGCACTTCTGGACCGCCACCATCGGCATCGTTCTCTACATCACGGCGATGTGGGTGTCGGGCATCACGCAGGGTCTCATGTGGCGCGCGTACGACAACCTCGGATTCCTCAAATACTCGTTCGTCGAGTCCGTGGAAGCGATGCACTGGCCCTACATCATCCGCGCAACGGGCGGTCTGCTGTTCCTAATCGGAGGCGTGCTGATGGCGATCAACGTCTGGCGCACGATTCGCGGCGAGCTTTCTTCCGATATCGCCGAGCAGCCGGCATCGGCGGCAGCACCTGAGCTGCGCCACGTCCCCGCCGCCACGCCCGCCGAGTGAGGAAGCAATGAAGCACGACATTTTCGAAAAGAACTCGATGGTGCTGATGATCGGCATCCTGATCGTGGTGTCCATCGGCGGTCTCGTTGAAATCGCGCCCTTGTTCTTCCTGTCGTCCACCATCGAGAAGGTGCAGGGTATGCGGCCTTACTCGCCGTTGGAGCTCGCGGGGCGCGACATCTACGTCCGCGAAGGCTGCTACAATTGCCACTCGCAGATGATCCGCTCGATGCGCGACGAGATCGAACGCTACGGTCACTACAGCCTCGCCGCCGAGAGCATGTACGACCACCCGTTCCAGTGGGGCTCGAAGCGCACCGGACCTGACCTGGCGCGCGTCGGCGGCAAGTACTCCGATGCCTGGCACGTCGATCACATGCGCCGTCCGCGCTCGGTCGTGCCGGAGTCCGTCATGCCCGGCTATCCGTTCCTCGAGCAGCGCAAGCTCGACTACAGCGATATCGACAAGCGCATGCAGGCGCTGCGCGTCGCGGGCGTGCCGTACAGCGACGAGATGATCGAGAAGGCCAAGAGCGATGTCGTGGCGCAGATTTCGCCCGACAGTAAGGAGTCGAAGGCGCTTCTCGAGCGGTATCCCAAGGCCCAGGTGCGCAAGTTCGACGGCACTCAGGCTGAAGAGCCCACCGAGCTCGATGCCATGATCGCCTATCTGCAGATGCTGGGGACGCTGGTGGACTTCACCACGTTCGACGCCGCTGGCCCCAACCTACGCTAAGGAACCGGACGATGGATTATCAATCCGCAACCGTTCTTTCGCAGACCGTAGCGCTGGTTTTGTTCGTCGCGCTCTTCGTCGGCATCATCGCGTACGTCTTCTGGCCTGGGAACAAGAAAAAGTTCGATGAGGCGGCCCAGCTTCCTCTCGAGGACAAAGACGACGAACCGGAGGGGAAGGCCTGATGGCTGAGAAGGAAATCGACAGCGTCACCGGCGTCGAAACAACGGGTCACGTTTGGGACGGCGACCTGAAGGAGCTGAACAAGCCGCTGCCAAAGTGGTGGCTGTATATGATCTATGCCAGCATTGTCTGGGCGATTGGGTATTGGATCATCTATCCGACATGGCCGACGCTCAACGGGTACACCAAAGGTGTGCTCGGCTACAGCCAGCGTGGGGCGGTGTCCAAAGAGATTGCCGATGCGAAGGCTTCGCAGGCGCAATATTTCGAGAAGATCGCTGCAACGCCGCTCGCCGACATCGAGAAGGACCCGGAGCTGCTTGCCTTCGTGATGGCGGGTGGCGCGGCGGTGTTCGGCGACAAGTGCGGCCCCTGTCACGGCAAGGGTGGCGCCGGAGCCGTTGGCTATCCCAATCTCAACGACGACGATTGGCTCTGGGGCGGAACGCACGAGGCGATCGAATACACGATCACGCACGGCATCCGCTCGGGCAATGCGGAGACGCGCGACATGGCCATGCCGCGGTTTGGGCTGGACGGCATCCTGAAGCCCGCGGAGATCGCCGACACTGCGCAGTTCGTGCTTTCGCTCTCGGATACTTCGAACGATCCCGCGGCGGTCGCGCGCGGTGCCAAGATCTTCGCTGAGAACTGTGCTGCCTGTCATGGCGAGGACGGCAAGGGTAATCAGGATGTCGGCGCGCCAAACCTCAGCGACGGCATCTGGCTCTATGGCGGCCGGCTCGCGGATGTCGAGAAGTCGATCGAGACAGGCAGGGGCGGCGTCATGCCCAGTTGGGGCGGCCGGCTGGACCCCGTTACGATCAAAATGCTGGCTGCCTACGTGCACTCTCTTGGCGGCGGAAAGTAGCTGAAGACGTCCTGTGCGCCTTCGTCGGCGGGAGCCGCGCATGAATTCGATATCGAGAGCAAGTGACATGTCCGTCGGGTCTCACCCGATGGAGGCCTACATCGGGCGGAAGAAGGTTTATCCCAAGCTTGCGCGGGGCTTCTTCCGCAACGTCAAGTGGGCCGTGATGTTCGTCACGCTTGGCGTCTATTATGCGCTGCCGTGGTTCCGGTGGGACCGCGGCCCCAATCTTCCCGACCAGGCGTTCCTGCTCGACTTCGCAAACCAGCGCCTGTTTTTTGGTCCGATCGAGATCTGGGCGCAGGAACTCTACTACATCACCGGCATCCTCATTCTATCGTCATTGGGGTTGTTCCTCGTGACGGCCATCGCGGGCCGGATGTGGTGCGGGTATACCTGCCCGCAAACCGTCTGGACCGATCTCATGATCGTGGTCGAGCGGTTCTGGCAGGGAGACCGCAACGCGCGCCTGAGGCTCGATAACAGCCGATGGACTTTCGAGAAGATCTGGAAGAAGGGCGGAACGCACATCTCGTGGCTTCTGATCGCGCTTGCGACGGGCGGTGCGCTGGTCTTCTATTTCCGTGACGCCCCGACGCTCGCGCACGAGCTGGTAACAGGCGAGGCGCCGGCGATCGCCTATGCTTTCCTCGGTATCTTTACCGGCACGACCTATCTTCTCGGCGGCATCGCCCGGGAGCAGGTGTGCATTTACATGTGCCCGTGGCCGCGCATTCAGGCCGCGATGTTCGACCGCGACTCCCTTCTGATCACCTATCGCGACTACCGCGGCGAGCCCCGCGGTCCGCACAAGAAGGGTCAGACGTGGGAGGGCCGCGGTGACTGCATCGACTGCAAGGCCTGCGTGGTCGTTTGCCCGATGGGCATCGATATCCGTGACGGCTCGCAACTCGAATGCATTCAGTGTGCGCTTTGCATCGATGCCTGCAACGACATCATGCACAAGGTCGGTCGTCCGCAGGGCCTCATCGCATACGACACGTTCCGAAACGTCGATGCGCCGGTAACCGGGGAGCGCACGAAGGTGCGCGCCATTCGCCCGCGCACACTCCTTTACTCCGGCCTGATGGTGCTCGTGGCTGGCATCATGCTGGTCGCGTGGCTCAACCGGGCCGTGCTCGAAGTCAGCGTACTGCAGGATCGCAATCCGATCTTCGTTCAGCTTTCGGACGGCAGCCTGCGCAATGGCTTCACCGTGAAAATCCTGAACAAGCAGCATCACGAGCGCAGCTTCCATCTCGGCATCGCGGGCATCGAAGGCTCAAAACTGTCGATCGTCGGCTTTGGCGACGCCAACGCCAAGATCGACGTGGCGCCGGACGATCTGCGCGCACTGAAGATGCATGTGACCGTTCCTTCGGCGCAGCGCGCCCTGCTGCGCGGCGCGTCGACCCCCTTCCGGCTGGAGGTGATCGATGCCGAGGACGGATCGACCACGTACCATGACCTCACCTTTCGGGGACCCGATCGATGAGCACTCCGGCTAACGGCGCACGCCCGGGGCTGCGCGGCACACATGTTCTGATGATCCTCGCCGGGTTCTTCGCGGTCATTGTCGCCGTCGATGGCTTCATGATCTATCAGGCCGTGACGACGTTCGGCGGCCTCGAGACGGATGCCTATCGTAAGGGGCTCACGTACAACGAGCGCATCGAGCAGGAGACGGAGCAGACGGCGAAGGGCTGGCATGACGAGATTTCCGTCGCCGGCACACCGGCACGTTTGCGCGTCGGGCTTACGGACATCGCCAAGGACGGCGTCGCGGGAAGACGCCTGATCGCGCGGGTCGGCCGCCCGGCTACGGACCGGTTCGACAGGACCGTCGAGCTCGTCGAGACGCGCGCGGGTATCTACGAGGCGGAACTGGGTGAGCTGAGCGGCGGCAGCTGGATCGTCGACCTCAGCGCCTTTAACGGCGCCGACAGCGCGGTCCCGTCCTATCAGGCAAGGAGAAGGATATGGATCGGGCCGTGACGCAGGTTGCGACGGCCGGTGAGGCCGGCGGCAGCGAAGGCCGGTCGACGCGTACCGTATCGTTGATCATTGAAAACATGCAGTGCGGCGCCTGCATGGGAAATGTCGAGCGGGCGCTACGTGCCGCGGAAGGCGTTGTATCGGCGCGCGCAAGTCTTGCCGCCAAGCGCGTCGCGGTCACGTACGACGAGACCAAAGTCGAGCCGCTGCAGCTCATCGAGGTGCTGGACAGCACAGGCTATCGCGCCGCGGAATCCGTCGGCAGTGCAGACGAAGCGGCGAGCGCTCGCGCCGACGATCTGTTGCGCCGCCTTGGCGTCGCCGGTTTCGCGTCATCCAACGTCATGCTGCTGTCCGTATCGGTGTGGGCGGGTGTCGCCAGCGATATGGACGCGTCCGCGCAGGGGCTCTTTCACTGGCTCTCGGCGCTCATTGCGATGCCGGCCATCGCCTATTCGGCGCAGCCATTCTTCCGTTCGGCTTTTGCCGCCTTGCGGTCCCGCAATCTCAACATGGACGTTCCGATATCGCTCGGCATCTCGCTGGCGACGGCAATGAGCGTCTATCAGACGGTGCGCGGCACGGAGCAGGTCTATTTCGATGCAGCGATCACGCTGACATTCTTTCTGCTCGTCGGACGCTATCTCGACGAAAAGGTGCGGGCGCGCGCCCGGGGCGCAGCGGAGAACCTCATCGGTCTCAAAGCGCTCGCCGCCAACGTTATCGGCGTCGGCGGGGCAGTGCGACGGGTTCCCGCGCGCGAACTCGCTGTAGGGATGAAGGTGCAGGTGGCGCCCGGCGAGCGTATGCCGGTCGACGGCCGCATCGTGAGCGGGGCGACGCATGTCGATACCAGCCTCATCACCGGCGAGACGGTGCCGCGGCACGCTAGCGTCGGAGCGCTCGTTCACGCGGGTACCGTCAACCTCGGCAGGGCCATCGTCATCGAAGCGACCGCCACCGACGACAACACGCTGCTCGCGGAAATCGCGCGCCTGGTACAGGCGGCGGAGCAGGGGCGCGGGCGCTACGTGCGTCTTGCGGACCGTGCCGCGCGTCTCTATGCGCCGGCCGTGCATCTGCTCGGTCTCGCCACCCTTCTCGGCTGGCTCGTCATCGGCGCTGGATTTGAACGCTCGCTCACCTATGCCATCGCGGTGCTGATCATCACCTGCCCATGCGCGCTCGCCCTCGCGGTGCCTGCGGTGCAGGTTGCAGCGGCGAGCCGCCTGTTCGGCCGGGGTGTGATCGTAAAGGCGCCGGACGGCCTGGAGCGTCTGTCGGAGGTCGATACGGTCGTTTTCGACAAGACGGGCACGCTGACGCGGGGCGAGCCATCGCTGAGCAACGCCGCCGAGATCGACGATCGCACGCTCGCGGCGGCTGCGTCGCTCGCGGTTGCGAGCCGGCATCCCTATTCCCGCGCCGTGGTACGCACGGCCCGCGAACGCGGCTTGGCGTTTGCGGTTGCAGACGGCGTCATCGAGGAACCGGGGAGCGGGCTGCGCAGTGAAACTCCGCGGGGCGAGCGGCGCCTGGGGTCGGCGGCGTGGGTCGAGGCTGAGGCCGGCGGTAAAGGTGGCGCGGAGACATCCTCACTGTGGTTCCGTGAAGGGGCCGCGTCCCCCATCGCTCTGCGCTTCGACGATGCGCTACGTACCGATGCGAAAGCGCTCATTTCCGAGCTGCAGAGCGCCGGCTATCGCGTGTGCCTCCTCTCGGGAGACCGCGAGGCGGCGGTTCGGGATGCGGCCAGCGCGCTGGGCATCGAGGAGTGGGCCGCCGAGGTGCGTCCGGACGGGAAGATCGGGCGCCTCGAAGCGTTGAAGGCTCAAGGATGCCGCGTGCTGATGGTCGGCGACGGCCTCAACGATGCTCCCGCGCTCGCGGCGGCGCACGCCTCGCTCTCGCCGTCTACCGCGGCGGATGTCAGCCAGACGGCATCCGATGCCGTGTTCCAGGGTGAGCCACTCGCGCCGGTGGGCGAGGCGTTGAAGGTATCGCGCGCCGCACAGCACATGGCGTTCGAGAACTTCGCGATCTCGCTCGGCTATAATTTCCTGTTCGTGCCGCTTGCGGTCGCAGGCTATGTGACGCCGCTGATCGCGGCGCTGGCGATGTCGCTTTCCTCCATCGCGGTGACCGGAAACGCCCTGCGTCTGCGCGGACGGCGACTTACGCTCGGGAGGGTGAAAGCGCGATGACGGCTCTCGTCTGGCTCATTCCATGCGCCCTCGTGCTCGGCTTTCTGGGCCTCATAGCTTTCCTATGGGCGCTGCGCTCGGGCCAGTTCGAAGATCTCGAAGGCGCAGGCTGGCGGGCGATACAGGACGAGGAGCCCGGTCCCGATCCCAAGTGAAGGTTTATGGGGGTTTCGATCGCGGCTACGTCAGCCGGCGCGCCGGGAGCCGTCGTGGGTGAGGAGCAGATCGCACTTCGATTCCAGCAGGACGCGCGAGATGCCTCGCTGCTGTTCGGGGGTCTCGACGTCGACCACGACCAGAAGCGCGCCCGACTGCAGGTGCTGATTGATCTGGTCGTAAAGGTGCCCGCATCCGAGGCCATGGAAGCCATTGAGATCGCGGCCGTTGCCGGGGTTCGGCCCTGATACAACATTGACCCCGGAGCACCCCGTGCCGCAACGCACGCGCTCGGCGGCTCCTTTCGCCATCTCGGCCTCGGAAAAGACGCCGACAACAAAGCTCGGCCGTTGCTCGCCGGGGTTCCGGCAGGCGCCGCAGCAATCCTTTTGTTTCCCGTTAGCGCGATTGTTGCTCACCGCGAACCACCGTGGGATTTATCGTCTCAGGTCGAACTGGCGACAAAGTACCCTCTCGGCGCCGCGGGGATTTGACCCGATTGTGCGCTTGTGTGACAGCATGTAACAGAGGCAATTGACCTGCCGAAAATAGCCGGAATGCCTACCCAAGACGCCCAGCATACGATCCTGATTGTCGATGACGAACCCCAGGTGCGCGAACTTCTGCGCACTGGCCTGGAGGGCGAGGGATTTTCTGTGCTCGAAGCGAGCGACGGGCGGCAGGCGATGGAACTGATTGATCGCAATCCGGTCAGCCTCGTAACGCTCGACCTCAAGCTCGGCGGCGAGGACGGTCTCAAGGTGGCGCGCGAACTGAGGGCTGCGCGCAACACGCCGATCATCATGATTACCGGCAAGGGCGACGCGATCGACCGGATCGTAGGGCTAGAGCTCGGCGCGGATGATTATATCCCGAAGCCATTCCTCATGCGCGAGGTGGTTGCGCGCGTGCGCGCCGTGCTGCGCCGCTATGTCGGCGGGGCGGCGCCGAGCGCCTCTGCCGCTGAGACAGGCCTGCGTTACGGCTTCGATGGGTGGATCGTCGACATGCCGCGCCGCGATGTGCGCGATCCGGCGGGTGTCGTTCGCGAGCTGACGACGGCCGAGTTCAACCTGCTCGCTCTGTTTCTGCAAAGGCCGGGCCGGGTGCTCTCGCGCGATGAGCTGATGGACCTTTTGAAGGGGCACGACTGGACCCCTCTCGACCGGTCGATCGACGCTCTTGTGGCGCGGCTGCGCAAGAAGCTCGAGCCGGAAAGCGAACGGCCGATGTTCGTGAAGACCGTTCGCGGTGTCGGCTATGTCTTTGCCGGGAACGTAAAGCGGCTCTAGAGGCGCTCCAAGTTCAGGTGCGGCACGCCTTTTTGATTGCCCGTGCTTCCTATCGTAAAACCGGTTTGCGCCCCCCGGAGGGGCTACAGGGCAGCGCTTCAGCACCGCATCAATTACCCTTGCCGTGGAGCGCGTCATGGAGCGCGACGGCAAGCTCGCTGCGCTTATACGGCTTGCGCAGGATCGGCCGGCCACCGATCTCCAGCGGATCGTGCTGTGCTTCCTCAGCGGCATAGCCCGTCGTCAGCACGACCTTGACCTGCGGCGCGTGCTCGCTAACCCAGCCCGCAACATCGTATCCCGACATGCCGCCCGCCATGACAATGTCGCTCAGCACCACATCGACGTGCTCGCCGCTTTCGAGGACGCGGATGGCGGCGGGCCCGCTTTCGGCTTCGAGCGCGATATAGCCGAGCCCTTCCACGCGCTGCAGGGTGATCTCGCGGACGTCGGCGTTATCTTCAACAACAAGCACCACTTCGCTGTTCTCGGAGAGCCGTACCGATTCCGCCGGAGATCCGACGTGCGATTCCAGCTGCTCCTCGGCGCGGGGCAGGTAAAGGCGTACGGTGGTGCCCTTGCCGGGCGCGCTCTCGATGGCCGCGTGACCGCCCGACTGCACCGCGAAACCGTAGACGGTGCTGAGGCCGAGGCCGGTGCCGCGGCCCGGCTCTTTGGTCGAGAAGAAGGGCTCGAACGCGCGCTCCAACACCTCTTGCGACATGCCTTCGCCGGTATCCGTCACCGAGAGCAGAACGAACTGACGGCCTTTGCCGTCGAAGGGCAGCTCCTCGCCTTCGAGGTTGCGAGTCTCGACGATGAGCTCGCCTCCGTTGGGCATCGCATCGCGGGCGTTGATCGCAAGGTTGAGGATCGCGTTCTCGACCTCGCTCGGATCGGCTTTGGTGGGCCACAGCTTGCCCGCGAGCATCGTCGTCAGCGTGATCGGCTCGCCGATGGAGCGGCGCAGGATCTCCATCAAGCCGAGTACGAGGTCGTTGAGGTCAAGGACCTGCGGCGACAGGCTACGCCGGCGCGCGAACGTCAACAGCCGCTTTGTCAGGGCGGCGCCCATGTCGGCGGCGTCGACCGCGCGCTTCAAGAGCTTTCGGTGTCCTGGGTCATGGGTTTCCTCGCCGAGCAGCTCGAGATTGCCGGTGAGGATCGTCAAAAGGTTATTGAAATCGTGTGCGACGCCGCCGGTGAGCTGACCGAAGGCCTCCATGCGCTGGGCCTGGATGAGTGCGGCGTGGGCTTCCTCGCGGCGGCGGATTTCCGCCTCGAGCTCGCGCGTGCGTTCGGCAACGCGCTCTTCGAGTTCCGAATTGGCCTTTGCCAGCTCCGCCTGGGCACGCTTGCGCTCGGTAACGTCGCGCAACACGACCATGAAGATGCGGCGGCCGCCGATGTCCTGCTTGGCGATCGAGGCTTCGGCGGGGAACTCGGTTCCGTCCTTGCGGAGTGCATAGATTTCCTGGCGTTCGCCCATGCGGCGCGCGGCGACGGGGGAATCGGAAAACTTCGCGATGTGTGCCCCGTGCAGCGGGCGGAAGCGTTCCGGGATCAGCCGGTCGAGCGGCTGACCGATCATCTCCTCCTTGGTGTAGCCGAACATCGCGACCGCACCGTCATTAAACACCATGACCCGCATCTGCTCATTGAGCGAGATGATGGCGTCCGCAGCGATGGCGAGAATGGTGGAGATCTGGGATTCAGCGAGCTGCAACGATCGCTGGTCCAGCGTGGCTGGCGCTCGGGCTTTCTTGGGCATGGGGCCGAAAGATTCAAAAGGGTGTTCGGCAGGATAGAAGTCCATGCCGACGCGGTAATCAAGCGCCGGCTCCGCCAGCGCGGCATCCGGCGCATCGACCGCGCCGCCTGCGGGCCGCGCGTACCCAATGAAACCGCCCTAAACGATGCAGATGGGTAAGTGCGCTGCGACGAGAGGGCCCAGTTTCGATAGACGCGAAAACGGGGTGTTTCGGAACCGGTACTGCGCTCGCTGCATTGGGAAAGAAGTGCGGGGGGCAGAAAGTGAATGGAAGATGGAAGTGCATCGCCAGCCGCCGCAGAAGCAAGAGGTCCAGCCCGGACGCGAGAAGCCCATGGTGCCGCGGCCGGAGTTCGAGCCGCGCTTCAAGGGCGCCGATAAGCTCAAGGGCAAGGTGGTGCTGATCAGCGGCGGAGACAGCGGGATTGGCCGCGCCACAGCGGTTGCCGTTGCGCGGGAAGGCGCCGATGTCGCGATCATCTATCTCGACGAGCATGAGGACGCACGCGAGACGCAGCGGCTCGTCGAAGCGGAAGGTGCGCACGCGATCATCATCGCGGGGGACATCGGATCGGATGTCTTCTGCGAGCAGGCCGTCGAGCGTACGGTGTCGGAGCTTGGTCGTCTTGATGTTCTCATAAACAACGCGGCCGAGCAGCACGAGGTGCACGGCCTGGAGGAGCTCACGGCATCGCAACTCGAGCAGACGTTTCGCACCAACGTGTTTGGCTTCTTCTATCTGACGCGCGCGGCGCTTCCACATCTTCACAAGGGCGCCGCGATCATCAATACCGCCTCGATTACCGCATTCGAAGGGCATGAGACGCTACTCGACTACAGCGCCACGAAGGGCGCGATCGTGTCGTTCACGCGCTCGCTCTCGCAGCTCCTGATGGACAAGGGCATCCGTGTGAATGCGGTCGCGCCCGGCCCCATCTGGACCCCGCTCATTCCCGCATCGTTCGACGCTGAAAAGACGAGCCGCCATGGCGCCAGCGCACCGATGAAGCGTGCAGGCCAGCCGAACGAGGTTGCGCCGTGCTTCGTATTCCTCGCGAGCGAGGATGCATCCTACATGAGCGGCCAGGTGCTGCATCCGAACGGCGGCACGATCATCCCCTGATCCGCCGACGATCGAGTTAAGGCCGGTGAGGTTCTCCTTGCCGGCCTATTTTTATCTTTATCTCTTTATCCGGCGGTGACTCGCACTGCCGCTGGCCCTTTGTTGCGCCAGCGCACAAGGAACTCGAGCGGCATCGCTATCGTCCAGCGCACGCCTTCGGGCGGGAATTGGTATTCCACGTTGGCATTGAGTGCCTGACCGACGACGCGCTCGATGACGACATGCCCGAAGCCTTTCACCTCCGCGGGCATTACGCGCGGGCCGCCGCTCTCCTGCCAGCGCACCACGAGCCGGAGGTTGCCGTCCTCGCCGGGCTCGAATCCCCACGATAGCTGCACCCGCCCCGACGACGTCGACAGTGCGCCGTATTTTGCCGCGTTTGTCGCAAGCTCATGCAATGCAAGGCCGAGATTTTGCGCGGCCGTCGCGTTGACGAAAACCGGCTGGCCCTCGCATTCCAGCGCCTCCGATGTGGTGCCGATGAACGGCTGCAGCACGGCGCGGATCAATTCTTCCAGCGAGGCGCCGGTCCAATCCTCCGCGACGAGGAGATCGTGCGAGGCGGACAGGCTCTGCAGGCGCTGGATCAGCTGCGACTGCAGCACGGTGACATCGGAACTCGTGCGGGCGGTCTGGCGCACCATCGCGACGATCACCGCCAGCAGGTTTTTGGTGCGGTGGGATAGCTCGCGCATCACCGTACGCAAATGCTTCTCGACGCGCTTGCGCTCCGTCACGTCGCGAAAGACGGCGGAGAAGCCGAAGATGCGGCCATCGGGACGGCGCATGGGGGCAACGTTTATTGCGACGTCGAGGAGCGTGCCGTCCTTCTTGCGTCGCAGGGAATCCTTCAGCACATGCTGGCCACGGCGCAGGTGGCGGTATTTGTCGTCGAACTCGGCCTGCGCATCATCGGGGAACAGAAGACGCTCGGATTTCCCGATCACTTCTTCGGCGGTATATCCGAACATGATTTCGGCGCCTGGGTTCCAGGACTGGATCGTTCCATCGCTGGCCATCGAGATGATGCCATCTGCCGACGTTGCGACGATGGTGGCGAGTTGTGCGTTCTTCTCGGCTTCCTCGAGGTGCTCGGTGATGTCCGTGTTGGTTCCGAACCAGCGGATGACGTTCCCGGCATCGTCGCGTATCGGCATGGCACGCGAGAGGAACCAGCGGAAGACGCCATCGCGGCCCTTGAGCGGGAATGTATCCTCCCACACTTCACCGGACGTCAGACAGCGGTTGATCTTCTCCATTACGCGGTCGACGTGCTCGGGGTGCTGGCGCAGGGGCCAGCCCCAACGCTTGGCCTCCTCGAAGGGAAGGCCGGTGTAGTCGAACCAACGCTTGTTGTACCAGAAGATGTTGCCCGCATCGTCGGCCATCCAGGCGAACGCGGCTATGTTGTCGGCGAGCGTGCGAAACCGGGATTCGCTCTCGCGCTGGGCGCGTTCGGCATAAACCCACGGCGTCGTATCGACGATGATGCCGAGCACGCCGGCCGTATTGCCGTCCTCGCCGCGTACGGGGCTGTAGTCGAGGTTGACCCAGACGTCTTCCGGTTCGGACCGGAGCCGCAGCTTGAAGTGCTTGTCGCGAAACGACAGCGACTCGCCCGCGAAGACGCTTTCGATCACGCGCTGGTTGAAATCGGAGGCTTCGGGCCAAGCGTCGGAAACGGCACGCCCCAGCAACCCTGGATGGCGCGCACCTGCGAAGGCTGCATAACCATCGTTGTAGATCATCGTGCCCTCCCGTCCCCACAGGATCACCATCGGAACGGGCGATGCGGCGATGATATCGACAGCGGTCCTGAGGGTCGCTGGCCAGTTCTCGATTGGGCCGACCGGTGTGTTGCCCCAGTCGAACTGCTGGATTTGGTTTTTCATCTCAAAGCGTGTGGACGAGGGCATGGGTGGGTGTTGCCTACCATCAACTTTAATACGCGCCTCCGGTTCCGCTTCGATGCTTACGTGGCGCAGTCCGTGGAACCAATGCGCATCACTTCGGATTTTCCAGCAGCAGTACTCAGCTTTTAGCTTTCACGCCGCGAGGAGCACCATGGGCAATCTTCTCTACTGGGCTGTTATCTTTCTTATCGTCGCGCTCGTCGCGGCATTTTTCGGTTTCGGCGGCGTGGCGGGCGTTGCTACGGAAGGTGCCCGTATGCTCTTCTGGGTCGCCATCATTCTGTTGATCGTATCCCTCATCGGCGGCGTTCTGCGCCGCCGATAGGCGAGCTGACCCGATCGCAAAGTACTGGAAATTAAGCATGAGGGGCAATAGGTTAGCGCCATGCGCGCACTTCAGCCGATTCACCGCGGCTGGGCCGGGAACTTTTCACGCAGTTGAGCGTTTCCAGCGGGTTGCAAAGACATACGGCCAAGTTGGCGACGTATAAAGGGGAGAGCATGTCCATCTCGGAAATCATCGCGCCGCAGTTGCCTTACCTGAGGCGGTTTGCGCGCGTTCTTTCTGGCAGTCAGGAAAGTGGCGACGCATATGTGGTCGCCATGCTGGAAGCAATCGCCGCCGAGCCGGCAATGTTCCCTATCGACCTGGAGCCGCGTGTTGCCACCTATCGCGCTTTCCTCGATGTGTGGAACTCGGTGCAGCTCAATCAAACGAAATACGATGCACCGGTTCCCGAGCGCTTGGCCGCCGCGGATCGCAAGCTCGAAGCCATCACGCCAAGAGCTCGCCAAGCGTTCCTGCTGATGGCGGTCGAGGAATTCCCGACCTCCGATACGGCAACGATCCTGCGCACCGACGAAGCGGATGTGAAAGCGCTCGTCGACCAGGCGGCTTCCGAAATTGCGGAGCAGGTGGCGACGAACGTGCTGATCATCGAGGACGAGCCCATGATCGCGCTCGACCTTGCCGATCTCGTTACCGGCCTCGGCCATGAAGTCAGCGAGACGGCGCGCACGCACAGCGAGGCTGTCGCCGCATTCCAGAAGCACCGTCCGGGTCTCGTTCTCGCGGATATTCAGCTCGCCGATGGCAGCTCCGGACTTGAAGCCGTCAACGAGATCCTGGAGTCGTTCGACGTGCCGGTGATCTTCATCACCGCCTATCCGGAGCGCCTGCTGACGGGAAGCCGGCCGGAGCCGACGTTCCTTATCAACAAGCCCTTCCGCACCGAGACCGTGCAGGCTGTCATCAGCCAGGCGCTGTTCTTCGACTACAAAGCTCATCGTCCCGACGCGCAGGTCGCCTCTGCTTAACGCAGCGGCCGGTTCTCCGTTCACGGGCTCTGATGCAACGAAGGCGGGCACTGCCCGCCTTTTTCGTTATCCAACTCGACTATCTCTTCGGTTGCGGCCGTCCCGTATCAGAGGACACGGGCGGTCCGCGAGCGGTTCCCCGGCGGATGCGGCTTGGACCCAGTTGTTTCCGAGCCTTTGTGCTCCGACGGCGTGGCCGACATCAGCTCGTTGAGGCGGGAGCGTGCGCGGTTGACACGGCTCTTCACGGTGCCGACAGCGCAACCGGAGATGTTCGCCGCGTCCTCGTAGGAGAAGCCTTCGGCGCCGACAAGAATGAGCGCTTCGCGCTGGTCCGGCGGGAGCTTCGACAGGGCGCGGTTGAGATCGAGAAGGTCAAGGTGACCCTGCTGCTCTGGCGGTACGGAGAGCTTGGCGGCGAGCTGGCCTTCGCTGTCCGCAACCTCGCGCTTGGTTTTGCGCAGCTCCGAGAAGTAGGCATTTCTCAGGATGGTGAAGAGCCATGCCTTGAGGTTGGTGCCCTGCTCGAAGGAGTCGAGGTGGTTCCAGGCCTTCACCAGTGCCTCTTGCACGAGATCGTCCGCACGGTCGCGGCTGCCGCACAGTGAAATTGCGAAGGCGCGCATGTTGGGTATGGCGGCGACAAGATCGTCGCGAAGGGCGTTATCGTGTCGTTTCGGTCCGCTCAATTGCTCTCCTCCCCTTCGCGCACGTTGCGCGCAGGTGTCTCGGCTTCCTTGCCTTCGAGCTGCTTGATCAGATCGGTAATGCGGTTGGGCACGGGCGAATTCAATAGCTCGCCATAGGCGGCTCGGAGCTGCTTGCCTAAGATCCCGGGCAGGACATCCTGATTGCGAGCGCGCGCGCCCTTCGCAGCGTCCCTCGGGTCATCCGCGGGCCCTGCTGCCATTTGGGGCTTTTCGTGATGGTGCTCGTGCGTTTCGGGATCCTCCGGTGTCCGCGCCGTCGCGGTCAATCCGTCGTCCGCTGCTGCGGCGGCTTGTGGAACTTGACTTTGCATTGTCTCCCCCGGCCGAGAATCCCCAAGAGCAGGCCCGGAAGCCTTGTCCCAAGGGGCCTTCTTCTCTTCCGACATATGTCTGGCCCTCCCGCTTCCCCGCTTTGGTTCTCTGCCGCCCGGCTCATACCGGGGCTTATGCGGTCACGGACCATAACATCCGCTGAGTAAGGCTACTAAACGTGTAGAGGCAGGGAAAGTTCCGAGGGCTTCAGAAAACGAGCCCGCGGTGGCTGCCGCGGGCTCGCCTTTCCCGACCGGTCGGAGGAGGAAGGCCGATCTTAGTCAGAATAGCGATTTTGCGCTCACCAGCGGCTCATAGCCTCGTCGACCTGCTTCTTCACGGCGTCCTTGGCAATGCCATAGCGCTCTTGAATCTTACCCTCGAGCTGCTCGCGGTTCCCGTTGATCTGGTCCAGCTCATCATCCGTGAGCTTGCCCCACTGCTCCTTCACCTTACCGCGAAACTGTTTCCAATTGCCGCTGATGCGATCCCAATTCATGGAGCACTCCCTGGCTATGTTAAACTGAGCATCAGCCTAACGGCCCATGGGGAGGAAGGTTCCCGACGCGACTGCTGCGCGGGGTGTAGACTGCGTCAAAATGATTGCCGTGCAGCGATACCGGAACCGGGCTTTTCTCCAAGCGTTTCGGCATCTCAGCGCACGCGCTGCCGGGGGCTACGATGAGCAACAAATCCGTGCGATCTTCACCCGATGCTTGAGCGCCTCCGTCAAAGCGGCTGGTCGATACAGGCGCAACTGCTTCTTTATAGCTCCGCCCTTCTCATTCCGGCGCTGATCTTCAGCGGCTTAATGATCCTGCGTTCGGCGTCCCTCGAGCGGACGGCGATGGAGGACGAGATCACCGACGTCGTACGCTCGCTCGCGACGGCCATCGATCGCGAGCTTTCGGCGACGACGACCACGCTCAAGGCGCTGGCCTCCTCTCCGGCGCTGACCGAAGGCGATCTCAAAGCCTTCTACAACCAGGCAACCGCAGCGCGCGACGTGAGCGGCAACGATTTCATCCTGAGCGATACCAGCGGCAAGCAACTGCTTTCAACGCGCGCCGACAAAGGCGGTGCAGATGGCGCCGCGCTGGATGCGAAACAAATTCTGCAGGCAGGAACAGCCTACGTTTCAAACGTGCATCCGGCCTCGACGATCGATGGCGCGCCGCCCGATGGCGCATCGACTTTCAACATCAGCGTTCCGGTGCGGCGCGGCAAGCGGCCGATCTATGTGCTGAGTGCGTCGATCTCGCCCGAGCGCATCCGCGAAATCCTGCAGCGGGCGGAACTCGATCCCGGATGGGTCGCCGTCGTTACGGATCGCGCAGGAACAGTCGTTGCGCATTCGCAGGACTATGATGCGCAGAGGCGGCCGGTGAGCGGAAAGGGCCGGGTGCCCACCGAAAAAGCTGCGATGTGGCATGGAATAGGCCGCAACGGCGAGCCACTGCTGCGTACGTCCACGTATTCGCGGCAGTCTGGCTGGCTGATCTCGGCGAGCGTGCCCGAGTCCTTGGCGAACCAGCCGATCATTCGATCGTGGATACTCGTTGCCACGCTGGCGGTGAGTTTCGCGCTCCTGTCGGCGCTGCTCGCCTACCTTTTCGGCCGACGCATTTCCGATCCCATTCGTGCGCTGGCAAACGGCGCGCACCAGCTCGGTCGCGGACAGAGGGTAGAGCCGATACAGTCGTCGATCCTGGAGGTCCGCGCGGTGGGCGAAGCGCTGGCGCGTGCCAGCGAGCGGCGCCGCCAGATGGAACACTCCCTGCGGGAAAGCGAAGACCGGCTGCGGCTGGCGTTGCAGTCGGCGGATACCGGCACGTGGGATTGGGATCTCGTCAATGGCACGCTCACCTGGGATCGGAGGATGCGCGAGCTGTGGGGCCTCAACGCCGACGACCCCGTCTCGCAGGACGTGTTCGTTGCCGCGCTCAATCCGCAGGACCGGGAAGCGGCACTCGCCGCCATCGAACGGGCCAAGGATCCCAACGGTGACGCCGAATACGACGTCGAATACCGGGTCACCGGCGTGCGCGATGGTGAGGAGCGCTGGGTTGCCGTGCGCGGACGGGCGCAGTTCGTCGACGGTGCAGCGGTGCGCATGACGGGCACGGCGCGCGATATCACCGACAGCAAGCGCTGGGAGGAGCACATCCGCCTTCTGATGCGCGAGGTGACGCACCGGTCGAAGAACCTGCTCGCGGTCATCCAGGCAATGGCCCGCCAGACCAAGCTCGCGAGCCGGGACGTCGATGATTTCGAGGTTCGGTTTTCCGGCCGCCTGCAAGCGCTCGCAGCGTCCCATGACCTGCTGGTACAACGGAACTGGCATGGCGTCTCCATGCGCGAGCTGGTGCGCTCGCAGCTCGGTCATTATCTCGACCAGCACGCGAGCCAGATCAGCATCGAAGGCGAGAGTTTCATCGTCACGCCGGAGGCGGCGCAGAACATCGGCCTTGCTGTCCACGAGCTGTCGACGAACGCGGCGAAGTACGGGGCGCTCTCGGTGCCAGAGGGCCGCGTCGAGGTGCGCTGGTCGCGCACGGGCTCCGATGGCGATGCCCGCCTGCAGGTGAAGTGGCTCGAAAGCGGCGGACCGGCCGTCGAGCAGCCGTGCCGCCGCGGCTTCGGACAAGTGGTGACCGAGCAGCTCGCCGCTCGGGCGCTCCAGGGTACGGCGGACCTCAAGTTCGAACGGGAAGGCGTACGCTGGACCCTCGATATTCCAACCAGCCACCTGCTCGGGAGCTGAGTTGCACTTTTGTCGTCCAGCAGCGATACGCGACAGGTGCTACCGGAACTTTCGCCAGCATCGCCGTGTTGAAGAACAAAACGGGATGCAATGCGGAAGGCAAAGGTGAACATTGATAAAAGCCAAGAGCTTACGAAGCTAATCGGTCGCAGACTGCGGGAAGCGTTTGCGACCTGGGATGTGGAAGCCATGCCACCATCGATTGCGTGCGGCATGGCGAAGATCAGACACGCGGAAGCGGCGCTCGCGGGTGCTGCACCGGCAGGTGTTGACGGGGCACGGCGAACCGAGGCTAACTCATTCGGGTGCATCAAAAGCCGGAGCGGAAGCTCGGACTGAGTTCTGGATGCGCTTCGCCTCAAGCGTTCTTCACGGGACAGCGTAGAGAAGGACGCCGGCGAATGGGAGACAGGAGGACGCTCCCGGCAGAGCCGGTGCCCTGCCAGCTTTGTCCGCTACGTAAGCAGAAAATCTTCCGGCCCTTCACCCCTGAGGAGCTTGCGTTCGTCATCGCCTTCAAGGTGGGCGAAGTGAGACTGAAGGCGGGAATGCCGCTGTTTCTCGAAGGCTCCCACAACGAGCACCTCTATACGGTGCTCTCGGGGCTGGCCTTCCGATACAAGCTGCTTCCCGATGGCCGGCGGCAGATTCTCAACTACTGCATGCCCGGAGATTTCCTCGGGCTGCAGGGCTCAGTGATGCAGGAGATGCAGCATTCCGTCGAGGCGCTGTCCGACATGGTGCTGTGCATCTTCCAGCGTGAAGGCCTCTGGCGTCTGTTCGAGACGCACGCCGGGCTTTCCTTCGACGTCACCTGGCTTGCGGCACGCTCGGAGCAATTGCTGGATCAGCAGCTTCTTTCGGTCGGACGGCGCACCGCGGTCGAGAGGTGTGCGCATCTGCTCCTGCATCTCGCCGATCGGGTGGCCGAGGTCGGCCTGGCCTCATCCCGCAACCGGATCCGGATTCCCGTCACGCAGCAGCATGTGGCCGACACGCTGGGCTTATCGCTGGTGCACACGAACCGCACGCTGGGACGTCTCGTGCGCGAGGGTGCGATCCGCTGGCGCGAGCAGGAGTTCGAGATATTGAACCGGGAGCGTCTGGCGGAGCTTTCGGGCGACGACAGCGGCCCTGAAGCGGTGCGCCCGCTGCTTTAGAAAATCCGCGAAATTTCTAGGCCACCGCCGGGCGCACTGCGGCGTGTCTCACGGACGCTTCAAGCATTTGAAGATGGCCTCCGCGAGGGCGCGCACGACGTAGGGCTTGCGCACGATGGGCACGGTGAGGAAGCGCTCCGGGAACATGCTCGAATCGCCGTAGCCGGTGGTGAAGATGAAAGGGATAGTGCGTTGTTCGAGCAACTCTGCCACCGGGAAGGAGGTCGTGCCTCCGAGGGCGACGTCCAGCACGCCGATATCGACATTGGCATCGCCGAGCCACGCGATCGCTGCATCGACGGTCGTGAAAGCGTGTACGCTGACGGCGCCGAGATCCAGCAGCATGCTTTCGGTGTCGAGGGCGATGATGGTCTGGTCCTCCACCAGAAGAACCCGCAGGTTGGCAGCGGGGACTTGCCGATCCTGATCTAGGGGATCGGCCGGCTGTGAAGGCTTGGAAGGGGGCGTCGTGTCGTCGGCCGAAAAGCTTGGCCACGCGCGGAAGTAGCGCGGAGGATACCAAAGCGGGGGAGAGCGGACGGGCAATCGTCACCAACCGATGTCAGGATGCACGCACGTACCCTTAAAGATTGTCCCGCGCTGTTGCGATGTCATTTGATATACCGGGGGCGGGATCGTCCCGCGCAGTTTCCAATCCCTTAAGTGAGGCTGAAGAGCTGGATTGGCTTCGGCAAGACGACGGGGGTTGACCTTCGGCCGATCGCCGTTCCGTAAAAGCGAGGGCGCGAAGCCGGGGAGCTCCGCGCCCGTTTTAGGGGAAAATGTGGCTGGCCCGCGGGTTCTTTCCGAGAACAACCCGTGTGGAGGACCGTGCTAAGCGGCTTCGCGGTTCAGCTTGCTCTCGGCCAGCTTGCTGAGCTTATCGTCGGCGCCGTATTCCTCCTTGAGCGTCATCGAAAGCAGCTTCACCGCGTCGGGGAGCTCGAGAAGCTCGCCCCAGGCGATCAAGGTGCCGTAGCGGGTGATCTCGTAGTGCTCGACGGCCTGAGCCGCGGCGAGCATGGCGGCGTCGCGTGTGTCGGGATCCTTGATGTGTTTCATCAGATCCTCGCCTTCCTTCAGGATACCTTCGATGGCGGGACACTTCTCGCCCTCGGCGCGTTTGCCGAGCAACTTGAAGACTTCGTCGAGGCGCGCGACCTGCTCCTTGGTTTCCTGCAGGTGGTTGTCGAAAGCGCGCGCGAGTTCCTTTGAATCGGCGGCCTTTGCCATTTTAGGCAGTGCTTTGATGATCTGGTTTTCGGCGAAGTAAATGTCTTTCAGAGTGTGGACGAAGAGATCGGAAAGATTTTCGACTTTCATCGGGAGCCTCCTGGACAGAGCTGTGTGCCCCGATCAACGTCCCTTCAATATGCAAGTTCCTCCCCCGCCAAGCTCCATTGCTGAACATGATTTGGCCGAGTTTGAAGATAATCTGCGGCGGGGTCCAAACGAAGTAGGCGTAGATGATGGCGCATAGCTCGCCATTGCCGCTTGCTGCGTTGATGGAGAGGGTGAGGCCATGGGCGCAATCATGATTCGTTGTCCGGCAACGAACGAACTCATTCCCGTCGGTATCGACACGGACAAGGATAGTTTTTCCGTACTGCCTGATGTGGTTGCGGCACCGGTCCAATGCCCAGCTTGTGGCGGGCAGCATTCTTGGTCCAAGCGGGACGCAGTGCTGGAGACGACAATGCGCTTGCGTCCGCGCACCCACAAAGATTAGCGCCGCGCGCCCGGCCCGTACGGGTGAGTGAGCGGCGGCGCCAGCCTGATGCAACGATTCCGGTAAGATGGCGATCACGCCGCGTCGGCGAACTTCTCCAGCGCATCGATGTCGGAGATGCGCAGGGTTTCGCCGGCGTCTGCCAAGAGGCCGCGCGTTTTCAGCTCGCTCAGCACACCGGCAAACGTATCCACGCTCATGTCTAGCTGCTCGGCAACGACGCCCGAGGTGAGCTCGTCCGCAACGGTGCTGGGGTCGCGTCCTTCGCGTGCGCTCAGCTGGGCGAGGGCAGCGAGGAAGGAAGCGACGCGCCTGGCCGGTGCGTTCTGCGTGCTCTGCAGCGCGCGAAGGCGCAGGAACTCGAACTCGCGATCCGCGGCGGCCGCGTAGCGCGCGGAGAGCATTCCGTCGTTCTCCAGGAGGCGCTCGAACTCTCTCTCACTGACAGGGCTGACGATCGTGCGCGCTGCGGCCTGTGCGGTGCTCGCGTGGACGTCGAGATGGCCGAAGCCGATGATGTCGCCGGGAAAGGCGAACTCGATCACCTCGTGCCGGCCGTCAGGCCAGCGGACGTAATGGCAGAGCGCGCCACGCTCGACCCGATAAATACAGTCGCGCCGGTCACCCGCGTGGAAGAGCGTCTCGCCACGGGTGAGGCGGCGCACGCGCGCGCTGCATCCGGCGTGTGCGGGAAGCAGAGCAACGGCCTGATCGACGACCGGATCAGCTACTGGCGTGGGGGAAGCTAGCATCGGTGACACCATGGCGGTTCAAGTCAATCGAGTTGGGGATTTCAGCTGCCACAATCAAGTCAAAATCTCAGCTGTCTCAACCGACTAGAGAGATTGGTTATCATTACAACGGGAAGCGCACGCTGCTGTTCCCTGCAAAACACAGACATCGTTCCCCGCATGGTGAAAGGCATTCGCACTATGGCGAAATGGCCTCACCTTCTGTCCCTCCAAGAGGTGTCTCCATCCGCACTCCTGCGCCCGCCTTTGCCGCCGGAAGAGCTGCCCGCAATGGAGTTGGCGGAACCGGCCCTGGTGAGAAATCGTTCTTCAACCATGTTGCCGCTCTGGCACCAGCGCTTCGCTCCGACGGGCGAGGCAATTTCATTCTGGCGGGTAAAGAGGAAAACATCGACATGAAGACGTTTGCGACAATTGCATCAATTGCAGCGTTGATGGCCGTTCCGGCGTTCGCGCAGGAAGCGACGACGCCTTCCACCCAGGTACCGGCCGCCACTGCACCCATGCCGGCGGCAAACCTTGGTGCGGGTGATGTTTCAGCGAAGGAGCTGCTGCGCCAGAACGTGAAGAACGCTGCCAACGAAACGGTCGGCGACATCAATGACGTCCTCATCGCGAAGGACGGCAAGATTGCCGCCGTGATCGTCGGCGTGGGTGGCTTCCTGGGGCTCGGCGAGAAAAACGTTGCGCTGCCGTTCGAGCAGCTGACGCTTGCGACCGACTCTAACGGCAAGCTCGCCGTCAGCACCGCTGCCACGAAGGAAAGTCTTCAGTCGGCGCCCGAGTATGTAAAGCCGAAAAACCGCTCATAAGCAGAAATGGCCTGACTGCCTAATCACTGAGCGGCCTGGATCTCTTCTGGGCCGCTCAACTCGGCTGGGTTGCGGCCTGCGCACCGAAGCTCAGCAGGAAGCTCTTGCGCGAATTTTTTCGGACTTTTGGAGGACGGCATGGCTAGAGAAAAAGTTCTTACGCCCACGGAGGCGCGGCAAGGATCGCCGAGGCGCTTGAACCTGCGTGTCCTGGTTACGTCGCTGCTCTTGGCGATCGTTGCCGCGGGGGTGCTCTACGGCGTGTTCTATCTGGCTGACACGTCGATGAGTACGCCGGATCCGGCGCCTACGCAGCAAACCGCGCCTGGGCCCTGAGGTAAGAAAACCGCGTGCGCCCCGCCCGTTGACATGGCGCGGCTCAACAAAAAGGGGCAGCCCATGGCTACCCCACTAACACCCAACGAAAGAGATTCAGCTCTCAGGCGCAGCCTCGAGGCAACAGCTAGCGACTATTCCATGCCGCTGCTGCGCCACGTGGACGTCGATTTGCACTTGCGGCACACGCGCTCGCCCGCCCACGCGCTGGGGAAGGGATCGCGGCAGAGCAGGCACTTCCTGATCTTCTGCTCGGAGGCGCGCCGCGCCTCCCGCTCCGCCTCGCAGACGTCCGCGCCCGAATCGCAGCAGCCGTCGTGGCAGTCCGCGAAGGCGCCGGAATGTTCCTTAAAGCTGGTCAACTCGTCCTCAACCACGTTCGCCACTTCGCTTGTTGTTACGACCTGAAAACGCTCCAACGCCGCCGTAGCCCAGGCGTTTCCAGCAAAAAGGTTGAGAATTTCTGGACACCAAGCCGAATGGGGCGCGGGGACGCATAGGTCCGGGTCCGGTATATCGGGGGGATAGGCCGCCATTTCAAGGCGAATCCCTCAGTGCGCGGCGAAAAGCGCAATTTTAACGTGCGATGATTTGGCGCCGGGCAAAAACGGGTGGTTGGGACCGTCCAATTGGCGAATGATGTTCAGCAGTATTTGCTCGCTCGACCGCCGTTAAACGTCGGACCGCGTAGCACGGCCAGCCTCCAGGGCAGCCCAGGCGCGGCCCGATTGCATGTCGCGGAAGGCTGCGCAAATCCCGCGCCTGGTCGCCTGCTGGTGCACCGCCGGGATGGGTGCGGGGTTAGCCTAGCGATCAGCCATCGTCGCCGTGCCATGTGTAGGCTTGAACGCAGGGTGCCCATCGCGCGCCTGCCCGTTGTGAATCCGGAGCGGAAGGTCATCGCAGGACCGTGATTGCGCGCACAACTCGAGGCGCTTGCATACGATTGCATTCGTACGGCGCAGGCGATTTGCGCCGGCGCGAAAGTAGACATCCCTTAATCGACTACTATGTTTGATGCCCGATGTCGGCATCGGCAAAGCAAGCGGGCGAGAACGCACTCAATGAAAGATGATCCAAGCCGTTGGATGTGGTCGGAAGCGTGCGAGATGCTGGCTCGGGCGGAGCGCATGCATCGCCAGTTCTTCCAGCCCGTTCGTTCCTATGCCGGCCGTCCCGCGTGGGAGCCGCCCGCCGACGTGCTCGAGGACGAGCGCGGCGTTCTCGTCGTGGTCGCGCTGCCAGGTGTGAACCCGGACCAAGTGGAGGCGGTTATCGATGGCGGGGATCTCGTCGTCGTAGGCGCCCGCACGATGCCGGCTGAATTCGGCTCGGCGATCATCCATCGTCTCGAGCTGCCGCAAGGTCGCTTCGAGCGCCGGCTGCGGCTTCCGGTCGGCCGCTATAGCGACGTGCGGCGCAGGTTCGCCGATGGGTGTCTCTTGGTGCTGTTGTCGAAAGTGGAGCCAGGCCTTGGCTGAGATGAAAATGGACGCGCCGAACCCGCAGGATAAAGGGCAACCGTCTCCGCCTGCGCTGCCGCCGCTGCCCGCCGACGCCATCGCGATCATTCCGGTGCGCGAGATGACGCTCTTCCCGGGGGTTGTACTGCCGGTGACGGTCGGACGTCCACGCTCGATTGCGGCTGCACAAAGCGCGGTGCGCGAGCAGCGGCAGGTCGGCATTCTTATGCAGCGCGACGCCGAGCAGGGCGATCCGCAACCCATCGATCTGCACCGCATCGGCACGGTGGCGAATGTCGTGCGCTACGTGACGGCGCCGGACGGCTCACACCATCTCGTCGTGCAAGGCGACGAGCGCTTCCAGGCGGTCGAGTTCCTCAGCGGCTGGCCCTTCCTCGTGGCGCGCGTGCAGCGCATCCCTGAATCGGAGCAGCGTTCGCACGAAATCGAAGCCCGCTTCATCAACCTGCAGCGCCAGACCGTCGAAGCTCTCGAGCTGCTGCCGCAGGCGCCGCAGGAAATGATCATGGCGGTGCAGAACGTGCGTGCGCCGGGGGCGCTCGCCGATCTTGCGGCCGCGTACATGGATCTTTCGCCCTCCGAGAAGCAGGAGATCCTGGAGACGATCGACGTCTCGGCGCGGATGGACAAGGTGTCGGGGCTGCTCGCGCACCGCATCGAGGTGCTGCGACTTTCCCAGGAAATCGGCCGGCAGACGAAGGCCGCGCTCGACGAGCGTCAGCGCGAGGTGCTCCTGCGCGAGCAGATGGCCGCCATCCAGCGCCAGCTCGGTGAGGGCGAGCAGTCGAAGGCGCAGGACATCGCGGAGCTTTCGGAAGCCATCGCCAAGGCGGATATGCCGAAGGAGGTGGAGGAGGCCGCACGCAAGGAGCTGCGCCGCCTGGAGCGGATGCAGGAAGCTTCGCCCGACTACGGCATGACGCGCACGTATCTCGACTGGCTGATCGAGCTGCCGTGGAAGCTGCCGGAAGAAACGCCGATCGATATCAAGGAAGCGCGCCGTGTCCTCGATGAGGATCACTACGGTCTCGACAAGATCAAGCGGCGCATCGTCGAGTTTCTCGCCGTGCGCAAGCTGGCGCCCGAAGGCAAGGCACCGATCCTGTGCTTCGTCGGTCCGCCAGGCGTCGGCAAGACTTCTCTCGGCCAGTCGATCGCGCGGGCAATGAATCGCAAGTTCGTGCGCGTTTCCCTCGGCGGCGTGCATGACGAGGCGGAGATCCGCGGGCACCGGCGCACCTATATCGGCGCACTGCCGGGCAACATCATCCAGGCGATCCGCAAGGCTGGCTCACGCAACTGCGTGATGATGCTGGACGAGATCGACAAACTCGGCTCGGGCATTCAGGGCGACCCGCGCGCGGCGATGCTGGAGGTTCTCGATCCGGAGCAGAACAACACGTTCCGCGACAACTATCTCGCCGTGCCGTTCGATCTTTCGCGCGTCGTCTTCATCACGACCGCGAACGTGCTCGACCAGATTCCGGGTCCGTTGCGCGACCGCATGGAGGTGATTCAGCTCTCGGGCTATTCGGCGGAAGAGAAATTCAACATCGCCAAACGCTACCTCGTCGAGCGTCAGCTCCAAGCCAACGGCCTGAAGCCGGGGCAGGTCGAGCTGGACGACGAGGCGCTGCAGCAGATCATCGGGCTCTACACGCGGGAAGCGGGCGTACGCAATCTCGAACGGGAGATCGGCAAGGTGTTGCGCCACGCCGCGGTGCGCATCGCGGAGGGCGAAGAAGGTCCAATCCGCATCGGTGCGGCGGATCTTGGTGCCATCCTCGGGGCGCCGGTGTTCGAGAGCGAGGTTGCCATGCGCACGTCCGTGCCGGGCGTGGCGACGGGGTTGGCGTGGACGCCGGTCGGCGGCGACATCCTCTTCATCGAGGCGACGCGCTCGGCGGGGAACGGCAAGCTCATTCTCACCGGCCAGCTCGGGGAGGTGATGCGCGAGAGCGTTCAGGCGGCGTTGTCGATCGTGAAGAACCGCGCCGGTCAGCTCGGCGTCGACGAGAAGCTGTTCGAGAAGAGCGACATCCACGTGCACGTTCCCGCGGGCGCCATACCGAAGGACGGTCCCTCGGCGGGCGTTGCCATGTTCATCGCGCTCACCTCACTGATGACCGACCGCCCGGTGCGTTCCGATACGGCGATGACCGGGGAGATTTCCTTGCGCGGCCTCGTGCTGCCCGTGGGCGGGATCAAGGAGAAGCTCGCGGCGGCTGCGCGGGCGGGCATCAAGCGCGTGATGCTGCCGGCCCGGAACCGCAAGGATATCGAAGATCTATCCGAGGAAACCCGCAAGCAGCTCGAGCTGATCTGGCTGGAGAAAGTCGAGGATGCCATGGCGGCCGCCCTCGAGGAGCATCCGGTCACGGAAGCGGCACAATAGCGGCAATCCGCTGCGCGGCTTCGTTGGCGAGTGTCGGTCGTGGCGGGCCGGCTTTATGGGTAAATGCGCGATTGAGGCGAATGCCGTAAATGTCGCATGCGGCTCGCCCCTCGCGCGGTTGCCCGGGCCGTGCTAGAGGCGCGGCATGACAGCATCCCTGCAGAAAGACACCCCTGACGAGAAGAAGCGCGGCCATGTGCCGACGGTGGGCTTCGTATCCCTTGGCTGCCCGAAGGCGCTCGTCGATTCGGAACGCATCCTCACCAAGCTGCGCGCCGAGGGCTACCGCGTGGCGCCCGACTATGCGGGCGCGGACGTGGTGGTGGTGAACACTTGCGGATTCCTCGATTCCGCCAAGCAGGAGAGTCTCGATGCCATCGGCGAGGCCATGGCCGAGAACGGACGCGTGATCGTCACCGGGTGCTTCGGCGTAGAGGAAGGGCGGATCAGGGAAGCCCATCCGGGGGTGCTGGCCGTCACCGGGCCCCATCAATACGAACAGGTGGTGAAAGCGGTTCATGACGCGGCGCCGCCGATGCACGATCCGTTCATAGACCTGGTGCCGGCGGAGGGCCTGCGGCTCACGCCGCGCCATTACGCGTATCTGAAGATTTCCGAAGGCTGCAACAACCGCTGCTCGTTCTGCATCATTCCGCAGTTGCGCGGCGACCTCAAAAGCCGCCCGTCGAACCATGTGATGACCGAAGCGGAGCGCCTCGTGAAAGCGGGGGTGAAGGAGCTGCTGGTCATCAGCCAGGATACGAGCGCGTACGGGCTCGACCTCAAATACGCCGAGAGCCAATGGAAGGGGCAGGGGCTTCCCGCGCGCTTCCTGCCGCTATGCGAGGCGCTGGGCGAGCTCGGTGCGTGGGTGCGGCTGCACTACGTCTATCCTTACCCCCACGTCGACACCGTCATTCCGCTGATGGCCGAGGGGAAGATCCTTCCCTATCTCGACATTCCCTTTCAGCATGCCTCACCCGCGGTGCTGAAGGCGATGCGGCGCCCGGCGCATCAGGAAAAGACCTTGGAGCGCATACGCCGCTGGCGCGACGTCTGTCCCGACCTTGCGATCCGTTCCACCTTCATTGTCGGCTTCCCCGGCGAGACCGAGGAGGACTTCGCGTTTCTGCTCGAATGGATGCGGGAAGCCGAACTCGCGCGTGTCGGCTGCTTCCGTTACGAGGTGGTTTCCGGAGCGCCTGCGAACGATCTTGAAGGCGCGGTGCCGCCCGAGGTCAAGGATGAGCGCTGGCATCGCTTCATGGAGACGGCGAAAGAGGTGAGCGAGAAGCGGCTTGCGCGTATCGTTGGCCGCGAGATCGATGTGATCGTCGATGAGGTCGACGAAGACGGCGCGATGGCGCGCTCCAAGTGGGATGCGCCGGAGATCGACGGCAGCGTCTTCCTCAACGGCGAAGCGGATGTGAAGCCCGGCGATATCGTCTCGGTGCGCGTTACGAACGCGGACGACTACGACCTTTGGGCCGAGAGGGTCTGAACGGCAGGCCACGCTTCCATACCGATAGCCTCGCGTTGCGCTTGCGCGCAGCTATGGCGCGTACGTTTTGCTCCGGCCCGGAACTTCATCCGTTGGCGCCGCGTTGGCGTTGCGAACCACAGCAGCGCAGCCCGGAGATCCCAATGGGACTTTTTACGAGAGAGTTGAAGTCGCTCGACGACCTATTTCTGCACGGTCTGAAGGACATCTACTATGCAGAAAATCAGATCGTTAAAAACCTACCGAAGATGATCGATGCGGCGACGGACGCCGAGCTGAAGAAGGGGCTCAAGCAGCATCTTATGGAGACCGAGCAACAGGTGATCCGGCTTGAGCAGGCGTTCGAGCTCCTGGGGGAGAAGGCCAAGGGCACGCGCTGCCCTGGTATCGACGGCATTCTCAGCGAGGGCGATGAGCTTCTCGGCGACGTCGAAGGGCGCACGCCCACGAATGCGGCGGTCGTTGCGTCCGCGCAGGCTGTGGAGCACTACGAGATCACGCGCTACGGTACCCTCATCGCCTGGGCGCAGGAACTCGGCAAGGACGAGGTGGTCCCGCTCCTCGAGCGCAACCTGCGCGAGGAAAAGGCCGCCGACAAAAAGCTCTCCGCCGTTGCCGAAGCGCGCGTCAACAAGGGATCGCGCGGCCGGCGTGGCAAGGTCAGCACCAAGCGGCGCACCGGCGGGCGGAAGGTCACAGCGCGGAAGGTGGCAAAGGCGCCAGCGAAGCCCCGCAAGCGGCCGGCCACGTCGCGCCGTCGCGCGAGCTGACCCGGGACAAAGGTTGCGCAAACCTGCGGGCGACTACAGGCGTTGGCAGACCGGGCGCCCGGAGTTCGGGCGCCTGTTTTTTTGCAGGAAGTCGGTGGCGGTTCAGGTGGCGAGCGTGCTCGCAAGCACGATGATGGCGGCACCGGCCGCTATGGTGGCGCATAGCACCCACGAGCGCAGCTTCAAGGAGCGTTCGATGCTCCGGGCGTAGTCCGGAAACGTTTCCAGCTCCGCGAGCTTGCGGCTCACCGCCTCGAAGCTGTGATAGGCGTGGAAATCCCCCTTGCTGCACGACTCGATGCGGTCGAGACGGGCCTTGAGATCGCGACATCCCCGTAGCAACTCGTCGAGTTTCGTATCGCGGCTGCGCTTCTCGCCCAGCTGGAATGTCTGCCAGCGCTTTTCCTCGTCGGCCTTTTGCTGCAGGTCGGCGACAGCGCCGGCGATCTGCGCAAGATCACGGGACATCAGCCGCATGGCTGCTTGCAGCTGCTCGATCTTGCTCGCCGTTTCGGCGACGTAACTGTCGCGCGCAATGAGCGGGACCGAGGGTGCGGCCTCGTAGCGTATCTCCGGTGTCGGTCTGTCGAAGATTGCTTTGCTCAACGTCAACGAATGGCGACGACCGTCGATTCTCAGCACAGGACCACGCCTCCCCACGCGGAAAACAGCTCAGCATCCTTCGCTCGCCCGCTCCGCGCGCTGGCAAGTGATCCCGTTCGCGCAAGCTCGCGGCAGCCGCAGTGCATCGCTTCCCAAAGGGAAGACGTGCGTTGCGCAGGGCCGCGAGGCCGCAACGTCAGTGGCAAGATTTCTCTTGAGCTTCAGTTTCTTGACGATACCGCACGCGGCAAAGTTTGGCTAGCCTGCCGCGCGGCAAATTGTCTTTCGACGCCCAGATTTTTTATCGGCGCGGGTGCGCTCGCGCGCATCGTTCAGCCGATCTGTGCGCGGTGGCGGAGAAAGTGATCGGCGAGCACGATCGCCATCATCGCTTCGCCGATCGGGACGGCACGGATACCGACGCACGGATCGTGCCGGCCCTTGGTAATGACGTCCGTCTCTGCTCCCGCAACGTCGATGGTCTTGCGCGGGGTGAGAATGGACGACGTCGGTTTCACGGCGAAGCGGCACACGATGGGCTGGCCGGTCGAGATGCCGCCGAGGATGCCGCCCGCGTGGTTCGTCAGGAAACACGGCTGCCCGTCATGACCGATGCGGATCTCGTCGGCATTCTCCTCGCCGGTGAGTTCTGCGGCTTCCATGCCGGCGCCGATCTCCACGCCCTTCACGGCGTTGATGCTCATCATCGCGGAAGCGAGATCCTGGTCGAGCTTGCCGTAGAGCGGGGCACCCCAGCCTGCGGGAACGCCTTCGGCGACGACTTCGATCACGGCGCCGATCGAGGAGCCGGACTTGCGGATGCCGTCGAGGTATTCGGCCCACTGCACGGCGGTTGCCGCGTCGGGGCAGAAAAAGGGGTTCGCGCCGACGGCGTCCCAATCCCAGAGCGAACGATCGACTTTGATGTTTCCGATCTGCACGAGGGCGCCGCGGATGCGCACGCCGGGAATGACCTTGCGCGCCACGGCGCCAGCGGCAACGCGCGTGGCCGTTTCGCGCGCGGAGGAGCGTCCGCCGCCGCGATAGTCGCGGATGCCGTACTTCTTGAAATAGGTGTAGTCGGCGTGTCCGGGCCGGAACTTGCTCGATATGTCGCCGTAGTCCTTCGAGCGCTGATCCACGTTGCGGATGAGCAGGGATATCGGCGTACCCGTCGTCACCTGGCGGCCTTCAGCATCGGTGAATACGCCCGACATGATCTCCACCGCGTCGGGCTCCTGGCGCTGGGTGGTGAAGCGGGACTGCCCCGGGCGGCGCTTGTCGAGGAAGGTCTGAATCTCCGCGGCTTCGAGCGGCAGCCCCGGCGGGCAACCGTCGACGACGCAGCCCAGTGCGGGCCCGTGGCTTTCGCCCCAGGTCGTCACGCGGAACAGATGGCCGAAGGTGTTGTGGGACATCGCCAATAGCCGGATGAGGGATGCGGGAGGGGTGCGCGTGCAACCGTTCCCCGTGGCAGTTGTGCCAGTCTTAGAAGTGCAAGCGCAGGCCCGCAAGAGTGGAGGCAGGCAAAGGCCGTGACACGGACGCGCGACGCAGTTTAAGTGGGCGCTAAGTACCGCGTCGCGCTACGCGATAAATTGCAAGGAGACTGCAGTGGCGGGCATCGCTTCGCGATGTGCCGCGATTCTGCAATAGCCGCCTCCGGGCGGAAGCAAGCCGCCGGTCGCCATCAGGCTTCGCCTTGGGACCAATTGGTTTGGCAACGTTTCTAAGCCATCGGCGCAACAACCCGCCGGTCGCGTGTCGCACAACCGCGTAAAGGCGTTTTCCGGATCGGTGCGTGGCCGATCCGAACATAGCGCTGCTCCTTGCCGGCCTGAGCAACCGGCACCGAGCGGCCATTTCGACGTGTGGGAAGAGCCGGGGCAGCCGCTGCCTCGGCTCTTTTCCTTTTTACCGTGCTGCAGGGGCTGCGACGGGTTGGAGTCGGGCAAAGAAAATAGGCAGGCTCCTGCAGGTTGGCGTAAGGTGAGTTTCGCTCCACGTACAATCGCGCCGCCTTCATGGGGCAGCATCAGCGGGGGCCCGTACCCTCGCCTTCGATACCCATTTGTTGCCGCAGTGAGATCGATCTTGCCGACGGTGCGAGGGCTGCCCTAGGCTCGGCCCGCCTGCTGGCAACGCCTTCCCTCGTATGGATGGTCCTAGGCGAGCTGCGGCGCGCGACGGCTGCGAAACTATTCAAGGTGAGGTTCGAGGCATGCTCCAGGCGTGGATGTCCTACGGCTACATCATCCTCATCGCAATCGGGCTGCTCGCCTATGTCCTATGGCGCCGGGGCGGGGTCATTCTGGCCATTGCGTCGCTGGTGGTGGGCCTGCCTCTCTGGTCCGCTTGGGAGTATGCCCGTCCCACATGGACGACCGGTCTCGTGACGGGCACGGAAGTGCGCCGCAGCAATCCTGACGCAAAGGGCAACACGAGCGACATCCGCTACATCTATATGCGCAACCGGTCGGACCGGGGCCTTGAGCTGATGAACGAGGATTCCTGGTGGTGGTTGAAGCGCAATAGCGAGCGGGTCTTCAACGACGCCAAGACGGCCGAGTCGCGCAACTCGGAAGTGACCGTCGTGTGGAACAGATGGCGCTCCACTCTCTTCTCGTTCTATCCCAACGTGATTGCCATAGGTTCCGCCGGCTCCTGGCCGCTATGGTCGGTGCGCGTCGTGATGTTCTACGGCCTCTCCGTTTTGCTGTGGTTCGGCTACTTCTACGGCTTCATCAGGCTGCTGCGGTGGCGCGCCTCGGATGGCGGGTAGTCACCTCGCCGACGTACGCGAGGAAGCGGGGGCCGTCGCCGCCGCTACAACCACTCCATGCCGTCGCGGCGGAGCACCAGGATACGATCCTGCGGCACCGGAAGCTCGGGTACCGCCGCCGTATCGATGCCGTAGAGGTGGCCGCGCAGGACGCGGCTGATCCCGCCGTGGGCGGCGACGACGGCGTCTTCCTCGATTTCCTCCAGCCAATCGACGGCGCGGGCCATCAGATCAGCATAGCTTTCCCCGCCTTCGGGACGCCAGTGGAAGGCATTCTTTGCGCGCGCGGCGAGCCCCTGCGGGTCCACCGTAGGCAGGTCGGCGGCAAATACACCCTGCCAGGCGCCGTAATTGATCTCCTTGAGGCGATCATCGAGGTCGTAGTCGCGGGGCGGGAGACCCATGGCGGTGCGCACGATTTCCATCGTTGCCCGTGCGCGCGACAGCGGGCTTGCGATAAAGCGGCAGCGGGCGATGGCGGGCAGGAGCCCGCGCAAGACCTCGCCGTTCCGCTGCGCCTGCTCGCGGCCGGTGGCGTTCATGGGAATGTCCGCCTGGCCCTGGTAGCGCGACTGCGCATTCCAGCCGGTCTCGCCGTGGCGAATGAAGTAGATCGTAACCCCGGCGCGCATTGCGGCGACAGGCTCCGCTCGCTTCAGCCCTCGTCGGACTTGGCGACGGTGATGTCGGGGGCGTCCTCGTTCTTCATGCCCTGCACGTGGTAGCCGCTATCGACGTGCAGCACCTCGCCGGTGACGCCGCGCGACAGGTCGGACAGAAGATAGAGCGCCGAGCCGCCCACTTCCTCGATGCTCACGGTCCGGCGCAGGGGCGAATTGTATTCGTTCCAGCGCAGGATGTAGCGGAAGTCGGCGATGCCGGAGGCGGCAAGCGTCTTGATCGGTCCGGCGGAAATGGCGTTGACGCGAATGCCGGTCTTGCCGAGGTCGGAAGCGAGGTAGCGCACGCTGGCTTCGAGCGCGGCCTTGGCAACGCCCATCACATTGTAATGGGGCATGACCTTCTCGGCGCCGTAGTACGTCAGCGTCAGCATCGAGCCGCCGTCGGGCATCAGCTTCTCGGCCCGCGCGGCGAGCGCGGTGAACGAGTAGCAGGAGATCAGCATCGTCTGCGTGAAGTTCTTCTCGGTGGTGTCGACGTAACGCCCGTCGAGCTCCGCCTTATCCGAGAAGGCAATGGCGTGGACGAAGAAGTCGAGCTTGCCCCAGACGCGCTGCAGCTCGGCAAATACCGCATCCATGGAGGCGGCATCGCTGACGTCGCAGGGCAATATGACCTTGGAGCCGAGCTCCGAGGCCAGCGGCTCCACACGCTTCTTGAGGGCATCGCCCTGGTAGGTAAATGCGAGCTCGGCCCCCTGAGCCGCCGCGGCCCGGGCAATGCCCCAGGCGATCGAGCGGTTGTTGGCTAAGCCCATGATAAGGCCGCGTTTGCCAGCCAACAGGTTGCCTTTCGCAACCCCTGCGCTCGGCATAGGCTCCGTCATGGGTTTCTCTCTATTCCTGGTTGCCGCCCGGTCCGTTCGGCGCGCATCCTACACAAATGAAACGATGGGTCCAGATGGGCGCTTTTTCGCAGGCAGAATAGCAAAGGCCGGCCAAGGGGGGCCGGCCTTTGTGCTGATCGCGGGGCGGGAAGGGGGCCGCCGCCGAGCGTCAGCCGTCGAGTTGCCAGCGACCGCTGGGCAGGCGGCAGGCGATGCCCTCCTGCTTGCGCGTGGTCCGGCCCGTGGTCATCAGGACAATGAGGTGCCGGCAGATCCGGCCATCGTCGCCCTTGAAAGAGGCCGTGGGCTGCACGAGTCCGGAGAGGCGACCGTGCCAACGGCGCCAGACGTAGGTCTTGCCGTCGCTCACTTCGGAAAGTGCGTATTGGATGCGCTCCAGCGCGGCGATCTCGTCTTTCTCGTCGAGCTGATAGGGACCGACGGGAATGTTGACGGCGGTGCCGGGGAGCACGGAAATCCCGGGGGCCTCCGGTACGCCCGGCGCGGCCAGATTGCCCAGCTCGGGTGTGACGGAGGTTTCCCATTGCTCGCCACCGATGGCGTTCGTGGAACCCAGGAATACGGTTCCGGCGAGTACCAGGCCGGTGGTGACAACGGCTGTAAGCGTAACTAGAGAGGGATGCAGACTCATGACGCTCACTCGATGCTTACGACGCTACAGTGCGCAACTTGAGGTGTGTGACCTGCGGCAACTATGCGCGGGTTTGGTTAAGTTCGACTGAATGCGTGTCCCGCTGATTCGGGGCGTCGGCGATTTTCGAGGTACGGACGTGAACGATGTGCCTGCCGCAACGAATGCGGCCAACGATCCCGGCGATTTTACCGCCGCGGGAGAGCCCTTTGCCCTCTTCGACCGGTGGCTGGCGGATGCTGCCGCCCACGAGATCGACGATCCCAACGCCATGGCGCTGGCGACGGTCGATGCGGAAGGCCACCCCAACGTGCGCATGGTGTTGCTGAAGGCCGTCGATCCGGCCGGGCATCCGCAGCGGGGCTTCGTCTTCTTCACCAATTACGAGAGCGCGAAAGGTACCGAGCTTCTCGGTCGGCCCTATGCGGCCCTCGATTTCTATTGGAAGAGCTTGCACCGGCAGGTACGGGTTCGCGGTCCTGTGACACCCACGACGCCCGAAGAGGCGGATGCCTATTTCGCCACCCGTCCGCGGTCGGCACAAATCGGTGCCTGGGCCTCACGCCAGTCACGGCCGCTGGAAAGCCGCTTCGCCCTGGAAAAGGCTGTTGCGACGGAAGCGGCCAAGCATCTCGTGGGCGCGGTGCCGCGCCCGCCATACTGGTCGGGGTTCCGTATCACGCCGCTGCGGATCGAATTCTGGCATGCCCGCCTATCGCGGCTGCATGAGCGGATGGTTTTCTCGCGCGCATCGGCCAACGAGGGCTGGGCGAAGACGCGGCTCTATCCTTAAGGAATTGCCCTCACCGGCCGGTGCTTGACCGGGCCATATTCTGCGATCAAATCGATGCCTTCGAGGCGAGCGGATGGTGGGTCCATGCCGACGAACGGCAAGCGTAAGCGCAAGATTCTGGTGGTGACCGGTGCATCGCGCGGCATCGGGCATGCCACCGTGCAGCGCTTTGCGGCGTCGGGCTGGCGTGTCATCAGCTGCTCGCGCCATCCGTTTCCGGAGCAATGTCCGTGGGAGATGGGGCGCGAAGACCATCTCCAGGTCGATCTCGCCGACGCTGCCGATACCGAGCGCGCGATTGCCGACTTGCGCACGCGGCTCGCCGAAGAAGGCGCGGTGCTCGACGCGCTCGTCAACAATGCGGGCATCAGCCCCAAGGCGGAGAGCGGCGGGCGTCTCAACGCGATCGATACCGAGATGCGCACCTGGCGCGAGGTGTTCCAGGTCAACTTCTTCGCACCGCTCATGCTGGCGCGCGGATTGTTCGACGAACTGGCGCGCGCGCGCGGCGCAGTCGTCAACGTCACCTCGATAGCGGGCAGCCGCGTGCATCCGTTCGCCGGATCGGCGTATGCCACCTCGAAGGCGGCCCTGGCTGCGCTGACGCGGGAGATGGCGGCGGACTTCGGCCCGCGTGGCATTCGCGTCAATTCCATTTCGCCGGGCGAGATCGACACGGCGATCCTTTCACCCGGTACGGGAAAGATCGTCGAGGAGCAGATTCCCATGCACCGGCTCGGCGCGCCGGAGGAAGTCGCGCGTGCCATCTATTTTCTCTGCAGCGAGCAGTCGAGCTACGTGCACGGGGCGGAACTGCACATCAATGGCGGGCAGCACGTTTGAAAGGTGCTGTGCCGCTCAGGCTGTGCTCTATGAGCGCCTTGGATGTTTTTCGGCCCGATTCTGCGTTATTCTTTCATCCCGCTCAGATGTCGACCGGCCGGCGGCCCCGCGTGGCGCCATTCGAAGGGTGGCCTTCCCATGATCTCCGCCGTGCTACCGCTCACCGCTGATTGGGTGGCCTGCGCATGAGGCCGCCGCCGCCACTCGGGCCGTCGTTCTTCGCCCGCTGGACGAGCCGCCTTGCCGTGTTCTCGGCGGTGCTGTTGGCGACCGCCGCGTTTCTGCATCGCCTGTTCTCGCTGCCGACGCCCGTCGCGGGCAATCTCGCGATCGTCGCGTTCCTCGGGGCGGGTCTTTCCATTCTCATGTCGATGATGGCGATCATCGGCATCTGGCGCACGGGCCGGCCGGGTACGCCGCGCATCGTGTTCGCCATCCTCGTCAGCCTTGCGCTGATGCTGTGGCCGCTGATCTTCCTGCCGAAGTACGATGGCCTGCCGAGCATCTACGATGTGACGACGGATACCGACAATCCGCCGCCGTTCGTGACGATTGCCGAACAGCGGGGACCCGGCAGCAATCCTTTCGTCTATGCGGGGGAGCCATTCGCGCGCAAGCAGCGCATCGCATATCCCGATATCCGGCCGATCGAGATCAATCGTCCGGCGGATGAGGTGTTCGAACTCGCCCTGGCAGCGATCAAGCGGCTGAAGATGCCGATCGTCAATCAGCAGCCGCCGGACGATTCCGTTGGACGACCCGGCCTCATCGAGCTTGCAGACCGCTCGCTCATCCTCGGCCTCTACGAGGACGTCGCCATCCGCGTCTCCGGCACCGAACAGCACGCGCGCGTCGATGTGCGCTCGGCGTCGCGCTATGGCTCGCACGATCTGGGCCGCAACGCCGAACGCGTACGTCAGCTCCTCAAGGAGATCGTCGTATCGATGGAATCCACCGTGCCAGCGGCGCGGGGAGAGGATGCGGAAGAGCCCAAGGCCGCTAAAGAGGAACGGCCACACAATCGGCGTTCGAAGAATCGGCGCAAGTAATGAGTCCGCGCTCGGCGAGATGATCGAGGTGAGCGCGTAGCGACAGCATCGCAGCGCCGGCGACGGCCGGATCAAGATCGCGATAGATCAGCGGTAGCAGCATGCGCGGCGTGTTGGTGCCTTTGCGCACGGCGTCGAGGATCGCCTGCTCGCGCCACTTGCGATGCAGCAGGTAGGCCTTGACCGTGCGTTTTGGCGCCTCGATGCGTCCGCCGTGCCCCGGCAGGAACAGCGCATCGTCGCGGTCGAGCAGCAACTCGAGCGAACGCATGTAGTCGGACATGCGCCCTTCCGGCGGCGCAATCACCGACGTATTCCACGCCATCACGTGATCGCCGGAAAAGACGATACCCGTGTCGCCGAGGGCGAAGCACAGATGATCGGGGGCGTGCCCCGGCGTGTGCAGCGCCGCGAGCTGCCAGTCATCTCCGGCGATCGTGTCGCCATGCTCGAGGTGCACGTCGGGGGAGAAAGAATGCCCCACGTATTCGGCATCGGGATCGCCGCCGGCATCGGGGGCAAGATCTGACCGGCGGTGCGCATAGGCGCGTGCGCCGGTCCGCGCGATAAGAGCTTCGATGCCGTCGACATGGTCGCGGTGGGCATGCGTGACGATGATATGCGTGATGCGGCGGCCATTCGCCGCCGCCATGATCGCGGCAAGGTGCTCGGCGTTGTCCGGTCCGGGATCGATCACCGCCAGTTCACGCCGGCCGACGAGATAGGTGTTCGTCCCTTTGAATGTCAATGGGCCGCTGTTGGGCGCCACGATGCGGGCGACGCCCTCGGCCATCGGAGCGGGCACGCCGTAGGCGAACCGCATGTCGGTCTTGAACTTCAAGCTCATCTCGAAATTTGCCGGTGTTGTAAGGATCCGCACCGTTCGGCGCCAAGCTTAGGGTGTGGGAGCCGACGTTTCCAGGCGTGCGTGTGGCGAGGGGAACGTTCGAAGCTGCCGCCAGTCTAGCGGGGTCGAGGAGAGCTAACGGCTGGCGGAGTTGACCGTGGCACGTGGACAGGATTTTTCCTCATCGCGCAAGCGCCACCTGTCGACCGAGATGAAGTGGGTTCTCGCGATGCTGGCGCTCGGTATGCTCGCCGCCGTTCTTCTCACCGTGCTGTTGCCGGAGGGTGAGCGGGACCATGTGCCGGGCGCCGGAGAACATGCGGCACCGGTCCGCCCCGCGCGCAAGTAGCGGCTGGCACGCATGCGTGCGGTGATCCGGCCGATGTCGCTGATACGACGAGCGGCGCGAAGCTCACCGCTCCACGCCGCCTTTTCACGACAGTGCTCGCACGGCGTCCTAGCGGCGCTCGCTCCAGCCCCGCCTCGACGCCTCGGAATGCCCCCGGGAATCGCCATACCAACCACCGTGGCCAGAGTGGCGCCCCCCGCGACGTTCGTAGTCGTCGTCTTCGTGGGACCGGCCGTAGCGCCGCTCATCGTAGTCGCCCCGGCGCTCATCCCAACCGCGGTGAGAAGCTTCGGAATGCCCTTCGCTATCGCCATACCAGCCACCGTGACCGCGACCGCGTTCGTGCTCGTCCTCATGGCGGCCGGATTCGTAGCCACTGGAGCGACGCTCGTCCCAGCCGCGGCGCGATGCTTCCGCGTGGCCCCGGGGATCGCCGTACCAACCGCGGTGTCCGGAACCGTAATCTTCGTCATAACCGCCTCGCCGGTGGCGAGGCTCATCGTAATCTTCATGGCCGCCGCCGCGGCGTTCGTCCCATCCTCGCCTTGAGGCTTCCGAATGTCCGCGGGGGTCTCCATACCAGCCACGCCGTTCATCATCGCGATGACGTCCGTAGCGCTCTTCACTGTAGTGATGTCGTCCACCACGGTAATCGTCTTCGTCTACGAAACGTCCGCGTTCATCTCTCTCTCGTTGGGCCATATTCCAACTCTCCTTTACATGTCCGTTCGACCGTCCGCCGCGGAGGAGGCGCGGTCCAAACTCTCCGGTCGTCGATTCCTCCGCGTCTGCGCGGGCGCTTGCGCGCTCCGACAATTGCTGTTCGATGGGGGCCAGATCCGCTCCAGCCTTCTCCGCCTTGGCGAAGACGCCGGTTGCCGGATTTTCCTCGAGGTCGATCACGCGCGAGATCAGGCGGCCCAAGACTTTGATCTCAGCCTCGAAGATCTCGTCAGCAGGGGAGCGTGAAACCAGATCCTGCAGCAACACCCTGCACAGATCCTGCTCGACCCTCACTTCATCGACCAACGTGCGGTCCAAGACATCTTCGAGTGCGGGATACAAAACTTCGTCCTGCAGATCCGCGTGCGAGATCCACTGCCGGCATACGTCTCTCAGGAGGTTCAGCCGCTCGTCGCTTTCGCTCGCCTTGGAAAGTTTCGTCAGAGCTTGCCGGATGCCTTTGTGCTGTTCTCGCACGGAGCTAAAGGAGTGTGCTCCTTTTGCGCGGCGTCGTGCGGGCTTCTTCGTAGCGATGCTCTTTCCCCGCGTTGATTTCCTGCTGCGCGCAGTGGGCTGCTCCCCGGTTTCTTCCGGCATCTGAACTCTCCCTTGGCTGTGCTCGCCTAACACGCCACGGTCAGTTGAGTTCCAGTGGGAGAAATTGCGCTGAAACGCTTGTTTGCGCGGTGTTTTACTAAGAGGCGAACGAACGTCGCGAGTGCGCGATTTTGGCCGTTGCGGGATGCGCTGAACCGCACTCAATCGATGCGGAGGAGACCGCGTATGAGGCGTAAAATGGCGGACTTTGCGATGGGATCACGCGTTCAGTGTCGATCACGTGAGCGCGATCTCGCGATGGGAAGTGTGCGCGGCATCAACGCGGCTGGGAACGTGTTTCGTTTCCTGACGTGCAGCTAACCTTGTGTGTGTTGCGCAATGTGTATTTGCTGCGGACGGCGGTCACCGATGTGCCGCAGCCATCGGACGCATCGCGTGCATGACCCGCGCACAGAGCAGGGCATTGATCAGAGTGCACGACACGCCATGGGCGGCACAGCGATCCTCACAGGGGCGGTTCCGACGCCGTCGATTGGCGGCACGATAGTAAGCGATCAATTTCTATTTTTGGGACGTGGCGTCGGGCTTGGGGTCCGAGCCAGCGCGCCCGCCCGAGATTGAAAGCGGACGGAGGACGCTTTTCTGCGTTTTGGCCGCTCGGCGTCCTGCTTTGTTCTAATTAGTGGGAATGAGCGTGGATCAGCAGTGGGAGTGCGGAGCGCTAACCCATGGAAATCGTTGGCTGGGGCGCCAGGATTCGAACCTGGGAATGGCGGAATCAAAATCCGCTGCCTTACCACTTGGCTACGCCCCATCCCCCCGCGCATTGCGGCAACATCGGCCGAATTCGCATGCAAACGACGTAGCACACGCCGTGGCGGGCCACCCATATAGTCGGTGGCGCGGTAGCGGGCAATCCCGCGGTCGCTGTGGCCACCGGGCCCGTGGGCCGCGGCGGAACGGGGGCATAGCCTCCTTTGCAGCGGCCGCTTGCGGCGCCAGCACATGGTCGCTATAAAGCCGCCCTCGCCGCGGCTTCCGCTGGAAGCGCGGCGATCGTCCATTAAGGACTGATCGGTCGGGCGGAGCGTAGCGCAGCCTGGTAGCGCACTTGCTTCGGGAGCAAGGGGTCGGGAGTTCGAATCTCCCCGCTCCGACCAATCATCTCAATGGCTTAGGTTAGTCTTGCTAGCTGCCCGCCTCAGATGCAGTGCGACGCGGAGCATCGACGGCTCTCTGGCCACCAGTGCGCGCTGCGGCTTGCCTGGGCGCCTAAAGCGGGAGGCTGAACGGCGATGTGCCCATAAGCGGCCGCCGCAAGCCAGAGCTTTCCTGAAGCCACACAGACTTCCTTTGAGCCGCACAAGATGCCGAAGCTTGCCGGACGCACGTGTCCGGCTGCGGCGTCTCGTCTCCGCTGTCGGCGCGTTGGAGCGCTCGAGGCACACTCAGCAGGGCCCGGGCGCCAGTGCCGGCATCGCGTGCGCAGGTCGTGAACCGTCAGCCTGGAACCTCTGCGGGTTGCGGACACGGGCGGTCGCTCTCCATGGCCGCGAAGATCGCCCACAGATGATCCAGCAACGCAGGCGGCACGGTATTTGGTTTGCCCAACGCGAAGTAGGTGATGGTGAGCGCCTCGCCGTCCCTCGTGATCGCAATCGCCCGCTTGCGTGATTCGTCGCTCAGCTTCGAGGAGGGCAGGATTCCCGCGCCCAAGCCAAGCTGGGTCCATTCCTGAATCGCGGCATAGCTGCTGGCCTCACCGGGATAGCGCTGCAGGTGCAGGCCCTGCTCATCGAACAGAGCCTTCGTCACCTGCGCCAATCCGCATGCATTCGGAACGAGGACGAAGTGCTCCGCAGCGATCTCTTTCAACTCGACCTGCGTGATGCTCGTCCAGGACATCGTGTCGTCGCCGCGCGGCAGGAAGAGCAGCGGCTCTCGACAGATGGATTGCAGCATGTGATCGCCGGGCGGAATCGAACGCCTGTCGAAGGGCGCGATCACAAGGTCCAACTGCTCACGCTTGAGATCGTCGCACAGGACCTCCAGGTTGCCCTCGCGATAGATCACGTCGACGTCTTTGTGCGCCGAGCGAAATTCCTCGAGCAGTGTCTCGGCCAGCTTGATGCCGACGAGCGGCGATAGCCCGACATGGATACTCGCGCTGGATTTATCGAGGCGGCGCGCCGTGTCCTTGAGGCGGTCGAAGGCGTCCAGCGTTTCGAGTATCCCCGGGAGCAGCTGCAGCCCGAAATGCGTCAGGCACACACTGCGTGTCGTCCGGTGGAAGATCCGGCGTCCGATCTCGGCTTCGAGCTGGGCGATGCCGTTGGAGAGGGTTGGTTGCGTTACGGCGCAGCGGCTTGCGGCCGCGACGAAGGAACCTTCCTCACTCAGCGCGCGCACATACCTCAGCTGTTGAAGGTTCATCTCTGCCCGCCCTGCCGCCGATGTTGAGTAGGTGCTGAAGGCATGAAATGCCAAATGAGCACCATGCTGTAGGCTACCATGCCAATGGGTGCGTGATTAATAGAAACGCTAAATGGGGAGTATTCGGAAAGAGAATTTCCGTTCTCTTCATGCTGTCTCTAGCGTCGCCTTCAAGGTTCGCTGGCGGCAGTGCGCGGCACGGCGGAAGATACACGGAGGGAATGCAGCGCTGCGGGCTCGCACCGACGCGTTGTCGTGCCGGCTCACCAGCGCAAGCCGAATGCCTTCAAGGGCAGATGGCCTCTAGAGGAAAAAGATCCCGTCGCGCCTTGCTGCGCGTAACTCACCGGCTGCTCCCAATCGGTCTTCGGGCCCTCGCGCTTCCGTCAAGCGGAGCAGCCGGTATTTCTTTTTGGGTTGGGTTATTCAAAAAAACAAAATTACCGGTAGTCGATAATTGCTGGATGGGATTCCGGTTGCGCGTATTTATCCATCAGGGCCGATACGTTGTTAATGTTTGTTTTTGTTGACCGCCGGAATGACGCGGCAATTATAAAATGTTGCTCTAGTTTCCCGGCTATTCATCCCGTGCGCGTGGTGTCTTCCCTGTTTTTTGTCTTGTTGGCGCTGGGCTTAGGGGCGTGTGATCCTGCCCCTTCTGCCATTCACACCCTGAATAAATGGGATAGACAGCGTCTATTTATGTAGCGATTACATCACGATAGTAAGCACCTTTTCCAGTTTTCAGCAACTATTCGATTGCCGCTGCAAAGTGCTGTGTTCCAATATCGGGCGTGCCGCAGAGTTGGTCGTTATTGCGATGCTGGTGGGCAACCGTGGCTGGACCGTAAGAGGTAAAACGAGAGTGGATTACGAAAAGGCGCGTGCCGAGTCCGCAGGGGGAAACCGCCGTGAAGCGGTTAAGCGTCAAAAATATGGAGAAACGAAAAAATGAGGTTGTGCCATTTTTCCGCTTTGGTTTTGGGGGGCGTAGCCAGCGGTCTGTTGGCTGGGTACGCCAACGCTGCTGACCTTGGTGGTGATTGCTGTGCGGATCTTGAAGAGAGAATCGCAGAGCTGGAAGCGACGACCGCACGGAAGGGAAACCGCAAGGTTTCGCTGACGATCAGCGGCTGGGTCGCCAATCAGATCATGAGCTACGACAACGGTGCCGCGAGCAACGTTTACGTCACGGGCATCGGCTCGACGCTCGGCACGCATGTCAAGTTTACGGGTTCTGCGCAGGTAACGAACGACGTCTCGGCGGGCTATGTCCTGCAAGTCGAGATGGCGACATCCGATCCGATCACCGCAGGCAACTCGCGGTTCGGCGCGCAGGGTCCATCGGCGCTGGGCATCGTTCCGGATGGATCGCTGCAGTATAACCAGCCGGAGTTGCTCTACTCCTACTGGTTCATGAAAAGCAGCCGCCTCGGTCAGGTGAGTGTCGGTCTCATCCCGCAGGCCTCGCAGCACGCGGCGGTGCTCGTCGATGGCTCGGGTTCGCTGGTGCCGGCAAACTGGGTGCCGCTGGACGGTCTCGCGATCAACCTTTCGCGCAACGGCAATCAGCTCTATCTGCCGAACGGCACCGGTTTCCCCATCGGAGCGGCGATGTGGTGCAGCTCGACTGCGCTGCCGGTGGCCGGCGACTGCGATGGCATCCCGATCGACGGCGTGCGCTACGATAGCCCGACGTTCGGAGGCTTCTCCGTCTCGGCATCCTGGGGCGGCGACGACTTCTGGGACGTCGCGGCGCGCTACGCCACGGAGGTTCACGGCTTCAAGCTTTCGACGGCAATTGCATATTCGCGCAACACCGACGAACAGATGTTCCAGGGCTTCAATATCGTCACCGGTCTCCCGGTTACGGTCAAGGTCGATGCGGGCTACCTCCAGCTCGGCGCCTACATCGAGCACGTTGCAACGGGCGTGTTCCTCTACGGCGCGTATGGCAAGGAATACAACGACAACGTCTACGTGACGGCGAATCAGACCGCCAATCAGCCGAGCGGCGACAACTGGTACCTGAAAGCCGGTCTGCGCGAGAAGTGGACGCCGCTGGGTCACACGGTGCTCTACGGCGAGTACGGCAAGCGCAACGACATGTTCCACCCGCAGCTCGTGGACTTCAATTTCACGGGCAGCGAGCTTGCGCAGTGGGGTGTTGGCGTCGTGCAGGAGATCGACGCTGCGGCCATGTCTCTGTGGGTCAACTATAAGAACTACGACCCGAGCTTTAAGGGACCGGGTGTCGTTGCCGCCGGCTTCGACAATCTCGACGACCTCAAGGTCTTTACCGCCGGTGCATTGATCGGCTTCTGACCCCCGGCGAGGGGGCGGACGATCTCCGCCCTCTCGCCCTTTTTTGCCGGGTGCCCATCCGGTCGGAAGGTGCGCCGGGGCAGCCAATACCGGCTCCAGCTTTCTCTCTATCGGTGGTGGACAGCCTCTATGCGTGCACGCGGAGGGTGATAGCTCCCGCCAATAGATTGGCTGAATGGATGCCGATAGGGGATTTCAAATAGTGTGCGCGTGATCCTGGTTTAGGATGCTGCCATCGCGCGCTGACAAGGCCGCCCATTCGTGGATAAACAAAGGGATGGCAAATCCCGGTGAAGGTCAGCTCCTGCTTTTCCTGATCGCGGCCCTCGCGGCGGCGCTCATTTGGTGTGGCTACGCCAGTTCGTCGTTGCGCAAACTCCGCGCCGAATTGAGAAGTGAAGCGGCCAACCGTTTCCAGGTCGAGGCGCGTCTCGCCGAGAGCGAGCAACGGTTGCGGCAGATCAGTGCCACGGAGCCCGAGTGCGTAAAGCTGCAATCGGCCGATGGTATCATTCTCGATATGAATCCCGCCGGGTTGCAGCTCGTGGACGCAGACCGGCCGGAAGATATGGTGGGTACGTCGGTCTACCGGGTCATCTGCCCGGAGTTCCGCGACGCCTACGAGGATATGACGCGGCGGGTGTTCCAGGGCGAGCGCGTCAAGCTGGAATTCAAGATCATATCGTTCAAGGGGCGGGAGCGGTGCCTCGAAACGCACGCGGCCCCTTTGAGGAATCAAGACGGCGTCGTCACGGAGCTGCTGGGGATCACCAGAGATATCAGCGATCTCAAGCGCTATGAAAGCGAGATGCGGCTGCATTATCACGAGCTCTCCATCGCCTCGCGCTTGAATTCGATGGGGCAGATGGCGACGGCGCTCGCTCACCAGCTCAATCAGCCGCTGGCTGCCATCGCGAACTATTCGCGCGGCTCGCTCTTTCGCCTCGAAGCAGGGGCGCCCGCTTCCGAGCTGAAGGTTGCCATGGAGCGCGTATCCGAACAGGCAAAACGCGCGGGGGAAATCATCTCCAGCATCCGGCGCTTCCTGGCGAAGGACGATCCCATCCTTCAGCCGATCGATTTCCGGGCGCTGGTGTTGGACGCGCTACGGATCATCGGTCCGGAGGCGCAGGCGCGGAAGGTCAAGATCTGTACGCGCAAGTTGGCGCCGCTTCCGGAGGTCAAGGGAGAGGCGATCCAGATCGAGCAGGTCATTCTGAATATCGTGCGCAACGCGATCGAGGCCATGGACGAGTCGCACGGTGAGGGAGAGCGAAGCGTGACGATCAGCTCGGAGCGTCCGGAGCCTGGAACCATACGGCTCCTGGTCAAGGATCAAGGTCCTGTCGCCTCGTCGATCGATGCCGACAAGATGTTCGAGGCATTCTTCACGACCAAGCCCGCCGGCATGGGGATGGGATTGCCGATATCGAAATCGATCGTCGATGCACACGGTGGCAGGTTGCTGGCCAAAACGAATGCGCCAGAGCCGGGACATACGTTTGTCATCGAGCTGCCGGTGGAAACGGAGCGGCGCGATGTCCACTAGAGAATGGGTTTTTGTGGTCGATGACGATCAGGCCGCGCGGGAGTCGCTGCAATATCTGCTCACGTCCGTCGGCTATCGCGTCAGCAGCTTTTCGTCGGCGAACGACTTTCTCGACGAGTATGACGACCGTCTCGGCTGCATCATTCTCGATGTGCGCATGCCTGGCATGAGCGGTATGCAGCTTCAGCAGGAGCTCCAGAAGCGTCGGCCGCCGCTGGCCAGCATTCTCGTGACGGGCCATGGCGACATTCCGATGGCCGTTGCGGCGATGCGGCTCGGCGCCGTCGACTTTCTGCAAAAGCCCTACAACGACCAGGTGCTGCTCGAAAGGACGGAAGAGGCGCTTTCCCGCGCCCGCCGCCTATACAAGGTTGAGGTCGCGCGATCCGAGGTCGACACCAACTTCAACAAGCTCACGTGCCGCGAACGGGAAGTTGCGTGGCTGATATACGCTGGCATGTCCAATAAACTGGTCGCTGGCGAGCTTTCACTCAGTTGCAAGACGGTCGAGGCGCATCGTGCGAGCATCATGGCGAAGATGGGAGCGCGCTCGGTCGTCGATCTCGTCCAGAAGCTCAGCGTTCTCGTGGTTCCCAAGCCCAGCTAGGCGACGGCGCGCAGGTGCGACGGCGCTCTTCGCAACGCGAGGTTAGGGAAAGACCCTAGCCGGGGGAGCAATGCCCCGAATTGAAGAATGCGGCGTTGGGCGTGTAGCGTTCCTTCCATAACAAACTATGACAATGTGGAGGGAATGGAAATGTCACAAGAGCACATCAAGAACACGCTTCTCGCGGCGATCGCCAACATCGAGAAGAATCCCGCGGGCGCTAAGGTCGTGTTCCGGGCTTCCACGCACCTCGAGGAAGGCATGCACTGCCTCGGCATTGTGCGCGAGTTCCCTGCGATGAGCATCGATGAGCCGGCCGATCTCGGCGGCACTAACCGTGGACCCAATCCGGTCGAGATCATTCTCGTTGCGCTGGGCACCTGCCAGGAGATCGTCTACCGGGCCTATGCATCCGTGATGGGCATTGCGCTCGAGAGCGTCAAATGCAATGTGCGCGGCTACCTCGATCTGCGCGGACTGTTCGGCATGCAGGAAGGTGTTCGCGCCGGTTATAGCAAGATCGTCTTCGAAACGGCGGTGATCAGCTCTGCCAGCCGCGCGGAACTGACCAAGCTGGCGCAGATCGTGGAGAAGAACTGCCCTGTCTTGAACACGCTGCAGGAGCCGGTCGAAGTCACGGGCACCGTTACGCTCAATGGTCAGCCGATGGCTCTCGAGGCCAGCGCCTGAGCATGAAAGAAATCGTCATCCTCGGCGGCGGACCTGCGGGTTACGTCGCCGCTTCCCATGCCGCGGCGCATGGCGCACACGTGACCCTCGTCGATCCCAAACCGCTCGGGGGAACGTGCCTCAATCAAGGCTGCATCCCGACAAAGGTGCTCGTCGAAAGCTGTGGCCTGTTCGAGAAGGTCAAACGCGCCGAAGCGTTTGGCCTACAGGTCAGCGGGGCCGTCTCCGCCGATTGGGCCGCAATCAACCGGCGGTCGGCTTCGATCATCGAAATGCTCGGCCAGGGTATCGAGCGATTGATGCAGGATCGCCGGGTTACCTGTATCCGCGGCTATGGCTCGTTCGTCGACGCGCATACGGTGCGCGTTGGCGACGAGATCCTGCGTCCCGACGGGGTGCTGATCTGTACGGGCTCGGTGCCGTGTGAAGATCGTCAGTTCAACATCGACCACGAGGTGATCGGGACGTCGGACGATCTCCTCGCCTGGGATACGCTGCCGAAGTCGATGATGATCGTCGGCTCCGGCATCATTGCGTGCGAGTTCGCATTCATTCTCGACAGCCTCGGCGTGGACGTCACGATACTTGCGAGCGGCCCGCGGTTGATGTCGTGGGGGGACAAGGAAGTCTCCGCGGTGATGCAACGCGAGATGCGCAAGCGGAACATCCGGGTTGAGTTGAGCTGCCGCATCCAGTCACTGATCCACACGTCCACCGGGGTGAGTGCACTTGCCGGTGGAAAGGTCGTGTGCTCCGCGGAACGCGCGCTTGTCGCGGTAGGGCGGAAGCCGAATACCGAAAGTCTCGGGCTTGCGAATGCGGGCGTGTTGACGAACGGCATGGGCGAGATCGTCGTCGACGATGTGCTGCGCACCAACGTTGCGCGCATCTATGCGGCGGGTGACGTCAACGGACGCTCGGGTCTGGCGCACGCGGCATCGGCGCAGGCCAAGCTCGCCATCGATCACATGCTGGGTCTCGATTATGCTCTCATAAGCGACAGGGCGATTCCCGTGGCTGTATTCACCAGCCCCGAAATTGCCTGGGTTGGCCGCACCGAAGAGGAAGCGGTTGCCGACGGCATCAGCGTTGCGTGCGGCAAGTTCGACTTGCGGGGCCTTGGCCGCGCGCACGCTATCGGCGAAATTTCCGGTTTCGCCAAGGTGGTCGTCGATCGGCGGACGGGGGAGCTCGTGGGCATGCACATTATAGGCCCGCACGCATCGGAGATGATTCACGAAGGGGCGCTGGTGCTGCAACGCAGGGGTACGGCTTCAGAGCTGTTCCACACTGTGCATGCGCACCCGACGGTTTCAGAAGGCATTCTCGAGGCCATCGAAGACGCTCTGGGACAAGCGACGCATAAGCCGCTCAGCGCCGCGAGAAAGGAGCAGCACCGTGTCCTGCAGTATTCCTGAGGAGCTCAACTTTCATCCCAGCCATCTGTGGGTGAAAGCGGATGAGGCATCGGGTGAAGCCTACCTCGGCGTATCGGACTTCGCCCAGAAGCAGCTCGGGAGCATCGTCTTTGTCGAGCTGCCGCGGGTCGGGCAGGCGATCGAGGCCGGCAACGCATTCGGCACCGTCGAATCCTACAAGGTCGTCTCCGATCTGATAGCGCCTCTTTCCGGCGAGGTGCTCGAATGCAATGGCGCGCTTAAGGACGCCGCCGGCACGCTCAATTCCGACTGCTACGGCGCGGGCTGGCTGGTGAAGATCAAGTTGCACGACGCGGGGCAGCTCGTGTCGCTGCTCACGGCCGGCGACTACCGCGCGCTCGTCGGTGCGTGACATCCAGGGACTGACCGGGTCATGGCGTGAGCGTACGCAGACCCTGGTCGGTGCCGCCTGGCAAAATGAGCGCTTCGATCTCGGCAAGGCCGGGGAACGTCTCGATCATCCATTGCCCGAGCGACTGGATCGTAAACCAGTCGAAGATGTTGAGGAAAGCGACGCCGGCAAGAACGAGAAACGCACCCATCATTTTCTCGATCACTCCAAGATGTTTGCGGAAGCGCTGCGTGAACGAGAGGAACGGGCGAAGCGCGATGGCGGCCAGGATGAATGGGATGCCTAGGCCGAGCGAATAGAGGGCCAGCAGGCGAACGCCGGCATCCAGGCTGGCTTCGTTGGCGGCGAGGGCCAATATCGCCGACAGGGTCGGTCCGACGCAGGGTGTCCAGCCAAACGCGAACGCCAGACCCATGACGTACGCGCCGGCAAAGCTCGCGCCATTATGGTTCGTGTGGTAGCGCTTCTCGGCCATCAACCATGGGATGCGCAAGAGCCCGAGGAAGTGCAGACCGAATAGGATGATGATGACGCCAGCGGCGATCTGGAGTTCGCTGCGCCACTCCTGGATGAGGCGGCCGATGAGCGATGCGCTCGCGCCGAGGGCGATGAATACGGTGCTGAAGCCGAGCACGAAGCAGACGGACGCCAGCACCACGCGGCGCCAAATTGCACGCTCTAGACCATCTGCGTGGGTCAGCTCCTCGAAGGTTGCGCCGCCGAGGTAGCCGAGATACGGCGGCACGAGAGGCAGCACGCAAGGGCTGAGAAAACTCACCAATCCAGCCAGTGTCACACCCAAATAAAGGTGAGCTTCCGCGAACATCGCTCTTACTCTGCTTTGATTTAAAGCTTAATCGGCTGGGCCCACGACCGGCTCGAGTTTGGATCTATCGAGCTTGTAGGACCAGGGAAGCGCGGCATTCTTCCAACCGTTGACGGAACGGCGGCCATCCTTGGAGAGATCTCCTTCGAACCCGTCATGCACGCTCCACACTTCCGCGTATCCGTTCTGCGCGAGCGTGTTGACGGCTTTGGCGCTGCGCTCGCCGGATCGGCACATGACGATAATGGCGTCCGATCTGGCGAGCCCCTTGCGCTTCAGCGCAGCTTCGACCGCCGGAACGAACTCCGCGTTGGGGACGAGCTGAAGGCGCCCGGCCTTGGCGTCCCACGCGGGGGGATGCTTCAGATCGGTAAAGGGAATGACGGCGTCGACAGCTTCTGCGATCCCCACAAACATGACCTCGCCCGGTGCGCGCACGTCGATGAACAGCACCTTATTGTCGGCGGCCGCTACGCGATCGTGGGCTTCCTTGGCGCTGAGGTACTTGCCGAGGATCGTGCGCTTGGCGGCCGGTATGTCGTGCGCCCACGCAGCGCTGCATGAAAAGGCTGCTGCGACGACGATGACCGCTTTGATCCCTGAAAGCATCGATACCTCCTACGCAGTGAGGCCGCGCCACACGACGTACGCGCCTACGAGGGCAACGACGGCGGCAAAGACTGACGAGAGTGCGCGCTTCTTGTCGGCAAGAATAACTGCGAGGCGCTGCCCGCCGAAGCCGCCGACAATTCCGCCGCCGATAAAGAAGGCGACGAGACTCCAGTCTATCAGGCCGGAGACAGCATAGTTGGTCGCGGTGGTGAGGCCGAAGGCAAACACGGAGACCAGAGACGATCCTATCGCGAATATCAGCGGCATTCCTGTTGCGGCCACGATGCCAGGCACCACAAGGAACCCGCCCCCGATACCGAAGAAGCCGGCCAGCGCGCCTACGCTCACCCCGTAAGCCATCAGCAACGGCATGAGCTTGGCTGCGGTCTTGCGCGTCAGTCGAACCTCGACATCGCCAGATTGACCCCCACCGCGAAGCATCAGCATCGCAATGACGATCATCACGACGCCGAACAGAACGAGCAAGCGCTCGCCGTCGAAGTGCTTGCCGAAGGTCGATCCCAGGGCGGCTCCGATCGTTCCGGCCATCGCGAACACGAGGGCGCAGCGCCACTTGACGTTGCCGATGCGCGCGTGGCCGATGAGATTTGCCAATGCACTCACGGCGACGGCGACGGCGCTGGTGCCGATCGCGACATGGGGAGACTTGACGCCGACCACGTACACGAGCAGGGGGACGGCCAGAATAGAGCCGCCTCCTCCGATGAGTCCGAGCACGAAGCCAACGAGCGCACCCGAGCCCGTGGCAAGCAGATCTTGCAAAGGGATCACGCCATGACCTTCGGCTTGGCCATCCACTCGCGTCCCTTGAGCATCGCCTTCCAGTAGATCGGCGGCAGGATGCGCTTCTTGAGCATCCATGCGTTCCGCGATGGTCTCATGCCGTCGATGATGTAGTTCGGGAAGCTCGGCGCCACCTTGCCGCCGTAGAGGAATTCCGCGAGCACGATCTTGCCGCGTTCGACGGTCAGAGGGCACGAGCCGTATCCGTCGTAAGCGCATTGGACCGGCCGCAACTTCCTGTCGAAGAGGATGTTTTCGGCAACGACGGGAGCTTGCTTGCGGGCGGCGGCAGCGGTCTTGGCGTTGGGGGTGCTGGCCGCATCGCCAAGGCCAAAGATGTTCGGGTAGCGCTTGTGACGAAGCGTTGCAGGATCGACATCGATCCAGCCTGCGGCATCGGCGAGGGGACTGTGGCGGATGAAGTCCGGCGCCGTCTGCGGCGGGCAGACGTGAATCATGTCGAAAGACTTCTCGACCGTCTCCGTTGTTCCGTCCGCTGCGGTCTTCTTGAACCACGCCTTGCCGCGGGAGCCGTCGATCGCCGTCAGATTGTGATTGAAGCGCAGGTCCGCATCGTAGCGCTTGACGTATTCCATCAGCGCCGGCACGTAATCTGCAACGCCGAAGAGAACGCCGCCGGCGTTGTAAAACTCGACGTCGATCGCGTTGAGGCGCCCCGATCGCAGCCAGTGGTCGGCGGAGAGATACATCGCCTTTTGGGGCGCACCGGCACACTTGATGGGCATTGGCGGCTGCGTAAACAGTGCGCGTCCGGACCGCATATTGCGCACCAGCTCCCACGTGTAGGGAGCGAGGTCAAAGCGGTAGTTCGACGTCACGCCGTTCTTGCCGAGCGTTTCGGTGAGCCCTTCCACGCCGCTCCAGTTGAGCTTGATGCCAGGGCAAACCACCAGGTGCGTGTAGCGGATGGTGCGGCAGCCTTCGATCACGACGGCGTTTGCATCGGGCTCGAAGCCGGCGACTGCGGCCTTTATCCACGTCACGCGGCGCGGGAGCACTGCGGCCATCGACTTGGCCGTTGCTTCCTTGGCGAACACGCCGCCGCCGACCATGGTGAATCCCGGCTGGTAGTAGTGAGTGTCGGCGGGGTCGATGACGGCGATATCGAGCCCTCTCTTGCGCCGCAGAAGGCTTGCCGCGACCGCCAGGCCCGCGGCGCCGCCGCCGACGATGACGATATCGTGGGTGGCGACGGGATGGTCGGTATCGATGACACCGTTGTGGGAAGCGCGTGCCAAGACACCGGATACGTCGAAGCCGGCTTTCGCGGCAAGCTCGAGGATCTGCGTTGTCGAGCGCTTGCCATTCTCGCTCAATGCCCAAAGGGTGGCCGACCGCGTTCCCGTGCGGCAGTAGGCGAGGGCTGGCATCGGCAACTCCGCAAGTGCGGCGGAAAATGCGCGGGCGTCCTCATCGGTCACCTTTCCGGTGGCGACGGGGATGAAGCGTGTTGCAAGGCCGGCTTCGCGCGCGGCCTTTTCGATCTCTGCAAACGTCGGCTGATCGCTTCCTTCGCCGTCCGGCCTGTTACAGATGATGGCCTTGTATCCCTCGGCGGCGAGCGTCGCGACGTCGGCTGCGCTGATCTGCGGTGCGACCGAAACTGCGTCGGTCAATTTCTTGTGCGTCATGTTCTGAACTCTCGGTTTTCTCTGTCGGGGCGGGCTCAGAGGACGTTGATCGGCACTTTGAGGTGCTGCTTTCCGCTCTCGTCGGGCTCGGGGAGCTTTCCGCCGCGGATGTTGACCTGAATGGATGGGATGATGAGCTTCGGCAGCGCCAACGTGCGGTCGCGCTCCTCGCGCATTTTCACGAATTCATCCTCGGTCACGCCGTCCCGCACGTGGATGTTGTGGGCGCGCTCCTCGGCGACGGTGGTTTCCCAATTGATCTGACGGCCGCCGGGGCCATAGTCGTGGCACATGAAAAGGCGGGTTTCCGGCGGGAGCTCCAGCACGCGCTTGATCGACCTGTAGAGAATGCGCGCATCTCCGCCGGGGAAGTCCGCGCGCGCAGTGCCGCCGTCGGGCATGAACAGGGTATCGCCGACGAATGCCGCGTCACCAACGACGTGTGTCATGCAAGCGGGCGTGTGCCCCGGCGTCAGCATCGCGAATGCCGCCATGCCGCCGATGCTGTAGCGATCCCCGTCATGGAACAGCCGATCGAACTGGCTGCCGTCGCGCTGAAACTCGGTGCCTTCGTTGAACACCTTGCCGAAGACGTCCTGCACCACCTTGATGTTTTCGCCGATGCCGAGCTTGCCGCCGAGCTTTCCCTGGATATACGGCGCTGCCGACAGGTGATCGGCGTGGGCATGGGTTTCGATCAGCCACTCGACGCGGAGACCCGCGTCAACCACGTGCTGAATGATCTTGTCGGCGGAGGTGTAGGAGATCCGGCCAGCCGGGTAGTCGATGTCCATGACGCTGTCGAAGATTGCGCAGGCATTCGACGCCGGATCCTTGACGACGTAGCTGACGGTATTGGTCTGCTGGTCGAAGAACGGCGTGATCTCAGGTTTCAGGGTCAGGTCGACAGGGTGCGGGATCATTGGTGTCTCCGAATTGGGAACGTGAAAGGGGCGGCAGGGGCCAAACGGCTCGAACGGCAGGCGTCCAGGCGTGGCCTGCCCGTGATCGTTGGCGCGGTCAGGATTTCGGATTGGTGCAGCTTGAAACGCCGGCGATCCTATAAGCGGGACAGAAGCGCGCGAGGCCGGTGACGAGCGGGATCAATCCAAGAAGCCCCCAGGGTGTTTGAGGACCGATGAAGACCATGCTCAGCAGGCCGACGCCCAGCAGCAGGCGCAGATTGCGATCGATGGTGCCGATGTTGGATGTCATTGTGCGTTGTCCTTTCGCCTAGCTGATTTCTCGCTCTGTGCTTGCCTAGAGAAAGATGTCGGCGGTCATGCCCTCGTACCAACCCAGGTTCTCGAACTGCGTCTTTCGACGCAGCACCACGTCCTCGCCCGTCTGCGAGACGAAGTTTTCGACGGAGGAAATCCGGCCCGCCTTGGCTTCGTATCGGGCGCCGACTTTGACCGCATCGTCGGCGGCGATCATGCTCCAGCAGATGTTCTGCAGGCGGGGCGACGGTGTCCTGGTGGTGCTGAAACGGGTGCGCACGGCGGCAGCGGCGACCTTCGCCTGGCTGTTTGCGGCGAATGCCGATTTCGGCATCTCGCCGGCAACGCATGCATCCCCGATGATGAAGATGTTTGGGTCGATCGCCGACTGCATGCTCGGGGGATGGATGGGACAGAATCCTGTCTCGTTGTGCAGCTCTGAATGGCGTGCGATGGCGCCCGCCATCTGAGCCGGAATCACATTGACAAGGGCGGCGTTCTTATAGGTTTCAAAGCCGGTGACCACCGTACTGCTGGCGGGATCGACGGACTGGATGTCCTCATAGACATCCCGGCTGAGCCACTCGATCATGCCGGGGTAGTGCTTCTCCCAGCCCTCCTGAAACAGCGCCTGTTTGGAAAACTTGTCCTTGGGATCGAGGATGATGATCTTGCAGTTCGCCTTACCCGCACGCTGTAGCGTATGCGCCATCATGGATACGCGCTCGTAAGGCGCAGGCGGGCAACGGTAAGGGTTGGGGGGTGCAAGCACGACGATCAGGCCGCCGTCGGGGACCCGGTCGAGCATGTTCTTGAGCAGCAGTGTCTGCGGGCCGGCTTTCCAGCCGTGGGGCATCGTCTCTTCGTGCTCTTTTCCCCACCCAGGAACGCTGTCGTATTTGAGGTCGATGCCGGGTGAAAGCACGAGGGCGTCGTAGTCCAGTGCCGTGCCATCGGCGAGGAAGACGCGCCGGGCGCTCCGGTCGATACGGCTGGCTCTCTGCGGGACCAGCGACAGGCCGTAGTTCGCTATGAGCTTGTCGTAAGTGTAGGAAATATCCGCGAGCGTTTTAAATCCACCGAGAACCAGGTTCGAGTGGAAGCATGTCATGTAAGTCGGCTCGGGCTCGACGAGCGTCACGGCGATCTTGTCGGTCGTCCCGCGGGCAATATATTTGGCCGCCGTCGCGCCGCCGGCGCCACCACCGATGACGACAACCTTGGCTTTCGCGTTTGCAAGCGCCGGCGCACCGAGAGCGGCTGCGACCGTAGCCGTTCCGAGGCCCGTGTTGACCTCGCGGCGGGTGAAGGTTCTGCGGCCGTTTGTGCGCGCCATCTCAGTCTTGCCCCTTGCTGGCAGGTCTTTCGACCGCATGGATGCCAGGCGTCGGGTGGGATGCTGACGCCGCTGTCCGGATGACGCTGGTTGAGGGGTTTGCACGGCTCATGCTGTCCTCAATCGACGCCGGGTGCGGATTTCGAATCCGGGGTGACATCGAGAACGACCGCTCTGGCAATGACGGAGACCGACGTCTTGCAGTTCTGCATGCATGCATCTGCGCGCCAGAATGCGCGTTCTGCCGTCTCGCGATCGTCGTCGTAGAAGCCGTCCGCGTTCGGCATCTTGATCGCCGTGAAGTTGTCGCGGTTGAGCTCGAACTCCGGATCGTCGATCACGTCGTTCATGTTGAGAAGGAAAGCGGTGATGGCGTAGATCTGGTCGCTGTCGAGGGACTGCGCGTTGCCGAACGGCATGGCGCGGCGGACATAGTCGAAGACTGTCGACGCCGATTCCCAATAAGATCCGATCGTCTTCTCGGGGCGATCCGCCTGCAGAGAACCGCGACCGCCTGCAAGGACCGGCCATCGATCGCGGCCCTCACCGAAATCGCCATGGCAGGCGGCGCATTGCTCGAGAAAAATCGCCTCGCCTTGCGCCGGCGTGCCGTGTCCGGCCGGAAGGCCCCGGCCATCGGGCTGGACGTCGATATCCCAGCCGGCGATCTCCTCGGCCGTCGGTTCGACACCGAGGCCGAGCTTCGGCTCCGCCGCATGCGCATGGGATGCGGTCGCTGCGGCGAGCAGCAGAGCGGCGACAATATGTGGAGAGAGGATCCGCACGTTACGTGATCTCCACGTTTTCAGCTTCGCCGCTGGATCGGACCAGCCACGTCTGGATGCCGTTGTTGTGATAGATAGAGTTGACGCCGCGGATGGCGCGCAGCTCGCTCTTCGTCGGTTGCAGGTAGCCGGTCGCGTCGTGGCACCGGGACTGAATCAGCAACTCTTCGCCCTGCCAGTCGAAGTCGACGTAGAACCGGGTAACGGAGCGTTCGAAGACGGGCCCATCGATGCGCGCTTCGCGCCAGTTGCGGCCACCATCGAGCGTGACGTCGACGCGGGTTATTGCGCCACGGCCGGACCAGGCAATGCCGGTGAGGACGTTGCGTCCGCGCGCCCTGAGTGGCGCTTGCGGAGAGGGATTTGTGATGACGGACTTTGCGTCCATGACGAAGGTGAAGCGGCGCGCGCGGCCGTCAGCCATGAGATCGGTGTATTTCGATGTTTCTTCACGCGTGAGCCATGGCTTGTCGCCGACCTCGATGCGACGCAGCCATTTGATCCAGATGTTGCCTTCCCAGCCCGGCACGACGAGGCGCAGCGGGTAGCCTTGTTCGGGTCGCAGCGCTTCGCCGTTCATCTTGAAGGCGAGCAGGCAGTCGTCGAGAGCCTTCTCGAGGGGAAGGGAGCGGTTCATGCCCGACGCGTCGCCGCCTTCAACGAGAAGCCACTTGGCATTGGGTTTGAGGCCAGCCTCGTTCAGCACGGTTTTCAGCGGCACGCCGGTGTACATCACGTTGTGGATCATGCCGTGCGTGAATTGGCACCCATTGAGCTGGGGTCCGCGCCACTCCATGCCGCTGTTTGCAGCGCATTCGAGGAAATAGACGCGATTGACACGCGGCATGCGCATGATGTCGGCGATCGAGAAGACGAGGGGCTTGTCGACGAGCCCGTGCACCAACAGCCGATGGTCCGTCGGATTGATTTCTGCGACGCCGCCGTGGTGGCGCTCAAAGCAAAGCCCGTTTGGCGTGATGATCCCGTCCAGCTCATGCCATGGCGTGAAGTTGACCGAGCTTTGGCGCGTTGCGGTGAGCCATTCGACGTCGCGCCGTACAACGTGCGCTTCGAACTTCGAAGGTTTGCCGTAGGGGCGGTCTGCCACGCCGTCGCCCGGGTACTTCGACCAATCCGCCACGTGCGGCGGCAAGTTTTCCGCGTTCGGCGTACCGATGGCGGACTGGGCCCAGACCGGACCTGAAGCGGCGACGAGGCCGCCGGCGCCGACCGACTTCAGGAAGCGGCGCCGGGACGTTTTGCGCGTATGGGGATCGCTGTGTTCGCTCATGGTGTTCCCCTCACACGCCTTTGACTTGGACGGCCGTATCGGAGCGCACGGTTACGAGTTTCTTGCTCGCGACATACTCGGAGACGACCTCCCAGATCGGAGGCCCCTCGGTGTCCCGGTTGACGCTTGCCCATCCGCCCACGGCATAGGATTTCGAAGGTTCTATCGCCTTGCCGTTGCGGAGCAGGGTCATGTCCGAAATGCGCTGGCCCATTGGCTGGCCGATATCGACCGTGAAGCTCAGTCCGCCGCAGCGGACCATGTCACCGCCCTGCTGCAGGTAGGGGTCCGGGTTGAAGATGTTGTCGGCGACATCCTCCAGCACCTCTTTGAGACGGGCTCCGGTCATGTCCATGCGATAGCAAGCGGGGTAGCTCATCGCGGTTGCATTGGTAATGTCTTCGAAGGTGATGTCGGCATCGGGCAGCAGGCTGGGCCCCCAACGAACGCCGGGCGAAAGGGAGATCTCGACATCGCGCCGCTCGAGGATGGCGTCGCAGATCAGCGTATCGAGCGTTCCGGCGAAGTTTCCTCGGCGATAGAGTAATCCTTCAGTCCGGCCGAGCACACGGTTGAGCTCGGTTTCGTAGGGGGCGCGCACCGATGCAATGTTTGCCTTCATCTCGGCATCGGGTGTGATGGCGTCGGCGAAGATGGGAATGAGCCGATAGCGGAAGGCGGAGATGCGCTTCGACTGGATGTCGAGATCGAGGCGTGAGACGAATTTTCCATTCGACCCCGTCGCAACCAAAAGCGTGTTCCCCACCATGGTCACTTCCGGCACGGCATCGTGGGTGTGTCCCGTCAAGATGACGTCGATGCCGGGGACGCGTTCGGCCATCTTGCGGTCGACGTCGAAGCCGTTGTGGGAGAGCAGAACGATGAGATCGGCGCCTTTTCCGCGCAGGGCCTCGATCTCCTGCGCAAGCTCTTTCTCGCGCAAGCCGAATGTCCAGTCGGGAAACATCCAGCGCGGATTGGAGATGGGCGTGTAGGGGAACGCCTGTCCGATCACGCCGACCTGGACGCCGCCGCGCTCAAAGATCGTCGATGACTGGAAGACCTTTTCTTCGAACTCGGCTTCGCGGATGTTCTGGGCGAGCAGCGGAAATCCGAGTTGATCGACGATTTCACGCACGCGGTTCTCGCCGAGCGTAAACTCCCAATGGGCCGTCATGGCGTCGGGCTTGAGCAGCGCCATCGCATCGACGACGTCCTGGCCTGCGGTCTTGTAGGAGGTCCAGCTGTTCGTCCAGGTATCGCCGCCGTCCAGCAGTAGAACCTTGTCGCCCCTTTCGGCGCGGATCGCCTTGATCACCGTCGCGATGCGATCGAGGCCCCCCATGGCGCCGTAGGTACGTGCGAGGTTGGCGAAGTCGTCGGACGTCAGCGCGTATGCCAGCGGCGAGCCGTCGCTGAGCCGGAACGCCTGGCGGAGCGCCGAGCCTGTGAGGTGCGGAACCCGGCCCCTGGCGGCGCCAACACCGAAATTCGCGGATGGCTCGCGAAAATGAAGCGGGACGAGTTGGGCGTGGAGGTCCGTCACGTGCAGCAAGGTGACGTTACCGACGGGATCGAACGAGAGCAGCTCATCCTGGGTGAGACGGCCTTCGGCGGCCAACCGGCCGAGCGGCATCGACGTGCCCGCCAGCAGAGCTGCGGTTGCCGAAGCTGCCGTCAGAAATTCGCGACGGGAAATCATCTGCGTGCCAAGCCTTTCGCCGTCTCAAGCCACGGTGACGGTATGCTCTGACCGATAGACAGAGCCGTCGTCATCGAACCAGCTGAAGACGAACACGCCTGTCTCCGTCGCGCGGACGGAGAAGGCCTGATACGGATTGGCCGAAATCGCCGGATGCCATTCGGCACTCAGGATCTCGTTGCCGTTGAACGTTGCGGTGAACCTATTGAGAATGTGACGCGGGATGATTTTGCCGTCGGCATCCTTGCGCTGACCGCTCTCCATCTCGTGGCTGATCAGCGTCTTCACTTCGATAATCTCGCCGGCTTTCGCATTGGCCGGCATCCGCACACGCGGCTTCGGTTTCATCGTCGATCCTTCCTTTGTGTCCGATTCAGCAGCAGCGGCTTGCCGAGCAGCTAGCCGCCACAGCCGCCGATCGTGACCTTCACCTCCTGGCCGGCCGAATAGACGTCGCCGTTCGACATGACGGCGAGCACGGTGACGGTCTGCGTCTTGGCCAGGCGGATGCGCAGTTGCGCCGCCGCCTTCGGGCTCAATGGCGTGAAGGTGTAGCTGGCGACCTGGGGATGCGGATTTCCGTCGGCGAAGATGTGAACCGCCTGAACGTAGTCCTCGGCGCTCATCGGGCTTTCGACCGCGAAGTTCAGCGGAACGACGAGACCGTTTTCAGCGATGCTCGGAAGGTCGATCGTCACCTTACCCTCGGCGATCTTCCGGCTGCCGGCGATGGTCTTGATCAATTCATCGACTTCCGTCGTTGCCGCAAAGGTCGGCTGCGCCGGAAGCGCAACCGCTGCGGCCAATCCTGCGGCGGCAAACAGAACTTCACGCCGCGTCTTCGATCTATTGCGAACGTCCATGGGCTCCCCTTGCGCTCCCTCCACCAGGAAAGAGCGATGCGCCTGATTATTTTGCGTTGTTTTCACGGCATTGTTCTCCGTGGAGTCAATGCCCGGGCTATTGGTTGTTGTTGCGGGGGGAGAATAACCGCGCGTCGCGGAAATCGCATATTTTAAATGCGAATTTGTGTCGGAAATATATTCATAGAAACGATATGGGGTTATTGTCGCCGAATTGAACAGGCGCTATCCGGCCGGCCGTCATTCGACGCTCCGGCCGGCAGAGGCGTTATCGCTAATGCGTCAGCGATAGGGCGAGTGCTTCGCCTTGTCCTCGGGTGTCGTAAGCGATTTCAGAAACGCGACGAGATCGGCTTTCTCTTCGCCGCTCAGACCCAGCGGCTCGAGCACGCGCTCGCCGTCATGCTCGAAACCTCCCTTGTCGTAGAATTCAACGACGTCCTCCAGTGTGGAGAGCGATCCGTCATGCATGTAGGGGAATGTGAGCTCGACGTTGCGCAGTCCGGGTGTCTTGTAAGCCCAGCGGTCCTTGGCATCGAGCGTCACGGCGAAGCGTCCGATGTCGTTCACGCGCGGCGCGCTGAACGTTTCCATATCTTCGTACTTCATCTCGATGAACTCGCCGGGTGCGAGCTCGACTTTCGCGACCTTCGATCCGGCGCCGATGGCGTTGTGATAGCCGATGCCGGTGACGTAGAACTGGCCATCGGTGAATAGGGCGTATTTGTCACCGACCGTATGGCAGGTGGCGCAGCGGCCGCGGCCGACAAACACCTCGAAGCCGTGCTGTTCCTGCGCGGTAAGGGCGTCGGCCTTCTTACCGAAATACCATTGATCGAAACGTGAATTGCCCGCAAGCAGTGTACGCTGATAGGAGGCGAGGGCATCGCCGATGGTCTGCATCGAGGGACCCTGGCCGCCGAATGCGGATTCGAATAGGCCTTTGTAGTCCTCAAAGCCTTTCACCCTGTCGACCACGTTGCCGATCGAAGGATTTGCCATCTCGAGGGGGGAGAGCAGGGGCGCCCAAGCCTGTTGCGCCAGATCCGTCTCGCGGCCGTCGTGGAACAACGTCTTTTCGTAGGCGACGTTGTAAAGAGCCGGAGCGTTGCGGTTGAGGCTGCGCCCTTCCATGCCAATTGCCGTCGCGGATTGGTTGGAGGTGAGACCCTGGGTCTCGATGTGGCACATCGCGCAGGAATTGGTGTTGTTGAATGCCAGGCGGCGGTCGAAGAAAAGCTTGCGGCCGAGCTCAACCTGGTTTTTCACGGGCCGCTGATGGGCGTCGAGCGGCGGCAGGCCCAGAGGTACGGGCGTTTCAGTGTCGCCGGATGCGGGATCCAGCCAGATATAGCCGAACAATAATGCAGCGAAGATCGAGATGCATATTGGGACGGCGAGCGGGAGTTGACGGTTCCTGGGCATTTCTTCCCTATTGGTTATCACTCTTTTTCTTTTAGTAGCGTCTGGATATCCGCGACGATGACCTCGGGATCCAGAAAGCTGGTCGTATAGATTTCCCGCACCCAGGAGTTTTCGTCGATCAGGAAGACCTTCACGAAATGATTGATGACATCGGTCGGCTGTCCGTCAGTGCCAATTTGGCGAGACGCCGGGATGTACATCTTGTCAAGGATCGGCGCGAGAAACGATTCCGACCAGGTCGTTAAAAACGACCATGGCGCCTCTGGTGTGCTCATTGCCGTCTTGAAGAACGACACCCTCTCGGGCGTGTCGACCTTCGGATCGAGGCTCAAGAAGACCAAGCGCACCTTGCCTTGCAGCTTGGGATCCTTCTTGATCGCATCATGGACGGCGTTGAATGCGTCCCAGATCTTCGGGCAGCCTTCCGGGTCGCGGCAGGTCGTATAGAAGAACGAGAACAGCGTGACCTGACCTGACGTGTAACTTGAAAGCCGGCGCGGCAGCCAGACGCTATCTTCGAGAACCCAGCCGGACGGCGCCGGCTGAATCCTCTGAAGTTTGTACGTTCCGGCCTGCGGATGCACAGAGCCGGCTATGGCCTGCCCGTTGCTCACGATCGAGATCGATATTGTGAGCAACGAAAACAAGACATAGCCGGCTTGCATGCGGCGGGAGCGCCGCAGGAGGAACTTGCAAACTTCGCATGCGCGAAGCAACGCTTACTCTCCGAGAGCCGCAGCTTTGGTCTTGGCAGAGAACTTCATGTGATGGGCGCGGCCCAAGTTCTCAGCGCGGAAGTCGACGGAGAACTTCTCGACGAGCTCCTTGCCATCCCAGTCGAAGGCGCGCAGCCACTGCTCGTTGTCGTCACCCTTCTTGTCCCAGTTCGCCAGCAGCGAAGTGGTGAAGTAGACGCGCTTGCCGTCGAAGCTCTGAGAGACCATGTTGACCTGGCTTCCCATCTTCTTCGAGTAGACCTCCTTCGGAGCTTCCGGGTTGGTCAGATCGTAGAAGCGCGTGGTGCCATCCAGGAACGTGTTGACCCAAAGACCTTTCGCGTCGGCGGTGATCGAGATGTCGACCGGCAGCGGGATCTTGGACGGATCGCCGATGGTGCCGACGTCCTTCGCCTGCCACTCGCCCTTCTCGTCCTGCTTGATGAGCCAAAGCTTCGAGGTCAGCGCCGTTGCCGTGATGGCCCAGTTGTCCTCAGGCTTCAGAGACCAGCGGATCTCGAGCGGTGCGCCTGGGACCTCCATGGTCTTGATCGGCTTCATGGACTTGAAGTCCCACATGACCATGGACTTGCCGAAGCGCTTCATCGCCTCGGGATCCTTGATCATCTGGCCCATGTCCATCATGTAGTTCGTCCAGCCGGTGAAGCTGGATGTCAGCATCACGTTCTTGGCCGGGTTGATACCGATGTCATAGCCGTAGCCGTCGCCACCATTGACCAGCGGCATGGCGTGGGTCGATACGAGGTCGCCGGCGTTGTTGTAAACGGCGATGCCCGTCTGGCCGTCATGCGTCTTCACGTTCGACAGCGCCTGGATCATCATGCGGCCAGGCGTAGCGTAGAACGTGTGCGGGCCGACGAATCCAGTCTTGTCTGCGAAGTCGGTGATGGTTTTGACGATCTTCGGCTTGGCCGGATCGATGAGATCGAAGACGAAGATCTTGTTGTCGTCGAGACGGCCTGCCCACAGGTAGCGGCGGTCATCGGTGAAGCCAGTGTGATGGGCTTCGCCACGGCCGCCGACGGAGACGGAGTGGACGACTTTGCCGTACGTCGGGGAGTTCGGCTGAACGTCGATGGTCACGAGCTTGTCGGACTCATCGCCGACGCCGACCTGGCCCAACGTCCACACGTGCAGATAGTCTTCCTGTCCGGTAATCAGCGCGGACGTGAACGGCGAGTTGCAGGTCTCGTCCGCGATCGTGACAGACGGCCCGGCCGCAAGCATAGCCAGAGCACAAACGCTTGATTTCAGTAGCTTTCCCACCAGTTTCCTCCTCGACCGTTGCTAACCAACGGTTCCAGTTTCAGAACGTTAGCGATGCTACCTCTCCGGATTAATGGAAGTGAAATTCTATTTGCCAATGGCGACCATTCAATGGTTCTATAGATCGAGGCAGTGCCGAAACGTCTTGCTCCCATTGGCCTGTTTCATAGGTGATTATGCTTCAAATCGGCCTGTGGGCGCGAGGAGTCGTTAGTCGAACAAACGTAAAACATGCGCTCTGAGGCTACACGATGAACCTTCAGCAACTCAGGTACGTGCGGGCTCTCGTCCAGGAAGGCTCGTTCGTCGCCGCGGCTTCGTGCTGTTCGGTCACGCAACCGACGTTGTCCAACGGTATCGCTCAGCTCGAGGCCGATCTCGGCCATCGAATCTTTCGACGGACGACGCGCAGCGTTGCGCTCACGGCCTTCGGCGAACGTATCCTGCCGTCGATACTCGAAGCACTGAACGCGTTCGAGCGCGTGCGCGAGCTGGCGAAGCAATCGGAAAACCTGCTGCACGTGAGGATTGGAATCTCGCCGTGCGTCGGGGTGAGGCTAGCGGAAACGGTCTTCGAAGCTGCGAAGAACCAGCTTCCGGACATCGAAATCATCTACTGTGAGAGCAATCTGCTCGAACTCTGCGAGCAGATGCGCCGGGCGCAGCTCGACATCATTCTCGCGCCGCTGGATCTTCGCTCCAGCGTCGTTCCCGATGCGATGCTCCATCACATTCACAGCGAGCCGCTCTTCTTCATTCCGCGCAAGGACAAGCGCCTGTCCTGGTCGCACGCGAGCCGCGTGTCGGTCGGCGAGATCGCGCAGGAGCAATTCGTGCTGGTTCCGAACGCGTGCGGATTGGCACAGGTCACGAAGCGCCTGTTCGACGACAACGGCTATGGGCTCAATCGCTATCTCGGCGAAGCGAGCAGTTATACCGCGGTGACGGAGTGGGCAGATCTTGGGCTCGGCTCCGGCATTCTGCCAGCATCCAAGGTGCCGGAGACGGCGCGCGCCTATGCAATGCCGATCGTCGAAAAAGGTGAGCCGGCGCTGATCGAATATTATGCGGTCGGCAAGCCGAGTACGATTCCCGCGGCCGTCTTCAACCAGATCTGGGGAACGCTGCAGGAAGCGAAAATTCCGTCGCCGGGCAGTCGGCGCGCCGCGACGGCGGTTCCGGTTTACGACTGGTGCCTGTGAGGCCGCTCAGCGGTCCAGCCGCTCCCGCGGAGGACCGCCGAGGCGTATGAGCGTATTGCGCAGGGCGGCGCGATAGGTCTCAATATCGCCGTCGCTGCGTGTCTGCCTGGTGCGGCCGGGAGCTTCGGCGCGCGGATTTGGCCCTAGCGAGATCGTCGTTCCCACGCCCGCATAAAGATCGCGCTCAGCGAAAATGCGTGCCAGCGCGGCGAAGGTGGGTTCACCGGTGCAATGGCCGGCGGCGATCCAGGCAACGTCGTAGTCATTTCTCAGCCGCGCAAGCTCACGGGCGATTTCCTCATCTGAAGCCGTGACGAGATGGAAGCCGCCCGCAATCAAGTGGATGCGAGGATCGATCCGGCGTGCCGCCTCGACGATGCGGCCGATTCCGGGGTGCGAGCATCCCACCACCAGGACAATCCCTTCCGGCGTCTCGATCGCGAGCGAGAGCTCCTTCATCTCGAGCGTGCCCGGCTTGTCCGATACGAGGGCGATGACGTGCACGCCGGGGGCGATTTCCGTCGTCCGATCGATAAGCTCTATGTTCGCGGAGGGCCACGCCCGGCCGAATCTGAGCGTCTCGGCGGGTTCGCCATCGAAATAGCGCCGGTCTAGAGGCAGCGCCGCGCTTCGCCGGTAGAACGTGGCGGATTGCGCGCCGCCAAACACGCCGAAGCTCTCCTTCGGTGCGAAGATCCGCACGCCCGGATTGACGGATAGGAGATGGGACAGCCCGGCAATGTGATCGCCGTGGCGGTGCGACATGACCGCGAAATCGATCGTCTCGAGGTCGATGCCGAGGGCCTTTACATTGTGCGCGAAGACGTCCGGGTTGTTGCCCGTATCGAACAGGATCCGCCGTCCGCCCACTTCTATCAGCGCCGCATATCCCCAATCCTTCCGCAGCGTCGGATCTCTCCCAAAAGCATCGAAGAGAACCGTGAGCTGCGCGCGCTGAGGGTGCCCGTTGTGGTGGCCATCGCTGTTGGCCGCAGCCGGGAGCGGTCCTGCAAGCGCGATACAGATCGCAAGCGACAAGAAGATCGAGCCGCGCATCGGCAATTTTCCTTCATCAGCGTTGGACGTTTGCGCAGTGTACGTGTGCCGAACTGGCGATGGAAATGCGCAATAGCGCTGGCATCATTCGAAATGCGAATTGCTGTTATTCACCGATCCAATTTGTCGTTGGCGGCTGCCCGCGTTTTACTGACGCGAAACGACAACCGTGCCGGCAGGCTCTCGGCGCACGCTCGGAAAACATCGAGACGGCATGCATCAGCGCATTCTTCTTTCTGCACTTATCGCGGCGGTGCTGTTGCTGGGGTCGGTAACGGGGGCACTGCGCGCAGCCGACGATGCAGAGGAAGAGATCAAGCGCTACCGCGAGATGATCGATGATCCTATGGCCAATCCGGCCTTCCTGAATGTCGATCGCGGTGAATCTTTATGGGCGCTTGCGCGCGGGCAGAAAAATGTTTCGCTCGAGACGTGCGATCTGGGCAAGGGGCCGGGCGTGCTCGAGGGCGCCTATGCGGAGCTTCCCCGCTATTTTGCCGACGCCGGTCAGGTGATGGATCTGGAGCAGCGGCTGCTGTGGTGCATGGAGCGGATCCAGGGCCTCGACACGAAGGAAATACTGTCGCGCAAATTCGGAACGCCGGGGACGGCTTCGGATCTGGAAGATCTCGTTGCCTTCATCGCCAACAAGTCGAGCGGCATGACGTTCCATATTCCACTTGACGATCCGCAAGAGCGCGAAGCCTACGCCATAGGGGAGGCTCTGTTCTATCGCCGCGGTTCTCTGCTCGATTTCTCGTGCGCAACCTGCCATAGCTCCGATGGCGCGCGGATACGTACGACGCAGTTGCCCAACTTGACGAAACCGGGGCCTGACGCGCGCGCGACGATGGGATCGTGGCCGACGTATCGCGTCTCCCAAAGCCAGACGCGCACGATGCAGAACCGCCTCTGGGATTGCTATCGGCAAATGCGTATGCCGCCACCGGAATTCGGCTCGGAGGGCTTGACGGCACTCATGATTTATCTGGCGAAGCAGGCAGATGGCGGAACGCTCAATGTTCCTTCGATCAAACGCTAGCGGGCTCCGTCGCGCGCTGGCGTGGCCGATTGTTGCAGCGCTTTGCGCAACGGCGCCGGCAGCGGCGGACGACACTGGGGCGTCCCGGCCCGACGCGGCGACCGTCGAGCGTTATGTGCGCGACATGTGGTCTGGTGCTGATGGCGAATGGAGAAAGCGCCTGCAGCAGGACGAGACGCAGGCCGTCTGCTCTCAGTTTCGCAATGCGCCTCCCGAAGACGTCGCCGCGGCGATCATGGCGCGCGAGGCGTCCACGGTCGTCTATCCGGCGGATGGCACGCTGCTAGGGGACTGGCAGGAGGGTGAGAAGATCGCGCAGAACGGCCGTGGCGGGCAATTCAGCGATGCGCCCGACGCTGCGCGCGGCGGCAACTGCTATGCATGTCATCAAATGGCGAAGACGGAAGTGTCTTACGGTACGTTGGGGCCGAGCTTGTCCGAATATGGCAAGCTTCGAGAATTCAGCTTAGACGCCGCCAAGCAAGCATATGCGAAGGTCTACAATTCGCAGGCGTCGCTGCCGTGCTCCATGATGCCCCGCTTCGGCGTGCACGGCTTTCTGTCGGAGAAGCAGATCAAGGATGTCATCGCCTATCTGTTCGACGTGGAAAGCCCCGTCAACAAATGACCGCTGCCACAGGAATTGCGCGGACCATGCGGGACGCGGGTTGGGGATTCCTTTTTCTCCTTACGATCTGTGCACCGCTTACGTGGTCCGCAGCTCGCGCGGCGGCCGCGGAACTGATCATGGTCCGCCAGCCCGGCTGTTCGTGGTGCGCGCGCTGGGATAAGGAAGTCGGCGCCAAATACGCTTCGAGCGCGGAGGGCAGAGCCGCGACCTTGCGTGAGGTAAGGCTGGGGGATGCGCTGCCTGCGTATGTTCGAAAGCCCGTCACGATCACGCCGACCTTCATTCTGGTGGATGACGGCAGGGAGATCGATCGTATCGTCGGCTATCCGGGGGAGAGCTTTTTCTGGGAGATGCTGGCGCAGATGCTGTCCCAGATCCCTTCTTCGCAGACCAAGGGGGATTTTCGGGCCCAACCGCGAGCGCCGATCATGCCGTAATTGGCTCCGGTTTTGCGGCCTAGCGTTTTCGATAGCGGTGCGCGTCTGCAACGTTCGACTTTATGATCGACCGCGCTCTGCGTTTGCCCGCGCATCCATCGCGCAAGCATGACAGTCGAACATCCGCCCGGTCATTGTCATGCGGGCGCTTTTTTTTGCGTTTGCGCCGTTTCCGTCGATGATCTAAGCCATTGCCCGCGCGCGCCGGAAATGGATCGCAAACGGCTGGAATGGACGTCGGCCCGACCATGGGCTTCGTGGATTCGGCGCCGTGCCGTCTCAGGCTTCGACGTGAATGATTTCAGCAAGTTACACTCATGTATTAATGCGTCGGATTAATTTCGTCGCGTCTGTCCTCATCGACCCCGCCCAAAGCACGCGCGTGCCGTTCATGGGCGATAGCGGGGGAGCCACATCCGATGCCCGTCGCCGCCGGCGCTGCCGATCCCTGGTCCGATATCGGCGCTCTTCCTGCCATCATCTGGCTCGGTGCACTCGTCGTGTGCGTGCTCGTGCTGCGCGGGCTATCGCCCCTGTTCGGGAACTTTGCGGTCGCGGTGCCGACGCACCGGTCCTCGCACACGGCGCCGACCCCGCAGTGGGGCGGGCTCGGCATCTGCGCCGGAACGTTCGCTTCAACCGCGATCGCGGTGCTTGCATCCGGCATATTCGCGCCGGAGGTGCAGAGCCAGGTGATGATCGTGGTCATCGCCGCGCTGATGCTGATGGCGCTCGGCGCCGTCGATGATCTGCGCCACCTCGGAGCGGCCAGCAAGTTCGGGGTGCAGGCACTTGCCGTCGTCATCATGCTGACGGCGCTGCCCGGCGAATTACGGGCACTTCCAGCGATGCCGCTTTGGCTGGAGCGCGGGCTTCTGTTCTTCGGCGCGCTGTGGTTCGTCAATCTCGTCAACTTCATGGACGGAATCGACTGGATGATGGTGGTGGAGGTGGTGCCCGTCACCGCGGGCGTCGCCATCGTCGGAGCGCTGGGTACGCTACCGCCCGAGGCGCTCGTCGTGGCGCTGGCGCTGAACGGCGCGATGCTGGGCTTTGCTCCATTCAACCGGCCCGTGGCGCGGCTCTTCATGGGCGACACGGGCAGTCTGCCGATCGGCTTATTGCTTGCCTGGCTTTTGATCGTTATGGCGGCCTCCGGCCACCACGTGGCGGCGCTGCTATTGCCGCTCTACTTCATCGCCGACACCGGCATCACACTGCTGCGCCGCGCGCGCGCCGGGGAGCGTCTGTGGGTTGCGCACCGCACGCACTTCTATCAGCGCGCGCGCGACAACGGCTTTACGACGATGGGCATTGTTGCGCGCGTCTTCGCGGTGAACCTGGGGCTGGTGCTTCTTGCGGCCCTCAGCGTCATCGCGACGTCGCGCCTCTCGCACGCTCTGGCGCTGCTCAGCGGCATCTGTCTCGTGGGCTGGCTGATGGTGGACTTCACGCGGCCGCGGAAGCCGTGACCTGAAGGCCGGCGCTGGAGGCCTCAGTTGCTGCGGATGCCCGCCGTTTCCACCGAGGTGCCGCAGCCCTTCTGCTGGATGCTGGCGTTGACGGCGTCCGCTTCGGCCTTGGTCTCATTGTATTCGGCGATTGCAGGGATGCCCTGATCGGGCGAGCCGGTGAGGCGCGCCCAGGCGTCGGCAACGGTCTGCGGCAGCTCCTGCATCTGCTGAACGGCCTTGGTGGGCAGCTCCTGAAGCTGGGTTTGCAGGCTCACCTGCCGGGCCTGCAGCTCCCGGCAACCGAGGTCGTGCTCGTGGGCGCTGAGAACGTAGGAGCCGTCTTTCTGGTATCCGGGCCGGGGGATGCCGCTTAGATCGGCCATCGTGGAGCAACCGGCGGCATTGAGCGCGAGAGCGCAGACAAATGCTGCCCTTCCCACACCAATCCACTGTCGCCAGGTCGCTGCCATCGTTAACGAATCTCTCCCGCCGCGGAGAATTTATGCACAAGGGTCCCGTCAAACCACCCGGGGCGTTCACATATTCGATCACTGTGATCATCAGGCCACGGATGGGCGCGGCGTGTCACATTTCGGCATCGTAGCGCCGGATTACCGGGCCGCAACTCCAAGGGGTTCGGCTTCGCCTGGCATGATTAACCGCCGCGCTGCCAGCAAGCTGACGACGCGCTGGGCGAGCTCCTCGGCGGGCGCGCTCGTCGTATCGAGGATGAGGTCGGGGTTCTCCGGCGCCTCGTAGGGGGAATCGATGCCGGTGAAGTTCGGCAACTGGCCGGCACGGCTCTTCGCATAGAGGCCCTTTGGGTCGCGTTGCTCGCAGACCGCGAGCGGTGCGGTGACGTGCACCTCGATGAACTCGCCCGGGTCAAGAAGCCCCCGCACGGCGGCGCGTTCCGCCCGGAACGGGGAGATGAAGGAGCACAGAACGATCACGCCGGCGTCGACGAAGAGGCGCGCGACCTCGCCCACGCGGCGGATGTTCTCGACACGGTCCACGGCGGTGAAGCCGAGATCCTTGTTGAGGCCGTGGCGGATGTTGTCGCCGTCGAGCAGATACGTGTGACAGCCGTGCATCGCGAGCCAGCCCTCGACGAGGTTGGCTACGGTGGACTTGCCGGCGCCCGAAAGCCCGGTGAACCAGACGACGCAGGGGCGCTGCTCTTTCAGCGAAGCGCGCAACGCCTTGGTGACGCTGAGCGGCTGCCAGTGGACATTCATCCCGCGGCGAAGGGCGAAATCCACGTTGCCGGCGGCGATGGGTGCGCCGGTCGTCAGGCTGTGGATTTCGAAGCGTCCGGCATCGTCGCTGTCTCGATCGAGGCTCACCGGCGTCTCGGTTGCGATGGTGCACACCCCGACCTCGCCGGGTGCCAGGGTACGGGCCGGATGGCGCTGCAGCGTTTCGATGTCGAGACGGTATTTGATAGCGGTGACCGTTGCGATCAGGTCCTTGCCGGCGAGCCGGAGGCGGTATTCGCGGCCGGGAAGCAATTGAGCGTCGGCTGAAATGCAGGCGACGTGGGCGGCGAAGCGCTCGCTAGGCGGCAGCGGCTCGGCTGCTCCAGAGCGCGCGGGCGGCTCGGAGGCAGCGAGCTGGGCGAGGTGCTCACCCAGTGCCGATGGACTGCGCCCGAGATCGGCGGAGGCATCCGCTGAATCGACGGTGGTGATGGCGGTTGCAAAGTCGAGCCTGCGGGTAAGCGCCTCGAAGGCGGCTTGCATTGCCTCGAACGCCGTCGGCACTGCACTTTCCGGCGCCTGAGGCGCTGCTTTCACCGCGAGCACGATATGGCGGACGCCGGTTGTGCGGGCGATGACCGCGGCGCGGCGAACGTCAGCTGACAGCTCCTGCGCTGCGCCGGCGCGAATGATCAGAATGTCGGCGGAAAAGGGGGAGCCGGCGACGGGTATCGTGGCGGATGGGTAGCCTCGAATAGCCGGCGCGCCGGCGCGGCCGGCGGCGCTTCCCACTTCATATATTCCGACCGTCATGGGTTGCGGTTGGCTGGCCATTTTGCGCTCCCCATCGCTTGCCCCGTGTGGCACTTCCCCTCCAGTGGCGCGCCTGGAGGCCATCCGTCACTTCGCGGGGCGGCGCGGGAAGACGTAGATGTCCAGGATGGCCTGGATCAACGCGTGATGGGCAAGCTCGACGAAGCCGTACTGGTTGGAATTGACGTAGAAATTCACGTCGCCGCGGCCGCGCAGCAGGTTGTCGGGCTGAAATCCGCTGAGCGTGCAGACGGTCATGCCCTGCGTCCGGGCGGTTTCGACGGACTTCAGAATGTTGACCGACTGGCCGGAGCTCGAGATCGCGATGAGCATGTCGCCGGGCAAGCCCTGCGCCTTGAGCTGCTCGGAGTAGACGTTGGCGTAGCCGAAGTCGTTGCTGAGGGCGGTGATGGCGGCGGGGTCATTGAGGGACAGCGCACGGATGCCGCCGTTCTTCAGGAATTCGATGGCGTGGTGGCTGGCAACCGCGGCGCTGCCGCCGTTACCGATGAGCACCACTTTCTTGCCGGCGTTGTGGGCGTTGCGCGCCGTATCGGCCACCCACTCGAAACCCTGCTCCAGACTGAGGGGCCGTCCTTCCGCGTCGCTCACCCTGGCTGCCGCCAGGATGCGGCCAAGCTCGTCGAAGTAGGACGTGACTGGATTGGCTTGGGTTGTCTCGGCGACGCCTTTTAACACTCTGATAGCCCTCCAGAGGCAAGTGAGCGGCCGGCCCAGCGAAGCTCGGCCGCCGTCAAGGGTATGTGCATGGGATGCAGGACCGTTGTGCCAATTCTGCCAGCGGTTGATCAAGGGGTGGTGGCAGGATTCGCGCTTCCATGCATCACGGTGGCGGGGACAATCCTAGCAAATTAAGGCCAAGGTGTGCGTGCCACCTTCGACGAAACGTTAGACAGGGGTAAAATCCAGAGAAAAGTGGCGCCGCCCCCGCCTTGACACCTCGATTTGGATCACTTAGCCGCGGCTGGCAATGCGCTGGCGGCAACGGGACACGGGCAGGCGCGGATCAGAACGCTGGGGAACTGCCATATGCGGGTTCTGGTGACCGGGGCGGCGGGCTTCATTGGTTTTCACACCGCCCGGGCGCTGCTCGCGCGCGGCGACAAGGTGGTCGGCCTCGACAATCTTTGTGATTACTACGACGTCAATCTTAAGAAGGCGCGCTTAGCTCAACTCGAGGGCGAGGCGAATTTTTCCTTCCGCAAGCTCGCTCTTGCCGATCGCGGCGGCATGGAAGCGTTGTTCGACGAGGTGCGGCCGCAGCGCGTGATCCACCTCGGCGCCCAGGCGGGCGTGCGCTATGGCATCGAAAACCCGCACACCTATATCGACGCGAACATCGTCGGGATGCTGCACGTGCTGGAAGGATGCCGTCACCACGGCGTGGAGCATCTCGTTTTCGCTTCGTCCAGCTCCGTCTATGGCGGCAACACGGCGATGCCCTTCAGCGAGCACGCAGGAGCGGACCACCCGCTCAGCATCTACGCCGCGACCAAGAAGGCGAACGAGTTGATGGCGCACACCTACGCGCATCTTTATCGGTTGCCGGTGACGGGGCTGCGCTTTTTCACAGTCTATGGACCCTGGGGCCGTCCCGACATGGCCCCCATCAAATTCACCCGCGCGATTCTCGCGGGCGAGCCGATCGACATCTACAACAATGGCCACCACGCGCGGGATTTCACCTATATCGACGACGTGGTGGAGGGGGTTCTGCGTACCTCGGACCGCATCGCGGCGCCGGACCCCGTCTGGAGCGGCGTTGCTCCCGACCCGGCGACATCCTCGGCGCCTTACCGAATCTACAACATTGGCAATCACAGTCCGGTGGAGCTGATGCATTTCATCGGGACGCTGGAGCAGGCGCTGGGCCGTGAGGCGAAAAAGCGCTTCCTGCCGATGCAACCGGGTGACGTGCCGGCAACGTTTGCCAATGTCGCCGATCTTGCGGCGGATGTCGGTTTTGCACCGGCGACGCCCCTGGAGGAAGGCATCGGCCGTTTTGTTGCGTGGTATCGCAGCTATTACGACGTCTGAGCTGCGCCTGCCGCGGTAATTGAATTCTCGAAGCGGCCGCGGAGGCGCGCATGGGGAATATTCTCGTTACCGGCGCGCTCGGGCAGATCGGCTCGGAGCTGGTTCCGGCACTGCGCCAGCGCTATGGCCGCGAACGGGTCATTGCCACGGACTTGAAGGTACTGCCGGCCAGCGGTGCCGCGGCGGTCGCTCCCTACGATCATCTCGACTGCACCGATCCGCACCAGGTGCACGAGGCGGTGCGCCGGTACGAGATCTCGACGATCTATCATCTCGCCGCGCTTCTTTCCGCGTCCGCCGAAGCCGTGCCGCAGCTGGCGTGGTCGGTGAACATGGGCGGGCTCTATAATGTGTTGGAGGTGGCCCGCGGCTACGGCTGTCAGGTGTTCTTTCCGAGCTCTATCGGCGCCTTCGGTCACGACACGCCGCGAGACCGGACGCCGCAAGTCACGGTGCAGCGCCCGACGACGATCTATGGCGTCACCAAGGTATCGGGCGAGCTCCTGTGCGACTATTACGCCTCGCGGTTTTCCATCGATACGCGGGGATTGCGGCTCCCCGGGCTCATCTCGTACGTGGCGGCTCCGGGCGGCGGCACGACCGATTATGCGGTCGAGATGTTCTACCACGCCGTCCGTCATGGGAATTACACGTGCTTCGTCGGCCCCGAGACGCGTCTCGACATGGCCTATATGCCCGATGCGATTACCGGGATGATGAACCTGATGGCGGCGGATCCGGAGCGACTGCGCTATCGCAACGCCTACAACATCACGGCGATGAGCGTGACGCCGGAGGACATCGCCGCGGCCATTCGCGAGCACATTCCCGCATTCGAGATCGACTACGACATCGATCCCGTGCGCCAGGCCATCGCGGATAGCTGGCCGCGCTCGCTGGACGATAGCGCTGCGCGTGCCGATTGGGATTGGGCGCCGCGGTTCGGCCTCCAGGCCATGACGCAGGACATGCTTACCCGCCTGCACGACAAGCTCAAGCCGGCGCAGCGGCGTTCGCGCACACGGTCCTGACCGATAGATTGATAGAGCGGAGAAGTGCCATGCCGACCGACAAGCTGACACCGCTGCTCACGGAGAAAATGACGGAGCTTGGGGCTTCGGGCCGCCTCAAGGGCGCCGAGACGGTGACGGTTCGCGTGCTGGAACCGGCGGGCGGCAAGGGTCCGCGCTTCCTCATCGAGGGTCAGGGCGAGAAGCCGTTTCTGCGCATGAACTCCAACAGCTATCTCGGTCTTTCGTTTGCCGGGCGCGTGATGGCGGCGGAGGAAGAGGCGGTACGGCGCTATGGTGCCGGACCGGGTGCGGTGCGCTTCATCTCCGGCACGTGGGCGCCGCATGTGAAGCTGGAAAAGCGCCTGGCCGGTTTCCACGGGCGGGATGCGGCGATGCTTTTTTCCTCAGCCTACGCCGCGGTGTTGGGAACGCTTTCTCCGCTCATTTCCGAGCGGACTGTCGTCATCAGCGACGAACTCAATCACAACTCGATCATCAATGGCATCGCGCTCGCGCGGCCGGCGGAGAAGCGCATCTATGATCACCTCGACTACGGCGAGCTGACGCGTCAGCTCGGCGCCTTCACCAACAAATGCCGGCGCGCGGTCGTCATCACCGACGGCGTATTCAGCATGCGCGGCGACCATGCCCGTCTCGATGAGATCATGCGCATCGCCGCGCAATTCCATCCGCTCTATGCGGAAGGCGTCATCGTCGTCGCGGACGATTCCCACGGCGTCGGCGCATTCGGCGAAACGGGACGCGGCACGGAGGAAGTGACCGGGGGCAAGGTCGACTTGCTGATCGGCACGCTCGGCAAGGCGTTCGGTGTCAACGGCGGTTATGTCACCGGCGCGCCGGAGATCATCGATTATCTGCGGGAAACTTCGCCCTTCTACATCTACTCCAATCCGATCACGCCCGGTGAGGCCGAAGCCGCGCGCGTCGCCGTCGATCGCGTCGACAGCACGGAGGGGAGAGCGCTTCTCGCGCACCTGCGCGCCATGACGGAGCATTTTCGCATCGGGCTCGGAAAGCTCGGCCTCGAGACGGTGGCCGGCGAGCACCCGGTGGTTCCCCTGCTCGTGCGCGACACCGAACGTACGCGGCGGCTCGTTCAGCATCTACGCGACAGCGGCATCCTGGCGACGGGGCTCGCCTATCCGGTAGTGCCGCGCGGCCAGGAAGAGATCCGGTTTCAGATCAGCGCCGATCATACGGCAGCCGACATCAACGAAGCGCTGGCAGCGCTTGCGACGTTTACGCAGACAGCAGGCTGAATTTACGCAGACAGCAAGCTGGGCAGGCCTGGAAGCGCCGGAGGCAGCCTCAGAGGCGATCTTTCAATCCGGTGACGCTGTGCTTGGATGCACAGCTCGCGCAACAGAAAATCTCGCCATCGCCGGCTTCGACGCCATGACCGATGACACGGCACTGGCAATGGGCGCAGCGCGGCGCCATGGCGGAAATGGCGCATTCAAAACTGTCGAAGGTCATCGTCTTGCCGGCCTTCGTCACCTGAAAGGCCTTGTCGTAGTCGTTGCCGCAGGTATCGCAAACAGCCATCGGGTCTCTCCATTAAGGCGTTCAGGCGCGCATGAAGACGGCGATGAGGGCGAGGAGCACCATGCCGGCCAGGCCCGCGATGAAAATGATGCGCTGGGTCCGGGTCTTCAGAATGATCTCGCCCTGTCGCGCTTTCTCCGCCGGATAGTTCTGCAGATCGGGCGTCGTGCGTGCCATGGGTGCACTCCTTTCCGATTTTTCCGCTTCGGGCGGCTCTAAGGGCCAACGTCCGCCCCTGCCGACGGTTCCTGACGCGGGGTATCGGAGGGGCGCGGATATCGGGCGCAAAAGGGGCACTTATGCACGCTGGAGGTCGAACCGGCGCCCTGAAAGCCGCCGCCGGGGCTGGCCCCGGGGCCGATTTGGCGTTAAGTGCTGCGCGAAAGAATGATGCCTTCCCATGCGAGGTTTGTTCATGACTGAAGAGCTTGCAAAAATCGCCGAAGCCATGGTTGTCCCCGGCAAGGGCATCCTTGCCGCCGACGAAAGCTCGGGCACCATCAAGAAGCGCTTCGATTCCATCGGCGTTGCCTCGACCGAGGACACGCGCCGCGACTACCGCGAGATGCTGTTCCGCGCCGAAGAGGGCATGAAGAACTACGTCTCCGGTGTCATTCTCTACGACGAGACGATCCGCCAGAAGGCCAAGGACGGCACCACGCTCGTCAATGTCATGAAGGCGGCGGGTGCCATTCCAGGTATCAAGGTCGATACGGGCGCCAAGGCGCTGGCCGGTCCCCATTCCAGCATCGAGACGGTGACGGAAGGTCTCGACGGGTTGCGCGAGCGTCTGGCCGAGTATCACAAGCTGGGTGCGCGCTTCGCCAAGTGGCGTGCGGTCATCACCATCACCGACAGCCTTCCATCGTGGAATTGCGTGAAGGCGAACGCGCATGCGCTCGCCCGATATGCTGCGCTATGTCAGGAAGCGGGCATCGTGCCGATCGTCGAGCCGGAGGTGCTGATGGACGGCGAGCATGCCGGCCACACGATTGAGCGCTGCTATGAGGTGACGGAGTGGACGCAGCGGGCGGTGTTCCGCGAGCTTTACGATGCGCGCGTCGCGCTCGAGGGCATGATTTTGAAGCCGAACATGGTCATCGCGGGCCAGAAGTGCGCCAAGCAGGCGAGCCCTGAGCAGGTGGCGGAGCTGACGGTAAAGTGCCTCAAGGCCACGGTACCGTCGGCGGTGCCCGGCATCGCATTCCTCTCCGGCGGCCAGTCCGACGAGCAGGCAACGCAGAACCTGTCGCTGATCAACGAGATCGGAGATCTGCCGTGGAACGTCACCTTCTCCTACGGCCGCGCGCTGCAGGCGGCCGCGCTCAAGGCGTGGGGCGGCAAGGATGAAAATGTTGCTGCGGGTCAGCGCGCTTTCACCCATCGTGCACGGATGAACTCGCTGGCTGCACTCGGTAAGTGGAGCCAGCAGCTGGAGAAAGCCGCCTGACAGCCTTTCCGGCGAACCTCTCAGGCGCGGCTGCGTTTTTTGCAAGCGGATCATCGGCGTTCAATGCGCCTTTGATCCGCTATTGCGTACGCTCTGTTGGGCACCCATTTACCCGCTTCTGCAAATTTGCAGTGGCAGTTTGCGTGACCCACCGACCAGACCCCTGGCCAGCTCCTGGAGATGATCAATGCACGTTACGATGGAAAGCGCCCTCGCCGCGGTTGAAGCTGCGCGCAAAGAAGCGGTGAAGCTCAAGACGCAGATGTGTATCGCCGTCGTCGATTCCGGCGCCAACCTGAAGGCTTTCGTGCGCATGGACGACGCCTGGGTCGGCTCCATCGACATCGCGATCAAGAAGGCGAAGACCGCGGTGTTCTTCGGCATGCCGACGGGCGAGATCGGCAAGCTGTCGCAGCCGGGCGGCTCGCTCTACGGCATCGAGCATTCGAACCACGGATTGATCACGTTCCCGGGCGGGCTTCCCATCGTCGACGAGGAGGGCGTGCTCGTCGGAGCGATCGGCGTATCGGGCAGCTCGGTGGAGAACGACCACAAGGTGGCGTCTGCCGGCCTCAAGGTGGTGGGCGTGTCGGATCTGCCGGAGCATCCCTGGCGCACGTGAGGCCAGCGCTGACGCAAGGCGCCGGACAAAAGGAAGGCGGGGCTCGGCCCCGCCTTTTTCTATTCCAGCCGCATTTATTGGGCTCAGAGCTTCTCGACGTGATCGGCCATGTTGCCGACGAGGCGAACGCGGTACTTGGCGTTCTCGCAGGTGAGGATCCACACCGGCAAATCGGCGCGGGAAGCGCTTTGATCGCGCTCCGCGCGCGCCGGCTCCTTGCACTCATAGCCTTGCTTGCGGATCTGCACGGCAATGATGTCGGCCGGGATTTCGCTGTTGGCGACCAAGGTGGCCGTCGCTTCGGCCACCTGTTGCGCCTGCGCCTGGGAGTCTATTCCGCTGGAGGTGACGGCGTTGAGAACCAGGCCCGCGCCGAGGGCCAGTACGGGAAACAAAGCCAGCTTTTCCATCGGGGACTCCGCTACGCTTCATGTCACCGGCGGTCAGTGGGCGTGCGCGACCTTGTCATGCTCACGCCGTCCAGCCAGTGCCAGGAAAACATAACTCCAACCTGAGAATAGAAGGTTGATGCCGACGAGAAGTCCGAGCGCCCATGTCGCCGAGCCCGGCAGACCGAGGGCGATGAGCACGCCAACTGCGATGGCGGCAATGCCGGACAGCAGCAGCCATACCCAGCCTTCATGCGGGCTTACGCGGTAGGCCATCACGATCTCGAAGATGCCTTCGGCGATGAAGAGCGCCGCAAGGACGATTGCGAGGGTGAGGAGACCCGTAAGCGGGAAGAAGGCGAGATACCCGCCGACGACCACGTAGAGAACGCCGATCAGCAACTCCCAGAGGAAGCCGGACCAGCCCGGTGCCTGGAACGCGTGGATGATCATCAGCACGCCGCCGATGAGGAACAGCCAGCCAAGCATCACCTTGGCGGCAATGGTGGAGATGAATGGGAAGGCGATTGCGGCGATACCCGCGAGGATAAGGCCTATGCCGAGGGCGAGAAACCAGCCCCACTTCTCAGAGATCAAAGCTTTCGTCTCAGCGATGCGCATTTCCATTTCGGGGACGGTGAGCGTAGCCATAACGGTCCTCCCGTTGCAGAGTTTTCAGCACAAACAATAGCAGAATCGCATGGCGCCGGGCGGGTGTTCATCCTTCTATGGTGGCGCGAGTGCCAACGCCCGTTCCAAGATCGATCGGATCCGTAGCGGAATGTTCGGCTTACGGAGAAAGCGGCGGGCGGTGGCACGCATTGGGTTCGAATATGCGGATAATTTGCGCCGGCTGATTAGCTGCGAGCGCATGCAACCGTAATCAAAGTGCAAATAAAAAAGCCGCCTGCCTTTGGGAGGCAGGCGGCTCGAAGCGACCGGATACATTCAGTCGCGCGCGAGGAGCGGTGTGATGCGGCGCACCGCAACGCGCCGGTTCTCACGCTCGGCCTGCTGCGTTGGGATTTTGAGGAATTCCTCGCCGTAGCCCTGGGTCACCAGGTTCTCCGGCGGGACGCCGAAGGTATCGGTGAGAATGATCGCCACCTCTTCCGCCCGGCGATCGGACAGTGTGAGGTTGTCGATCTCGGAGCCGACCGCGTCCGTATGGCCTTCGATGAGGAACACCTCGTCGGGCCGCCGGTCGAGCACGCGGTTGATCGCCCGGGCGATCCGGGCAAGGCGGTTGTACTGGTCGGGATGCACCTCCCACGCGCCGAAGTCGAAATTGACGGTGTCGAGGTCGATGCGGCGCATGCGGTCGCGCAGGTAGGTGTTGTAGCGCACCTCATCCAGCGAGTAGCCGCGCGGGAGCCGCTCTACGGGCCCGGCCATCAGCGCGTCGTAGATGTCGTCGTCCGACGCGCGGTCGTAATTGACGATGTATCGCTCGCGGGGGATCTGCACCGAGAGCGGCCCCAGGTCGATCCGCACGGGCGCGGCGCGACGGAAACGGCGGTTGTCGATGAGCACGGTTTCGCGCCCGTCGCGTCCGCGCCGGTAGCGCCGCATCAGGCGACCGGAGGAATCGAACTCGGAGAACACCTCGATACCGCCCGGTCGCACAGCGATGGTCACGTTGCCGCCGTCGGACCGCTTCTCGCGACGCAGGTCACGCGCGGTGCGCCGCAGACGCTCGGTCTCGTCGTGACGGATTCGGGCCGGTCCGCCCTTCTCCTGGGTGATGGTGCGGTTGCCGGGCTCCTCGATGACGGTGCGTCCGTCCTCGACGCGCTGACGGCGGCCCTCTTGAGCTGGTCGATCGAGAATGGAGCGCCGGCGTCGCGGCGGGGACCACGGCCGGGTACGCCAGCGGGACCGGGCGGCTGTCCAGGTTGCGCGCGCTGCTCCGGCGGCTGTGCCGGACGGGTTGGCGGCTGCTGCGCCGGTTGGGTGCGCGGCGCGTTCTTGTCTCGCGCATGGTCCGCATCGCCCCGCGCCGCAGGTTGCTGGCCTGGCATCCAGCGGCCTGCCGGCGGAGATGCGCCCGGTCCCTGCGGAGGCGTCGGCTGCTGCTGGCGATCGGCGTCGCGGCGTGGGCCGGGCTCACCCTGCATGCGGTAGGTCCCCGGCGGCGATGCGCCTTGTCCCTGCGGAGGTGTGGGCTGCTGTTTACGATCGGCGTCGCGGCGGGGGCCAGGCTCACCCTGCATCCGGTAGGTTCCGGGAGGCGAGGCGCCCTGTCCCTGCGGGGGTGTCGCCTGCGGTTGCGCCTGCCGGCGTTGCGGAGGTGCGTTTGCCGGCGGCGCTTTCGGAGCGCCTTGCTGGACGGGCGGTTGAGCGGCCGGCTGTGGCGGCGGGCTCGAGGGAGCGCCACGGTTGCCGTCGCCGCCCCGGTGTCCGCGCTGTCCGCGATCCTGCTGATCGGCGGCGCCGCGGCCGGGCTGGCCGCCTTGCGCCGATGGCGCAGGCGCTTCGGCAGCGGGCGGCCGTGCCTGCCGCTGGGCTGGTGCACCGCGCTCACCGTTATTGCCTCTGGCTCCCGGTGGCTGCGCGCCGCGCTCACCGCCTGGGCCACGCCGTTCGCCGCGCTTGCCGTCCTTGGCCTCGCCCGGGGCCTCGCCTGGCTGATCTCCCGCGCCGGGAGGAGCGGCGTCGGGTGCCTGTGCAATCTTGAGGGGCGGCTGGAGAGACTGGGCCGCCGCATCGACGGGGACGAGGCCGTAAAGGGCAATGACCGGGAGGGCGGCCAGCGTGAGGCCGCGGGTCGAAGTATTGAGGGGAGAGCAAGACTTGGTGCGTGGCATGGGACGTTTTCACTCCTGTTCGCCGTCCTAGCCGTACCTGAAATGTTGGTGAGGTTGTGGCTTCCGGGACAACACGCGGAAACAGGTCGCTTTTCCGCCCCAATGCGCCCTATTAGGCTGTCGGCAGGGCTTAAGGAACGTTCGATGGGGCAAGACGATATAGCAGCGGGATTGTATGTCGTGGCCGCGGCGGGCACCGACACGGGTGCGCTTGCCGCCGTGCTCGAAGCGGCGCGGCCAGCCACGGTGTTGATTGCGCCAAAGGATGGTGAAGCGCTGACGGCCGCTACCGCGCGTCCGCTGCTCGAGCTGGTGCAGGGGAAGGATATCGCCGCGCTGATCGAAGGCGATGCGCAGCTTGCCAGGACGCTGCGTGCCGATGGCGTGCATCTGCCGTGGGACAAGGACATCGAAGCCCGATACGGCGAAGCGCGGGAGATTCTCGGAACGCGCTATATCATCGGTGTCGATGTCGGCCGCTCGCGTCACGAGGCGATGGTGCTGGCCGAAGAGGGCGCCGACTACATCGCGTTCGGTATTCCCGCCCACGTGGAGGATCGCGAAACGGCTACGGCGCGGCGTCTCGAGCTCGTCACGTGGTGGAGCGAGATCTTCGAGGTGCCATGCGTCGCGTTTGACGTGGAAAATGTAACGGACGCGGAGGCGCTGGCTGCCGCAGGTGCGGATTTCGTCGCCATCGCCAAGAGCGATAAGCTCACCGCAGACGACTATGCAGACCTTGCCCGCGCCATAGAGGCGGCGTCTTCCAAGCGCGAGGCGCTCGCATGAGCGCGCGCCGCGCGGTGCCGGTTTTGCGCTTCGTCGTGCGCGTGTTTGGCGCGACGGTGCTCGGCGCGGCGGCGTCCGTGTCGTTCGCGAGCGCGGAGACGAGCTCGTGGATCATGCAGTCGACCGAGGTTCCCAAGCCTCGCCCCGGCAAGCCGGTGAAGCTGACGCCGAACGAAAAGTTCTCCAAGCCTGCCGCGTCTAAAAAGGATGGATCAGCGGCAAAGCCGGGGGGCTTTGGGGTCGAGGAGTTCCTTGTTCAGCCGACAGGCGAGGAGGCGGCGTATATCGCGTTCGACCAGGGGCTCTATCTCACCGCGTGGAAGCTCGCGCAGGAAGCGGCGAAGAAGGGCGATCCCCAGGCGCATACGCTGCTCGGCGGCCTTTACGCGGAAGGCCTCGGCATCGCCAAGGACCCGGCTACGGCTGCGAAGTGGTATGCGCGCGGCGATGAGCTTGGCGATGTGCAGGCGACTTTCGCGCTGGGCGTTCTCTACGCCGAGGGGCGCGGCGTGAAGAAAGATCGGATGAAAGCGGGTGAGCTGTTCGAGAAGGCGGCGCGCAGCGGCCATCCGCTCGCCAACTACAACCTCGGGCTCATCTTTCTCAAGGGCGACGGCAAACCGCAGAACGCCTATCGCGCGGCGATGCACATTCGCTATGCGGCCGAGAAAGGCATCGCGGTAGCGCAGTACGATCTCGCCGGCCTTTACCAGAACGGCTCGGGCGTCGAGCCCAATGCGCTCGAAGCGGCGCGCTGGCTCAGCAAGGCGGCGGAGCAGGGCATGGCCGAAGCGCAGTTCGAATACGCGGTGGTGCTGCTGCGCGGGCTCGGCCTGACCAAGGACGAGCCGAAGGCGGTGCCCTATCTGCGGCAGGCGGCGCAAAAGGGGCTTCCATCGGCGCAGAACCGCCTCGCGTACGTCTACGCGGAAGGCATCGGCGTGAAGAAGGACCCCAAGGAAGCGGCCAAGTGGCGTTTCATCGCGCAGGCGGGCGGGCTGAAGGACGAGGATCTCGATGCGTTCGTCGGCAAGCTTCCGAAAGCTCAGCGCATGGCCGCCCAGCAGGCCGCGAGCGAATGGCGCGAAGAAGCCGGGATGTTCTAGCGGCACGATTGACAGCGTGGCGGCGGTTCGCGCCCTTGCCAGTACCGTCCGCAAGGGGTAGTCGGGCGCCAGCGCCGGATGCTCGGCGTGCCGCCAAGGATTTCCGCGATGCCCGCTTCAGCGCTTATGAACGTCATGATCGGCGCCGCCCGCAAGGCCGGCCGCTCCCTCGCGCGCGATTTCGGCGAGGTCGAGCAGCTGCAGGTTTCGGTGAAAGGGCCGGGCAACTTCGTTTCCGCGGCCGACCACAAGGCGGAAGAGATCATCTATCGCGAGCTGGCAAAGGCGCGTCCGGGCTATTCGTTTCTGATGGAGGAGCGCGGCGAGGTCATCGGCGATGACCGCACGCACCGCTGGATCGTCGATCCGCTCGACGGCACGACGAACTTCCTGCACGGCGTGCCGATGTTCGCCATTTCGATCGGGCTGGAGCGCGAAGGCCAGCTCGTTGCCGGTCTCGTCTACAACCCGATTTCGGACGAGCTGTTCGCCGCCGAAAAGGGCAAGGGCGCTTACCTCAACGACCGCCGCCGGCTGCGTGTCGCGGCCCGCAAGAGTCTTTCGGATGCGCTCGTCACTACCGGCATTCCGCACATCGGACGCGTGGGCCACGCGGCCTTCAAGCGGGAATCGCAAAGCGTTTTCCCGCAGGTCGCCGGTGTGCGGCGCACCGGCTCGGCGGCGCTCGATCTCGCCTGGGTCGCGGCGGGCCGTTTCGATCTTTACTGGGAGCGGGGCATCAAGCCGTGGGATATGGCCGCCGGTATCGTGCTGGTACGCGAGGCGGGCGGGGCCGTGAGCGACCTGGCTGGAGGCGCCGGGATGTTCGACAAGGGCGAGGTGCTGTCCGCCAACACGACCTTGCATAAGGAATTCCTGCCGCTGCTCGATGCCAAGCGTTCCGGCGCGTAGCGCTTACCATGTCGCTGGCTTTGTGGCATCGCGGGCACGATGTTGCCCGGTTTATGCTGTCAGTGGCATCGGGTAATGTCACGGGGCTGAAGAAGTAGGCGGCGGAGCTCGGGATGGCGAGAAGACGACAGAGAGACCCGGCCGTTTCGGCCCTGGCGCACAGGCCGCTGACGCCGCCGGGCGTCTTCCTGATCCGCATGCTGATCTTCCTGACGCTTGTCGCATTCCTGACGGCGATCCTGCACAAGCAACTCGTCGACAGCTTCATGCACAATCCGGGGCTCAACGGCCTCATCGTCGGTGTGCTGGCGCTCGGCATCATCTACGCCTTTCGGCAGGTGGTCCGCCTTTATCCGGAAATCCGCTGGGTCAACGCATTCCGGATCGCCGATCCGGGCCTGGCGATCTCGCATCAGCCGGTCCTGCTCGCGCCGATGGCGGCGATGCTGCGCGACCGTACGGGTACACTCTCCCTCTCTACGGCCTCGCTGCGCTCGATCATGGATTCCATCGGCTCGCGCCTCGACGAAGCGCGCGATACCGGACGCTATCTCGTCGGCCTGCTCGTATTCCTCGGCCTGCTCGGCACTTTCTGGGGCCTATTGGAGACGATCCAGTCCGTCGGCGGCGCGATCGATTCCATCGACACCAACGCGACCGACAACGTCACCATGTTCTCCGACCTCAAGGCTGGTCTTGCCGCGCCGCTGAAGGGCATGGGCACGGCATTCTCGTCCTCGCTGCTGGGCCTTGCCGGCTCGCTGGTGCTCGGATTCCTCGAACTGCAGGCGAGCCATGCGCACAACCGCTTCTACAACGAGCTGGAGGAATGGCTGTCGGGCATCACGGAGCTGACGCCGGGCGGCGCGGGGGTGACGACGGACCAGGTCAATCGTCAGCTTTCCAGCGCCATCCTGCATATGCAGCGCGCGGTGGAGGATCTTTCGACGCGTCTTTCCGATCAGTCGATGGCCGGCGCTATCGGCGGGGGCAGCGATGAGCAGCTTCGCGAGCTTGCCCGCGGGGTCAATCAACTCGTCTCGCAGATGCGCGCGGAGCAGAAGGTCGTGCGCGAGTGGGTGGACGAGCAGGCGGCGCAGCACTCGGAGGTGGCGAGCGCGCTGAAAGAACTCGCCATCAACATGCGGCGCCGGAGCTAACGCATGGCGGGCGGACGCACACGACGGCGCGCCGAATATACGGACTTCTGGCCCGGCTATGTCGACGTGCTGTCGACGCTGCTGCTCGTCGTGACGTTCCTCATGTCGATCTTCATGCTGGCGCAATACTTCGCCAGCCAGGAGGCGAGCGGCAAGGACACCGCGCTGCGCCGGCTCACTCTGCAGATCACGGAGCTGACGAACCTGCTCTCGCTGGAGAAGGGCAAAAGCAAGTCCGCCGAGGATGAGCTTGCCGCATTGCAGGCGACGCTCGCCACCATGCGCGATGAGAATTCGCGGCTATCGGGGTCGGCGCTGCTGGGCGATGAGGCGGCGAAGGCTGCGGACGCGCGTATCGCCGGACTCGCCAGCGAGCTCGAGAACCAGAAGAAGGTTTCTGACGAAGCGCTCGCGAAGGTGGACCTGCTCAACCAGCAGCTTCTTTCGCTGCGCCGACAAATCGCTGCGCTCAACGAGGCTTTGCAGGCTTCCGAGAAGAAGGATGCCGAGAGCCAGACGCGCATCAAGGATCTCGGCGCGCGGCTCAACGCGGCGCTCGCGCGGCAGGTGCAGGAGCTGCAAAGATACCGCTCCGATTTCTTTGGCCGTCTGCGCGAGCTTCTGAAGAACCGCAAGGACATCCGGGTCGTCGGCGACCGGTTCGTCTTCGAGTCGGAAGTGCTGTTCCCGTCCGGCTCCAACCAGCTGACGCCGGAGGGCCTTGCCGCCATGGATCAGCTTGCCTCGGCCATCATAGAGCTCGAGCGCGAGATCCCGAAGGAGATCGACTGGGCGTTGCAGGTGGACGGCCACACGGATATCCGGCCCATTGCCAGCCCGACTTTCCCCTCGAACTGGGAGCTGTCGACGGCTCGCGCGATCTCGGTGGTCCGCTACCTCATCAGCCGGGGGGTGTCGCCGCAGCGGCTGGTGGCGGCTGGCTTCGGCGAGTTCCGTCCGCTCGAGGCGGGCACCGACGAGGCGAGCCTGCAGCGCAATCGGCGCATCGAGCTGAAGCTCACGAACCGTTAGACCATGATCGCTTCGGACCTATCCGCCCGAAGCGCGGCCTAACGGTCTAAGCAAAAAACGAGAGCCGCATCGGAATTCGAAGAAAAGCGATCGCGCTCTCGCGGGTGCACGTTTGAGGCAACCCCGCGCGGAGCACACTCTCCTCGACGTCCGTGCCGCTGGCCTCCCGACGCATCCTTAGATCTCACCCGCAGGCGCAGGTCGCTTGCGCGTCCCGCACCGTCGGCCGATCCATGTCCGCCACATAAAAAGGGCGCCGGTAGCCGGCGCCCTTTCATCCTGCATCAATTGGCCGGCCCCGTCCCCCGGGCGGGCGTCTCGATTACTGCGGGGGTGTTGTCCCTGCTGGCGGACCCACCGGTACCGGGCTCACCTGCTCGCGTTCTTTCTTGAGATCGGCGAGGGCCTGGTTGAGCTTCTTCTGCGCGGCTGCGAGTTGTCCCTTGAGGTCAGTTTCCAGCTTGTCCTTGGCTTCGGCGGCTTCCTTGGCCGCGGCCTCGGCCGCCTCGCGGCGGCGTTCGATGTCGCCGGTCTTCTGCTGGTGCTCGTCGAGCTGCTTCTGCAGCTCGCCTTCGCGCTGCTTGAGATCGGTCACCTGCTTCTGCAGATCGCCAACCTGCTTTTGCAGGTCGCTGATCTGGGCGGACGCCGCCTCGGTGTCGGCGCGGGATTGCTTGAGCGAATTCTCGACGTCCTCGCGGGCGCGATTGGCTTGCTCTACCTGCCGCGTCAGGTCGGCCGCGTTGGCCTTGAGGCGGTCGCGCTGCTGCGTAAGTTCTGTGCGGGCCTTTTCCGCTTCCAGGTAGCTCTGGTGCGTCGAAAGCGCATTATAGCCGGAGTAGACGGCGATAGCGCCAAGCGCCACCATCAGCAGCCAGATCCACAGCGGTGCGGGCGCGCCTGCGCGCGGCTCCGAGGTGGGATCAAGTTCCGGTTCCATAGTTTCCTCCCCATTTCGCTTCAGGCAATCCGGCGCCCTAATCAGGCGCGCCGCTTTTTTTAATTTATCACAGTGCGGCAAGAATGCTGCGAATTGGGGCTATTCGGCGGCTTCGGCTGTAAACTGCATCTCGGCGAGGCGTGCATAAAGTCCACCCTTGGCGATGAGCTCGGCGTGGGTGCCCTGCTCGACGATCCGGCCCTTATCCATGACCAGTATCCGGTGGGCCTTCTGCACCGTAGCAAGACGGTGCGCGATGACGAGAGTCGTGCGGCCGACCATCAGCCCTTCGAGGGCGCGCTGCACGTGGGCTTCGCTCTCGGCGTCGAGGGCGCTCGTCGCTTCATCGAGCAGGAGAATCGGCGCGTCCTTGAGGATGGCGCGGGCGATGGCGATGCGCTGGCGCTGGCCGCCGGAGAGGGAAATGCCACGCTCGCCGACCCGGGTGTCATAGCCGTCGGGCAGGGCGCGGATGAATTCGTCCGCATGGGCTGCCTGGGCCGCCTGGCGTACGGCCGTCATCGTGGCGTCGGGGCTGCCATAGCGGATGTTGTCGGCGACGGTGCCGGCGAAGAGGGCCACGTCCTGGGGCACCAGCGCCATGCGGGCGCGCAGGGCGCCGAGGTCGGTATCGCGCGCGTTCACACCGTCGACGCGGACGGCGCCTTCCTGTGGATCGAAGAACCGCAGGAGAAGATTGAAAATGGTGCTCTTGCCCGCGCCCGACGGGCCGACGAGGGCCATGGTCTCGCCGGTCCGGGTGCGGAATGAGACGTGCTGTAGCGTCGGCAGCTTCGGCCTTCCCGGATAGGAGAAGCTGACGTCTGCGAATTCCACATCGCCCCGCGCCGGCACGGGTAGGGGCTGCGGGTCATCGGGCGAGCAGATGTCGGGCTTCAGGGCAAGAAGCTCGGCGAGGCGCTCGGCGGCGCCCGCCGACTGGCTGATCTCGCCCCAGATCTCGGAGACCTGCGCAAAGGATGCGCCGGCGAAGACCGCGTAGAGCACGAACTGGCTGAGGCGGCCGACGGTCATGCTGCCGTCGATCACTGCGGCGGCGCCGAACCAGAGAACGCCCGTGATGCTGGCGACGACCAGGAACATGGCGAGCGCGGTGAGGGCCGCGCGGGCGCGCATGCGCTCCTTCGCGGCGTCGAACGCCACCTCGACCGCGCCGCGATATTGTGCGGAAGCCTCTTTTTCGTAGGCGAAGGCCTGCATGGTGCGGGAGGCGGCGAGGTTTTCGGCGGCATAGGCCGACGCTTCGGCCAGCGTGTCCTGCGCCTTGCGCGACAGGCGCCGCACCAGACGCCCCACCACTATGAGCGGCAGAACGGTCAGTGGAATGGCGAGCAGAACCAGCAACGACAGGTTCACGCTGGTGACGAACATCATCACCATCGCGCCGACGAGCATGATCAGACTGCGGAGCGCCTGGGACAGCGAGGAGCCGGCCATCGCCTTGATCTGCGTGGTGTCCGCCGTGAGGCGGCTCATCAGCTCGCCGGAATGGTTGCGCTCGAAGAAGGACGGCCCGAGGTCGGCGACGTGGCGGAAAACGTCCGAGCGCAGGTCGGCCACGACCCGCTCGCCCAGCCAGTTGACGTAGTAGAACCGGGCGGCGCTGGCGAGCGCGAGTACGAGCCCGATCAGGATCAGCATCGCGAAATAGCGGTCGATGAAGATGCCGTCGTGCGAGCCGAAGCCGAGGTCGATCACGCGGCGCACGGCCAGCGGGATGACCAGCATGGAAACGGCCGAGACGACGAGGGATATGGTGGCGAGGGCCAGCTTGCCGCGGTGGCGCGCAAGGTAGGGCCACAGCGATAGGAGCGGGCGCAGCTCGGGGCGCCGCCCCTGGGTGTCCTCATCCTCCCGGAGCGCGGGCTTATACCCTTCGGTCTGGGTCGTGGTGGCGCGATTCAAGGCGGTGCTCTTCGGTCGGCCGCATTCGGCCGGGACGCAAGTTGAAAGGGACCATGCCCGACAGGAGGGGTGCGCTCAAGTGCCATCAGGCCGCGGGAGCGCCTCGAGCGGGGCTGCGGTCACGCTTGTGTCGGCGAGGCATCTCGACTATAGAGGCCGCTCCGAACACACAATTTGCCCGGGCGGATAGGCTATTGGCCGGCGGGCGCTGCATTCAAGGCATCCCCATGAAGAAAGATCCCGACCTGCACCCCGACTACCATCAGATCACGGTCAAAATGACCGATGGGTCGGAGTTCCTCACCTATTCGACCTACGGCCAGGAGGGCGATGAGCTGGTGCTCGACATCGATCCGTCCTCCCATCCGGCCTGGACCGGTGGCGACCAGCGCCTCATGGACCGTGGCGGCCGCCTGTCGCGCTTCAAGAAGAAGTTCGAAGGCCTGTTCTAAGTGCGGGGCGGCATAGCCGCCTTGCCTGAACGCCAGTCCGAAAAAGAAAAAGCCCGGTAATTTCGCCGGGCTTTTTCTTTGCGGATATCGATGAGCTGCGCCGCCGTGCAGGCCTCAGCTGCTGAAGGCCATGCGGAGACGGTCGATCTGGCTGCCGACCGGATTAGCGATCACCGGCGCGGCCACATTGTCCGATTTGACGCTCATTGCGCGGTCGAGCTGCACGATGCGGTCCTGCAGGGCGTAGCTTTCCTGGACGAGGATGCGAAGCGTCTCGGGAAGCTCGCCAAATCCGGTGACGTGGGCGGTGCGCGAGGGGGCCTGAAGGGTCACGCCCTTGCGCTTCTTCTGGGCCTCGCTCTCGCTGATGTCGCCTTCCTTGAGGGCACGGCGGATCAGCAGCCAGGAGGCCATGTCGAGCAGACGCGTTGTCAGACGCATGCTCTCGGCGGCGTAGAGGACATTGACCGAGGTCGGAAGGCGCTTGGATTCGACGCGACCGGGCCCCTCGAGGTAAGCCGCCGTGCGCTCCACGAGGGCCATGCCCTGCTTGAAGACGGCATCGAATTGAGCGGAGGCCTGGAACCGTTCACCGAACGATACGGTGACGCCGGCATTCAGGGACGCTTCGGCACGCGATACGTTGCTCATGACTAGATTTGACACACTCACTCACCTGCAGCTCATCAATAACACGCACTCATCCTGCCAAGCCATAGTTAACAACATGACCAAAAGCGGGACAAAGTCTGCGCGTCTCGCGACGGGTTGGGGATATGCAAAAAAAGAGCCGCTTTTGCAGCGGCTCTGAAGTCAACAGGGAGGCGTCAAACAGAGCGGCCGAACCGCTCGAGATCCAGGTGACTGGATAATGGTACGTTAGCGGACTAAGCCTAACGAAGAGTTAAGGGTGAAGAAATCGTGGCGAGGTGCCTCATCACGATTGCGGAGGATCAAAGCGTGCGGTGTGCAGCGTGCGTAGCCGGTGTTTAAGCGCGTTGGGCCGTGTCCGTTTACTTCTTGAAAAGCGCGCTCGCAGCCTCTTCATGGCGGCGCTTGGCTTCGAGCTCGGTCTTCACGCGCGCAATCTCCGCTTCGAGCGCACGGATGCGGGCTTCGAGCTCGGCGACCGACAGCGTCTCGAGACTTTCGCCGATCACGGGCCCGGTCTTGGGCGATTTCGGCACGATGTCATCCCAATCCATGGCGGCTCCGCGGCGTTCATTTGCCCGCTCGCGAGTCTGCGCGATACCTGACGCGCGGGCAACCCGTCGCGTGTGCGCCGACGCGCGGCTTGTATCGCCGGGCGCGCTCGGGCATCAGAACCGCAAGCCAGAGAAGGGACGCTATAGCCATGACCGCACTGCCGCAGACCATGACCGCGATCGCCATCGAGGGGAAGGGTGGGCCAGAGGCGCTGCAGCCGGCCACCTTGCCGGTTCCGGCGGCGGGCCGCGGCCAGGTTCTGATCAAGGTGGCGGCGGCCGGCGTCAATCGTCCCGATGTGATGCAGCGGCTCGGCCTCTACCCCGCGCCGAAGGGACATTCTGAAATTCCGGGGCTGGAGGTTGCCGGCGAAGTGGCCGCCGTCGGGCCCGAAGCTTCGCGCTTTGCCGTCGGTGCCAAGGCGATGGCACTGGTGAACGGCGGCGGTTACGCGGAATACTGCCTCGCGGAGGAAGGCTCCTGCCTGCCGATCCCGGCCGGCGTGTCGATGGTCGATGCCGCCGCGATCCCCGAAGGCTTCTTCACCGTCTGGCACAACGTGTTCGAGCGCGGCGGTCTCAAGGCGGGCAATTGGTTCCTCGTGCACGGAGGAACGAGCGGCATCGGTACGGCCGCGATACAACTCGCTACGGCGTTCGGCGCGAAAGTCATCACGACTGCCGGCTCGCCGGAGAAATGCGCCGTGTGCCGCGACCTCGGGGCCGTGCGCGCAGTCGACTATAAAACCGAAGATTTCGTCGAGGCGGTGAAGGCGGAAACGGGCGGGCGCGGGGTCGACGTCATTCTCGACATGATCGGCGGCGACTATGTCGAACGCAACATCCGCTCGCTCGCGGACGATGGACGCCTCGTCAACATCGCGTTCCAGGGCGGATCGAAGGTGACGATCGACATGATGCGCGTCATGCTGAAGCGTCTCACATTGACCGGATCGACGCTGCGCATCCGCCCAGCGGAGGTGAAAGCTGCCATCGCACGACAGGTGGAAGATAAGGCGCTGCCGCTCGTTGCCGATGGCCGGGTGAAGGTCGTCATAGATCGCACGTTCCCGCTGCGCGACGCAGCCGCAGCGCATGCGCGCATGGACGATGCGCACATCGGCAAGATTGTATTAACCGTTTAGCCGCTTCGATATGCGGTGCGGATTGGATGGGAGCGGGTTTGCCGCGCAGCATCCCGACCGCGACGCTGGGGGAAGCGGGCCGCCTTCGATCTGCCGGAGGCGGAGGGGCGCTGCCATCAAATTGACAATACGCGGTTTTCTCTTGTGATGCCCTGCTCGGGGTGAGCTGGGAAAGGCCGCAATTGCCGGGAAGGATGCGCTCTGAGGGTGCAGATGGGCTTATTTATGCGTCAGTTCCTGCGTATCGCTGCGTCACTACTTGTAGTGCTGATTGCGATCGCGCTCCCGGGCGGCGCCGATGCCGCGAAGAAAAAGAAGAAGGTGGAATATCCGCCGTTCACCCGTACCGAGATGGTGCTCGGGTGGATCAACGACTACCGCAACAATCCCACGCCGGAGCGTTTGCCCGCTGCCTTCAAGGCGATGCGCGAGCAGGGCCAGTTCAAGGAAATCGAGCAGGCCGGCATCTATGTCGGGTTCATCGCCGGCGTTATCGGCTCCAATCCGGAGATGGCCGAGCAGCTCATCACCGAGATGTTCCCGATGCCACCGCCCGATCAGGTCGTGATCGTCAAGGCCATCGCCTATTCCGGTCTCGCCGACTGGAAAGAGCTCATGGGCAAGTTCGTCGAGCGCATGCCCGCGCGCAAGGTCATCATCGAACGCTACCTTTACGGCAAGCTGCCGGTGCTGCGCGACCTGACGCTCGAGAGCCCCATCGCAGTCGATGCCAACTGGGGCTACTACTTCGCGACCGGCTCCGCCGAGCCCATCCAGCGACTTGTGCAGGCGCTCGCGTGGTCACGCGAGAAGAACGATATCGAGAAGCTCACCATCGGCTCGATGGTGAAGTGGACGCTGGCGCAGAACGCCTCCAAGGACCACGATCTGCTGGGCTATCTCAAGACCTCACTGCCCCGCCAGCCGGACAGCGTTTCGGTTCCGCTCACGGAGGTGATCGAGGGGGCGGAGACGTTCGAACTCGCGCAGATCCGCAAGGAGGCGCTCACCTCCATCGAGGAGCTCAAGACCAAGGGTCCCGAAAACGCGCGTAACTTCAGCTGGTGGGGTCAAGCCGGCCAGACGGTGTTCGCGCTGGGCTGCGTGGCCGCCGGTGTGATGGGCCAGGTCTATATGGGCGTGCCGTGCGTCGTGGGCGGTGCGCTGTCGAACGTTGCCCTCAAGTATCTCGCGCCGGCGCAGTAGCAGGCTCTCCGGCGAGGAGGGGCGCGCTAACCACTGCGCGGCGTTTGGCGCTGCCGGTTGTCGCGCCAGGGCCCAGGTGTCATCAACGTGTCACGGATTCCGATGAAAGACTTTGCGCAATAGCTCTGTTGCGCAAGGTCGCCGATGAACGAGATTGCCTGGGGCTGCGCGGTATTCGCCGGTCTCGCCACGCTCCTACACTTCGCCAGCACGCTGCTCGTCGCCTATCGTGCCCGTCGTGGCGCCGCGGCCGCGCCGTTTCCCGATGTTCCGGTTTCGGTGATGCCGCCCGTCAGCGTGTTGCGGCCCGTGCGTGGCCTCGATCCTCATGACGCGCTGACGCTGCGTTCGGGGTTCGCACTCGCCTATGGGCGCTACGAGCTGATCCTGTGCTGCGAGGACGCCGACGATCCGGTCGTGCCGGTTATTCGCCGCCTGATGACGGAGCACCCGCACGTGGATGCCAAGCTTCTCATCGGCCGCGACAGTCTCACGTCAAATCCGAAGCTCAACAATCTCATCAAGGGCTGGCGCGCTGCACGTCACGACTGGGTCGTGATGGCCGACAGCAACGTGCTCATGCCGGCCGACTATATACAACGGCTACTCGCGGGCTGGCGCGCGGAAACGGGACTGCTATGCGCGCCGCCCATCGGCTGCATGCCGAGCGGCTTCTGGGCGGAGGTCGAATGCGCCTTCCTCAATACGTATCAGGCGCGCTGGCAGTACGCGGCAGATACGCTCGGCCTCGGCTTTGCGCAGGGCAAGACGATGCTATGGCGCCGCGCGGATCTCGAGCGCGCTGGCGGGATTTGCGCTCTGGGTTCGGAGATTGCCGAAGATGCGGCGGCGACCAAGGTCGTGCGCCGAGCCGGCAAGCGTGTGCGTCTCGTCGATCGTGCCTTCGGTCAGCCGCTGGGCGCGCGCACTGCGGCGCAAATCTGGTCGCGCCAGGTGCGCTGGGCGAGGCTTCGCCGTGCGACCTTCCCGGTGTTCTTCCTGCCGGAGCTCCTCTCGGGCAGCGCCGCGCCGCTCCTGGCGACTTTCATTGCTGCTGAGGGATTTGAGTTCTCCGGTCTTTCCGCCGCGGCCGCTTTGGGGGCCGCCTGGTATGGCTGTGAGGCCATGCTCGCTTGCGCGGCAGGGTGGCATCTCTCTTGGCGGGCGCCGCTCGCGTGGATTGCGCGTGACGTGATGCTGCCGGTTCTGTGGATGCAGGCGTGGCTCGGCAACTCGTTCAACTGGCGCGGCAACGACATGCATCTCGCCGACGCCGTGGCGAGCAACTGAATACCGCACAGGACAGGCGGCGCGCCGTTGCATTGGCGCGGTGTGTCGCCGTGCGGTGTGGACGGTCTTGGGGCGTAGGCTTCCAGGCAAGCGCGGAACTGCGGCACACTTTGCGTTTGCGCGCTTCAACCTGTGCGTACGCCGGCGTTGCGTGGCGAGGCGGTGACGCCGCCCGGGCAAAGCTCTTTCGCCTTTTGGAGCGCATCCTCGCGGGTTGCGAACTCGCCGAGGCTTTCGCCCGCGGGGGCATGCGCCTTCAGGTAGTTGGCAAGCATCGACTTCTCGAAGCCTTCGAGCACGGTGAGCACCGTGTAGCGCTCGGCTGGTGCTGTTCCGGTACGGATCAGCAGGGCTTTCTTGCCGCCGTAGCTGGCGCTCGTGATACGGCAGGCCGATGTGTTGGCGGTCGATGGCGCTGCTTTGCCCGCGGACGGCGGCTGTGATTTAGGGTTCGTCGCCATGCCGGCCGCGAACGCGAATGCGGCCAGCCGGGATGTGGCTGCATCTTGCGTTGTGGTGTCCGTTGCGGATGCAGGTGGGACGGATGCCGGGGGCCCAGATACGGACGGTATCGACGTCGCCGCCTCGGAAGCGGATGGGTCGATTGCCGCCGCCGCGGCGGTGGCGACTTGCAACATCGGCCGCGGCTCTTCGCCGGTCTGGATCATCTGCTCGGCGACGACGACACGATCGCCGGAAGACGAGCCATCGATGCGTGCAACGACGGCCGGCTTGCGCGTCGGCGCCGGAACGGTCCGGCTCGCCGGCGCCTTGGGGGCCGGTTCTGTAGCGGGCGTCTCGGCGACGGCGGTGCGCAGTGCGCCGTTGCCCTGGTCGGACGCGGACCAAACGGTCCGCACAGGCGAGCGTGGCGGCGGCGCAGGCTGGCTCTCCGCGACCGGTCCGCCGAGGTTGGCGCGCGCGGTCTTCACCTTGCGGGCATCGACCTGCGCGGTTGCGGTGCGGTTCGGCGCGGCGGCCGGTGCGGTTTCTTCAGCCGCATCTGCGATGGTGCCGCCACCTTTGCAATAAGACTGGCGGAAGCTGGTTGCGACCCATTCGATCGAGCTGCCGTAGTTGCGGTCGGCGGCCCAGCGGCGCGCTAGGTCGCCAAATGTGGTGCGGCCCTTCTTCGATGCCATGGCGGCGAGGATGTCGTCTTGCTTCAGGCGCGTGCGTGCGCCGACGGGGTTGGCGATGCGCTCGCCCGAATAGACAACGAGGTGCTGGATCTGCGCCAGCACGCCGGTGCCGACATCGGGATAGCTGTCACCGGGGACGCCGCCGCCCGTGGTGCCGAGACCGGCGAAGTTGTTCTGCTTGGGGTCGACGTCGCCCCAGCGGCCATCACCGCGGCGATAGGTGAGGAAGTTCGTCTCCAAGGCCATCTGGAAGAAGGCGTAGTCCCAACGCACGTTCCAGGTCTCGCCGTACTTCTTGTAGAAGCTGGCGATATTGGCGAAGCGCGGATCGAGGCTCGCATTCCGCGTCTTGAGGAAAGCCATGAGGCGCTGGGGTGTCACGCAGCGCGGCACGGCGTTTCCGGCGTCCGTACGGATACGGGGTGGCGCGGCCTCGGCGCCCGTGATGCAGCCCAGAAGGATCAATATGGCTGCTGCGGATCGCGGAAACGTGCCCGCGGAGCGGACCCGTTCGGTCGCCGGCAATGGGGTCACCATGGCGCTCTTTACACTTACACGAATGTCGTAACCGGTCGGCAGCGGGAGTGATCTAGCGTCGGCGGAGACAGCCGCGCCCGACATCGCCTAGCCTTCCGGGCACAGTTCGAACGCGCGGCTTAGCGCTTTGGTCTGACTGGGGAACGAAGCGAGCTTCTCGCCGCCCTTGGCGTAGGCCGCGATATAGGCGTCGATCTCGCGCTTCTCATTGGCTTCGGTGACATCGAGAACGGTGTAGTTCACGGTGCCGTTGCCGGTGGCCTTGATGATGACGGCGCGCTGGCCGCCGTAGCTCGCGGTCCACACCTTGCACTTCGACGACTTGGCGGACGGCGTTTTCATCTGCGTGGCGGCGCTGCCGAGCGCTGCCGTCTGGACGTCCGCGGATTTTTGCGCGGATTTGGCATCGCTACTCGGTGCGGTTTTTGTCGCGCCCTTTGCATCCGCTTTCGCATCCGCCTTTGCGACGGCTTTCGTGGCGCTTGCAGCTTTGGGGTTTGCGGTTGCGCCTGCGGCAGGGGCCGCCGCACCCGGATTCGAATTGAGAAGCGTTACGGGCGGGGCGTCGTCGAGCGGTTCCGCGCTTGCGCTGCTGCTCACCGAAGACGCCAGCATGTTGGCCCCTAGACTGCGCAGCGGCGCACCTTGCTTGCGCTCTTCCTCAATGTTGCGCTTGGCGATCTCGGCGCCGGAGCTGCCGGCCGCGTCCGCCGTCGGTGCGGCGGCCGCAACCTGCGTTTTGCCTCCCGCAGAGCCTCGGCGGGCTTCCTGAACCATGCCGGGGTTGGGATCGCTGGCGTTGCAATAGTTGGAATAGAAGTCGTCGCTGATGGCGGTGATGTCCCGCACGTAATTGCGCGAGGTCGGCGCCCATTGCCTCGCAACGAGCGTGTAGGTCATCGGGCCGCGGATGGACTGCTGCCACTTGGTGAGCACACCCCATTCCTGAACCTTGCGCGTGCGCTCGGCGACGGGATCATCGATGTGCTCGCCTGCATACATCAGCAGATGCTGCAGGTGGGCTTTGACACCGCTGGAAATGTCGGCGAAGCGCTCGCCGTGGGCACCGCCGCCCGATGCGCCGAGGCCGGCGAAGTTGTTCTGGTCGGGGCGGACATCGCCGGTGAAGCGCAGCGCGCCGGTCTCGAGGATCATCTGGAAGAAGGCGACATCCCAGCGGATGCCGAGCGCTTCGCCGTGGCGCATGTAGAGGGTGGCGAGTTCTTCGAAGCGGGCATTGAGACGTGGATTGCGCGCCTTGAGGTAGGCGGTCAGCCGGCCTGGCGTGGCGCATTCGGGCACCGTGTTGCTCGCCGTGACTTTGACTTCCGGCAGATCAGCCGCAAAGGCTGGCGCGCAAAGCGCTACGAGAGCAAAGGTAATCGATGCTCCGAAGATTCTCGTCATGAGAACACCCGTCCAAACGCGGCGCATGTTGTTTTTTGAGCGCCCGACGAAACCATCAAACGTCATTAAAGGCTTAACGTTAATGGATGGTTTACGAATCGCGCGCTCCCCCGTTGTCCGCAACAAAGCCGCACTAATTGGGCGGCAGTGAGGGCTTGGCCGAGCGGAATTGTGGCGCTGAGCATTACGACTTCGCGGGTAACGTTAGCGCGCGGCCGTGTTAATGCGCCGGCGCGCTACGACAGATGCTGTCCGCCATCGAGCGCGATCATCTGGCCCGTCATCGAGGGCGTTGCGAGAATGAAGCGCACCGCGGCGGCGATCTCACCCAACGTCGGGCCGCGCCCGAGCAACGTCGACTGGCGCTCGGTGGCAAAGTCGTCCGCGGTCTGGTGGATGCTCTGGAGCACGGGGCCGGGACCGATGGCATTGACGCGCACACGCGGTGCCATGGCCTGCGCGAGCGTCTGCGTCGCCGTCCAGAGCCCGGCCTTGGAGATCGTGTAGGAGAAGAAATCGGGCGTCGGGCGCCATACGCGCTGATCGATGATGTTGATCACGTTGCCTTCGACGCCCTCGGGGAGGCTGGTGTAGAGCGCCTGGGCAAGGAAGACGGGCGCCTTGAGATTGATGTCGAGGTGGGTATCCCAGCCCGCCGAAGTTACCGAGCCGATGGTGTCGAGAAAGAACTCGGATGCATTGTTCACGAGGCAGGTCGGCTGGCCGAGCGCGTCGGTGCAGCGCCCGATGAGGGATTGCACATCCTCGAAGTTCGAGAGGTCGCCACCGAGCGCCGATGCCTTGCCACCCGCCGCTGTGATCTCGGCGGCGAGTGCCTCAGCCTCAGCGCGCGAATTTCGATAGTGGACGCCGACGCTCAATCCGTGTGCCGCGAGGTCAAGTGCGATGGCCCGGCCGATGCGGCGGGCGGCACCGGTGATGAGTGCGGTTTGCGGGGATGCGTATGACATTGAAGGTCCGATGATCGCAGCTTGTCTGGCGGCTCGCGAGCCACTCTGTACGGCCTGTAAGGATTCGCCGGGATACGGCGTGGCATGTGTGCACACATTTTGAGCAGATGCCCAGACCACCCTTCGCCGCGCACCGTGACAGTGCTCGGCAACACAGCGAAAACTGGCGAATATATAGCCAAAAACGACGGTCTGTTGCTTTAGCGCTACGGCGTGTCGGCGAGGCACGACGTTGTGGTGATTCGGCTTGTGACAAGCTCCATTTACGATTTCTCTACATTTCAGAAGCGTTCGAGAAAGCCGTACCTGCGGCGAAGACGAGTTCGGCGCTTTGAGTGGTCAGTTGCGTACGGGGGTAAGTTCAATCATGGCCGAGTCTCGCAAAGTCAGTAAGCTTTGTTGCGTGGCGGGTTTCGCATTTCTCGCTCTCACCGGGAGCGCTTTTGCCGGTGGCAGTCTCAAGGACGAGCCGAAAGCGGAGCGCGAGTTCACCTACTCCTTCACGCTGACGGGCACTTCGGACTATGTCTTCCGCGGCGTGTCGCAGTCCGACAACGATCCCACGATCCAAGGCTCGTTCGGCATCGGGTACGGCATCTTCTACGCCGGTATCTGGGCGACCGGGATCGACTGGACGAGCGACAAAGACGCCAACATCGAAACCGACTTCTACGCTGGCATCAAGCCCACCTGGGGCAAGGCGACGTTCGATTTCGGCGTGATCTACTACGACTATCCGGGCGCCTGGAACGGCTACGACATCCTCGAGCTCAAGGCGGGTGTCAGTGGCGAGATCGTCGACAAGCTCACCGGCACCGCTACGTTTTACTATTCGCCCGACTACAAGGACAAGGAATGGGGCGTCTACGAGGTCGGCCTCGCCTATGCCCTGCCGAAATTCCATGTCTTCGATCCGTCGATCTCCGGCCTCTACGGCTATGTCGACGATTATAACGGCGGCACCTCGTACGGTTACTGGAACGCGGGCCTTTCGCTCGCGGTCGATAAGCTGACGTTCGATCTGCGCTATTGGGATACCGATCTCAATGCCGGCGAGTGCCTCGCCTACACGGGCAACGGCACCAACCTGTGCGATGAGCGCTTCGTGTTCTCCGCCACGGTGGCGCTGCCCTGAACCTTCGGGGAATTGGGTCGCTGCGAACGGGGCCGTCTATCGGCCCCGTTTTGCATTGGCCCCCGGCGGGGCGGGGCGCAGGTGCATCCGCCGAGTTATGCGCGCGCCGTGGAAACCCGCGGTCTTTCGGTCCCCCTCGAGGCGGGCTCGAGTTGCGGTGCTACGTTTTCCAGCAAGCCAGTTGCGTGGATTTATTGTGGTCCACGGTGGTCCGATGTAGCGGCGGCCGATTGGCCAAGGCCATGGTTTTCCGTCGCAATCGTGCGGGGCGTGCGCTGCGGGAGCTACGCCCGCAGGCGAGCTGCCGCATCCTGCCAGAAATGTAAGAAACCTTCGAGACTGCTGAAAACTTTGCCGCGCACATTCGCAAGGTCGTTTCTCTTCGGTGCCTCACCGGATTGCAGGCGACGTGGATGGCGAATGCGGCAGCTATTTCCGAGCCGCAGCTCGACTGCTCGGCAGTCCTGCTGCGCGCCAAAACACGAAACGCCGCAACGGGAGGACGGTGGTGAATGAAGGACAAGACATCGACGGTGTCGTCCGCTGACCGGCGGGCCCTTGCGCGGGCTTCCTAGCCTGCGGCGTCTCGGGCCGTTCTGGAAAGCCAGCCAGCGCGCACGGACGTCCGGGGTTGCGCGGTCCGGCTTCATCGGAAAGGGGCCATCGATCGCATCCCCGCACGAAGCCCACTTCCGCCTTCGCCATAGCAATCAGCAGCGCCCATGCATCGCCAGCGCAATCCACTGAGTAAGGCCGGGGCGCAGCAGCCCTTCCGCGGGATCGCCGGTGCCCGTGTGTCCTATCGCAAGCAACCGGATGGATGGCGCGTCGCTCGGCACCGTGCGCGCGAGCGAGTGATGCGGGCGTGGCTCGGCCTCTCGTTGGTCGCGCTCGTCGCGGGCATCCTCCTGCCAAGTGCCGGCGTAGCGCAGCCGCAGGATCTCATGAAGCGCATGCGGTGCCTGGCTTGCCACGTGGGTGAGAGCCAGCACCACCTCGACGGAAAGGAGCACCAGTCCAAGAGTTCTACGATTGCGATGCCCGAATTCGAGCGCGGCGATCATGGAAAGATGCTTTGCGCCGATTGCCACTCCAAGGGCTTCACGACGTTTCCGCATCGGAACATGAAGACGGAAACGTGCATGGATTGCCATCCTCGCACCGAACCGAAGGAAGCCGCGGCGGACAAGCCCTACGATTTCGAGCGAATCCTCAAGGAGTTCGAGGCGACGGCGCATTTCACGGAATTCCAGGACGAGAAGGAAAAGTGCTGCGGCACCGCGACGGGGAAAGTCGGCGCGACATCAGGAATAAGCGTCGTCAGTAAGCGAAATCGCGACATGACCGCGAAGCAGCGCTTCACCTGCGAGCATTGTCACGAGCCGCACTACTTCCAAGCGACGGCCCGCATAAAAGATCCTCAGGCCATTCTGAAGAACGACAATGGCCCGTGCCTCCACTGCCATATGGATGGGTCGACCGTCGCGCTGAAGGATCCGGCCAAGCCGAACCTCGTCGCAGCGCACGCCTACATGCCCTATGCGGAACTGCATTTGCAGGGTACGCGCTGCGTCGATTGCCATTCGAGCGTAGCAACGAAGGTGGCGCACGATCTGCCCAAGGGCATGAAGGCGCATCAGGGCTGCAATACCTGCCACAGCATCGACAGCGTGCTGCTGAGCCGTCTTTACCGCTACGCGAGCGCGCCCGAGGGAACGGCGGCGGGCTTTCACAATGCGGGCATCATGAAGGATGGCTACGTGATGGGCGCCAACCGGAACAGATGGACTGATGTCGCCGCCTATCTGTTCGTGACCGCGGGACTGGTGCTCGTCGGCGCGCACGGAGGCTGGCGAATCCTGGCGCGCCGGCGGAAGGAGGGCGCTGAGCCATGACACCGCTATGGCTACGGCTCTGGCATTGGGGCATCGCGGTCCTGTTCGTGATCCTCACGGTCACTGGGATTGTATTGACCTACTCGTCCTCTTCGTTTGCGCTCATGGATTACGGGCGCGCCGACACGTGGCACCAGGTGACCGGCATCATGTTCTCGGTGCTGTTCGTTGGCTTCCTCGCCGCGTCGCTGACGAACGGATATTGGCGGCGGTATCAGCGGATCGGGAACGGTCTGCTCTCGCGTATTCGAAAGTTTGCGAGCTATGTGTGGAACGGCGCTCCCATGCGGTCTGACGCTACGGATGAGGGGCCGAGCCGGCTCGAGCTGTCGCGCGGGTTCCTCATTCTCATCCAGCATCTTCTCTCGATCGCCAGCATCGTCATTCTTTCGCCCCTGCTGATCGCGACGGGGCTGGTGCTGTATTATCCGGAACTCATGCCGGAGACCGTTGCGGGTCTTGGAGGCGTGTGGCCGTTTGCCCTCGCGCACTACTGGGCGGGTCTCGCAGGGGTGCTGTTCCTGCTGTTCCACATCTACATCGCGACGATCGCCGGGCTAAGGCGCATGATCAAAGGCCGCTGAGAGACCAGAGCGCTGAAAGGCGCCGCCGCCGCACTGTGGCGTGCTCCAGTCGCGCGCTCTTCCGCGTACTTGGCGTGAAGGCTTCCTATTCCGCCGCTGCGGCTGTCGCGCGAATCGGACGGACAGGCGCACTGGCCGCCTCGATATACCGCTCCGGCGGGCCGTGCTTCGGTGACAGGCGGCTGGCGTACTGGAATACATCCACGTAGCAGGAATCGATGCACGCGCCGCAGTTCGTGCAATCGCCGGCCAGGATGAGGTGCGTCCCCGTGCCCTTCAGCGCGGGCGTGATGACGTGCGGCTCCGGGCAGGCCTTGAAGCAGGCGCCGCAATCGGTGCATGCGGGGCGGTTGATTGCGCTTATGCGGATGAGGCTCGTCGATCCGATCAATCCGTAGAACGCGCCCACGGGGCAAAGATGGCTGCACCAGCCACGGCGGGTGACAAAGAGATCCAGCATGAACACGGCGGCGATGATGCCCCAGCCGGCGCCGATGCCGAAGATGATGCCCCGTTGAAGCAGGCTGACGGGGTTGAGGAATTCCCAGGCAATAGTGCCGGTCAGGAGCGAGGCGAGAAGGGCCGCAACGAGCACCCAGATGCGCGTGCGTTTGTCGAGCTTGCGGTCGCGGGTGAGGCCGAGTTTCTCGCGGAGCCAGTAGGCGCTGTCGGTGACGACGTTTACAGGGCAGACCCAGCTGCAGTAGGCGCGGCCGCCGACGATCCAATAGAACACCGTGATGGTGGCAACACCGATTACGGCGAGCAGGATCGGCCTATGGAGGGCGAATAGCGACTGCAGAAAGATGAAAGGATCGGCGAGGGGCAGCACGCCAAGGATCTCGCTCGACGCGAAGTTGCCCTTTGCAATCCAGAGACCCAACCATGGGCCGGTGAGGAAGATAGCGAGTACGAAGATTTGCGAGACGCGCCGCGCCAGCCAAATGCGGTGGGCGAATAGCCAGCCCCGGCGCGTGGCAGCGTAGGAGCGCGCGTCGGAGGTGTATCTATAAAGGAGGGCCCTGGCGTCCATTCTCAGATATCCCGACGCAGTCCGCCATGTCCGGTGATCGGACGCCCGGCCGAGTTGCGGCCCGACTTGCCCTGGCCCAGCGGCCGCGGAAGCACGCGGATCGCAGCTTCCTCGAGCACGCAATGCTTTTCGCAGGTTCCGCAGCCGGTGCACTTATTGGAGTGCACGGTCGGTATGAGCATCTGACGTCCCTTGATGGTCTGCTTCTCGAGCGTGATCGCCTCGCCGCGGATGGGGCAGACGCGATGGCAGATGCTGCAATGCATGCCCTTGTAGTTGAGGCACGTCTCGTGATCGACGAGCACGGAGATGCCCATGTTGGCGTGGCGAATGTCGGGAATGTTTCGGTCGAGTGCGCCGGTGGGGCAGGCACGGGCGCATGGAACATCCGGGCACATCAGGCAGGATGCTTCGCGCGCGATGAAGTAGGGCGTGCCGAGGGGAGCGGGATCGCCCATCGTTGCGAGTTTGAGGGTGTCATAGGGGCATGCGCGGACGCACAGTCCGCAGCGGACGCATGCGGAAAGGAAGTGCTCCTCGTCGATGGCTCCCGGCGGACGGAGGGCGGTCGCGTCGATGGCGCGTGCGCTGCGGACGTATTGATCGAGGGCGACGGCGGCGAGGCAGGCGACGCCCGCCGACTTGGCGAGACCGCCCATGAGGTCTCTGCGCGAAATGCCCGTTTGCTTTTTGGCTGGCGCGCGAGACGCCTCGGTTGGCGCTGAACCCGCAGCTCTCGGATTAGCGGCGCTTCGCTGGGATGCATCCCCATCGGGCAGCGAGCGCTCAACGCGATCTGCGATGAACTTGTTGGTCATCGTGCTCCTCGCGGTGTTCGTCTTTTGGCTGACGAATCTCGTGCGTTTCCTCTCTGACAATGGTCACGCTGTCGCGGGTGCGGGTCAATGACGGATGCGGTTGCGCCTTGATCCTTACACAAATTGTAAGGCGACGTTCCCGCTTCGGCTCGCCTATGCTGAGGTCGTAGGGCTGAAATCGGCCTCGATGACTGCCCTCTGCGCCACGCGTGGCGATCGTTCGTTTGCGCGCCGACGAGGCGTCCACACCTTTGCGGACGCTCCGCCGCGGCCTCCCGTTCGCGTGGCCGAGCCGAGCGCGGCCATGCTCTGCAACGACGCGCGCAGCGCGGAATGACGGGCGCGGACGCGATATCTCGGAGGCGGAAAAATGGGACGAGGCGTGCGAACTGCCGCCTTGGATGGAGGAAGCGTCTATCGGAAGTGCCGATAGACCAAGCGGGCGTTTCAGGGGGAACGGCGCGGCCAAGAGGTTGGACACACGTTACAGCCAAGCCGTACGAGCAACATTACATGGCGTGTAATGTTTAACTCCATTCGCCGCAGCGACGTTGTTGCGCACGCCTATGCTTCTAAGTAGAAAATGGGTGGTTGACTGTGAACATCTGCAGCAGCGAGGCGCATCGGCCATGCGAATATTGATGATCGAGGATGACGCCGAAACCTCCGCCTTCGTGGGTAACGGGTTGCGGCAAGCGGGTCATACCGTGGATGTCGTTGCAAACGGCAAGGACGGTGTGCTGCTCGGCATCCAGGAGGATTTCGATCTCGTCATCCTGGATCGCATGGTGCCGGGGCTCGATGGGCTCTCCGTCGCGCGCACGCTTCGCAGTAGCGGCCGGCCGGTCGCGATTCTGTTCCTCACTGCGCTCGGTAGCATCAACGAGCGCGTGCAGGGACTGGATGTCGGCGGCGACGACTATGTCGTGAAGCCGTTTGCCTTCTCGGAGCTTCTGGCGCGGGTCAATGCACTCGGCCGGCGCTCGCCGATGCGCGACGAGCATGAAAAGCTGACGGTGGGCGATCTCGAAATGGATGTCGCGCACCGGATCGTTACGCGCGACAGCCAGCCGATCAATCTCCTTCCCAGAGAGTGCTTGCTTCTTGAAATACTACTGCGCAATAAGGGCCGCGTTGTGCTCCGCACGATGTTGCTCGAGCGCGTGTGGGGTTTCAGGTTCGAGCCCAAGACGAGTGTTGTGGAAACCCACATATCGCGGCTGCGGGCGAAGGTGGATAAGCCGTTCAAGACGCCCCTTATTCACACGGTGAGAGGCTGCGGCTATTCAATATATGAAGCCTGATCTTCAACTCACGCGTTACCACGTTCAAATTGTCGGCGCGGTTGGCCTGCTCCTGGTTCTGGGCTTCAGTCTTTTATTCTCGTCGTTCTTCATCGAGTCCCAAGCGGACCTTGCGGAGCGCACGCGGACACGCGTGTCTCGCGTGCTCGACGCACTCGTCGCCTATGAAAGGCAACATGGCCTCGATGCGCTCGTCAGTTTCGTAAAGGCTGAGCCAGCGTGGGCCGATCCCGATCCGCCTTTCGTTTCCATTCGCGATCCCAATGGCGACATCCGCCTGCATACGTCGGCGGACATTACGCCGGATGTGGCGTGGAGCACCGCCAACCTTTCGATCCGCTCGCGCGGAGTTGGATGGGGACTTTCCAAGCGGCTGGTGCATGTGGCATCGGCGCCGCTGTCCCAGGGCGAGCTTCTTGTCGGGCTGAGTGAGGTCAAGGCAGCGCAGGCGCACGACCAGGCGATCACCGGGTTCGCGCTGCTTTTGCTGGCGGCGCTCGCATTGGTCTTCCTGGCAGGCCTGGTGTTGTCGAACCGGTCGCGCGCGCGTGTCGATGAAATGACATCGACGCTGTTCGATTTCGTGTCGGGCAGCACCGATCGGCGGGTCCCCATGCTCGGTCGTTCGGATCGGCTTTCCGATCTCGAGCTGGCGATCAACGGCACGCTCGATTACGCGCAGCGTCTGCTGTGGAACCTCAATTACATGTCCGCGGACATCGCGCACAATCTCAAGAAGCCGCTGACACGTCTGCGACAGAGGCTGGAGGTCGTCAGCAAGTGCGAGTTCAGCAGCCCGGACCTTTCGCGCAAGATCGACGAGGGTATCGAGGAGATCGACTCCCTCGTCGTCATCTTCGAAGCGCTGCTGAATATCGGCGAGCTGCAATCGGGCGACCGGCGCTCGCGTTTCGTCGATGTCGATCTGCCGGCGCTGCTCCGGCATATCGCAGAGGTTTATGAGCCGATCATCGCCGATCACGGCGACGAGCTGGCGGTCTGCATCACCAATCAGGCGGTGAGGCCGGTGAGCGGCGACCGTGAGCTGCTGATGGAGATGATCGTCAATTTCGTCGAGAATGCCATTCAGTACTGTCCGGAGGGCACGGTGATCCAGCTCGAGCTGCGCCAGCTCCGGACGGGTCTCGAGGTGATCGTCTCCGATAATGGTCCGGGTGTTCCACCTTCCGAGATCGAGCACCTCTTCGAGCGCTTTTATCGGCTTGAAAATTCCCGCGGGAAATCGGGCCATGGGCTCGGAATCCCCTTCGCGGTGGCCATCGCCGAGCTCCACGGGGCGTACATCGAGATCGTCGACAACAAGCCCGGCCTGCGGGTGATCATCAATTTCCCGAACGATCCGTTCACGCGCCCGCAGTTCGGCCTGCGTCTGCGCTCGGGCTACGGCGTCACTCCTAAGTAGCTCGCGCTGCGCGACGGCAGATGCTGACGTCCGTCAAGAAAAACCTTTGTTTTTCGGGATTTTTTGCACGCTTGTAAGAAAGCTTTGAGGCGCGCGCAAAGTGCGGACCGCATACTTTGGCGCTGTCGCTTTGCAACCTCCATGCGGGCCGTCGTCGAGCGCGCGGATCAGCCGGGCGGCATCGGGCCGTCGGACATCGCTGCCGGCCGCTCAACGATATAAGCCAGGGAGGATCTTTCGATGAGCCAGGAAAGTGTGCCCGGCGGACAGCGGTCTGCGCAAACGTCGCCGGACGAGCTGAAATCGCCGGAACATTGGAATATCGGCGGCGCGATCAACGGCTTTCAACACGTGACGTCGGCCAAGTCGGCGCTGGAGCAACTCGGCGTCAAAGGCATCAGCTTCACCGTCTACGATCAGCATTTCGGTATGAAATGGGCCGGTGGGCGTCCGCACTCCTTCGCGGCGGGACAAACCAAGGAGACGTTCGCCCGTCTCGTGCAGGAGTACAATCGCCGAGGCATCACCTTCAACCTAGTGTTCTCCAACCTCTTCATTGAGGAGAAGCACCTGGGCGACAAGCGCTGCAACTGGATGCTGGAGCACTGCTGCCGGAAGGGCAACGGTGTCATCGTCGGCAGCCACGTCCTTGCGCGCTATATCCGCGAGCGGTTCCCCGACTACCGGCTCGTCCACTCGCTGACGCACTTCAACAAGGAGCCCCAATACTATTACGACCACGCCGACCTTTACGACGTCTTCGTGCTGCCGCCGCACCTCAACTACAGGGCGAAGGTGCTTCAGGAGATGATCGGGCGCCTTGGCGCAGAGCGGCTCGAGCTGCTCGTCAACGAGACCTGCTTTCGCGAGTGCAGCATACGCCAGGACCACTACGACCTGATCAGCAGGGCCTGTCTGGAGGACGACTGGGATCTTTGGGAGGAACTGACGAGCGGATTTTGCCAGCGCGCGCATGCCGACCGTTTCACGCGGCTCGACGAGCCCAAAGACGTCAAGCGCATCAAGAACTTCACGCTTTCGCAGGATGAGGTGAGGGATCTCAAGGCACTCGGCATTTGCAACTTCAAGCTCGCCAATCGGCAGGTGCCGGCGCAGCAATATGCGAAGTGGATGGACTACTACATCATCGACCGGCTCGGCCTTTCGACGACGATGTACGTCTACGACAACTATTACAGGCCCGCCGCGCACTTTGCCGGCCGCGCGTCCTAAATCCCCGAACGGAGCATTGCCGGGCTCGATACGCCTCCCTCGCGGGAGGCGTGCTTGCTTTTGAGGCGCTGCGCGGGATGTGCCTGAGCTGGGCGCTTATGGTTAAGCGCCCAGGTGCCGATCCGCCGCCTCACGCGGGGCAGCGATTACCGCGTCCCGCGTAAGTCTCCCAAAGTTTTTTGCTTCTTGTCGAAAATGTAAGGGAGCTTCGAGGCGGGTGACAGAATGACACGTCATGGTGGCAGTAGTTCCGGGTTGACCCACAACCAATGGCTAGCGCGGCAGCGGGCCGTTCTCGCTGCGGTGGCTTCCTTTGGAGAAGTGGAGTGGGCTTACCCGGCGAGATGGAGGTTCTGCCCGGTACTGACCGTTGAATTCAGGTGACGATAAGAGGCGCAGCCTCGGCCGCTCCTGAGCACCGCTACAACGCAATCCGGCGCACGACGTCGGCAAATAAAAATGTCGACTAGGGAAAACGCACCGAGAGGGGAGGCTTTCATATGGCCGAAACTTGGCAACAGAACGCTCACTCATTTCATGACGATATGGTCGAGGGCGTCGAAGACGCGATGCTCTTTGCCCGGCAGTGGTCCGCCGCTGCACGCTTTGCTCTCATGGCGCTTGGCGCTGTCGCCGGAGTTGGCGCTGCGCTTCACTTCGGCACGGGCGTAGCCATCGAGACGGCTATGCTGTGGCTGCTCGTTCCGGCCGCGTTTGCCGGTGGTCTTCTTTCCACCTGGTCGCCGTGCGGTTACTCCAGTGTCTGCCTGCTCCGCCCCAATGGCAGCTACTCGCTGCGCGCGGTTGCCGAGTGGACGCCTACTCTCATCGCTCATTTCGTCGGCTATGGCCTCGGCGCTCTCGTTCTCGGCGGCGCATTGGGTTATGCCGGCTCCGTGATGGGCCTTGGCTCCTACATGGCCTACACGCTTCCGGTCTTCGCCGTTCTGCTGAGCGCTTACGGTGCGCATCAGCTCGGATTCCTGCGGGTACCCTATCCGCAGCGGCGTTGTCAGGTTCCCCACGATGCGCGTCAGCGCTTCCCCAAGTGGGTGATCGGCCTGCTCTACGGCTTCTCGCTGGGTCTCAACTATCTCACCTATGTGCAGACGCCGCTGCTGTACGCGGTGACGGGTGCCGCGCTCTTCTCGGGCTCCGTCGAATTCGCGATCGGCATCTTCCTGGTGTTCAACCTCGGCCGCTTTCTGCCGCTCATGTTGAACGCGCTTCCGATGAGTGACCGCGCCATCACCGCGTGGCTGGCTCGTCGGCAGGAGCAGGCTGCAATGCTCGATGGAGCCATCCTGGTCGCCGCAGGCACCGCCGTGATGACGCTCTATCTCGTCTGAAGTTTCACGTCGTCTCTCAGCAACAGAACAACGCTGCCTCAAGGAGGAAACAATGACGCACATCCCAACCACGACTGAAACGCTGAAGAAGTATCGCATTGCGCTGCTCTCCGGCGTTGCCAGCCTGGTTCTTGCCGGTGCAGCCAACGCTCAGCAGGGCCCGACGGGCGCTGAGGTTCCTAAGCAGCTCGGTGCCTCGGCCACGTCGGAGCTGGAAGATACGCCGGAAATCCTCAAGGCGCCTGCGCCGGATTCCCGCCGCATCTACATCACCGATCCGGCTCACTTCGCCGTCAACACCCGCACGTTCACCATCGACGGTAACGACGGCAAAGTGCTGGGCATGATCGACGGCGGCTTCCTGACCAACCCCTTCGCCGCCACCGACGGCAGCTACTTTGGCCAGGCCAGCACGATCTATTCGCGCGTTTCCCACGGTAAGCGCGACGACTACATCGAGGTATTCGACTCCAAGACCCACGATGTGATTGCGGACATCGACATCCCAGAGAGCCGCTTCCTCATCGGTACGTATCCGTGGCTGACGACGGTCACGCCCGATAACAAGTCGCTGCTCTTCTATCAGTTCACGCCGTCGCCGCAGGTTGGTCTCGTCGACATCGAGAACAAGAAGTTCGTCAGCATGATCGACGTGCCGGATTGCTATCACATCTTCCCGTCTTCCAACGACACGTTCTTCATGCACTGCCGCGATGGCAGCATGGCGAAGGTGAAGTACGGCAAGGACGGCAAGGCAGAAGTTTCTCAGACGAAGCCCTTCCACGGTGAGGACGACTACCTCATCAACACGCCGGCCTTCTCGATGAAGAGCGGCCAGCTCGTTTGGCCGACGTATGACGGCAAGATCTTCCCGGTCGACGTCTCGTCGGGCGAAGCCAAGTTCGGCACCCCGTTCGATGTCTTCACGGACGAAGAGAAGAAGGACAACTGGCGCGTCGGCGGCTGGTTGCCGGTCGCTTACCACCGTGACTCGGGCGAGGTTTACCTGCTCGGTGACCAGCGCGCGAAGTGGACCCACAAGTATCCGAGCCGCTTCGTGTTCGTGCACGACGTCAAGACCGGCAAGCGCCTGCGCAAGATCGACCTTGGCCGTGACATCGACTCGATCGCCGTGAGCCAGGACAAGAACCCGGCGCTCTACGCCCTCTCGACCGGTGAGAAGACGCTTTACACGCTGGATTCCCAGAGCGGTAAGGTTCTGCACACCACCAACGAGCTGGGCCACGGCCCGCAGGTGATCATCGCCCACGATAACTGATCGAGGAAACCATGTGGTTTTTGTCTGACCCACTGGTGACGATCTTCCTGCGAGTGTTCCTCGCTCTCCTGTTCGCCGGCGCAGCTTATTCCAAGCTGCGCCACCAGGAAGAGTTCTACGGAGTGGTGCGTAATTTCCGGCTGATGCCGGAGACACTCGCCGCCCCGTTTGCCGCGGTACTTCCGTGGGTGGAACTGGCTGTTGCGGTGGGGCTGCTGGTCGATCCAGCAGTTCCCTACGCAGCGGCGGCGGCGAGCGGACTGCTTCTGATGTTCGCTCTCGCTATCGCCATCAACGTTGTGCGTGGACGTAAAGCAATCGACTGCGGTTGCTTTCGTAACGGGTACAGGCAGCCGCTGAGCTGGTTGCTCGTACTGCGCAACGGAGCGCTGAGTGTCGGGGCTCTGATGCTGACTGGTGTTGTGGAAGTCTCTCGCGCCGCGACACTGTTCGACATCACTACCGGCGCTATGGCCGCAGGGGTCGCCATGACGTTGTACCTCACGGCCGGGCTTCTCGGCGGAGTCATGAACGTCGCTAAGAACAACGGTCATCTTTACTAGGAAAGGCAGTACAAAATGGCGATCGAGTTTTTGATTGCATCGAACGTGCTGCTCTGGCTCACGGTTATCGCTGGCGCGGTCGTGCTCCTGGGCATCACTCGACAGGTCGGCATCCTTCACGAGCGGTCTGCGCCGCTTGGGGCGATGATCACCGACCACGGTCCCGACATCGGCGATAGTGCGCCGACCTTCGAAGTTGTCGACTACTTCGGCAAGCCGCTCCGCATCGGTGGCGCCGGACGTGAAACGCTCATCATGTTCACGGCTCCGACCTGCCCGATCTGCGACAAGCTGCTTCCGATCATCAAGTCAGTAGCACGGGACGAGAATATCTCCGTGTTCCTCGTCAGCGATGGTCAGCCCGAAGATCACGCGCGCTTCCTCAAGAACCATGACCTTGGCGGCATTCCGTACATCGTCTCTCCTGAGGTGGGCATGCGCTTCCAGGTCGGCAAGATTCCCTACGGTGTCGTCATCGACAGCCATGGGAAGATCCGGGCCAAGGGTCTCACGAACACTCGTGAGCATCTGGAGAGCCTCTTGGAAGGTGCACGCACGGGCCACCATTCGCTTCAGGACTACATGAAGAAGACGGGCATCAACGGGATCCACGCCAACGGTAGCGGCGTCCATGCTGAGCATTGAGCCGCAAGAACATAGCAATATCTGGAGGAGGAATACCCCATGCTAGAGAAATCAAAGTTTGACGACATCCTGGAAAGCGTGACCCGCAGGGTTGCAAGCCGCACCAGCCGCCGTGGCTTCATCGGCCGGGTTGGAACCGCACTCGCCGGCGCTGCGCTCGTCCCGCTGCTGCCCGTCGACCGCCGTGGCCGCACCAGCCGCGCTCATGCCGCCGCCGGCACCCGCGAGGGCTGGATCCCGCAGGACACCGACACCAAGCAGTGCGACTACTGGCGCCACTGCTCCATCGACGGCAACATCTGCGATTGCTGCGGTGGCTCGCTCACCAACTGCCCGCCCGGCACGCGCCTGTCGCCCAGCTCCTGGGTCGCCAGCTGCTACAATCCGGGTGACAAGCAGGCCTACCTCATCGCCTACCGCGATTGCTGCGGCAAGAACGTCTGCGGCCGCTGCGGCTGTCTTAACACCGAGGGCGAGCTTCCCGTCTATCGCCCAGAGTTCGCGAACGACATCATCTGGTGCTTCGGCGCCGAGGATGACGCAATGACCTACCATTGCACGATCTCTCCAATCGTCGGCAAGGCGAGCTAACTTCCTCCCTAGACTTGAACCGGGCAGCGATGTTTCGACATTGCTGCCCCTTTTTCCTTATCAGCGCGAGAGTCGAATGACAAAACTCAGGACCATACTCTTCTTGCTTGTCTCGCTGGCGGCGTCCGCGAATGTGGCAACCGCCGCCGATCCGGTCCAGGTGATTGCGCCAGGCGATGCACCGGCCGATGCGGTAAAGATCGACATCGCAAAGATGAAATACTCCCCGGCGACCGTCGAGGTCGAAGAGGGTGGCGTCGTCCTCTGGACGAACAACGACGCGATGCCCCACAACGTTCAGATCAACGACCCCTTCAAGATCGTCGGCAACATGCTGCGCGCAGGCCAGCAGATCGCGATCAAGTTCAACAAGGCCGGCGAATATCCTTACACCTGCACTCCCCATCCCTTCATGAAGGGCGGTGTGAAGGTGAAGCCGAAGGGCTGACGTTCGCTTCTCTGATCTCGGAGACCCAGGATGTGGATCCCACACAATCAGCTTGGCCCACTACGGGCAGATTCTGACAGGGACGCGATTCGCGCATCGGACGCCGCCAAGGAAGAGCGCGCGTTCGTTGTAGGCTTCGTTCTTTGCAACACGCTGACGAAGTCGTGGGAAACCGACCTCCTCGTCACCCCGAACGATCACCGGCGCGAGATCTCGATCGATGGTAAGCCCGCGACGGTTTACGCATCGGGGAACGTCGCGGGCAAGCTGCACGAGATCATCTACACAGTCCCCGCGACCGGATCAGAGCATGCGCTGGCGACTGCTTACGGGCACGTCGTCGGGGAGCTCAACCGGATGGCGCTGCAGTATGGGCGCAGCTTCGAGCTGGCGGGATGGCGCGTTGCGGACGTGGAGTTCAATGCCCGCTGGCGTTTCGCGCCGTTCCGTCCGAGCGCCCTGATGCCGGCGCCGGATCAGGGGCCGCTTCCTGCTGCGTATGCGGAAGCGCTCCAACTCTATCGCGAGGCGCGCAGCGCGAGCAGCCCGGCGTGGCGGCTCATCGCGGCTGGCGCCATCCTCGATGCTGCAGTCTGCAGGCGTGCGCCGTTCGATAAAGTCAGCCGTGATTTTGCGAACTTCCCGTTGACGACGAACATGCTGGTCCAAAGCGGCACGCTCGTCACCCACCCGGAGTTGAAGGGTGGAACGGCTATCCTTCTTCGCGACATTGCGGAAGTGACGCGACAGGCTTTCATAACGCAACTTGTCGCTCTCGGGGGCGACACGAGGGCGCCGGACCTGCGCGATTTCAATTGTGCGACGTCCCTCGTCGCGCTCGCCAATCTCGTCGATCTCGTTGCGCACGATATTCTCGTCGAAAGCCTGCGGGCCGAAGGGCACATGCGTCCGGTGGAGGATGCTGCGACGGCGGACAACGCGGCGACGCCAGAAATGGCGAACGCATAGTTGGGCATGCCATGACCTCACCCTGGCCTATGGTAGGCATGGTTTCGGCGGCGATCGTTGCATTCGGCGTCGCCGTCGAAGCCCGACTGATACGTTTAGACGGGAAGGCGCTGTCCGCTGCATCCGTGGTATCGCGTGCAAATGCGGCAGTGGGTGTCGACGTTCCCCATGAGCTGAAGGCGAAGTTCCGCCGTCCCGACAGGATTCCGGCGCCAAAGGCCAACCCGCTGACGCCGGAGAAGGCGGAGCTTGGACGGCATCTTTTCTTCGACACGCGACTTTCGAAGACGGGGACCGTCTCCTGCGCATCCTGCCACAATCAGGCTTTCGATTGGAGCGACGGCCTGCAACGCGGCATCGGTGTTACCGGTGTCGAGCTCCCGCGCCGTAGTCCGACGGTGCTGAACGCCGCCTGGCTGACGGCTCTGATGTGGGACGGTCGCGCCGAGACGCTGGAGCGTCAGGCCGCACTTCCGCTCACCGCGGAGCATGAAATGGGCATGACGCTCGAGGATGCCGTCGAGCGTGTGAAACAGATAAAGGGCTACGCGCCGCTTTTCGAAGCGGCATATCCGGGCGAGGGCGTCACCACCAAAACGCTGCTCGGCGCGTTCGCAAGCTTCCAGCGTACGCTGGTTTCCAACAGGTCGGCGTTCGACCATTGGATCGAGGGCGATGAGGGCGCGATCTCGGACGCCGCAAAACGCGGCTTTCTGCTGTTCAATGGCGATGCCCGCTGCAGCAAATGTCACTCGACGTGGCGTTTCACCGATGACAGCTTCCACGACATCGGCCTCAAAAGCGAGGACATCGGCCGCGGCCAGTTCGCACCGGCGAGCGTGACCATCATGCAGCACGCGTTCAAGACGCCGACACTGCGTGACGTTCGCATGTCGGGGCCCTATATGCACGATGGGTCGATGCAGACGCTCGATGCTGTCATCGACCACTATGAGGATGGCGGGAACAAACGGCCGAGCCTTTCGCCCGAGATGAAGCCGATCAAGCTGACGCCGGGCGAGCGTTCAGATCTGGTGGCCTTCCTTGAGACGCTGCGGGGGCCGCCACTTCAAGTGAATGTGCCCCGGCTGCCCTGACGCCCGTAAACGGATGAGATGATTGGAATGCCGGTTTTGAGAACACTGCTGGTCGTGACGATGGCGCTCAGCGCATGCCTACTCGGTCCGCGCTTCGCCTCTGCGGCGGAGCACACGATTGCGATCACCCATATGGAGCTGCAGGAGATCAAAGAGGAGTTGCGCGTCGGGGATGTCGTCACGTTCGTCAACGAGGCGGAGATGGCGCACAATCTCTATATCACCTACGAAGATGGAAGCGTCGATAACCTCGATACCCAGACGCCGGGCATGAAGCGGACGGTCACGCTGAAGCATGCCGGCCCCGCGGTGATCAAGTGCTGGATCCACCCGATCATCCGGGCGGACATTGAGATTCTAGATAGAGCGGAATGACGGGCACCCATGGGTGCATCAAAATGAATCCGCCATGGAGGAAACGATGGGCTTAAGTCTTACGCACGTGCTGATGTTCCTGGCCGTGGCCGCGCTCGTGCTCAGCACGGGCAAGCTCTCCGGCGTGATGGGCGACTTTGCAAAAGGGATCCGCAACTTCAAGGCGAGGCTCGCGGAGGGCGATAGCGAGCTGACGAAGGTGCCGGCGCAGAAGGCGATGGAGGTTCCTGCGCTTACCGATCGGCGGAACGCTTAGGCGCGGGTCAGCGGTTTTTGTAGCGCCGGGCGATCAGACGCTGCCGGTGAACGGCGGCGTTCGGCTGCTTCTCCGCTCGCGCGCCATCTCCGGCGCGAACCGCCGGGGGCCATATCAACCACTCTCTCAGCTCGGCGTAACGCGTAACACGGCTTCGGATAGGCGGCAGCATTCAGCACCCGTGTGGGTGGCACGCGAAGGGGCCACCCTTAGCAAGGCGAATGCTGCCACAGGAGCTGCGTCATGGGCCATCCGGGTATCTGCTGGCGGCGTGCCAAGAACCACAGCGCCGCAAGGGTCTTCTGATCGACTGTCAGGCGAGCGAGATGTCGGCCGGGTGCCCCCGAATTCGAGGGCAAGCATCCTCAGTATTGTCAACCTGTGTTGTTGCCGCTTGCCAAGCCGGGGCCTCTCCAGGCAAGCTCTGCCTGAGCAAAAAAGATTGCCAGAACGGCAACTTGAGGAAGCGCAGCAACAACCCGAGAGGGGGACATATGCAGCAGAAATCCACGGACGCGCGGGTCCAGGAGATGTTCTCCGCGGACCGCATATGGGCCTTCGGCGCCATATGCGTTCTTTGGTGCATCTATGCGTTCACCTTTTGGGAGATCGCGACCAGCCAGAGCCTGCAGGGTGTGCTGCCCGCACTCGCTCTCGCGGGCGGTTTCGTGCTGCTGTTCAACACTGCTTCGATCGTAGCGATGATCCTGCATTACTCGCAGGACAAAGAGAACATCTACCGTCTCGACATCTACTATCTGGACGAGATGAAGCGGGCCAAAGGATAGGATGCTGCCATGGCCGAGGGCTTCTATCGACCGCCGGTGCAATCACAGATCGGTCAGATCTTCGATACGCTTTTCCTACTGGTGCTCGTGTTGGCTTCGCTTTTTGCGCCGCTCTACCTGGAGCTCGAGCTCGCCGGTAGCTGGAAGACAACGGTCAAGCTGACGGACACATCCTGGGCCGGGATGCATCAGAACGCGACCATGCAGGCGCAGTGGGAAAAGCTGGGTTACACCGACGGCACCGAGGTCAAGGACGGCAGGCTGCCGGCCTCGAAGCTCATCGCCACGCGCTACGACTATAACTTCAGCTGGGCCGAACTCGGCTTCAGTACTCTCGTCGTCGTCGTATATTTCTTCATCGTGTTCCACTGGTCCCGGAAGGAATATCGCGAGGTGATCGAGGAGCGGTTTCGCAATACGGAGTAGGCGACTGGGGAGCTTACATGAACATCTTTGCGTTGCTGGAATACGCTGCTTGGGGCCTTTCAATATTCCTGGGGCTCTGGATGCTCGTCGACATGTTCTGGACCGACCGGAGTTATTCGGAAGATCTTCTCACCTCGTCCAAGGAGGGTGAGATCGAAGATGCTCCGATGGGTGAGCCGCCGCAGAAGCGAGGCTTCCGGTGACGGCCAGCTCAGCCCACCATAAAGAGAGAATTTCGCTGCTGCGCGTGCTGGGACCAGCCCATATCTGGGCGCTCGGCGTCGGCATCGTGCTCGTCGGCGAATACATGGGCTGGAACTTTGCCGTCGGCAAGGGCGGCGCGCTCGCTGCAATCATCGCGTGCTGGTTTGCGGGCCTGCTCTACACGTGTGTTGCGATGATCGACTCGGAGGTGACGTCGACGGTCGCAGCGGCAGGGGGGCAATACGCGCAAGCAAAACACATCATCGGGCCGCTGATGGCTTTCAACGTCGGCCTCTTTCTGGTGTTCGCCTACACCATGCTGGAGGCTGCGAACGCCATAACGCTCGGCCATCTCGTGCAGCGGGTCGGCGCGATGGCCGGCTTCGAGAACACCAGCGACAAGCCGTTCATCGTGCTCACGATCATGTTCCTGGCGTGGCTCAACTACCGCGGCGTCTATACGACGCTGACATTCAGTCTCGTCATCACGGTGATCGCATTCAGCGCCATCTGCGTGCTGTTCTTCGCGGTGCAGCCGTGGACCGACACCTACATCAAGCACGATCAGCTGCTCACGGGGCTGCCGTACGGATGGCTGGGCGTTCTCGCCGCCTTGCACTTCGGCATGTGGTTCTATCTCGGCATCGAGGGCACGACGCAAGCCGCCGAGGAAGTGCGCTCGCCCGCGCGCGCGCTTCCGCTGGGCACCATGACGGGCATCATTACGCTGCTGATCGCCGCGACGATGACTTGGTACATCTGCTCCGGCCTGATGCCGTGGGAGTTTCTCGGGCAGTCGGTGACGCCACTGTTCGATGCGGCGCGGCTGACGAACTCGACGCTCCTGATGGTGCTTTTGTTCATCGGCACCATCTTCTCGGCGCTCGCCTCGGCGAACTGCTGCATCAACGATGCCTCGCGCGCTTGGTTCTCGATGGGGCGCGATCGATACCTTCCGCAGGTGTTCGGCGCCGTCCATCCGAAATACCGCACGCCGTACCGGGCTATCGTGTTCCTCGTGCCGGTTGCGCTGGTGTTCGCCTATTTCGCGCCGCTCGATCAGGTGATCACGTTCTCGATCCTGTCGGGACTGCTCGAATACACCTTCATGGCGTTCAACGTGATCCTTTTCCGCAAGAAGTGGCCGCTCGGAACGATCAAGCGCGGCTATGTGCATCCATTCCACCCGCTCCCCGCCATCATGCTGCTTGTGCTGTGCGTCGCCACATACTTCGCGGTGTTCCTCGGCTATGGAACGCAGCTCGTCGCCATGATGGTGTTCTACATCGTCGCCTCGCTGTGGTTCGCGCTGCACCGATACAAATTCGTCCCGCGGGGCGAGCAGTTCGCGATGCCATGGCCGAAGCCCGTCGGATATTGAGCCGGAGCGTCGCGGTTCGCCGCGGTTGCCGGGATCTCGTCCGCCCTTCATGGCGGGCCGCCGGGTTGAGCTCCGTGTCTCTTGTTGGTGGTCGGAAGGAGCAACCTTGTCGCTCTTTGGCATCCTGACGCTAGGTGCTGCGGTCGGATCGCTGGCTGGCTGGGCCGTGCGGGATCACCGGGCGCAGGTCATGCGCAGGCGCAGGCTGCTCGACGATTGCACCAAGCTCTTCGATGCTCATACGCTCAGCCATGGCGGAGACGGCTTCCCACGCCTTCAAGGCACCCGTGACGGACGGAATCTGGACGTCCAGCTCCTCAGCGACGGCATGACGATCCGCCGCCTGCCGCAGCTCTGGATGCAGATCACGGAGCTTGATGCGCTGCCGATCGGCGGCAATGGATTTGCCGTGCTGGTGCGCCCGTCGGGCTACGAGTTCTTCAGTCTCACAGACGGTTTCCACCACATCATCGAGGTTCCAGGTTCATTTCCGGACGAGTGCATCGTGCGCGGCGAGAGCGCAGGCGCGGAACACGTCTTCGGCCAGCTCGTCGCGCCGTTAAGCGCAACCCTGGCGGATCCGCGGGTGAAGGAAATCGCGGTGACGCGTAATGGTCTGCGGATCATTCGCCAAGTGGACGAGGGTCGCGCGGGCGATTACCTGCTGCTCCGTCAGGCCGCCTTCGAGCGAAGCGATATTCCAGGTGCAGTGTTCCTGGATATGCTGCAGCGGTTGCGGTTGCTGCGCCCAGCTTTCGACGGGCGCGGGCCCATGTAAGCATTCTGCGAAGCCCGTGTAAGGTCAGTTCCGGCGAAGCAACTTCCACGGCCTTTGAATAAGACCATCAATTTAGCCATATTTCGCAAATGGCATCGAAACGCAGACCCATACATCCTTACATCATCCTTACACTCGCGATTGTTTTGCCGGGTGCGGGACATGTGGCATTGGGGCTTCCGGAGCGCGGTTTCGGATTTGCGTTCTTTTCGGTGCTTCTCGCCCTCGCGACGTGGCATACGACGACGCCCGATCATTCGTTTGTCGGTCGCGCGGCCGGCGGTCTTTTCGTCTGGGCGCTTTCGATCCCCGATGCCTACAGAATAGCACGCATCCGCTACGAAGCATGGCGCAGCGAGAACGCTGCAGATCGCCCGTCTGCCTGATCAATCTCGCCTAGAAAGTGTGCAGTTGACCGAAAAGCGTGCTGTGCGCGCGCCATGCAATCGCGCTTTCGCCTATTGCGTGCAGTCGAAGCGCCCTGGAGGCGCTTCGATCGCAATCGCCGCACAAAATGCAGGCGTAATTCGCCTAAAACTCAGGCGTGCGTGGCGTGTGTGCCACAAGATAAAAGGCATCCTTTGGATAACTGGATTTATGCTTGTGAATTCACATGAACTAGTCCGTTCTTTCAACAGCTCAATGTGGATTCTCGTTCCGCTTTCCGCAGATGCAATGTTCGAGGCTGGCGTGGGTTTGCCTCAGGTGGGAACTCGGCCGGCGTTGATCCAAGTCAAGCTGGCCCGCTAGCGGAACGGCAGATGCCGGCTCCGCGCGGGAGCAATCCTGACACAGTGCAACCTCTGCAACGTATCCCGGTACGTCGAGGGGCTCGCTGGTCAAGAAGGGAAGAGGATGTCAATCGACATGACGGAACTTTCAAAGTGGGGCGGTGTGTGCGCGGCGGCTGGCTTGATGCTTGTCGCCACTGTGGGAAGTGCGACGGCGGACGGGTACGAGGGCGGCAACTATCAGATCGCTGCGCCCACCGCCGATGAGGGCCGCAAGTTTTCGTACTCATTCAACATCGGCGTGACCTCGGATTACGTCTTCCGCGGATTTTCACAGACGTCGCGCGATCCAGCGCTGCAGGGCGGCTTCGATCTCGGGTACGGTATCGCCTACCTCGGCATGTGGGCCTCGGGCGTCGATTTCGACAACGGCGTGCTGCCGGCAACGACGGGCCAGAACGCGAATGCCGAAATCGATCTTTACGCCGGCTTCAAGCCGACCTGGCGCGGCGCGGAATTCGACTTCGGCGTGATCTACTACTTCTACCCGGGTGCTTCGGACCGCGGGGCGGAGCTCGACATGGTCGAGTTGAAGGCCGGGGTGAGCGGTACGCTCGCTCCGAACCTCACCGCCGGCGTGACCGTCTACTGGTCGCCGGAATACACGGGCGAGACGGGCAACGTCTGGACCTTTGAAGGCAAGGCCGGGTACCAGTTCCGCAAGGTCGGTGTCTTCACGCCTACCGTCAGCGGCACTCTCGGCGTACAGCTCGGCGACGACGCCGCCTGGCGGGCTGCGTTCGGTAACGGCCGTGACGACTACGTCTACTGGAATGCCGGCTTGGACCTCGCGGTCGACAACATCTCGTTCGACTTCCGCTACTGGGATACCAACGTCAGCAACTCCGGCGCTTTCTGCGACGGGCCGATCTTCCAGTGCGGCGAAGCCTTCGTCTTTACGCTCAAAGTGTCCGTCCCGTAATTCCTCACTCAGCTGAAGTTCAGTGGACAGGGCCGGGCTTTGCTCGGCCCTGTTGCCGTTTAGGGCAGCGCCCTGGCTGTGATTTAAGCATTTGTTTACGAAGCCGTTGCGGACGCGCAACAAGCGCACAAGAAGGCGCGCTCCTTACGCACATTCGCCCTTGTGCCAACACGGCGCATCAGGCCTCCTCGCGTTACGCCGCTCGAAGCGGCAGCGGTTGGTGGCGCGTTTATGCCTCTTCGGGGATGGACCTCATCATGACCGTGTCACGCAAACTCGCTTCGCTGGGCGGCGCGCTCGGCTTACTGCTCATCGGTACAGCCGGCGCAATTGCCGACGGCTATGAAGTGGCGGCGCCTGTCGTTGTCGATGAAGGGCGCAAGTTCACCTACTCGTTCAATATCGGAGCGACGTCCGACTACGTCTTCCGCGGCGTCTCCCAGACGGACAACGATCCTGCGCTCCAGGGCGGTGTCGATGTCAGCTGGGGGATCTTCTACGCGGGAATATGGTCGTCGATGGTCGATTTCGACGACGCTCCGCCGGCCAACGCCGAGGTCGACTGGTACGGTGGCATCAGACCTACGTGGGAATCCCCGCTCGGTAAAGTGAACCTCGACTTCGGTGTCATCTACTATAGCTATCCGGGTTCGAACCCTTCGGTCGTTCCCGGTCTTGGGGATCCCAACTTCGTCGAATTGAAGGCCGGCTATAGCTGGTCGGCGCTACATCCCAGCCTCGTTACCGGAACGACCGTTTTCTGGTCGCCGGACTACGTCTTCGAAACCGGATCGGTGTGGACGATCGAAACGATGGCCGCATGGACGGCACCGAAGGTGTCCATCTTCACGCCGGTCATAAACGGTGTACTCGGCTGGCAGAAGGGCGACGCGAAGAACGGCTATTTCGTCAACGTCAACGGCACCGACGACGAATACTATTATTGGAATGCGGGCCTCAACATCGCGGTCGAAAACATTTCGTTCGACTTCCGCTACTGGGATACGAACATCAACGGCGATGCGGGTGGGCTCATCTGCGGCAGGGATAACCTCTGCGACGAGCGCTTCGTATTCTCCGCTAAAGTGGTCGTGCCCTGAGCACGAGGCCCGATCGAACAACCGGTGACAGAGGCGGAACCTTGCGTTCCGCCTTTTTCGTTTGACGCCGCACATTCCGTGCACCGGCCATGCAAGCGCGGCTAATGCTCGGCGCGACACATCCCTGTCACAGATCTTCGATATCCGTACGCGTGCTTTTGAAGGTTTGGCCGCCGGCCGTCCGTTGGCTTACCAGCGGTGGCCCCGGCTGCCAAAACGCAGAGTGCGCCAACGCCCTCAATGGCGTGCTCCGTGAGGCCAGGGGCCAGCTTTGCGGTGTCGCCGGATTACCCGCTGCCGGCGGTGGCGCAGGCTGGCCTCGTTTCGCCCAACTTGCTGCCCATGCCGATTGCCGGATCGCCGAATCAGCTGATCTGCGCGATCGAGCGCGCCAGCTTCGCTTTATCGGAGCAGGCATAAGAGGCATCGTTCCGTTTTCCCCAGTCTCACTGCGGTCGTCTCTTGCCCAAGCGCGGCGATGGGCACCATAACGACGCAGGGGCAACTATTGCGGGCATACCGTGATCGTCATCATCCTCGGCATGACCGCCTTGACGGTCGCGGGTGCCTTCTGGCTCGCCCGGGGCACCGGCGAGCGCCGCATCTTCCTCACGCACAACCCCGATACCCCACGCCCCTTCGGCCCCGGCATGGCCTGGCTCGCGCTGCGCTGCGATGAAGCCGAGAAGGTCATCGATGCGCTCGGCCTCGAAGCCGCCGAACCGTGCAACTGGAACTCCGGCATCGGCGCCGTCTACGACGATTGGCTCGGGGCGGTTCGCATTTTTGTTTCGCCGCCGGTCGAGGGCTGGACCTTCGTCGTGGGGCTGCCGCTGCCGCATCCCATGGGCCCCGGCTTCGTTGATAAATGCACTCCGTTGCTGGTCGAGCTCGGCGGCGCATTCGAGGAAGTGCAGTATTTCTTCAGCTATCCGCCGATCGATTATTACGCCTGGGCCCGCGTGAGGGACGGGCGCCTGCTGCGCGCCTTCGCGGTGAGCGATGAAGGCGTCATCTGGAACAAGGGGCGGATCACCAAAGAGGAGCAGGGGCTGGGTCTCAAGCTCTTCGAGTTGCGCGGCGTAAAGGGGCGCAAGGGCGATGCGGGCGGCGAACTCATCCTGCATCCGACAGAAGATCACGTGCTGCGCCTTGCGAGCCAATGGAGCATTGATCCCTCGATGCTGTGCGATGTGCACGGATCTCCGGCGCAGGGCTACATCGCTGAACCGCTGCCGGGCTGGCGCGCGGAGCGTCTGCGCAAAGCGGCCTGAGCGCTGGAGGGTGCGCCTGCCGCGTGACCGATGTCAGGGTGCGTTGCGCTTGTGCGATCGATGATCAATCGGGTGCTGTGAGCCTGGCGAGGATTGCCAGATCTTCGCGTTGCATGCCGCCGTCGAGACGTAGAGCGATTCCGTTCGGCGGACATGGGCGTCGCAGCGTGCGATTCTTCTCGCGGTCGAGCGCGAGGCTCGTGCAGGTCGCCGGATCGATGTGATGGATGGTCGGCAGGCTTCCGGTCACGAGCATTCCATCGGCGGGCAACACGCCGGTCGCAGCGGCGGCTGTTTCTTCCAAGGTTTGAACCACTGCGGAAGTCTTGGGCGCCGTGCCCTGCCAAAGCACCACCCCGCCGATCACGCCGAGCGCCGCGCCGATCGCCGTGAGGCCCGACGGGCGCTTTGCCGTTGGAGACAGGGATTCGATCTTCCACGTGACCGCAGGCGTCGGCAGCGGTCGTTGCTGACGGCCTTTAGCGGCTGTCTGGTCCATGCTGCCCCCGGCTGCAAGTGAATCACTTATGCAAGTCTGCGGAGGCGGGCTGTGGCGGGCAAGGCTCAGGTGTTGCGCGGGTGCGGCCGCCGTGCGGCTTTCCACAGACGCGCCAGCGTCGTGTGTCTCGCTTGCCGCGCACGATGGGTCTTGCGCCCGCGCGCGAGCATTCGGTGGTGACTTGCTAGAAGCGCGCTGGCGATTCGATGACGCGCGGCCGCGGCAGTCCACGATCGCGTTCGGGCTGCAGCATGCGTTTGGAGCTACTGCCGTCCTCGCGTCGCGTGGAGCGGACAGGCGGGACGTGCAACTCGTTCGCACGGCACAGTTTACGCTGGTCCTCGTTGGCGCCGCAGGCGCGGCCGCGTCCGTCGGCACCGAAGCAGATGCGCACGTCGCGCAAGCGATTGCCGGGTCCGCCGCACGTGACGGCGATCATGTCTTCGCGCAGCCACGGGTTTGCGCGCATGAACTCCACTTCGACCTCCCGCGGCGACATGTATTGCATCTCGAACGGGTTACTGAAGCGCTCGGGCACGCGCACCGAGGTGAAGAGCCGGCGCGAAAGCTGATAGTAGGCCGCGGGATCGAGCCCGGAGCAGGTTCCATGCAGCTTGTATTCGTGAATAACGAGGCCGCGGGCGGGCATGATGTCGAGCATGCTCGAGATTACCGGCTCAGGCACGAACGGCCGGCGCCCGGTGGGGCAGTGCTCGGGAAAGCCGCGCTCGTACTGCGGCCACAGCCCATGCAACACGAAGCCGTAGCGCAGGCCATCGACGCGGGCGCACTGCGCCTCGTCGCGACCTTCCTGGGCGGTGACGCAGTGCGTCGGGCTCCAGGACATGACGAGGGTGTAGTAGTCGAACTTGCCTGCGACGTGCGCGCGGGGCTTGGCGTTGAACACTTCGCTCGGCCACGGCGCCGAGTGCAGCTCCTGCGCAATGACTGCGTTGCCGGTGGCGAGCAATACGCACGCGAAGCCACCCAGGGCCAATCTGGTCAGTCGCTGTAGGGTCTTCGTCTGCATTTCGTTGCTGAGCGCTCCGGCTTTCATCCCAGCGGGCCAACACCCGAGAGTCGAGGTCGTCGCCCATGGTGGGCGGGTTTTGTGGCGGGCTCAAGCCTTGGAGGTCAACTGGCCGCAGCCCGGGCCAGGCGGTCGAGGATGCGCGCCCAGCTCCGGGCACCCTTCTTGAAGCTGGTCAGATTATACTTCTCGTTGGGGCTGTGGATGCGGTCGTCGTCGAGACCGAAGCCGATCATCACGCTGTCGCAGCCGAGCACCTCCTTGAACGAGGTGACGATGGGAATGGACGCGCCCGAGCCCATCAGTACGGCGCGACGTCCCCACTCCTCCGATAGTGCATCGGCGCACGCCTGCATGGCCGGCGTGTCGGTGGCGAAGGAGATCGCGGTGCCGGTCTGCCGGAAGGAGAACTCGGCGGTGCAATCGGCGGGAAGGCGTGCGCGCACGAATTCTTCGATCGCCGAGAGCAGGCGCTCGGGATCCTGACCGGCAACGAGCCGGCACGTGATTTTCACCGATGCCTTCGAGGGAATGACGGTCTTGGTACCGACGCCCTGGTAGCCGCCGGTGATGCCGTTGAATTCCAGTGTCGGGCGTGACCAGAGCTGTTCGAGCACCGACCGGTCCTTCTCGCCCGCCGGCTCCTTGAGACCAACGGCGCCAAGGAAATCCTCGCCACGGAAGCCGAGAGCGCCCCACTGCTCCTTCTGCGCCGCAGCGGGTTCGGCGACGCCATCGTAGAAGCCGGGGATCGTGATGCGGCCGTCGTCGTCGTGCATGGCGGCAACGATGCGTGTGAGCACGCGGATGGGATTGGCGGCGGGGCCGCCGTAGATGCCGGAGTGAAGATCGCGCGAAGGACCGATCACCGTGACCTCGATGGCGGCGAGACCGCGCAGCATCGTGGTGATGGCAGGCGTATCCTTGTCCCACTGACCGGTGTCGCACACCAGAACCATGTCGGCCTTCAGCTCATCGCCGTACTGGGCGAGGAACGCCGGCAGCGAGCGCGAGCCGCATTCCTCCTCGCCTTCCAGCAGCACGGAGACCGAGATGGGCAGCGCGCCCGCAACCGTCTTCCAGGCGCGGACGGCTTCGAGGAAGGTCATCATCTGACCTTTGTTGTCCTCCGCGCCGCGGGCGACGATGACCTGCCCGTTGACGGGCTCTGACCGGATGATCGGCTCGAAGGGCGGGGAGGTCCAAAGGTTCACAGGATCGGCGGGCTGGACGTCGTAATGACCGTAGAACAGCACGTGGGGCACGCCCGGCGCGCGTGGCGCGGTGTCGTGCGCCACGACCATCGGGTGCCCTTCGGTGGGTACGACTCGCGCGTCGAAGCCGAGGTCCCGCAGCTCGTCCGCGCACCAGTTGGCAGCCTGCTGGCAGCTCGCGCTGTAGGCCGGATCTGTCGATATGCTTTCAATACGCAGGAATTGGAACAGCCGCGCCAAGGCCGCATCGCTCGTATCGTCCAGCGTCGTCAGGACTTGGTTTAGCTGTTCACCCATAAGCTTGCCTCCCCTCGGTAGGGCGCCACAGTGAAATATGACGGCGCCCACGTCAAAGGCAGCGAGGAACGCCGGGGTGCAAATCACAGTTTCACCGTGTGCGGGCTCGTCACCTTTCGAGCGGCTAAAGAGGCTGATATGCCATCATATGACAGCGGTGCAGGCCATAAGACAGCGCCGCGGGATAGGAATGAGATGGCGGACAGGTCGGCGCTCACCGAGCCGAAGTGGGTCTACGCATTCGCTGCGGGCTATGTCGACGGCCGGGCGGACATGTCCGAGCTGCTCGGCGGCAAGGGCGCGAATCTCGCCGAGATGGCGAGCCTCGGCCTGCCCGTGCCGCCCGGCTTCACCATCACTACCAAGGTATGCGACGCCTACTATGCGCAAGGCCGGAAGCTGCCCGACGGATTGAAGCCGCAAGTCGAGCGGGCCGTGCAGCTCATCGGGGACGAGGTCGGCGCTACCTTCGGCGACGTGGAGCGACCGCTGCTCCTTTCCGTGCGCTCGGGCGCGCGGGCCTCGATGCCGGGCATGATGGATACCATCCTCAACCTCGGCCTCAACGACGAGACGGTGGAAGGCCTCGCCAAGCGCTCGGGCGACCGCCGCTTCGCGTACGACAGCTACCGCCGCTTCATCCAGATGTATTCCGACGTCGTGCTGGGCGTCGACCACGGGGTGTTCGAGGATCTGCTCGAGGACTTCAAGAATCTCAACGCCCTTTCCTCCGACACCGATCTCAGGGCGGAGGACTGGGCGGAGATCATCGAGTCCTACAAGCAGGCCGTCGCCGATCATCTCGGCCGGCCGTTTCCGCAGGATACCAGCGAGCAGCTCTACGGCGCCATCGCCGCGGTGTTCGGCTCCTGGCAGAACGCGCGCGCGAAAACCTATCGCCGTCTGCACGATATCCCCGATAGCTGGGGCACGGCCGTGACGGTGCAGGCGATGGTGTTCGGTAACCTCGGCGAAAACAGCGCCACGGGTGTCGCTTTCACGCGCAATCCTTCGACCGGCACAAGAGAGATCTACGGCGAATTCCTCGTCAACGCGCAGGGAGAGGACGTGGTCGCGGGCATTCGCACGCCGCAGCCCCTCACCGAGAAGGGCCGCAGCGAGGGACGCGAGGAAGCCCCATCGCTCGAAGAGCAGATGCCCGAGCTGTTCGCGACGCTGGCAGGCGTGTTCGACCGGCTCGAAAAGCATTATCGCGACATGCAGGATGTCGAGTTCACGATCGAGAACGGCAAGCTCTGGATATTGCAGACGCGCTCCGGCAAGCGCACGGCCGAAGCGTCGTTGCGCATCGCCGTCGATCTTGCCGAGGAAGGCACCATCACGCGCCCGGAAGCTGTCATGCGCGTGAACGCGGCGGCCCTCGATCAGCTCCTGCACCCGACACTCGATCCCGATGCAGCCAAGGACCTGCTCGCCACGGGGCTTCCCGCTTCCCCGGGAGCGGCGTCGGGTGAGATCGTCTTCACGGCCGACGATGCCGAAGCCGAGCGCGCGCACGGGCACGATGTCATTCTGGTGCGTCTCGAGACGAGCCCGGAGGACATCCACGGGATGCACGCCGCAGTGGGCATCCTCACCGCGCGCGGCGGCATGACGAGCCACGCGGCGGTCGTTGCCCGCGGTATGGGCCGCCCATGCGTATCGGGCGCCGGCGCACTGCGTATCGACGTCAAGGAGGGCACGCTCACCGTCGGCAAGAAGACGCTGCGCAAGGGCGACATCATCACCATCGACGGCGGTACGGGGCAGGTTCTGCTGGGCAGGGCGAAGATGCGCGAGCCGGAGCTTTCGGGCGCGTTCGCGACATTGATGGGCTGGGCAGATGCGGAGCGCCGGCTCCGCGTGCGCGCCAACGCCGACACGCCGCGGGACGCGCGCCAGGCGCGCGATTTCGGCGCGGAGGGCATCGGCCTCGCCCGCACTGAGCACATGTTTTTCGACGCCGACCGCATCCGCGCGATGCGCCAGATGATTTTGGCGGAGAATGCGGCGGGCCGGCGCGCGGCGCTGGCGAAGATCCAACCCATGCAGCGGGGCGACTTCGAGCAGCTCTTCGAGATCATGGCGGGGCTGCCGGTCACGGTGCGCCTGCTCGATCCACCTCTGCACGAGTTCCTGCCCAACAACCCGGACGAACTTCCCGCTATCGCCGCCGATCTCGGCGTGACGGTGGAAAAGCTGCAGCAGCGCGTGGCGCAGCTTTCCGAGTTCAACCCGATGCTCGGCTTCCGTGGCTGCCGGCTCGCGATCCTTTACCCGGAAGTACCGGAGATGCAGGCCCGCGCCGCGTTCGAGGCGGCGATCGCCGTGGCGCAGCGCAGCGGCAAGGACGTGACGGTCGAGATCATGATCCCGCTCATCGCCTACCGCGGAGAGTTCGACATCCTCCGCGAGGTAATCGTGCGTACGGCCGCAGCGGTGGAGAAGGAGACGGGCCGTAAGCTCGACTACCTCGTCGGCACCATGGTAGAGCTGCCGCGGGCAGCTCTGCGCGCCGGGCAGATCGCCGAGGGCGACGGCGGCGCTGCGTTCTTCTCATTCGGCACCAACGATCTGACGCAGACGACGCTCGGCCTCAGCCGCGACGATGCTGCGCCCATTCTCGAAGCCTACGTGCCGCAGGGCATATTCACAGTGGATCCGTTCGTGTCGATCGATGTGGACGGCGTGGGCGAGCTCGTGCGCTGCGGCGTGGAGCGTGGGCGTGCGGTGAAACCTGATCTCAAGATCGGCATCTGCGGCGAGCATGGCGGCGATCCGAAGTCGATCGCCTTCTTCGACGCGGTGGGCCTCGATTACGTTTCGTGCTCGCCCTATCGCGTGCCGATTGCGCGCCTCGCGGCCGCGCAGGCATCGATCCGCGCGAAGGGTGGCGTTTCGGACGACGTGTGAGGGCTGGCTGATAAGCGCCGGGCTCTACCAGCTACCGCGCTCGCTCTCATCGAGGCGCGGCTGACGCGGACGCTGACCCTGGTGACGCGGCAGGAGCAGCAATACGAACACGAGCGGGGGCAGCACGAAGCACCAGGCGATCCAGGAGGAATAGTCGCGGTTCTTCATGCCGGCGATGATGCCGCCCACGGCGGCACCGGCGAGCGCAACGCCGCCCCAGATCACAATACCGCGTACGAAATCCATCCGGTCCTCCCCTAGAGCGCGACTGCTTTTCTTCGGCCCGCCATGCGGCTCTAGTGTCTTGATCAGACCAATGATTCACGCCCCGGCCCGATAGAGTCCGAGGCGACCATGGTCTAGAGGACGCGTCCGCCCTGGGCCTGATTTGCGCAGCAACTGTGGCGAAATCAAGCGCCCGTGTCTGCAACTATCGAGGTGCGTTAAAGTCGAGACCGACATCGAGCACCGGCGCGGAGTGGGTGAGGGCACCCACGGAAATGAGATCGACACCCGTCTCGGCGATGGCGCGGACGGTTTCGAGCGTAACGCCGCCCGAGGCCTCGGTGATGACGCGGCCGGCCACTTCGGCGACGGCGGCCTTCAGCAGATCCGGCGGCATATTATCGAGCAGCACCGCATCCGGCGCGAGTTTCAGCGCGTCGTCGAGTTCATCTAACGAGGTCACCTCGATCTCGACTTTTACCATATGACCGGAATGATGGCGGGCGCGCTCCAGGGCCGGTCCAATGCCGCCGGCGGCTTCGATGTGGTTGTCCTTGATAAGCACGGCATCGAAGAGGCCGAAGCGGTGATTGACACCACCGCCGCAGCGCACGGCGAACTTTTCCAGCGCACGCAGGCCCGGTGTCGTCTTGCGCGTATCGATGATGCGCGCCCCCGTGCCCGCCACCGCCTCGACATAGCGCGCGGTGAGGGTCGCGATGCCGCTCATGTGGCCGAGGAAATTGAGCGCGGTGCGTTCGGCGGTGAGGAGGGCGCGCGCGTCTCCGCTCACGCGTGCGATGATCGCGCCTGCTTCCACCTTGCCGCCGTCGCCTATGACGGTTTCGAACTCGACGAATGGGTCGAGCGTCTTGAAGGCGGCCTTCGCGAGCTGGATGCCCGCAACGGTGCCGGGCTTGCGTGCCGCTATGACGGCAGAGGCGCGCGTCCCTGCAGGAATGGTCGCCTCGGTGGTGATGTCACCGCCGAGGCCGAGATCTTCGGCGAGGGATTCGGCGACCGCTTTTTCGACGACGGCATCGGGCAGGCGCAACTCCCGCGCTTGCACGCCACTCGCGACGGTCATCGCGCTGCTCCCGCCTGCCATTCCCAGGCGCTGGGCGCATGGGCTGCAGCAGCGCGTTGGCCGACGTCCTCGATGTCGTCGAGGGTCAGGAAGGTGCGGTGCGCATATGCGGTATCGGCGCCCGGGAAGTCGCTGCGCGCCTGTGCGCCGCGGCTTTCCTCACGGAGCAGTGCGCCGGCGGCGATGAAGCGGGCGGTAAGCGCCATGTTGGCCAGCACCCGGTCCGGACCAGCCTGGCGCTCGATGTCGCGCAGGATCGAGATCGCGCGTTTCAATCCGGCGGCGTTGCGCACGACGCCGACATCGTCGCTCATCGTGCGGCGCAGCCGTGCAACGGCGGGGGCGCGCGTCTCCGTGTGGTCCGCAACGAGGCTGCCGACGCGCTGCAGTTGGGTGCGGGGCGCGTTGCGGTTGCCGCGGCCGAGTTCCTTGATGTCGGCGGCGGCACGCGCGGCAAAGACCACCGCTTCAAGCAGCGAGTTGGAGGCGAGGCGGTTGGCGCCGTGGAGCCCGGTCGAAGCAACCTCGCCAACGGCCCAGAGCCCCGGAATGCTGGAGCGTCCGCGTGCGTCCGTCGCTATGCCACCCATGTGATAGTGCGCGGCCGGTGCAACGGGGATGAGATCGTGTACGGGATCGATGCCGGCCTTGCTGCAAAGCCCGTAGACGGTTGGAAAGGCGTCCGGAAAGCGCGCGCCGATCGCCTCGCGGCAATCGAGGAATGCGCCACGGCCGGCGGCGATCTCGGTGAAGACGGCGCGGGCAACGACGTCGCGCGGGGCAAGCTCGCCGCGCGGATCGATGGCGAACATGAAGCGCTGGCCATAGCGGTTGACGAGGATTGCGCCCTCGCCGCGCAACGCCTCGGTGGCGAGCGGGGCGGGATCGAGCCCCGCATCGATGGCGGTGGGATGGAACTGCACGAACTCGGGATCGCCGATGACGGCGCCCGCGCGCGCTGCCATCGCGATCGATTCGCCGCGCGCGTAGGTGGGGTTGGTCGTCACCGCATAGAGCGCGCCGACACCACCCGTCGCCAGCACGGCGGCGCAGGCTGGAACGTATTCATAAACCTCTCTGCCGAGCGTACCGGAACGTACCAGGCGCACGCCCTCGACACGGCCATCGGCGACAATGAGCTCGTCCGCCTCGTAGCCCTCCAGCACACGGATCGAGGGCGTCGCGCGCACGCGCGCGATGAGGGCTTCAAGAATGGCGGCGCCCGTGCGGTCTCCGGAAACGTGCACGACACGCCGGCGCGAATGGGCCGCTTCCTGGCTCAACGCGAATTCGCCGTCGGGCTCCCGGTCGAAGGGCACGCCCTCACCCGACAGGTCGGCGATGCGCGCGGGGCCTTCGGCGGCGACGAAACGGGCAACCGTCTCATCGACTGTACCCGCCCCGGCGGCAATCGTGTCAGCGGCGTGCAGCTCCGGTGCATCGGTGGCGCCGACCGCGGCGGCAACGCCGCCCTGCGCCCATCCCGTGGACGCGCCCTGGCCAAGCGGAGCGGCTGCAACGACCGTCACCGGCATCGGTGCGAGCTTCAGGGCGGTGAAAAGCCCCGCAAGCCCTGCACCGACAATGACGACGTCGCCCTCGGCACCGAGGGGCTCGTCGTGCGCGGCGCGGAAGCTGGCGTCGCCGGGGTGTTTGAAGTCGTGAGTCATCGACATTCCCCAATGGTGGAATGTGAGCCGGCGGCGTGGCCGCCGGCTTTCTAGTTGGTGAGGTTGATCATCCGCTCGACGGCGCGACGGGCCTTGGCGGCGATTGCGGGGTCGACGTGGACCTCGTACTTCATGTCGCGCAAGGCTTCGTAGATGTTCTCGAGGCTGATGCGCTTCATGTGCGGGCAGAGGTTGCACGGACGAATGAACTCGACGTCCGGCGCCTCGACGGCAACGTTGGATGCCATCGAGCATTCGGTGATGAGCGCGACCTTGCGCGGGCGGTTGTTCTTCACATAGCCGATCATGGCCGCGGTCGAGCCGGTGAAGTCGGCGGCTGCGATCACCTCCGGCGGGCACTCGGGGTGCGCGATCACCTTCATCCCCGGATCGGCGGCACGCATCGCCTCGATGTCCTCGGCGGTAAACAGCTCGTGCACCTCGCAGTGGCCCTTCCACGCGATGATCTCGACCTTCGTCTGGGTCTGCACGTAGCGCGCCAGATATTCATCAGGGATAAGGAGTACGCGCGGCGCGCCGAGGCTCTCCACCACCTTCACGGCGTTGGACGAGGTGCAAGTGATATCGCACTCGGCCTTCACCGCCGCCGAGGTGTTCACGTAGGTAACGATCGGCACGCCAGGATAGGCGTCGCGCAGCATGCGTACGTCTTCGGCGGTGATCGAGGCCGCGAGGGAGCATCCGGCCAGCGGATCGGGAATGAGGACCTTTTTGTCCGGGCTGAGGAGCTTGGAGGTCTCCGCCATGAAGTGCACGCCAGCCTGGACGATGACGTCCGCATCGACGCGCGCGGCCTCGCGGGCGAGCTGCAGGCTGTCGCCGCGGAAATCACCGACGCAGTTGAAGATCTCCGGCGTCATGTAGTTATGCGCCAGGATGACCGCGTTACGCTCCTTCTTCAGGGCATTGATCGCCTTGATCAGGGGAGCATAGGCCGGCCACTCCATCGGGGTGACGACGTGCTGGACACGCGCGTACATCGGCGCCATCTCGGCGGCCAGCTCGGGCGTAAACTCGGGCAGCGCGTGCCGTGCCGCCGGTTGGGGGCGGCGCTCGGAGACAGGGCAGACGAGTGAATCCATCGCTTCATCCTCACGGGGCCTTGCTACACTCAATTTCGCTATGCTCAACTTGAGTATAATGGGGCCGTCATTCGGGCCGGCCGTGGCCGGTGTTGGATATATAATGCTCTTTTTGAGCATTCAAAGGGTGGAGGAAGGTTACTTCATCCAACCCCCCATGACCAGTAACGTTAGGGCCCGGCACGCGAATTTCTGCAGCTATACGGGCTGAGCCCCGCATAGCTGCTATGGCGTCAGGTCATATCTTTCCTGGCTTGACGCGCACGCCTGGAGCCGGGCGCTCCAGAAGCACCTCGCGCCGGAAGCGATAGAGCTTCGCGGGACGGCCGCCGGTGCGCATTTTTACCTCGCCCGTCGGCTCGACGAGGCCGGCGCCTTCAACGAGGCGGCGGAAGTTCTGCTTGTGCAGATGGGGTCCGAGAATGGCTTCGACGGTCCGCTGCAATTCGAAGAGCGTGAAATCGTCCGGCATCAGCTCGAAGATGACCGGGCGATATTTGATCTTCGCGCGCACGCGCCCGATGGCGGTTGCCAATATGCGGCGGTGGTCGAAGTGCATCGGAACGCCGAGACGGGGACGCTCCGCCCACTGGCGTGCGGCCTCGCGGCCGTCCCGCATCGCCTCATCGACGAGCCCCGCTTCATAGAGAAGCTCGTAGCGCTCGAGCACCTTCTCTTCGTCCCAGGCCGCACCTTCGAGCGCGAAACAAATGCGCACGCGCTCCTGGCGGCTGATGGGTTGCGATGTCGCGCCGCGCTGCGCGGCCACCCATTCGCGGAGCTTGGGCTCGATGGTGGTTTCGAGAATCTCGGGGCGGCCGCGGCGCCAATCCTCCCAGGGAAAATAGTGGTACCAGCTCCGCCATGCACCCTGCTGCAGATCGACCGACGGGCGTGTCTGCGTGAGCGCCAGGTAACCGATGGAAACGACATGCGGGCCGACATCTCCCGGCTGCGCGTGGCGTCCACGGTCACCGAAAGTATAAAGCTGCTCCGCATACCCGAGCTCGAGCCCGGTCTGCCGGTGCACCCAGGCGCGCAGGCCGCCCTCGAAGGTGCGGTGCTGCAATGGCGAGAACGTCCCGAAAGGCAGACCATCGGTCGCTCCGGCCTTATCGGCTTCACCTCGAATGACGAGTACGACAGGCTCGTTGTCGGTCACTGCGACAATCGCCGCGTTGAGACCGATCTCGACCCCCGCCGTACTGGACACGGTAGCGGGATCGGCTTCACTCGCCATGCGGTTCGCCCTCTCCCTAACCTCGCCGTACGACATTGGCTGCCCTCCACGTATGCGTTGGAGACCCCCTCTCAGGAGGCTTCGACCGGAACGTGGCGCTTTTCCGACCAATCGCGGCACCAGCGGTCCGTCAGGGGACAACGCGCAATGCTCACAAACGTTCAATCAAGTTGCGAAAGCGGGTGAGAAAAATTTCTTCAGCTGCACATGCTGCCACGGGTTCGAGGTTCGAAAGTGCAGCGACGAGGTGAGGATCACCTATCTCAGGGTGACCGAAATATACGACCGCCTCATCCTCGGTGAAGCCCGCAAGACGCGTAGCCTCGAAGTACGCGGCGATGCGGTCGGCGTCCTTGATGCGAGATTGAACATCGCTCGGCAAAGTTTCAGGCAGGCCAAAGCGCGTGTGGATTGCGGCGAGTAGACGCAACTCGAATGATTTGTAATCGAGACCGATCGCGGTTTTGAACGGACTGATGAGATCGCCGACGACATATTCGGGCGCGTCGTGCAGGAGTGCCGCGAGCCGCCATTGCGCTGGCCATTTGGGCGCGCGGGCGAACGCGATGTCTTCGACGATCAGCGTGTGCTGGGCAACGGAAAATGCATGCGCCCCGACGGTCTGACCATTCCAGCGGGCGACGCGCGCCAACCCGTGGGCAATGTCCTCGATCTCGATGTCTGCCGGAGAGGGATTGAGCAAGTCGAGGCGCCGTCCCGACAGCATGCGTTGCCATGCGCGTCCAGCTGGCTGCTGCGGCAAGACCGTTCGCTCGTTCGTCGCGCCGCCCATCAGCGCCACCCCGACTTTTGCAACTCGGCGCACTCCGCGTGGCGGAAGCAGCCGACGAGGTGATCGTTCACCATCCCCGACGACTGCATGAAGGCGTAAACGGTGGTTGGCCCGACGAAGCGGAAGCCCTCCGCCTTGAGCGCCTTTGAAATGCGCTTCGACAGATCGGTCGCAGGCGGAATATCGGAGAGGGCAAGGGCGCGATTCTGCAGCGGACCATTTTCGAGGTGGCTTAACAGAAACTTCTTCAACGTCGTACGCTCGCGCAGCTTCAGGTAGGCCTTCGCATTATCTATCGTCGCTTCGATCTTGGCGCGGTTGCGCACAATGCCCTCATCGGACATCAACCGCGCGACGTCCTTCGCGCCATAGCGAGCAATGCGCTCTGCATCGAAGCCGTCGAACGCGCGACGAAAATTCTCGCGCTTGCGCAAAATGGTGATCCACGAGAGCCCGGCCTGGAAGCCTTCCAGTACCAGCTTCTCGAAGATGGCGCGGTCGGTCTTGAGGGGCACGCCCCATTCGGTGTCGTGGTAGAGCTGATAGTCGGCGTCGCTGCCGACCCAGCCGCAGCGGATCAGCTCCTGTTGAGGCTGCTTCGTCATGCGCCGGTCCCTGCGGTCTTGGTTTCGATCTGAAACGACGCCCACGGCGGCAGCTCGACGCGAAGCTCGACATCGGCCGTGCGCAGTGCTTCTCCTTTGGTGGCAAACTCCGCGACGCGATCGAGGCGCAGCATGGCGAGGCCGCGATTTCCCGCAGCCGAGCCCAGCGTGCCGATCTCTACGCCGCCGGCTTTGATCGCGCTGCCGCTGTCCGGCAGTGGACCATCGGAGATGACCGGCACGATCCGCCGGCGCGCCGTGCCGCGGTTCTGCATGCGCGAGACCACCTCCTGCCCAACGTAGCAGCCTTTTTCGAACGAGACGCCGTGGAGCTGATCGAACAGCGCCTCATGGGGGAAGGCCCCGCCAAACTCGAAATCCCTGCCGCCTTCGGGCACGCCGAGCGCGATGCGGTGGGCGTGATATTCCTCCTGTGTGGCGCTATCGCTCGCTTCCCCGCCGAGCGCCCAGTCGGAGCGGAGCGTGGCGAGCTCGCGATAGCCCATGCCGGGAAGGCGGGGGTCGGCGAACCAGAGCGGGGCGGGATCCTTTGCGCGCGGCGCATATTCTCCGCCCCAGATGGCGGCGACGGTATAGTCGGTCGAGACATCGGCGATCTCGACCGCTGCGCGCAGCTTATACATCTTGAGGCGCTCGGCGAGGTCTGCCGCGGCCGCGCGTGAGGTTTCAAGGCAAAAGCCTTCGGGCGCCTTGACGACGAAGAAGTCGAACAAAATCTTACCCTGTGGGGTCAGCAACCCCGCGTAGAGCGCCGACTGGGTGTCGATCAGGTCCATATCGTTGGTGATGACGCCTTGCAGGAGTTTGCGCGCGTCTGCACCCGTCACGCTGACAACACCACGGTCGGGCAGCAGCGCAATTTTCGTTTCAGCCATGTTTCCCCGCTCCGGTTGCAACCGGCGTCCGATTTACGTATGCGGGGCGCGGGCCGGAGGCAAGCCACAGGTAGGGCCATGCGCACCACGTTCGATGCCATTCTAAAGGGCGGCACTGTCGTCAACCATGATGGCGCAGGGGAGCGGGATATTGCCATCGTGGATGGCCGCATCGCGGCAATCGGCCAGATCGATCCCGCACGGGGCGGAAATGTCATCGATGCGCGCGGGCTGCACATCCTGCCCGGCGTGATCGATACCCAGGTGCATTTTCGCGAGCCGGGTCTTGAGCATAAGGAAAACCTTGAGACAGGGTCGCGCAGCGCCGTTCTGGGCGGCGTGACGGCCGTCTTCGAGATGCCGAACACCAAGCCCCTGACGACGACGGCGGAGAAGCTTGCCGACAAGGTGGCGCGCGCCCGCAACCGCATGTTCTGCGATTTCGCGTTCTATGTCGGCGGCACGCGGGAGAACATCGACGACATTCCGATACTCGAGAAGCTGGAAGGCTCGGCGGGCATAAAAGTGTTCATGGGCTCTTCCACCGGCGATCTTCTGGTGGACGATGAGGCCTCGCTCGACCGCATCATCGCGCGCCTGTCGCGGCGGGCGGCGTTCCATTCCGAGGACGAAGCACGGCTGATCGCGCGCATGGGGGTGCGCCGCGCAGGTGATCCTTCCTCGCATCCGGAATGGCGCGACGAGGAAGCGGCGATCATTTCCACGCGGCGCCTCGTGGGTCTTGCCGAGAAGCATAAGCGGCGCGTGCACGTGCTGCACGTCTCGACGGCGGCGGAGATGGAATTCCTTGCCGAGCACAAGGACTGGGCGAGCGTCGAGGTGACGCCTCATCATCTGACGCTCGTGGCGCCCGACTGCTACGAGCAGCTCGGGACATATGCGCAGATGAACCCGCCGGTGCGCGACGGCCGGCACCGGGATGCGATCTGGGCCGGCCTCGCCGCGGGGATCGTCGATGTGCTCGGCTCGGACCACGCTCCGCACACGCGCGAGGAAAAGGATCATCCCTATCCGCAGTCCCATTCCGGCATGACCGGCGTGCAGACGCTCGTTCCGATCATGCTCGATCACGTCAACGCGGGACGGCTTACGCTGGAGCGGTTCGCCGATCTGACGAGCCATGGGCCGCAGCGGCTGTTCGGTATCCGTGGGAAGGGCCGCATCGCCGTCGGCTATGATGCCGATTTCACGGTCGTCGACATGAAGCGCGAGGAGACGATCACGCATGCGCAGGTGGCCAGCCGCGCGGGCTGGACACCCTATGACGGCGTTCGTGTGAAGGGCTGGCCTGTAGGCACCTTCGTGCGCGGGCGCCGCGTGATGTGGGAAGGGGAGATCGAGGGGGAGGCGCACGGCGCGCCCGTCGGTTTCCTCGAAGGCTTTTGACAGGCGATGTCTGCGCGTCTGGCCTGCTGACGGAATTCCCGGCCGGGCTCCGTCAGCACGTTTGACGTGATCAGTAGCGGCCGTAGCGCTGATATCGCTCGTAGCGGCGCAGATAACGCTCGTAGCGTGGATCCTCGTAGCGCTGGTCGGCCCACTCGTCCTCCTGGTCCCGATCGTCGATGCCGTCGCCGCTCGCGTGGGTGGCGGCTTCGTCTTCGTCATCGGCAAGGGATGGTGCCGGCTCGTTGTCTCCGCGGGCGAGCGCTTCCTGCTCCTCGACGTTCACCGCTTCGTCGGCCGGTGTCGCGCGCACGGCGACGGACTGGGGCGGCAGTTTCTTCACGACGGTGACCTGCGTGCCGATTTTCGTCAGCGAGGCCAAGTGCAGCACATGCTCGTTCATCATGCGGAAGCAGCCCGAAGAGGCAGCGCGGCCGATGCTCTTGGGGTCGTTGGTTCCGTGGATACGATAGAGCGTGTTGCCGAGGTACAGCGCCTTGGCGCCGAGCGGATTTTTCAGACCGCCCGTCATTTTATCCGGCAGGCGCGGATCGCGGCGGATCATCTCCTTGGGCGGATGCCAGTCCGGCCATGCCTGCATGCGGCTGACGGTTTCGGTGCCGGTCCAGGAGAAACCCTCGCGGCCGACGGAGATCGGGTACTGATAGGCTTCGGTGGGCGACAGCACGTAATAGAGCATGCGCGTGTCGCTATCGATGACGATGGAATTGGCCGGATAGTTGCTAGTGAAGGCTACTTTCGCCGGCGCCTTGGGGCTGATAGCGGGGCGTCCGCCGCCGCTGCGCACGATGGGTGAGCGGCGCGTGCTGTCGCCGTAGCCCCAATCATATCCGTAATCGTTGCTGCGCCGTTGCTGTCGCGGGCGCTGCTCCCAGAACGGAGCCCGTCCGTAGCTTTCCCAACCGTAGAGTTGTGCGGCAGCCGGCGTGAAGTCGGCCCACGCCGCAACCGCTGCCGTCGCCAGGGCTACGCGCCACATCATGCTGCAAAATCCCTCAAATGCGTTCGAGCCCTTCATGTGGGGCCGCATGAGCAGGTGACAAGCCGCGATGGCAATTTTTGTCATTACGCCCGCTACTTATCGCCTCACGCGATCTTATCCGGGCTATTCGGCCTTTTTGAAGGAATGCCAGGTGCCGTCGGCGCCGATGGTGAGGCGCCACCACGTCCACTTCTTTGCAGACCGCATCGTCTTCGCTTCGGCGGGGCTCATCAGCCGCAGCAGATCGACCTCCTGCGCGGGCGTCAGCTTGTCGAGATCCGCTTCGGCCAAATAGGGCCAGACGTAGATGATGTTGTTCTCGATGTCCTTGCCGAGGGGGAGCTCGGCGGCGCGCATGGGCAGAATGTTGGCGAGCACGGCGAGAATCTCGCGGCCGTTTCCATCCGCGGACGTGGTGCGCCAAAAGGCGATGGGATCGGTTCCCGCGGGAGCCGAGACTTCGGGCTTCAGTTCGTTCCACTCCAGCGGCTCACGCAGATCCTCGATGTTGCCGGACTGCGCAGCGGCGAGAATCGCCTGGCGCATCTCCTCCACCGGAATGGGGAGACTGCGCGTTTCGCTGGGCGGCTTGCGCCCCTTCAGCTTCGACGACTGGACCGTGACGGCCTGGCTTCCGGCAGCCTTTTCCAGCGCAGGGGCCGCATGGACAACGCCGACCGCCCCCAGTACCAATAGGACGAGGCCCATCCAACGTCCTTCGATGATCTTCATCATCCGCGGACTCCGGCGTTATGCAACCGATCGACCGGCAAATTACGGCGCGCGCCGCGGGCCGGTAAAGGAAGGTGTATGGATTTTCTACCCAATCCGCTCATCATTCCCGTCGGTATCGTCATCGGAGTTCTTGTCGCCGCCCCCGTCGGCCCCGTCAATGTGCTGTGCATCCAGCGCGCTATCGAGCGCGGATTTTGGGGAGGTATTGCGGCGGGGCTGGGGGCTGTGCTGGGCGACGGGCTTATTGCGCTCTGCGCGGCGCTGGGCGTGGGGGCCATCTCCGGGGCGGTGCAGCATCACCGCATGACCATCCAGCTTATCGGTGGATTGGTGCTCGTCGCTTTCGGACTGAAGCTCTACTTCACTGCGCCGCGCCTGATGGCGATGGCGCCGGCGAACGACCGCCCCGAGACGCTGCGCGATTTCGTCTGGGACATCCCGCAGACATTCCTCCTGACCATCACCAATCCCGGCGCGGTGCTGGGGCTCTTTGCGATCTTCGGCGGCGTCTCGACATTCGTGGAGGTCGACAGCTATGTCGATGCGCTTACGATCGTTGCGGCCGTCATGGCGGGCAGTCTCGGCTGGTGGCTAGGGCTTTCCCATCTCATCGCGCGTTTCCGCCACCATCTCAGCCTGACGCGGCTGCAGCTCATCAACAAGATCGCCGGACTGTTGCTGCTCGGCTTCGGACTGTTGCTGCTCGGGGAGGTCATCGTCAAGCGTGTGGGGCTGCTGCTTTAGCGCCGACGCGTATGCGGCCCTTACTGCCGCGTCGAATGCAGCGTGAACTCGCCCACGCGGATGCGCCGCTCCAGTCCATTGGTCAGCTTCACCACCGCCTCTTCGCCGAATTGGGAGACGAGATCGGTCAGCGCTGCGAAGAGGGCGGCATACGCCATCTGCTCGTTGGGCACGCCGCTTTCAGTACCTTCGTCCCACGCTTCAAGAATCAGCGAAAGCGCGCGGTACGACGAATCGTCGGCGTCCAGACCTTCGAAGAGCTGCATCGTTCCCCCTTGTGACCGCGAACCCCCAATCGTTCAGCCGCGGTCGACAGATTTGGCAGCACGCCGGAGCGAGTGCCGATGCAAGGATGCATATCACGGGCCGGGCAGGCGCAAAGGGGCGTGCCGCGTTCACAGTAAAAATCGGAACGGACGAAGCGTTGCCGATCTGGGACAGGTGGCTGTAATGCGCAAGCTCTAGGGGACCGACCGCACGAGCGTATCCGCGATGGTCGCCCCTTCGGTGAGGAAGCGGTTGATCGCGTTCTGGGCCGATGGGCTGCACGTATTATAGGTGCGGCTGTAGCTTTGATAACCTTTATTGAAGGAGCGCGTGAGCCTTGCCTTGCGCAGCGCTGAGGTGCCTTCAGCCTGCAGCAGCTCCGACATGCGGTCGCGCCACTGCTGGCCTTCGTCGGCGCCGCACAACTCGCGCAGGTAGTGGACCGCGCCGAGGATCTCCGAAAGGCGCAGGAGCCGGTCGTCGTAGGGCTTGCTGTCGGGCAGGGCCGCGGCGGGCAAAGCCGCCACGAGGATCAGCACGAGGGCCAGGCTCAACGGCGCCAAGCCGCGATGCCGGCCGCGGGTGAAACCGCGGCGGCGCGAGGTGGATCCGCTGCTCGCAACGGAGAATGTCATCGGTCGATTGCTCATGGGAAGAAGACTAGCACCGATTCTGGACGTTCAGGAGGCGGCTAGCGCACGCTCGCCGCGAGGCGCCGCCATGCCTCCTCGATCACGAATTGCGCCCCTTTCGTCAACGGCAGATCGCGAATCTTGTCGAGGGCGAAAAAGCGCGCCTCTCTCACGTCGCGGCGGGCGCGCGGCTCGCCATCGTCGGCGCGCCCGAAATAGCATGCGATGACATAATGGAGCACGACGGTACCTGCTTCGTCGCGGTCGATGATATCGTAAACGCCTGCGAGGCCCTCGATATGCGCTACGAGGCCGGTTTCCTCGTGCGTCTCGCGGCGGGCAGCATCCTCCGCCGTTTCACCGGGCTCGATGAGCCCGCCGGGGAGGCTCCACAATCCTTTTCCCGGCTCGGAGCCGCGCTCGACGAGCAGGACGGCCTCGCCGCGGAACAGGACGGCGCTCGCCGCAGCCTGGGGCCAGCGGCCGGCTTTGCGGTCGTTACGGTGTTCGCCTGTGTCGAAGGCACCCATACGGCTTCTCCCGGCGCGTTCCTGCGACTACCTTCGGCCTATGTGCTCTCGCTACACACTTACATTACCGCCGGAGGCCGTGCGCGCCTATTTTCGCTATGTGAACGAGGCGACCTTTCCGCCCCGTTACAACATCGCGCCCTCCCAGCCGGTCGCCATCGTGCGCAATACGTATCGCGGTGAGCGCGAGATGGCGCTCGTGCGCTGGGGCCTCATTCCGCCTTGGGTGAAAGATCCGCGCGAATTCAGCATGCTGGCGAATGCCCGGGCCGAGAGTGCCGCGGGCAAACCGTCGTTTCGCGCTGCCTTGCGCCACAAGCGCTGTCTCGTGCCTGCCGACGGCTATTACGAGTGGACAGGCGCTGCGGGCGACAGGCGTCCGCATCTGGTGAGGCCGCGGCGGGGCGGTCCGATCGCGCTGGGGGCCATCTATGAAGAATGGCTCGGCGCGGACGGCAGCGAGATCGAAACGGTCGCGATCCTCACCACGGCTGCTCGCGGTTCGATCGCCCGTTTACATGAGCGTATGCCGTTGATTATCCCGCCGGAACATTTCGACCTCTGGCTCGACTGCCGCTCCGGCATGGTCACGGAGATCCAGCATCTCTTGAAACCCGATGGTGGCGATGGTTTCGACGTGACCGAGGTCTGTCAGAAGGTCAACAATCCGCGGAACGAGGGCCCCGAAGTGCAGGAGCCCGTCGTTGCGCCGGGGTGCTTACTCTAGCCGACTTCGTGCGAACCCCTTGAAAAATCAACCATAGCGTCGGCCGTGTAGCCGCGAGTGTGCCTTCGCTGCCCTCGCGCCGCCATCTATTCGCAGCTATGCTGGCGCCGCGCCAGGGTGAGGAGTTGCGCGGATGGACTACCGGGGGCCGGACCTTGATCTGAAGACGACGCGCCTGAGCGCGGCCTCGACGGAGGTGCACCGGGGTGCGTCCGGAACACCGCCCGCCGCTTCGCCCGCGCGGCCGGCGAACGCGCGCTCGGCGCCGATCTGGGTCGATGAGACAGTGATCGCCTGCGCCAACCACGCCTATGACGTGGCGCTTGCCTACCGCGCCGCGGAGGTGAGCCTCACGCACTTGCTGCTTGCGATGACGAGGGTCGACGCTGCCGCTGCGGCGCTCGACGCACGTGGGATACGTGTTGGCGCCTTGCGCCGCGAAAGCGCCATCGCCATTGCCGCTGAGCCACCGGCCGGCGAGGCCGGCGTGCCGCCGCGCGGGGCGCCCGAGCTGGAAGACGTGCTGCGGCTCGCCTCTTCGCGTGCTTCCCATGCGGGGCGGACGGCGACGGTCGATGATGTCGTGCTGGCGCTGGCGGACATTGGCGGCGATCTTCCCGGCGGCGACCTGATCGTGCGTTACGTGCCGCGCGCGGCACGCGATATCTGGGGAACCGCAGCGGCGTCTTCCCGTCCGCTTGCGGCGGCGCTCGGCTTCGAGCTCAGCGAACCCGACCGCTCGGCGGCGCCTGCAGGGGGCGTCGCCCCTGCTGCCGCCACCGCTGCGCCGTCGATCGATCCTGCCCTGCTGCAGAGCGTTCTCGAGCGCTTGTCATCGGTGGAACGCGGCCTCGGCGAGAGGTTCTCGGCACTCGAGGCAGTGATCGCGAGGCAGTCTCAGCCGGCTGCCACCGATCTTTCGCCGCTGGAAAAGCGCTTGGCTGCGATCGAAAGCGCCCTCGGTGCCCGCACCGAGGACGAGGCGACACGGCCGCTCGATGGGGAAATCGCCCAACGGCTGTCTGCGATCGACGAAGCCTTGGCGCAGGGCGCCGAGCGCGGGAAGGAGCTGCGCCCGTTCGATGCTGAGGTGTCGCAGCGGCTGTTCGCGATCGAGGACGCCATAAAGCAGGCGCGTGTCTCAGTCGGAAATGCCGCCGCGCATCCGGCCGCCGATGCCGACATCGCGGGCCGGCTCGCAGCTATCGAGCAAGCGCTGGACGAAGAGCGCGTCGATCGCGCCGACGGCATCACTGCGCTTTCCGACGAGATCACCGGCGTGCGCAGTGCCGTGCGCCTCGCCGCGCAAGCCGCCGAACAGGCGCATGCAGGGCAGCACGAGCAGGCCAAGCTCCTTGCCGCCGCGCTGGAGAAAAACCGCATCGATTTCTTCACCGGTCTCGACCGCTACCGCTCGGAGATCACTGCGGGCGTTGGCGACCGGATTGCCGACATCGAGCGCTGGCTCAACGGCAACGCCGACCGGATGGCCGCCGCTCAGGCCGCCTACAGCGCGGAGCTGAATGGCGTCCATCAGTCCCTGGTCAGGCTCGGCACGACACAGCACACGCTCGCGAGCGCACTCGACGGCTGGCACGACGATGAAAGCGGCGAGATCGAGCTGATCAATTCCCGCATCGGTGCGCTGCACGAGGGCGGCGCCCGGCGGCAGGCGGCTATCGAGAAACTGAGTGCGGACGTCGATATGCTGGCGCATCTGCTGCTGGAAGATCGCGGGCGTTCGCGCGGCAGCTTCAGGCGGTGGCTTTACGGCACGGAAGACTGGATCAAGGCGAGCTGGCGCAAGGTCACTGCGCCAAGGGCCGACGGGGCTAGCCGAGGTCGCTTCGGCTGGGATTTCTGGCGCCGTCGCGAGGAGAGCTAGAGCCGTTGCGGCTAGAGCACCTTGCCGGGATTGAGGATGCCGTTGGGATCGAACGCCGCCTTGATCCGCCGCATCAGCTCGATTTCGAGCGGGCTCTTGAAACGGCGCAGCTCGTCGCGCTTCATCCGGCCGATGCCATGCTCGGCTGAGATTGATCCGGACAGCGCGGCGATCACGTCATGGACGGTCTCCGTCATCGGCGTCCACAGCGCAAGATACTCCGCTTTATCCATGCCTTCGGGTTGCGTGACGTTGTAGTGCACGTTGCCGTCACCGAAGTGGCCGAAGACGACGGGGCGTGCGCCGGGGCAGATCGTCTGCACGGCTTCACTGGCCTTCGCCACGAATTCGGCGATACGCGCAACGGGCACCGACACATCGTGCTTGATACTGCCGCCTTCGCCGCGCTGGGCTTCGGAGATGCTTTCGCGCAGGCGCCAGAGCGCTTTCGACTGTGAGAGCGAAGCGGCGATGACCGCATCGGTGACGAGCTCGGCCTGTGCCGCTTCCGCCAGGAGACGCTGCATGCTCGCATCCGCGAGGCCGCCGGCCTCGTGACTCGACAGCTCGATCAGCACATACCACGGCGCAGGCGTGCGGATCGGGATGCGGGTGTCCGGGATGTGCCGCGTGACGAGGTCGAGCGCGAAGCGGCTCATGAACTCGAATGCCGTAAGTCCCGTGTGTCCGCGGGCCTCGGCAAGCCTGAAAAAAGCACCCACCGCTTCGATGTCGGGCAGCGCGGCAAACGCGAGGGCGGTCTCGACGGGCCGCGGGTAGAGCTTCAGCGCTGCCGCCGTGATGATGCCGAGCGTACCTTCGGATCCGATGAAAAGGTCGCGCAGGTCATAGCCGGTGTTGTCCTTTTTGAGTGTGCGCAGTCCATCCCATATGCGCCCGTCTGCGGTCACGACCTCCAGCCCGAGTGACAGGGAGCGCGCGTTGCCATAGGTGAGTACGCCAACGCCGCCGGCGTTCGTCGCCAGCACGCCGCCGATCTGACAGCTCTGCTCCGAAGCGAGGCTCAGCGGAAAGAGACGCCCCGCTGCATCCGCGGCGTCTTGCGCCTGCGCCAGCGTCGCGCCCGCCTCGACGATCATCGTACCGCCGATGGGATCGACTGCGCGCACTTGGTTGAGCCGCGAGAGCGACAGCACGACCTCGCTGCCGTCATCTGCCGGGATCTGACCGCCGACGAGGCCGGTGTTGCCGCCCTGGGGGACGACGCCGATGCCGGCGTCATTCGCGATAGCGAGCAGCTGCGCGACCTCACCGGTCGAGCCGGGACGCAGTACCAACGCCGGGCCGCCGACATAGAGCCCGCGCAATTCGTGCACGTAGGGTGCCTGGCGCTCGGGGTCGGTGAGGGCGTGGGCGGTGCCGACGACATCGATCAATCGCGCAAGCGCTGCGGTGCGCTCGGCGCTCGTCGAAGGCTGGCGGGGCGTGTGCGAGGCGGACACCTGTGAACTCGTCCTCGGCGTCTGTGTCGGCGCGAGGTTTGCCGCAATTGGCGCCTTTCGGCAAATCGTGGCTGCAACCCCAGCGGCGTGCGGGCGGCTATCGGGCGCCCGCCGGACGCGGCGCGGCGGCGCGGCGGAGACGGTCGTTGATCGCTTCTCCCAGGTCTTCGCCGGGGATGGGCATCACGGCGATGGCCTCGGCTCCGCTGGCGTCGAGGGTGCGCAGGGCTGCAAAAAGGTTCGCGGCAGCCTCGGCGAGATCCCCTGAAGGGCTCAGGTTGATGACCGGTCCGCTGGCGGGCAGCGGCGTGGGGCCGAACGCCAATAGCGCCTCGCCGGGACGGACGTCGCGGGCTTCGAGGCGGACACCGGCCCGCGGCGCGTAATGGCTCGTGAGCTGGCCGGGGGCGCTGGGCCGCTGCGCATCGCCGTTGCTTCGGGTGACCTTCACGCCGAGCGCCGCTTCAATGGCTTCGGCGGTAACGGCGCCCGGCCGCAGCAGCACAGGCGCTTCGCCCCGTGCATCGAGGATCGTCGATTCGAGCCCGTGGGCTGTCCGGCCGCCATCCAGGATCATCGCCACCTCACCGCCGAACTCGGCGGCCACATGCGCCGCCTGGGTAGGGCTGATGCGTCCCGACCGATTGGCGGAGGGGGCTGCAAGGGGCCGGCCCGTTGCGCGCAGCAGCGCGCGGGCGATGGGATGGTCGGGGGCGCGCACAGCGATGCTGGAGAGCCCGCCCGTGACGAGATCGGAAAGCGGAGAAGTGTCCCGTTTGTCGAGAACGAGGGTGAGCGGGCCGGGCCAGAAGGCATCGGCGAGGCGGCGCGCGAGCGGGGTGAACACGACGTGGCCGTCCGCGGCGGCAGCATCCAGCACGTGCACGATGAGGGGGTTGAAGCGCGGCCGCCCCTTGGCGGCAAAAATCTGCGCCACGGCACGGCCGTTCGTGGCGTCGGCGCCCAGGCCATAGACGGTTTCCGTCGGGAAGGCGACGAGCCGGCCCGCGCGCAGGTGGTCCGCTGCGGATGAAATCGCCGCTTCCGTTGCTTTCTCCATTGCTTTCTTGGGCTCGCCCATGGGCCGAGGTCTCCTTCCGGCGCCTCTCATAGCCCCTCGGGCTGAATTCTGTCCAAAGGGTGTGTAGTCTCGCGCGCTGAACAGGATGGGTTGGATGCGCCTCACTTTCGCAACGGGACAGCTCTTGGTGCGCGTAGCGGCGTGCGCTGCTTTGCTCTTCGCGGTCGCGGCGACGGCGGCGCAGGCGGGCTGGCTGTCGCGTCTTGGGCGGATCGGCGGCGAGGCCGGCGGAGTGGGCGCCAAGGCAACGCGCATCGCTATCGCCGATCTCGAACTTGCGGCAGCGCATCTGCGGACGCTGCCGGCGGAGGCGCGCGGCACCGCCCTCGCCGCACATGCAACACCCGAGGGCCACTGGAAATTCGTCAACCGCGATGGAGAGGTCTTCACCGCCGGCACGCCCGGCGAGCTCCAGCGCGCCGTCCCCACGCTGCTGCCGCAGTCCACACCGGGCAGCCGGCTCGACATATATCTCGGAGGGGAGACGGTGTTTCGCGACCGTACGCTGCTGAAGGATTTGCCGTCCGGCGCGCGGCTGCATCTCGTTGCGGGTAATGATGCCTATCCGCTGCGCACGCTCTCGCGCGGGGCTGGAGGCGAAGGCCTCTATGCGGAAATGCGCCCTCATCTTCTCATCGAGCTGCGCGACGGGGCGCTGTTCAACGAGGCTGTGGCGCAGCTCGAGCGGCCCCTTTCCCGTTCCAGCATCCGGACGCTCGCGCTGGAGCCCGGCGCTCAATCGACGCTCTCGTCATATCCGCGCATCGACGTCGACACCAAGGCAGCAATGGTCGATGCCGTGGACCCGGCCGCGCTCACGGGTGCGCTAACGTCGGTGCGCGGCCAGACCGTACTGGTGACGGGGCGCGTCGAGGACAATCTTCTCTATTTTCGACCGTCGGGCGGGACAGAGCAGAGCATCAAGCTTTCCGAGTTGAAGCGCGCGGCGGCCGATGCGGACGTCAACCTCGTGCTCCTGCATGCGGCGACGCCCAACCAGCCGGGCGGCCGTAACTGGCTGTGGCAGCGGATTGCTGTCGGCGGGCTCGACGATGCGTTGAAGCGCGCGACGCTGGGCGATTTCCTCGATGCGCTCGGTGCGCGCCATGGAACGTTTCAGGTCGGTGTGGAGCGTGACGGCATGGGGCGCGTGGCGGTGAGGGCACTGCCCGACCGTTCCGCTGGAGAGCCGATTACCGACATGGTCGGGGGGCTGTGGACCAGCACCGTGTCGAGCCTCACCGGCAACGTCGTCACCACCGCCGTCGAGGTGCACGCGCGCGATGAGGCGCGCCAGCAGGAACTCGACCTGCGCATCGTGCCGTTTGTTCCGTCGTGGATACAGTTTCTCTACCTGTTCGCCCTCGCCGCGGGCGTTTTGGGCTGGCCGGTGACGAGCGCCTGGTTCGCACGCATCTGGCCTCCGGAGCAGCGGTGCGAATATCGCGGCGCGCTCGGCTATCGCGCGGCGCAGGTGGCCCGCTCCATGGCGGGCCTGTTCGTGTTCGCTCCGCTCGCCGGCTTTCCGGCCTTGCTGGTGAGCTTGATGCTGCAGGCCTGGGGCATGCTCATGCTTCCTGTCAAAGCCGTGCGGTGGCTGGCGTCGCGCGGGACCGAGGTTCGCGCCGGATAGCGCGCCCCTTTCGGCGCGGGGCGTCTCCGGGCTACCATGGCGCCCTGGCAGCGCAGGCGCAGAAAGGCGGCAAACGGACGATGGCGACGCTCCTTCTCACGCACCCGTCTTTTCTGGAGCACGATACCGGCTATGGGCACCCGGAGCGCGCCGACCGCATGCGAGCCATCGACAAGGTGCTCTCGCACGAGATCTTTGCGCGTCTCGTGCGCGAGGAGGCGCCGCTGCGCGACGACGTCGAGGCGCAGATCCGCCTTGCGCATCCTGCCTCCCATTTCGAGAAAATCCGCGAGGCGGCGCAGCGCGCGGGAGGGCGCGAGCATCCAACGTACATCGACGGCGATACGCTCGTTTCCAGTGGTACGTGGAATGCAGCGCTGCGGGCAGTGGGCGCCGGCCTTGCCGCCGTCGACGCCGTGATCGAGGGCCGGGTCGCGAACGCCTTCTGCCAAGTGCGTCCACCGGGACACCACGCGGAGAACGACAAGGCGATGGGCTTTTGCTTCTTTTCCAACGCCGCGATCGCGGGGCTCTATGCCCGCGCCAAGCACGGGGCCGAACGCGTCGCCGTTGTCGATTTCGACGTTCACCACGGCAACGGCACGCAGGACATTTTCTGGTCCGACAAGGACTTGTTTTACGGCTCGACGCACGAGATGCCACTGTTTCCCGGCACCGGCGCCGTGGACGAGCGGGGCGTGGGTAACATCACCAACGCGCCGCTGCACGCCGGCGATACCGGCGAGCGGTTTCGCGAGGCTTTCGAATCGCGCATCCTTCCCGCCTTGCATGATTTCGGCCCGGATATACTTATCGTCTCGGCTGGCTTCGATGCCCATCAGGCCGATCCGCTGGCGAATTTGCGGCTGGTCGAGGCCGATTATCTCTGGGCGACGGAGAAGCTCGCTGCCGTGGCGCGGCGACATAGCGGCGGCCGCATCGTCTCGATGCTGGAAGGCGGCTACGATCTCAATGCGCTGGCGCGCTCCGTTGCCGTGCACGTCAAGGCGCTGATGGATGCGGGCGCCTGAACTCCAATCGAACCTAGGACGCAGTATGGAATCTCCTTCCAACACGCCTGCCAAGCACGCGGACATCGCGGGCATGACTTTCGAGCGCGCGCTTAAGGAACTGGAAAGCATCGTGACGCGGCTGGAGCGAGGCGACGTCGAACTGGAGGAATCCATCGCCATTTATGAGCGCGGCGAAGCCCTGAAGGCCCATTGCGACCGGCTCCTGCGGCAGGCTGAGGCCAAGGTGGAGAAGCTCGCCTTCGGTGCGGACGGGTCGATCAAGGGGACCGAGCCACTCGATCCGCAATAGCCCTCGCGTACCCGCCCAATTCGAAGCAGGCAGTGGCGACAATTGCCCGTACGACGGGGATCTACCTGCGGCTTATGGTCATCAGAAACAAATAGTTGCGCGGGAATTCTATTACGAATTGCAGGGTTAGGGGAAATCTTGCGGCAACCTTGCGTCAGACCGCGAAAGTCCCACTAGCCTCTGCTGGTTGGCCCCACTAGGGTGCGCGCCGGCTTAAACGCGGGGGGAGGCGATGAGTGCTTTTCGCCTGCTGCTTTGGCCGTGTGTTGAAAAAAATGGGGAGAAGACCATGAAGTCTTTGATGGCCGTCGCCGTTGCTCTGAGCAGCCTTGCCGTCGTTAGCGTTGCCACGACCACTTCGGCCGAGGCCCGCCACGTCAAGAACCATCATCATCATGCGAAGCACTACAAGGCGCACAAGTGCAGCAAGTTCAAGCACAACCTGCGCAAGTACCGTAAGTGCCGCGCGCACCGCTAATCGCGGGCCGTTAGGCTTTACGCGAAGCGCGGCTCCCCCCGGAGCCGCGCTTTTTCTTTTGGCACTTTTTATTGACGCTCCGCGGCGATTGCGCCCTTGCAGGGGCGCGGCAGTGTGACATAACTGTGGAATGCCGACAGAACGGGATGCCTCGGTGGACAGTGCGCCCAAGACGCCGCTTCTCGATCGCGTCAATACGCCCGAGGATCTGCGCAATTTAGACGAATCGGAACTTCCTCAGCTCGCCGCCGAGTTGCGTCAGGAAACGATCAATGCCGTTTCCGTGACCGGCGGGCATCTCGGCGCTGGCCTTGGCGTCGTCGAGCTGACAGTGGCGCTGCACTGGGTGTTCAACACGCCGCACGACCGCCTCGTCTGGGACGTCGGCCACCAGACCTATCCGCACAAGATCATCACGGGGCGGCGCGACCGAATCCGCACGCTGCGCGCCCCCGGCGGCCTTTCGGGTTTCACGCGCCGCTCCGAGAGTGAATACGATCCCTTCGGCGCGGCGCACTCCTCCACGTCGATTTCCGCCGGCCTCGGCATGGCCGTCGCGCGCGAACTCGAAGGGCGTGACAACAACGTCATTTGTGTCATCGGCGATGGCGCGATGAGCGCCGGCATGGCGTATGAGGCGCTGAACAACGCCGGGGCGCGCGATGAGCGCCTAATCGTCGTCCTCAACGACAACGACATGTCGATTGCGCCGCCGACGGGCGCGCTCAGCGCTTATCTCGCGCGCATTACCTCGAGCGGCACGTATCTCTATCTGCGCGACATCGCCAAGCAGCTTGCGCGTCAGCTGCCGAAGAGCTGGGAGCGTCGTGCTGCGCGGGTGGAGGAATACACGCGCCATCTGTGGCAGGGCGGCGCCTGGTTCGAGGAACTCGGCTTCTATTACGTCGGCCCCATCGACGGACACAGCTTCGATCATCTGCTACCCGTTCTGAAGAACGTGCGCGATGCGCACCAGGGGCCGATCCTCGTTCACGTCGTGACGAAAAAGGGTAAAGGCTACGCGCCGGCCGAAGCCTCCGACGACAAGTATCACGGCGTTTCGAAGTTCAACGTCGTTACCGGCGCGCAGGTTATTGCTAAGCCGAAAGCCCCGACCTTCACGCGCGTGTTTGCCGACAGCCTCGTTACGGAGGCGCGGAAAGACGACCGCATCGTCGCCATCACGGCGGCCATGCCGGATGGCACCGGGCTCGACGTATTCGGCAAGGCGTTCCCGGACCGCACGTTCGACGTCGGCATCGCGGAACAGCATGCCGTCACATTTGCGGCGGGCCTCGCAACGGAGGGCCTGAAGCCGTTCGCGGCCATCTATTCGACGTTCCTGCAGCGCGCGTACGACCAGGTCGTGCACGATGTCGCCATTCAGGGCCTGCCGGTGCGCTTTGCCATCGACCGCGCCGGACTTGTCGGCGCCGACGGGCCGACCCACGCCGGTGCGTTCGACGTCGCCTATCTTTCGTGCCTCCCGGGCATGGTGGTGATGGCGGCCGCCGATGAGGCGGAGCTGATGCACATGGTGGCCACGGCTGCCACCATCGACGACCGGCCGTCTGCGTTCCGCTATCCCCGCGGCGAAGGGTTCGGCGTGCCGTTGCCTGCAGAGGGTGTTCCGCTCGAAATCGGCAAGGGCCGCATCCTGCGCGAGGGCACGGCCGTGGCGTTGCTCGCCCTCGGCCCGCGGCTCCACGAATGTCTCAAGGCGGCGGATCAGCTCGCAGCGTTCGGGCTTTCCACGACGGTTGCGGACGCGCGCTTCGCCAAGCCGCTCGATGAAGACATGATCCGCCGTCTGGCGCAGAACCACGAGGTTCTCGTTACGGTGGAGGAAGGCTCCATCGGCGGTTTCGGCAGCCATGTGCTGCAGTTCCTCGCCGAGGGCGGACTGCTGGACCGGGGGCTCAAGGTGCGCTCGATGGTGCTGCCCGACATCTTCATCGAGCAGGGCAAGCCCGATCAGATGTACGAGCAGGCGGGTCTCAATGCTTCCGGCATCGTGACAACGGTGCTCGGGGCGCTGGGACGCGAGACGCTCAGCGGCGCCAGCCGCGCCTGATCTTCGCGCCGATGCAGGACGCCCTGCCCGCGGGATTGCCTCGAGAGCTGTGAGCCGGGCTGTCATCTGCGCCGGTCATCTGCGCCAATAAATCAGATAAACGCTATCGCCCCCGCGAGCCGTTGGCCCCGGGGCCTTCAACGAGCGGCCTGCGCCGTATCGCCCCTAGCTCGCTGGGGGCGACAGCCCGCACGACGGCGCGAGCCGTCGATTCCCCCGGGTCGATTCTCCTGGAGGCAATGCGTTCAGATCGTCAGCTTTCCAGCCTTCGCCGCAGCATAGCGGTCGGCGATCGCGTCCCAGTTGACGACATCCCACCACGCCTTGAGGTATTCGGGGCGCCGGTTCTGGTATTTGAGATAGTAGGCGTGCTCCCACACATCGTTGCCGAACAGGACGTGCTTGCCATCCATCAGCGGCGTGTCCTGGTTCGGTTTCGACACCAGCGAAAGCTTTCCCTCGGGCGACACGGTGACGAAAACCCAGCCGGAGCCGAACACCTTCTCGCCCTTGCTGTTGAAGTCCTCTTTCAGCTTGTCGAGGCCGCCGAGGTCGGAATCGATCGCTGTCTTCAGCTCGCCCTTCGGCGCGCTGCCTTCCTTGCCCATGATCTGCCAATACATCGAGTGGTTGGCATGGCCGCCGCCGTTGTTGCGCACGGTCGTGCGAATATCCTCGGGTAGCTCATCGAGCTTGACCAGGATTTCCTGCAGCGGCATGGCGGCCACCTTGGAGTGATCCTTCACCGCCTCGTTCAGCTTCTTCACGTAGGCGGCGTGGTGCTTGTCGTGATGCAGCTCCATGGTCTTGCCGTCGATGCTGGGCTCCAGCGCGTCATAGCCGTAGGGCAGGGGCGGCAGCTTGAAGGGACCCCTTTCGGTCTCGGCGGCCCAGATGGGTGCCGGTCGCGCCATGGCGGAAACGGCAGCGGCGGCGGCGGCGCCTTGCAGAAATACGCGGCGGTGGACGGTCAGCATGTGCCTCTCCTGATGCGGGTGTTTTCCGCATAACGGCTGAAAAGGCTAATCGATGCATGGGCGGGCACGTCCGCTAATCACACCGCGTGGATAAGCGCGTGCGGAGCGGGCAAGCCGTGCATGCGAGAGCGGGCCCGTTGGCTGGCGCACATACTTTCGAACAAAGGAGAAGGCCGGCCGCATCCGACATGCAGCCGGCCCGTACAATGTGCGAAGATATAAGCTCTATTCGACGTTGATGGTGATGACTTCCGACTGCACCGGCGGCTCGTGCGGGATGTGGTTGCGATCGCCCAGCACAGCCTGCAGCGTGTGCTTGCCGGGCGGCAGCTCCACGGTGGCCTCGGTCTGAGCCTTGCCGAAGTGCTTGTGCTGATCGTCGGCCGGGATCGGCACATCGTAGTCTTTCAGGGCGGTATTGATCAGCAGGTGATGGTGACCGCTGTTCGGCTCTTCGGACCCAGCGGGTGCAAGGCCCATGCCTTCGATGCCAAACTTCACGGTGACGGGACTTTTTACGGTTGCCCCGTTCGCGGGTTCGATCAGGTATACGCGCGCGCCCGCCTGGGACGGCGTGCGTGCCGGCGTCTCGGCGGCGGTGCTTTCGCTGGGCGTGCCTTCCTTGTGCACTTCCTCGTGGTTGGCGGTGGTGATGCTGTTGTCGCCACAGGCGGCGAGCGACAGGACCATGAGAGTAGCGGCGAGGGCGCTGCGCATGTAAGTCTCCCCGGAAATATCTGCGAGCTGCATCGGTCGCGGCGAGAATATCGTAAAATCGAGATTATGAGAATGCGATTGGACCTTGCTCTCGTGGAACGCGGCCTTGCGCCGACGCGGTCCCGTGCGCGGGATCTCATTCGCTCGGGGCTGGTCAGGGTCGGGGAAGACGTCTGCACCAAGGCCGGCACAGACGTCGACGCGGACGATGCGCTGACGCTCGATGCCGAGGCGGCCCGCGCCGTGTCGCGGGGTGGGCAAAAGCTCATCGCCGGACTGGCGGCATTCGAATTCGATCCGGCCGGACGTGTCGCGCTCGATGTCGGCGCCTCGACGGGTGGATTTACCCAGGTGCTGCTCGAGCGCGGGGCGCGCAAGGTCTACGCCGCCGATGTGGGCCACGGGCAGCTCCATGCGAGCCTCAAGTCCGACCCGCGCGTCGTTTCCCTCGAGGGCCTCGATGCGCGGCGGCTGACGCGCGAGACCGTGCCGGAGCCCGTGGGTGCGATCACCGCCGATGTCAGTTTCATTTCGCTCATCAAGGCGCTGGGCCCCGCGCTGGAACTGGCGGGACCCGGCGCTTTTCTCGTCGCGCTGGTGAAGCCGCAGTTCGAGGTTGGGCCGGAGCGCATCGGCAAGGGCGGCATCGTGCGGGATGCCGCTGCGCGCGAGGATGCGCTGCATCGGGTCACGGCGTGGCTTGCCGGCCAGCCCGGCTGGCGTATCGCGGGCACCGTCCCTTCACCCGTCAAGGGCGGGGCGGGCAATGTCGAATATCTGGTTGGCGCGCTCAACGATGGGTGATGTGCAGGAGCTCGGCATTGCGCGCCTCGGCGCGCAGGGCGACGGCGTCGCGGAGACGGGCGCGGGACATGTGTTCGTGCCCTTCACGCTGCCCGGCGAGCGCGTGCAAGCGGACGTGCGCGGGGAGCGTGCGCGTCTCATCGCCGTCAACGTGCCGAGCCCGGATCGTATTGCTCCGGTGTGCCGGCACTTTACCCACTGCGGCGGCTGCGCCGTGCAGCATCTGCGCACGCCCGCCTACCTCGCATGGAAGCGCGAGATGGTGGCCAACGCGTTCGCCGCCCGCGGCATCGGTGCGCCGGTCGGCCACGTCGTCAGCGTGGGCCTCGGCGCGCGGCGGCGCGCTGCGTTTTCTGCGCGGCGTACCGCACGCGGGGTGGTGCTCGGCTTCCACGAGGCGAAGGGCGTCGATATCGTCGACCTGCACGAGTGCCCCGTGACGGCGTCAGCCATCGTGTGCGCACTGCCGGGGCTGCGCCGGCTCGTTGCGCCGCTGATGTCGCGGCGCGCGCCGGGGCGCGTCGTCGTCACGCTGGCGATGAACGGGCTCGATGTCGCCATCGAGGACGTCCCGGGTGATCCGCCGTTGGAGGTTCGCGAGGCGCTTGCGCGCGAGGCCGCGGTGCTGAAGCTCGCGCGCGTCACCATTGCGGGCGATACGCTCTATCAGGCGACCGTGCCGGCGGTGCGTTTCGGCACGGCGAACGTGGTGCTGCCGGCGCGCTCGTTTCTGCAGGCCGCGCCAGCAGCGGAAGCGGAAATGGTCCGCATCGTCACGCAGGCGGTCGACGAGACAAAGCGCGTCGCGGATCTCTTTTGCGGCATGGGTACGTTCACCTTTCCGCTCGCGCAGCGCGCCGCCGTGCTGGCGATGGATGGGGACCGCCAGGCGATAGATGCCCTTTCTAACGCGGCCAAGCGGACGCCGGGGCTGAAGCCGATCGAGGCGCGCGTGCGCGATCTCTTCCGTGAGCCGTTGTCCGCGCGTGAACTCAAGGGCATCGAGGCGGCGGTGTTCGATCCCCCGCGCGCAGGCGCCGCGACGCAGGCCGCATCGCTCGCCGACTCCGGCGTGAAGACGGTCGTGGCCGTCTCATGCAATCCGGCGACGCTGGCGCGGGATGCGCGCATTCTCATCGACGGCGGGTTCGAACTCGAGCGCGTGACGCCGATCGATCAGTTCCTGTTCTCGCCGCACATCGAGGCCGTGGCCATCTTCCGCCGCTGACGTCAGCGGCTTCTTCGAATCGCGATGCGGCTCTAGTCTTTTGATTAGACTGATGATCCACGCTTCGGACGGATAGGGTCCGAAGCGATCATGGTCTGGAGAGCAGCCGTTCAACGAAGGCGGGGACGATGCGTGTCGCGGGGCCGAGGATCGCCTCGTGGAAGAGGTGCGCGCCTTCGGAAGGCTCGAGGTTCAGCTCTACCGTACGGGCGCCGGCTCCGCGCGCCTCGGCGACGAAGCCCGCGGCCGGATAGACATTTCCGCTGGTGCCGATGGAGATGAAGAGATCGGCTGCCATCAGCGCGTCGGCAATGCGCTCCATGTGGTAGGGCATCTCGCCGAACCAGACGACGTCGGGACGCATGCCGCCGGTTTCCGCGCAGGTGGGACAAGGGGTTGTGGTGCCGAGATCACCGGTGCAGGGGTGGCGCGCGCCGCACCGCGCGCACAGGGACTTGAACAACTCGCCGTGGATGTGGATCAGATTGCGCGATCCCGCGGCCTCGTGCAGGGCGTCGATGTTCTGCGTGACGATGGTGACGGCGCCTCTATGCTCCCGTTCCAGTTTTGCGAGCGCGACATGGGCGGCGTTCGGGGCAACGGCCGCATGGGCGCGGCGGCGCTGATTGTAGAAGTCGTGAACGCGCTCGGGGTCGGCGCGAAAGCCTTCGGGGGTCGCCACCTCCCGCAGGTCGTATTTCGACCAGATGCCGTCCTGGTCGCGGAAAGTGGAAACGCCGGACTCTGCAGAGAGCCCGGCGCCCGTCAAAACGACGATGTTCGTGAAAGCCGGCATCGCGCCGGTCAGAGCAGCTTGCCCATCGCAACCGCGGTGTCGAGCATGCGGTTGGAGAAGCCCCACTCGTTGTCGTACCAGGACATCACGCGCACCAGCTTGCCGTCGACCACCTGGGTCTGCGTCGAGTCGAAGCTCGACGAGAAGGGCGAATGGTTGAAGTCGATCGAGACGAGCTCGTCGGTCACGTAGTTGAGCACGCCCTTCAGCTGCTGGGCGGCTGCATGCTGCATCGCCTTGTTGATCTCCTCGGCGGTGGTCTCGCGGCCGGGGATGAACTTCAGGTCGATGACCGAGACGTTCGGGGTCGGCACGCGGATCGAGGTGCCGTCGAGCTTGCCCTTGAGTTCCGGGAGAACGAGGCCGACCGCGACCGCCGCCCCCGTGGAGGTGGGGATCATGGATAGAGCGGCTGCGCGCGCGCGGCGCATGTCCTTGTGGGCCTGGTCGAGGATGCGCTGGTCGTTGGTGTAGGAGTGGATCGTCGTCATGTATCCGGACTGGATGCCGACGAGATCGTTCAGCACCTTGGCGACCGGCGCCAGGCAGTTCGTCGTGCAGGAGGCGTTCGAGACGACCTTGTGGTCGCCCGTGAGCTGCTCGTGGTTGACGCCGTAGACGACGGTGATGTCGGCGCCCTTCGACGGTGCGGAAACGAGCACGCGCTTGGCGCCGGCGTCGAGGTGCACCTTCGCCTTCTCCTTGTCGGTGAAGATGCCCGTACATTCCATCACGATATCGACGCCGAGATCTTTCCACGGCAGCTTCGAAGGATCCTTCTCGGCCAGCACCTTGATCGGCGCGCCGAGACCGACATCGATCGAGTCGCCGTCAACCTTCACCTCGCCGGGGAATGTGCCGTGCACGCTGTCGTACTTGAAGAGGTGCGCGTTATCCTTCGTCGGCACGAGGTCATTGATGGCGACGAACTGCAGATCGGTGCGCTTGGCTTCAGCGGCGGCGCGCAGCACGTTTCTCCCGATGCGGCCAAACCCCGAAATCGCAACCTTCACAGTCATCGTCGCCTCCCTGGCGGTTCTCTAAAATGGCCATGTGCGGCACACGGCCCAAAATGCGAGGCCATTAACTGGAGGCGGGGCATGGGTGTCAATGCGACATGCCCGGGCGTGCTGAAGGGAACCTGCGTGTTTGCGCGTGGAAGTGTGACACCAAATTCCTGTTGGGTATGCGTTGCTTCCCGGGTTGCCTTGTTGACGCCTTCGAAGAGCGGCACATAAGGTCATGGCACGGGAAGGCAGCCGTGGATCGCCAGGGGGCTGTTGAGGGCGAATCTCGGAGGGTAAACACCTTATGGCTGAACGGGGTACGGGTACGCGTAAGGTCAAGCAGAAGGCCGCTGCGCCACGCGCGAAGAAGCCAGCTGCACCACGCGCAAAAAGCGCGACCGGCAAACCAAGCGCAAAGAAGTCTGCAACGTCATCCAAGCCGACAGCCGCAGCGAAGCGGTCTGTGGCGAATGGGATGTTCGAAGCGCTGGAGCGTGAACGCGATCAGCTCAAGGAGCAGCTCGCCGACGCAATGGCGCAGATCGCACGCCTGCAGGAGGCGCGGGACGAAGCGGTCAATCGCATTGATTGGGCTATAGACTCGCTCCATAACGTACTCGAAAAAGACGCCTGAGCAACTCTAGAGCACGGTCGCTTTTTTTCGAATCGCGATGCGGCTCCAGGCTTTATGATTAGGCCGATGGCCCGCGCTTCGGACCGATCGGGTTCGAAGCGATTATGGTCTAGCGGCCAGGAAAACGGTGAGGGCGATGGGTGCGGTCACGATCGCTGTCAACGGAAGGGCGTACCGCTTCGAATGCGGGGACGGAGAGGAGGCGCGGCTCCGGGAGCTGGCAGCCTACGTCACCAGCCGCCTGGAAGGCCTCGCGCGCGAGCACGGCAACATCGGCGACGAACGCCTGTTGCTGATGACCGCGCTGATGATCGCTGACGATCTATGGGATGCGACGGCCGGCGATACGAAAACCGACGCCGAGCAGGTCGCGGAAAAGCGCCGCGCCTAAGCCAGCGGGTCCGCGCTGGGTATGGCCACCGCACGGACGCGGGTCCGCTTTCGCCAAACCGGTTAATGCTTCCGAGGAAAACGCTTACCGTGGAGGGGCGGCGGAAGCGCTGGAAAACTCCTCGCGGGTCCTCTACATTAGGCGGTGCTGCGGGGTGCGTTAGAAGCACATATGTTCCCCGGGGCCTATAAGATCCGCACGGGAGCTGTCCCTGGCCGAGACCGTGGTCTCGGACACACGGCGCCCACCTACTTCTCGTAGGGACCAGCGCGGGATCATCCGCTTCGACGGCCACCGCGGCATTTTGAATTCAGCCTCATGTACACGGGCGACGAAAAGCGGGAGGAGAGAACCCGGGCGCTTGCCCGTCGTGCGGCGGCTTTCGCAACGCACGGCAACCGTGCGCGCGCGCGTCTCGCCGAGCACGGGCTGGCGTTTCTAGCCCCGCCTCCGGGCGCCATTATTTCCGGCTTTGCGGCCATCCGCGACGAGATCGATCCTTCAGCGCTGCTGGAGCGCCTGGCGGGCGATGGACATACACTCGCGCTGCCGGTGATGCAGGGCAAAGACAAGCCCCTTCTGTTTCGCGCCTGGGCTCCGGGGGACGCCATGGGCAAGGTGCAGTGGGGCATCGCCGAGCCGCTTCCCGACAAACCGGAGCTTCAGCCGGATATCATTCTGGTGCCGCTGCTGGCATTCGACGCGGCGGGATACCGTCTCGGATACGGAGGCGGCTTTTACGATCGCTCGCTCGAGCTGTTGCGCGCCCTCAAGCCCGTGATAGCCGTCGGCATCGCCTACGACGAGCTGAAGGTCGACGCCGTCCCCCATCTCCATTATGACCAGCCGCTCGACTGGGTGCTGACCCCGTCAGGCCCGCTCCGCTGTTCTGGAACCTGAATGCGCCTTCTTTTTCTTGGCGACATCGTCGGCCGTACCGGCCGCAAAGCCGTGGTGGATGCGCTCCCCGGCTTGCGGCGGCGCTACCGGCTGGACTGCGTCGTCATCAATGGTGAGAACTCCGCGGGTGGCTTCGGTATCACAGAATCCATCCTCGTCGAGCTGATCGGGGCCGGCGCGGATGCGGTGACGCTCGGCAATCACGCATTCGACCAGAAGGAAGCGCTCGTCTTCATTGAGCGCTATCCGCAACTCGTGCGGCCCATCAATTATCCGAAGGGAACGCCGGGGCGCGGCGCCACGCTCATCAGGACGGCGTCGGGCGCGGAAGTGCTGGTGATCAATGTCATGGGCCGCATCTTCATGCCGGAACTCGATGATCCTTTCCGCGCGGTCGATGCCGAGCTCACCGCCTGCCGGCTGAAGCAGGGCGCCGATGCCATCCTGATCGACATGCACGCCGAGGCGACGAGCGAGAAACAGGCGCTGGGCTATTTTGCCGATGGGCGCGCGAGCGTCGTCGTCGGCACGCACACGCATGTTCCGACTGCGGACGGCCGGGTGCTTCCGAACGGCACCGCCTATATTTCGGACGCGGGCATGTGCGGCGATTACAACTCGGTCCTGGGAATGGATATCGAGGAGCCGATAAACCGCTTCATCACCAAGATCCCCCGACAGCGGTTCGAGCCTGCGGGCGGGCCGGCGACGCTGTCGGGGCTCGCGGTGGACATCGACGATTCGACGGGCCTGGCGCGGGCTTGCGAGGCCCTACGCATTGGGCCCCACCTCGCCCCGTCGATCCCGAGCTTCTGGACGGAGTGAGCGCGGGCTTGACCGCAAGGGGGTGGCTCGCGCAATTAATCTGCGAAAACCCTTTAGAGCACGATCGCTTTTCTTCGAATCGCGATGCGGCTCTCGTCTTTTGATTAGACCGATGATTCACGCTTCGGACTGATAGGGTCCGATGCGATCATGGTCTAGGTCGCGGGAGTTAATATGGCCGGCCATTCAGCATTTAAGAACATCATGCACAAAAAGGGCCGCGCTGACGCGGCCCGTGCAAAGCTGTTTTCCAAGCTCGGGCGTGAAATCACGGTGGCGGCCAAGATGGGCATGCCGGACCCCGCGATGAACCCGCGTCTGCGCCTCGCGGTGCAGGCCGCGCGGGCGGAAAACATGCCGAAGGACAACATCGAGCGCGCCATCAAGAAGGCGGCGGGCGGCGATGCGGACACCTACGAGGCGATCCGTTACGAGGGCTATGGCCCGGGCGGGGTTGCGGTGATCGCGGAGGCGCTGACCGACAATCGCAACCGCACGGGGGGCGCGGTGCGCGCCGTGTTTGCGAAATACGGTGGCAACCTCGGTGCGACCGGCTCGGTGTCGCACATGTTCGCGCACATCGGCGAGATCACATTCCCAGCGAGCGTCGGGTCGGCGGATGCTGTGCTGGAAGCGGCGATCGATGCGGGTGCGGACGATGTCGTCTCGGACGAGGATGGGCATTTCATCGCCACGTCGTTCGAAAATCTCGGCACCGTCGCGGCGGCGCTGGAAGAGAAGCTCGGCGCGCCGCGGAGCGTAAAAGCGGTGTGGAAGCCGAACCTCACGACGCCGGTCGACGAGGAGAAGGCAACGAGCATCATGAAGATGATTTCAGCGCTCGAAGACGACGACGACGTGCAGAACGTCTATGCGAACTTCGAGATATCGGACGAGATACTGAAGAAGCTCACCGCGGCGTAAGCGGTGGTGCAGCGGTGGCTCGCGCCCTCGCCAGCGGATCGCATTGGTGGCGTAGCGGCACACGAGACAGCAGCGGCTCCGGCCGCTGTTTTCATATCCGTGTGGGCCGCCGTACGCGGCGATGGCCGGAAACTGCGGCCGCTCGATTTCGCGGCCCGGCGCGACGATCAGAATAATTCGGAGCGAATTTGACTCTCCGTAATATTCACTTTAGTTAATTGGCCTATCACCACATATCGCGCAGCTCACCGGGCCCGGAAGAGTCTGGCGCGCTGTATTTGTTTGATCACGCGAATGGACGGGATGGGGATGCTAGGAGAACAAACCTTCGACTTCGACGATGTCGGCAAAATTGATCTAAGTGATATCTACAATAAAACTGACCCAAGGCGATATTATTCTACACTTAAGCGCCTGAATTACATCATTCCCGAGACAGCTAAGCCAGTCTTCCAGCAAGTCATCGATACATATCGAAATATTCGCGCCCGGGACCGGGTTCGCATCGTGGATGTCGGCTGCTCATACGGCATCAACGCTGCGATCCTGAAGGGCGACCTGGAGATGGCGCAGCTCTATTCTCACTATGCGCCCGAGGCCGTCGCCAATGCGGGGCGGCAGGAGCTGCTGGTCCGGGACCAGGCGATCGTCGAGGACATCGTGAAGGACGCCGAGCTCGAGGTCGTCGGCCTCGATGCCTCGCCCAATGCCATCAAGTATGCGGTGGAGGCCAACCTGCTCGATGACGGCGTTGTCGCCGATCTCGAGCACGCCGCGCCGACGGCCGAGATGGCCGCCGTGATCGACAACGCGGACCTCGTGATCTCGACCGGCTGCGTGGGTTATATCGGCGAAAGCACCTTCAAGAACATCCTCGAGGTGAATGCGCCGAACCGGCCGTGGATGGTCAACTTCGTCTTGCGCATGTTCCCCTTCGACGACATCGCGGGCGCGCTCGGTGAGCACGGCTACGTCACGGAGAAGGTGGAGGGCGAGACGTTTCTGCAGCGCCGGTTTGCTTCCGAGGAGGAGCAGACGCACGTGCTCGAGCGGCTGTCAGATCTCGGCGTCGAGGCGCAGGGCCTCGAGAGCGAAGGCTGGTATCACGCGGAGGCTTTCATCTCGTGCCCGCGGGAAGACTGCACGGCCCTCGGAACGGATTTCGCAGAGGTTCTGCGCGGGGCCAGTTCGCCCATTACGGCGCGGAATACGGGCGGTGCGAATAGCACGTTGCGGTGACCGAGACCGTCGAAGGGGATGAGACGGGCGGCGGGGTATGCCGCCGCGATCTCTTCGGCGTTGTGGAAGCCGACCTCGTCATCGGCGCGCCCGTGCATGATGGTCACGGGCGCTTCGACGCCGCGCAGCAGCCCGGCGGCCGAGAACGTCGATACCGGACGATGACCTACCCGCTCCAGGTGGCGCTCATAGGCGCGCTGGCCGGCGGGTCCGAGGTTGAGGCGGCGGCCGAAGCCGCGCGTCACCTCGGACAGCGTGTTGGGGCATGCGATCAGCACGAAGCGACCGATGGGGTGGTTATGGCCGAGGGGCGGGCCGCCTTCAGCCACGAGCAGGGAGACGAAGCCGCCGAATGAGTGGGCGACGACGGCGTCGACGGGTCCGTAGTGATCGCATACGGCGAGCATCGCGCGGGCGCAGTCGGCAAGGTTGGTGCGCCGTCCGGTGCTCAATCCGTGGGCGGGAAAATCGAACGCGATCACGCGCAGTCCGGAGCGGCGCAGCGGCTCGATGAACGCCGTCATGAAAGCCGCTTCGCTCGTCCAGCCGTGCACGAGCATCACGGTGCCATGCGGCGTGCCGTCCGGCTCGTAGACATAGGTCTGCACGTCACCCGCCGGGGTCGGCACCACCTGCCAGCGTGCATGGCGCAGATGGAAGCGCGCCCGCGCGGTGAGCAGCTCGTGATCGGCGGAACGGTGCTGCGACAGCTCGGGCGTGCAGAAGATGCGGAACGCCAGGTCCCCGGCTTTTGCCCCCGGCAGGCCGCTCAGATCGGGCGTCGCGCGCGGATTGGGACAGCGCAACGCGGGGAGGCGTTTTTCGTTTGGGTTTTGCATTTCTGCAGTTCGGTTTTGTTGCGTGCGACCGGAAATTTCGGAGCCATCGCCCCGGGTGATCACGCCAACGGCGATCAACGAAGAATAGGTTAAAAGCATAAATGAGCCGTGAAATTACGCCTGCGGATACAGCCGATCAACGCCCCGCGGCGGGTTCGGTTGCGTGCGAGCGCGCGGCCTGATGGAGCGGGGTTAATCGCCTATTGGAGCTGAAATATTCCTGCCGGTGCAGGGCGGGCACGCGGACGAATCACCTTCATGCTATGCCACGGCCATGGGGGCAGGATTTACACGTATTATCGGCATCGATCCGGGGCTGCGCCGCACGGGCTGGGGCATCGTCGACAGCGACGGTGTGCGTCTCAGCTATGTCGCGAGCGGCCTCATCACGGCGCCGACCGATACCGACCTCGCCTATCGCTTGCGCGAATTGTTCGAGGGGATCGCCAGCGTGATCGCGAGCTTCAGGCCGCATGAGGCAGCGGTGGAGGAGACCTTCGTCAACGACAACGCACGCTCTACGCTGAAGCTCGGTCAGGCACGCGGCATGGCGTTGCTCGCGCCGGCGATGGGCGGGCTTCTGGTGGCGGAGTATCCGCCGAACCTGATCAAGAAGTCGGTGACGGGCGCGGGCCATGCGGACAAACGACAGATCGAAGCCATGATCGGGTTTTTGCTGCCGAAGGCGCGCGTTGAAAGCGCGGACGAAGCGGACGCGCTCGCCATCGCGATCTGTCATGCGAACCACCGCCAGTCGCGCGTGCGCCTGGCCGCTGCAATGGGCGCCGCGCGATGATCGGCAAGCTCCGCGGGAAAGTCGACGCCATCGGCGACAGCTTTCTCATCGTCGACGTGAACGGCGTCGGTTACGAGGTGCAGGCTTCGGTGCGCACGCTGCGCAACCTCAAGATCGGCGATGAGGTTTCGCTCACCATCGACACCCACGTGCGCGAGGATGCGATCCGCCTGTTCGGATTTTCGAGCGAGGTGGAGCGGTCGTGGTTTCGCACGCTGCAGAACGTGCAAGGCGTGGGCTCCAAGGTGGCGCTGGCTTTGCTCGGCACGCTCTCGCCGCAGGAACTCGCCAACGCCATCGCGTTGGGCGATTGGGCAAGCGTGGAGCAGGCGCCGGGGATCGGCAAAAAGCTGGCGCTGCGCATCGTTGCGGAACTGAAGGACAAGGCGCCGGGGCTGACGGTCGTGGGCATGCAACTTCCCGTAGCAGGGGGGGAACCGGAGCAGGGCAATGCAGCGGCGGAAGCCATGTCCGCCCTGTCGAACCTCGGCTATGCGCCGGCCCAGGCATCGGCCGCGGTCGCCGTGGCAATAAAAGAACTAGGCGCGGATGCCGATACCGCTAAGTTGATCCGCCGCGGCCTCAAGGAGCTCGCCCGCTAGCACAGTCTGTGTGCGCGACGGGCCGGGGCTGAAGCGGTCCTCAGGGCGATCGGAATCACGTGCAAGCGGAACGGAATGGATCGATGGTAAGCAACGGCCAGCGCGCCCTATGGACGTTCCTCATCTATGCGCTCGTGGGGCCGTTCCTTGCCGCGCTCGCCCTCGTATCGGTGATTGCGTTCACGATGGTCTTCGGGATCTCCAGCGTGCTGCCGATGGAGCCGCCGAACCTCGGCGAAGCGGGGCTCGCGGCGTTCGTCTGGTCGGCGCTGCCGGGTGTCATTACGGCGGCGATCGCCGCCATCGTCGTATGGCGCACCGGGGGGCTGTCCTGGCTCGTCGCTGCCGCCGTGGCGGTAATGGCGTTCGCGGCGGCAGGGCTGATCCTGCCGCTCGGGCTCGAAGAGGCACGGCCCTATCTCGCCTTCCTGGCGGGGCTGGTCTCGATATTGGTGCGGCAGGTGCTGATCCAGGCCGATATCCTCGCCGAATAACGCGCCGCGAAACCAAATCTTCCGGGCGAGCGTTTCTCCTCCGATCAACTCACGGAGAGATCCACTTTGCGCTCGATGTTACTTGCGGTGATCTGCACGCTCTCGCTGCCCGCCCATGCGGCGATGCAGACCAGCCTCGGCGTGCTGACCTGCACCCTTTCCCAACACGTCGAGAAAGAAACAAACCCCGACAGCGAGACGCGGGCCATGCATTGCTCCTTCAAGCCCGACGGCACGGGCCCAGAGGAGATCTATTCGGGGGAAATCAAGAAGGTCGGCCGTCAGGACGAGCTGGCGGGCAAGAAGGTACTGATCTGGGCGGTGATGGGACCGTCGGACCGCGAGCTGACGCCGGCCGTTCTCGAACAGACCTATATGGGCGAGGTGGCGAGCGATCCCACAGACAAGTCGCAGCCGCCGAAGCTGCTCGTGGGCGAACGCGACGATGCGTTCAGCCTGCAGCCCATCACGGATGATACGCTCGAGCCATCCGCGGGAAGCAGCGTCACCGTCGTGGCGCTGCGCATCAAGTCGACGCCGGGCTGAGTGTCGGAGCGGCCGCCATCGCGGGGTGGCACCGATGCGCTGGAAGAGCGCTGTCGCGTTCTTAGAAACGCGATGTTAGAAACGTGATGCGGCTCCAGGTTTTTGCCCAGATCAATGCTTCACAGCTTCGGACCGATAAGGTCCGAGGCGTGCATGGGCTATGCGCCTTTAGCCAGCACGGCAATGGCGCGGTCGAGCTGCGGGTCGCTACCCGCGGCGTAGCGAACGTCGAACGGCACCTCGATCGAAGGCGCGACGCCTTTGCCCTCCACGCGCTCGCCGTCAACGGCTGCGTCCTCGACTGCGAGAATGAGCAAGCTGCCGTCGGACAGCAGCGATGCCGATCCTGCGAGCAAGGCGCCGGCGGTGCGCTCGCCGATTACCTCGCCGAAGCTGTTCTTCTTGAAGCCGTAGGCGAGCACTTCCTTGCCCGATCTCGTGCCGCCGTTGACCAACATGGCAACCGGCTTCTCCCAGCGATAACCGACGAGATGCCTCGTTCCGTTGCGTGCGGTGAGTGAAAGCGTCGGCCCATAGGGATTGAACATGCTGAGATAGCGCGGGTGCGCGCCGCCCCATCCGTCACGCAGATCCCAAATCAGGGCGTCGGCGTCCTTCAGCTTGCCCTCGCTCAGCACCTCTTCCAGCTTCTGCTGGTAGTCGCTTCCGGCGTAGGACCAGACGCGCACGTAGCCGATGCGCTTGCCATTGGCTTCGATGATGCGCGCGCTGTCGCGCAGCGCCGCCTCGAACGCGCGGCCGGGTGCAATCTCCGTAGGCTCGACGGCGATGTTCAAAGGTTCGGCGCCGGCGGCACGGCGCACTTGGAGCGTCACCTTCTTGCCGGCCTTGTCGCGGAAGGAGCCGATCTGCTCGAAAGGCGCGCCGTCGGCGGAGATGATCTCATCGCCTGCGAGCAGGCCGGCGCGGGCAGCCGGCATGTCGGGGAACACCGCGGTAATGAAAGTCTTGCCGTCGATCTGGCGGGTGAACATTCCGACGCCGGTGTAACGCACACGCTCACCGGAGAAGTGCTTCGGAATTTCCCGGCGGAGGGGATAGCGGAAGATATCGACGAGCTCGTAATAGGCGGTTTCGTCCTTGGTGTAGTGGTGGGTGTGGGAGGCACCGAGTTCGCCGAGGAGTGCATTGATCGCAGCCGAGCGCTCCGCATCGTTCTTCGCGGCGGCATAGGCGGGGCGGTGCCTGTCGCCCATCGCTTCCCAGTCGAGGCCCTTCATCTTCGGATCGTAGAAGCGGTCGCGCGCAATGCGCCACACCTCATCGTAGACGGCCGTCGTTTCGTCCGGCTTGCGCTCGAACGCGCGCGCCTCGGTCAGCAGTGCTGGCATCATCTGCGCGCCGGCCATGGCGACGGCCAGAGCCCCGGAACGGACGAAAGCGGACGCACCCATGTGATGTCCTCGTGTTGGCGATCGATGCCACCTATGTAGGATTCGAATTCGACGATGGGAGGACGATAGCGCCGGGGATGTGGCGCCGGCGGCTTACAAATCAGCAATCTTTGAACATCGAGGTCACGCACAGCCACGTGTTGTGCACGTTGCGCCGCGCGATCTCGAGCGCGCCGACCTCATAGGTGGATTCCCCGTTTCCGCTCACCACGCGCTGATAGTCGGTGAGGGTGACCGTGCGCGAGGGGCCCTTGCAGGTCCCGCCTTCCGGCACCTCGACGCGCTGACACTTGCCGTGCTCGCCCTGCTTCGCCAGCACCTTGGCGCAGATCTCCCGCTCGATATCCTCTCCGAGGTCGAACCTCGTCGAAGGCCGTTCGACGTTGCAGCGATAAGATGCCGCCGGCTCCTCGCAGACGAGGCACAGCTCGCTGCTGCGCACGCCCGGAGCGAAGGCGGCCGCGGAAAGGATGCAGAATAAGGCGATGGGTATGGCGCGACGCATATCCGCTACTCTAAGCAGGTGCTGCTCTGAGACCCCGTGTTTCAATTCGCCCGCTGCGCGGACGCTAGCCCCATCGGCTAACCGTGTGAAGGGGAAAAGCTTTTCGGGTCGATTATTGCGGCGACGCAACATCATGTGATGGGTCAGCTCGGCTCGACTGGCCCGGGAAGCAGATACCGAGCGAGGGATGCGGAGAGGCCATCGCACGCGTAAAACCTTTGGGTCGAAAGGGCTCGTCTCTTCGCCGATCGCACCATGGCGGTGGCCATCATGCAGAGGCGCGCCCCGGGGTTGATGGCGCCGGACACGGCGCCCGATCAGTGCCGCGTGGAGATCATCGCGCCATGCTTGAGGTCGGTGTCTTGCGGCATTTATCGGAGCGGCCCATACGCCCGGCGCCGCGGGCCAGCGGTGGATCATCTTTTCCGCCCGTGATTTCGTCATGAGCTTCGGACCGATGGGGCGCGAAGCGATCCTGGCTTAAGATGGCGGCTAAGATCGCCGCCCGACTTGACGGGCGGAGCAAAGCAGCGCAGGAACAAACCATGACCGAACGGCTCGTTTCCAGCGCCAAGCGCGATTCCGACGCGACGGAGGCCTCGCTGCGCCCGCAGGCGCTGGCCGAGTTCATCGGCCAGGAGCAGGCGCGCGCGAACCTCAGCGTATTCATCCAGGCGGCGCGGGACCGGGGTGAGGCGCTGGACCATGTGCTGTTCGCCGGGCCGCCGGGCCTCGGCAAGACGACGCTGGCGCAGATCATGGCCAAGGAGTTGGGGGTTGGCTTCCGCGCCACCTCGGGCCCTGTGATCGCAAAGGCGGGAGATCTCGCCGCGCTGCTGACTAACCTCGAAGACCGCGACGTCCTCTTCATCGACGAGATCCATCGCCTCAGCCCGGCCGTGGAAGAGATCCTCTATCCCGCGCTCGAGGACTTCCAGCTCGATCTCATCATCGGCGAAGGGCCCGCGGCGCGCTCGGTGCGCATCGACCTCGCCAAGTTCACATTGGTGGGTGCCACGACGCGGCTCGGCCTGTTGACCACGCCGCTGCGCGATCGATTCGGTATTCCGGTGCGGCTCAATTTCTACAGCGTCGAGGAGCTGGAGCGCGTGGTGACACGCGGCGCACGGGTGCTGGGTGCGCCCATCGGTTCGGATGGCGCGCACGAGATTGCACGCCGGGCGAGGGGTACACCGCGCATCGCCGGCCGTCTGCTCCGGCGTGTGCGCGACTTTGCATCCGTGGCCGCCGCGCCCATCATCGACGCCAAGCTCGCGGACAAGGCCCTCAATGCGCTCGAGGTGGACGCCGAGGGGCTCGATGCTCTCGACCGGCGCTATCTTTCCTGCATCGCGCGCACGCACGACGGTGGGCCGGTCGGCATCGAAACGATCGCCGCGGCGCTTTCCGAGCCGCGCGATGCGCTGGAGGAAATCGTCGAGCCGTATCTGTTGCAGCAGGGCTTCATCAGCCGCACGCCGCGCGGGCGGATCGTGACCCTCAAGGCCTACAAGCACCTCGGGATGTCCGGGCCGCAGCGCGCCTCGGCGCCGCAAGGGGTGTTGTTCGATGTCCCGGATGTGGACACCGGCGGGGATGACGAGGGTCAACTCGGGACAGGTTAGGAACGCTGCTGGTTCGCGTCGCAGCCGCTATGCCGCAGTGGCGGTCAATTTTTGGCACAACTCTTGCGGTCATATCTGCATCCAAATTGCACCGACCTAACCCTTCACGAGCGCATCAGCGGAAATTCCAGTGATCACCCGCAGGCAACTTCTACAGGGCGCCAGCGTCGCCGGCGTGGCTGGTTTCGGCCTTGGCGGCTATGCCTTGGCCGAGCCGTTCGGCACCACCGTCAGCCGCTACAGCCTCACCCCGCCCCGGTGGCCGCAGGGCCTGTCGCTGCGCGTTGCGGTGCTCAGCGATCTGCACGCATGCAAGCCGTGGATGACGGCCGAGCGCATACAGGGCATCGTTGCGCAGGTGAACTCGCTGCGGCCCGACTGCGTCATGCTGCTTGGCGACTTCGTCGCCGGTCATTCCATCTCGCGATTCTCCGAGCCCGTCCCGCACCGCGAATGGGCGGATGCGCTGGGCGGGCTCAAGGCGCCGCTCGGCGTCCATGCGGTGCTCGGCAATCATGACTGGTGGGAAGACGACGTCGTGCAGGAGCGGGAAGGCGGCCCGACGAAGGCCGGCATCGCGCTGCAGGAAGCAGGCATAACGCTGCACGAGAATACGTGCCTGCGTCTGACGAAGGACGGGCGCGCGTTCTGGCTCGCCGGCCTCGGCGACCAGTGGGCCTTTCCGCGCGCGGGGCGCATGGTGTTCAAGGGCGTCGACAACCTGGCAGCGACGCTCGAAGAAGCAAACGACGATGCGCCGCTCATCCTCATGGTGCACGAGCCGGACATCTTCGCGGGCATGCCCGATCGGGTTTCGCTCACGCTCGCCGGTCATACGCATGGCGGTCAGGTGCGCCTCTTCGGCTACGCGCCGGTCGTGCCCTCGAAGTTCGGCTCGCGCTATGTCTACGGGCACGTGGTCGAGCGCAATCGCAATCTCATCGTGTCCGGTGGCCTGGGCTGCAGCGGCATTCCCGTGCGTTTCGGCGCGCCGCCGGAGATCGTGCTGATCGACCTCGGCGTTTGATCTTGCGCGTGACAGGCGCAGCGCATTCGGTTTAGCTCGCGCGATGACAGACACATCCGTCAATCCATCCGCCAATTCGTGGCCCGATCTTGCCGGGCATCTCGTCGAGATCGATGGCGAGCGTGCGCACGTTCTTCCCGTGCGCGTCTATTTCGAGGACACGGATTTTTCCGGCCTCGTCTATCACGCGAGCTACGTGCGCTGGTGTGAGCGCGGGCGATCCGATTTCCTGCGGTTGCTGGGTGGCGATCATCGCCGTCTCATCGACGGGTCGGACGGGACGGAGCCTGCCGCATTCGTCGTGCGCCGTATGACGTTCGATTATCTGAAGCCGGCGCGTATCGACGAGCTGCTCGAGGTCGTGACGCGCGTGAAGGCTGTCGGCGCGGCCAGTCTCACGCTGTCGCAAACCGTCATGCGCGGGGCGCTGGCGCTCGTCGAAGCGGAGGTGACGGTGGTGCTGATCTCCGTCTCGGGCAAACCGCTGCGCATATCGAGCGCGCTCCGCGAGGCGTTCGGAGCGACTTAGCCGGGTGCTGAGTCGCGGCTTCGCCGGGAGCCGAGTCGCGGCTCAGTTGCGGGCTGGGTCGCTACCCTCCGCGGGCATTCTCCGGGCACCGATGTGCAAAAAACGCTTGATTTTGGCCCTTATCCCGCATATTCGCGCTCGGCCCACGGCACATTGTGCGTGCATCCCGTGTAGTATCCCTCCGGCTGAACGATTCTCGTAAGGAAACAACCGATGGCTGAAAAGAAACCCGCTCCGAAGGTCAATACGATCACCCTCCGTCAGATCGGAGCCAACCTCGCGGAAGCGCACGAGATCCCCAAGAAGCAGGCGGCTGCTATTCTCGAGGACCTGGTGATCATGGTCACCAAGCACCTCAAGAAGGGCGACAAAATCCGTATTGGCGGCCTCGGCGTGCTGCAGGTCCGCAAGCGCCCGGCACGCATGGGCCGCAACCCGGCCACGGGAGAATCGATCAAGATCAAGGCTTCGAAGAAGGTCGCTTTCCGCGCGGCCAAGGAACTCAAAGAATCGATCTGAGCCGTTGAGCGCATTCGCTCGATGGGACACGCCCTGCGCGCCGGTGCGAGCTGCACCGGCGCGCAGTGCTTTTCGGGCCCGGGGATCGGCTCGGACGCGATGCGTTGCGCGCCTCGCCACGCGGTTACCAAAGTGTTGCCATCAGCTCGCCCTAGAAAGGCGAATCGGCGATCGCAGCAGACCAGCACCCGAGGGAGGTGACATGTCGGAGAAGACAATTCTCGTCGTACCCGGAAAGAAGCTCACCGTGCCGCGCGTGATGAAGCGCACGCTTCAGATCGCTGCTGCGGTGGGACTGACCGCCGGCGTGGCGCTCGCTATCCTCATCGGCAATGGACTGCTCGTGCCGCGAGGGCGCCTGTTGCAGGGCTGGGATACGTGGGTGACGTTTATTTTCCGCACCGACATCCTCGCCACCATGGTTCTCACCGCGCTGGTGACGGTGTGGTTCGTCTACTGGCAACGCGACCATGAGCGCGGCGGCAAATAGGCCGCGTACTTGGGATTGCCCCGGCAGCGCATGGCGCGACGCGAGATGCGGGGCGCTGCGGCCCAGTAGGCACTAAACGGAAATGGAGGACGCAGCGCCAGCCACGTCCTCCATCTGTCCAGGAGAGCTGTGTGGACCGCTTAGCGGCAGCAGCAGCGCTTACGGAAGTGCTTCACAGCGGCAACCGTGCGATACGCGCGGACGCGCTCGTAGGAAACGCGCTTCACAACCGACACGGTCGGCTGCTGGACGGCGACGTTGCGATAGAACTTACGGCAGCCGCAGCGGTCGGTGTAGGCCTTCTTGACCCATACGGTGCGGTAGCTGCGCACGCGCTCATACGTGACGCGCGGCACGAGCTTCTCGACCGGCTGGCGGTAATAAACCCGCTTCGCAACGGTGCAGCAGTCGCCACCGCGGTTAAACCAGTGCGCTTCCGCAGCGGTCGTCATAGCCATGCTCGTACCGGCCATCACGCCTGCGGCAACCATTACTCCAAGAAGCCCACGCATCAGAAAACTCCCAATTCACCCACGAAGATTTTTGAATGTTCGGCTTTCGGCAATAAACCGACGGCGCCGAACGGCACGCGAAATGGATAACGCGGGCCAATGTAAAAATCGGTTAGCCCGAAAAACAATTGGAATGCATTTCCGATCATGGTTAACAAACGCCATTCGGATGCGGTTCGGGCGTCCCATAACGGTAATAGATACAGCGCATAATTGTTTGTTTGCGGGTTTAATGTCCGGTGGCTGTGGCAACCGTTCAATTCGGATCACCGCCTAACGAACCGGTTGGAAAACATTCTAACGATTAGACCGGCAATGCCCCAGGGCGCGTAAATAAAAAGAAGGAATTTGGGCGACCCATTTTCCGGCTAAATGCAGGAAACAATTAGGATCGGGGGCGCGGGAAAGCCGGCCAATAGGTCTTCCCGTCATTTTCCCATGGTTGCGGCCAGCTGGGGGTGCGGACGACCTACTCTCGCGGTGGCCGCGATCGACGCATTGAATGCAGCTGCAATTCATGTCTGCTGTCGGCTAAGTTTTTGTGGCAGGAGATTCATACTTCACCGCGCGCGGCGAATTGCAGCCAGCAGCGTGACATGGCGGTTCTGACCGCAATGGCGGCTTCGATAAGCTGACGCCAGCAAATCGACTTTGGGGGTTTGCTGCGGAAAGCCGTCCGGGAGACTGACAGAGAAAGTCGGCGCGCATTGAAGCTGATTTGGCGCCAGCGCAGGTCCACTGGCCAAATCAGCGTGCGAGCGGCGCGCCTTTCAGCACCCGTCCGGGATACGGCGGGCGCCATTGGCGGAATTAGCGGCAGCGCTCGCTATGCTCGGCATCCTTGCGGATGACCTGACCGATCGGATCGGTGGAGCCTGTTTCCACTGGCTCGGGTGTATCGGCGCAGCGCCAGGCGGAGAGAACTTTCTGCTGTCCGATGGCGATGCTCTTCGGCACGGGCAGAGCGGGGATGGACGCGGTGATGGTGGCTGGCGCGCGTGCCGGGATCGGGGCAGGGACAGGCCGCGGCGCGATCGGCGTCATCTCGGCTTCGGCCTGTGCATAGCAGCGGTCGAGATTGGCGCAACGGCGTTTGGCCGAAGGGTGGGTGTCGGTTTCCGGGGCGCCTTCGAAGCTGTCGCAAACCTGACCCAGGCTTTGGCGGTTGAGCCAGCCTTCGCGCACGCCATGCTTCACGGCATAGCAATCGGCGTCGAGCTCGGAATCGCCCACCGAGATGTGTCCGCATTCGTGCTTGAACACGAAGAGGCGCACCGTGGGCGGCTGCCTGTTGAGCATGTTGGGATTGAGGATGAGCACCGTTTCGCCCGCGCCGCCTTCGCTCGGCAAGTCGCGGTCGATCAGGATATCGGCCTTCCCGCAACTCATGCTGCGGCCGGCCAAGGTTATGCTTCGTCCGACCCACTCTTCGCCGGCATCGGCGGAGGTTGTCGCGACAGGAACCGCCGCCATCAGCCCTAGAAGAGCTGCGGGCAGCAGACGCAGGACATGCAACTTTACCATTGACCAGGCTCGCTCGGCCCCCCGGCTTCCCTTGGCGCCGGGCAATTAAGTGGCTGATTTAGCCCGAATTACGACGCTGCACGTGAGCACCCCTTTGGGCTTGCGGAGAGTTTAGTCCGCAGGCTGCGAACAAATGATGGATGGCGCCTCGCCAGCTCCCATAAAATGGCGTGGCATGGGCAACCGGAGCGCGCTAACCATGATGCGCGAAGGGGCGCCTGGAGCGAGCGCGATAGGGGGACGCATGACCACCCAGAAGGACGCCAACGGCATCGACCTCGATATCAAGGATGCCATGGAGGGGCACGAGCGCTTTCGCCAGGCGTTCGAGCGCGACCGCTCTTTCTACCAGCTCCTCGCCACCAAAAAGCAGAAGCCGCGCCTGCTGTGGATCGGCTGTGCCGATAGCCGAGTGGTGCCCGCAACCATCACCAATGCCGATCCGGGCGAATTATTCGAAGTGCGCAACATCGCCAATGTCGTCCCTCCGGCGGACGCTGCCGACGACACGATCGGCGCGGCCATCGAATACGGCGTCGGGCACCTCGGCATCGACGATATCGTCGTCTGCGGTCACACGGGCTGCGGCGGCATCGCGGCGCTTCTGGAGCCGTCGCAGCCGGACAGGCACGGGCACCTCGGCCGCTGGATGGAGTTCACGCGGCCGGCGCATCAACTCATCGCCGCCGCCCGGGTGCCCGAGGAGGAGCGGCTGACCGCTACGATCAAGGCGCACATTCAGTTCCAGCTCGACAACCTGATGACCTACCCCATCGTCCGGGAGGCGGTAGCCGCCGGGACGCTCAACATCCACGGCTGGATCTACGACATGCACGAGGGGACGCTGTCGTCCTACGATGCCCATTCGGGCGGCTGGCGCGGCCTCATCGAATAGCTCACGTGCTTTTCCGCTGCGGATCCTGCTCGGCCGGCTTGTGCTGGGCCGTAGAATCGCGAGAGCCGCTGAGTCGCGCCGCCGAGCGCCGCCGTTTGGTCATATTGCGAGGCAACATGCCGTCTTGGGGATGTGGGCAAAGCACGTCACACTCCGGCTTCGGTTGCGCGCGGCCGGCGGCTTCGGCCGTTCGATCCAGACCGCCTGCGTCCCCGAGCCATCCCTCGCCACGGATACAAAAATGAATCCCACCGATCTCGCCCAGGAAGCCATCGGTCCGCCGACGGCGCATGGCTTCTCTTTTCTCGAGCTGTTTCTCCAGGCGCACATCGTCGTCCAGCTCGTCATGATCGGACTGCTCATCGCCTCCATCTGGTCGTGGGCGATCGTCATCGAAAAGTTCTTCGCCTTCCGCCGCGCACGCGTCGAATCCGACCGCTTCGAGCACATGTTCTGGTCGGGGCAATCGCTCGATGAGCTTTACACCGCGCTGTCGCGCACCAAGCCCATCACCATGGCCGCGCTGTTCGTGGCCGCGATGCGCGAGTGGAAGCGCTCGGTGGAAGGCAACATCCGTGCGCTCGGCGGCATCCAGATGCGCGTGGAGAAGGTGATGGACGTCACCATCAGCCGCGAGATGGAACGCCTCGACCGCAGGCTGCTGTTCCTGGCGACGGTCGGCGCGACGGCGCCCTTCGTCGGGCTGTTCGGAACGGTGTGGGGCATCATGACGAGCTTCCAGGCCATCGCCGTATCGAAGAACACCAATCTCGCGGTCGTCGCGCCCGGCATCGCCGAGGCGCTCTTTGCCACCGCGCTCGGCCTTCTAGCCGCCATTCCGGCGGTTATCTTCTACAACAAGTTCTCCGCCGACAGCGCGCAGATCAGCCACCGTCTGGAGGCGTTTGCCGACGAGTTCGCGGCCATCGTCTCGCGCCAGATCGACGTTAGAACTTAACAGCGCAACGCAGCAGTCGGGAAACGGGCCAGCACATGGGCGCTAGCGTCAGGATGAACACGGGAGGCGGGGGCAAGCGCCGCCGCCGCGGGCGCCATACGCCGATGGCCGAGATCAACGTCACGCCGTTCGTCGACGTGATGCTCGTGCTGCTCATCATCTTCATGGTGGCGGCACCGATGCTGCAGGTGGGCGTGCCGATCGAGCTGCCGCAGGCTAAGGGCAAGCAGCTCGAATCGAACAAGGAGCCGCTTGCGATCAGTGTGAAGGCCGACGGCAGCGTTTATATCGGCGAGGCGCAGGTTCCGCTCGACGAGATCGCGCCCAAGCTGAAGGCGATTGCCAAGAACGGCTACGACGAACAGATCTTCGTGCGCGGCGACAAGGGCGTTGCATACGGCACGGTGATGCGGGTCATGGGGCGCATCAGCGCCGGCGGGTTCCGGAAAGTCTCACTCGTCACGGAAGTGGAGGATGGAGGCTAGCGCGATGATCGATAAGTTCGCCATCCCTATGGGCGAGGTACCGAGCGAATTTGTCGATCGCGATCGCATGCGCGCAGTCCTTAGGGAAGCGTCCCTTGCAATGCCGGCATCCGTGCGCGGCTGGCGCAGCGACCTCTGGCGAACCTCGATATCGGGACGTTAAGCGTGTACCGCGGGTTCTTCACCTCGTTCGTGGGCCACGCTCTCCTCCTGGCCTACGCGCTGATTACCATTCATCGGCCGCCTCCGGAGCTGCCCACGGTCATTCCCATTGAGGCGACACTGGTCACGCCTTCGGAGCTCACGCGCCTGAAGCAGGGCGATCCGCAGTCGAAGCACCTCGAGGCGAAGGCCAAGGAAGAGGAGCCACCAACGGAGACCTCCAAGAAAGAGGCCGAAAAGCCGAAGCCCGTGACGGCGCCGCCGCCGGCTGCCGAGCCGCCTCCGCCTGCACCCGAGCCCGAGCCGCAGAAGACCGAGACGCCGCCGCCGAAGCAGGATCCGATCGCCGAAAAGCTCGCGGCCGCGCCGCCCGAGCCGACGCCGGAGCCTGGCCCCACGCCGGATGAAAAGAAGCTGCTCGAGGAGAAGCTCGAGCAGGAGCGTAAGGCCGAGGAGGAAAAGAAGAAGGCGGAAGAGAAGAAGAAAGCCGAGGCCAAAAAGAAGGCCGAAGAGAAGAAGCGGGCCGAGGAAAAGAAGAAGGCGGAGGAGCGTAAGAAGAAGCTCGCCGAGGAGAAGCGCAAGCGGGATCAGAAGAACAAGTTCGACGCGGACAAGATCGCGGCCCTGCTCGACAAGACTCCCGACAAGCGCGGTGCGCCGCAGGTTTCGACCCCGCCGACGCGGCCGACCGATTACACCGGTCCTACGGCGGGCGAGCGCCGGGGCAACGATACCGTGCTGTCGGCGCGCGAGCAGGATCTGCTGCTGTCGATGATCAACCAGCAGCTCGAGCCGTGCGCGCGCTTGCCTGGTGGGGGCGGCGGGCCCGATACGCCGATCGTGAACGTCCGCTTCCAGCTTAACCAGGACGGCTCGCTCAACGGTGAGCCCGTTGTGGTCGACCGCCAGAACACGCCGCTGTTCGCTATCGCCGCCGATGCGTCGGTGCGCGCGGTGAAGCAATGCGCGCCTTTCCAACTCCCGCCGGACAAGTATGGCGCCTGGAGTACCGTCACGTGGGCGTTCGACTGGCCCGTCATTCTCGGTTTGGTGCAGCGTTAGGCATGCGCGCACGCTTGATTCGATGCTAAGCAGCCCACGGATGGCCAAGAGGTTCGACGAGATGCGAGAAGCGAGAATGATGCCAGCTGTGCGCCTATTTCTGCCAGTACGCCTGCAAACGATAGCTTTCTGTGCTCTAGCCGTGCTCGCCGCTGGTCTGTCCGCCGTTCCGGCGACGGCGCAAGGGTACGACGACAGCTACAAGGGGCCGTCCGGCGGCGGCGGACTCGATGCGCAGATGCGCCAGATGGAAGCGCCGCCGGCACCGCCTCCGGGCCAGGGTGGCGGCGGTCTCGTCGGTGGCAGCAGCGGGGCGGGCGGCCTGCAGGGCCGGCAGACCCAGGGCACCATCGCGCCTATTCCAATCGCGATTCCCTTTTTCCTCGGCCCCGACCCGAAGCTCGCCGCTGAGATTGCCGAGGTGGTCACGGCAGATCTCGGCAACTCCGGGCTCTTCGACCCGCTCGACCGCGGCTCGTTCCTGGAGCAGGTCCGCGATGTGAACGCGGCGCCGCGATTTCCGGACTGGCGTGCGATTCGCGCCGACGCGCTGGTCGTCGGCGAAGTCGGGCGCAGCGCCGATGGGCGCATCGTTGCGCAATTCCGGCTCTGGGACGTGACGACCGGACGCCAGCTCGCGGGGCAAAAGTTTGCAACGAGCGCACAGAACTGGCGCCGCGTCGGCCACATCATCGCCGATCAGGTCTACCGCCAGCTCACGGGCGAGTCGGGCTATTTCGACACGCGCGTCGTCTTCGTCGACGAAACGGGTCCGAAAGACCGGCGGGTAAAACGCCTCGCCATCATGGATCAGGACGGCTTCAACGTTCGGTTGCTCACCAAGGGCCAGGAGCTCGTGCTGACACCGCGCTTCAGCCCGACGAATCAAGAAATCACCTTCATGTCCTATACGGGGGACCAGCCGCGCGTCTTCCTGATGAACCTCGAGACGGGTCAACGGGAGATCGTCGGCGATTTTCCGGGGATGACGTTCGCCCCGCGCTTCTCTCCGGACGGGCAGCGGGTCATCATGAGCCTGCAGGCTGGCGGCAATTCATCGATCTTCGAGCTGGATCTGCGCTCGCGCCAGCGGCGGCAGCTCACCCCGGGTACGGCCATCGACACCAGTCCCAGCTACGCGCCGGACGGCCGGCAGATCGTGTTCGAGACGGACCGGGATGGCAGCCAGCAGATCTACGTGATGAATTCCGATGGATCGAATCCCCATCGAATCAGCCGGGGCGAGGGGCGTTACTCGACCCCCGTCTGGTCGCCGCGCGGCGACTACATCGCGTTTACCAAGCAACTCGGAGGGCGCTTTCTCATTGGCGTCATGCGCCCGGACGGCTCCGGCGAGCGCGTCCTGACCGAGGGCTATCATAACGAGGGGCCGACCTGGGCGCCCAACGGGCGCGTGCTCATGTTCTTCAGAGAATCGCAAGGCGAAAACGGCGGGCCCCGAATCTTTTCCGTCGACCTAACGGGCTATAACGAACGGGTAATCCGTACCCCCTCTTTTGCCTCCGATCCGGCCTGGTCGCCGCTCCTGAACTGAGACAGGATTTAACGGGAAATTAACCGAATCCGGCGTCCTATGATGCACAAGCGCCTCAGTACTCGGGAGGCAAGTACATCGCGTAGAATCAATATCTTGCGGCATTGGCGGGGGAGTTTGAGGCGCTCTTTGGAAAGGTGCGAAACGGCGTTGCATTTTCGCACCTACCGGCTTGGAAAACTGAGGGATAACCGCCTCTGTTCTTGATCAAGACGAGCCGCGCCAGTACCCCAATATATGGCTAGTGCCGATAAAGCATCAGGAGATGAGACCATGCAGGGTTTTAAGGGGCTGATCGTTTTGTCAGCAGTGGTTGCGGCCGTTGCTCTGGGCGCGTGCCGTCGTGAGGAACCCGCTCCGCTGAAGCTGGGCGCTGATATGCCTGTCGCTTCGCAGCCGGCTCACTAAGAGCAGGCGGCAAGACCAGGACAACATAGGAGAAAATGCTATGAAGAGTGCAATCGTACTCGCCGTCGTCGTCGCTGCTGTTGCTCTGGGCGCTTGCCGTCGTGAAGAGCCCGCTCCGCTGAAGCTCGGCGCTGACATGATCACGGAAGTTGCTCGCTAAGCATTTCGCTTAGGAGCTGGTGGGAAAACCTTTTAGGAGATGATGACGATGAAGGGGGCCATCCTTATCGCGGCCGTAGTTGCTGCAGTTGCTCTCGGCGCTTGCCGCCGCGAGGAGCCTGCTCCGCTGAAGCTCGGCGCCGACGTTCCGGCGGCGACGCAGCCGGCTCGCTAAGCCAAAGAATTCAGCCTCCCTGCCCACGCGCTTGGAGGCCGATTTTCAAGGCCGAGGCAGACGCTTAAAGGCGTTTGCCTCGGCCTTGGTGTGTTTGGCGTCACGTTTGGCGTCGCTACGTTCGATCTTCGGTTCGTTAGCTGGATCAAGGGCGCACGGCGAGTGGAGTCGGCGAAGGGGTTCATGGCTGATCTCGGGCTCGGGCTGCAGCACCCCGTCCTGGATCGGGGCTTTCCCGGCGTCCGCGTGGTCTTCCTAGAGAAGGGATGGAGCGGGGCGGGGGCTGGGTAGTCGCTGATCGACGCGCTCACAGCCGCTTGGATCTAGGGGCGTTCTGTGGCTCTGGCGGACTCGCGCGCGAACCGGGGCGGCGGCGCGGTGCTCCCCCAGGTATAAAGCTGCGTCTCCTCTAGTTATGCGCGGGTGCGAGATTCTCGACGTCGTTGGGTGTAGGCGCCCGGGCAATTTTCGGGGGCACTTCGGAAGCATCGACCAGCCCGTTCTCCATAGGCCGGACGAGGGATGGGAATCACAGGTCCGCCTTCCCATCGGCCCGTCGCGATCTGCCTTTGGTACAGCTGCGCCACTTAATCGGATGCACTGGACGCGGCGGCGATGTATTCCATCGGCGCACGGCGGAGACCGGAGAAGGTTCCGCGGCTTACGGGTCACACCGGGGCCTTTGGTCACCGCGCGTGCGGGCTTCCCACCGATTATTGGTTTGTGGGCGGTGCTTCCCAAACCGAATCGGAGAAAGGTGCCGCATACTGCGCGGGTGTTGGCCATATTTTCGTACAAGCGTTCGGCTACGCCCTCGTTGAACTGGAACAGTCGCTCCACTGCGCCTTGGTGTGAGAGCGATGAAAGGGATGTTCATGGCCACGACAACCTGGTTCGCCCGCGCGCCGCGCCTGCTTGCCATTGTGCTTGCGGGTGCTCTAGCCGCTGGCTGCGCGAACAATGAGAACCAGCCGTCCTCGCAGCTCACAGGCCGTGATGGATCGGTCGCGCCGGGCACGCACCGGGACTTCTCGGTTAACGTCGGCGATATCGTCTACTTCACGACCGACAGCACGGACCTGACGCCGGAAGCGACGGCCACGCTGCAAAAGCAGGCGCAGTGGCTGCAGCATTATCCGCAGTATACCATCACCATCGAAGGCCACGCCGACGAGCGCGGCACGCGCGAATACAACATCGCGCTCGGCGCCCGCCGCGCCACGACGGTGCGCAACTTCCTCGCGCAGAATGGAATCAACGGCGCGCGCATCCGCACCATCTCGTACGGCAAAGAGCGTCCGGTCGCGGTCTGCAACGACATCTCGTGCTGGTCGCAGAATCGCCGCGCGCAGACGGTGCTGAACTCGCGCACCGCCGGAAACTGACAGCAGAACGGGGGCGATCGCCCCGTTGAGCGTCGCTCGATACAGCAGAGCAATTGAAAATCCCGGAGCCTCTCCGGGATTTTTTGATTCGCGCGCGGTATTGGGCAGTTGTCGCGGCCTGGCCGAGTTTCGGGCGCGCGTGCGCGTGGGTTAAGTGGGCGAAGGTGGCTGCTGACGGTTGCCGGAGCGATCAGTGTCATCGATCTGTTAGGCCGGGAGTCGGCACGATTTCCATTCGCAATGGGGATCGTCGGCGCCACGAGGCACGGTGGGTCGATGCGCGAATGCGCCTCCGCCTATGGTTGGCTGGCGAGTGCGCCGAGTTCGCCGATTTCAGCCGCGAGGTTCCGGCTCAAGCTGAGCAGCGCTGCAATGGCGTCCGCTTCGATAAGCACCGTCGTCGATCTGCCGGCCACCGGTGCCGCGCAAGCAACGCCCTGAACGGATTGGGACGTCCTGTCTTCACGGCTTGAATTGGCGGCCGGGTCGGGGGCAGAAAATCTTCTGCGGGCCGATATTCGTGAGTGAGGCCGCGCGGCGCAACGGGGTTTTGCCCTGCATGCCCGCGAATTGCTGGCCGGTGCGTGTCGGACGTCATTCTCCCCCTGATGCGGCGTCTGAGGCGGTCAATTCCGGCGGCAGCGATGGGCGGTCGAATCAACGCCGCAATGGGTACACCGCAGGATGCTCCGCGTCGCGCTGATCAAAGCGTGCCACCGCCAGGTGTTACGGAGCAGCCGATCCCGTACGCGAAACTCGAGCTCGCATCGACGCGGCGCCTCCAACCCGACGCTGCTCCCCACGATGGCCCAGATGGTACGCATGTCAGCGCTTGAAGGGAGCGGTGCGGAAACAAGAGGGAAGGCGGCGCCACGCATACGCCTCGGGGACGCTTTCCCGCGGCCAGGCAGGCGGTCCTGCAACGGCGCGCGAGCGTGTCTAAACCAGCAAAATACGCCACGGGGCCGCTTGGCGTGACGGCTGCTGTTGCGCTGCCGCCGCACATCCACAGCCACACACGCGCGCCTGCAACACGGCAAACAATCGCCGCAAACGCTGGGCAATGATTTCTGCGATTTCAGCGGTTTGGCCGTGGGGAAATTTTTATGCCGAGGCTTCAGCGCAGGACGAGCAGCGCGATTGTGCGCACCATGCTCGGCACCGCTTGCGCTATCGTTGTGCTCACTGCCGGTGCCTACGGGGTTGCGATCGCCGAACCGACGTACAACCGCGGTGGCGGCGGACATTCCTACGGCGCGCGCGATACCTACGGCCCCGAACAGCGTGCGTCGGAGCTTTATGTCGATGGGCTCGAGAAGCTCGAAGCCGGTCACCCGGATTTCGCGCGGGCGACGTTCGAATCGGTGCTCAGCAAATACCCGGATACGCCGGCCGCGGAGCGTGCGCGCCGCGCGCTCGAGGGGCCGGCGCTGAATGCCGGGCCGCTTCAGAGCGAGCGCCCGCAACACCATGCGGATGCCGGGGGGACACTCCCGGCGGCCGTGACCGCGCCGGAATCCACCGGCTCGCTCAGCGTGTCGGAACCAATGCCTGCCCCAGCCGCGATCGAGACCGGCTTTCGCCGCAGCCCGACGTGGGATCTCGAGGTACGGCGCAACGCTTCCATTCAAGCGAAGCTGCGCGTCGAGGCCGGTGACCGCATATTTTTCGCCCCCGGCAGCGCCGAGCTTGGAACCCGCGCACGGGTGGCGCTGGCCGCGCAGGCACAGTGGCTGATCCGCTGGCGCGAGTTCGAAGCGGCCATCGAAGGCCACGCCGACGAGCCGGGAAGCGAGGAGGAGAATCTCTCCCTCTCCGTTCAGCGCGCCGAGGCCGTACGCCAGCGGCTTATCGCCGAGGGAGTCGAGCCGGGCCGCCTCGCCATCGTGCCCATGGGACGCGCGGTAAGGCTCGCCACGTGCGCCGATGTCGATTGCAGGGCGCAGAACCGGCGCGCGGTGACGCTCGTGTTCGCCGGCGGTACGCACCACCGGCTCGGTCTCGTGACCGGTGGTCCGCGCACCGCCGAGCCGGATCCGAAGGTGTCGGTGAGCTTTCCAGAAACCGCTCCCGAAGGAGCTCTTCTCGCGCGGCCTGTCGGTGTGGCGCGTTGACAAGCCAGGCCTTAAGTGATGCCTAGATGCCGGATGGAAATGCTGCGACCTGCCGCTATGGGTGGCGGTAAGACCTTTTCGGTCCAAGGTTTTTCCTACTTACGCGACCCCTTAGACAGCTTAGGTAACGCAACGGCCATGTATCGCCCCCTGTTCCGCCTGATCGCGCCTGCCGTCATTGCGGGCGCATGCCTCGCCGGTCTTCTTTCTGCAACGGGTGCCAGCGCCGAAGCTTTGCGCGTGGCGCAGGCGGCGCCGGCCCAGGGTGGTGGACAGGCTAAAGGCAAGGCGACGGCCGGCGGTGGCGAGGATGCGGCCTTGCGCCGTCGCGTGGAGCAGCTCGAAGAGCAGCTCGTCGACATGCAGGTCGTCATCGGTACGCTGGAATCCCTCGCCCGCGGCGGCGGCGCGGCTCCGGCTTCCGGCGGTGGAGGTTTCAGCGGCGGTGCCGACAGCGTGCGCCTTGACGGACTTGAAACACAATTGCGTGCGCTCTCGGCCCAGGTGCAGCAGCTTACCGATCAGATGCGCTCGCAAGGCAGCCAGCCGCGCCGTTCCGACGCCGCTCCCGCGCCGGATACCTTTGCGGCTCAGGTGCCGCCGCCGGCTGACGTCGCGTCATTCGGCACGTCCACAACGGCTACAACGGATATGGGCCGCTTCGGCTCGACGACGGTCACTGCGGGCAGCGGTGATGATTCCATCGGCGGGTTCATCGCCAACGATACCCATGCGGCGCCAGCAGGGGGTACGGGCGCGGCTTCCGATCCAGCGCCGGAAATGGCGGCGCTCCCGCCGGCATTCGGCGCTGCCACGGCGCCCAATGCCGCCGATCAGGGTAACGCCAAGCAGCTTTACGAGACCGCCTACGGTTACCTGATGCAGCGCGACTACACGGCGGCGCAGGGCGCGTTCGAGGACTTCCTCGCCCGCTACCCGCAGGACTCGCTCGCCGGCAACGCGCAGTATTGGCTTGGAGAAGCGCATTTCGTGCGCGGTGAGTTCAAAGCTGCGGCCAATGCGTTCCTCAAGGGCTACCAGAACTACGCCGGTAACGCGCGCGCGGCCGACAGCCTGTTGAAGCTCGCGATGTCGCTCGATCGCCTCGGCCAGAAAGATGCGGCGTGCTCCTCGTTCGGGGAGTTGGCGACGCGCTTTCCCAACGCGCCGGAGAACGTGAAGATGCGCGCCAAGTCGGAGCGCCAGCGCATTGGGTGCGGCTGATCGCAATCGGGCGGTGAGCGCCACGGGCAGCGGATCGCCGGATCCGGTGCGCGACGACGAGCTCGACGCGCTGCTCTCCCCGCTCGTCGATTTCCCCCTTGTCATTCTCGCGGTGTCGGGCGGCGCCGACAGCACAGCGATGATGCATCTCGCCTCGCGCTGGATGCAGCGGAGGGCGCACGGGGACGTAACGCCGGCAATCATGGTCGCAAGCGTCGATCACGGCCTGCGCGCCAGCTCGGGCGCGGAAGCGGAGTGGGTTATCGGCGAAGCCCGCAAGCTTGGCTTCGAGGCACGGCTGCTGGAGTGGTCCGGCGACAAGCCCCTAACGGGAATTCAAGACGCCGCGCGTACCGCGCGCTATCGCCTGCTGGCGGATCTCGCACGCTCCTATGGTGGGGAGGACCCGGTTGCCGTCGTCACCGCGCACACCGAGGACGACCAAGCCGAGACGTTGCTCATGCGGCTAGCCCGCGGGAGCGGTCTCGACGGCCTCGCCGCAATGGCGCCCGCGCGCGCCCTCGACGACGAGGGCAAGGTGGTTCTGCTGCGCCCCCTCCTTGGCGTAGCGGGCGCGCGGCTGCGGGCGACGCTCCGGGCTGCAGGCGCGCAGTGGATCGAGGATCCGAGCAACGAGGCGGATCGCTTCGAGCGCGTGCGCATCCGCAAAGCGGCGGCCGTGCTTTCCGATCTCGGTTTCGCCAACGACAGGCTTGCGCTGAGCGCGCGCCGGCTGGCCCGCGCCCGCGATGCGGTCGAATATGCACTTGCCGGCCTTGAGGAGCGGGTGCATCTCGACCTGCACAGCGGCGCATTCGCAAGCTTTACGTGCGGAGAATGGAACATTGCACCGGCAGAGCTTCGCTTGCGCCTGCTCGGCCGTCTCATCGCCTCTTATGGCGGCGAAGCGGATCCGGTGCGGCTGGCGCAACTCGAAGCACTCGATGCGCGGATGCTGGAGATGGCGTTCGAGGGGGCAACGCTCGGCGGCGCCGTCGTCTCGCGCCATGGCGAGAGCATCCGCGTCTGGCGGGAGATGGGGCGGGACGGCCCCCAAGAGCTGAAGCTGCAACCGGGAATGGCCGCGGTCTGGGACCGGCGGTTCCGCGTCAGGGCATCCGCCGACGGCGCGCCGGTGGAGGTGCGTGCTCTCGGCCTCGCAGCCTTTTCTGAGCTACGTCAGCGGGCGGACCGCAAGTCCTGGCCCAATCCCGCCGTGCCGGCCGCCGCAGCCGCCGGCCTGCCCGCCTTCTGGCAAGGGGAAAAACTGCTGACGGTGCCTTATTTTGTCGGCTTTCAAGATGCGCCCGCCCACTGGCGGGACACCGCCGGGCTCTATTCAGCCGAATTTCTTGGCTAATGCTCGGATTTGGCATGCGCGCTGCGACGGCGCGCCGGTCGCACCTAAAGGGCCTCTCCGTTAAGCTCCTGGGGAGCGAAGGGTGTGTAACTTGGCAATGCCGAGGTGCAATCCTATGTTAACGGCCAGCGTTGTGCGATGCCCGGAATAGATCCGGTCGAAGGGGTTGGGCCGAGCCAAATGCGCGCTCCACAGGGAACGAGATGAACTCAAACTTTCAGAAGCTTGCCATCTGGGTCGCCATTCTTGTGCTCCTCGCGGCCCTGTTCAATCTGTTCAACAACCCGACGCAGAGCCGGCGCGGCTCCGAGATCACGTATTCGGAATTCATAGCTGCGGTGGACAGCGGCAACGTCTCCGATGCCACGATCGCGGGCAACCGCATCTACGGCACGATGCGCGACGGCGGCTCGACCTTCTCCACCTACGCTCCGCAGGATCCTACCCTCGTCGAGCGGCTGGAGAAGAAGGGCATCAAGTTCCGCGCCCGCCCGTCCGACGAGGACGTGCCCTCGATCATGGGCATGCTGCTGAACTGGTTCCCCATGCTGCTCCTGATCGCGGTGTGGATCTTCTTCATGCGCCAGATGCAGTCGGGCTCCGGCCGTGCGATGGGCTTCGGCAAGTCGCGCGCCAAGCTTCTCACTGAGCGCCATGGCCGCGTGACGTTCGAGGACGTCGCGGGTGTCGACGAGGCCAAGGACGACCTGCAGGAGATCGTCGAGTTCCTGCGCGATCCGCAGAAGTTCCAGCGTCTCGGCGGGCGCATTCCGCGCGGCGCGCTGCTCGTCGGTCCTCCGGGCACCGGTAAGACGCTGCTCGCCCGCGCCATTGCCGGCGAGGCCAACGTTCCGTTCTTCACGATCTCCGGTTCGGACTTCGTCGAGATGTTCGTGGGTGTCGGTGCGTCCCGCGTGCGTGACATGTTCGAGCAGGCGAAGAAGAACGCGCCCTGCATCATCTTCATCGACGAAATCGACGCCGTCGGCCGCC
>JBIQJE010000022.1:0-46262 GCA_044507625.1 Hyphomicrobiaceae bacterium | reverse complement strand
GACCATGATCGCTTCGGACCCTATCAGTCCGAAGCGTGAATCATCGGTCTAATCAGAAGACTAGGGCCACATCGCGATTCGAAGAAAAGCGATCGTGCTCTAAGTCCGCCGCCGCGCTAACCTTCGCTCCCGCGACCTGTGCTATTGATGTCGGCCGGCTTCGGCCGCGTGCACCTGCAACAATTCTGGAGGCGAAGACCTAAACCCCATGTCGCTCGTTACCGTACTGATCCTGGTGGCGATCGTTTTGCTGATTGCGCTGTCAGCGTTCTTCAATGGCAGTGAGACCGCCCTTACCGCCGCATCCCGCGCCCGCATGCATGCGCTCGAGCAGGAAGGAAACGCCAGGGCGGCGATTGTTAATCGGCTGCTGTCGCGGCCGGAGAAGATGATCGGCACCATCCTCATCGGCAACACGCTGGTGGACGTTCTCGCCTCGGCTCTCGCGTCTGGCCTTGCGGTGCTGCTCATCGGCGAGGTTGGCGTCGTCTACGCCACCGCTGTGATGACGCTGCTGATCGTCATTTTCGCGGCGGTGCTGCCGAAGACCTACGCGCTCGCCTATTCCGACCGCATGGCGTTGTTCGTTGCACCGATCATGCGTGTGATGACGACAGTGTTGAATCCCATCAACATCGCGATCGAGTATATCGTGCGCTTCTTCCTGAAGTTGACGCCGACGACCGTTGATGACGAGGCGAACATCCTCGCCGCCCACGAGGAGATCCGCGGCACCATCGAGCTGCAGAAGATCGAAGGCTCGGTCGCGCGCCACGACGCCGACATGCTCGGCGGCGTGCTGGATCTGCGCGATCTCCATGTCTCGGACATCATGGTGCATCGAACGAAGATGGCGACGATCGACGCGGATGATCCCCCGCAGGAGATCATCGACGAGCTGTTGCGCAGCCAATATACGCGCGTGCCGATCTGGCGTGAAGAAGCGGAAAACATCATCGGCATCCTGCACACCAAGGATCTGCTGACGGCGCTCGTCCGGTCGGGTGGCGACATCTCCAATCTCGACATCATGAGCTTCGCCGGGGAGCCCTGGTTCGTGCCCGACACGACGCCCCTCAAGGACCAGCTCAATCAGTTCCTGAAGCGCAAGGCGCAGATGGCCCTGGTGGTGGATGAATACGGCGAGGTGCAGGGGCTCATCACCCTCGAGGACATCCTCGAGGAAATCGTCGGCCAGATCGCCGACGAACACGATACCCAGGAAGCGGCGATACGCGTGCAGCCCGACGGCACCGTCAACGTCGACGGCACGGTCACGGTGCGCGATCTCAACCGCCATATGGGCTGGGACCTGCCGGACGAGGAAGCCACCACCGTTGCCGGTCTCGTGATCCACGAGGCGCAGACCATTCCTGAGCCCGGTCAGGTCTTCACCTTCTACGGCCACCGGTTCGAGATCCTGCGCAAAACGCGCAATAAAATCACGGCCCTACGCATCAGTCCGGCGAGCCTCCTCGCCGCCCCCGGCCCCCGCGGGCGAGAAGCGCCCTGAGCGGAAAGCTCATCAAGCCTGGAATGGTTCCAGTAGGGGCATTCTCGGCCGGCGCATATCGGTTTTCTCGATTGCGCCCGTTCGTTCAGATTGGGTTCAGGTGGCGGAGACAAATCTGGCTGCGGATCTCGTCAGGAGGATCCGAATGCGTACTGAGAGCGCGGATTGCGTCCAGTGCGCGCGTTCAAAAAGGAGCTATCATGAAGAGAATTCTCCCCCTGGCAGCTGTTGCGGGCGCTCTTGCTTGCTTCGTCGCCGTCGGTAGCGCCCAGGCTGCTCCCGCCTCCGGTAACGTCCTTGGTAAGCTGACGACCGTGGGCGAGAACAGCTCGGCTGTCGAAAAGACCCACTACCGTCATCACCGCCGCTACCATCACCGCAAGTGGTGGAAGAAGCGGTACTACAAGCGTCACCACCACCATCATCACCGTCACCACCACCACCGTCGCTGGCGCTAAGAGCCGGTCGGCATCGCTAGGTAGTGATGTTCGAAGTCTCGCCCTTGCATCCGTGGGGGCGAGACTTTTCTTTTTTCGGCCGGCCGTGCCGTTCCGCCTAAAGGGGCTCGCCCGGGGCCGCCGCCTTGATCGCAAGGGCATGGACGCCGCCGGTGAGTTCCTCGCGCACCGCCTCGTTGACGAGCCGATGGCGCTCGACGCGCGACTTGCCCGCGAAGGCATCCGACACGATGAGAATGCGGAAGTGGCTTTCTCCCGTGCCCGGCGAGGAAGCGTGTCCCGCATGCAGGTGCGACTCATTGACCACATCGAGCCGAGTGGGACGAAGAGCCACCATCAGCTTCTCGCGCATGCGTGTCTGAAGACTCATTTAAAGGGCACCTTACCCGGATGTGAAAAAATAAGTGCATGGCCGATAGCTCAGATCGGCTTGTGTGGGAACCGTCGCCGGCTCATACTTCGCGCCCCATGAAGCTCGACTCCAAATACTTCGACAGCATCCGCGTAGCGTCCAAGCGCGAGCGAAGCGCGCCGACGCGCGAGGAGCTTCATCCGCGCTGCCAATGGAAAGGCTGCCAGAACGCCGGCGACCACCGTGCGCCGCGCGGACGCGGCCGCGATGGCCAGTACTACCTGTTCTGCCTTGAGCATGTCCGCCAATACAACGCCACCTATAATTACTTCGATGGCATGAACGACACCGAGGTGCAGGACTTCCAGAAGGACGCTATGACGGGCCACCGGCCGACCTGGAAAGTGGGCGTCAATGCCTCTGCGCCGGGCACGCCGCCACCGAAGACCGAGCAGGCGAGCACCGCCGGCTTCGGCTTCCGCGCCATGGATCCCCACGCGTTCTTCGCGCGCCGTGCGAAGGCCGCCCGCGCACAGCCCGCCGAAAGCCGCCGCCAGCTAAAGCCGCTGGAGAAAAAAAGCCTCCAGGCGCTCAATCTTTCCGGCGATGTATCGCGCGAGGAGATCAAAGCCCGCTTCAAGGAGCTGGTGAAGATTTACCATCCCGACACCAACGGCGGAGACGCGCGCTCCGGCGACAAGTTGCGGGAGATCATTCAAGCCTATAACTATCTGAAGCAAGCGGGGCTCGTCTGATATTCGGCATTGTCGCCGCGCAGTGCCAGCGCGTCCAATTCCCAGCCCGCACCACACTCCGAGGACACTGCGAAAATGCGTGTGCAAACCCAGTCGGGTGCCGAAGGCAAGCCGGCAAATCTTCCCGATATGAAGCTGTCGGTGCGCCAGGTATTCGGCATCGATAGCGACCTCGAGGTGCCGGCCTATTCGGAAGGCAACGAGCACGTTCCCGATCTCGACCCCGACTACCTTTTCAACCGCGAGGTGACGCTCGCGATTCTCGCCGGCTTCAAGCACAACCGGCGCGTGATGGTGCAGGGCTACCACGGCACCGGCAAGTCGACGCACATCGAGCAGGTGGCGGCGCGCCTCAACTGGCCGTGCATCCGCGTCAACCTCGATAGCCACGTGAGCCGTATCGATCTCGTCGGCAAGGACGCGATCGTGCTGAAGGACGGCATGCAGGTCACCGAGTTCCGCGAGGGCATCCTGCCGTATGCGCTGCAGTCGAACACGGCGCTCGTTTTCGACGAGTACGACGCCGGCCGCCCGGACGTGATGTTCGTCATCCAGCGCGTGCTCGAAGTGTCCGGCAAGCTGACGCTGCTCGACCAGTCGAAGGTGATCCGCCCGCACCCGGCCTTCCGGCTGTTCGCGACGACGAACACCATCGGTCTGGGCGACACGAGCGGCCTCTATCACGGCACCCAGCAGATCAACCAGGGTCAGATGGACCGCTGGTCGATCGTTGCCACGCTCAACTACTTGCCGCACGACGACGAGGTGAAGATCGTCCTCTCGAAGGTGAAGTCGTTCAACAAGACCGAAGCCAAGCGCAGGGCCGCCGCGAACATGGTCCGCGTTGCCGATCTGACGCGCAACGCGTTCGTCAACGGTGACCTCTCGACGGTGATGAGCCCGCGCACGGTGATCATGTGGGCGGAGAACGCCGAGGTGTTCGGCGATATCGGCTTCGCCTTCCGGCTCACCTTCCTCAACAAGTGCGACGAGCTCGAGCGCCCGATGGTTGCGGAATTCTACCAGCGCAGCTTCGGTGAGGAGCTGCCCGAGAGCGCGGCGAATGTCGCGCTGAGCTAGCGAGCGCATGTCGAACGGATCGAAGCGCAAGGAAGCCCCGACGGAGCCGCTCAAGCGGGCCATCGGGCTCGCCGTGCGCGCCATCGCGGGCCACGCCGACATCGAGGTCGGCTTCGCCGCCGGCCCGGCGGAGTATTCGCCCAAGCACGTGCAGCTTCCCGAGCCCTCCCGCGTACCCTCCCAGCGGGAGATCGCGGTCATCCGCGGCTGGGCGGACAGCTTCGCGCTCACCGCCGGCTGCCATGACGCCAAGCTGCACGGCAAGCTTGCGCCGAGCTCCGGCCCCGCCCGCCTCGTGTTTGAAGCGGCCGAGCGCGCGCGTGTCGAGGCGCTGGGCTCGAACCGCATGAGCGGCATGGCGCGCAATCTCACCGCGCGCATCGAGGATCAGTATGCCCATGGCCGCTATGCGCTCGTGAAGACGAAAGCGGACGCGCCCATCGAGGACGCCGTCGCGCTGATGATCCGCGAGCGGCTGACGGGCCTGCCGCCCCCCGAGAATGCGAAGGCGATCGTCGAGGTCTGGCGCGAAGCCGTGGAGAAGCGCGGCGCCAAGGTTCTCGCGCGCCTCGAGACCCTTGCCGAAGATCAGGAAAGCTTCGGGCGTCTGATGCGCGATCTGTTGCGCGCGCTCGATCTCACCGAGGAAAGCGTCGACGCCGACCGCGACGAAAACGAGAACGAGGAAGAGACCGACCGCGACGACGCCGAAGGCGAGGCCGACGAGAACGAGGACGGCGACCAGGGCAGCGCCGAGCAGTCGACCGACGACAGCAGCGTCTCCGGCGACCTCAACGAGGTGAACGAGAAGGCCGAAGCCTCAGGTGTCGAGCAGCTCGACAACATGCAGGAGGAGGAAGAGCCCTTCGAGACGCCCGAGCCGTGGCGCCCCAATGCGTCGGTGCTGGACGACCCCGAAGCCTTCGGCTACCGCGTCTTTTCGCGTGAGTTCGACGAGGAGATCGGCGCCGAGCAGCTGTCCTCGCCCGAGGAGCTGGAGCGCCTGCGCGCCTACCTCGACCGCGAGTTGCGCACGCTTTCGAGCGCCGTCGCGCGCCTCGCCAATCGCCTTCAGCGGCGCCTGCTTGCCCAGCAGAACCGCGCATGGGACTTCGATCTCGAGGAAGGCACGCTCGACGCATCCCGTCTGCCGCGCGTCATCATGGATCCGATGCACGCGCTCTCGTTCAAACGCGAGCGCGACACCGATTTCCGCGACACCGTCGTCACGCTGCTGCTCGACAATTCCGGCTCGATGCGCGGCCGCCCGATCATGGTCGCGGCCTGCTGCGCCGACATCCTCGCGCGCACGCTGGAGCGCTGCGGCGTGAAGGTGGAAATTCTCGGCTTCACCACGCGCGCCTGGAAGGGCGGACAAGCGCGCGAGCAATGGCTCGCCGCGGGCAAGCCGCAGGCGCCGGGCCGCCTCAACGACCTGCGCCACATCGTCTACAAGACCGCCGATGCGCCTTGGCGGCGCGCCAAGCGCTCGCTTGCGCTGATGATGCGCGAAGGGTTGCTGAAGGAAAACATCGACGGCGAGGCACTCGCGTGGGCGCACCGGCGCCTGCTGGCGCGGCCCGAGCAGCGCCGCATCCTGATGATGATTTCCGACGGCGCGCCGGTCGACGACTCGACCCTTTCCGTCAACACCGGCTGTTATCTGGAGCAGCACCTGCGGCACGTGATCGACGAGATCGAGATGCGGTCCCCCGTCGAGCTGATCGCCATCGGCATCGGTCACGACGTCACGCGCTATTACCGGCGCGCGGTGACGATCACCGATCCGAGCGAGCTCGCCGGCGCGATGACCGACAAGCTCGTCGAGCTGTTCGAGGAGAAGTCCCGCGAGGCGCGCCCGCGCCCCGGAGGGCGGCGGAGACACCTCAATTGAGTGAGCGAAAGTTTTGGCGCGGCCACCGTGGTCGCCGCCTGCGGTTCCCGGTCGGCGTCGTCGTCATTCTCGCCGCAGGCGCGGGCATCGCCCTCGGTGGCAGCAAGCCCTCGACGGAAGACCTCGTTACCGGCCCCATCGCCGTCGACGCAAAGCCGATTGCCCACTTCGATCGGTTGCGGCCCAGCGAGACACGCTTCGGCAAGCTGACCTGGCGTGGCGGTCTGGTTCTCACCTCTCCATCGGCATACTTCGGTGGCTGGTCCGGCCTGAGGCTCGACAGCGAAGGCAAAGGTCTTCTCGCCGTATCCGACGCCGGCCTCTGGATGACGGGCCGCCTCACCTACGCACAATCCGGTGTGCCCGCGGGCATCGCCGACGCACGCATCGGCGCCATCCAGTCGAAGGAAGGCGACCCGCTATCGCGCCGCGCCGATCGCGACGCCGAAGGCCTGACGCTCATCGGCGGCTCGCCGGAAAAGGGCAGCGTATATATTTCCTTCGAGCGCAAGCACCGCATCGCCCGCTACGACATCGGACCCGATGGTCTCTCGCCCGCGCGCGGGGCCGTCAAATTGCCGAAGGCGGCCGCCAAAATGTCGAAGAACGGCGGCTTCGAGGCCATCGCGGTGCTGCAAGGCGATGGCCGCAATAGCGGCAAGCTCGTCGCCTTCTCCGAGGACCTGCGCGATGAGGACGGCAACTACGTCGGCTGGATCTGGACGGAGAAAGATCGCCCGCGCGCCCTCTACATGACCAACGACGGCGACTACTCGATCACCGACGCGGCGCCTTTGCCCGATGGCGGGCTCCTCGTGCTGGAGCGGCGCTTTCGCTTCAGCGAGGGTGTACGAATGCGTCTCCGGCACATCAGGGCCGATGCGATCCGTCCCGGCGCGGTGATCGACGCGGACATTCTCGCCGCGGCCGATGGCCGGACCGAGATCGACAATATGGAAGGGCTCGCGGTGCACACGGCGCCCGGCGGAGAGATCGTCGTGACCATGATCTCCGACGACAACTACAACCATGCGCTCCAGCGCACGATGCTGCTACAGTTCACGCTTGCGGCGGCTGATCTTGAGGCAAAAGGCGGCGGATCGAAATCCGATCAGCCCTGAGGGCGAGTAGCATCGTCTGGCGCTCCGCGGTGGGCGCACCCGCGCCATGTCTGAGCCCGCGCAGTGTCTAAGGAAGGATATGGGCCGGCGGGCGCGGAGGCGCACAGCGCCATCCGTCGCCGAAAAGGCTTCGGCCCGCGAGCTTCAAGTGTAGAAAGGGCCGAAGCGGAAAGGTCAGGCAGCCGGAGCGGCGGCCTTGGCAACCTTCTGAATCTCACGCTTCATCTTCAGGCAGCGCTCGGAAAGCCCCTCGTCGCCAGCCTTCAGCAGGAAAGCGTCGAGGCCGCCGCGGTGCTCCACCGACTTCAGCGCGTGCGCGGAGACGCGCAGCCGGAACCGGCGGCCGAGGGCGTCGGAGATCAGCGTCACATCGCAGAGGTTCGGACGGAACTTCCGCTTGCTCTTGTTTTCGGCGTGGCTCCTCAGCTGCCCGGAAAGGGGCAGCTTACCGGTCAGCTCGCAGCGCCTCGTCATCGTAAAGCTCCTTCGCCACCGCTCGCGTGCGGCGGGCGTCGTACAAGGGATTGGGGAAACGAATAGCCCCTGGCGGCCGGGCCGCAGGGGATTTGGCCGCTTCTATGCCCGAGGAGCCCCACGTCCGTCAAGGTGCCAGGAGCACGACGATAGCGCCTTTTTCGCCGCCCGGCGGCCGGGCCGGGGTGCGCGCACGGGCCACAGATTCGACGTAAAACGCCATTATCCGCAGGAAGGTTAAGTGCACGTTCGCGGGGCAACGGGGATCATGAATAATCGGGTTTGGCTCGCAGCTCGGCGGGGGCTGTCACCGTTCGCCGCCGCGGTCTTCGGAGCCCTGTTCCTCGCTGCTGGCGCCCTATTTCTCGCTGCTGGCGCCATGGCCCAGCGGGCCCCCGGCCGTCCCCTCCCGGCCAACGTCGATGCGGTTTATCGGGTCAGCTTCACCGCCCTCGGCAATATCGGCCGCTTCCAGTTCACCTCGCAGGTCAGCGGCGACAACTATCGCCTCACCGCCAACGCGAAGATCGATACGGCCATCTTCGACTATAGGGGCGACATGAAAAGCGAGGGCGTCGTTACGGCCACGGGCATCCAGGCCCAGCCCCGCGACTACACCTTCAACTACCGTCAGAAGACCCTGCTGAAGAAAAAGAAGGTGAAGGCGCTGAACATCGCTTTTAGCGGCCCCGCCGTGCGCGCGGTGACGCCGCCGGACCCCCTGTCGCCCAAGGCCGTTCCCGTCACCCCGGAGCAGCTCCGGAACGTGCTCGATCCCCTGAGCGGCGTGATGGCCCTCTCCCTGGCCGATATCTCCAAGCCCTGCGAGCAGAAGCTGCCGATCTATGATGGCAAGCAGCGCTTCGACATCGTATTCAAGCCGCTCCGCCGCGCCGGCGCCGACCACGTTTGCGAGGTCCGCCTTATTGCCGTCTCGGGCCATAAGCCCGGCGAGGGCTCCACCTCCGTGATCAGCGGTAAGATCGAGCTGGTGATGCGGCCCGTTCCCAAGGCCAATATCGTGGTCCCCTATAGTGTCTCGGTCCCGACCATCGTCGGCACGGCCACCCTCACCTCGGAGAAGGTCGACATCACGATGCCCGACAGCCAGCGCTTCGCGCTGCGCAATTAGGCTGTCCTTCACGAAACCCTCTCACGGGCCTTAAGATGGGTAGAAAACACGCTATTTCGCGTGCGCCATCGCTAATCACGCCCTTGATCTCAGCGAACGTCTCTGCGATGCCTTCGCGGATGAGATGAGGAGGCCAGATGGCCAGCGACCTCCAGACCCGTATCCGCCACGTCACGGCGGTGCTCGGTCCCACAAATACCGGTAAGACCCACCTGGCGATCGAGCGCATGATCGGTCACGAAAGTGGCATGATCGGCTTGCCGCTGCGTCTGCTTGCGCGCGAGGTCTATGACAAGATCGCGGCGCGGGTCGGCGCCGACAAGGTCGCGCTGATCACCGGCGAGGAAAAGATCAAGCCCGAGCGCGCGCGCTACTGGGTCTGCACCGTCGAGGCGATGCCGCGCGACGTCGATGTCGATTTCCTCGCCATCGATGAAATTCAGCTCGCCGGCGATCCTGACCGCGGACACGTCTTTACCGACCGGCTGCTCCACGCGCGCGGGCGATCCGAGACGCTGCTGCTCGGCGCGCAGACGATGCGCGAGGCCATCGCCGATCTCATCCCCGGCGCCAATTTCATCTCCCGCCCGCGCCTGTCGAAGCTCACCTACGCGGGCCAGAAGAAGATCACCCGCCTGCCGCAGCGCTCGGCCGTCGTCGCCTTCTCGGCGGCGGAGGTCTATTCCATTGCCGAGCTCATTCGCCGGCAGCGGGGCGGTGCTGCGGTCGTACTCGGCGCGCTGTCGCCGCGCACGCGCAATGCGCAGGTCGCGCTCTACCAGTCGGGCGATGTCGATTTTCTTGTCGCCACCGACGCCATCGGCATGGGCCTCAATCTCGACGTCGACCACGTCGCCTTCTCGGCAACGCGCAAGTTCGACGGTCAGAATCACCGCAACCTGACGCCCGCCGAGCTGAGCCAGATCGCCGGCCGCGCCGGCCGCCACATGAACGATGGCACCTTCGGCGTGACGGGTTCTGCTGATCCGCTCGATTCCGACACCATCGAGCGCCTCGAGACGCACAACTTCGAGAGCGTGCGCGTCCTGCAGTGGCGCAACCGCGACCTCGACTTCCGCACGCTCGAAGGTCTGAAGCACTCGCTGCGGGAAACGCCGGGCATCGTGCGCTTGACGCGCGCCCGTGCCGCCGACGATGTCATCGCCCTCGAAACCGTCAGCGCCGACCGCGACATCGCCGCCAAGGCGATAGCGCCCGCTGCCGTCGCGAAGCTGTGGGAAGTTTGCCAGATCCCCGACTACCGGAAGATCTCGGGCCAGAACCACGCCGAGCTGGTGGCCACCATCTACAGTTACCTGATGAGCCCAGAGGAGCGCATCCCCGAGGACTGGTTCGCCAAACAGGTATCGCTCGCCGACCGCACCGACGGCGACATCGACACGCTCGCCAACCGCATCGCGCACATTCGCACATGGACGTTTGTGTCCAACCGGTCGGCGTGGCTGAAGGATCCGGAACATTGGCAGGGGAAGACGCGCGAAATCGAAGATCGGCTTTCGGATGCGCTGCACGAACAATTGACACAGCGCTTCGTCGATCTGCGTACCAGCGCGCTCATGAAGGGCATGCGCGACAAGGACGAGCTTACGGCTGAGATTGCAGCCGACGGTGCCATACACGTTGAAAATCATTTCGTCGGACGCCTGCGGGGCTTCCGCTTCCAGCTCGATCCCGGCGCGGAAGGCATCGAGGGCAAGGCGACGCGCAGCGCCGCGGCGCAGGTTCTGGCGCGCGAGCTCGGAATGCGCGCGCGCCGTGTGGCCGCCGCGCAGCCCGATGCGCTGCAGCTCGACCGCCGCGGGCAGATCCTGTGGCGCGGCGAGGAAATCGCGGAAATCCAGCCCGCCGACGATGCCCTGAAGCCGACCGTGTCGCTGCTCGTCGACGAGCACCTGTCCGGGCCGGACCGCGAAAAGGTGCAAGCCCGTCTCGAGGCGTGGCTGACGCAAACCATCGCCGAGAAGCTGAAGCCGTTGGTGGAGATCGGCAACGCCGAGGACATCTCGGGGCTTGCTCGCGGCATCGCGTTCCGGCTGCGCGAAAACCTGGGTGTGCTCCGCCGCGAGGTGGTCGCCGAGGAAATCAAGTCGCTCGATCAGAATGCCCGGGCGCAGCTCAGAAAATACGGCGTACGCTTCGGCGCCTTCAACATCTACTTCCCCATCCTGTTGAAGCCCGCCGCCGCCGAGCTGATCGTCACCCTGTGGGCCCTGAAGAATGCCGGCACCATCGGGTTGACCATCGACACGCTGCCCGAGCCGCCGCGCCCGGGCCTCACCTCGTTCGCGCCCGATCCGAGCACGCCCGAAGCGTTCTATCGCGCGTACGGCTACCACGTGTGTGGCCCGCGTGCCGTGCGCCTCGACATGCTGGAGCGCCTCGCCGACTTCATTCGCCCGCTTCTCGCCTGGCGTGGCAGCCAGGGCGCAACGCCGCCCAAGGGCGCGACGGGCGATGGCGGCTTCACCGTCACGCCGGAAATGATGTCGCTGCTCGGCTGCTCGCCCGAAGAGCTGGGCGGTGTGCTGAAGGCGCTCGGCTTCCGGCTCGACCGCCGGCCGGTCAAGGCGCAGGCCCCGGTCGCGTCAGCAGAAGCACTCCCAATAGCAACCCCGGAAGCAACAGCGGCGGCGGCAGCCGATGCCGAGCCTGTGGTGACGCAATCGCCGGCGGAGCCGAGTGCCACCGATGCAGAGGCGCCGAGCGCCGCTGCAGATGCGTCCGCCGAGAGCGTTGGCCTCCAGGATGCAACGGCCGATGCCGCCGCTCCGTCTGAGCCAGCCGGTCTGCCGGAAGCCGTAAAGCAGGAGATCGCTGCGGAAACCGCCGCAGCGTCCGCTTGCGAACCCGCCGACGCGGCATCGCTCGTCGCTGTCCCTGCGGCAGCCGAGCCCGTGGAGCAGAAATTCGAAGACGTCTGGCGCCCCCGCCGGCACCAGCGCGGCGACCGCCGTCCAGAACATCGCCGGGACAATCGCAATCGCAACCGTTCCGATCGCCAGGGTGCGCCCGCTGCGCCGGCGAATGCCGAGGCGGGCGTCGCCGCCGCGGCTCCCGCGGCGGACGCCCCCCACCCGCAGCAGGGCGCGCGCGAGGATCGTCCGCGCCGCGACGAGAACCGTGGCGGCCGCGGACGTCCGCAGCACGCAAACCGCAACGAGCAGCGCGGCCGCGACCGCGAGAAGGACGGCCAGCAGCATCGGCGCGGGGCCACGGGCGGCGGCGATCGCAGCCGCCGGGACGACCGCCGCAAGGATGATCGGCGCAAGGTCGAGGTGCACACCGCGGCGCCGCCCCGCCGTGGGGGTGTCGATCCCGATTCGCCGTTTGCGGCCCTCGGCGCGCTGCGCGAGGAACTCGCCAAGCGCGGCAAGGAAACCAGCACTTGAACGCCGGCGCATCGGATAGGGAAACCTCTCCGGGCACTCAGCGGCTCGATAAGTGGCTTTGGTTCGCGCGCTTCGTGAAGACCCGTACCCTCGCCGGGGAGCTGATCGGCGCCGGCAAGGTGCGCCTCAACCGCGTCCGGGTGGAAAAGCCCGCGCAGGTCGTGCGCCCGGGCGACGTACTCACGATCTCGATCAGCCGCCGCGTGCAGATCGTGCGCGTTCTCGGCTTTGCGGAGCGGCGGGGCCCTTCTGCCGCGGCCCGTGCTCTTTATGAGGAATTGACAGTCACGGGCGATGTCATCAAACCTCAATCGCCGTCCGCGCCATCCGGCGAGCAACGGCAGCCGAACGAGGGGATGAGCGAGGGCATCCCGGTCCAGCGCCCGGTTGGGGCCGGGCGCCCGACCAAGAAAGAGCGCCGCGAGATCGACAGGCTCCATGGCAAGACCCGCTGAGCGCGCGGGCATGGGGCGTCGGCTATCGGGGACCCGTCAGCGCGAGGCATGGGTGCAGGCCCTGTCCAACGGGAAGTGATCCGGAATTAGGTAATGACCTACGTCGTCAACGATAAATGCATCAAGTGCAAGTACACCGATTGCGTCGAGGTCTGCCCCGTCGATTGCTTCTATGAGGGCGAGAACATGCTCGTCATTCATCCCGACGAGTGCATCGACTGTGGCGTGTGCGAGCCGGAATGCCCGGCGGATGCCATCAAGCCCGACACCGAGCCCGGCGTGGAGCGGTGGCTGGAGCTGAACCGGACTTTCGCCGACACCTGGCCGAACATCACCTCCAAGAAGGAGGCGATGCCGGATGCCGACGCACTGCGGGACGAGCCCGACAAATACGAAAAATATTTCTCCCCTGAGCCGGGGTCCGGCGATTGAGCGCCGGTAGTCCCACCAAGCGCGCAGTGCGCACTAAGGCGTTGATACGATAGCTGATTAGCGCTCGGCGCCGACGAGTGCCGAATGGGCCGCCAGGGAGCTCCTGGCAGCTCACGGATTGTTGCGGCAAAATGCGCAACCTTTTCGCAGTGTTTGCAGAATGCTTCGGATGCAGGAACGTCCGGTAAGGGTGGCAACACCCTGCCGAAGGGCGGCCCCTTCATTTTCAATGAACTTTATGTTACGCTACCCTTAGATGATACCTAAAACCCAGTACAGAGTCGGAACAGGAGCGAACAAAGAGCATCCGCTTTGCCTTCTCGGCAATGGTCGGGTCCGCTTCCGACCCTGCGAACGAGCGGTTTTTATAAAATCCGAGCACAACATATCGCTTGGCGCCGCTCCCGAGAGCGGGGTCGGCTACCCATATAACCCTGGAGCGGCAGCTGAAAGCTGACGCGCCGGGTTGACGTGCACCGCGACGAGTACGGCTCATAAATCCGACGAGAAAGTGAGACGACCCCTATGGCTCAAAAGAAAAAGGCACCCGCCGCCCGTTCGGCGAAGTCAGCGACTCTCGCCGGCAAGAAGGCAGGCAGTAAGGTGACCGCTGCGAAAAAGCCGGGGCGCGTGGACGCAAAGGCTGTCGCAAAAAAGCCGGTCGCCAAAGGGTCTTTGCCCACCAAGGGTAAGAAGCCCGATGCGAAGACAGCAGGAACAGCTGCGCCCGTCAAGAAGCCGGTGAAGCCCGCAGCGAAGGTCGCCCCCAAGACTGTGGCCACCAAGCCCGCAGCTCCGGCGCCTGCACGGGCCGCCGCCGCGCCTGCAAAGGCTGCGGCTCCCGCGCCCGCTCGGGCTGTCGCTGCCGCCGTGAAACCCTCCGGCCAGAAGATCACTGCACCGGTGCCTCAGCAGCACCAGCAGCAGATGACGGCGAAGGCCGTTGCCGAAAAGGCTGCCGCGGCGCGCCAGACGATCACGGCGCAGAACGCGCAGAAGAAGCCGGTCAATCAGCGTCACGGCTTCAAGGCGAGCGAGTTCGTCGTTTATCCGGCCCACGGCGTTGGCAAGATCATCGCCATCGAGGAGCAGGAGATCGCGGGCATGGCTCTCGAGCTGTTCGTGATCAACTTCGAGAAAGAAAAGCTCACCCTGCGCGTGCCCACCGGCAAGCTGGAGAGCGTTGGCATGCGCAAGCTCTCGGAGGAGCCCGTCGTCAAGAAGGCGATGGAAATCCTCAAGGGCCGCGCACGCGTGAAGCGCACGATGTGGAGCCGCCGCGCGCAGGAGTACGTCGCCAAGATCAACTCCGGCGACCTCGTCTCCATCGCCGAGGTGGTGCGCGACCTCTATCGCTCCGAGGCCCAGCCCGAGCAGTCCTACTCCGAGCGTCAGCTCTATGAGGATGCGCTCGATCGCATGGCCCGCGAGATCGCTGCCGTTGAGAAGCTCGACGAGCGCGGCGCGGTACAGCGCATCACCGACGTGCTGTCGAAGAGCGCCCGCGGACGCCGTCTCGCGGCCGAGGCGGAAGAGAACGGAGAAGCGGTCGAGACCGACACGGAAACTCGCGCCGCCTGAAAGCGGACGAGCGGGCTCTGAAGCGCGAAAGCTTCAGCTGAACTAAAGATCCAAAGCGCCCGGTGCTTCAGGCTCCGGGCGCTTTTCTTTTGCGCTGGGCGCCGTCCGGCCGCTGCTTGTCATGGCGTCGGGACGCGGCGGCGTAGGCCCCGGCAGGTGTTCTTCGGCCGGCGCGATCTGGCTCGGATCCTCGATGTCGATGTATGGCCCGTTGCGATACTGGATCCAGCCCCGCACTTCGATGCGGCGGCCTTCCAGCGCGGACAGCGTCTTCGCCCATTCCGGGTTGGCGCGCAGCACCCGCGCTTCGATCCCGGCGGTGAAATCGGTCCGCCAGTCGCGCCCGAAGTTGATGTAGGTCCGCGCCTTCGTCACCGATACCTTGGCAACCTCACCCGCCACGATTTCGTAAGCGTTCCGCCGCCGCAGCAGATCGCGTGTGTGCCGCGCCGAGCGAACGCGGTAGGCGCCGTTGGCCCAAAGCCCGGCGCCCGCCGCGCGAGCGACATTCTCGTGCGCCAGCAACTCGTGCATGCACGCATGGCTGCCCGGTAGGCCGTAGGCTCGCGCGTGTCCCATGCGCAGCATCTCGCCCTGCACCCAAACGCGCTCGCCGCCGCGGTCGATGAACAAATGCGCGAGGTTGCGGCCGTAGCGATCCCGTGAGCGCCCCGATGTGGCGAGCGTGACGGTCTGGCCGAGGGTGAGCTCCCGCAGCGCGGCGGTCGCCGCTTCCTCGGGGGGCCAAGGCTGCGCTTCCTGGCTGAGATCGGGCGAGCGCGGCGCCAGCGCCCCGATGAGCCGAACCTCGAAGCCGCCATCCAGCAGCACGGTTTCGGCATCGATGACGCGAACCACCGAGCTGGTCACACCGGCCTCGAGGGTGCAGCTGTCCGGCGCGCTCGCATCGGGCTGCGCCGACACGACGCCGGCGGCGGCAAACAGCATGCATGCGGCGGACGCGAGCGTCCGGCATTGGCGCAGAAAGCGATGCTGTCCCGGCATGTGCAAAAGCCCTCCGCCGGATCATAGACCATGATCGCCTCGGGCCCTATCCGCCCGCGGCGTGAATCATCGGTCTCATCAAAAGCACCATGATCGCCTCGGGCCCTATCCGCCCGCGGCGTGAATCATCGGTCTCATCAAAAGCACCATGATCGCCTCGGGCCCTATCCGCCCGCGGCGTGAATCATCGGCCACGTCGAAAGACGAGAGCCGGGCGCCGATCAGAGAAAGCCGATCGCGCGCTCTCCGCGATCTCGGCGAAATCTCCTCAGAAGAGCTGGATGGCGGACGTCTCCGATAAACTGAGCCAGTGCGATTGGTCGTCGGCACTGCCCGCATCGGAAGGGCAGCAAAGCGGCCAGTGATCGGCGATGCCGGGCCCGTCGTCGACGGGGACGGCGGGGCTGCCCGCGATGATGCGCTGTTCGATGTCCTCGCGCGTCCAGGCCGGCGCATGATCGAACACCACGCGCTCGATGCCGGCGCCCGGCGCGCCGAAAAAGTCGCTGACGAGGATCGAGCCTTCGGGCACGACAAGCAGCAGATCGCGGTCTCCGATGCGGAATGCCTCCACATCCGCCGGCGCGATGCCCCCCGCCAGGACGAGTTCGTCGACGTCGTCGGTGCCGGATGTCAGATCGATGACGATGTCGTTTCCATCGCCCTGAAGGTAGACATATCCATCGCTTCCCGGCCCGCCGATCAGTACGTCGTCGCCACGGCCGCCATAGAGTGTGTCGTTGCCCGCTTTGGCGTCGATGACGTCGTTGCCCGCCGTACCAATGATGCGATTGTCGCCGTCATCGCCCGAGGAGGCATCGCCGATGATGGCCGTATCCTCCGCGACGATGTAGGCGCTGCGCATGTGCCGCGCGCCGGCATCCGCTGCGGGCCGCACCACGTGGTTGTCTTCGAGCAGGTCGACGCCTTTGCCAAGCACGATGCGGTCGGTCTTGTCGCTCCACTGCAAGCGCTCGATCGAGAACAGGTGATCGACACCGGTCTCGAACGTGGCGACATAGTTGGGAACCTTGTGCGCGATCCAGTGGCGATTGAACGAAATCGTGACCTCGCCGGCGCCGGAATAATCCATCGCATCGATGCCATCGTCTGCATAGGCGAGCTGCGGCTGGCCGCCATGTACGATGTTGAAGCCCGCCGACCAGCGGACGAGATCGTCGCCTTCGCCGCCGTAGAATTTTTCGATCGCGTTCGCGTCGCTGCTGCCCGTGAACGTGTCGTCGCCCGCGCCGCCGAGCAGCGTGGTGAAACCATGCTCGATCCGCATGTGGTCATCGCCGCTCGTGCCGAGCAGCGTCGACATCCCCGGTGAGCGGTGCATCCCGTAAGGCAGCGTCTGCGTTGGGTCGAGCCCCGAGTAGTGAACGAGCGAAGCGACGGCCGACGAGGAGTTGATCGTCGGCGTTGGCGATCCCGGCAAGCCATAGGCGATGTAGGGGAAGTCCTGCGTATCGATATCGCGGGCAAAGGAGGCCATCGTTTCCCAGGCGCGGAACTCATCGCCATCGTACGGCAGCGGCCGGCTGCCGCGCAGCGACGGGGTGCCGATCTTTTCCGCCAGCGCCGTCCGCGAGGCGAGGTTGGCCGTCGCGAGCGTCGTGCGCCCGTCGGCCCCATCGACGCCGAGAAAGATCCCGTAGGGGGTGGCATCGCGCACACCCTCCATGACGAACCAGCTGTCCTGGCTGCCCGCGCCGGCGTCGCCGGGCTCGAATACGAGCTGCAGGTGGTCGAAGCCGAGGCGGCCAAGGCCGTAGATCTGCACCGGCACCCATTCGATGCGCACGCTTGGCATCTTCTCTCCCCGCGGAAGCCCCGATCCGAATAGGCCGGAGTAGATGCGCGCCGCAACCCTGGATTGTGCTCGCCGAATCGACAATTCCGCGGAAAGAGCGGATTCAAAGGCAGGCTGAAGATGCTTAAGATTGCGTAATTGACGGAAATTTAGGGGGAAATCCAAAAGCGACATCTCGGCCGCTGACAGGCAGCGTTTACCGTGATTAGATGGAAGCGGCGTTGCCACCTGCACGCACTTTTCTTGCCACCGCGTCGCAGTTGCGCAACCTGTGCCTTCAAAGCCCGGCTCCGGCCGGGCTTACTTTTTTTGGCCGTTCCGCCGGCCCGTCAAAGCGCCGGGCGCCTATCGCAATTGCGCTGAAACCGTGTGCGGGTTACGAACCGGACCGGCGCCGTGCGCCCGCTGTGCGGCCCCGTAGCTCAGCTGGATAGAGCATCAGATTCCTAATCTGAGGGTCACAGGTTCAAATCCTGTCGGGGTCACCAATAAAATCAAAGAGTTATCGCGACCAGCTAAGAAAGCATGGCAAAAATGGCGCGTAACTGCGGTTCCGCCGGCCTGCGGCGCGCCCCGGCTCACACCTTCGCCCGATAGCCGAGGCCCCGCACGGTCTCGATCCGGTCGCGGCCGATCTTGGCGCGCAGGTTGTGGATGTGCACCTCGACCGCGTTGCTCTCCACCTCCTCCTGCCAGCCGTAGAGGATGTCCTCCAGCTCCGGCTTGGAGTGGACGACGCCGGGACGCTCCACCAGCGCCAGCAGCAGCGCAAACTCGCGCCGTGAAAGGTTGAGCGGCGCGCCCTCCGCTTCGACCGTGCGGCGTTCAGGATCGAGTACGAGGCCCTGCCAGTCGATCGTCGCCTTTGCCCGGCCAAGCGACCGGCGGCGCAGCGCGCGCAGCCGCGCGGCGAGCTCGTCGAGATCGAATGGCTTGCCGAGATAATCGTCCGCGCCGCTGTCGAGCCCGTGAATGCGGTCACGGACGCTGTCGCGCGCGGTGAGCAGCAGCACCGGCGTCGCGTCGTTGCGGCCGCGCAATTCGCGCAGCACGTCGAAGCCCGACCCGTCCGGCAGCATCAGGTCGAGCACGACCGCGTCGAACTGCGTGGTGGAAAGCGCAGCCAATGCATCCGCGCATGTTTCCACCGCTTCAGCTGTAAAGCCGTGCAGGCCGAGGCCGACGGTCAAACCGCTGCGCAGAACGGTATCGTCCTCCACGATCAACAACCGCATGCGGCGTCCTTTTGCTGAATCCGGGCTAAGCGCGTGCCGTTACATTAAGGCCGCACACCGCCCAGGCAACGGCGCGCGCCCGAGCTGTTCGACCAAAGTGCCGCACACTCGCGGAGCTGCACAGGCCCTCGCTTAAGGTTGCCTTAATGTGGCCCCTTAGACATCGCGCCGCCGATGGACGGTGGCGCAACGCGCCTCACCCGCCGGCACCATGGCAGGCAAAGGGGGGTACGATGTCGCGCTGGCGCGTTCTGGTTCTGGGTTTGGCGTTGGGCGTATCGGGGTGCGCTTCGACGGACATGGATTGGATCTCATTTCCGTTGGACGCGACGGAAGCGGACCGGCGCAACTATGCCGCGCTTCCCCAGGAGCGCTTCCCCCTCAAGTCTGTGGATCTCAATAAGCTCGATCCGCGCTATCGCCGCCAGCAGGTGAAGTACGAGACGACCGAGCCGCCGGGCACGATCGTCGTCGATACCGCCAACCGCTATCTCTATCTCGTCGGCACGGAAGGCCGCGCCACGCGCTACGGCATCGAGGTCGGGCGCGACGGCTTCGCCTGGAGCGGCTCGGCGACGATCGCGCGCAAGGCCGCATGGCCGAAGTGGACGCCCCCGGCGGAAATGGTCGCCCGCGATCCGCGCACCGCGCCCTATGCGAACGGCATGCCCGGCGGCCCTGAAAATCCGCTCGGTGCGCGCGCACTCTATCTCTATCAGAACGGCCGCGACACGCTCTATCGCATCCATGGCGGCGGCAATCCGCGCACGCTTGGCAAGGCAACGTCGAGCGGATGCATCCGCCTGCTCGACCACGACGTGATCAATCTTTATCAGCGCGTCCCCAACGGCGCCCGGACCGTGGTGCTGCGCGATCCGTTGCTGTCCAGCGTACCGGCGCAAAGCGTGCGGCCGGAGGCGTGATGGAGACGTATCCGGCCTGCACAGTCGAGCCCTGAGCAGGTGAGCCGGCACAGCGCGAGCGTCCGGCAACTTTGAAGGTGAGCGCCATGCATTCGATGACTGCGCGTCTCTTCGGACTGCTTCTCCTCGCCACCACGGTGGTGTGGAGCTGCGGCATGGCGTGGATCTATGCGGGCAGCCGCCAGGAGCTCGAGCGCGTGCTCGACTCGCGTCTCGAGGAAGCGACGCGCATGGTCGAATCGCTGATGAACAACGCCGACGTGAGTATCAGCAGCGGCGTATCCGGCGTGCGTGTGCCGAACCGCTCCACCGCGCCCGTCTCGGTCGCCACCGACTTCAAGCTCGCCTGTCAGATCTGGTCGATCGACGGCCGCCTGGTGGGAAAATCCAGCGACGCGCCGTCGACCCAGCTCACCCACGCGAACAGCGGCTTCTCCAACCAGGAGATCAACGGCACCAAGTGGCGCGTGTACGCCCGCGAGGACCGTGAGCGCGGCATGCGCGTCCTGGTCGGCGACAACATCGAGCACCGCGAGCGTCTGGTGCGCGATTTGATATGGGGGCTTGCCGTGCCTGGCCTTGTCGTGCTGGCGGCGTTGAGCGCGCTGATCTGGATCGCATTGCGCGAAGGATTGGAGCCGCTGCGCCGTCTCACGGCAGCGCTTGCGGCGCGCTCGCCCGACGCGCTGGCACCGCTCGATATCGGCCGCAGCCCGGCTGAGATCCGTCCTGTGGTCGAGGCCCTCAACGATCTCTTCGACAAGGTCGCCGCCGCGCGCGAGCATGAGCGCAGCGTCACCGCCTACGCGGCCCATGAGCTGCGCACACCGCTCGCGGGCCTGCGCACGCAGGTGCAGGTTGCACTCGCCGCATCCGATCCCGCGACGCGCTACGATGCGCTGCGCAATGCCCTCACCGCCGCGGACCGCACGACGCGCATGGCGGGACAGCTGCTTGCGATGGCGCAGGTCGATGCAACGGAAGCGCGCGCTCCGCAGGAATGGGTCAATGCGGGTGCGAGGCTGAAGGCGGTCTGCGAGGAGCTGCGCAAGACGGATCAGCAGACCGCGCCCATTATCGACGAAGCCCTGTTCGGTTGCCGCATCCGCGTGAATCCCGACGCATTCCACATCGTCGTGCGCAACCTCACGGAAAACGCCTTGCAGCATGCGCCGGGGCCGCTGCCCGTACGCTGGACGCTCATCGCCTCGCCCGCGGCCGTGCTGTTGACCCTGGAGGATTCCGGTCCGGGGATTCCCGACGATGAGCTCGGCATGGTGACGAAGCGCTTCTTCCGCGGCCGCCACAAGAGCGCGATCGGCAGCGGCCTCGGGCTCTCCATCGCACACACGGCCCTGGAGAAGGACGGCCTCTTGCTGCACCTCGAGAATAGACGCCCCGATGCGGGGCTTCGCGCGCAGATCATCATTCCCGCCGAACGCTTCGCCGCCGAAACCGAGCCCGCGGAAAGCGCAGACGCAAGCGCCCTCGCTGTCGGCGATGTTGCCCGGGCCGTTTGAGATGCCGGCAGCTTCGAACGCAGATCCGATGGCAAGCGGAGTCCGCCACGCATGTGGATCGTAAAGTACGCGCTGAGCCACCGGCACAGCATCGGTGTTCTCGCGCTGCTCCTGTTGCTGCTCGGCGGGCTCGGCGCGCGCCGCATGTCCACCGACATCCTCCCGGCGGTGAACATTCCCGCGATCAACCTCATCTGGACCTACCAGGGCCTCAATCCGCAGGAGATGGCCAGCAAGCTGACGTCGTTCAGCGAGCTCGCGATCATGAACAACGTCGACAACATCCGCGAGGTGCGCTCCGAAACGCTCAACGGCGTCGGCATCGTGCGCGTCACGTTCCAGCCCGGCACGAATGTCACCGATGCGTTTGCGCAGGTGACATCCGTGAGCCAGACGATCCTGCGGCGTATGCCGAGCGGCACCAATCCCCCGCTGATCGTCCCCTACGTGCCGTCCAGCGTGCCGATCCTGCAGCTCGTGCTCGCGTCCGACACGCTCACCGACGGCGCACTCTATGATTACGCACGCCTGCAGCTCCGCGCGCAGATTCAGTCGATCCCCGGCATCCGCCTCACGCTGCCCTATGGCGGTGCATCGCGCCAGGTCATGATCGATCTGAAGCCCGAGGCGCTGCAGGCCTATGGTCTGTCCGCCAGCGATATCGTGCGCGCAACGGCGACGCAGAACATGACGTTGCCCTCCGGCACGTTGCGTGTCGATACGCGCGAGATCACGATCACCACCAACGCCAGCCCGGAAACGGTCGCAAACTTCGCCGACCTGCCGTTGCGCTCCGTCGATGGGCGCGTGGTGCGCGTGTCGGACGTCGCCAGCGTGCGCGACGGCCAGGCGGTGCAGACCAACATCGCCCGGCTCGACGGACAGAATGCGGTGATCGTGCAGATCCTGAAGCTCGGCAACGCCTCGACGCTCGACATCGTGCGCCAGATTCACGCCCGCATGCCGGAGCTGCGCGCCGCCGCGCCCGAAGGGATCACCATCGCGCCGGTGTTCGATCAATCGGTATTCGTCACCAATGCCATCCATAACGTGATGGTGGAGGCGGTCGTCGTCGGTCTTCTCGTTGCGTTTGTAGTGCTCGTGTTTCTGGGGAGCTGGCGGTCTTCGCTCATCGTTCTGACGTCGATACCGTTGGCGCTGCTCGCCTCGATCGGTGGCCTCGCGCTCACCGGCAACACGTTCAACCTGATGACGCTGGGCGGCTTGATGTTGGCCATCGGCATCCTCGTCGACAACACTCTCGTCGAAATCGAGAACATCAACCGCAACCTCGAAGCGGGATTGCCGCTCAAGGAAGCGATCCTGAAAAGCGCGAGCGAGGTGGCGTTCCCCGAGTTCGTCTCCACCCTGTCGATCTGCATCGTCTTCTCGCCGTTGTTCCTGCTTTCCGGAACGGCTGCATTCGTATTCGTGCCGCTCGCGCTCTCGGTGGTGTTCGCCATGGCGGCATCGTATGTGTTGTCGCGCACGCTCGTGCCGACGCTCGCCTCACTCATGTTATCGGCAGGCCCGCACCATGCCCCCGGGGGTATCTTCGGCGCCATCGCGCGCGGCGTGGACCGGCTTCTGGGCGCGCTCGAACGCATCATCGCCGCCGTGGCCGCGCTGCTCCTGCGCCGGAAGGCCATTCCCCTCTTTGGCTTGCTTGCCGCCCTCGTCGTCGGCGGCTGGTCGGCGACGCACCTGGGCCGCGAATTCTTTCCCGAGACCGATGCCGGCATGATCCGCATCTACATGCGTGCGCCCACCGGCCTGCGCCTCGAGGAAACGGCGCGCACCTTCGCGGAGGTGCAGCGCGAAATCCACGCCATTATTCCCGCGGACGAGACCGGCTTCATTGCCGAGAACATCGGCAGTCCCGAGCCCATCAACATGGGCTGGGTGGAAAGCGGCGTCATCGGCTCGTTCGACGGCGAGGTCCTGGTGCAGCTTGCCGATCAGCACGCGCCGACGGAGCAGTACGTCCGCGCACTCCGCCGCATGTTGAAAGAGCGCTTCCCGCAGCTCGTCACCTATTTCCGCCCCGCCGATGCGACCTCGCAAACGCTCGCCGGATCGGCGCAGACGGCCATCGAGGTGCGCTTCATCGGCCGCGACGGTCCCGGCAACATAGAGATCGCCCGCGAGCTGATGGCGCGCATGCGCGAGGTGCCGGGCGCCGTCGATATCGCCATGCGGCAGGTGCGCGATCTCACCTCGTACTATCTCGAGATCGACCGCGTGCGTGCGCTGCAGATCGGCGTCACGCCGCAGGACGCCGCGACGGCGCTGTTGGCTGCGCTCGGTGCCTCGGGTACGGTCTTGCCGAGCTTCTGGGCCGACCCGGCGCAGGGCGCTTCCTACACGGTGCAGGTCGTCGCGCCGCCGGTGAACCTCAGCTCCCTGGAGCAGCTTCTCAACACGCCCGTGCGCCCCTCCGCGGGCGGCGAAACGGTCGCGCTGCGCGCCTTCGCCTCGCTGCAGCTGCGTAAGATCCCCGCCAACATCGACCGCACGACGCTGCAGCCGACGACGACTGTCCTCGCCAATGTCGAAGGGCGCGACCTCGGCGGCGTCTACAGCGACGTCGCGGCGCTGGTGGATCAGCTCGCACCGCGCCTGAAGCCCGGAAACCGCATCGCGTTCGCGGGCCAGGCGCAGTCGATGGAGCAGGCCTACGCGGAGATGCTCGGCGGCCTCCTTATGGCGTCGATCTTCGTCTATCTCGTGATGGTGGTGAACTTCCAGTCGTGGATCATGCCGGCGATCGCCATGGGCGGATTGCCCGTCGCGATCTCGGGCGCGCTGTTCGCGCTGCTCATCACCGGTACGGCGCTGTCGGTGCCCGCGCTCACCGGCCTCATCATGGTGATCGGCGTCTCCACCGCGAACAGCGTGCTGGTGACGAGCTTCGCCCGCGACCGCCTGCTGGAAGGGGTAGCTCCCAGACAGGCGGCGGTCGACGCCGCGCGCACCCGGCTGCGCCCCGTGCTGATGACCGCAACGGCGATGATCGTCGGCATCCTGCCGATGGCGCTCGGCCATGGCGAGGGTGGCGAGCAGAACGCCCCGTTGGGCCGCGCCGTCGTCGGCGGTCTCATCTTCGGCACCTGCGCCACCCTGACCTTCGTGCCGTTCCTGTTCTCGACGCTGGCGGGCATAGGTCGCCGCCGGCGCGATGAGACCGCGAGCGAGGAGATGGTGCCGGTCCGGTCTTCGCTTTCCCCCGCCGAGTGACGATGGAGCATCCTCAATGACGCGCAAGTTTCTCACCCTGGCGTTGCTGCCCGTCGCGGCCGCGGCCGGGGCCGGCATCTGGGCGACGCAGGCCGACGGCGCGGCGAGCATCGCCGGCGTTCTGAAGCTCGTGGGTGTCGGCAGTGGGAAGCCGGCTCCAGCGGCGAAAGTGAATGCTGCACCGGCGCCGCGCACCGTGCGCGTCGTTGCCCCCATGGCCGTGCAGGGAACCGATACGCTGACGCTATCGGGACGCACGGCGCCCGCCGAGCAGGCACTGCTGTCGTCCCGCGCCAGCGGCATTGTCGCCGAGCGCCGGGTCGATATCGGCGACAAGGTGCAGGCGGGCGATGTGCTCATTGTCATCGAGGCGCCGGAGATCGAGCAGGAGCTGCGCCGCGCCCGCGCCGCGGTCGATCAGGCGAAAGCCCGCGAAGCCCTAGCGAAGGTCAACCTGGAACGCGCCGAGAGCTTGGTGGGCAAGGGCCATACGTCGATTCAAACCGTCGATGAGCGCCGCGCCGCGGAGCTCATCGCCAAAGCCGATGTGGCGGCCGCCGCTGCCGAGGTGAAGCGTCTCGAAGAGGTCCGCAGCTTCCAGACCATCCGTGCGCCGTTCGATGGCACCATCGTTGCGCGCCATGTGGAACGCGGCGACAAGGTCTCCGGCGAAGCGGGCCAGCAGTCGGGATATCTTTTGCGCATCGCGCGCCTCGACGAGCTGCGCATAGAGATCGATGTGCCGCAGTCCTCATCCCTCGTGGTGAAGCCCGGCGCGGCGGCCAAAGTCCAATTCGCCGAGGTGCCGGAGGAGCTGAGCGCCCGTGTCGTCCGCGTCGCGGGGCAGATCGACCAGGCCTCGAGCACGATGCGCGCCGAGCTGCTGATGGCCAACCCCGATGGCCGCATTCCGGCCGGTCTCAACGGACAGGTGATGATCGACGTCGCCGTGGCGGGCGATGCCGTGACCGTGCCGGCGAATACGCTCATGACGCGTAGCGGCAAGCAGGTGGTGGCTGTCGTCGATGACAAGACCCGCGTCGAGATCCGGCACGTGCGTGTGGTGCAGGACCTGGGCGAGCGCGTGGTGATCGCCGCCGGCCTCACCGTCAACGACCGCGTGATCGTCAGCCCCAATGCGCTGCTGCGCCCGGGCGACGAGGTGCAGATCACGGCGCTCTCAGCCCGCGCCAACGCCGCCGGCGAAAGGGCCGCGAAATAGGCAGGATCGGCTCGTCTACGGCTGCCGCCTCCGGATCGTTCCCAGCAGCATGAGGGCGATTGCCGCAGGAACGATGACGAGGAGCAGCGCGCCGATCGTGATCGCGATGCCGATGAATAGGAACGCGAGCAGGATGAATCCGGCGATGGCGCTGAGCACCAGGCCGAGGCCCATAAGCCACGCCTTCCAGCCGGAAATGACGGTCGTTTGACCGTTGCGCTGAACCACCAGCAAGGAATTCGCTCCTATCTCACCAGTAAACATGGTGGTGACGGCAGCCGGGCGCGTCAAGGCGGCGCTTTTGGTATTTCGAGCCGCGGTTGTAGCGTGCGCATTGATACGCACGGGACGCGCACGCTGCCGCTTGGAGCAGGACGAGGACGATGATTGACCTTTACTTTTGGACGACCCCGAACGGTTTCAAGATTCCGATCTTTCTTGAAGAGGCAGGGCTCCCCTACCGCCCGAAGCCGGTGAACATCGGCAAAGGCGAGCAGTTCGATCCTCAGTTCCTGCGCTATTCTCCGAACAATCGCATACCCGCGATCGTCGACAACGCACCCGCGGACGGGGGGCCGCCCATCAGCGTTTTCGAATCCGGCGCCATCCTCCAATACCTCGGCCGCAAGACGGGCAAGTTCTACCCCGCCGAGGAGCGTGCGCGCACCGAGGTGGAGCAATGGCTCTTCTGGCAGGTTGGAGGGCTCGGCCCGATGGCCGGGCAGAACCATCACTTCAACGTCTACGCCAACGAGCGCATCCCCTATGCGATGGAGCGCTACGTTAAGGAGACCGCGCGTCTTTATGGCGTGCTCGATCGCCGCCTGGCGGATCGCGAGTTCGTCGCGGGCAGCTATTCGATCGCGGACATGGCCTGCTATCCCTGGATCGTACCGTACGAGCGCCAGAGCCAGAACCTGGCCGACTTCCCCCATCTGAAGCGTTGGTTCGAAGCCATCGCGGCGCGCCCGGCGGTGAAGCGCGCCTACGCCCTCGGCGATCAGATCGACAGCGGCGCACTGATGTCCGACGAGGCCAAGAAAGTGCTCTTCGGCCAGACGGCCTCGCCCGCCGGAAAGTGAGCCGAAGCGGCGAAGCCGAATGCCGGCCCGCCCCTTTTCGCGACGCAGCCGTCCGCAACCCGCTCAGCGGTTGCGGATCGCATGCGGCAGCACGAACGGCACACCCGCCGCAGGCGTGATGTTGGTCCGCACCTCGCAGCCGTAGGCGCGCGAGAGGAGATCATCGCGCAGCACTTCCGCCGGCGCGCCCCGCGCCGCCACCTGGCCATTGCTGAGCAGCACGAGCTCATCGGCGAACACCGCCGCGAGATTGAGATCGTGCAGGATCGCAAGAACGGCACGCCCCTCGCGGGCCTGCCTGCGCGCCTCCTCCAGCACCACGCCCTGGTGGGAAAGATCGAGGCTCGCCGTCGGTTCGTCGAGCAGAAGGATCGCCGGCTCGTCGTCCGGCCGCTCCGCGATGGCGAGCTGCAGCATGGCGCGCGCGATATGCACCCGTTGCCGCTCACCGCCCGAGAGCTGCGTGAACAGCCGGTGCTCCAGCGCGAGAAGCCCCACGGTGCGGATGCAGTCCGACGCCAGGCGCTCCACGTGCTCGGGCGCGGAGGTAAAGCCCGGCACCGTGGCCCCCAGCATCACCACCTCGCGGACCGTGAACGGAAACGAAAGCGCGGTCGACTGCGGAACGACAGCGCGACGGCGCGCCAGCTCCGCTGCCGAGAAGCTCGCAAGCGCGCGCCCGTCGAGTTCGACACTTCCCGACGTCGCCTTCAGCTCGCCCGACAGCAGGCGAAGCAGCGTCGACTTCCCGGCACCGTTGGGGCCGACGAGAACCACGAGCTTTCCCGGCGGCACGGTGATGTCGATATCCGAAACCAGCGTCTTGCCATTGATGCGGAACGTCGCCCGCCGCGCAGTGAGCATCACTTCACTCCATCCCGCCGATGCCGCGCTTCATCACGAGGTGCAGGAACACCGGCGTTCCGATAGCGGCCATCACGATGCCGATGGGCAGCTCCGCCGGGCGCACGATGAGCCGCGCGACGATGTCGGCAACGAGCATCAGCACGGCACCGAGAAGCGCGCTCCCCGGCAGCACGACGCGATGGTCGGGCCCGGCAAGCAAGCGCACCACGTGCGGCACCACGATGCCGACGAAGCCGATGATGCCCGCCATGGCCACCGCGGCGCCCACCGAGGCGGCGGTCGTGATGATGGCCGCGCGCTTGGTGCGCTCGACGTTGATGCCGAGGTGGAAGGCTTCCGATTCGCCCAGCAAAAAGCCGTTGAGGCCACGGATCAGCCACGGCGCCATCACCGCGATGAGCACCGCGAAGGGTAGCACCGCAAACACCTTCGGCCAGTTCGCGCCGCCGAGACTGCCCATCGACCAGAAGGTGAGATCGCGAAGCTCGCGATCGTCGCTGGCGTACGCGATGAGGCCGGTGAGCGCGCCCGAAAGCGCGCCGAGCGCGATGCCCGCCAGGAGCAGCGTGCCCACCATGAGCTGGCCATGCCGGCCGGCGACCGCCACGAGAACCATGGTCGTGATGATGCCGCCGAAGAACGCCGCGAACGGCAGCGCGTAAATGCCCAGCGGCCGCAGCAGCGGTGCGGCGATGCCGTTGCCGAGCGCGATCGTCGCGACGGCGGCGAGCGCGGCGCCCGACGACACGCCGATCAGCCCCGGGTCGGCGAGCGGATTGCGAAAGAGGCCCTGCATGATCGCGCCCGCTATCGCGAGGCTGCCGCCGACGAACATGCCGAGCAGGGTGCGCGGCAGGCGGATGTCGAGGAGAACGAGCTGCTCGCGTGTCGCCGCGGCATCCGTATGCACGCCGAACGCGGCGCCGATTGCCCGCGGCAGCGACGACAGCGTGATCCCCGTCGGACCGAGCGACAGCGAGGCAATTGCCGCCACGATAAGCAACGCCGCCAGCCCGCCGATGACCTGCGCAGGGCTGAGTCGATGTGTGCCTGCCCGCCGTGCTGTCAGCGGTAGCGCCTCGCTTGTCATTCGGCCGTGCTCGCGCGCTTCAGTGCCAGTTCCGGATAGAGCGCGACCATAAGCTCGCGGGCGGCCCGAGCACAGCGCGGGCCGAACCCGAGCAGATAAAGACCGTTCATCTCTATGACGCGATGGTTCTTGATGGCGGGGCTCTGCGCCAGCGCTTTGACGGCCATGATTCCATCGGTCAGTGGCCCCGAAGGCCCGCCCTGCATGGTGACGATGGCGTCGGGCGCGAGATCGACGCCCGCCTCGTCGGCCATCGGCTTGTATCCATGTGCGCCGGCGGCGGCATTCTCTGCACCGGCGAGCTTCAGCATCGCATCCGCACTCGTATTGGCGCCTCCGATCGTAGCCCGCCCGTTCTGCACGCTGAGGACGAACAGCGCGCGTTTCGGGGATTTGATCTTCGCACGCTGCTCGGCGAGGAGAGCGAAGTCGCGGTCGACATCCTTGGCGAGCGCTTCGCCGGCCGCCTCGCGGCCGACGACCTTGGCGACGAAGCGGATCTTCGCGGCGACGCCTTCGGGTGTCTTGTCGTCGGGAACCTGAATGTAGGGAATGGACGAGGACTTGAGCACCGCAACGACCGGTGGCGGCCCCGCATCGCCAGCGGCGATGATGAGCGTCGGATTGGTCGAGAGCACGCCTTCCGCGGACAGCGCGCGCAGATAGCCGACATTCTCTTTCTTGCTGAGCGCGTCACCGGGGAACTGGCTCGTCGAATCGACCGCGATGATCTTGTCGTCGACATGCAGTGCGTAGAGAATCTCGGTGACATCCCCGCCGATCGAAAGGATGCGCGAAGTGTCGGTTATCTTCACATCCCGGCCGCCCGCATCGACGATCGTCTGCTCGGCGCGGGCTTCGATCGTGCCGGTTGCCAGCGAGGCAGCGAGCGCGAGGCAGGCGACGCCGGCATAGAATGTACTTTTAAAGAACATCGTTCCTCACTTCGTCAGAATGAGCTTGCCGTTGGCGGTGATGCGCAGTCGGTAATCCATGCCGTTGTGCTCCAGAGTAGCCTCGCGACCCCCCTTCAGAAGTTCGGACACGAGTATGCGTACTTTGCGGTCGCTATGGTGTGCGCTTGGCGGCTCATCGGTTGCATCTGTATAATGTTGGTCCTCAGCTGCGGTCTTCATGACCTGCGCTCCATGGCTCTGATCAGTTTGGGCCTTCAATGTGCGCGGCGGCGCCAGGTGCGACGTTTGTGTCCGATTTGCGGCCGATCACATTTGTTGACTTTATTAGTCATAAAATAATACGTTGCACAAGTCCGGCGGTGGCCGGGCAGAAATGCGTCGTCCGCGTGTCGGAGGCGCACACACGGCGAGCCCGCTAGTACGCGTTGCGTGCACCAGCCAGCCAGCCCATTTCAATCGATTGGGGGGTGGCTGAGTGATGACTGTGCGCAATGCGAATGGGTACGGCGTAGCGACTGCGGAGATCGTTTCGGAAGCCGCTGAAGTCGCGGAAGTTGAAGCAGGTAAGAGTAGCGACGGCAGGTCGAAGCGTTCCTTTACTCCCGGCGCTTCTGACAAAGGGCCGATCGTCAGGACACTGCTCCTACTAAGCATCTCCGCAGTCGCCGCAGCGGCTGCCACTGAAGCGTTCGCGCAGGAAACGCAGCTGCCCCCCTTGACCGTTGAAGGGGCGAAGACGGCAACCAAGAAGAAAGCCGCAGCGAAGAAGGCGCCGAGCGCCGCTCCCGCTGTCGTGCAGCAGCAGCCCGCGCCGCAACAGCAATTCGATAATTCGCCGTTGGCCAATCCCGAAACCGTGCAGGCATCCCTGGTTCCCTACACGGTGCCTGCCGGCGTGAGCGTTGTCGGCGCCGGCGAGATCGATACCTTCGGTCAGACGCGCATAGACAATGTTCTGCGCGCCCAACCGGGTACGTTTACGCGCGAGAGCGCCAACAATCCCGGCGTGTCCGTCAACATCCGCGGCTTCGAAGGCATGGGCCGCGTCAACATGATGATCGATGGCGTTCGCCAGAACTTCCGTTTCCTCGGACACGAAAGCAGCGGCTTCGCCTATGTCGACCCCATGCTGCTTGCCGGCATTGACATCCAGCGCGGCGCCGTCTCGACGGCAGGTGGTGCCGGTGCGCTTGCCGGTACGGCCAATATGCGCACGCTCGGTGTCGAGGACATCATCAAGAGCGGCCAAAGCTCGGGCGTCATCTCCGCGGTAACGTGGGGCAGCAACGGTGTCGGCTGGTCCGAGATGATTGGCGCCGGTATGCGCACCGAAAGCGTGGGAGTCGCAGCGGCCATTAGCAAGCGGAATCAGGACAACTACAAAAATGGCAGCGGCGAGACGGTGCCATTTACGGACCAGGATCTGATCTCCGGCCTTGTTAAGGGCTATGGCTACTTCTCGCCCGAGGCGCGGCTCGACGTCGGCGGCGTGTTCTACGACAACGACTTCTCGGCCAACTCGTATTTCCAGAATCTACGCTCCAGCATCGTGACATCGCGCTTCAGGTACGCGCCGGTAGACAACCAGCTCGTGAATTTGAGCGCAGGCGTGCAGTTCAGCAACGTGGAGATGACGTACCTGAAGGGGCTCAACTCATTCGCTTCCGCCGTTGGCCGTAAGGTCGAGGATAAGGGCGCGGGCTTCGACATTGCCAACACGTCGCGCTTCTACTGGGGTGGCGGAATCCGGGTAGTCTCAACCTACGGCGTCGAGTACTTCCACGATGACGTGCGCGTGAGCAACGGCGGGGTCAATCCGAGCGGCGAGAACGACATCGGCGGCCTCTTCTCCGAGACGACGCTGTCAAAGGGCATCTTCGATTTGATCGTGGGCCTGCGCTACGATTTCTACGGCGTGGAAGGCACCGGTTCCGTTGTCCGCGGCGGCGGGCCGATGCCGATCGGTCCATACTCGGTCGACGAAAGCGACGGGCGCATCGATCCCAAACTCACTCTGGCCGCAAAGCCGCTCGACTGGCTGCAAGTCTACGGTACCTACTCGGAAACGATGCGTGCACCGACGGCGACAGAAATGTTCGTCGGCGGCAATCATCCGGGCGGAGGTTCCGCCACTTACATCGCCAACCCGTTCCTGAAGGCCGAAGTCTCCAAGGGCTTTGAGTTCGGCGCCAATGTCCTTCAGCGCAATGTCGTGACGCATGGCGATACCTTCGGCTTCAAGGCCGCCTACTTCGATATGGATATTGAAAACTATATCCTCACCTGCACCGCGCCTGCGGCGGCGCCAGCGGCCGGCAGCGTGTTCTTCTTCTGCAACGCGCCCGGCACGAGTAATGTGAAAGGCGTCGAATTGCAGGGCAACTATGACGCGGGCTTCATCTTCGCAAGCATGGCGTATACCTACCTCAACAACACGCTTCCGGCCCAGCAGCCGGGCAACGGTGCCAGCCAGTACATGCCCGACCACAATCTCGTCCTTACGGGTGGCCTGCGCTTCCTCGATCAGGACCTTGAAGTCGGTGCCCGCGGTTATATCGTCTCGAGTGCGGAAGATCCGTCCGCAGCGAGCGGGCGCCGCGCCGGTTATGAGCTGCTGGACCTGTTTGCAAACTACAGGCTCTGGGAGGGCGTGACGCTGAATGGCACCGTGACGAACGTCTTTGACACGACCTACACGCCGGTACTCGGTACGGCGCCGTCGTCATCGTGTGTCTCCTTCACTCCAGGCGTATGCCCCGCATCGCCGGAGTCTGGACGCGGCCGCACGTTCATTCTTTCGGCGCGTGCGCAGTTCTAATAGGTCCGCGATTTGTAACGCGTGCGTGGACCTGAAGCGTGGCAGTGGGGAAACCCGCTGCCACGCATGAGTTTTGGGTAAGACGGCGAAACGACCAACAGAAAGGAACCGCGATGTTCATCGCCATGAACCGCTTCAAAGTGCAGAAGGGCTCGGAGCACGACTTCGAGCAGGTCTGGCTCACCCGTGAAACGCACCTCAATGAGCTGCCCGGCTTCATCGTGTTCCACCTTCTCAAGGGACCGGAGAAGGAAGACCACGTGCTTTATTCCTCGCACACCATGTGGCGCTCCAAGGAGGACTTCGAGGCCTGGACCAAGTCGGAGCAGTTCCGCAAGGCGCACGCCCGCGCCGGCGGCAACAAGCCGCTCTATCTCGGCCATCCCGAGTTCGAAGGCTTCACCGTGCTACAGGAGCAGAAGGCGGATGGCTCGACGCACACCTCCCCGGTCGCGGCAGAGTAGATAGAGGAACCGATGGATACGGCTACAACCGAGCGTCCGCCCCTGGCGGCGCGCGTCGCCGCGAGCCCGGGAGATCTGCTCGAGCAGATCGCGCGCGAATACGGCGTCAGCACGCTGGAGGTGGTGCGCAACCTGCCGGCGGAACAAGGCACAGTGGTGCCTGGCGAAGCCTTTGCCGACATCATGCAGGACATCACCACCTGGGGCGACATCCTCTTCCTCATCCACAACGGCGACATCGTTCTGGAGTGTACGGGCGCGCTGCCGCCCGGCACCTTCGGCCACGGGTATTACAACATCCACGGCGACAGCCCGATCGGCGGACACATCAAGGCCGACAACTGCAAGGCCATCGCCTTCGTTGCGCGTGGACTGAAGCGCGTCTCGATGTCGGTGCAGTTCTACAACGGCGCCGGAGAGTCGATGTTCAAGATCTTCGTCGCCCGCGATGAGCAGCGCGAGCTGAAGCCCGGGCAGGTGGAAAAGTTCGAAGCGCTGCGCGCCCGTTACGCTGGCTGAGATGCGCTCACCCGCCCGGCTGATCCGAAAGCCGGGTGTCCCCGCCGGGCGAACCCCTATCCAGCGGACGCGCCCTAGGCTATGGGCTGGCCATGAGCCAGCCCATACTCCTCGTCGCCGCCGCGGCCCTCGTCGATATCGACAATCGCATCCTCATCACGCGCCGCCCGCCGGGGCGCCCGATGGAAGGTCTGTGGGAATTTCCAGGCGGCAAGATCGAACCCGGCGAGACGCCGGAAGCGGCGCTGCGGCGCGAGCTCTACGAGGAGCTCGGCATCGACGTCTGCCCCACCTGTCTGCATCCCCTCACGTTCGCCAGCCACACCTACGACAAGTTCCATCTGCTGATGCCGCTGTTCCTGTGCCGCTCGTGGGACGGCGCCATTACGCCCCGCGAAGGCCAGGAGCTCGCTTGGGTACGGGCGATGCGCCTCAAGGATTATCCGATGCCCCCCGCCGACATCCCGTTGATCGCGCCGCTCCGCGACCTGCTCGGGTGAAGCCTATTCCTCGAGCTTGCGCTCTTTGACGCCCAGTGCGTCCGCGAGCCGGGCGGTTGCCGAGCCCGGACGCAACGGCTTCGGCTGGCTCGGGTCCGGGGCCCACGCCGTGAGCGTCAAAATTTCGAACGTCGCCGGCACGCGCCCGTTCGCTCCCGCAAAGCGCTCCACATAGATTTCCGCTGCCCGCAGCAGCAGCCCGCGCGTCACCGGCGTACGCCGCCGCGCGAGCAGCATGTTGCTCGCCCCCATCCCCTTGATCTCGCGCATGAGCGCGAGCGGGTTGGCGTACGTCACGGTCACCGTCTCTGAATCGACGACGGGCAGCGCAAAACCGGCCCGCTGCAAAAGCGCGCCCATGTCTCGCACGTCCGCAAACGGTGCAACGCGCGGTGAGGCGCCGCCGGTCACCTCCGCTTCCGCTTCGAGCCAGGATGTGCGCAGCTCGTTGAGGCTTGCCCCGCCGAGCATCGCAGCGAGCAGCAGCCCGTCCGGCTTCAGTGCGCGCCGGATCTGCACCAGCACGCCCGGCAGATCGTTGACGAGGTGCAGCGACAGCGCCGACACGGCAAGGTCGAGCGAAGCATCGGCAAACGGCAGGGCTTCCTCGTCCGCACCAACGCGCAAAACCGGCTCCGCCGTAAGCCCAGAGGGGCGGTCGACGGCATCGATATCGATCACCCGCTCGACGCCTGCCACGCCCAGGATGCGGCGCGAAAGCACCCCGTGGTGGGCGCCGATGTTGGCCGCGAGTGGAAAGCGCCGGCGAACGATGGCGAGGCGCTCGGCGATATCGTCGGATACGCGCTCGAGGAGGAAGTCATGGGCCGCGGCCTCCGGCGCCGCGCGCCGCCGCCGGCGCGCCAGCAGCGCCCGGTCAAAAATCCGGATGGGGTCGTTGGATGAGGACACGTGCGTTCATTCCCGGAGCAGGCAGTCGCGCCCTGCGGCCGTGCCACGCTAGCCTGTTCCCCGCTGCAGCGACACCCGCCGGTCGCCGCCGATGTCCAGCGGTAAGCCAAACCCGCAACCGCTGTTGCAGCGCAGGGCCGCGGGGCGTGCGCGAAAAGCCGCCACGCGGCGGCGGGCGCGCGTCCACGGAAGATGGGTTATCATGCCCGCCGGAACACAGGATAGCCGCCAGGCACCATGTTGCAGAGCTGGAAAAGTACAGCCGAAACCGTGCGCGCGGCCGTAGCCGCCGCCGCCGACTGTCTCGTGCCGCCCCTTTGCCTCGCCTGCCACCGTCCCCTGGCGGACCACAACACCCTGTGCGCATCCTGCTGGACGCAGATCGACTTCATCCGGGCGCCGGTCTGCGACCGCCTCGGCATCCCGCTTGCGGTCGACATCGGGCCGGGGACGATATCGGCCGCAGCCGAAGCCGATCCGCCCGAATATGACCGCGCCCGCGCCGTCGCCCGCTTCGACGGCATCATGCGCAAGCTCGTGCACGATTTGAAATTCCGCGATCGCCACGACGGTCTGCGGCTCTTCGGCCGTCTGCTCGCGAGCGCCGGCGGCGAGCTGCTGGCGGATGCCGATGCCATTGTTCCGGTGCCGCTGACCCGCTGGCGGCTGCTCCACAGGCGCTTCAACCAATCGGCCGTGCTGGCCCAGGAGGTCGCCCGTGCATCGGCACGCCCTTACTGGCCCATGGCGCTCGTGCGCTCTCGCCGCACCCGTCCGCAGGTGGGCCTCAGCCGGGCGCAGAGGCGGGAGAATGTTGCCGGGGCGTTCACCGTTTCCGCCGGCGCCCTGCCGGCGTTGGCCGGAGCCAGGATCGTGCTCATCGACGATGTGATCACGACGGGTGCGACTGTGCGCGCGTGCGCTCGGGTGCTGAAGGCGGCGGGTGCCACCCGCGTGGACGTTCTATCGCTGGCGATGGTAACCGATGCGGCCCTCTTGCCGCCTTGAAACAGCGGTGAATATAAGCGCGTGCCTCCGGGACGATTTGCGCGGCAAGACGGAGCCGCTAAAATGCGGGTGCGCCGTGTTCCGTTGCCCGTCGGCGCAGGAAAGGGGATGCGCCTCGGATCCATGCCTAAGATAACTGTCTACACCACGCGATTTTGCCCCTACTGCCACATGGCTAAGGAGCTTCTGCGCCAGAAGGGCGTCACGGCCTTCGAGGAGATTGACGTCAGCGCGCGCGAGTTGCGGGCCAAGATGAGCGAGCTGGCCGGCGGGCGCCACACGGTGCCGCAGATATGGATCGGCGACCGTCACGTGGGCGGCTGCGACGATCTCTACGCGCTCGAGCGCGAGGGTAAGCTCGATCCCCTCCTGACCGCCTAGCTTCGAACCGGGTCGGCGGCGTCGCGCGCGTCGACGTTAGAGGTGTCACCGCCATGCCGGATGCGCTTTCAACTTTCCGCGTAGGCCTCGTGCAGATGTGCTCGGGGCGCACCCCCGCACGGAACATCGAGGCGGCGGAGACGCTCATCCGCAAGGCCGCCGCAGGCGGGGCGAGCTACGTTCAAACCCCTGAGATGACCAACCTCCTGGAAAGAGATCGCGAGCGGCTGCCGCAGTCGCTGCGCCGGGAGGCGGACGATCCGGGTGTTGCCCGGTTCCGTGCCCTCGCCCGCGAGCTGAACGTCTGGCTGCACATCGGCTCGCTCGCCCTCTTGGGCGAGGCCGGCACGCCGGTGAACCGGTCGTTCCTCATATCCCCCGACGGCCGCATCACGGCGCGCTACGACAAGATCCATATGTTCGACGTCGATCTGCCCGGCGGCGAAACCTATCGCGAAAGCGCGAGCTACGCGCCGGGCGGCGAGGCCGTGCTGGCGTCGCTCCCGTGGGGCAAGCTGGGCATGACCATCTGCTACGATCTGCGCTTCCCGCACCTCTTCCGCGCGCTGGCGCAGGCCGGGGCGAGCTTCCTCGCCGTTCCGGCGGCCTTTACGAAACACACGGGACTGGCCCACTGGCGGACGCTGCTCCGCGCCCGCGCCATCGAATGCCAGTGCTACGTATTCGCGGCGGCCCAGGGTGGCTGCCACGAGGACGGCCGGGAGACGTACGGGCACAGCCTCGCCATCTCCCCTTGGGGCGAAGTGATCGCCGAGGCGGAAGACCAGCCCGGCGTCATCTTCGCCGATGTCGATATGCAACGCTTGGCCGAGGTTCGCAGCCAGGTGCCGTCCCTGCGCCATGACCGGCCGTTCGACGTGATATACGCCGAAGATGCTCTGCCCGATGAGGTCGCAACGTGATCCGTTATCGCCTTCAATGCGCGAATAGCCATGAGTTCGAAGCTTGGTTCGCTTCGAGCGCGTCCTACGATGCCCAGGCGGCCGGCGATCAGATCACCTGCCCTCAATGCAACAGCCGCGAGGTCGGTAAGTCGATCATGGCACCCAACGTGGCGTTGCGGTCCCGGACCGAGACGGCGGCGCACGATGAGGCTCCGGCGCGCTATCGCAACCTTGTCCGCCAAGTGCGAAAGCTATTGGTCGAAGGCTCCGAGGATGTCGGCGACAGCTTCCCCGAGGAAGCGCGCAAGATCCACTATCGCGAGGTGGCCGCGCGCAGTATCGTCGGTACGGCCTCGTACGATGAGGCGCGCGAGTTGATCGAGGAAGGTGTCGAGATCCTGCCGGTCCCACGCTTGCCGGAGGATACCAACTGACCGGTTTCACCGGATCGCGAGCCGCCCTCGCGCGCGCTCGGCCTTTCCGCTTCGCTCAATCTTGCGCCAGCACCACCACCGTATAGAGCACGGCCGATCGCACGTCCTCGGTGCGGAACCGCGGCTCGGTATTCCCCGGTGAGATCCAGGTATAGGTGCGCTCGTCGTGGTCCCAGATGCCGTGTACGTGCCCGGCACGGTCGACCACGATGCCGCCCTCGCCGTCGTAAGCCAGCGAGTAACCATTTTTTTTAAGGATCTTGTTCGTTTGCAGCAGGCCAAAAAGCTGCTGTTTCTGGTCGTCTCTCATGCAGCCCCCCGACATTCCCCGTGGCTGAACGTCCAAGAGTTGAATCGAATCAAACACAAATTCAACGATTGCCGCTACACTTCGTTAGCAAATCCATACCGTCCGCCTCGCCGTGGTTAACCGCACGAGGCTGCGAAGCCGCGGGCTGCGCGTTGCGGTTGCCGAGCACCTGCGCGCTCGCTGTCACAGACCCTTCATGAGCCGGCGCTAAGGCCGCCGCGAGACCTGCTGTCGTCTCAGTGTGAAGCAAAGAGGCGAACTTCCATGCCGTCGATCATCCCCATCGCGCTGGCCGCGGCGTCTTTCGCGATGGCGGCCGTTGTCACCACGGTGGGCGCGCAGACGATCTATCCGATCGATCGCGCAGAGATTCTCACCGGCGCGCGCTTCGACCTGAAGGTCGAATTCCCCGGAGCGCCGGCGCCCGGCGATCTCAAAGTCACCATCGACGGCGAGGATGCAGCGAAGGCGCTCGGCAAACCCGCCGAGATCATTGCGCACGAGGACGGCGCCGCGCGCACCGCGTACTGGATCCGCGGCGCGCACATTGCGCGGCCCGGTGCCGTGAAAGTCGAAGCGCAGTCGGGCGCGGCGAAGGCGTCGGTCGTCTGGGATGTGTACGGCACGCCCGAGGGACGCCTTGCGCGCAACGTGATTTTGCTCATCGGCGACGGGCTTTCCATCGCCCATCGCACCGCCGCGCGCATGCTCTCGAAGGGCATCCGGCAGGGCAAATACGGTGGCGAGCTCGCCATGGACGACATGCCCCACATGGCGCTCGTCTCGACCTCCGGCACCGATTCCATCGTCACCGACAGCGCCAATGCGGTGACGGCCTTCGCCACCGGCCACAAATCGTGCGTCAACGCGCTTGGTGTTTATTGCGCAGCCAACCGCAACACGCTGGCCCATCCGGCGGTCGAAACGATCGCCGAGCTGGCGAAGCGCAAACGGCAGCTTGCGGTCGGCGTCGTCACCGATACCGAGATCGAGGACGCAACGCCCGCAGGCTTCGTGGCGCACACGCGCACCCGCGCCGACTACGACGACATCGTCGCCATGTTCTACAAGCTGCAGCCCGACGTGATGTTAGGCGGCGGCACGTTGAATTTCCGCCCGTCGGGGGATTCAGGCGGCAAGCGGCGCGATGGAGAGAATTACATCGGCCGCTTTCGGCAGGCGGGATACGTCTTCGTCGACACCGCGCGCGGGCTTTCCGCGGCGGCGGCGCAGCCCGGTACGCGGAAGATCCTCGGCCTCTTCAACGACCGCAACGTCGACGGCGCCCTCGATCGCAAGTTCCTGAAAAAGGGCACCGTCGCGAAATTCCCCGACCAGCCCGACTTGACCGACAGCATGCGCGCCGCGCTCGAGGTGCTGTCCCGCGCCGACGATGGCTTCCTGCTCCTCGTCGAAGCGGGACGCATCGACAAGTACAGCCACGCCCTCGATTGGGAGCGCGCCGTCTACGACACCATCATGTTCGACAACGTTGTCGCGATGGCGAAGGATTTCGCAGCGCGCAAGAACGACACGCTGGTCATCGTCGTGCCCGATCACGGCCATCCGGTCTCGATCATCGGCACCTACGACGATAGCAAGGGCGAGCAGCTGCGCGACCGCCTGCAGACCTACGCCTCCGCCGGCTTCCCGGATTATCCCCCGCCCGACCGCGAAGGCTATCCGCCGAGCGTGGATGTGGACCGGCGTCTCGCCATGGTGTTCGCCGCCTACCCCGATCACTGCGACGCGGGACGTCCGCACCTTGCGGGCGAAAATGTCCCGACGACCGGCGCTGCCGAAGAAAAGCCCGTGCTCAACGAGAGCAACTGCGTCCCCGGCGCGGCGCGCAAACTGGGTAACCTGCCGATCACGGCGCGCGCCGGCGTGCATGCCGCTGACGATGTCGTGCTGACCGCACTCGGGCCGGGCGCCGACGTGTTTCACGGGCGCGTGGACAACACGTTCGTGTTCCGCGCCATGGCGCGCGCGCTGGGCCTGGGCGATTGAGCCCTGGCCGAGCGCGTCTCGACGGGGGAGTACGCCGGAACGGTCAGCTCATCTCGGCGAGGTAGTGGTTCTCGCCCAGGTGGCACCGCGCCCTGCGCCACTCGATGGGCTCGCCGTCGATCGCATAAACGACGCAGTCCAGGGTGAGGAGAGGTGTTCCCTCTGCAACCTTGAGGCGGTCCGCATCCTCCGTTGTGGCCGCTTTCGTACCGACTTTCTCGACGGCGCGACCCAGCAGAACCCCATAATGGTGGGCGAGAACGACAATGCTGGGGGATATATCCGTTTCGTCCACAAGCCCCGGGAAGCGCGATTGCGGAACTGTCGACTCCTCAGCCATTAAAGGAAGACCGTTGTGGAACAACACACGGTGAATGCGAAAAACCGGCTCGCCCGCCCGCAATTGCAGCAGCCTAGCCTCGGCCTCGTTCGCCGTGCCGCTCTGGACCGATGACGTTTCTGCGTCGCCGGATATTCTTATGCCGTCCGCATCGCGAATATTGCTGAAGCGCACGGCATGCTCATTTGAAGTTTGATCAATAACGAACGTACCACGCCCCTGGCGGCGAGAAATGAGCCGTTCATTTTCCATCTCGTCGAGCGCCTTGCGGACTGTCCCGACGCTTATGCCCAATTCGCGTGAAAGTTCGATTTCATTGGGAATTGCTGACCCGGGTTTCCATGCTCCGGCCGCAATGCGCTGAATCAGCGTGTCTTTCACTTGGAGATATAGAGGTCGAGTGGAAAACCGTCCTACCGCTGTCATTGGGGAGCCCTCGAGGGTTGCCGACCTACCTCCGCGCCGAGAGACCAGGAGTTCGCCCTGGCCTGCGACTAGTCTCGCCGCGTTTAGCCAATGCGTTCAGATGGAATGCTTTGCACTGCATATGACGCACGGCCACCAATTCCATCTCTATCGATATTTTGCAGTAGTGCATAATAATCGGTATTAACTATAGCACGATTTGTCCGGGCGGTTTTGTTCTTGTCCACGTTTATTTCACGGCCGCATTTCAAACTGCGGCATGGGCGCGGAAGATCGTTATGGGATTGGCCCATTCTTTCCCATCTCGGGTCGTGTTTTTTTCCCGCGCCGTGGAATAAATAACCTGGCCAAGGCACGCGTCGCCCCCTCGCAATCCCCTGGTCAGACAGCCCCGCCGGGAGTTCCTCCCCATCCCGGCGGGGCCCCCCTCGAAGGGGGCAGAACGTCGCGCCGCGCTAACACCTTGCGGTCGAGGCCCGCGCCGGTGCAAACATCGGCTGGCAGCGGCCGGGGATGGCCGCCCAAAGAGGGAGCCTTTTGCAAATGATGGAGCTGCGGACGTCCCACGCCGTCGGGACGAGCCATTCGGCCGACCGCATGGTGCGCCACGATTGGACCCGCGAGGAGGCGCAGGCCCTTTACGAGGCCCCGTTCAACGACCTGTTGTTCAAGGCCCACTCCATCCATCGCCGCTATTTCGACCCCAACACGGTGCAGCGCAGCCGGCTCCTCTCCATCAAGACCGGCGGCTGCGCTGAGGATTGCGGCTACTGCAGCCAGTCCTCCCACCACGCCTCCGGCCTCAAGGCCAGCAAGCTGATGGAGGTGGAGAAGGTTCTCGCCGAGGCGCGCAAGGCCAAGGAGCAGGGCGCCACGCGCTATTGCATGGGCGCCGCCTGGCGTTCCCCCAAGAACCGCGACATGGACGCCGTGTGCGCGATGGTCGAGGGCGTGAAGGCGATGGGCATGGAAACGTGCATGACCCTCGGCATGCTTTCCGACGATGACGTCATAAAGCTCGCGCGCGCCGGTCTCGATTACTACAACCACAACATCGACACCTCGAAGCGCTACTACGACAAGGTCATCACCACGCGCACCTTTGCCGATCGCCTGCAGACGCTGGAGCGCGTGCGCGAGGCCGGCATCAAGGTGTGCTGCGGCGGCATCGTCGGCATGGGCGAGGAGCCCGAAGACCGCGTCGACATGCTGCGGACGCTCGCCAATCTTCCCGAGCATCCCGAGAGCGTGCCGATCAACATGCTGATCGCCATCCCGGGAACCCCGTTGGAAAACACGGAAAAGATCGACGCCATCGAGTTCGTGCGCACGATCGCGCTCGCACGCATCCTGATGCCGCAGTCCTATGTTCGCCTCTCCGCGGGCCGTACGGAGATGAGCGATGAGACCCAGGCGCTGTGCTTCTTCGCGGGCGCCAACTCCATCTTCGTCGGCGAGACGCTGTTGACGGCCGGCAATCCCGGCGAGGACAGCGACGCCATTCTATTCGACAAGCTCGGCCTGAGGCCGCTCGAGCTCGAGAGCGGCTCGGGCGAGCGGGATGATGTACAAGAGCCATGAGCGGGCGCTCGAAGCGCTAGCGCGGCGCGGGCGCCGCCGGGCGCTCGCCGCCGCGTCGGGCATCGACTTCAGCTCCAATGATTATCTCGCGCTCGCGCGGTCGCGGGAGCTGAGGGAAGCTGCGCGCTCGGCTATCGCGCGCGAGGTTTCCATCGGCTCGGGCGGATCGCGCCTTCTCCGGGGCAACGACCGCGAGCACGAGGCGATCGAGGCGGAGGCAGCGGCATTTTTCGGCGCCGAGAGCGCGCTCTTCTTCGGCGGCGGGTTCCTCGCCAACGTCGCGCTGTTCTCAACGCTCCCGCAGCGCGGCGATCTCGTCGTCTACGATGCGCTGATCCATGCGTCCGTTCACGATGGCATGCGGCTCGGCAAGGCCGAGCAGGCCGAAGCGCGCCACAACGATGCGCAGTCCTTCGAGGATGCGATCAAGGCCTGGCGCGATGCCGGCGGCACGGGCACGCCCTGGATCGCCGTGGAAAGCCTCTATTCGATGGACGGCGATTGCGCGCCCCTCGATGATCTCATCGCCATCGCGGACCGCTACGGCGGCGTGCTGATGATCGATGAGGCCCATGCAACCGGTGTGCTGGGTCCCATGGGTCGCGGCCTCGGTGCCGCCCTCGAAGGCCGCGAGAACGTGGTCGCGTTGCATACGTGCGGCAAGGCGCTGGGCGCCATGGGCGCGCTCGTCACCGGGCCGCGCGTTCTCTGCGACTATCTCGTCAATCGCTCGCGGCCGTTCATCTACGCCACGGCGCCCTCTCCGCTCGTCACGGCCATCGTGCGCGCCGCGCTCCTCATCTGCCGTTTCGACGCCGCGCGGCGCGAACGGCTCGCGCGCCTCGTGGCCTTTGCGGGCCAGCGCCTCGAAGAAACCTGCGGACTGAAGCCTTCCGGCACGCATATTCAGCCGCTGATCGTTGGCTTCGATGAGCGGGCGACGCGCTTGGCCGCGGCCATGCAGAAGCGTGGGTTCGATATCCGCGCCGTGCGCCCGCCTACGGTCCCCGAAGGCACTGCGCGCTTGCGCGTGATGCTGACGCTCAATGTCGATGAGGCGCAGGTGGCCGCCATGGCCGAAGCCCTGGGGGAGGAGCTGAAGGGGCTCGGCCCATGAGCGCGCGCATCATCGTCACGGGCACCGACACCGATATCGGCAAGACGGTTTTCTCCGCCGCGCTCGTCGCCGCGCTCGCAGCCTACTATTGGAAGCCTGTGCAGTCGGGCCTGGCTGCGCCGACCGATAGCGAGACGGTGCGCCGGCTCGCGGCCATGCCGCCCGATCGCATCCTGCCGGAGGCCTACCGACTGACGATGCCGGCTTCGCCGCACCTTGCCGCCGAACGCGACGGCGTTGAGATCGACATCGAGCGGCTGGCCACCGCTGTTCCGTCCGTTCCCGGCGACGCGCCGCTCGTGATCGAAGGCGCGGGCGGATTGATGGTTCCGGTCACGCGGCGCGATTTGCAGATCGATCTCTTTGCCCGCTGGCGCGCGCCCGTCGTGCTTGTCGCCTCGACACGCCTCGGCACCATCAACCACAGTCTTCTGTCCATCGAGGCGTTGAGACATCGCGGCATTCCGCTGCTCGGCATCGCATTCGTCGGTGATGAGGTGGTCGATTCCGAAAGCACCATCGCAGCGATGGGCGGCGTGCGCCGCCTTGGCCGGCTCCCGCGGCTTGACCCACTCACCCCCGCAACGCTCCGCGCGGCCTTCGAGGCGAACTTCCGTCCGGAGGACTTCACCGCTCCGGTGATGCCATGACATTTGGCACACCAGCAGGTGACAGCCCGGTATGGCACCCCTTCACCCAGCACGGCCTCACGCCGGCGATGGTGCCCATCGCGGCCGCCGAGGGGGCATGGCTGGAATGCGCCGACGGACGCCGCCTGCTCGACGCCATCTCATCGTGGTGGGTGATCACCCACGGTCACAGCCATCCCGCCATCGTCGCCGCCATCGCCAGGCAGGCCGGCACCCTCGATCAGGTGATATTCGCCGGCTTCACCCACGAGCCCGCCGAGGAACTGGCCCGCGGCTTGATCGGCCTCGCACCCAAAGGCCTGACCCGCGTCTTCTTCTCCGATAGCGGATCGACATCCGTCGAGGTCGGCTTGAAGATGGCGCTCGGCTACTTCCGCAATATCGGCGCGCCCCGCCGTCGCGTCGTCGCCCTCGAGCACGGGTACCATGGCGATACCGTCGGCGGCATGTCCGTCGGCGCGCGCGGCGTTTTCACCGCGCCCTACGAGCCGTTTCTGTTCGAGGTGGCGCGCATTCCGTTTCCTGCCGCAGGCCGGGAGCAGGAGATGATCGACGCCTTCGAAGCGGCATGCTTCGCCGAACCGACCGCCGCGCTGATCATCGAGCCGCTGATCCTCGGCGCGGGCGGCATGCTGATCTACCCCGAAGCGGTTCTGCGCGAGCTGCGCCGCGTCGCTGATGCCCACGGGGTTTTGCTGATCGCCGACGAGGTGATGACCGGCTGGGGACGGACGGGCGAGCTGCTGGCGTGCAACCGCGCAGGCGTGGTGCCGGACATCCTATGTCTCGCCAAGGGCATCACCGGCGGCTCGATGCCGCTCGCGGTGACGCTGTGCTCCGAGCCCATCTTCGAGGCGCACCGCTCCACCGACCGCGCCCGCATGTTTTTTCACTCGAGCTCCTACACCGCGAACCCGATCGCCTGCGCCGCGGCGAACGCAAACCTGAAGATCTGGCGCGACGAGCCGGTCCAGCAGCGGATCGATGCGCTGGCCGCGGCCCACGCCGAGCGGCTGGAGCCTTTCCGCAGCGATGCCCGTTTTGCCGGCGTGCGGCAGCTGGGTACGATCGCGGCACTCGATCTCGAAGTGTCGGACGCCGGCTATATGGCGAGCGTCGCCCCGCGCCTCTCGCACTTCTTCATCGAGCGCGGGGTGCTTCTGCGCCCCCTCGGCAACACCATCTATCTCATGCCGCCGTACTGCATTACGCCGGCCGAGCTCGACCGCGTCTACGCGGCGATCGCCGAAGCGCCGGATTGGCTTGCGAGACAGGAGCCATGAGCGGCATGGGATCGACCATCGCGGGGTTCGGCCACTACGTACCAGAACAGCGCGTGACCAACCCGGAAATCGAGGCGCGCCTGGGGCTGGATCCGGGCTGGATCCTGCGCCGGACCGGCATCGAGGAGCGCCGGTACGCGGCGCCCGATCAGGCCCTCACCGATCTCGCCGTACCGGCCGCCGAGATGGCGCTGCAGGCCGCCGGGATCGATCGCGATGCCATCGCATTGACGCTGCTGGCCACCAGCACGCCGGACCATCCGCTGCCCCCGTCGGCGCCGCTGCTGGCCCACCGGCTCGGCCTCGGCAACTCAGGCGGCATCGACCTTGCGGGAGCTTGCGCAGGGTTCCTCTACGCGCTCACGCTGGCGGATGGGTTCGTCCGCACCCACGGCGCGCCGGTTCTTGTTGTTGCGGCCAACATCCTGTCGCGGCGAATAAACCCCTCCGAGCGCGGTAGCTCGATCCTCTTCGCCGACGCCGCTGGCGCGGTCGTTCTGGTGCCCGCACGCGAACCGGGCACCGGCGTGCGCGGCGTAAAGCTCGCGACCGATGGCAGCGCCTACGGCTTGATCCAGATTGCGGGGGGCGGCAGCCGCCGGCCCTTCGCACCCGGCATGCCGCTCGAGGATACGCAGATGACCATCACCGATGGCCGTGCGGTCTTCACACGCGCAGTGGAGTTGATGTCGGGGGCGGCACGGGATGCGCTCGCCAAGGCGCGGTGCGCGATCGGCGACGTCGACTGGCTCGTGCCGCACCAGGCCAACGGCCGCATCGTCGCGGCGGTCGCCCGGCAGCTCGCGGTGCCGAACGAGAAAGTGCTGACGAGTTTTTCCGGTTACGGCAACAGCTCCGCCGCCACCATCCCGCTCACGCTCTCCCTCGCATCCGCCCAGGGGAAGATCGCCGCCGGGCAATCGCTTCTTATGTGCGCTGCGGGAGCGGGACTCACCGGCGGAGCTGTCGTCTACCGGCTCTAGAGCAGATTCTGATCATACGGCCTCGTAGCCGGCATCGGCGAAGTAGTTTC